>NZ_CP155822.1:900000-1135000 GCF_045348365.1 Thioclava sp. 'Guangxiensis' | reverse complement strand
ACCGGGCTTGTCGACTTCATCCGCCCGCCCGGTCGCATCATCGAGACCATCAGCCAGTTCTATTCCCATAGCTCCCTGCAGTTCGATGACGACAAGCTCGGCCGCTCTATCGAGGAGCTGGTCCCTGATATCTGCGCCGTCGTGCGCAAGACCTCGGGTCACGACTTCACGCTCTACAAGGTCTCGACACTGGTGCGCCGGATCGAGCGACGTATCCGCGTTCTGGGGCTGGCCGATGCCATAGACTATCTGCGCCGCCTGCGGGTCGATCCGAACGAATGCGACAAGCTCTTCCGCGAGCTGCTGATCAATGTCACACGGTTCTTCCGCGATCCGGAACAGTTCGAGATCCTGCGCCAGCGCGTGGTGGAACCTCTGGTGCAGGAAAGCACCCGCGACGAGATCCGGATCTGGGCACCGGGCTGCTCGAGCGGCGAGGAGGCCTATTCTCTGGCCATGCTGTTCCACGATGCCCAGGCCCGCGCCGGACGTCACCAGCAGCTGCAGATCTTCGCCACCGATATCGACGAGCAGATGCTGCGCCTCGCGCGGCAGGGCACCTATCCGCAGGCCGCCCTTGCCGATATTCCCGAGCATTTCCGCGAACTGTATACGGTGGGCCGTGACGGCAAGTTCCAGATCACCTCGCAGCTGCGTGATTGCGTGCGCTTCTCGCTACATAGCGTGGTCCGAGATCCGCCCTTCTCCAATATCGACCTCCTGTCCTGCCGCAACCTGCTGATCTATTTCGGCGACAAGCTGCAGGCCGAAGTCATGCCGATCTTCCATTTCGCCCTGCGTCCGGGAGGCACGCTGTTTCTGGGTCCTTCGGAAACGGTCGGCCAGTATGACAAGCATTTCACGCCCGCGACCGTGGGCGCGCGACTCTTTACCCGCGATGACAGCCGTTCGGGCTATCCGGGCATCATCAAGGGGCAAGTCGGCAATCCGCAAGCCGGCAAGACCGACATTACGAATTCCGATGACCGTCAGACAACACGCAGCATCGACACCACCGATGCCGAGACCCGCCTTCTGGCTGCCTACACCAACCCCGCGATGGTGGTTGACCGGTCCGGCCAGATCCTGAAGACAACGGGCAAGCTGGGCAAATATGTCGATTTCGATCTGATGGACACGCATGTGCGTCATGCGCAGTCTGTGGCCCGTCCGGGTCTGAAAGAGGCAATCTCTGCAGCGATCCGGCATGTGTCCGAGACCGGTCGCAAAACAGTAAACAGGAATCTGTCGGCGCATTCCGAATTCGGGCTACAGAACCTGGAACTGGTCGGCGAACCCCTTCCCGACCATACGGTGTTGCTGATCTTCCGCGACGAAGGGCGTTTCAGCCAGATCGACGATCATGATTATGACGATGTCGAACCCTCCGACAGCCATGTGCAGAGCCTCGAGGAAGAGCTGCGCGCCACCCGCGCGCGCCTGCATACCACGGTCGAGGAGCTGGAAACCGCCAATGAGGAGCTGAAAAGCTCGAACGAAGAAATGATGTCGATGAACGAGGAGCTCCAATCGACAAACGAGGAGCTCTCTACGGTCAATGACGAACTGAAGAACAAGATCGAAGAGCTTTCGGTCGCCAATGCCGATCTGCAGAACTTCTTTGCTTCGACCGCTTTGCCACTGATCGTGGTGGACCAGCGCCTGCATATCCGCAACTATACGGAATCGATCCTGACGCTCTATCCGTTCCGCCATGGCGACCGTGGCCGACCGTTGACCGATGTGACGAGCTATCTCTCCGAGAACGAGGAGATCTTCCACGCAGTCGAGCATGTGATCCGCAATCAGGAAGTGCAGCAGCTGACCGTCACCCAGCGCGAGAGCGACAAGACATGGTCTCTGGTGATCAACCCCTACCGGATCCGCAATGGCGAGATCGACGGGGCGACGCTGGTCTTTACCGATATCTCGCAGGCCTTGACGCTGGAACAGGAGCTGGCCCGCGAGGGCGAGCGCCTGAAGCTGGCACTGGATGTGGCGGGGCTGGGCGTCTGGGAATATGACCGCCGCTCGAACCTGCTGGACATGGATGCACGCTGCCGCTCGATGTTCCGCCTGACCGAAGAGGACGATCTGTCCAAGCCGCGCACATTGCTGCGCCATGTGCTACGCGAGGATCGCGAGATCCTGCGGCAGGGCCTGCGCCAGATGGCGGGGCCGGAAGGCGCGATGGATATCACAATCCGGATCGATACCAAAGATCTCTCGCCCCCCACGCTGAGGCTTGTCGGGCGCAGGCTGAACCATGATGCGCTGGGACGGCGCGTCGGGGTTATCTTCGATGTGACCGATGCGCAGGAAGCCATGCAGATCCGCGAGGCGATGCTGCGCGAGATGAATCACCGCGTGAAGAACATGTTCTCGATCATTTCGGGCATGACACGGATCGCGGGACGCAAAGCCAGCTCGGTGCGTGAGTTCACCACCGAACTCGAGCGCCGGATCGCCGCCCTCGCACGGTCGCATTCGCTCACCCAATCGGGCAGAAATGGCCATGGGCTGATGCTGCGCGAGGTGGTGAAGGTCGCCCTCGAACCCTACGAGAAACAGGCTGTTCTGCGGATCGAAGGGCCTGATGTCTATGTCCAGACCAAGGAAATTAATGCGCTGTCCCTACTTTTCCACGAATTGGCAACCAATGCAGCCAAATATGGGGTTCTGGGACCTGCGGATGGCACGCTACAAGTAACTTGGTCGGTGACCCGCCAAAACAAATTGGTTCTTGAATGGAACGAACTCTACACATCGCGCGTTGAGCCCAGTGAATCGAAGATTGGAAACGGCTTCGGATCGACACTGATCAAACTGTCCGCCGCGCAACTGCATGGCGATATCGAGGTCGAAACGAGCGAAGAGAAACGAACCACTAGGCTAGGTTATGGGCTGTCAGACTAACGAGCATGTACAAAAAACGGTCCTGATCTGTGAAGACGAGCCCATTGTTGCAATGGATCTCGAGATGATGGTCGGGGATATGGGCTATCGGGTGATAGGCCCCTGCGCCTCGCGCTCCGAGGCGCGGCTGATGATTATCAAGGAACGCCCCGATGCGGCGATCCTCGACGTTCAACTGCGCGATGGCGAGGTATTCCCGCTGGCAAAGCGCCTCCATGAATGCGGCACGCGGCTCGTGTTCCAGTCCGGTCATAGCCGTGCCGAAGAGATCGAGGACCGTTTTCCTGGTGCGATCTTCTGCGAGAAGCCCGTCTGGGGGCACCAACTGGAGGAAGCCCTGCGCCGGTTTCTCGATAGCGAGCCGAAAAACGACGCGACCAACTGAACCCGTTTTAGTGTTCCGTTCGTAAGAAAGACCCGCATTACGGGTCTTTTTCTTTTGCCAAAATGGTGCTGGACAAGAAAAGGGCGCCAGTGGCGCCCTTCCTTATCAGTCGAATTCCGAGAGTTTCGGTCTTTTGCCAATGGTCACATGGTCGATATCCTCGGCCGCAAAGCCACGGATAAGCGACG
This sequence comes from Thioclava sp. 'Guangxiensis', assembly GCF_045348365.1. NCBI lineage: Bacteria > Pseudomonadati > Pseudomonadota > Alphaproteobacteria > Rhodobacterales > Paracoccaceae > Thioclava > Thioclava sp. 'Guangxiensis'. The sequence continues at coordinate 1,131,511 of NZ_CP155822.1, read as the reverse complement.
GAATCATCATCGTCACGAGGATGAAAATCGGCAGCCCGACCACCGTGATCACCTGTTGCAGCGCCGTCAGACCGGCATCGCCCGCCAGAACGATCAGCATAACGGCCACCAGACCCTGTGCTACGCCCCAGAAGACGCGCTGAGGCACCGGGCCCGGTTCTGGCGTGCCGGTGCAGAGCATATCCACCACCAGCGAGGCCGAATCCGCCGAAGTTGCAAAGAAAATCGCCACGATCACCACGCCGAAGCCCTGCAGGAACCCCGACCAGGGGAAATGCTCGAAGAAGGCGAACATCGCTAACGGGACGGAATTGGCCACCGCTTCGCTGATCTGGCCTGCCTGATCGCCCATCGCGGCCCGCGCCGCCGATCCGATCCCGTCGAACTCCATCGCCTGCCAGCCGAAAATGGCGAACCAGATGAGGGTGAAGAGCGAGGGCGCGGCCAGCACACCAAAAACGAACTCGCGGATCGTGCGCCCGCGCGAGATACGCGCGACGAACAGACCGATGAAGGGCGACCATGTGACGGTCCATGCCCAGTAGAACACCGTCCAGCTACCCTGCCAGCCCCAACCGGGCGTGGCTGGGTTCTCGTCGGCCAGCATATCGTTCCAGAAGGCAAGCCGCGGCAGATTGTCGAAATAAAGCCCGAAGGTCTCGACGATCCCGCGCAGCAGGAACAATGTCGAGCCTGTCACCAGCACGAAGACCATCAGCGCCACGGCCATACCGATATTGAGATTCGACAGGAACTTTACGCCCTTGTCGAGCCCTGCGGTGATCGACAGAACGGCGACCGCCGTCAGGACGGTCAGGATGATGACCTTCAGCACCGTGCCATCTTCCAGTCCGAAGAGCGCCGAGAGGCCAGCCGCAATCTGGCTGGAGCCAAGCCCGAGCGAGACCGCCACACCGAACAACGTGCCCAGAATGGACGCAATATCGATAGCCTTGCCGATAGGGCCGTAGATCCGCTCTTTCAGGAGGGGATAGAAGACCGAACTTACGCGGATCGGAAGGTCGTAACGGTTGATGAAATAGGCAAATGCCAGCCCCGGAAGGGTGAAAATTGTCCATGTATGCAGTCCGAGGTGATAGATCGCGATCGACATCGCGTCATCGGCGGCCTGCGCGCTGTAGGGCTCGACCCCCGGAAGAGGCGGGTTCGAGAAATGGCTGATCGGTTCGGCCACACCCCAGAACATCAGCACCGTGCCGATACCACCGGCAAAGAGCATCGTGAACCAGCTGAGATTGGAATATTCGGGACGGGAATCGCGCGGCCCTAGCCGGATATGGCCGTGGCGCGACATGGCGGCCCAGATCAGGAACCCAAGCCAGACATTAACCCCGAGGATAAAGAACCACCCCAGATTAACGGTGATCCATTCGCGCCCCGCAGCGAAAGCATCGCCGATCGGGCCCGGTGCAATCACCAGAAGCAAAACAAAGACAACCGTGAAGATTGCCGAGATGAAGAAGATATAAGGATCGGTTCGCAAACCGAGCTTGCGCACAAGAGACTGCACGTCGTTCCCCCTGTTTCGGGCCTGCCGGAGATTACCGCACAGGCATTGCGTTTCTTGAACGTCGTCGTTCGTGGCCGGATGCGGGATCCGGTCCATGGCGCATCACTACCTAGCGCAGATTGCCCCCAAACCCAACCGCAGGCCAGAAAACCCGCAAAAACATTCAAAAAAGGCCGCATCCTTGCGGATACGGCCCTTTCCAGATGCGTTATCGCATGTCGTTTCCGTCAGACCGGCGGTTTGCCACGGACCGCACGGGCGACCATCGCAACCACGAACAGGATCAGGAAGACGACGAAGAGGATCTGAGCGATCCCGGCAGATGCGCCAGCAATGCCGCCAAAACCAAGAGCGGCAGCAATCAGCGCGATGATCAGAAATGTAAGAGCCCAGCCAAGCATAGGAGCCTCCATTGAGTGTTTCTAAGCAATTATCTTGCGTTCTGGCAGGTCAACGCCGGCTTTCCGGCCAAGGTTCCCTGAAAAGATCGCCGCTTCCTACTGGAACCCAATGGTCTCATCAGGCGTTCGCGCACGGTCTGTCTTTCCGCAGCCTTCGCCCCCAGCATGCGCTAGCTTGACGGAAAATATCGCGGGGCATGCCCTCGGGAGACGGGAACCTTCCTGCAGGACCGGCGTTGGGTATTTAGAAGCGGGTCGGATGACCGCGCCTCGAGATAGAGACGACCAGAAACGAGACGATTATGACCGAGCATAACCCCGAAAACACGTCCAGCGTCGGAACCGGTCTGACCGATACCGCTCTGCGTGCCTTCGAGAAGGGGCGCCAGCTTGGTCGTGACGAGATGGCCTTTGCCCGTGCCGAGATTGCGCAGGCCGGGTCCAATCTGCGCGTTGCCGCGATCTGCTTGGGTGTGGCTTTTGCCACGGCCATCGCATTGCTCGGCGCGCTGACGCAGACATTGATCTTTGCGATCCAGACCGCGGGCCTTGCGCCTGTCTGGGCGGCGCTGATCACCACTGCGATCCTCCTCGTTCTTGGTGGTCTTCTTGCGCTGCGGGCCTTTGTGCTTTTGCGCCGCGCGGCCGCCACCCCGCAAACCATCATTACCAAAATCTCTGCCGATCTGCAGAATCTCAAGGAGAGCCTGAAATGAGCGAGAAAACCACTCTTAAAGAAATCGAGAGCCGTCTGAACCAAGACAAGGCCGATCTGGCAGGCACGCTGGCCGATCTGACCAGCCGCGTCGCACCGGGCCTTCTGGCGGATCATGTGTCCGACTTCATCCGCGAGAACGCGACCCCCTATGCGAAACGTGCCGAAGCAACGATCCGCGAAAATCCGGTGGCCTTCGCGCTGGCGGGTGCCGGTCTGGCATGGTTCCTGCTGGGCCGCAAGAATGGCACCGAAGACAGCAAAACCGAGGAGGCCGTGCAGACCGCTGATGCCGTCGCCGAGGACTGGTCCGACGAGATCGACCGCCTGCGTGCCAGCGCGACCCTCCGTCTGCGCGAGCTGGAGAACGAAGCCGCCGATGACAAGCAGTCGGGCCGCGATTTCGTGAAAGAACGCGCCGAAACCATTTCGAAATTCTCAGGAGATGTACGGGCAAAGCTGTCGAAAGATCTCGACGAGCTTTCGGCGGAGACCCGTAAGCGAGTGATCGAAGCGCGCGAGCGCGCCTACGCCGCCAAGCTGAAAGCGCAGGAATACGGCACCCGTGCCGCAACCGAGACGCGCCAGTTTGTGGCCGACCATCCGGTCGTGATCGCAGTGCTCGGCCTGGCCGTGGGCGCAGCCGTGATCGCAGCGCTACCCAAGGACAGGCTGCGCAACTCGGCCGCTGGTCCCTATATCGACCGCGCTAAAGAGGAAGCCCTTTCCTTTTACCGCGAAGAGAAAAAGCGCGCCGAAGAACTCGCCGCCCGCCTGAAAAAGGAAGCCTATGACGCTGCGCGCGATGTTGCTCGCGCAGCGGAGAAAGAGGGCTCCGATCTGGGCGACCGTCTGGCAGAGGAATTTTCCAAAGAGGCAAGCGCTTCGGTAAAGAACCTCCGCAGCCATCTGCACGCCAATGGCGTGGCGCATTGAGCAACGACATATCGTGAAACGGAAAGCCGGGATTTTCCCGGCTTTTCTATTGCCGGAAAACTACTCAACATACTGATATGGTTATTAATATTGTCAGGAACAATTCCTGAAACCCGCGCGTTGGGCGCAAAACAGAGGATATCTTCATGAGTCGCCTAGAGACCCTGTCACGGATCGCCATCATCCTTATCGGAGCGATCGGCGTTGTCTTTGCGCTTGTGCAGGTGGAAAGCATCTTTGCCCCGATGATACTGGCTCTTGTCGCGGGCATCGTCCTTTCACCCGTTTCCGACACATGGGAGAGAATGGGGTTTTCGCAGGTCTGGGGTGCGATGACTTCGATACTGTTTTCACTACTGATTGTGGCGATGGTCTTCCTGATCTTCCAGCCGCTGGTCTATCAGATCGTCGATCAGGCGCCCAAGGTCTGGCAGGATATGCGCTCAACCATCGACAGCTACAAGGATGCGATCCAGAACCTCAATTCCATGAGTGACCGCATTCAGGAAGCTGTCAGCGATACTGCGGCCAAGGCGGGCGAGGACAAGGGCGGCGTGCAGATGCCAACCCTTTCGGATGCGCTGATGCTGGCGCCATCATTTTTCGCACAGTTTCTGGTGTTTATCGGGACGCTCTTCTTCTTCCTGCTGACCCGCAACGAGATCTACGCATGGGCCGCGCGCCATCTGTCGGAACCCGCCGAGCGCGCCTCCACCGCCAAACGCCTGCGGGCCGCAGAGCGGAAAGTGTCGCGCTATTTCCTGACCATCACGGTGGTGAATGCGGGGCTGGGCGTCGCAACCGGTGTGGTGCTGACAGCGCTTGGTATGCCCGGTGCCATGCTCTGGGGGCTTGTGGCCTTCCTCATCAACTATGTCCTCTATATCGGCCCTGCCTGCCTGATCGTGGCACTCCTCTTTGCGGGTGTGGCGGCCTTTGACGGGTTCTATGCGGTGCTGCCTGCATTGCTCTATGCCTGCCTCAACGGATGTGAGGGCCAGTTTATTACCCCTGCCATGATCGGCAAACATATGCGCCTGAACCCGCTTCTGGTCTTCCTCGCGCTGATCTTCGGGATCTGGCTCTGGGGTCCGGTGGGCGGTATCGTCGCCATTCCGCTGCTACTCTGGGGACTGGTGCTGACCAACAGCATGCCCGAAAGTCAGGCAGAGCGGCTGATGGCCACCAAGATTGCCGAATAAGACTTTCGTGAAGACCCTTGGGTTAGGCTGCATTTCGCGGTAGTGGCAGAGTTCCGGTCGCAGCCCACCCGGATGTCTTCAAAACAGGGAAGTCTTCATGAAAACCATCGTCATCTGTTCCGGCGGCCTCGATTCCGTCACCCTTGCCGACAAGATTTCCGCCGAGCATGAGCTTGTCGGGCTCGTTTCCTTCGATTACGGCCAGCGCCATCGCAAGGAGCTGGATTATGCCGCCCGTGCTGCAGAGCGTCTTGGTGTGAAACACGACATCATCGACATGCGTGGCATCGGCGCGTCCCTGACCGGATCCGCGCTGACCGATGATGTTGACGTGCCAGACGGCCATTATGCCGAAGAGACGATGCGTATTACCGTGGTCCCCAACCGCAATGCGATCATGTTGACCATCGCTTTCGGGATTGCGGCAGCGCGCCAAGCTGATGCCGTGGCAACGGCCGTGCATGGCGGTGACCATTTCATCTATCCCGACTGCCGCCCCGCCTTCACCGAGGCATTCGAGGCCATGCAGAAACAGGCACTGGATGGCTATGCCGATGTGTCACTTTACACGCCCTTCGTGCGGGTGCCGAAATCGGCAATCGTCGAGGAAGGCGCGCGGTTGGGCACGGATTTTGCGCAGACATGGTCCTGCTACAAAGGCGGCGCGCATCATTGCGGGCGTTGCGGCACATGCGTCGAACGGCGCGAGGCTTTCGATCTGGCGGGCGTCACCGATCCCACCGTCTATGACGATCCGGATTTCTGGAAAGCAGCGGTCGAAAAAGCGCGCTGATTATTTCGCCTTCGGGCGGAAGGCTTTGATCTTGGCGGGGTCTGTCTCGATATATCCCGCCCCTATCAGATCAAGGCAATAGGGCACAGCGGCAAAAACACGGTTGAGGCAGGTCGCAATGGCCGAAGGCTTACCCGGCAGCGCGATGATCAGGGATTTTCCGGCAATGCCAGCGGTCTGACGCGAGAGGATCGCGGTCGGGACCTCTTCGAGCGAGGCGCGGCGCATTTCCTCGCCAAAACCCAGAAGCTCTTTCTCCAGCACGTCGGCCACGCCTTCGGGCGTTTCGTCGCGCGGCGCAGGGCCGGTGCCGCCGGTCACAAGGATCAGGCAGGCTTCTTGAGCCACCAATTCGCGCAGCTTTTCTGCCACGCTCTCACGCCCATCGGGGATGATATGACGCGTAATGCTCAGCGGCGAGGTGATCACGCCGCCAAGCCAGTCCTCGCAGCCCGGACCGCCCTTGTCTTCGTATTCTCCCGCAAAAGCGCGGTCGGAGACGGTGACGATGGCGGCATGGGGCTGCGATTTGCTCATTTTGCCACGCGAGCGTTGCGGGTGGCGATCAGCTTCAGACGCAGGGCGTTCAGGTTGATGAAGCCCGCCGCGTCTTTCTGGTCATAGGCGCCTGCATCTTCCTCGAAGGTCACATGCTTCTCGGAATACAGCGAATAGTCCGACCAGCGCGCCACGGTGCGCGACGCGCCCTTGAACAGCATCAGCTTCACAGTGCCGGTGACATATTCCTGCGTCTTGTCGATCAGCGCCTGCAGCGCCTCGCGCTCGGGCGAGAACCAGAAGCCGTTATAGATCAGCTCGGCATAGCGCGGCATGATCGAATCCTTCAGGTGGCCTGCGCCGGAATCGAGCGTGATCTGCTCGATGCCACGGTGCGCTTCCAGCAGGATGGTGCCGCCGGGGGTCTCGTAGACGCCGCGCGATTTCATACCGACAAAGCGGTTTTCCACGAAGTCCAGACGGCCGATGCCGTGTTTCTTGCCCAGCTCGTTGAGCTTGGTCAGGATCGTTGCGGGGCTCATCGCCTCGCCATTGATCGAGACAGCATCGCCCTTCTCGAACCCGATCTCGATATATTCGGGCTCGTTGGGAGCGTCGAGAACCGGATCATTGGTGCGCTGATAGACGTAATCGGGCGCCATATCACCCGGATTTTCCAAAACCTTACCCTCGGAGGAGGTGTGCAGAAGGTTCGCATCGACCGAGAAGGGTGCCTCGCCGCGCTTGTCTTTCGCAATCGGGATCTGGTTTTTCTCGGCAAAGTCCAGAAGCGCCGTGCGCGAATGCAGATCCCATTCACGCCAAGGGGCGATAACCTTGATCTTGGGGTTAAGCGCATAGGCCGAAAGCTCGAAACGCACCTGATCATTGCCCTTGCCGGTTGCGCCATGCGCCACGGCATCGGCGCCGGTCGCCTCGGCGATTTCCACCAGACGCTTGGAGATCAGCGGACGCGCAATCGAGGTGCCCAAAAGGTACAGACCCTCATACACGGCATTGGCGCGGAACATCGGGAAGACGAAATCGCGCACGAACTCTTCGCGCACGTCTTCGATGAAGATATTCTCGGGCTTGATGCCCAGCAGCTCGGCCTTCTTACGCGCGGGGTCCAGCTCTTCGCCCTGCCCCAGATCGGCGGTGAAGGTCACGACCTCACAGCCATATTCGGTTTGCAGCCATTTGAGGATGATCGAGGTATCGAGGCCGCCGGAATAGGCGAGCACGACTTTCTTGGGCGCGGACATTGACATCTCCCGAGGAACAGATTTTGACGTGGGGATAGAGCGTTTTTTTCTGTGCGACAAGGGGCGGGGCGGGTTTCCCCCCATCAAATGCGCTCTCTGGCGCCGATGTTTGCCGGAATGGCCTGAAAAGCGGCACCCGATTGCGCAGATCCCGTGCCAAGCCGATTGACAATCTGCCGCAGGCTTAGGATCACGGGGACCATATAGCCATAGGCGCACTCCTATCACCGATTTGGCTTGCCCCCTGACCAAACAAGCGATCCGATACGCCATGACCGATTTTGCCCTCAATGCCCAAGCCTCCGCCCGCGCGCTGCGCGATCTGTTTGAACCTACGCCGCTTTTGCGCAACGACTTTCTGTCGGAGCGCTACGGGGCGGAGATCTGGCTCAAGCGCGAGGATCTGACGCCCGTGCGCAGCTACAAGCTGCGCGGCGCCTTCACCGCCATGCGCAAGCTGCGGGCCGCAGATCCTACCGCGGATCATTTCGTCTGCGCGAGCGCGGGCAATCACGCGCAGGGTCTGGCCTATGCCTGCCGCCATTTCGGAGTGAAGGGCACGATCTTCATGCCGGTGACCACGCCACAGCAGAAGATCGACAAAACCCGCAGCTTTGGCGGCGAGAATGTCGAGATTGTCCTGACGGGCGATTATTTCGACGACACACTGGCCGCGAGCCAGACCTTCTGCACCGAGGCGGGCGCGCATTTTCTGGCGCCTTTCGACAATGGTGACGTGATCGAAGGTCAGGCCACCGTGGCCGTGGAAATGCTCGATCAGCTCGGCCATGCGCCCGATTTCGTGACGATCCCTGTGGGCGGTGGCGGCCTTTCGGCAGGTGTGACGCGTTATCTGGGCGCGGCGAGCCCTAGCACCCAATTCCGCTATGTCGAGCCGATGGGCGGGCGCAGCCTGCATGCCGCCCTAGAGGCGGGCAAGCTTGTGACACTGCCGCATGTCGATAGTTTCGTCGATGGCGCTGCCGTGGCGCGGATCGGCCAGACGCCTTTCGAAACATTGCGTGCCATTCCTGCCGATCACGTCCTCGGCGCACCGGAAGACCGGATCTGCCGGACCATGCTGGAATTGCTCAATGTCGAGGGCATCGTGCTCGAGCCCGCCGGGGCGATGTCGATCGATATGTTGCAAGACATGCGTGAGGAGATCGCAGGCAAGACGGTGGTCTGTATCGTCTCGGGCGGGAATTTCGATTTCGAGCGGCTTCCTGATGTGAAGGAGCGGGCGCAACGCTACTCGGGGCTTAAGAAATATTTCATCCTGCGTATGCCCCAACGCCCCGGCGCGCTGAAAGACTTCCTGCAAATGCTCGGACCGCAGGACGACATCGCGCGTTTCGAATATCTGAAGAAATCCGCGCGGAATTTCGGATCTGTGCTGATCGGGATTGAAACCCGTGATCCGACCAGCTTTGGCCGCCTGACGCAACAGTTGGACGAGGCAGGCTTTTTCTATCGCGACATTACCGAAGACGCGATCCTCGCGGAGTTTCTGATCTAATCCCGCTCGGGGACTTCGGCATCGAAACATCGGCCGCTTTCGGGGCCGATGTTTTATGTCCAGCGGTTCAGGCCGCGCTCAGGAACTCGTTTACCCGCGCCATGAAATCCTTCTTCGATGCGGAATAGACATCGAGAACGGCCTGGATATCGACATCGCCGGAGCGGCCCATTGCCGCCAGACGCTCGCCTTCCTGACACATGACGCCGAACGCGCGGAACCCCAGATTCCATGCAGAGCCCTTGAGGAAATGCAGATCCTCCTCGAGCCTGTCCGGACGCGTTCCCAATTTCATAACAACGCCTTCGACTTCATCCATAAACAGCTCGACGACTTCGCCGAAGCCATCAGAACCGATTTCGGATTGCAACTCGGCAACCCGATCCCAATCAATCATCTCAACCTCCACCAAAGGGCATCACCACCTTGCTTGAGGCTAGGCAATAAAGCTTGCCAAAAACTTAAGCTCGGAAACTTACTCGGGTTTACCCCAAATTAAGACTGCCTGCGCCAAAGATGGCCAACAGTAGTGTTACGAGGAGCGGAATCGGCTTGCAGGATCCTCTGTATAAGCTTTCGACGGCAACACCCAAGCCGGACGAGACTGCGCGTCGCAGTGTGCTTGTTGTCGATGACAGCAAGATGCAGCGCCGCATTCTCTCGGCGCAGCTATCGCGGTCTGGATATGACGTGACAGAAGCGGCCTCTGCCGAAGAAGCCCTTGAAATATGTAACCAGTTCGAACCCGATATCGTCATCTCCGACTGGATGATGACAGGAATGTCCGGCGTCGACTTCTGCCGCAAATTCCGCGAGATGCAGCGGAGCAGCTATGGGTATTTCATCCTCCTGACCTCGAAATCCGAAAAAGCCGAGGTCGCTTTAGGTCTGCAAAGCGGGGCGGATGATTTCCTGTCCAAGCCCGTAAACGGGAATGAACTGCGCGCCCGTCTGCAAGCGGGCGACCGTATCTTGCGCATGGAACGGGAACTGACCCGCAAGAACCAGCTACTGAGTTCGACGCTGGATGAGCTGAAATCCGTCCATGACGGAATCAGGCGCGATCTGTCCGAGGCACGCCAGTTGCAACAGAGCCTCGTCAAGGAGCGCTACCGGAGCTTCGGGAGTTCCGAGGTGACCCTGATGCTACGCCCCTGCGGACAGGTCGGCGGCGATCTGGTGGGCTTTTTCCCGATCAACGCCCGTCGCGTCGGTCTCTACGGGATCGATGTCTCGGGCCACGGGATCACCTCGGCGCTGATGACGGCTCGTCTTGCGGGCTATCTCTCGGGCTCCTCGCCCGACCAGAATATCGCGCTCGTGCTGTCGGATTTCGGGATCTACGAAGGTATGGATCCGGGCGAGTTGGCAGGTTATCTCAACAAACTCGTGCTCGACGAGATGCAGACCGAGAGCTATTTCACGCTGGTCTATGCGGATGTCGACCTGGTCTCGGGCGAAGTCCAGATGGTGCAGGGCGGGCACCCCCATCCCGTGAAACAGAGGGTGGATGGCACGGTCGAACATCTCGGGCAAGGCGGCCTGCCCGTCGGCCTGATCGAGGAGGCGCAATACGAGACCTTCTCCACCATCCTCGCGCCGGGCGAGCGGCTCATCCTGATGTCGGATGGTATCACCGAAGCCACCGCACCTGACGGTCAGCTCCTGATGGAGAACGGGCTCGACGGGATGCTCCAAAAGCTCTCGGGCCTCAATGGCAATGCGTTTCTCGACGCGCTCTATTGGGAGGTCGAGAACTATGCCGATGGCAGCCTGACCGATGACGTCTCGGCGGTGTTCTTCGAATTCAATGGCGCGAAGCGTAACGCGGACTGAGCCTTACGGCTCCCGCAGCGCTTCGCGCGACTTATAGAGCGGCTTCAGAAGATATTGCAGGATCGTCTTCTCGCCCGTATGCAGCTCGACCGTGGCCTGCATACCGGGCCGGATTTCCAGATTGCGCTGGCGCTCGGTCAGATCATCCAGATCCACGCTCAGCGTCACCTTGTAATGCGGCTGGGCATTCGGATCCTTGTCATCCTTGAACGTATCGGCCGACACCACGACCACCTGCCCCTGAAGACTGCCATAAATCGTATAGTCATAAGCCGATAGCTTGATGGTCGCGTCCTGACCGGCACGGACATTGGCGATATCCTTGGGCGCGATCTCTGCATCGATATAAAGTTCTTCGCCCTCGGGAATGATCTGCATAATCTGCTGGCCGGGCTGGACGACACCGCCGATAGTGGTCACCGACAGCTGGTTGACGATGCCGCGCATCGGCGCCACCAGCGTCGTCCGTCCCAACTGGTCTTCGGACAGTTTCAGCTGCTGGCGCAGCGTCCCCAGCTTCGAGAGCGTATCGGAGTAATCCGAAGCGCGGTCCAGATCGGTCTTGGTCAGGATCTCGTTGAGCTGGTTCTGCGCATCCTCGAAAGCCTTGCGCGATTTCGTCACCTCGATCAGCGGCGCGACCTGTTTGTCATACATCCGCTCGACAAGATCCCGCTCGGCCTTGGCCTGCTTGATGACCGCTTTCGCACCCGAAACGCGGGCATGGTAATCCTCGAGCCGAGCCTCCAGCAGCCCCGATTCAGACGCAATCATATCCGGCACTAACTTGATCTGCTCCTTGGTCGGATTGAAGACGAGCGTGTCGTTCATCTCCGCTTCCAACCGCAATTGCCGCACCTCGAGCGCCGCGATCTGGTCGCGCAGATCATCGGTCTGGGTCTGGTATTGCGTGGCAAAAAGCTTGGCCAGAACCTGCCCTGCATCGACATGATCGCCCTCGGCCACATCCAGTTCGGCGAGGATACCGCCCTCGAGGTTCTGGATGATCTGCGGACGCGAAGAGGAGACGATCTCACCCGGACCGCGCACGATCTGATCGACCCAGGCCATCGAGGCCCAGACCAGAAACACCGCAAGCGCGATACCGACCAGCCAGACCGTCAGACTCATCCGCTTGGTGCGGGTGACAATCACGCTGGGATCGATCGTGGCCATTTATCAGCTTCCGGTTTTTGCTTTGGTGAGATGGGCAAGAACGGCGTCACGCGGGCCGTCCACTGCCAGTTTCCCATTCTGCAGGATAAGGGTGCGCGAGGTCAAAGTCAGGATCGGGACGCGGTGCGTCGCGATAATCGCAGTGCGACCTTCCAGCCACGTCTGCAACCGGCTGACCAGCGTGTTTTCAAGCGTCGTATCCAGTGCGGAGGTCGGCTCGTCGAGGATCACGACCGATGGATCCTGCAGCCAGAGCCGCGCCCAGCCGATCGACTGGCGTTGGCCGACCGACAGCCCCTCCCCGCCATCGCGCAACAGCAGATCCAGCCCCTTGGGATGGCTGCGCACGAACGGGCCGAGCCCTGCGAAGTCGAGCGCCTCGTAGAGGCGACTGTCATCGCGTTCGAGTTGGGTCAGGTTCAGGTTCTCGCGCAGCGTGCCCGCAAACAGCCGCACATCCTGACTGAGATAGCCCAGCGAGCGGCGCAGATCGCGCGGATGTAGCTGGCTGATCTCGATGCCATCCAGCAGAATGCGGCCCGATTGCGGATCATACAGCCCCGCCATCAGCTTCAGAAGCGTGGATTTACCCGATCCGTTGGTCCCCAGGACGGCAATTTTCTGGCCCGGCGGGATCTTCAGGTTGGGGATATCCAGAGTCAGCGAACTGTCCTGATCATACTGGAAGTTCACATGGCGCATCTCGTATTCGCCGCGCACCTGCGAGGTCCGCAGATAGGACCGGTCATCGGCCTGCGCCTGATCGGATTCGATGATCGCATCCAGTCCGTTCAACGCATGTTTCACGTTCGACCAGCGCGACAGCGTGCCCGCAAGCTGCGTCAGCGGCGAGAGCGTGCGCGAGGTCAAAATGCCGATGGCAATGATCGAGCCCACAGTAAATTCGCCCGCAAAGACCTTATAGGCCCCGATTACCACGGCGGCGATATAGGTGCCCTGCTGGACCATCTGGGCCCAATAGGTCAGGGCTGCGGCCAGTTTGCGCTGCTCGGAGGATTTGACCGCCGACAGGGTGATCAGCTCCTCCCATACACGCTTGAACCGGTCCGCCCCACGCGAGGTGGCCACGGTCTCGTGCTCGTAGATCGCCTCGTGCAAGAGGCGCGAGGCCCGCACCGAGGCGCCTTGGGTCGCCTCGGTCAGCCGGATCATCCTGCGCTGGAAAAAGAACCCCGGCAGCACCATGAGCACGGCCCCTGCAAGAAGCACCCAGAAGAGCGAGCCCCCGATGGAGGCCACAAGGAACAGGAACACAAAGATGAAGGGCACATCGGCGAGTGTTCCGATTGTGGAGGCGGTAAAGAACTCGCGCACCGAGGAGAATTCGCGCATCGCCGAGAACAGCTGGCTGGGCGATCGTTTACCCGGCGCGACCTTCATCCCCAGCAGGCGCTCCATCAGAAGCTGCTGGACCGAAAGCTCGATCTTGCGTCCCGCCATATCCATCAGCCCTGAGCGCGCCACCTTGAGCGCCATCTCAAGGCCCAAGGCCAGAAATGCCCCGATCGCCAGCACCCAGAGGGTCGCCGTGGACTGGTGCGGGATCACGCGGTCATAGACCTGCAGGCTGAAGAGCGCCACAGCCACCGCGAGCAGGTTGGCAAAGAGCGATCCCACGGCCACCTCGATAAAGGCGCGGCGCTGTTTGTGGAAAGCGCCCCAGAACCAGTGTTCACGCTCGGGAGTAACCTTGTGGCGCTCCTCGAGCTGTTTCAGCGAGGTCCGCGCGCGGATCACCGTCCCCGAGAAGAAGCTGAGGAAATCGCTGACCGGCACCTCGGCGCGCTGATCCTTGCAGGTCTTGTCATAGACGAAGAGGGTCTGTCCCTCCTGTCCGATCACCAGCACCATCTGGCCATTGGTCATCTGTGCCAGTGCAGGCCATTGATCGGGGGTGATCGAGGGGATCTTCTCGACCGAGGACACGAGCCCCGCCACGCGCAGAACGGCAGCGATATGCTCGGGCTTGATCTCGGCGGCCTCCTTGGCATCGCCGGTCAGCGCCGCCGTCGCCTCGCCCACCGCGCGCAACATCTGTTCGAGGATATCGAGAGCCGGAATGTCGGCCCCCAGAAGCCCCGCATAGATGGCCGCCAGTTCGGCGCGCGCCCGCGCCCGACCGGTCGCGGATTGCGCAGGGGCGGCTTGGGCCGTCTCGGCCTCGCTCCGCGTCGCGCGCACCTCTCCCTTCGCCCCATTCACATGGGACGCGTTGATATCAAAGGGGATGATGCGCTCTGCCAAATCTCTTTACCTTGTTAGATGACGCTCCCGTCGACGAGAAGTCCGTGTCGGCGGGCGATTTCCAGCCTTATCAACGCTATATCGTATTTCTGTCCAGCAAGGTCTTGCCGCATCTGGGCATAATTTTCAAACTGATTAACAAGCTCCATCAGGGTGCGGCCCCCAAGACGGTATTGTTCGGTATAAAGCGAGAGGCTCTTTTCCATCTCGGCCACCACGCCTGCATCGCGGCTCTGCTTGGCTTCGGCCATATCGAGCTTGGATTTCAGCGTCACATAGTCCTGGAAGGCTTCCTGACGGGTCTGGTCGACCTGCTGCTGCGCCGCCTGACGTGCGGCATCATAGGCCTTCAGCTGGTCGCCGGTGCCAAAACCGAAGCCTGCGCTCGTGCCGAGATCGACCCCGACATCGGGCTTGCCGGTCCCGACAGAGGCGCTGGCCGAGAGGCCCGGCAGCAGACCGGCGCGATTGATCTTGGCCTGGGCCACGGTCAGGTTGCGGGTCCCCTGTGCGGTCTTGATGGCGAGCGCCTCGGGCAATGGCTCAGGAACCTTCAGCGGCTCGATCCCCTGTCCGCGCACCGACACGCCGCCTGTGAGGCTGTCGAGCTGCGCGGTCTCCGAGCGCACGGTATCGCGCAGGGTCGCCTCGGTCGCTTCCATATCGATCAGCTTCTGCGCCAGAACTCGGCGTTCAGACATGTCCGACAGACCGCCCTCCACGCGTTGACGCATGATGTCATCATATTCGGCCAGTTTGTTGGCGGCCTGCGTTGCAGCCACGCCCTCGGCTTCGGCCTGACGGGCCTTGATGTAATGCGACAGCGCCGTATAGACCTTGTCGTTGTAATCGGCCGAAAGGTTCACAGCAGCCAGCTCGACATCGGCTGCGGCATATTCGCGCTCGGCCCGCTTGGCGCCATTGTCGAACAGGACCTGATCCAGAACGATGGAGGTCGCCAGATCACCCAGCGAGGTCAGGCTGACCCCGGGTTTCAGCGACGGCAGCCAGTTCTTGGATTTGGCCTTGGCGGTCAGCTGCTTCACCAGAAGCTCGGACTGGGCCGCACTTTTCTGATAGGCTAGGACAGCCTTGGCGACCTGATCATAGGCCCCGCCCTGCGGCAGGATCGACCGCCGCGCCGCCAGATCGCCGATGATGGCGGAGCTTTGCGCCGTGGTGCCCAGCTGGGTTTCGGCAAAGCCGTTACCCGCGGGCGCATAGGCGGCCCGACCGGAGGGAAACGGCGTCCCCCCGCCCAGACAACCGGAAAGCGAGGTCATCACGACACTCAGAAGTGCCGCCCGGACGAGGACTGTCCGGGAATTGCACATTTTATCCATTGGCCAATGCCTTAGATGACGGTGGTTGAAATACTATCGTCGACATAGAGCTTGGCGTCTCCGTCATCGAGCGTATAGAGCGTATAGCCGTCCATATCCTGTGCGTCATCGGTCGCAACAGTCATACCGGACACATTCACGCTATCATCGCTATCCCCTTCGATCACCAGCGTATTCTCATGACCGGTCATGGCCATGATCTGGTCTGCCGAGATGGTCAGGTTCACATCCGCAAGGTCGAGATCGATCTTGGAGAAGTCGAACTGGTCCAGCCCGTCACGATCGAGGTTCAACGTGATTTCCGACTCGCTCGTTACTGTGAGGGTCGAGCTTTCATTGCCTGCCGCATCGACATCGGTCACCGCGAAATAGGTGCTCATCGCTTGCGAGTCGAAGGAGTAGATATCCTCGCCCGAACCGTCATCCGTAGCGGTCGCGGAGTTATCCAGCTCGGTCACAGTGCCATCGCTGCTGATACCGGACACGGTATAGCTGTCGGCTTCGCCGTCACTATCGGTATAGATCGCGCGGACCTTGCCCGACTGGATGGTGGCCCAAGTCACATCGGGCGCGTCCGGCGCTTCAAGATCATAGATAAAGCTGCCATTGGCCGCGCTGGCATTGGTGCCGTCAAGCACGTTGCCATGCACATCCGTCGCGCTGATCGAATAGGTCGCCGTGCCGGTGCCCTCGGGCAGATCATCCACGTCGAAGGCAGCAGACCATGTGCCATCCTCGCCCACCACGATCGTCTGGGTCGCGCCCGTCTGGTCGATGGTCACGGTGATGGTCGATCCTGCTTCCACCGTGCCGGAGATCGCGAAGCCTTCAGTCGCCTCCGCGCCGTTCACCGTATTATCGGCGGTCACGGATGCGACCGAGAAATTCTCGACAACCGTGTCGAACACAACATCCAGTGTGGTCGAGCCGCTATTGCCATAGGCATCCACGGCAGTGACGGTCAGGGTTTCGGTGGCATCACCGCTATCGGGCAGATCCGCCGCATCGATGGTTGCGGTCCAGGTGCCGGCTTCGGCATCGACCGTTGCAATCACCGTGGTCCCGTCCGCCAGCGCAACCGTCACCGATTGCGCCCCGACTTCGACCGTGCCGGTCAGCAGCAAACCGCCCGAAGCTTCGCTCGCATTGACCACCCCATCCGCAAGCACGCTGTCCGGCGTGCCGGTTGCCACTGTCAGAGTATCAAGCACCGTATCGACCTTGATGGTCTGGCTGGTGGTCGCGGTATTGCCATAGCTGTCAGTTGCCGTTGCAGAAATCTCGGCCATATCGCTATCGGCAGGCACTTCGCTGGCGGCGAAATTCGCGCTCCATGTGCCATCTTCGCCCGCCACGACCGTGCGGGTGCCGGAGCCGAAGCTGATCGTCACGGTCGACAGCGCTTCCGCCGTTCCCGTCAGGATCACGCCCGTGGTTTCCGAGCCGCTGATCACATTATCGGCCATTTGCGTGCTATCGATTCCAACCGAGATCGAGCTGTCGACCGTCACGGCCTTGGTATCGGTGGCCACGTTACCCGCGAAATCGGTTGCTGTAACGGTCGCCGTATAGGTGCCATCCGCAAGCGCGCTATCGGTGACAGTCGCCGTCCAGCTGCCATCTTCGGCCACAACCGCGTCATAGCTCTTGCCATTCAGCGTGACGGTGACCGAGGCCGCATCGGTATCGGTCGTGCCGCTTAGCGTGAAGCCCGCAGAGGCTTCGGCAGCATTCACGATATTGTCCGAGGTGACGCTGGCCGAAGAGAAGGCCACATCCATATCGGTATCGACGCTCACCGTATCGGTGATTGTCGAGACGTTGCCCGCCGCATCCGTCGCCGTGATGCTGACCGTGTAATCGCCCGTCACAAGGCTCGCGTCGTCGATGACCGCGCTCCAGCTGCCATCCTCGGCGATGACCGCCTCATAGCTCGCACCATTCAGCGTGACGCTCACCGAGGTGGCGTCCGTATCGGTCGTCCCGCTTAACGTGAAGCCCGAGGATACTTCCGCCTCGTTCACGATGTTATCCGAGGTGACGGCATCGGCGTCGAAGGTCACATTCAACTCGGTATCAACCACGAGCACATCGTTGAGAACGGTGACGTTGCCATTCACATCAGTCGCGGTCACAACCATATCCACCGAATATTCACCACCGGCGAGCTGGTCCTGTGTGAAGGTCACGCTCCAGTTGCCATCCGGATCGACGGCAGTGCTCTGTTCCTCGCCATTGATGGTCACGGTGATGCTCGCGCCGATCTCGCCAGTGCCGCCCACCGAGATACCATCGGCATATTCCGCAAGATTCTCGACATCCGAGGTCGATTCCGCGCCGTAGGTTATCGTCACCTCGGGCGGGGTCATGTCGATGAGGAAATCGGGGCCGTCGAGCGTGTACTCGGTGCCGCCCGGCGCCGTGACAACAACCGTCGATGTCAGATCTCCGTCGGACGGGAAGGTCTCGTCCTCAAACACGACAGACCAGTCGCCGTTCTCGTCAACGGTCGTCTCGATTATCTGATCGCCCAGTATCACCTCGACGGTCGAACCCGTCTCACCCGTCCCGCTCACCTCGGCTTTGGGGTCTTCGGTATTGGTGGTCAGAGTATAATCCGCATCGGGATCGTTGACGGTCGGCGTAATGACAGGATCCGCGCCGAGATCTGTGTCATCATCCGGATCTTCATCATCAGGATCCTCGTCGTCTTCGTCGGTGGTGTCCTCGTCATCCGGCTCGTCATCGCCGTCATCCGTGGTGTCATCATCGTCTTCGTCGGTGGTGTCCTCGTCGTCCGGCTCGTCATCGCCGTCATCCGTGGTGTCATCATCGTCTTCGTCGGTGGTGTCCTCGTCGTCCGGCTCGTCATCGCCGTCATCCGTGGTGTCATCATCGTCTTCGTCGGTGGTGTCCTCGTCATCCGGCTCGTCATCGCCGTCATCCGTGGTGTCATCATCGTCTTCGTCGGTGGTGTCCTCGTCGTCCGGCTCTTCATTGCCGTCATCCGTGGTGTCATCATCGTCTTCGTCGGTGGTGTCCTCGTCATCCGGCTCGTCATTGCCGTCATCCGTGGTGTCATCATCGTCTTCGTCGGTGGTGTCCTCGTCATCCGGCTCGTCATTGCCGTCATCCGTGGTGCCATCATCGTCTTCATCGGTGGTGTCATCGTCATCACCGCTCCCGCCGCCAAGAGCCGCAGCGCCAGCCAAGGCTGCACCGCCCGCGAGCAACGGTCCGACCCCCATCAGGGGCGCGAATCCGGCCATACCGGCCGTATCTTCCTCTACAGGTGCCAGAATGTCATCGCCATCAAGGAAGGCGAGTTCGTCATTCGGGCTCCATTTGCCGATAATTTCCGGCTCGGAATAATTGGCAAACAGGACACCTTCGCCACTGTCTTCCAGATTGACCTGCGTAATCTCGCCATCGGCAGAGATATAAAGCTTGTTGGAGGGCACATCGAAATAGCCCGTCAGCTCGACGACACGCCCATCGGTCAAGACAACATGCAGGTCGCTGCCCGCGCGTTCGTATTTGAGAATGTTGGTTTTGCGCAGGTTGAGCGAGATCGCGTCGCCATCGCCCACCTGAATGAAATCACCGGCGCCGTCGCCGGCTACCGTACCACGAGAAACGCCGCCCGCAATATCACGGACAGCAAAGTCGACTGACTTCGCCATGATGTCTGCTCCGCCTCAAAGGATATGCGGCTCTTTTGACCGCTATTATTCTTGCTCGAGGTCATCGGTAGCGGAATTTTGCTGATACGCCTAGCTAAAAGTTTCTTAACGTCAATTAATAGCCATACTTATGACACAGGCGACACGCATGTGACAAAAATACGCCAAAATTCAGCGCCGGAATTTTAGGCTTTAAACGTGCCAAAAAATCGCTCCAGAAATACCTTATCCGCTTTGGATGAAAGAATTTTCATCGTATTACCAATAGGTTGCCAGACAGCCTGATGTCCGGCCTCGCTCGGCTGCCCATAGCAAATCGTTGGTCTGGCGGTGTGAATATGGCAGATTTTCTCAGCCCACATATCATAATCAGGCATATAGACGAACCGCCGATAGGTGCCGATACGGCGGATCTCCGCGATGCCCCATCCGGTCTCCTCGCGGACCTCGCGATGCAGTGCGGCGATCGCGCTTTCGCCCGGATCTATGCCCCCGCCGGGCAACTGGAATTCCGGCACCGGAGCAGCCTGATGGGTCAGCAGGACCTGATCACCACGACATAGAAGCGCATAGGCTCCCGGTCGCATCCGGTATTTCTGCCCGCGGCGCGCCGCCTCCCCCAAACGTGGAATCATCTCTGGAATCCTTCTCCATATCCCGACAAAATAGCGCCAAACCCCTGCCCCCCTTGGGATCACGGGTTGTCGCGCCCATATGGGCAGGGTAATCCCGCCGCCAAGCCAAAGGCAAACCCCTCGAGGATCTATATGAGTACGCTATCCCAAATCGCCTGGGACGATACAGTTCTGCCATTCCAGCTCGACCGTTCCGACATCCGTGGACGTGTTGCACGGCTGGACGGGGTTCTGGAGAACGTCCTGATGCAGCATGACTACCCTGCCGTCGTCGAGGCGCTCGTGGCAGAGGTCGCCCTGCTGACCGCAATGATCGGCCAGACCATCAAGCTGCGCTGGAAACTGTCGCTGCAGGTGCGTGGTGACGGTCCGATCCGCATTATCGCGACCGATTACTATGCCCCCACCGCCGATGGCGAGCCTGCCCGTATCCGCGCGTGGGCCAGCTTCGACAAGGAGCGCCTCGATGAGGCCGCTTCCGGTTTTGAGCAGATCGGCAAGGGCTATTTTGCGGTTCTGATGGATCAGGGCGAAGGCACGACCCCCTATCAGGGCATCACGCCTCTGGCTGGTGGCTCGCTGACCGCCTGCGCGCAGGCCTATTTCGCGCAATCCGAACAGCTGCCGACCCGCTTCCAGCTGGCCTTCGGCCGCGCCACCCTGCCAGGCCAGTCCGAAGCATGGCGCGCCGGTGGTGTGATGCTGCAGCATATGCCGCCCGCCTCGCCCCTGCGCGCGCCCGAAGAGGGCGGCACCGAGAGCGAGGGCCTGCTGACCGCCGAGGACATCCTTGATGGCGAGGAAGGCGAGAACTGGAACCGCGCGAATATCCTTCTGGACACGGTCGACGAGATCGAGCTGATCGGGCCGCGCATCCATGCGACCGATCTTCTGGTGCGATTGTTTCACGAGGAACAACCGCGCGTCTTCGATCCGCAGCGCGTGGAATTTGGCTGCACCTGCTCGGCCGACAAGGTCCGCAACAGCCTGTCGATCTACTCGGCCCGCGATATCGGCACGATGACCACCGAAGCCGGCATTGTCACCGCCGATTGCCAGTTCTGCGGTGCGCATTACGAGTTCGACCCGAAATCGCTCGGCTTCGAGGCCACGATCAACCCCGATGGATCGCCCGTCGAGGCCAAGGATGAGTGACCTCTCGTCCCGGTTACAGGCCGCCTTGGCCCGACCGGGGCGGCCCTCTTCGGATTATGATCTGAACGAGGCGATGACTTTGCCTGCGGGGCGCGTCCTGCGCCCTGCGGCCGTGCTGGTGGCTTTCGAGGACACGGCTCGGGGACCGCAGCTTTATCTGACCAAGCGCTCCTCGCATCTCAAGCACCATCCCGGCCAGATCGCCTTTCCGGGCGGCAAGGTCGATGCCGGTGATGCCGATGTCGTGGCGACCGCTCTGCGCGAGGCGCGCGAGGAAATCGGCCTGCCCTCCGAGAATGTCGAGATTCTGGGCCAGCTCGACCCGCATGAGACGGTGACCAGCTTCTCGATGGTGCCGGTTCTGGCCCGCGTCACCACACCCTTCATCCCGAACCCCGAGCCGGGCGAGGTAGAGGAGGTCTTTACCGTGCCGTTCGCGCATATCACCCCCGCCAATTTCCGTATCGAGGGCCGGCGCTGGCGCGGCACATGGCGCAGTTATTATGCCGCGCCTTATGGACCCTATTATATATGGGGCGCGACGGGGCGGATCCTGCGGTCTCTGGCAGACAGGCTGGCGCAGGTATGAGGCTGAGCGATGATTGGCTGAAGGCCCCCGCCACACGGGCCGTCATGCGCATGCTGGAAGAGGCTGGGCATCAGGCGCTGTTCGTCGGGGGATGTGTGCGCAACGCGGCCCTCGGTGCGGAGGTCAGTGATCTCGATATCGCCACCGACGCTCCGCCCGAACGGGTCATTCAACTGGCCGAACAAGCGGGGCTGAAGCCCATTCCCACAGGGATCGATCATGGCACGGTGACGGTGATCTCGGATCACATCCCGCACGAGATCACCACCTTCCGCCGCGACGAGGAAACCGATGGGCGCCATGCCGTCGTGGCCTTCTCGGACGATATTGCCGAAGATGCCGCGCGGCGCGATTTCACCATGAACGCACTTTATGCCCGTTCGGATGGCGAGATCCTCGATCCTCTGGGCAGCGGTCTGGCGGATCTGCAGGCCCGTCATCTGCGGTTTGTGGGCGTCCCCGAGGACCGTATCCGCGAGGATTACCTGCGCATTCTGCGGTTTTTCCGCTTCACCGCGTGGTATGGCGCGCCCGAGAACGGCCCCGATGCCGAGGGTCTGGCCGCCTGCGCCACCTTGGCCGAGGGTATCGACGGGCTGGCCCGCGAACGGATCGGGGCGGAGATGCGCAAACTACTGGCAGCCCCCGACCCTGCGCCTGTTCTTGCAACAATGGCCCGGAGCGGCATCCTGACCCGCATCCTGCCCGAGGCGGATCCCAAGGCCCTTCCGATCCTGATCTATCTCGAGGACGGCCTTCCCCCCGATCCGCTACGGCGGTTGGC
This sequence comes from Thioclava sp. 'Guangxiensis', assembly GCF_045348365.1. Classification (NCBI taxonomy): domain Bacteria; kingdom Pseudomonadati; phylum Pseudomonadota; class Alphaproteobacteria; order Rhodobacterales; family Paracoccaceae; genus Thioclava; species Thioclava sp. 'Guangxiensis'. The sequence continues at coordinate 1,109,185 of NZ_CP155822.1, read as the reverse complement.
CTGCCTCACTCCGGGCCCTGCAACCGCATCTTTACGACTGTCCCGCGCCGAGGCCAAACGGCTGGCGCGCTTGCGCGAGGCCGCTCAGGAGATCGGCTCGGCCACCGAGATGGGCTACCGGCTCGGCGCCGGCGACGGGCGTGACGCATGGCTCATCCGCTCGGCTCTGCTGGAAATGCCGGTTGCACCGGACTGGGCCGCGCAAATCACCCATGGGGCCGCACAGGTCTTTCCCGTCAGCGCCAAAGACCTGCTGCCGCAGGTGCAGGGCAAGGCGCTGGGAGAAAAACTGGCCGAGCTCGAAACCCGCTGGATCGGCAGCGAGTTCACACTTGATCGTGCGCAACTGCTGGACTGATCGCACACGCAGCCTCTTGCCATATGGGATGCGCAGTCTAGCCTAGCGCCAAAGGAGCCTGCTTATGATAAACCCCTTCCGCCATGCCAGTTCCGCGCCCCCCACCCGTCTGGGCCGCTTTCTCGTCTGGTGCCTGCGTGGTGCATGGGGCGTGATTACGCTCTCGGCGGTGCTTTCGGCTGCGGCAGGCGCGATGGAGGTTGTCTCCGCATGGCTTCTGGGCCGCGTGATCGACAGCCTGATCTCTACGACGGCTGGCAGTCTCTGGTCCGATCACGCGGTCATCCTAGGCGGCTTCGTGCTGTTCTATCTGGTGATCCGGCCGCTGGTCTTCGGCCTGTCCTCTGCGGCCAACCACCTGCTGTTACAACCTAATATCTTCCCTCAGGTGCTCTCGCGCCTGCACCGCCATACGATGGGCCAGTCCGTTACCTTCTTCGATAACGACTTCGCGGGCCGCATCGCGCAAAAGCAGATGCAAACGGCGCGCGCGGTCACGGATGTCGCGCAGGGCAGTATCGAGACCGGCATGTTCGCGCTCTCCTCTATCCTGGGCTCGGCTGCAATGTTGGCCGCAATCGACGGCTGGTCAGCGCTGGCGCTGCTGTTATGGATGATCGCGATGGTTCTGGTAATCCGCGCCTTCCTGCCCCGTGTGCGCGTGCGCTCGAAAGATCGCGCCTCGGCCCGCGCGATGGTTTCGGGTCAGGTGGTAGATACGATCACCAATATCAAGACCGTCAAACTGTTCGCCAATACCCAGCATGAGGACCGCGAAGCCCTGGAGGCGATGGAGAGCTTCCGCATGCGGGCCATTTCCTTCGGGCGCGTCTCGACCAGCTACCGCACCGCCCAGATGGCCCTATCGGGGCTCCTGCCGGTCATTCTGGTGGGGGGCACGGTGCTGTTATGGCGGCAGGGCGGAGCAAGTGCGGGGGATGTCGCTGCGGCCGGTGCCATCGCCATGCGTATCGCGCAGATGTCGGGCTGGGTCTCGATGTCGCTCATGCAGATCTATGGCTCGATCGGCGAGGCCGAGGACGGGATGAACACGCTCGCCGCCACCCATGGGCTGACCGACAGCCCTGACGCTGCGGATATCGAGCGTGCACAAGGGGCGCTCCGCTTCGATCATGTCAGCTTCACCTATGGTCGTGGCGAGGGCGGGCTGCAGGATGTCTATCTCGATATCCCCAAAGGCCAGCGCGTCGGCATCGTAGGGGCGTCGGGTGCAGGAAAATCCACGCTCGTGGCCCTCCTTCTGCGGCTATATGACACCGAAAAAGGGGCTGTCCGGCTGGATGATACCGATATCCGCACCCTCACCCAGGAGAGCCTGCGCCGCCAGATCGCGATGGTCACGCAGGAGACGGCCATGTTCAACCGCTCCGCGCGGGAGAACATTCTCTATGGCCGCCCTGATGCCAGCGAGGACGAGATTATCGCAGCCGCAAAAGCGGCAGAAGCCCATGAGTTCATCCTCGATCTCGAGGACCACAAGGGCAATCGCGGCTATGACGCGATGCTGGGCGAGCGCGGCGTGAAACTGTCGGGCGGACAGCGCCAGCGGATTGCTCTCGCACGCGCCTTCCTCAAGAACGCACCCATACTGGTGCTGGACGAGGCCACATCCGCACTCGATTCCGAGGTGGAGGCACAAGTGCAGGAAGCGCTGACCAATGTCATGTCAGACAAGACCGTGCTGGCCATCGCCCACCGCCTGTCGACCATCGCCGAGATGGACCGGATCGTGGTCATGGATAAAGGCCGGATCGCCGAGGATGGCACCCATGACGAACTTCTTGGCCGGAACGGGCTCTATGCGCGATACTGGAACCGCCAGTCGGGCGGCTTCATCGGCGCAGAGGACGCGCTCGATGCGGCGCAATAGGCTTTGCGTTACGGCCAAGGGCTGCTAAAGCCCCCTCAGCCAAAGCCAGCCGGATAGCCATCATGACCGATCAGACCCATATCATCGACCGCCTCTCCATTCAGGCGGATGGCGTTATCCGCACCGAGGATGGCACGATCTACGCGCCCCTCACGCTGCCCGGCGAGGAGATTACCGGCGAGGTCGCTGCTGGCCGGATCGCACAACCGAAGATCGTCACGCCCTCGGCCAGCCGGGTCCGGCCTCCCTGTCCGCATTACCGCAGCTGCGGGGGCTGCAGCCTGCAACACGGCGCGGACGAGTTCGTCGCCAACTGGAAGGCCAGCGTGGTCGAGACCGCCCTTAGCGCTCGCGATATCCAGGCCAAGGTGACCGAGGTCATGACCTCGCCCGCAAACTCGCGCCGCCGCGCCACGCTGTCGGGGCGGCGCACCAAGAAGGGCGCGCAGGTAGGCTTCCACGGGCGCGCCTCCGGCACGATCACCGAGATCTCCGGCTGCACGCTTCTGCGCCCCGAACTTCTGGCCCATCTCCCTACCGCCGAGGCCCTCACCATGGCGGGCGCCAGCCGCAAAGGCGAGCTGTCGATGACCCTCACCCTCTCGGAAGCAGGCGTCGAGATTGCCTGCTCGGGCGGCAAAGAGATCTCTGCCGACCTATTCACCACGCTCTCCGAGATCGCCCATAATAACGGTTTGGCGCGGATTTCGTGGAATGGCGAGATGATCGCCGCGATCCGCCCCGCATGGCAGGCCATGGGCCGCGCGCAGGTCGCCCCGCCCCCCGGCGCCTTCCTGCAAGCCACGAAGGAGGGCGAGGCCGCTCTGACCGAATTTGTGCTCGAAAATCTCGGCAAGGCGGCGAAAGTGGTCGATCTCTTCTCGGGATCGGGCACCTTTACGCTGCCGCTGGCGAGCCATGCCGATGTGCATGCGGTCGAAGCCGAAGCGCCCATGCTCGAGGCGCTCGATCAGGGCTGGCGCAAGGCCCAAGGACTTCACCGCGTGACCCATGAGGTCCGCGATCTTTTCCGTCGCCCGCTTCTTCCCGACGAGCTGGACCGTTTTGACGTAATCGTGATCGACCCGCCACGGGCCGGTGCGGAGTCCCAGATTGCCGAAATTTGCAGCTCGAAGGCCAAGCGCATCGTGCATGTTTCCTGCAGCCCCATTACTTTCTCCCGTGATGCCAAGACCTTGCTGGAAGCAGGTTTCGTTATGGAAAAGCTGATTGCCGTCGATCAGTTCCGTTGGTCAGCCCATATCGAAATCGCAGCGCTGTTTACTCGTTGTTAACCACGAATAAAGCAGACTCGATTTAAAGGCAGATAAAGGCTACAAGGCCTATCGAGCAGACCTACCAAACAGGCAAAAAACAAATGCAACGCAGAATGCTACTGACGGGCCTCAGCGCGCTGGCCCTTCTTTCCGCTTGTGGCGGGGATAGCACGAAATTCAAGAATTATAACGGGGCTCCCGTTACGCAGATCCAGGTCTTCAAGAAAGACCGCAAGATGTATCTGTTCTCAGGCGATCAGGTGGTGAAGACCTATGATATCGCTCTGGGCGGCCAGCCGGTCGGTCCCAAGCAGTTCGAAGGCGATGGCAGGACGCCGGAAGGCGTCTACTATATCGACGGGCGCAATCCGAATTCGGCCTATCACCTGTCGATCCGCGTGTCCTATCCGAATCCGCAGCAGGTCGCTTTTGCCGAGAGCAAAGGCCGGAACCCGGGCGGGGATATCTTCATCCATGGCGAGAATAACACGGATAAGCGCGGCAAGAAGGACTGGACCGCCGGTTGTATCGCCGTGACCGACGCACAGATCGAAGAGATCTATTCCATGGTGCTCAACGGCACCCCGATTTTCATCTATCCCTGAGCGCCAGACAGGCACCGGATGGATATGAAAAAGGCCCCTCCGCGGGGCCTTTTCTTTTGGCTTCTTATGGCAGGTCAGCGACCCGTCAGCATGGTCCACCAGATCTTGCCCGAAGGTTCCTGATACCATGCAAAGCCCATCTGCGTCGCCGCCGGGTTGAGGATCACGTCGCGCGTTTCCGGATCGGACATCCATGCCGAAAGCGTCTCGGTCTCGGTTTCGTAGGTCTCCGAGATATTTTCGCCCACGACCTCGCCATAGAACCCCGCACGTTTGGCGCGATCGAGCGGCGAGGAGCCATCCGAGCCCCAATGCCACGGACGGTTCTGTTTCGCCATATCCTTGCTATGCACGGTCGCGGCAATCGCCAACTGGGTGTTGAGCTGCATCGGGCCGGTGCCACGCGCGGCGCGCAGGCTGTTCACCGCTTCCAGCGCGCGGGTCGGGATGACCTCCGCATCGCTTTTGGTGATCCGGTAGACCTGCGGCATCGGCTTGCCATCAGGTGCCAGCTGGACGTCGTTTGATGTGGTCGCGCAGGCCCCGAGTGCCATGAGCAGCGCAAAGAGAGGGAGTGCTTTCATACCATCCACCGTCGAATTCGTTGATCGCCAGCGATACACGCAGGCATACGGGCCTTCAAACCCACAGTTCCGTGATAATACCGAATGATCCGCCCCTGCGGCAAGAAGGCCATGATTCCGGCTCAGATACGGTTGATCCAGCCTTGCAGGTTCTCCTCGATCACCTCGCTCAACAGCGCGATATGGGCATCGTCATCGTTGAGACAGGGAATATAGGTGAAGCTCTCGCCCCCCGCATGCTCGAAGGCCTCGCAGATCTCGCCCTTGATCTCCTCGAGCGTCTCGATGCAATCGGCCGAGAAAGCGGGCGAGATAACGGCGATGCGTTTCTTGCCCTCTTTCGCCAGTTCGGCCACATGCTCGACCGTGTAGGGCTTGAGCCATTCCTCGCGACCGAAAACGGACTGGAAGGTCGTATGGACGCGGTCTTTCTCCCAGCCAAGACGCTCGCGCAGAAGACGCGTCGTCTTCTGGCACTGGCAGTGGTAGGGGTCGCCTTCCATCAGATAGCGTTTGGGCATCCCGTGATAGGAGCAGACCAGAACATCGGGTTGCGCGCCGTCGGGATAGGCCTTGAGGACCGATTGCGCCAGGGCCTCGATATAGTTCGGACGGTCGAAATATTCGGGGGCGACACGAGCGGCGGGCTGGCGTTTCTGTTTCATCAGCGCCTTGAAGAACGCGTCATTGGCCGTGGCCGAGGTCGCGCCTGCGTAATGCGGATAGAGCGGGAAGAACAGGATCTTCTCGCAGCCGTTCTTCACCATCCGGTCCACCACGGATTGTGTCGAAGGATTGCCATAACGCATGCAGAAATCGATCTCGACCGCCTCGCCGAACAGGGCCGCCATAGACTGTTTCAGCTTGGCCACCTGCTGTTTGGTAATGGTCATCAACGGGCTTTCATCAGCCTCGTTATTCCAGATGGTCTTGTAATTGGCACCCGAGGTAAAGGGACGTTTGGACAGGATAATCAGCTGCAGAAGCGGTTGCCATTTCCAGTTCGGGATATCGATCACGCGCTTGTCGGACAGGAACTCCCCCAGATAGCGCCGCATCGACCAGTAATCCGTTCCATCCGGCGTACCGAGATTGGCCACCAGAACCCCGATCTTGGCCTGAGGCACCTTCGGGTGGTCTGCAGGCGCATGTGCGAGGCGGGAATTGGCGGGCATTGTCATCGAAAGATCCTGTCGCGTTTTCGGAACCAACCCGCAGATAACGCGTTCCGTGGAAGTGTCAAAGCGCAAATTGGCACAACCGCGTTCCGGCTCCGGCAGAACGCGCCACCCGTTTCTTTGACACATAAAGCATTCTGGACTTACTCTCAGGTATGGATATGACCGAACCACGCACCGAGGTGCCCCCGCTCGATTGCAGGACCAAAGCCCTGTTTCTGGATTTCGACGGGACATTGGTCGATATTGCGCCAACCCCCGATGCCGTGATCATTCCCGCGGATCTCGGGTCGCTCCTGGCGCGGCTGAACACCGCACTCGGCGGGGCGCTGGCCATTGTCTCGGGCCGTTCCCTGAACGAGCTGGAAAGCTTCCTGCGCGGCTTTGACGGGATCATGGTCGGCTCGCATGGCTCCGAGGCGCGCGGGATGACGCCACCTCTGGACAGACTGCCCGAAGGTCTGGAAAGCGCGCAGACCGAAATGCGCGACTATGCCACCTCGCGCGGGCTCCTTTACGAGCATAAATCCATGGGTGGGGCGATCCATTTCCGCGCTCTTCCCGATGCGGGCCCCGAGGTCGAGGCTTTCATCGAACGCCTTGCCATCACCAATCCGCGTTTCGAGGTGCAGCCCGCCAAGATGGCGTTCGAGCTGCGTCCGGCCGGATTTTCCAAGGATGGCGCCTTGCAGATCCTGTCCGACCAGCCCGATTTCAGGAACCGCTCGCCGATCTATATCGGTGATGACACAACCGACGAGCCCGCACTGGCCTGGGCGGAAACGCATGGCGGTTTCGGCATCAAGGTGGGCGATGGCAAGACCCGCGCAAGTCAGCATCTGCCAGACCCAGCCGCTGTTCTGGACTGGCTGAGGGCGGGGCTGGAGCATTAAGATGGGACGTCTGATCTGTATCTCGAACCGCATTCCTTCGGGGCCGAACCCCTCGGGCGGGTTGGTCGTGGCCCTGCATGACACGATCAAGGAAACAGGAGGCATCTGGATCGGCACCTCGGGCGAGATCGTGGAAAATCCCGAGAACCGCCTGCGCGAGATCAATGACGGTCCTTTCCGGCGCATGGCCTTCGATCTTAGCGAGGCCGAACAGCAGAATTACTATTTCGGCTTTTCCAATCAGGTGCTGTGGCCGCTCTTCCACGGGCGCACCGATCTTCTTGAAATCCACGCCGAATATCTGGATGGCTACAAGGAGGTGAACCGCCGCTTCGCCAAGATGCTGATGGAAGTGATCAGGCCCGATGACCGGATCTGGGTGCATGATTACCACCTGATCCCTTTGGCGCTCTATCTGCGCCAGCTGGGTGCCTCGAACCGGATGGGATTTTTCCTACATACCCCCTTCCCCAATCCGATTACGCTCGAAGCGTTGCCCAATGCCGGGGATGTCTGCGAGTGGCTGGCCAATTACGAGGTTGTCGGCATGCAATCCGAACGCGATGCCCGCGCCGCGATTGCCTGCCTTACCGAGGTGGCCGAAGGAAGGGAAATGGCGGGTGGTTTCGTGCAGCTGGGCGCGCGGCAATGCCGGATCGCCGCCTTCCCGATCGCCATCGATGCGCAGGAATTCCGGTCTCTGGCCGAGGCACAGGTCGACCGTCTTCCATCTGGCGTCATCAAGCCCGAGCGGCAACTGATCATCGGGGTGGACCGTCTGGATTATACCAAAGGCGTGCCGCAGAGGTTCAAGGCGTTTGGCGAATTTCTGGCGCGCCATGACAACTGGCACCGCCACGTCTCCTATATCCAGATCAGTCCGCCCACCCGCGAAGGGGTTGAAGCCTATGACAATATCCGCGAGGAGACCGAACATCTTTCGGGCTGGGTGAACGGGCAATATGCCGATATCCAATGGGCGCCCATCCGGTTCATCAACCGCCCCGTGCCGCGCGAGACACTGGCGGGGCTCTACCGCGCGGCGCAGATCGCACTGGTGACACCCCTGATGGACGGGATGAACCTTGTGGCCAAGGAATTTGTGGCAGCCCAGAACCCCGAGGATCCTGGGGTGCTGATCCTGTCGCAATTCGCAGGGGCCGCCGAGCAGATGGAAGATGCGCTGATCGTCAATCCGCACGATATCGAGCAGATGGCCACCGCCATCATGACCGCGCTCGCCATGCCACTCCAGGACCGCAGACGCCGCCATGAAGCCCTGATGGACGTGCTGCTGAGCAAGGATGTTGCGTGGTGGTCGAAAGGGTTCCTGACCGCTCTGGGCTAAACCGGCCTGTCACCCGTAGGCAGCTCGAACGTGCCCAGAGCCTCGGCCAGCCTTGCGCGGGCCGAGCCCGGACGGAGCGGTTGCTGCTGGCTTGCATGCGGCTTCCATCCGGTCAGCCAGATGGTCTCGAAGGTTGCATGGAGGCGCCCCTCGTCATCGGCATAATTGGCCAGATAGGTCTCCAGCGCGCGCATCAGCACCGCACGGCGCGTGAAATGGCGCGGGCGGGCGGCTTGCGCATTGGTCTCGCCCATCGCGCGCAGATCCTCGAACAGGCGCATCGGATTGGCATAGGCCACATCACGGGTCACGCTATCGGCAACCGGCAGCGCCAGCCCGACCCGCTGTAACAGCGCCCCCAGATCACGCATCTCGCCCATCGGCACCACACGCGGGCTCAGGCCACCTGTAACAGCCACCTCGGCCTCGGCCAGAGAGGCGCGCAGCTCGTGCAGCGTCTGCCCGCCAAAAAGAATGCCGATGAATAGCCCATCCGCCTTCAGGGCGCGGGCGGCCTGCACGATCTGGCCCACCGGATCATTGGCCCAATGCAGCGCGAAAGCATGCACCACCAGATCATGCGCTCCCTCTTCCAGACCCAGCACATCGGTATCGGCCACAATCTTGGCATCCGGCAGCACGGGCGCGAAGATTTCGGGGAAAGGCGCGATGAGAGCGGGTGATGTAAAGGTTCTATTAACCTCGATCAGCCTCTCCTGAAGATCGCCCACCGCTTCCTCCTGCAGGAACAGGTCAAGCCCGCGCGCCCGTGCGCGCAGGCGTTGGCGGTCGAGGGCTTGGCGGTCGGTGAGAAGCGGAGGTGTCGTCATGATAGGGCCAGAAGATAGATCCGAAGATCCGCGAAGGCCAGAGGCGATTACAGGGCTCCACTTCCACGCGCGCCGTCATGCCGGCCGTCATGCACGGGCGCTTCTACGCATGATCTACCCGCCGCTCTGCCTTGCCTGCCAGACCCCCGTGGTAGAAGAGGGCGCCCTGTGCAGCGCCTGCTGGCCCAGAACCCCTTTCATTCGCGGGCTCTCCTGTGAGACCTGCGGCGCACCTCTGCCCGGCCAGTCCGATCGCGCAGCACGTTGCGACACCTGCCTGCGCGATCCGCCGCCCTGGCCTAAGGCCCGCGCTGCCCTGCGCTATGACGACAATGCGCGGGCAATGATCCTCGGGTTCAAACATGGCGACCGCACCGAGCTTGCCCGCCCTTTCGGGCGCTGGATGGCACAGGCGGGGCGCGATATTCTGGGAAAAGATTGTGTGCTGGTTCCGGTGCCCTTGCATCCGTTCCGGCTCCTGAAGCGCAAATATAATCAGGCCGCCCTTCTGGCACGGGCCGTTTCACGCGAAACAGGCGTCGATCTCTGTGTCGATCTGCTCAAGCGGATCCGGTTCACGCCGCCGCAGGAGGGACTCGACCGCGCGGGCCGTGCCGAAAATGTCGCGGGGGTCTTCGCCCCCCATCCAAAACGCGCAGGCTTCGTGCAGGGGCGGACGATTGTTCTGGTGGATGATGTGATGACCTCGGGCGCGACGCTAAGGGCCGCCCATGAAGCCCTGCGACCATTAGATGCACGCAAGATATATGTCCTGTGCCTTGCCCGCGTTGCAAAAGATACCTAGATCGCGGTAAATCGCCTGTAACCGAAAGGAACCGCTATGAAACGCGTCGAGATTTACACGACCCGCACCTGCCCCTTCTGTGTGGCGGCCAAACGCCTTCTGGACAAGAAGGGCGTCTCTTACGAGGAAACCGATGTGGGTGCCGATCCGGGCCTGCGTCAGGCGATGACCGCGCGTGCGGGTGGCAAACGCTCGGTGCCCCAGATCTTCATCGGCGATATCCATGTGGGCGGCTGTGACGACCTCCATGCGCTGGAGGCGAAGGGCCATCTCGACCCGATGCTGGCCGACTGAAGGTAAATGCCGGTGAGCGAGCAATTCGACCCCCTTGCAGCGGCCCTGTTTTCCGAGGTCTTCATGGCCGACCAGCTGGCGCGCAACGTGGTCAGCCGAGTGCTGCCCAAGGGCATGGAACTGTCTCATTTCTCGGTGCTCAACCATCTGGCCTATCTGGCCGAAGAGCGCACACCGGCCCAGCTTGCCGCCACCTTCCATGTGACGCGCGGCGCGATGACCAACACCCTGTCCAAACTGGTTTGGGCAGGGCATGTCCATATCCGTCCCGACTGGGATGATGCGCGGCGCAAATTCGTGTCGATCAGCCCTGCGGGGAAATCCGCCCGCGATGCCGCCTTTGCGGCACTGATGCCGGTGATCACCGATATCGTGCGCGATATCGGCCCCGAGAAAGTCCGTCAGGCCCTGCCGGTGATGCGCGAGCTGCGCGCCAAACTGGAAGCCGTGGGCCAGAGCGGCAGATAATCCGATACCCGGAATCAAAAAGACCCCGCCGGCAGTCGGCGGGGCAAGGTAGCGCCCAAATGGCAGTATACATGGGCGCTGGCGGTTAACGCCCTGCCGCCCGAAAGCCGCAGGGTCTCATTCCGTCATAATGCCCAGATCAGTTGGGACGATCGCCCATCTCCGCGCGGATCTGCTGGCGCAGCGTGTCGATCGGCACCAGTTTGCCATCGCGCTTGTAATGCCAGTAGGTCCAGCCATTGCAGGAGGGCGCACCCTCGAGCTGTGCGCCGACCTGATGGATCGAGCCTTTGATATCCTTGCCGATCAGCGTCCCATCGGCGCGCACCTTGGCAGTGTAGCGGTTGCCTTGGCTCACCAGTTCCTCGCCCGGACGCAGCATGCCACGCTCCACGAGCTGGCCGAAAGGCACACGCGGTTCTGCGCGTTTGGAGGTGGTGACCTCCAGCGCCTCGGCATCGAGCTTGCGGGTGCGGGCCAGACGCTTGGTCGCCGCCTCGCGATAGCTCTCCTCGCGCTCGATCCCGATATAGTTGCGGCCCAGCATCTTGGCCACGGCGCCGGTGGTGCCTGTGCCGAAGAACGGATCGAGGATCACATCGCCCGGATTGGTGGTGGCGATGATCACGCGATGCAGAAGCGCCTCGGGTTTCTGGGTCGGGTGGGCCTTGTTGCCCATGTCGTCTTTCAGACGCTCGCCGCCGGTGCAGATCGGGATCACCCAGTCGGAGCGCATCTGCACGCCTTCATTGAGCGCCTTGAGCGCCTCGTAATTGAAGGTCGGCTTGGCTTTCTCGGATTTCGAGGCCCAGATCAGGGTCTCATGCGCATTGGTGAAACGCTTGCCGCGGAAATTCGGCATCGGGTTCGACTTGCGCCAGACCACATCGTTCATGATCCAGAAGCCCTGGTTCTGGAGCTCGGCGCCCATGCGGAAGACGTTGTGATAGGATCCGATCACCCAGATCGCCCCGTTGGGCTTGAGGATGCGGCGTGCAGCGGCCAGCCAGTCGCGGGTGAACGCATCATAAGCGGCGAAGCTGTCGAACTGGTCCCATGCGTCATCGACGGCATCGACCTTGGAATTGTCGGGGCGGTGAAGCTCGCCCTTGAGCTGGAGATTGTAAGGCGGGTCTGCAAAGATCAGATCAACGCTGTTTTCCGGAAGGGCGTTCATCTGTGCGATGCAATCACCTGCCAAGATCTGATTGAGCGGGAGATCGGCCTTAGCCGCCCGCGTACCTGCTTTTGTCATACTTGCCTCATGCCTATCCTGTCCCGTGAAAGACAGGTTACCGCCGAATTTTATCGGTCTGATTTGACTGATTTTACTGCTCTTACCATGCCGGCATTTTTGCCGATCTTGTGGGACCAAACATGGCGGAACCGGCCGAGAGCGTCAATTTCTTTAATTGCTTCCGAGGCCTATATTTTGACTTGGCACAAGATATTGTGGACGGGCTTGAAGCTTTTGCGATGGACTGGGGTCACACCAAATTCCGCAAGTGCTGCAAGATGTTGTACCGTAGGGTAACCGGCATTCTGCTCCCAGCCATACTGCGGATACTGTTGCGCCAGCGACACCATCAGCGCATCACGTTCTTCCTTGGCGAGGATCGAGGCGGCGGCAATGGAGACAGAGCGGCCATCGCCTTTCACCACAGGCTCGGAAGCGATCTGCAGATCCTTGGGCACGCGATTCCCGTCCACCAGTGCATAGTCCGCCTGACGCGAGAGGCCCGCCACCGCCCGCACCATCGCCAGATGCGAGGCGTGGTAGATATTGAGCGCATCGATCTCTTCGACGCTGGCATGGGCGACACACCATATAGAGTGTTCCTTGATCGCCTCGACGAGCCCGGCCCGCCGTTTCGCGCTAAGCTTTTTGGAATCGTTCAACCCCTGCGGGATATACGCCGGATCAAGAATGACCGCCGCTGCCGTTACAGGGCCACACAGCGGCCCGCGTCCAACCTCGTCAACACCGGCCACGGAGTGAAAGCCGCGGGCGTGTGCCGCGGCTTCGAAAGAATAATCGGGAGTGGTTTTTGTGCTCATATCCTGTCTTGGCATAAAAGGCCGCCTCCCGACAATGATCCGTTAGCGGCGATCCCTTAGCGACGACTCATGCGGAAGCCGCGATCCTCGAGGCAGTTCTGGCCGTAAACCTGCTGGCGGCGCCCGTCCTGACGGATGTCGATCACGCAATTCTGCGGCAGGCGGCGGTCGGCGGTATGGTCGGCACAGCGCTTGTCGACAACCTCGCTCCAGCCGCGCGGGGTGCGCACCTTCGAAACGCAGGATTGCGAATAGCTCGGGCCACGATCGAAACGGCTATCGCGGCGATCATCGCGGCGGTTATCATAACGGTCACGACTGAAATGGTTATCGCGGTTGTTCTCCCAGCCATAGACGGGGCGCTTCGGCTGATGGTCTTTCTTCTTGTCATCCTTGTCGTTCATCTTGTCGATCAGCACGGCGGCCGCGCCGATTCCGATAAGGATGCCGAGCGCCTTCTTCTGGTCGGCATCCATGGCGGCCGCGGGCGAGACGGCAGTGAGGCTGAGGGCCAGCGCGGTGGTGGCGGCGATGATGCGGGTCGCGAGGGACATGATCGAACTCCTGATAAAGAGGCTTCGGAAGGACCCCGAAGCGGATGGGACCAGATGCCCCTCTGGCTGCAAGACAGGCAATATCAGCCCCCTGTCATCGGATAACATAGGCAGAATGGCACGGATCGGGCCTCTGTCATCGGATAACATCCGCGCAAAAAGCCTTTGCTATTGAATGGCAAAGCACAGTTGCGCAAGATCCGGCCTATGAAACATCTCTTTCTGATCCTCGCGCTCATATGCGCTATAGCAGCACCGGCGCAGGCGGACTGTTATGCCGATTACAAGGCCAAGCAGGACGATCCCTTGCGGCTGCATTACGGGGTTGCGAAACTCCCTGACACTGCCTGCAGCCGTGACGCGGCGCGGGCCGAGCTGGCTCCGCGCCTCAAGCGTGGCGGCTGGACGCTTTTGAATATCGTCTCCACCTTCGGGGACGAGGGGTTGGAAAAAAGGAAGCAAAGTGCGGGAAGCTATTTCCTCCGTTACTGAAGGGCTCAGGGCGGGCCAGCGCGCGCTGGTCTGGGGAGTCGTGGCGATCACCGCGATTCTGGGTCTGGCGGCGGCGTTGCTGTTTCTGGCGCTGCCGGATGCGGATGCCTTCAACACGCGGGTCGAGCAGATTTTTGTTGCCAATGACGCACTGACCCAACCCACCCAGCTGCGGCTTCTGGAGGTGCTGGCGCAATCGGGCACCGCATTTTCCGAAGTGCTGCAAAGCTACCGAATGATCATTTTCATCCTTCTGGTCTTTGCCACAGCGCTTCTGGTCGTGGCGCTGGTCTTTCTGATCATGATCATCGCCCAGAACAAGCGCATGGCCGAGATCAGCCGTCAGGGGATCGAGGTGCAATCGCTACGCATCCTGCGAGCGGAAAACATGGTGATGCTCAATGATATGGGATTCACCCTCACTCCCGCCGCGATCGAGACGCTGGCCGTGCTGGCCGAGGCGCGGCTGGATGACGACATCCTGACAGGCACCCAGATCGAGGCGATGATTACCGGCAAGCCCGAAACCGATTGCGAGGAATCCGCCGGCGCCACGCGGATCAAGCGCCTGCGCGACAGTCTGGGCAACCAGCTGGTGGCCGAGCTATTGGTGCGCAATATCGCCCGCAAGGGGTATACGCTGGCGGTCGAGCCTGCCCGCCTGAGGGTCGATTAGGGCGCTGCTTCGGTGCCTTCGTTACAAAGGCTTCGCTTGCGGGCGGGTCGCATCGGCCCTATATGGCCAAACGACTGTCCCGTAGCCGGAGATGCCCTATGCAAACGCCTTTCTATCTGCTTGATCGCGCGAAGCTGGTCCAGAACATGGAAAAGGTTGCCCGCCTGAGGGAGCTGTCGGGCGCCAAGGCGCTTCTGGCGCTCAAGTGCTTTGCCACCTGGTCGGTCTTCGACACGATGCGCGACCATATGGATGGCACGACGTCCTCCTCGCTTTACGAGCTGCATCTGGGGCACGAGAAATTCGGCAAGGAAACCCATGCCTATTCCGTGGCTTGGGCCGATCACGAGATCGACGAGGCGATTTCCTATGCCGACAAGATCATTTTCAACTCACTGAGCCAGCTCGACCGCTTTGCCGCCAAGGCGCAGGCCAAGGGCATCCAGTCCGGTCTGCGGCTGAATCCGCGGTTTTCGACCTCGGGATTCGATCTTGCGGACCCCGCACGGCAGTTCTCGCGCCTGGGCGAATGGGACCTGGAGCGGCTGGAAAGCGCGCTTGACCGAATTTCCGGCGTGATGGTCCATTACAATTGCGAAAACGGCGATTTCGACCTTTTCGACCGCCAGCTGACGCGGATCGAGACCGAATTCGGCTCCTTCCTGAAAAAGCTTGATTGGGTCAGCCTTGGCGGTGGCATCCATTTCACCGGCGAGGGCTATCCGCTTGAAAAGCTGGCCGCGCGTCTGAAGGCGTTTTCCGAAAACCTCAGCGTGCAAGTCTATCTCGAGCCGGGCGAGGCGTCGATCACCAAGACCGCAAGCCTTGAAGTGACGGTGCTGGACATTGTCGATAACGGCAAGAAGGTCGCCATTGTCGACAGCTCGATCGAGGCGCATATGCTGGACCTGCTGATCTATCGCGAAACGGCGAAACTGCCGCAGGGCGGCACGCATGACTATCAAATCGCGGGCAAGACCTGCCTGGCCGGCGATATCTTTGGCGATGCGCGTTTTGACAAGCCGCTGGAAATTGGCGACCGTATCAGCATTGCCGATGCGGCAGGCTATACGATGGTCAAGAAGAACTGGTTCAACGGTGTGGCCATGCCCGCCATTGCCATCCGCGAAGAGGACGGCTCCATCACGCCGGTCCGTGAATTCACCTACGAAGACTACCGGTCTTCGTTGTCCTGAGGGTTAAAAGCCCCCTTCCCCTGTCCAAGAGAAAAAGGAGACAGCCGAAGTGAAAAAGAACGTGCTCATCATCGGTGCCGGTGGCGTGGCGCAGGTCGTGGCGCATAAATGCGCCCAGAACAACGATGTTTTCGGAGATCTGCATATCGCATCGCGCACCAAGTCGAAATGCGACGCGATCGTTGCCAGCGTTCGCGAGAAGAACGCGATGAAGCTCGACGGCACGTTCGGCACCCATGAGGTCAATGCGCGCGATACCGCCGCCGTGGCCGAGCTGATCCGCAAGGTGGATGCGCAGATCGTTATCAATGTGGGCTCCGCCTTCGTGAATATGTATGTGCTCGATGCCTGCATCGAGACCGGTGCCGCCTATATCGACACCGCCATCCATGAAGAACCCGAGAAGATCTGCGAGACCCCGCCGTGGTATGCCAATTACGAGTGGAAGCGCCGCGACACCTGCACCGAAAAAGGCATCACCGCTATTCTGGGCGCAGGTTTTGACCCGGGTGTTGTGAATGCCTTTGCGCGGTTTGCCATCGACCAGATGGACGAGGTGAAATCGATCGATATCGTCGATATCAACGCGGGCTCGCATGGCAAATATTTCGCGACCAATTTCGACCCCGAGATCAATTTCCGCGAATTCACCGGCACCGTCTATTACTGGGAAGACCAGAAATGGAAGGAAACCTCGATGTTTGCCTCCGGCAAGACCTGGGATCTTCCGGTGGTCGGTCCGTCCAAGGCCTATCAGTCGGGTCATGACGAGGTGCACTCGCTGGCGACTAACTATCCGCAGGCCGATGTGCGCTTTTGGATGGGCTTCGGCGACCACTATATCAATGTCTTCACGGTTCTGAACTCGCTGGGTCTCTTGTCCGAACAGCCGGTGAAAACCGCCGAAGGTCAGGACGTCGTGCCGCTGAAACTGGTGAAGGCGGTGCTGCCCGATCCGTCGTCGCTGGCACCCGACTATACCGGCAAGACCTGCATCGGCGATCTGGTAAAGGGCACGAAAGACGGCAAGGATGTGGAGCTGTTCGTCTATAACGTCGCCGATCACAAGGAAGCCTATGAGGAAGTGGGCTCGCAGGGCATCTCCTATACCGCGGGTGTGCCGCCAGTGGCGGCCGCTATGCTGGTCGCCTCGGGTGAATGGGATGCCAAGACGATGAAGAACGTCGAGGAGCTGGATCCCAAACCCTTCTTCACGATCCTCGACCGGATCGGTCTGCCGACCCGCGTGCAGATCGGCGGTATCGGTGGCGAGGACAAAGCGTGGAACGCGTGAGTCTCGCTCTTTAAGTGTATTCTGGAAACCCGCCTCTCTCAGGGCGGGTTTTTCTCTTGAAAACTGCCAGAACATATAAAGAAAATACAGGTTTGATCACTTATTCCCCAGAGCGGAAAGGAAGGATTCATATCTGAGCATTAAGACTACTCCCGACGATTTCAGGAGTGTTGTCATGACGTTTGTTTCGAATCTGCGAATCTCGACGCGGATTTATTCGATTATTGGGTTCTCCGTCCTGACGAGTCTGGCCATCGCCGTGACGATGTTCAGCTTCATGGTCAGCAATACCTATGACATGCGTGAGGCCCATCTGCGCGATGTCGTGGATAGCAGTGTCAGCCAGCTTGCCGCATTGCAGACCGAGGTCACCGCCGGAAAACGGACGCTTGAAGAGGCCAAGACTGAGGGCGCGCGTATCTTGAATGCAGCGCGTTACGACGATGGCAACTATCTGTTCGCGTTCAGCAAGGACCTGAAACTCGTCGCGCATGGACGCGACCCGCAACGTGCAGGCGAGGACCAGAGCCAGTTCAAGGATCCGAACGGCGTGTTTGTCTACCGCGATCTGGGTAAGCTCGCCGCAGAGGGTGGTGGCCTGCTACATTACAGCTCCAAACGGACTGGCGGCGATGGTGCGGACGAACAGATCCCGAAAATCAGCTATTCCCGTGCTTTCGAGCCTTGGGGTTGGGTCGTCGCGACAGGCTCCTACATCGCGGATATTCAGGCGCAGATTGCGCAGATCCGCAACATCGCGGCCGCAATTTTCATTGCCGGTTTCCTTTTTGTCGGAGCGGTCTGCTGGCTTATCGCGCGGTCCATTACTTCCCCGATCCGTGGCCTCAAGGAGCGTATGGGCGCCCTGTCCGATGGTGACGTCGATAATGCCATTCCCTTTACCCATCAGAAAGACGAAATCGGAGAGATGGCCCGGGCTGTCGAAACCTTCCAGCTTTCCATCCGCCGTGGCGCGGAGATGGAGGAAGAGGCCAACCGACAGAAAGCCGAACAGGAAGCGGTGAAGGCTCAGGCCGAAGCCGACCGCCGTGCTCATGAACAGGAAGCCATCGAAGCCGAACGCCGCGAGATGGAGCGCAAAGCTGCTGATCAAGCCGAGCGCGAACGCATGCGGGCCGAAACCGAAGCCGAGCGTGAAGCTCATGCCGAGAAGCAACGCAAGGTCGTGTCCGAACTGGCAATCGCCCTTACTGCGTTGGCTGAAGGGGATCTGACCCAACGCATCGACACCGTATTCCCCTCCGAATATGAGGCCCTCCGCAACGACTTCAACCGGACAGTGACGAAACTGGAAGGTCTGATTGGAACGATTAGTGCAACAGCGGCAGTGATAGAGCGCCAGGGCCATGATATCACGGTTTCCTCGGAAGATGTTGCCCGTAAAACCGAAACCACGGCAGCAACGCTGGAAGAAACCGCTGCAGCCCTGCAGGAGCTGACATCTTCGGTGCAGCAGGCGGCTCAGGGTGCCAATGAGGCGGACAAGGTCGTGCAGGAAGCACGCGGCGAGGCCGAACGCAGTGGGGACGTGGTTTCACAGGCCGTAGATGCCATGCAACAGATCCAGGACAGCTCGAGCCGGATTTCCCGCATCATCGATGTCATCGACGATATCGCCTTCCAGACCAACCTTCTGGCACTTAATGCCGGTGTCGAAGCTGCCCGCGCGGGCGAAGCGGGACGTGGTTTCGCAGTCGTGGCCTCCGAAGTGCGGGCACTGGCCCAGCGATCCTCCGAGGCAGCGCGTGAGATCAACACCCTGATTTCCGAAAGTGGCGATCATGTGTCAAAGGGTGCTACCATGGTGAACGAAGCAGGGAGTGCATTACAGCGCATCGCCGCCTCTGTGTCGCGGATCTCGCATCACGTCTCCGATATTGCCCGTTCCGCGACCGAGCAATCCTCTGGAGTGACCGAGATCAATAACTCTGTGGCCCATCTTGATGCCAATAGCCAACAGAATACTGCCCTGTTCCAGGATACCCTGATGGCCAGCAAAGAGCTAACCGCAGCAGCCGTGGATCTGCGCAGCTCGACGGCACAATTCAAATTGCGATCCACGACTGCAAGTAGCACCGATCGCAGTGGTTCTTGGAAAAGCGCGCCGGCTGCGCCAAAACCCGCGTCCAAGCCCGCTGCCCCGCCGCGCGCCCAAAAGCCGATGGCACCTCCGGCACCCAAACCCCAACCGGCGCCCGTGACCAAGAAGCAGGTGAACGGACCGGATTTAAATGACGATTGGGAAGATTTCTAAGGCCGATACTAACCGAAGCCGCCCTCAGGGCGGCTTCATTCTGGTCTCTCGACACCAGATTTCAAGCCGATTATAGATATGATATATCATTACTAAAATGGGCTTGAAAATGGCAGGAAACCTGGGATCGACAAAGCTTAAAAGGCCGAACAAATCCAACGCGATGCAGAATTATGACGCCCTACCCGCCGCTTTGCGGCGATGGGTTGCACAAGCGGCTTTACCGTGGTCTGCCAAATCCTGCCACAAGATCTGGTCACGCAGTCATGCACGCGGAGAAACGCTTCAGAATATTCTCATTCGGCTTGATCGCGCCGAGCAGCGCGCACTGGCACGGGATCGCCGCCTACGGCAGATTTGAGCCTGTTTTGCTTGTAGTAAGGAATTTGCGCCTACCAAAGTTGAGATTTCTATCCGCAGATGCTATTTTGACAATATGCCTAGCGTCGGGGCTTGGACGGCGTGCAACTTTCGGAGGACTATGTCCTGTCTCATCCTGAACTCGCAGCGGTCGACACCGGTGCAATGGTGGTGCCTATGACTGCTGATACCGTGGCCAATACCAACCTGAAAAGCGATCAAATCCTTCAATGCGTCCTGACCTCGCTCGACGATGACAAGGCTGAGGAAGTCGTCACGATCAGCCTAGCAGGCCGTTCGTCGATTTCGGACCATATGGTGATTTGCTCGGGCCGTTCCAGCCGTCAGGTCGGCGCTATTGCGGAAAAGCTGAGCGAGCGCCTGAAAGAAGAATTCGGCGTTTTCTGCAAGATCGAAGGCAAGGATGCGGGCGACTGGGTTCTGGTCGATGCGGGCGATGTGATCGTGCATGTCTTCCGTCCCGAGGTGCGAGAGTTCTACCAGCTCGAAAAAATGTGGGTGCCGACCAGCGACGCCAGCTGATCCAGTAACATCATGAAACTGACTGTTCTTGCAGTGGGCCGGCTTCGTAAAAGCCCCGAGCTGACACTGATTACGGACTATCTCGACCGTTTCAACAAAGCGGGCCGTAGCCTCGGGCTAGGGTCCGCTTCTGTTGTTGAGGTTGAAGACAAGCGCAATCTGGGCATGGCCGAGGAAGCCAAACTGCTGGAGCGGGCCATTCCCGATGGCGCGGCTATCGTCACGTTGGACGAACGTGGGCAGATCATCTCTTCTCCCGACTTCGCCGATAAGCTCGGGAATTGGCGCGATCAGGCCCGCGATGTCTGCTTCATCATCGGTGGCGCCGACGGGATCGACCCATCGCTCCGGCAGCGCGCGGACTTCTCGATCAGCTTCGGACAGATGGTCTGGCCCCATATGCTGGTGCGCGTCATGCTGACCGAGCAGATCTATCGTGCGGGCCAGATTCTGGCAGGCACCCCCTATCATCGCGTCTGATCAGACAGATGGCGGGCGATCCCGAGTTCCAGACGATTTCGGACAAGGCGCTCTCGCCGCGCGGCATGGCGCTTCTGGGCTATCAGCGCACCAAGCATATCTCGAAACAGGCACAGAAGGCTTGGGCTGAAGGAAATCCTACGCCCCTGATCCTAGAGACCTCCGCCAATCGCCGCGAAATTTTCGAAGCGATCTTGGCCGAGATCAAAGCGGATTACGATCCGCTTTCCGAAGCGCTTGCCAAGGCCGAGATCGTCCCGAAATCCATCATCGATATCGGATGCGGGCAGGCGCTGGGGGATCTGTTCTTCCTGATCGAATTCGATCCCGCTTTCCTTCTGGTCGATATCGAGGAAACCCGTGAGCAGTATCACTTCTGGGCCGAAAGCGGTGCGGGCTATGCCTCGCTTGCAGAAGCCTCCGGCCTTCTTCGGGAAAACGGTGCACGGCTGGTGCGCGCTATCAACCCGCGCAAAACGCCCGAGCAACTTGCTGGCCTCCATGCTGATCTTGTAATATCAACTATATCTTGTGGGTTCCACTACCCTATTACGCCTTATATTGAGTTATTCCAAAATACATTGCGGAAGGGCGGCGCGATCATTCTCGACTTGCGCCGGTCTTATGCAGATGCGCCCGACAAAGCGTTGGAGACCCTGTTCGAGATGTCTCTGCTGACCGAAATCCCCTGCTCCGAGCCAAAATCCGCGCGGCTGCTTTTTACCCCTGCCTGACGCGACAATATGAATGATCCGCATCGATAAACTTGCCGCATGGCAGTAGAACGCTTATGCAGAACCTGCTGATTTGAAAGAGGCCGCCATGACCCATCCCAAACCCGTTGTTCTTTGCATTCTTGACGGTTGGGGCGAACGCGCCGAGACGACCGGTAACGCTCCTGCCCTTGCCAAGACCCCGAATATCGACCGGATCTGGGCGGAGAGCCCGAAATCGACGCTGATCACCTTCGGTCCCGATGTCGGCCTACCGACCGGCCAAATGGGTAATTCGGAAGTGGGGCATACCAATATCGGCGCGGGTCGTGTGGTGGCAATGGATCTGGGCCAGATCGATCTGGCGATCGAGGACGGGTCTTTCTTCAAGAATGAGGCGCTTCTGGATTTCACCCAGAAGATGAAAGCCTCGGGCGGGAGCGCGCATCTGATCGGCGTGGTATCCGATGGCGGTGTGCATGGCCATATCGAGCATGTGCTGGCAGGCTGCCGCGCATTGACCGAGGCGGGCGTGCCGGTTGTGCTCCATGCGATCACCGATGGCCGCGATGTGGCCCCCGATAGTGCCGCACGGTTCATGGATGACCTGATGGACCGCCTTCCCGAAGGCGCCACCGTGGGTACCGTGATCGGCCGTTATTGGGCGATGGACCGCGATAACCGCTGGGAGCGCGTGGGCCGTGCCTATGACGCGATCACCAAAGCTTCGGGCGATGTGTCCCATGCCGAGACGCCGCAGGCGGCAGTCAAACAGAGCTATGACGGGGGCAAGATGGATGAATTCATCGCGCCGACCGTCATTGGCGATTACAAGGGCACAAAATCCGGCGACGGGTTCTTCTGCCTGAACTTCCGCGCCGACCGCGCACGCGAGATCCTGAAGGCGCTGGCCGAACCCGAGTTTGCGGAAGAAGGCATCGACACCTCGGCACGTCCCGAATGGGCGGCCCTGCTGGGCATGGTCGAGTATTCGGATAGCCATAACGCCTATATGACCACCGCCTATCCAAAGGCGAAGATCGTCAATACGCTGGGCGAATGGGTCTCGAAACAGGGCAAGACGCAGTTCCATCTGGCCGAGACCGAGAAATATCCGCATGTGACCTTCTTCCTCAATGGCGGCAAGGAAGAGCCGTGGGAGGGTGAGGACCGCTTCATGCCGAAATCGCCGAAAGTGGCGACCTATGACCTGCAGCCCGAGATGTCCGCCCCCGAGGTGACCGACAAATTCGTGGAAGCCATCGAGAAGGGCTATGACCTGATCGTGGTGAATTATGCCAATGGCGATATGGTGGGCCATACCGGCTCGCTCGAGGCGGCGATGGCGGCCTGCGAGGAGATCGACCGCGATATCGGGCGCGTGCGCGAGGCGCTCGAAAAGGCGGGTGGCGCGATGATCATCACCGCCGATCACGGCAATTGCGAGACGATGATCGACCCCGAAACCGGCGGTCCGCATACCGCGCACACCACCAATCTGGTGCCGGTGGCACTGGTGGGCGGGCCGGAAGGTGCCAAGCTGCATGAAGGCCGTCTGGCCGATCTGGCGCCAACGCTGCTGGGCCTGATGGGTCTGCCTGTGCCGGAAGAGATGACCGGCCAGAGCCTGATCGACCTCTGATGAAGTTCGGCTTCCGGTTTCTTGCCACGGTTCTTCTGTCCGGCCTCCTGTCTCAGGGGGCCGGTGCCGCGACCAATCCGGCGATGGATAATGCGTTGCAGGCGGCTGAAAACCTGCGCGGCGCGATTGCGGCGATGGATGGGGCAAAGACCAAAGCCGAGCGGATCGAGAGCCTGACCGCCACGATCAATGCCTATGAGCACGGGTTGAGCGCGCTGCGCGACGGGCTGCGGCGGCTGGCCATCCGTGAAGCCGAGATCAAGCAGAGCTTCGATGGAAAGCGCGATGAGATCGGCAGGCTACTGGGCGTGATGACCACGATGCAACAGACCGACGGTCCGATGCTTCTGTTACACCCGTCAGGGCCGGTGGGCACCGCGCGGTCAGGGATGATCCTCGGTGCGGTGACACCGGCCTTGCAGGAACAGGCCAAGGATCTCTCGGTAAAGCTTAACGAGATCAAGCAGATGCGCGATATCCAGCAGGGCGCGATCGACGTGCTGGCCAAGGGCATGGAGTCGGTCCAGACCGCCCGCACCCAGCTGGCCGAGGCGATTGCCAAGCGCGAGGCCCTGCCCGGTCGTTATCTGGAAACGCCCGAGGACCTGCAGCAGCTGGTGCAGAGCGCCGATACGCTGGAAAGCTTTGCCAGCGGCATTCTCGATCTGGATAGCGATATCGGTGCGCCGATGACCAATTTCCAGTCGGCGATGGGCACCCTGCCGCTACCGGTGATCGGGTCGGTCCTGCGCAAGTATAACGAGGCCGATGCCGCAGGCATCCGTCGCCCCGGCTGGGTGATCGCCACCGCCCCATCGGCGCTGGTTACCGCGCCCTGGCCCGCAACTATTCGTTACCTCGGCCCACTTCTCGACTACGGAAATGTGATGGTGATCGAACCATCCGACGGATATCTTTTGGTTCTGGCGGGCCTTGGAACCGTGTATGGAGAAACGGGTGACGTTGTGCCGCAAGGCGGTGCATTGGGCATGATGGGTGGCAAAGAGCCGAGCGCCCGTGAATTCGGTGTCGATTTTGTCGACAGCGCCGTCAAAGGCAGTAGCGCCGACCGAACGGAAACGCTTTATATGGAATTACGCAAGGGCGATGAGCCGATTGATCCTGCTGATTGGTTTGTTCATGGTTCGAAATGACAGGACGGGATTGAGGTTAGGATGAGAAAACTGGTCATGGCGGCTCTGGGCGGAACAGTCGCAGGGGTCCTGCTCTCCACGCAGATTGCCGCGCCCCTGATGGCGCAGGAAGCGGATGACTCGGCCGCCACTTACGAGCAACTGGACCTGTTCGGCGATATTTTCGACCGTATCCGCAAGGACTATGTCGAGAAGGTCGACTCCAAGAAGCTGATCGAAGCGGCCATCAACGGCATGCTCAGCTCGCTTGATCCGCACTCGAGCTATATGCCGCCCGATGATTATCAGGATATGCAGGTCCAGACCCGCGGCAGCTTCGGCGGTCTCGGGATCGAGGTCACGCAGGAAGATGGCTTCGTGAAGGTCGTCTCGCCGATGGATGGCACCCCTGCCGCCGAAGCGGGCCTGAAGACCGGCGATTTCATCACCCATGTCAATGGCGAGAGCCTGCTTGGCCTGACGCTCGATCAGGCGGTTGACCTGATGCGCGGCCCCGTCGGTTCCGAGATCACCGTGACCATCGCGCGCAAGGGCGAGCAGGACCCGTTCGATGTGACGATGACCCGCGACACCATCAAAATGGCGGCCGTTAAAGGACGTCTGGAAGGCTCGACCGTGGTTCTGCGGATCTCGACCTTCAACGACCAGACCTATCCGAACCTCAAAGACCAGCTCGACAAGATGGTCGAGGAAGCTGGCGGTATGGACAAGGTCTCGGGCTTCGTGCTGGATCTGCGCAACAACCCGGGTGGTCTGCTGACGCAGGCGATCAAGGTGTCTGACGCGTTCATCGACAAGGGCGAAATCGTTTCGACCCGTGGACGTAACCCCGAGGATAGCGAGCGCTTCAACGCCACGCCGGGCGATCTGGCTGATGGCAAGCCGATCGTGATCCTGATCAATGGCGGCTCGGCCTCTGCTTCCGAGATTGTGACCGGTGCGCTTCAGGACCACCGCCGTGCCATCGTGGTGGGCGAGAAGAGCTTCGGCAAGGGCTCGGTCCAGACCGTCATGCCGATCAAGAATGAAGGCGCGATGCGTCTGACCACCGCGCGCTATTACACGCCATCGGGGCGCTCTATCCAGTCGCTGGGCATCGCGCCCGATATCGTCGTGGCACAGCCCACGCCGGTCGCGAATGCGGATGATGAGGCCAATACCGACAGCAACCAGATGCGGTCGGAAGCGGATCTGCGCGGCGTGCTGAGCAATGACTCGATGACCGATGACGAGAAGAAGCAGGCCGAGGAAGAGATGAAGCGGGCCGAGGATGCGGCGGAGCTGCGCAAGGAAGACTACCAGCTTGCCTACGCCATCGACATTCTCAAGGGCCTGAGCGCCATCGCACCGGAAGTGGCAACCAAAGCCGCCGAAGATGCGACCGAGGCGCCGGCCGCAACACCCGAAAAGGCCGATGCCAAAAAATGACCAATCGGGGCCCTGCGGGGCCCCTTTTCTTTCAAGGACGACGGATATGCAGGATTATAGCACTCTCCCCTATCGCCCCTGTGTCGGCATCGTGCTGATCAATAAGGACGGGTTGATCTGGGCGGGCAAGCGCATCGATAGCAAGGCAGACGCATGGCAGATGCCGCAAGGCGGTATCGACGATGGCGAGAAACCCAAGGAAGCCGGTCTGCGCGAGCTCTGGGAAGAGACCGGCGTAACGGCGGATCTGGTCGAGAAGCTGGCCAAGACCGAAGACTGGGTGACCTATGACTTGCCCGAAGAACTGTTGGGCAAAGCATGGGGCGGTAAATATCGCGGCCAGAAACAGAAATGGTTCGCCTTCCGCTATCTGGGCGACGATAGCGCCTTCAACATCGCAACCGAACATCCCGAATTCTCGGAATGGGGCTGGAAAAGCTCGGCCGAGCTGATCGCCTCGATCGTGCCGTTCAAACGCGGGGTCTATGAGGCCGTGCTGGGCGAGTTCAAAGATCTCGTGAAATGATCACGCGGGTTGCTGCGCGAGGGTGATTGCATCGCGCAGCGCCTCCGCTTGGGCAAGCGTCATCAGACTGCGATTGGCCTGCGCCGGATCGGGCTGCGGGTAATCCGCGCGGAAATGCCCGCCACGGCTCTCGCGGCGCCCGTGAGCGGCACAGGCGATCAGGGTTGCCGTGGCCAGCATATTGCGCAAAGCGGTATTCTCTTCTCCCTGCGAGAGCATCTGAAGCGTCCTGATTGTCGCCTCTAGCCCATCGCGGTTCCGCACGACCCCTACCCCATCGGTCATTGCCTGCCGCAATCGGGCGATTTTCGCCATATCGGGCTGGCTGCCGCCTTGCGGAAACTCGAGCACCAGCTCCGGCGCGGAGCGGGCAGAGAGCCCTTCTACGATATCATCGGCACAGATCCGGCCGTAGACGAGCGCCTCCAGAAGCCCGTTCGAGGCCAGACGGTTGGCACCATGTAAACCGGTGGAAGAAGCCTCGCCGCAGACCCAGAGCCCGTCAAGGCTACTGCGCCCCTGCGCATCGACCGCAATCCCGCCCATATGGTAATGGGCGGCCGGTGCCACCGGAATGGGCTGCACTGCAGGATCGATCCCCGCCGCCATACAGGCCTGCGCCACAGCCGGAAACCGCGCATGGATCTCGGCGCCCAGCACCTGCCGCGTGTCCAGAACGGGCACGCGCCCTGCCTGATATTCACGGTAGACGGCCCGCGCCACGATATCGCGCGGTGCAAGCTCGGCATCGGGATGTTCACCCAGCATGAAGCGCTGACCGAGCGAATTCACAAGGATCGCGCCTTCGCCGCGCAGGGCCTCGGTTGCCAGCGGCGCAGGGTCCAGCCCGACCGCGATGGCGGTAGGATGGAACTGCACGAATTCGGCATCGGCAATCACCGCCCCTGCCCGCGCGGCCATGCCGATCACCTGCCCTCGGATTCGTGCCGGATTGGTGGTGACCGCGTAAAGACCGCCGGAACCTCCCCCTGCCAGCAGGATCGCAGGCGCATGGATAGCGAGGCTCCCCGAAGGCTGGTCCGCGCGGGTCAGGCGCACCCCCGTTACCCGCTTCCCCGTCGTCAGAAGATCGACTGCCATCACGCCTTCAAGCACCTGGATCGACGGCGTGGCGCGCACCTTGGCAATCAGGCTCTGCATTATTTCGCGCCCTGCCTGATCGCCTTTCACGCGCACCACACGTGCCGCCGAATGGGCCGCCTCGCGCGACATGACATAGCCGCCCTGTGCGTCGCGGTCGAATGGTGCGCCAATATCGGTCAGCTGGAGGATATGACGCGCGGCTTCTGCCGTCACCATGTTCGCGATCTCGGGCAAGACGGTCCCTGCCCCAGCGATTTCAGTATCGCGGGCATGAGCTTCAGGGCTGTCGGAGGCATCCATCGCCGCCGCAACTCCGCCTTGTGCCCAAGCGGAAGATGCCCCCTCGCCCAATTTTTCGGGCGAAATCAACACCACCGGCTGCGGTGCCAAACGCAAGGCCGCATAAAGCGCGCCAAGCCCCGCACCGACGATCACGACGCGGTCCGTCCGATGGATGGTCACTTCGTGACAGCCCTGGACAGCTCGATCATCCGCTCGACTGCGATGCGCGCCTTACCGGCCACCAGCGGATCGACCTCGACCGCCTCGCTGCCCGTATGCAGAGCCCAGAGAATTTTCTCGAGCGTGATCTTCTTCATATAGGGGCACATATTGCACGGGCCGGTAAATTCGATCTCGGGCAGGGCATCCGATATATTAGATGCCATCGAGCATTCGGTCACCAGCATTGCCTTGGCCGGCTTATGGGTGGTGACATAGTCGATGATCCCGCTGGTCGAACCGGAATAATCGCAAGCATCGACCACGTCAGGCGGGCATTCAGGATGCGCGATGATCGTGGTGTCGGGATTCATAGCGCGGAATTCATTGATATCTTCCGGTGTATATTGCTCGTGCACGATGCAGGAGCCCTCCCACCAGACGATGTTTTTCTGCGGCACCATATTGGCCACGTTCTGCGCCAGATACTGATCCGGCGTCATGATGATCGTGTCTTCAGGAAGAGCTGCCACGATCTGCGCGGCATTGGATGAAGTGCAGCAGATATCGGAGGCGGCCTTCACCTCGGCGGTGGTGTTCACATAGGACACGACAGGCGCACCCGGATATTTTGCGCGCATCTGCGCGATACCGTCGGCGGTAATGCTTTCCGCCAGCGAACAGCCCGCCTCGACATCGGGGATCAGCACGATCTTGGCCGGATTGAGGATCTTCGAGGTCTCGGCCATGAAATGCACGCCGCACTGGACAATGATCTCGGCCTCGACCTTGGTG
This sequence comes from Thioclava sp. 'Guangxiensis', assembly GCF_045348365.1. Taxonomy (NCBI): domain Bacteria; kingdom Pseudomonadati; phylum Pseudomonadota; class Alphaproteobacteria; order Rhodobacterales; family Paracoccaceae; genus Thioclava; species Thioclava sp. 'Guangxiensis'. Next base: position 1,080,923 of record NZ_CP155822.1, on the reverse strand, counting down.
GCCTCGATGGCCAGTTGCAGGCTGTCACCCACAACATCTGCCACTCCGTGATAGATCTCCGGCGTCATATAGTTATGCGCCAGAATGACCGCATTTTTCTCGGCTTTCAACTTGTTGATCGCGGCGATATAGGGCGCGTAGCGCACGAAATCCGGAAACGGGATCACCCGATCCATCTTCGCGTGAATATCGGACATGGATTGCGCCAGCTCGACCGAGGGTGTCAGATCGTAAACCTCGGCAAGCTGCGCGCGCATCGCGGTAAAATCAAGCATGGCTTCCTCCCAGACCCCTCACTCGGGCTGGGCTTTACGCTATTTCCTCTCTGAATTGAACGAAAAAATAACGATCAGCCAATGTTTTACCAAATAGTCAGCGTTTCCAGATCGCATTCTCGCCCAGTTTGGCGATGAAGGCGGCGTGGGCCGCAGCCTCTTCATCGGTCAGCCGCGAGGGCAGAACATGAGGGCGCGGCGAGGGTCGCCAGATCTCGGAGGGGCCGCTTGTTTGGCCACCCTGTTCGAGGTTCAGACCGAAGCCTGGCTGGCGGCCACCGATCAGTTCGAGATAGACCTCGGCCAGAATTTCACTATCGAGAAGCGCGCCGTGCAGCGTCCGCGAGGAGTTGTCGATCGAAAACCGGCGGCAGAGCGCATCGAGCGTCGCAGGCGAGCCCGGGAACTTGCGTCGCGCCATGGCAAGCGTATCGACCGCGCGGTCATCGGCGATCAACGGTTTTTTGACCCAGCCCAGTTCGGCATTGAGAAAACGCATATCGAACTTCGCATTATGGATCACGAGCTTTGAATCCGGTCCAATGAAATCCAGAAAATCCTGAGCAATCTCGATGAATTTGGGCTTGTCGGACAGGAATTCCTCACCCAGCCCATGAACCTGGAACGCCTCGGTCGGCATATCGCGCTCGGGATTGATATATTGATGATAGGTCTTGCCCGTCGGCATATGGTTGAAAAGCTCCACCGCGCCGATCTCGACGATCCGGTGGCCTTCATTCGGCTCGAACCCCGTGGTTTCGGTATCGAGAACGATCTCACGCATGCGGCTTCTCCCTGATCTGGTCTATGAGGCGTCGCACATCTCGGGCCGTGGTTTCAAGGTCCAGTGTCTCGATGACATAATCGGCGCGGGCGCGTTTTTCGGCATCCGGCAGCTGTTTGGCACGGATCATCTCGAATTGCTCGGGTGACATTGTTCCACGTGAAAGAACACGCGCGCGCTGGATCTCGGGCGGGGCCGTGACCACCAGAACGGCGTCACAGACCTGATCCGCGCCGGTCTCGAACAGGAGCGGAATATCAAGAAGCAGGATCGGTGCATTGGCATGGTCTGCGACAAACCCCATGCGCGAGGCCGCCGTGAGCGGATGGACGATAGCCTCGATACGGGCAAGGGCAGCGGGATCGGCTTTCAGCACTTCCCTGAGAGCACCGCGATCCACCATCCCGTCTACTACTGCTTGCGGATAAAGAGCGGCAATAGGCGCCACTGCGGCGCCGTCCTTGCCATAGAGCTGATGCACGGTGGCATCCGCATCCCAAACAGGCACACCGTTATTCATAAAAAAGGATGACGTCGTCGATTTTCCCATCCCGATGGAGCCGGTTACCCCCAAGATGAAGGGACGGCTCATTTGCCCAGCACTTCCGCGCGCAGGGCATCTGTCACCTCGGGTGTCTGGCCGAACCAGCGCTCGAACCCCGGACGGCCCTGATGCAGCAACATGCCCAGACCATCAACGATCTTGCAGCCCCGCGCCTGCGCCTTCTGCAGGAAGGCCGTCACCAGAGGCACATAAACGATATCGGCGGCCAGAGCAGTTGCTGGCAGCAGATCAAGAGAGATATCAAAAGGTGGCTGGCCTGCCATACCTAGAGATGTGGTGTTGATCGCTGTAGCCACTCTGTCGAAAATCGACGCGGCATCAGCCCAATCATAGACCTTCACCTTGGGACCGAAGGCTTCGGCAAGCGCTTCGGCACGCGCCCTTGTGCGGTTGCAGAGACGGATTTCCGGCGCGCCCGCCTCCAGAAGCGAGACAATGATCGCCCGTGATGCCCCACCCGCGCCGAGAACAGCCGCCGGACCCGCGCCGGGCTCCCACTCGGGGGCGGATTGCTTCAGATTGGCAATGAACCCGAACCCGTCGGTGTTATCGGCATGGATGCGGCCATCCGCGCCCAGAACCAGCGTATTGGCCGACCCGATCAGTCGCGCGCGTTCGGTGACCTCATCGGCGAGCGCAAGCGCGGCCTCCTTATGCGGAATGGTGATGTTGCAGCCCACAAACCCCGCCTTGTGCAGACCGCGCAGCACGGGTTCGAGATCCTCCGGTGCCACATCCATCGGCACATAATGTCCTGCCAGCCCGTATTGGCGCAGCCAGTAGCCATGCAAGGCCGGTGACAGCGAATGCGAGATCGGATGACCGATCACCCCTGCAAGCGGGATCTTTTTATGGCTCATGTCGTCAGCTCCCCCCGCGCACGCAGCCAGTTCAGAAGCTCCATCAATGGCAGCCCCAGAACATGGAAGTAATCGCCTTCCACCTTGGAAAACAAGCGCACGCCTTCCTCCTCGAGCTTGTAGCAGCCCACCGCATGGCGGATCGAGTCCCAATTTCGAGTGACATAATCCTTAATGAAGGCCTCGGACAGCTCGTGCATCGTCAGCCGCACCACACCGATATGCCGCCACAGGGGCTCGTTGTCGCGCACGATGACAGCGGCGGAGAGAAGTTTATGCGTTTTGCCCGAGAGCGCCGCCAGATGCGCCATCGCCTCTTCGGGCGTCTCCGGCTTGGAAAAGATCCGGCCATCGAGATCAAGAACCTGATCAGCGCCCAGAACCATAACCCCTGCCAGATTGCGTGAGAGCTTCTTGGCTTTCATCTCGGCGAGAAAATCCGCGATATCGCGCGGCGGTGCGCCTTCGGCCTCCATCGAGGCACGGATCATCTCCTCATCGATACGGGCGGGTTTGGCCACAATTTCCAGCCCCGCATTGCGCAGCAATTGAGCCCGGATTTCGGATTGGGATGCCAAGAGAATGGGGATAGTCATGTGGATAAGCCTCTCGGTAACCGTCTGTATAAAACGGGGGATAACCCCGACCTCGGGTTTTCTCCACAATTTATGGCCGGTTCTGTCAAGTCTCAGGGTGAGTCTTCCACCTGTGAATTGAGTCTTCCCCTTGCTGTGAGCGACTCATTGGGGCAAAGTTTTCCCACCATATTATCCACAACCCGAATCGGGGTTTGCAAACTTTGCAAAGTCTTGAAAATATAAATAATTTCGCAATTGGGGCTTGGTTTATTCGCAATGTGGGTAAATAGCTTATCCACTGTGGATAAATCAGGGAATATCCGTGGATCCACAGTATCCACAGGGCCTATAATCATCTTCTATTCTTTCTTAATATTACTTTTATATTTAGAGAGGGGTCGGCGCCTAACACCGGAGACCGGACCATGCTGACAGCCGTGCAGGATTTTCTCGCAATCCATTATCCATGGATCAAAGCGTTCCACGTGATCTCGGTTCTGGCGTGGATGGCCGGTCTGTTCTATCTGCCGCGGCTCTATGTTTATCACGTCGAAGGGCTAAGAAAGCAGGGCGTCACCCGAGGGTCTGATATGGACCAGCTGTTCCAGCATCAGGAACGGCTTCTTCTGAAGGCGATCATGACCCCGGCGATGATCGCATCGTGGTTTTTCGGGCTCTGCTTGGTAATGATCCCCGGAGTGGTCGATTGGACGATGGCATGGTCTTGGGTGAAAGCCGCATCCGTGATCGGGATGACGGGGTTCCATCACTGGCTGTCCGGACGCCGCATAGATTTCGTGAAAGGGCAGAACCGGCATAGCGGCCGGACCTATCGATTGATGAACGAGCTGCCGACGCTCTTCATGGTCCTGATCGTGCTGGCTGTGATCGTGAAGTTCTAGGCAATCGTTGACTCGAGGCGCAATTTGATCTAGCGGATGACAAAACCCCGCTCGTCCTGAGCGGGAGTCACTCCGTTTATATCGAGATTTCTTTCCGGCTGGTCCGGAAACGAGGGGAATTCATGACCGAAGAACGTCCGCATCCCGAAGACGAGCGTTTGAACCTGTTCGATCTGAAGGCGAAAAGCCCGAAGGCGCTTCTGGCCATGGCCGAGGAGTGGGAGATCGAGAACGCTTCGACGATGCGTAAGGGCGAGATGATGTTCGCGCTGCTGAAGGCGCATGCGGAAGATGATATCACCATTGGTGGGGACGGGGTTCTGGAAGTTCTGCAGGACGGTTTCGGCTTCCTGCGCTCGACCGAGGCAAACTATCTGCCGGGTCCGGACGATATCTATGTCTCGCCCGACATGATCCGCCAGCACGCGCTGCGCACGGGTGATACCGTTGAGGGCATTATCCGCTCTCCGGGCGAGAACGAGCGGTATTTCGTGCTGACCAAAGTCGAGCAGATCAATTATGAAGCGCCCGAAAAGGCGCGCCACAAGGTTGCCTTCGACAACTTGACGCCGCTCTATCCCGATGAGCGCCTGAAAATGGAGATCGAAGATCCGACGATCAAGGACCGCTCGGCACGGATCATCGATCTGGTGGCGCCGATCGGGAAGGGGCAGCGTTCGCTTATCGTGGCGCCGCCGCGTACCGGTAAGACCGTCCTGCTGCAGAATATCGCGACCTCGATCGCGAGAAACCATCCCGAATGCTATCTGATCGTTCTTCTGATCGACGAACGTCCGGAAGAGGTGACCGATATGCAGCGTTCCGTGAAGGGTGAGGTTGTGTCCTCCACCTTCGACGAACCGGCAACGCGCCACGTCGCAGTCTCCGAGATGGTGATGGAAAAGGCCAAGCGCCTCGTTGAACACAAGCGTGACGTGGTGATCCTGCTCGATTCGATCACGCGTCTGGGCCGTGCGTTCAACACCGTTGTGCCGAGCTCGGGCAAGGTTTTGACAGGTGGTGTCGATGCCAACGCGCTGCAACGTCCGAAGCGTTTCTTCGGCGCGGCACGAAATATTGAAGAGGGCGGGTCGCTGACCATCATTGCCACCGCGCTGATCGATACCGGTTCGCGCATGGACGAGGTCATCTTCGAGGAATTCAAAGGGACGGGGAACTCCGAGATCGTTCTCGACCGCAAGGTTGCGGATAAACGCGTCTTCCCGGCCATGGATATTCTCAAATCGGGCACCCGGAAAGAGGATCTGCTCGTCGAGCAGAAGGATCTGCAGAAGACCTATCTGCTGCGCCGTATCCTCAATCCGATGGGCACAACCGATGCGATCGAGTTCCTGAACTCGAAGCTCAAACAGACCAAAACCAATTCGGAATTCTTCGACTCTATGAACGGCTAAGCCGTTCCCGAGAGGGATATGATGGATACGATCTTTGCACTGGCCACTGCCCGCGGAAAAGCGGGGGTGGCCGTTATTCGTATTTCCGGGCCGAAAGCCTGGCAGGCTGCCTCGCGTCTTTGCGGGTCTCTACCGGCTGCGCGACAGACGGCCTTGAGGGTTCTGCGTCTTGACGGCGAGGTGCTGGACGAGGCGGTGGTGCTGCCTTTCGCTAAAGGGCATAGCTTTACTGGTGAAGAAGTCGTCGAATTCCATATCCATGGTGCGATCGCGACGGTGAGTGCTGTTCTGCGGGCCTTGGGTGAGGATCCGGATTTACGTATGGCTGAGGCAGGCGAATTTACCCGCCGCGCAATGGAGAATGAAAGGCTGGATCTTTCTCAGGTCGAAGGGCTGGCTGATCTCATTGAGGCGGAAACAGAATCCCAGAGAAAACAGGCACTTAAGGTTCTCTCTGGTTCGGTTGGCAAGGTCGTTGAAGGCTGGCGGGAGCGGCTGGTGCGTGCCGCCGCGCTGCTGGAAGTCACGATCGATTTCGCCGATGAAGAGGTTCCTGTTGATGTAACACCAGAGGTCATGGCCGAGATTGATGCTGTTCAGATCAGTCTTGGAGACGAGATCAAGCGCTTTGGTGCGGCGGAGCGCATCCGTGACGGGTTCGAAGTCGCTATCGTTGGTCGCCCTAATGCCGGAAAATCTACGCTTCTTAATGCTTTAGCAGGGCGTGAAGCGGCTATTACGTCGGAAATTGCGGGCACGACACGTGACGTGATCGAAGTGCGCATGGACCTCGCAGGATTGGCGGTCACGTTGCTGGATACGGCAGGTCTTCGCGAAACCGACGATGTTGTCGAGGCTATCGGGGTAAATCGAGCGATTTCACGCGCCAATGAGGCAGATCTGCGGGTATTCCTTCTTGATGGCGAAGACCTACCGCTCCTGACACCTGATGATGATGATCTCATCGTCTATGGCAAGGCAGATATTTTCGAGGGGCAGGGGCTTCGTGTCTCGGGAAAAACAGGCGCGGGCATTGACGAGCTGGTTGCGAAGATTACCGCCAAATTATTACGGCAGGCACAAGGCGCCGGGGTTATGACGCGGGAACGACATCGTGATGCGCTGATAAACGCAAACCGGGCTTTGGATTCGGCCCGATATGAGGTAATGAGCGGTCTAGATCGCCCCGAGCTTTCCGCTATCTATCTTCGTGAGGCCGCGCGGTCGTTGGAATCCCTGTTGGGCAGGGTAGATGTCGAGAATCTCTTGGATGAGATATTCTTGAGTTTTTGCATCGGGAAATAGGAGTGTTTCACGTGAAACATTTTGACGTTATTGTCGTTGGCGGTGGTCACGCCGGTACGGAAGCGGCCCATGCATCCGCCCGCATGGGAGCAAAGACTGCTTTGGTAACGCTTCGGCGCGATGCCATCGGGGTTATGTCTTGCAATCCTGCTATTGGTGGGCTCGGCAAAGGACACCTCGTTCGAGAGATCGACGCCATGGACGGTGTCATGGGGGTTGTTGCCGACCGCACCGGGATTCAATTCAGGCTTTTGAACCGCCGTAAAGGACCTGCGGTACAGGGGCCGCGTGCTCAGGCGGATCGAAAGCTCTATCGCGAGGCTATGCTCGAACTTACCGAACTTCAGGAAAACCTTTCAATCATTGAAGGGGAAGCCGTCGACTTGCTTACCCTTGACGGGCGCGTCAGCGGGGTAACGCTCGCAGACGGATCCGAGGTCCGCTGCCGGTCGGTAATCTTGACAACAGGGACCTTCTTGCGCGGCGTGATCCATATCGGTGATAAAAGCTATCCGGGTGGACGGATGGGGGATCGCCCTTCGGTTCCGCTCGCGGATCGACTCGACTCGCTCGCCTTACCGCTTGGACGTCTTAAGACGGGCACACCGCCAAGGCTTAATGGGAAAACTATTGATTGGTCTATCCTCGAGAGCCAGCCCGGGGACGATGATCCTGTGGTCTTCAGCTTTATGAATACGAAGCCGTTCGCGCGACAGATTTCCTGCGGGATTACGCATACTAATGAAGCGACCCATCAAATCATCCGTGATAATCTCTCCCGTTCGGCTATGTATGGCGGTCATATCGAGGGGGTAGGGCCCCGTTACTGCCCGTCGATCGAAGACAAAATTGTCCGGTTTGCCGATAAGACATCTCATCAGATTTTCCTCGAGCCCGAGGGGCTTGATGACGATACCGTCTACCCAAATGGTATTTCCACCTCGCTACCTGAAGATGTTCAGACCGATTATGTTCGGTCTATTCGTGGCTTGGAGCAAGTCGAGATTCTACAGCCGGGCTACGCTATTGAATATGATTACGTCGATCCGCGTAGCCTCGATGCGTATCTTCAGGTTCGTAATCAGCCAGGGCTATATCTCGCTGGCCAGATTAATGGCACCACTGGCTATGAGGAGGCAGCTGCACAGGGTCTGGTTGCCGGACTTAATGCGGCAGCTTCGGCGTCAGAGAAGGAGGCTGTCGAGTTTTCACGCACACAGAGTTATATCGGAGTGATGGTCGATGATCTCATTACTCGCGGAGTAACCGAACCCTATCGGATGTTTACCTCGCGGGCCGAGTTCCGACTTTCCCTTCGCGCCGATAACGCGGATCAACGCCTTACGCCCTTGGCAATGCGGATTGGCTGCGTATCTGATAAGCGTATTACGCAATTCTCTATTAAGCAGGAAGCGCTAGTGCATGGGCGTGAAAAGCTTGACGCATTGTCGCTTACCCCGAAAGAGGCCATTGAAGCGGGCTTCAAAGTAAATCAGGATGGGCAGCGTCGTTCTGCATTCTCGTTCCTGTCATTCCCTGACATAACATTCGAAGATCTCAAGGTGGTCTTCCCAGAATTGTCCGAGATTGAATCCCCGATTGCGGATCAGCTTTCAAAAGATGCGCTATATGCCAATTATCTGGTTCGACAGGATCGCGATATTGCAGCGATGCAGAGAGATGAAGCTTGGAAGATTCCTTCCGATTTTGAATATGGTTCGCTTTCGGGGCTTTCTAACGAGCTTCGTTTAAAGCTCAGTAAAGCGCAGCCAAGCACGTTAGGGCAGGCGGGGCGTGTCGACGGGGTGACGCCCGCAGCCCTTGCTCTCATTCTTGCGAAGCTTCGGCAATCGCGTAAAATTAAAACGGCTTGACGTCTATGTCTATACACCAATTCCCTGCCGATGTTTCACGTGAAACAATTGAGCGCTTCGATCTCTACGAAGCGCTCGTCTCAAAGTGGAATCCTGTAATCAATCTGGTTGCAAAATCTACGGTCTCGGATTTTAAGCATCGGCATCTCCAGGACTCCATTCAGGTATATCAAAACGATATGAGCTGGACGCGGTGGGTTGATATGGGGTCCGGTGGCGGATTGCCTGGTATTGTCGTTGGCATTATCGCAGCTCAAAATAAACCAGATGCCGAGATCCACTTGATCGAGAGTGATCAGAGAAAATGTGCATTTCTTCTGACATGCGTGCGCGAATTGGGGTTGAATATAAAGGTTCATAGTCAACGTATCCTCGAAATTCCCTCCTTGGCCGCAGATATTGTCTCTGCTCGCGCGCTTGCGTCGCTTGATATGCTTCTCGAGTTCGGGTGTCATCACGGAAATAAGACGGCTACTTTTCTGTTTCCGAAGGGCACAAACTGGAAAAGTGAAGTGGCAGAAGCTCAAAAGACATGGACCTTCGAGTATGAAGCACTTAAAAGCGTCACAGATCCGGATGCAACAATACTGAAAATCGCAGGAGCACAGCGTGTCTGAGCAGTCCTTTATGAAGGCACCACGCATTATTGCCGTTACCAACCAGAAGGGTGGGGTTGGTAAAACAACCACAGCGATTAATTTAGCTTGCGCTTTGATTGAACAAGGGTGCCGGGTCTTGGTGGTTGACCTCGATCCTCAGGGCAATGCATCGACAGGTCTTGGTGTCGAGCTAGAAGATCGGGACTTCAGCACCTACGACCTACTCACAGCGGATGCAGAACCCGCCGATATAATCCGGAAAACGGAGTGGGATGGACTATGGTTGAGCCCCGCGACCACAGATCTTTCCTCCGCAGACATGGAACTCCATGATGTGGATCAGCGGAGCTTCCTCCTTCAGAAAGCGCTACGCTCGGAACATATAAACGACTTCGAGTTTGACTATATTCTTATTGATTGCCCGCCATCTCTTAGTCTTCTGACCGTTAATGCGATGGTTGCGGCGGATTCCGTTTTGGTTCCGCTACAAGCGGAGTTCTTTGCTCTTGAAGGCCTCTCGCAGCTCATGCTTTCGGTGCGAGAAGTGCGGCAAGGCGCCAATCCTTCACTTCGTATTGAGGGGGTTGTGCTGACGATGTATGACGTTCGCAATAATCTCTCCCAGCTTGTAGAGGCGGACGCCCGCGCAACGCTTGGAGAAATCGTGTTCAAGACAATGATTCCGCGGAATGTGCGGATCTCCGAAGCGCCATCCTATGCCCAATCCGTACTGCATTACGATAGTAGCTCGCGAGGGGCGAAGGCCTATCGCGCACTTGCCAAAGAATTATTGGAACGCCATGAAAGCGTTAAGCCGCAGGGGGCCGTATGAGCAAGAAGCCTGAACGCCGTGGACTTGGGCGCGGATTAAGCGCCTTGATGGCTGATGTAAATCTAGAACCCAATCAGGATAATACGGTGCCGCGTCGTCCCGAAAGCTTCATTCCGATCGAGAAAATCGAGCCTAATCCCGAGCAGCCGCGCCGTCATTTTGACGAGCAGGCTCTTCAGGAACTCGCGGATTCCATCCGTGAGAAAGGGGTCATTCAGCCTCTGATCGTGCGGGCACATCCCAAAACGGCCGATATGTACGAGATTGTTGCGGGGGAGCGCCGCTGGCGCGCGTCGCAACTCGCGCAGCTACATGAAGTTCCGGTTATCATTCGCGAGTTTAACGATACCGAAGTTCTGGAAGTCGCGATTATCGAGAATATCCAGCGCGCCGATCTTAACCCGCTGGAAGAAGCTCTCAGCTATCGGCAGTTGATGGACCGGTTCGGACATACTCAGGAAAAGGTCGCAGAAGCGCTCTCGAAGAGCCGTAGTCATATCGCAAACCTTCTTCGCCTGCTCAACTTGCCGAATGAAGTTCAGGATTATCTCCGCGATGGACGTCTGACGGCAGGTCATGCGCGTGCGATGATTACCGCAGATGACCCGGTGGCATTGGCCAAAGAGGCCGTCGCAAAAGGTCTTTCGGTGCGGGAAGTCGAGCGCAAAGCAAAAGCACCTGTGGGGGAGAAAAAGCCTAAGGCCCGTATCGCCCCCGAGAAGGATGCAGATACACGGGCGCTGGAAGCAGATCTCTCGGCCACTATTGGCATGAAAGTCGAGATCAACCATAAAGGCGAGGAAGGTGGAACAGTTGTTCTAACCTATAAAGACCTCGAACAGCTTGATGCGATCTGTCAGGCGCTAACCAAGATCTAATCGGGCAACAGCTCTCTGATCACGGCGTTCAATACCGCGCGTCCCTCACGGGTCGCGCGTATTTTGTTGTCATCTGCCTCTATCATACCAATGCTGGCAAGATGAGCGAGACGTTCTTCGTTGAAATCATCGCGGCTCAGAGCAATGTAGCGATGTCGATCGAGCCCTTCGGCAAGACGCATACCGAATAGAAGGAACTCCGTTACCTCCTCGTCGCGACGCAATGCTTCGCGAAACGCCTCTCCGGAACCCGTTTTCTTCACCTGGCTCAGCCACGCACCGGGTTGTTTCAGAGTGTCCGTGGCATGACGGATACCGTTGCGGGTCAGGCGGCCATGCGCCCCTGGACCAATGCCGAGATAATCGCCGTAGCGCCAATAGATGAGGTTATGGCGACTTTCAGAGCCTAATTTGGCATGGTTAGACACTTCATATGCCGGAAACCCGGCTGCTTCTGCTAGATCTTGTGTAAGCAGATACATATCGGCCGCACTGTCATCGTCGGGTACGCCTTTCAGCAAGCCGCGCTCTGCCCGTGCGCCGAACACGGTCCCGTCTTCAACGGTAAGTTGATAAAGAGACAGGTGATCAATCGCCATCGAGAGGGCTTCATTCAGCTCTTGTCGCCAATGATCGAGCGTCTGGTCCTGTCGCGCGTAGATAAGGTCGAAGCTCACACGGTCAAAGACGGAGCGCGCGATATCAAAGGCTTTGCGCCCTTCCGCGGCAGAATGCATTCGGCCCAGCTTGCGTAGATCGGCATCATTGAAGGCCTGCATCCCCATTGACACACGGTTCACACCGGCCTCGGAATAGGCACGAAAGCGTCCAGCCTCGATACTGGTCGGGTTCGCCTCAAGGGTGATCTCCAAGTCATTGGACAGCCGCCAGCTGGAGCGCACTTTTGTCAGGATGGCATCGACTACGTCAGGGTCCATTAGCGAGGGGGTGCCACCGCCAAAAAACACTGTGTTGAGCACACGGCCTTCTGTTTCACGCGAAACACGGTCGATTTCTGAAAGATAGGCCTCTGCCCAGACGTGTTGGTCAATCTTTGTGCTGACATGCGAGTTGAAATCGCAATAGGGGCATTTGGCGGCGCAGAAGGGCCAATGGATATAGAGCCCGAAGCCTCCGGCGCGCCAGTCTTCATCGTGATGGGTCATCGGAGCTCCGGAGGCTGGTGCCACGGGAGGCCGTGGCACGATGGGGTCAGGCAGGCTCGAACGCTGCGGTCAGTTTCCTGAACGCATCCGCGCGATGCGACAATTGGTTCTTACGCTCATGGGTCATCTCGGCGAAGGTCTTGTTCGACCCTTTGGGCTGGAACATCGGATCGTATCCGTGACCTTCCTCGCCGCGCATCGGCCAAACGAGGAAGCCCTGGCATTCGCCCTCGAAAACCTCCTCATGCCCGTCCGGCCATGCCAGAACCAGCGTCGAGCAGAAGCGAGCGGTGCGCGGACGGTCGGCGCCGACCTTCTCGCATTCGTTCCACGTCTTCTCCATCGCCATCTTGAAATCGCGGCCATTGGGGGTTTCGGCCCAATCGGCGGTGTAGACACCCGGAGCCCCGCCAAGACAATCCACCTCGATGCCGCTATCATCGGACAGGGCGGGCAGGCCGGTGGCCTTAGCGGCGGCATGCGCCTTGATGCGGGCGTTGCCCACGAAGGTGGTCTCGGTCTCCGCGGGAACCGCCAGATCCAGCTCCTTGGCCCCCACACATTCGATGCCATAAGGCTTCAGCAGCTCGGAAATCTCTTCCAGTTTGCCTGCATTATGGGTAGCAACCAGCAGCTTCTTCTCGGTAAACTTTCTCACTTAACAGCCTCCTTCTGTGCGTTTACCAGCTCTGCGATCCCGTTTTCGGCAAGATCCATCAGCTGGTTCATCTGTTCGCGCGTATAGGTAGAGCCTTCTGCCGACATTTGTATCTCGATGAGCTTACCTTTGCCGGTCATGATGAAATTGCCGTCGACGCCGGCTTCGCTATCCTCGGCATAATCGAGGTCGCAGACATTCTGGCCGGCATAGATCCCGCAGGACACAGCCGCCACATGGTCGATCAGCGGATCGGAGGTGATGATCCCTTTGGCCATCAGCTTGTTCACCGCCAGACGCAGCGCGACCCAGCCACCGGTGATTGCCGCACAGCGGGTGCCACCATCGGCCTGAATGACATCGCAATCCACGACGATCTGACGTTCGCCCAAAGCGCTGCGGTCCAGGCCCGCCCGCAGGGCACGACCGATCAGACGTTGGATCTCGACGGTGCGGCCGCCTTGTTTGCCCGTGGCTGCCTCGCGACGGGCGCGTGAATGGGTGGCGCGGGGCAGCATACCGTATTCGGCGGTGACCCAGCCGAGGCCCGTGTTTTTCAGGAAGGAGGGCGCGCGATCTTCAATCGTGGCTGTGCACAGCACATGCGTGTCGCCCACTTTGATCAGGCAGGAGCCTTCGGCATGTTTGGTGACGCCCGTCTCGATCGAGATCTTGCGCATTTCATTGAGGTTCCGTCCTGAGGGCCGCATATCCGCTCCTATTCGCAAACTGTATCGCCCCATTTGCGCGTGTGACGCAGCCGATGCAAGAGCTCAGGACCGATTGACGATCCCTCTCGCAACCCGTTTACTGTGAAACAGGAGTTTCGAGACCATGATTGAGCCAAAACAGAGCCTGACAGAGCTGAATGATCGCTCGCGCGAGGTCTTTCGCCGCGTGGTCGAGGGCTATCTGGAGACCGGTGATCCGGTGGGCTCGCGCAGCCTGACCCGCATGATGAGCGAGAAGCTCTCAGCGGCCACCATCCGTAATGTGATGAACGATCTCGAATATCTAGGGCTGCTCGACAGCCCGCATGTCTCGGCAGGGCGCGTGCCCACGCAGATGGGGCTCAGGATGTTCGTGGACGGCTTTATGGAGGTGGGGCAGCTGGGGGCCGATGACCGCGCAGCCCTTGATGCCACGGTGGGCGGGAATGATCCCGATCTGGGCACGCTGATGGACCGTGTGGGCTCGGCCCTCTCTGGCATGACCCATGGCGCGAGCCTTGTGCTCTCGCCCAAGCAGGAAGCGCCGATCAAGCATATCGAATTCGTGGGGCTCGCGCCCGACCGTGCTCTGGTGGTGCTGGTGCTGGCCGATGGTCAGGTGGAGAACCGTGTGTTCACGCCGCCCCCCGGACAGACGCCGTCCTCGCTGCGGGAGGCCGCGAATTTCATCAATTCGCTGGCCGAGGGCCGCACGTTGACCGAGCTGCGCAGTGTTATGGCCGAGGAGATCAGGCATCGTCGCGCTGAACTGGATACGCTGGCCGCCGATCTGGTGGAGCAGGGGCTGGCCGAGTGGGAAGACAAGGGCACTTCCTACGAGCGGCTGATCGTGCGCGGGCAATCGAATCTGCTCGAGCAGATCTCCGATCTCGACCGCATCCGCACGCTTTTCGATGATCTCGAACGCAAGCGCGACATCGCCGAATTCCTCGATCTGGCGCAGGATGGCGACGGTGTGCGCATTTTTATTGGTTCCGAGAACAAGCTTTTTTCACTTTCGGGTTCCTCTCTGGTCGTAAGTCCCTATATGAACGCTGATCGTAAGATAATCGGTGCGATCGGCGTCATCGGGCCAACACGGCTCAATTACGGGCGGATCGTGCCGATCGTGGACTATACAGCGCAACTGGTCGGACGGATGCTGTCGGGCCGGGGCAAAGGATGAAACGCATGAGCGACAAGAAAGACGAAATGAGCGAAGATCAGGTTCATCTCGACGAGACGTTCGAAGACATCATGGACGAGGGCGCAGACGAGCTGGAAGCCCTGCGTGCCGAACGCGACGAAATGCGCGACCGCTGGATGCGCGCGCTGGCCGATGCCGAGAATTCGCGCAAGCGCGCCGATAAAGAGCGCCGCGACGCCGAGAATTACGGTGGCTCGCGTCTGGCCCGCGACATGCTGCCGGTCTATGACAATATGCAGCGCGCGCTGAACGCCATCTCGGAAGAGCTGCGCGAGAAGGCCGAAGCCCTTATCGAGGGCGTCGAGCTGACGCAGCGCGAACTGGTGAACGTGTTCGAGAAGCACGGCATCAGCCAGATCGCGCCGCAGGTGGGCGACAAGTTCGATCCGACCCATCACGAGGCGATGTTCGAAGCCCCTGTGCCGAACACGGTTGCGGGCGACATCATCCAAGTGATGGATGTGGGCTTCATGATCCATGACCGTCTGCTGCGTCCGGCCAAGGTGGGCGTGAGCTCGACGCCGAAGTGATGTTTCACGGGAAGCATTGAAAAGGGGGCCGCTTGGCCCCCTTTGTCATTTCAGCATCTCGCGCAGGTCATAAAGCGCTTGAAGTGCCTCACGCGGGGACAGGTCATCGGGGTTGATCGCGCCCAGACGTTCCTCCAGCGGGCTCGGGCCCAGCGGCGCCACGGGCTGGGGCGGCGGCGCAGAGGCAAAGAGCGGCAGATCATCGATCAGCATCTGTTTCTTGGCGCCGCTGTCACGGTCGCCTTTCTCCAGCATATCCAGCACGGACTTCGCCCGCGCCACCACGCTATCGGGCAGCCCCGCCAGACGCGCGACCTGCACCCCGTAGGAGCGGTCGGCCGCGCCCTTTTTTACCTCATGCAGGAAGATCACATCGCCCGCATGTTCCTTCACGCTGACGGTGGCATTCTCCACCCCGTCGAGCTTGGCCGAAAGCGCGGTCATCTCGTGGTAATGGGTGGCAAAGAGTGCACGGCAGCGGTTGGTGGCATGTAGATGCTCCATCACCGCCCATGCAATCGACAGCCCGTCATAGGTAGCGGTCCCGCGCCCGATCTCGTCGAGGATCACCAGTGCGCGGTCATCGGCCTGATTGAGGATTGCGGCGGTTTCGACCATTTCGACCATGAAGGTCGACCGGCCTCGGGCCAGATCATCTGCCGCGCCCACGCGCGAGAACAGCTGGCTCACCAGCCCGATATGGGCGCGGGTGGCCGGCACGAAGCTCCCCGCTTGCGCCAGGAGCGCGATGATCGCATTCTGCCGCAGGAAGGTCGATTTACCCGCCATATTGGGGCCTGTCAGCAGCCAGATCGCTGGCGTGCTCTCCTTGGTCAGCCCGCAATCATTGGCGATGAACGGCGTGCCCGAGCGTTTGAGCGCATGTTCCACGACCGGATGCCGCCCTGCCGTGATTTCAAATGCGCGGGAATTGTCGATCTCGGGGCGCACCCAGTCGCCCGCTCGTGCCAGATCGGCGAAGGCACAGGCCAGATCGATTTCGGCCAGCGCCCGTGACGCCTCGCCAATCGGGCCTGCCTGATCCATGATGCCCGCCTTCAGCCTGTCATAGAGCCGTTTTTCGATCTCGAGCGCCCGCGCACCGGCATTATGGATGCGCGTTTCCAACTCCGAGAGATCGACGGTGGTGAAGCGCACCTGATTGGCCGTGGTCTGGCGATGGATGAATTTCTCGGACAAAGGCGCCGAGAGCATCTTCTCGGCATGGGTCGAGGTGCATTCGATGAAATAGCCCAGCACGTTGTTATGCTTGATTTTCAGGCTCGAAATACCGGTTTCCTCAATAAATCCGGCCTGCATTCCCGCAATCACGCCACGCCCCTCGTCGCGCAGGCGGCGGGTCTCGTCCAACTCCTCGTCATAGCCCTGCGCGATAAATCCGCCATCACGGGCAAGAAGCGGCGGTTCGGCAATCAGGGCCGCGTCCAGCAGGGCTACCAATTCGTCATGGCCTTGCAGCGCCTGTGCGGCGTCCTGTAACAGGCGCGGTGTCTCGGACCCCGTGATCACATCATACAGTCCGCCTGCCTGACCCAGCGCATTGCGGATCGCGGCCATGTCACGCGGGCCGCCACGATCCAGCGCCAGCCGCGACAGGGCGCGGTCCATATCGGGGCAGCGCTTCAGATCGGCGCGCAGATCCTCGGTAAAACGGCTCTGTTCCACGAGAAACGCCACCGTATCATGACGCGCATGGATCTGGGCCAGATCGCGCGAGGGCGCGGAGACCCGACGTTCCAGCAGACGTGCACCGCCCGCCGTCACGGTCCGGTCGATCACATTCAGCAGCGACCCCTCACGCCCGCCCGAAAGCGCTTGCGTCAGTTCCAGATTACGGCGTGTGGAGGCGTCGATCTGCACGATCGTGCCCGCTTCCTCGCGCAGGGGGCGGCGCAGGAGGGGCAGTTTGCCGCGCTGGGTCAGGTCGAGATAATCGACAATCGCGCCCATTGCCGAAAGCTCGGCGCGGCTGAAGCTGCCGAAGGCTTCCAGCGAGCCCACCTGATAGAGATCTCGCAGTTTCTGCTCGCCCGAGGCACTGTCGAAGACGGCCCGTGCCAAAGGGGTCACCGCCGCTTTCACATCCTCGATCACCTCGCGGAATGCGTCCTCGTTGGTATCCGAGACCAGCACCTCACGCGGTGTCAGGCGGGCCAGTTCCGGCCCCAGACGCGTGGGGGCGCAGGGCATCACGCGGAACTCGCCGGTCGAGATATCGACCCAGGCCAGCGCGCCCTCGTCGCGCAGGGCGGAATAGGCCGCAAGGAAGTTATGCCGCCGCGCCTCCAGCAGGCTCTCCTCGGTCAGCGTGCCCGGTGTCACCAGCCGCACGACATCGCGTTTGACCACGGCCTTATAGCCGCGCTTCTTGGCCTCGGCGGGATCTTCGAGCTGTTCGGCAATTGCCACGCGGAAGCCCTTGCGGATCAGCGTCAGCAGGTAGCCCTCGGCGGCATGGACCGGCACGCCGCACATCGGGATATCCTCGCCCTCATGGCTGCCGCGCTTGGTCAGCGCGATATCGAGCGCCGCTGCCGCCTCGACCGCATCCTGAAAGAACATCTCGTAGAAATCGCCCATGCGGTAGAACAAAAGCGCACCCGGATTGGCGTCCTTGATACCCAGATATTGTTCCATCATCGGTGTGACGGTCGGCTTTGCCATGGATGCCCCCTGTTTGCTCGAGCGGACCCTACAAAAACAGCCCGCCGCCCGCAATCTGTTGGGCGGGTTGTTGAACGGGGTGTCGGGTGGTCCCGAGGGGAGCGGCGAACTACCGCGCCCGTGTCTATTGAGGCAGCCGCGACAAGCCGTTAAGAAGTCTGAGACCAAAAAGAAGGATATCGGCCCACATGTCCGGAAAGAACAAGATTACCCGCGAAGAAGCGTTGAATTACCATCTCGAGCCCATTCCGGGAAAATACGAGATTACGCCCACAACGCCCATGACCACCCAGCGCGATCTGTCGCTGGCCTATAGCCCGGGTGTGGCTGTTCCGGTCGAGGCGATCGCCGAGAACCCCGAAACCGCTTATGACTACACCGTCAAAGGCAATATGGTTGCCGTGATCTCGAACGGCTCGGCCATTCTGGGGCTGGGCAATCTTGGTGCGCTGGCCTCCAAGCCCGTGATGGAAGGCAAGGCGGTTCTGTTCAAGAAATTCGCCGACGTGAATGCTGTCGATATCGAGCTCGATACGATGGATGCCGACGAGATCATCAAGGCCGTCAAGCTGATGGAGCCGACCTTCGGCGGCATCAACCTCGAAGATATCAAGGCGCCCGAATGCTTTATCATCGAGCAGGCGCTGAAGGAACAGATGGATATTCCGGTGTTCCATGATGATCAGCACGGCACGGCGGTGATCTGTGCGGCAGGTCTTCTGAACGCACTCGAGATCTCGGGCAAGAAGATCGAGGATTGCAAGATCGTGCTCAATGGTGCCGGCGCCGCCGGTATCGCCTGTCTCGAGCTGATCAAGGCGATGGGCGCACGCAACGAGAACTGCATCATGTGCGACACCAAGGGTGTGATCTATCAGGGCCGCACCGAGGGGATGAACCAGTGGAAATCGGCCCATGCGGTCGAGACCACGGCGCGGTCGCTCGAGGATGCGATGAAGGGCGCGGATGTGTTCCTTGGCGTGTCGGCCAAGGGCGCGGTCACGCAGGAGATGGTAAAGTCGATGGCCGATAATCCGGTCATCTTCGCTATGGCCAACCCCGACCCCGAAATCACCCCCGAAGAGGCCCATGAGGTCCGCGAGGATGCGATCGTGGCAACGGGCCGGTCGGATTATCCGAACCAGGTCAATAACGTGCTTGGTTTCCCCTATCTGTTCCGTGGCGCGCTCGATATTCATGCCCGCGCGATCAATGACGAGATGAAGATTGCCTGTGCCGAGGCGCTGGCGAAACTCGCCCGTGAGGATGTGCCGGATGAGGTGGCGATGGCCTATGGCCGCAAGCTGTCTTTCGGGCGCGATTATATCATCCCGACACCTTTCGATCCGCGCCTGATCCATGTGATCCCGCCGGCGGTGGCCAAGGCCGGTATGGATACGGGCGTGGCGCGGCGCCCGATCATCGATATGGATGCCTATGTCCACAGCCTCAAGGCGCGCATGGACCCGACCGCGACGATCCTGCAGTCGATCCATGCCCGTGCCCGCAAGGCGCAGGCCCGCATGATCTTTGCCGAGGGCGATGACCTGCGTGTGCTGCGCGCGGCGGTGCAATACCAGCGTTCGGGCACCGGCACTTCTATCGTGGTGGGCCGCGAGAACGACGTGCGAGAGAAGCTCGAAAGTGCCGGCCTTGGCGATGCGTTCCGCGAGCTGACCGTGGTCAACGCGGCCAATACCAAGCATCTCGAGACCTATCGCGATTTCCTCTACAAGCGCCTGCAGCGCAAGGGTGTGGACCGCGAGGATGCCTATAAGATGGCCGCCCGCGACCGCCATGTCTTTGCCGCCCTCATGCTGGTGCATGGCCATGGTGATGCACTGGTGACGGGTGTCACCCGCAAATCGGCCCATGTGCTGGAGCGGATCAACAAGGTCGTCGATGCCACTGCCGAAAGCGGGGCCGTCGGCATTACCGCCGTGCTGAACAAGGGCAAGATCGTGCTCTTGGGCGATACGCTGGTGCATGAATGGCCCGACGAGAACGATCTGGCCGATATCGCCACCGCAGGGGCCGAGGTGGCACGTTCGCTGGGTCTCGACCCGCGCGTGGCCTTCTGCTCCTTCTCGACCTTCGGCTATCCGGTGTCGGAGCGCGCGCAGAAGATGCATGTCGCGCCGAAGGTGCTCGACAAGCGTGGCGTCGATTTCGAATATGATGGCGAGATGGCCGTTGATGTGGCGCTCAATGCGTCGGTCATGAAGAAATACGACTTCTGCCGTCTGTCGGGTCCGGCCAATATTCTGGTGATGCCCGCGCGTCACTCGGCCTCGATCTCGATCAAGCTCTTGCAGGAAATGGGCGGCGCGACTGTGATCGGCCCGATCCTGACCGGTGTCGAGCATCCGATCCAGGTCTGCTCGACCACGGCGACCGTGTCCGATATCGTCAATATGGCGGCGCTGGCGGCCTGTAACGCGAAGTAATCGCGACACATCACGGAAAGGTCTGGCGTAAGGAAACTTGCGCCAGACCTTGTTATATCCGCCTGTCCAAGGCTAGCCTGCGCACAACTGGTGCCATTCGAGGTCTTCATGAAAATTTTCAATCTCGGCTCGATCAATGCGGATTACTTCTACCGGCTGCCCCATCTGCCGCAGGCGGGCGAAACGCTGGCCTCGATAGGCTATGACCGTGGGCTTGGCGGAAAAGGGGCCAACCAGTCCGTTGCCTGCGCCCGCGCGGGGGCCGAGATCCGGCATCTGGGGGCGATCGGGTCCGAAGGGCGCTGGATGGTCGAGCGGATGGAGGATGCGGGCGTCGATTGCACGCAGGTGGTCATCGTGCGCGAGGCCTCGGGCCATGCGATCATCTATGTCGATCAGGCAGCCGAGAATACGATCGTCATCCATCCCGGTGCCAATCGGGCGATCCCCGATACGGTTCTGGACGATGCGCTCGATCAGGCGGAAGAAGGCGACCTGCTGATCTTGCAGAACGAAACCTGCCTGCAGGTCGAGGCCGCGCAACTGGCCGCCGAGCGCGGGGTGTTCGTGATCTATTCGGCGGCTCCCTTCGACGAGGCGGCGGTGCGCGCCGTGCTCCCCTATGTCTCGCTTCTGATCGTCAATGAGGGCGAGGCTAAGGCCCTATGCGAAAGCTTCGGTGTGGCACTGCCCGAACTGCCCGTGAAACAGATCGTGGTGACCAAAGGCGCGCAGGGTGCGACCTGGCACAATCTGGAAACCGGCGGGCTGATTGTGATGCCGGCCTTTCCTGTGAAACCGGTCGATACAACGGGGGCGGGCGATACATTTGCGGGCTATCTGGCGGCCGGTCTGGCCGAAGGCGCCTCGCGCGAGCGGGCGATGCGTCTGGCCGCCGCGGCGGCTGCCCTGAAAGTGACGCGGGCCGGAACAGCCGATGCCATTCCCGCCCGTCAGGAAGTCGAGGATTTTCTGGAAAATCAGCCCAAGCTGTAACCGGTGCCGCGCACCGTGCGCACCGGATCATCACCGCCATGCGCCATCAGCGCCTTGCGCAACCGGCCCACATGCACGTCGATGGTGCGGGTGTCGACGTAGATGTCCCGCCCCCAGACACGGTCCAGAAGCTGGTCACGGGTCCAGACCCGGCCAGGCTTCTCCATCAGCGTCGACAGCAGACGGAATTCGGTCGGACCCAGTTTCAGCGCCTGCCCATCGCGGAACACGCGGTGCTCGGCGCTGTCGAGGACGATATCCTCGTAATTCAGCCGCTCGCCCATGGTGGCAGGGCGGGTGCGGCGCAGCTGGGTGCGCAGCCGCGCCATCAGTTCGACCACCGAATAGGGTTTGACGACATAATCATCCGCGCCCGTCTCGAGCCCGCGCACGCGATCCGTCTCTTCGGAGCGCGCCGAGAGCATGATGATCGGGATATGGCGGGTGTCGCCCGAGGCTTTCACGCGGCGGCAGATCTCGATCCCTGACACATTGGGCAGCATCCAGTCCAGCACCATCAGGTCGGGTTTCTCTTCCTTGACCATCAACAGCGCTTCCTCGCCATTGACCGCCATCACAACGCGAAAGCCTTCGGCTTCGAGGTTATACTGGAGAACTTCACGCTGGGCCGATTCATCCTCGACCACCAGGACACAGGGCTGTTGTGCCGGGGACATCTTACTTCTCCGTGCTGTCCATCGAGATCACGCTCGACTGTTTCGGGCGCTCTTCGTCGGGGGTCTCGCCGGTGACGAGATAGATCACCTGCTCGGCGATCGAGGTAGCATGGTCGCCCATACGCTCGATATTCTTGGCGATGAAATGCAGGTGCATGCAGGGGGTGATGTTGCGCGGGTCTTCCATCATATAGGTCAGGAACTCGCGGAAGAGCGCGTTATACATCTGGTCGACTTCCACATCGCGGTCGCGCACATCGCGGGCGAGCTGCGGATCGCGCTGGATATAGGCATCAAGCACGTCCTTGAGCATCCCCTCGACCGCTTGCGCCATCCGGCGGATCGCCTTGGGCGAGCCTTCGACGGCGGGGGCATCCATCAGGATCTGGGTGCGCTTGGCGATGTTCTTTGCGTAATCGCCCGCGCGTTCGAGGCTGGCGGCGATCTTGATGACCGAGAGCGTCAGCCGCAGATCGCGCGAGACGGGGGCACGCAGCGCGATGATGCGGGCGGCTTCCTCGTTGATCTGCTCCTCGAGCGCGTCGATGGCCTTATCCTGCTTGCGCACACGCTGGGCCAGTTCCTCGTCACGGCTTTCAAGGGCTTCGGCGGCATCGAGGATCTGCTGTTCGACCATGCCGCCCATCTTGACGACAAGCGCCTGCACGGCTTCCAGATCGCGGTCGAAGGCGGAGGAGATATGTTGTTGGCTCATGCTATGTCCTTCCTCAGCCGATCCGGCCGGTGATATAGGCCTCGGTGCGTGGGTCCTTGGGATTGGTGAAGATGTCACCCGTCTCGCCATATTCCACCAGATTGCCGAGGTGGAAGAAGGCGGTGCGCTGCGACACGCGCGCGGCCTGCTGCATCGAGTGGGTCACGATCACCACCGAGAACTGCGTGCGGAGTTCATCGATCAGCTCTTCGACCTGACCGGTGGCAATGGGGTCGAGCGCCGAGCAGGGCTCGTCCATCAGGAGCACTTCCGGCGAGGTTGCCACGGCGCGGGCGATGCACAGGCGTTGCTGCTGACCGCCCGAAAGGCCGGTGCCCGGTGCCTGGAGGCGGTCTTTCACCTCGTTCCAGATCGCCGCACCGCGCAGGGCGCGTTCCACGATCTCGTCCAGATCGGCCTTGTTCTTGGCAAGGCCATGGATGCGCGGGCCGTAAGCCACGTTGTCATAGATCGACTTGGGGAAGGGGTTGGGCTTCTGGAACACCATTCCTACCTTGGCGCGCAGCTGCACGGGGTCCACGCGGCGATCGTAGATATCCTCGCCATCGAGCAGGATCTCGCCCTTCACCTTGCAGATGTCGATCGTGTCATTCATCCGGTTGAGCGTGCGCAGGAAGGTCGATTTCCCGCAGCCCGAGGGGCCGATAAAGGCGGTGACGGTCTTG
Organism: Thioclava sp. 'Guangxiensis'; assembly: GCF_045348365.1. Taxonomy (NCBI): domain Bacteria; kingdom Pseudomonadati; phylum Pseudomonadota; class Alphaproteobacteria; order Rhodobacterales; family Paracoccaceae; genus Thioclava; species Thioclava sp. 'Guangxiensis'. Next base: position 1,057,579 of record NZ_CP155822.1, on the reverse strand, counting down.
TCGAGGATATCGACATCGACGTCCTTGATGGCATGGGTGTCACCGTAATAGACCTGCACCTTGCGGGCCTGGATTTTCATTTCCTTGGTGTCCACTTTTCTCTCCGTCAATCTCATGTCGTTCATGATTTTGGGTCCCTTACCAGCGGCGCTCGAATCTGCGGCGCAGGATGATTGCAATGATGTTCATCGTCAGCAGGAACACCAGGAGGATGATGATGCCCCCCCAAGCCCGTTCATAATAGGCGGGGTCGGCGCGTTTTGCCCATTCATAGATCTGTGCGGGCATCGCGGAGTTGGGCGAGAGGAAGCCCGCGATAATGCCATCGGGCGGGTTGGAGGCGATATAGCCGATCATCCCGATCAGCAGGAGCGGCGCGGTCTCGCCCAAGGCCTGTGCTAAGCCGATGATCGTGCCGGTCAGGATACCGGGCATGGCCAGCGGCAGCACATGATGGAAGACCGATTGCATCTTGGAAGCGCCGATCCCCAGCGCTGCATCGCGGATCGAGGGCGGCACGGCCTTGAGCGAGGCACGGGTCGAGATGATGATCGTGGGCAGGGTCATCAGCGTCAGCACCAGACCACCGACCAGCGGCGCCGATTGCGGCAGATGCATGAACTGGATGAAGACCGCGAGACCCAAGATACCGAAGACGATGGACGGGACAGCGGCGAGGTTCGAGATATTCACCTCGATCAGGTCGGTCCATTTGTTCTGCGGCGCGAATTCCTCGAGATAGATCGAGGCCGCCACACCGATCGGTAGCGACAGGAATAGCACCACCAGCATCATGAAGAGCGACCCGATCATCGAGGTGCCAAGGCCCGCCTGTTCCGCACGGCTCTCGGAGGCATCCGAACCGGTGATGAAGTCCCAGTTGAACTGCTTCTTCACGATGCCGGCCTCGACAAGCCCGTCGGTCAGGTCCAGCTGCGCCACGGTGATATTCTTGTCGAGTGCGATCTCGTCACGGTGGACGCGGCCCTTGAGATAGCCGTCTACGCGCGAGGAGGCGAGGATCTTGAACGTCACGGTCTGGCCGATCAGCGCGGGGTCACTGATCACGTCCTGACGCACCACATTGGCGGCAGAAGCCGAGATCAGGTTCTTCATATCCTTGGCTTTGGTCAGCTCGGTCTCGATCCCTGCTTTCTGGACGGTTTCCAGAAGCGCGTTCTCGATCAGCGGGCCGTAGCCGAAGGTCGAGACCTTGGCGATATCGGCGGGGTCGCGATTGCCCTTCTTGTCGAGCTTGGCGGGGTCCAGATAGACCGGCACATTGATGAAGCTCTGCTGGAAGGCCGAGACGCCATTGCTGAGGATTGTGCTCAGCAGGATCACCAGAAAGACCATGCCCAGCCCGATCGCCGCGATCCCCATGGCGCGGAAGCGTTTTTCCTGCGCATTGCGTTTGCGGGTGCGGGCATCGGGTTGGTGGATCGAACGGGTGCCGGGGGTGTTTGCTGCGGCGTCGGTCATTCGTATTGCTCCCGATACTTGCGCACGATGTAGAGTGCGACAATGTTCAGCGCGAGGGTCATGACGAAGAGCGTCATGCCCAGAGAGAAGGCCACCAGCGCCTCGGGTGAGGCGAAATCGGCGTCACCGGTCAGCTGGCTGACGATCTTGGCGGTGACGGTGGTCATCGCCTCGAAGGGGTTGAGGCTGAGGCGGGCGGCGGCACCGGCGCCCAGAACCACGATCATCGTCTCGCCGATGGCGCGCGAGGCGGCCAGCAGGATCGCGCCGATGATGCCCGGAAGGGCGGCGGGGAAAACCACCTGTTTGATGGTCTCGGATTTGGTGGCACCAAGGCCGTAGGAGCCGTCGCGCAGCGATTGCGGCACGGCGTTGATGATGTCATCGGACAGTGAGGACACGAAGGGGATCAGCATGATGCCCATCACGAGGCCCGCGGTCATGACCGAGCTTGCCGCCCCCATCCAGTCGAGCCCGTCGCGGCCGAACACCGTTTGCAGGGCAGGGCCCACGGTCAGCAGTGCAAACAGACCGTAGACGATGGTCGGGATACCGGCGAGGATTTCCAGCGCGGGTTTGGCGATGGCGCGGACGGGTTTGGTTGCATATTCCGAGAGGTAGATCGCGGCAAAGAGCCCGATCGGCACGGCCACGGCCAGCGCGATGAAGCTGATATAGAGCGTGCCCCACAGAAGCGGCAGAATGCCCAGCTGCGAGCCGCCACCAAAGGACGGCGTCCAGTTGGTGCCAAAGAAGAAATCCGTCGCCGGATAGAGGCGGAAGAAATGCACCGTGTTGAAGATCAGCGACAGTACGATCCCGATGGTGGTCAGGATAGCGATGGAGGCGGCGAGGATCAGCAGCGCCTTGATGCCGCGCTCGACGATATTGCGGGCGCGAAGATCCTTATGGGTGGATTTCAACGTCAGCAGGAAGAAGACGATGGCCACGCCCAGAACCACCGCCATACGGAAGGTGTTTCCGGTGGCGTTCAGGCTGCGGTAATGCTGTGCCGCGTCGAGCGTGGGGGTATCCACCTCGGAGCCGAGCGCCACGCCATAGTCCGCCATCTGGGCACGCAGCCCGTCGCCCGCCTGCAGGCCGCTGGCCTCGGAGGCGGTCAGGGTGCCTTTTGCGACCGCGTCATCGAGCCCTTGGGCGAGGCGCGTCACATCCGACATCATCAGGCTGAGATTGCCATGCTCTTCGACCGTGGCCTGCGGAATGGCGCCGGTGACCTGCATATCGATGATGAAAGGCTGCACGATCAGCCAGACGGCCAGAACCAGAAGGGACGGCACGAGGGTCATCATCGCGACATTGCTGCCATAATAACTGGTCAGCGAATGGAGGATGCGGCTGTCGCCCCCTGCGGAAGACAGGGCGCGGGACCGGCCGAGAACGAAGCCCAAGGCTGCGAGCACGAGCACGATAACCAGAAGCCAGATTGCAGGCATGTCAGCTCCGTTTTGTAATGGGTGCCATTATGGAGGCGTCGAAACAAAGAAGGGGGCGGCATTGGATCTGCCGCCCCCCGTATTGGCCGGGTAGGGCAGATTACATGCCCGAGCCCATGGTCTTTTCGTCAGCAACCAGCTCTTGGGTCGCTGCCAGTTCCGGATCGGAAACCAGACCGTATTGCGCCAGCGGGCCGTCCGAACCTGCGATCTCGTCGGAGACGAAGAACTCTGCATATTCTTTCAGGCCGGGGATCACACCGATATGCGCCTTCTTGATGTAGAAGTAGAGCGGACGCGAGACCGGATAGTCACCCGAGGCGATGGTTTCGGTCGACGGCTCGACGCCGCCCATCGTTGCCACTTTCAGCTTGTCGGTGTTGTTCTCGTAGAAGGCCAGACCGAAGACGCCGACGCCATCGGGGTTCGAGGCGATACGGGCGAGGGTCTCGGTGTAATCGCCGTCGATATCGACCGATTTGCCATCGGTGCGGACATTCATACAGGCTTTCTCGGCGTCTTTCTCGGTCATGCCGCCCGACACCATCGCATCAAGCGCGCCGGTGTCCTTGCAGCCCTGAACGAGGACTTTCTCTTCGAAGACCTCGCGGGTGCCGTGCTTGGTGCCCGGAATATAGGCTGCGATCTCGACATCCGGCAGATCGGCGTTGAAATCCGACCACTTGGCATAGGTGTTGTCGACCAGCGCGCCGTCTTTCACGACCTTGGCGCCGAGGGCGTTATAGAGGTCTGCCGGTTGGAAGGCGGTGAATTCGGGGCCGGTTTTCTGGCTGGCAAAGACGATCCCGTCATAGCCGATGCGGACCTGGATAATGTCATTCACGCCGTTTGCGTGGCAGGTCTCGATTTCCGAGTCCTTGATGGCGCGCGAGGCGTTCGCGATGTCGATGGTGTTCTCGCCCACGCCTTCGCAGAAGCGCTTCAGCCCCGAGGACGAGCCGCCCGATTCCACGACCGGCGTCGGGTAGTCGAAGTTCTCGCCGAATGCCTCTGCCACGATCGAGGCATAGGGCAGCACGGTCGAGGAGCCGGCAACTTGGATGTTGTCGCGGGCGAAAGCGCCTGCGGTGGAGGCAACGGTGATGGCAAGGGCAGATGCCGTCAGCTTAACAGTGTTCATGGTTCTCTCCCAGAAGGTCTGAATGGCCGCTACGGGCTCGTCGCTTGTGCTAGAGGTCTGTCGTGACGCTTATGCGAACATTGTGTAACACATATATGACAAAGCGTCATTCTCGGAGAAAACCCTGCGAAAAAGTTAATTTTCGCAATACTGCTTGAGGGCGCGCGCGATCAGCGCGGGGATTTCGGGATGCTCACCAATGGGCGGCAGGCGCGGGCCGGAGAATCTCGCATTGTCGAGCGCCTCGGGGATATCGCCATCGACATGACCTGCCCGCAGCGCGAAAAACGGCAGGCAGACGCCCTGATTGGAGGTCCTGGCGACGTCCTCAAGGAAGGGCGGCTCCTCGATCAGCCCGACCCGCACGCGCCAGAATGCGCCCGAGCGGCGCAGCTTCTCGGCCATTGCATAGGCGCTGTCTTTCGATTTGCGCGCGATCTTGGACCCGTGGGCACAAAGGATGAGGTCGGTTGCCCTGCTATCGAGCCCCGCCTGTGCCGCCGCAGCGAGGCACTCATCGAGAATCAGCTTTTCCAAGGCGGGATCGATGCCGAACGGGTCCATATGCTGTGCCTTGCAGCCCAGCTCCTTCAGCCTGCGCGGGATCTCGCGTTTAGTAAACCACCCTTCGGCCATAAAAAATGGATAGATTACAGGGGCCTCGCAGTCATTGACCGCCTTTGCGAGGGCACCGTCCTTGGCCAGCGTCGCCGCCAGAACGCGGATCTCCGGGCAGAGCGGACGGATCTTTTCGGCCAGCGCCTCAAGGGCTGCCTGTTTGGTATCGGGGTCCGAAGGCGACCCGTGTGCAACGATGATGACTGTTTTCATGGGGGCTATGATAGCGCCTCGGGCGGCGGCGGCAATCCTCGGGCGAAATGGTCAAGACCATGTGCCTGCTCAGAGTTTATACGCTTTAACTCCCTCTAAATACTCTATTTTTAAGGGCTATTCTTTTGCGTCAGGTGACGTTCTGACATATACACATAGAGACCGGCCAGGAAGGCCAGGACCAGATAGAGTTTCACGTGTGGTGCGTAGGGGTGCACGTGGGGTGGTGAGGGTTCTGGTAGGGGTGCCGGAACCCTCATTTTTATGTCAGACCTTGGGTTTGTGGTCAGTCGGGATCGGTCTCTGCCATCGCGCAGACGATACGCCATTCCTCCTCGGTCACCGGCTGCACCGAGAGCCGCATCGAGGTCACCAGAGACATGTTCGACAGGCGCGGCTCGGCCTTCACATCGGCCAGTGTCACCGGCTTTTTCACCGGACGCACGGCACGCAAATGCACGCAGTCCCAGCGCGGATCATCGGTGGTGCTATCGGGCGCGCTTTCGGCGCTGACCTCGCAGATACCCACGACTTCCTTACCGATATTGGAATGGTAGAACAGCCCGCGATCGCCGATCTTCATCTCGCGCATATTATTACGCGCCAGATAGTTACGGATCCCGTCCCATTCCTCGCCCGCCTCGCCTTTTTCAACGAGCTGGTCCCATGAGAACTTGTTGGGCTCGGATTTGAACAGCCAGTAGCGCATCAGATGACCTTCTTCCATTCGGTGATCGACACGCTGTCGAACAGCCCTGCCTTGCCATAGGGCTCGTTATCGACCCAGGCCTGTGCGGCATCCATACTGTCGGTATCGAGGATCACCAGAGACCCGCACATATCGCCATTCTCGATGAAGGGGCCGGCCTGGGCCACGATGCCCGTCTCTTTCATATAGGCCAGATGGGCCTCGCGGTTATCGAGACGGGTTTGCAGATGGCCCGCTTTGTCGCGGCAGATCACGGCGTAGAACATTCATTCCTCCTTCAAAGGGCGCGACAGAAGCGCCAGAGTGGCCTGGGCCACGGTCATCCGGTTATCGCAGAGCGCGGCGATCATCACCGCAATGGGCATTTCGATGCCGCCTTTTTCGGCCATCCGCGCGACGGCATGGGCGGTGGCCACACCTTCGACCGTCACATTGGGGTCGATGGTCTCGCCCGCACCCAGCGCGAAGCCATGGCGGAAATTGCGCGACTGGCTGGAGGTGCAGGTGAGCACCAGGTCACCGAAGCCCGCAAGCCCCGAAAGCGTCTCGGCGCGCGCGCCACGGGTCACGGCCAAGCGGGTCATCTCGGCAAAACCGCGGGTCATCAGCGCAGCGCGGGTGGAATCGCCCATACCTGCGCCCATGACGACGCCTGCGCCAATCGCGATGACGTTTTTCAAGGCGCCGCCAAGCTCGGCCCCCGTGGTGTCGGAGCTGCGGTAGAGCCGCAGGGTGGGCGTCGAGAGTTGTTCCTGTAGCGCCTCGGCCCCGTCCTCGCAGGCCAGTGTCAGGGCCGTGGGTAGGCCGCGCCCGATATCGGCGGCAAAGCTGGGGCCGGTCAGGATCGCCGCGCGCGCCTCCGGCACGGTGGAGCGGATCAGCGCGGTCGGGCCGAGGCCGGTGCTCAGGTCGATCCCCTTCGAGCAGCTGACCAGTGTCTTGCCTTTCAGGCGCTGGGCATGAAGGGCCAGAAACGCGCCCGTCTGCTGCATCGGCAGCGCCAGCAGAATGGTCTGAGCCGCACAGGCGGTCTCGAGATCCGCGGTCACGGTAATTGCCTCGGGCAGGGTCAGGCCCTTCAGCCGTTTGGAATTCTCGCGCGTTGTCTGCAGCAGTTGCGCCTGCTCCGCGTCGCGTGACCAGAGCGTGACGGGCCCATTTTGCGACAGGCTGATGGCCAGCGCGGTGCCGAATGCGCCCGATCCCAGAACGGAAATCATGCTTTGGCCCCTTTTTTGCCGGAGCCCAGAAGCGGTGCGGCCTTGCGGTCCAGGGGCCAGCGCGGACGCGCGACCAGATCCATCTGGTCGGTATGTCCGAGGCGGAAACGTTCTATCCCCGCCCAAGCGATCATTGCGGCATTATCGGTGCATAGCCGCAGAGGCGGCGCCACGAAACGGGCGCCGGATTCGGCAGCCACAGATTCGAGCCCCGCGCGGATGGCGCGGTTCGCGGCCACGCCACCGGCCACCGCAAAACCGGGGGTCTCGGGGGCGAGCGCCATATATTCGGCCAGAGCACGGCGGGATTTCTTGACCAGCACATCCGTGACCGCGGCCTGAAAACTGGCGCAGATATCACGGCGGATCGCGCGGGGCAGGCCGCCATGCCGGGCCACGACCTCGTCACGGGTGCGCAGAAGGGCCGTCTTCAGTCCCGAGAAGGACATATCGCAATTGGGCCGGTCCAGCAGCGGCCGCGGGAAGGCGAAGGCTTTCGAATCCCCGCCCTCTGCCTCGGCTTCCACATTCGGGCCGCCGGGTTGCGGCAGGGCCAGCAGCTTGGCGGTCTTGTCGAACGCCTCACCCGGTGCATCGTCGATCGTGCCACCTAAGCGGGTGAATTCCTCGGAGCCATGCGCGATCAGGAATTGGCAATGCCCCCCCGAGACCAGCAGCATCAGATAGGGATAGGCCATATCATCGGTCAGGCGCGGGGTCAGCGCGTGACCGGCCAGATGGTTGACCCCCACAAGCGGTAGGCCGGTGCCTGCGGCGATCCCCTTGGCACACATCACCCCCGACATCACGCCGCCAATCAGCCCCGGTCCTGCGGTCACTGCGATCCCGTCCAGATCGCCCAGATCCACGCCGGACTGTTCCAGCGCCTGCTCGACACAGAAATCAAGCTTTTCGGCATGGGCACGGGCCGCGATCTCGGGGACCACGCCGCCGAAGGCTGCATGCAGATCGGTCTGGCCCGACACGACGCTCGCCAGAATCTCGGTTCTGGTTTCGTTGGTGCCCGTCCCACTCTGGCGCACAATGGCGGCAGCCGTATCGTCACAGCTGGATTCGATCCCAAGGAAGGTAAGTGTACGGGCCATGGTGCCTCGATTGCGAATGGGTTATGGCTCAGGTATCACTGCGGGCGGCGTGAGACAATCCATAGCCGCCCTATCCGCACTCTGCATAGAGGATGCCGATGCCTGCACCGCCCGTATTGCTGCTGACCCGTCCCGCAGAGGCGAATCTCCGCTTTCTGGGCGAGCTGCGGCAGGCGGGGGTGGAGATGCGCGCTATCTGCTCTGCGCTCCTGCGGATCGAGCCGGTTGTCCCCGAAGATGCGCCCGATGGCGATCTGGTCTTTACCTCGCAACAGGCGGTGGCGCCGTTCGTTGCGGCCTTCGGGGCCCGGGGACATGCGTGGTGTGTGGGCGCGCGGACGGCAGCAGTGGCACAGGCGGCGGGCTTTACGGTGACCTGCGCCGAAGGCACGGCCCGCGCGCTGGAGGCGCGGATACTGGCCGAGGGCGGGCAGGGTCCCTTTACCCATATCTGTGGGGACCAACTGGCCTATGATCTGGTCGCAGGTCTGCGCGCGCGCGGGCGTGCAGCAAAGGCGCTGCAGATCTACAGGCAGCTGGAACAGGCTCCGACCCCCGAGGCGATGGCGGTTCTTTCAGGAGAAGCCCCTGTTTTGGTGCCACTTTTTTCACCGCGTAGCGCGGCGATCTTCACGAAATATTTGCCGAAACCGCACGCCCCCCTATACCTTGGCGCAATCAGCACTACTGTATCACGGCAGCTCACTGCGGTGTCAGGCGCCTATATCGGGGTTTCACGGGAAACACATGCGGCCGCTATGGTCGCGCTGGTCAAGGCTTTGGCATCCCGCAGTGTTGCGTCTTGAAGATCTGTGGATGCGGGGGCTAGAGTGGCCTCGGCCCACTTTAGGAATTGCGTAGGAGGAGTTGCCGTGGCTGCACCCGGGAAGAAGAAATCGGCGAAGACTGATGCAGCTAAGGATGAAAGCATAACGCCCGCATCCGGAACGGCACCGAACACGGAGACACCTGCAACGGGTGCGCCCAAGGCGGATGAGGCGGTTGATCAGGCCCTTCCTGCCGACAAGGACGATACCGCGCCGGTTGACACTCCCGTGACTGATGCGCCCGAGGCAGACATATCCGCGCCGGAGACGCCCGAAGAGGCACCAACTGTGACCGGCACCGGGGCGGATACCGTAGACGCATCTGACGAGACCGACCCGCTTGAGGGCCATAAGGAGAGTCTCGCCTCGGAGACGGCTTTCGGCACCGATGATGTGGTGGATGCCGAGCAGAAAGACATGGATCAAAAGGACGGGTCTTCCGACGCAAAGCCTGAAACGCCTATCGCCGAGGAGAAGAAGCCCGAACCCGTGGCCTCGGTTGCAGCACCGGCTCCTACCGCTGGCCCTGTGATCGAGAAGCGTGGCGGTTTCGGCCCTGTTCTGGCGGGTGGAGTGATTGCGGCCGTGATCGGCGCGGCGGCGGCGCTCTGGGTTCTGCCGCAGCTGCCCGAGAATATTCAGGCCAGGTTCTTCCCGGCCCCTGCGGCTCCCGATAATTCGGCGATGGAAAACCAAGTGGCGGATCTATCCTCACAGCTGAGCGCGATCACGCAAAGCGTCTCGGCCTTGCAGGACAATATCGCCTCGCTTGGTCAGGCGGGCGATACCTCGGGTCTGCAAAGCCAGCTCGACGCGCTGCAATCCAAGCTCGATGGTCTGACCGGCCCCGATGCCGACGCCGCCAAGGAGGCCGAGCGTCAGGCCCGTGCCCGTGCCGCGATCGCCGAACTACAGGCGGCGCTCACCAACGGCACCCCGATTGCCGATCCGGTGGCTATGGCGCGGGACGCCCAGCTTGATGTCCCCGCGGCGCTGGGCACGGAACCCGAAAGCGTCAAGGCGCTGCAGGAGGCCTTTCCCGCACCGGCGCGCCAAGCGCTTGATGCGGCGCGGCGTGCCGATGCCGGTGACAGTCTGGGTGCCAAGCTCGAGACGTTCCTGCTGACACAGACAGGCGCACGGTCGGTTGCGCCCAAAGAGGGGAACACCCCCGATGCCATCCTGTCGCGCGCGCAGGCCGCCGTCGACAAGGCCGATTTCAAAACCGCCATCACCGAGATTTCCGCCCTGCCGCAGGTGTCGCAAGACGCGCTGTCGGGCTGGGTCGATCAGGCACAGACCCGTGTCGCCGCTGAGGAGGCAGTCTCGTCGCTTGCCTCGCAGGTCCAATAAGGAGGGACGGCCATGCTTTGGTCATTCATCAAAATCGCTGTCTTTCTGATCGCGGTCACTGCTGTCACCTATGGCGCGATGACGCTGGCAAGTTCTGCTGATGGGGTGCAGGTCGTGCTGGCGGGGGTCGAGTATAATCTTGGTCCGGTGCAGGCGATCATTGCCGTTCTCGTGCTGATCGTCGCGGTCTTCGTCTTCCTGAAGGTTGTGGGCTTTGTGGTGGCGCTCCTGCGGTTCCTCGTGGGCGACGAGACCGCGCTGACCCGCTATTTCGACCGCTCGCGCGAGCGCCGCGGTTACAAGGCGTTGGCGGATGGTATGATCTCGGTCGCCTCGGGAGAAGGCCGTCTGGCGTATAATCAGGCCAAGAAGGCGCAGAAATTGCTTGGCCGCCCCGAGCTGACCAATCTTCTGGTGGCACAGGCCGCCGAGACCAAGGGTGACACCAAGAAAGCGACCGAGGCCTATAAGCTCCTGCTGTCCGACCAGCGCACCCGTTTCATCGGTGTGCGTGGGCTGATGCGCCAGAAGCTGGCCGAGGGCGATACAGACACCGCGCTGGCACTGGCGCAGAAAGCCTATGCACTGAAGCCCTCGCATCAGGACACGCAGGATACGCTTCTGAAGCTGTCCACGGAAAAAGGCGCATGGGGCGACGCCCGCAAGGTCATCAGCTACAAACGTCATAGCGGTCTGCTCCCGAAGGATGTCGCCAAACGCCGCGACGCTGTTCTGGCGCTGCAGGAAGCCAAGGGCATTCTGGATGAGGGGGCGAGCATCGAGGCACAGGAAGCCGCGATTGCCGCCAACAAATCCTCGCCCGATCTGATTCCTGCAGCCGCGATGGCCGCGCGCTCCTATATCGGGAAAGGCAAACCCAAAAATGCAGAGCGGGTGATCCGCAAGGCATGGGAAGCCCAGCCGCATCCCGATCTGGCGGCCGCCTATGCCGCCATCGCGCCCGAGGAGACGCCGCAGGCCCGCCTCAAGCGCTTCCAGAAGCTTCTGGTCCTGCGTCCCGATCACGAAGAAACCCGTCTTCTGCGCGCCGAGCTGAACATTGCCGCCGAGAACTTCCCCGAGGCGCGCCGTGCGCTGGGGCATCTGGCCGATACCCATCCCACCTCGCGCGTGCTGGCCATCATGGCGGCGGTCGAGCGGGGCGAGGGCTCGGATGATGCGGTGGTGCGCGGCTGGCTGGCTCGGGCGCTGACTGCGCCGCGTGGCCCGCAATGGTGCTGTGACGCCTGCCAGAATATCCAGAGTGACTGGACGCCGGTCTGTGACAATTGCGGTGGTTTCGATACGCTCAGCTGGCGCGAGCCGCCGAAATCGGACCAGCCCCTGCCGCATGGCGCGGAGATGCTGCCGCTGATCGTGGGCGCACCTGCGGTGATGCCGGAATCGGAAGCCGCACGGAAGGCGGAAGAGGCCGGTGTCGAGGTCGAGGAAGCGGAGATCGTGACGGGGGCTACCGAGGAGACCGTCATCGTGACCAAACCCGAAACGGAGGGCGACATAGCCCCCGAAGTCACTGAAACCGAAGAAGTTCAAAAGAAATCTGCTTTGGGATAAATTAGGGGCTACACATCCCCGACGCGGCATGCTAATTGCCGCGCCACAGTGTGCCGCTGTAGCTCAGCTGGTAGAGCACGTCATTCGTAATGATGGGGTCGGGGGTTCGAGTCCCTTCAGCGGCACCACGCTATTCAGAAAACCCGTCTGGCTCAGGTCAGGCGGGTTTTTCTTTTGTGCGTTATTTCTGGAGCGCCGGTCCCAGCAGGATGACCGCCATCCCGATCACGCATAGCGTGCCGCCGATCAGGTCCCAGCGGGTCGGGATCTGGCGCTCGATAAGCCACAGCCACAGGATCGATGCGCCGATATAGATGCCGCCATAGGCGGCATAGGCGCGGCCTGCGAACTCCGCCTGCGAGCGTGTCAGCAGATAGGCGAAAAGCGCGAGACAGAGCGCACCTGCCACCAGCCAGAGCGGGCTTTTGCCCAGACGCAGCCATGCCCAGACCGCGAAACATCCGCCGATCTCGGCAAAGGCGGCAAGCAGATAGAGACCGAGGGTGGGCAGAAGGAGGGGCATCATGGACAGGTCTTCGCATCTGAGGAGCGCCCGTAGCATAGGCGATCTTCTCTATTCGTCAAAATGCCCGTTTATTCAACGCTTTCATGAGGCTGGTGCCGTTAATCTCCGATCCGGCATTGAACTGTCACCTGCGCGCGATACACTTCCATGAAACATAAGGGTAGCGCATGACGATATTGGTTTTCACGGATCTCGACGGAACGCTTCTGGACCATGAAACCTATAGTTTTGCGCCCGCGCTTCCCGCGATCAGAGCCCTGAAGGAACGCGGTGCGATCATTGTGCTTGCCAGCTCCAAGACCGCGCCCGAGATTGCCGACCTGCATGATGCGCTCGGGCTCGGCGATATGCCAATCATTGCGGAAAACGGTGCCGCGCTGATGACGCGGGACCAGATCACCACACAGAGCGATGCCTATCGCGATCTGCGCCATGCGCTGGACGGCCTGCCCGGGGAATTGCGCCGTTGTTTCACGGGGTTTGGCGATATGGATGTGGCTGGAGTTGCGGCCTCGACCGGATTGCCGCTCGCGCAGGCCGCGAAAGCCAGGGCCCGGGCCTTTTCCGAACCGGGGATCTGGACGGGCAGCGAGGCGCAGGAAGAGGCGTTTGTTTCCGCTTTGTCCCGTAGCGGGATTTCGGCACGGCGGGGCGGGCGCTATCTGACGCTATCTTTTGGGGGCACCAAAGCGGGGCAGATGCAGGCGGTCATCGACCGCTACCGGCCAAATCTGACGATTGCTCTGGGGGATGCGCCCAATGACCGCGAGATGATCGAGACGGCCGATATCGGGGTGGTGATCCACAATACCCATGGCACAGGTCTGCCCGCGCTTGCCGGAGAAAAAGACAGGACCATAAGGCGAACACAGGCCGAAGGCCCTGCCGGATGGAACGAGGCGATACTGGCGATTCTTGCCGATTACGAGAAAGAGGAGGGCTGACATGGCCGATTTCCAACAAAACGGGAACATCACCCATTTCCATAATCTGCGGAGCCGCTCGAACGAGGAGCTGGTCTACGAGATCAGCACCTATGCGCAGAGCCGGAAGATCTCGCTGATCCTGCCGAGCCTCTATTCCGAACTGGAGGGGCCGGCACTGGCCAATATCGTTCAGGAACTGTCCAAGGTTTCCTATCTCAACCGGATCATCATTGGGCTCGACCGTGCAGACGAGGCGCAATACCGCCATGCGCGCAGCTTCTTTGCGGATCTGCCGCAGAAGACTACCGTGATCTGGAATGACAGCCCGCGGATGAAGGCGCTGTTCGAGCGGCTGGAGGTGCTGGGCTTGGCGCCACAGGAGCCGGGCAAGGGCAAGAATGTTTGGGGCTGTATCGGCTATCTGATCGGTTGTGCCGATAGCGCGGTGATGGCGATCCATGATTGCGATATCGTCACCTATAACCGCGAGCTTCTTGATAGGCTTGTCTATCCGGTGGCCAACCCGTCTTTCCCCTATCAACTGTCCAAGGGCTATTATGCGCGGATCGGCAATGACAAGCTGAACGGGCGGGTCACGCGGCTTCTGGTCAGCCCGATCCTGATCGCGCTGAAACGGGTGGTGGGAGATCGTGATTACCTCGATTACCTGCGGGCCTTCCGCTATATCCTGTCGGGCGAGTTTGCCATGCGCACGCAGATGCTGCCCGATCTGCGTATCCCGTCGGACTGGGGGTTGGAGATTGGTGTGCTGTCCGAAGCATGGCGCAATCTGGGACGGGGTGCGATCTGTCAGGTGGAGATCGCCGACGCCTATGACCACAAGCATCAGGAGACGAGTCCCGAGGATGCGAGCGCCGGTCTGAATCGCATGTCCTCGGATATCTGCAAGGCGCTCTATCGCAAGCTGGCCGCCGATGGCACGGTCTTTACGCCGGAGATGTTCCGCACGCTGAAGGCCACCTATTACCGCCGCGCGCTGGATCTGCTGGAGGCCTATTACAATGATGCCAAGATGAACGGGCTGCGCGTGGACCGCCATGGCGAGGAGCAGCATATCGAGCTGTTTGCCGAGAATATCGTGAAGGCGGGGCAGGTGTTTCTGGAAAATCCCGAGGAGCGCCCCTTCATCCCTACATGGAACCGCGTGAATGCTGCCGATCCGACCTTCATCGCCGATTTCCATAAGGCCGTGGCGGAGGACGAGGCCGAGTTTGCCCCTGCCTGATCCGAAATGGATGCCGGGCTCTGGCGCCCGGCTTTCAGCTTATGCGCGGTTGGTGATCCAGCGACACTGATAGGGCGCCATGGTGAGCGTGGTCTCCGGTCCGCCATCGATCAACTCGCCTGACAGGATATCGAACCAGCGCTGTCCGTCGATCAGATTGAGATCGCCGGTTCTGACCGTCACCTCTTCATCGCTGACATTATGGATCGCGAAGATAGACTGTGCCCGATCCAGCGACTGGCGCCAGATGCCGAACAAACGGGGATCGAGATGCAGGGTAAACTGCGTGGCATTGGGGTGGAGCGCGGGCTGGCGGGCGCGCAGGCGCAGACGCTCGGACAGGGCGCTAAGAACGCGGCTCTGGTTGCTCTCGTAATCGGCCAGCTTGGCACGGAGTTCGGGATAGAACCATTTGTGACGGTTGATCGCGCGGTTCATGCCGCGCCGTTCCACGGCTTCATGGTCATTGGGGGTGGCCAGCATCGAGTGGATGTAGAAGGCGGGAATACCCTCGAGCGACATCACGATGGTCTGCGAGCACAGGAAACGCTTGATATGGAACTCGTCTTCGCCCTTGAAAGTGCGGCCCATCGCCTCGAAGAAACCGCAGTTCAGCTCGTAGGGGCTTTCCGACCCGTCGGGTAGCGAGCGCATCGACACCAGGCCGCCGATTTCGCGGATCGTGTCGATGACCTTCTCCTTCTCGGCCTCGGGCAGAACCCCTTCGGCGGGGCGCATTCCGATCCCGTCATGGCTGGCGGTGAAGTTGAGATAGGCACAGCCCAGAGGTGCGGGAGGCATGGTGCGCTGCCATTCGAGCAGATAACGGGCGGTGCCCGACATCATGGCATGCAGGATTAGCGGTGGCAGCGGGAAGTTATAGACCGCATGCGCCTCATCTCGATCCCCGAAATAGCTAAGGTTCTCGGCCTTGGGGACGTTGGTCTCGGTCAGAAGGATGACGTTCTCGGCGGCATAGTCGCATAGCAGGCGCATCAGTTGGATGATCGCATGGGTCTGGGGCAGGTGGATACAGTTGGTCCCAACCTCCTTCCACAGGAAGGCCACCGCATCGAGCCGCAGGATCTGCACGCCCGCATCCACATGAAGGCGGATGATGCGCAGGATCTCGAGCAGCACCTCGGGGTTGCGGAAATCGAGATCGACCTGATCATGGCTGAAGGTGCACCAGACATGACGTTTGCCATTGGGCGTATCCACGGCCTGCAGCAGCGGCGTGGTGCGCGGGCGGGTCACCTGGCTCAGGTCATCCGAAGGCCGCGCCTCGTAGAAGAACTTGTCGAACGGGGCCTGCCCTTGCCGGTAGGCATTGAACCACACACCCTGACTGGACACATGGTTGAGCACCAGATCGGACATCAGGTGGAACTCGGACCCGATCCGGCTGATATCAGGCCAGTCTCCCAAAGCCGAATTCACCTTGCGATAATCGGTGACCGCGAAGCCGTCATCGGAGGTATAGGGGAAGAAGGGCAGGATATGGACGCCATTCACCACGCCCTTCATATAGCTCAGAAGGAAGTCATTGAGGAGATCCAGCGGTTTATGGGCACCATCGGTGATCGAGTCGCCATAGGTGATGAGCACCGCATCCGATTGGGACCACAGGTTGTTGCCCGGAACACGGGGCCGTTTGCGCCGGTGCGTGCCTTCGGGCCAGAACGCGTCAATGACCTGACTTGCCATAATATCGGGATCGAAATCGGGATAGACATCTTCGAGAAGGTCGGCAATGCGGGCGCTCAGGGAACCGTTGGTCTTGGACATACGCGGGTGTTGCTCCGGGAAATGACTGGAAAAACCGTTGTTTTCCCGATCCTAGGGCAGTCTGGCCGGAGAGGTCCAGCAGAGAGCGCGCTTCACCCGTTCAACCATCAGGGGGGCTGCTGAAATTTTGGGCTCGCGCGACGCAGGGGCCCTGTCCATCACAAGAAAAAGCCGCCCCGAAAGGACCGGAGCGGCAGTGCCAAAGGATTAGGTGCTTAAAACCACCGGCCTATGGCCGTTAGCCTGATTATGCCTCCATCGGTAAGGGACTGGTATGACATGGCCGTAACGCTGCAGCCTGTCACCGCGGCGGGACCATGCCCCATCCATGTGCCGGAGGTGGCGATACTGCCAGTGATGACAGGGGCCGTGCTGAAGGCTGCCGGATAGGTCCAAGGCAGGGCGGCGGACTGGAAGAGGCTGCCCGCAGCGGTAGAGATTGCGCCGATCGTGATCTCGGGCGAGAGGCAGAGCATCAATCTGCTCGCCAGTTTGTAATAGCTGCCATCCGTGGTCTCACCGCGCTCGAACAGTGCGCCCGCCGTCTGGGAGACCGTGCCAAGAATGGCCGAACCGCTCAGGGCTGTATCGATGACGGCCCCTTGTGGCAGGCGGGCCTGTCCGCTTGTGGCCTCGAGTGACAGCGCTGTGGCCCAGCTTGAACCATCCGCGCTGACCTTGATGGCGAAATCATCGCTGCCCGCGCAGCCCATCTCGGCACGACCCGACCATCCGGTCTGGAACAGCAAGCTGCCGGTGTTTTCCGCCAGCGCTTTGTTGATCTTCAGTTGGTGGCTGGTGCCGGCATGCGTCAGCAGCGTGGCCTCCGACGCCACCGCCAGCCGGTTTGTGTCATCGGCTGCCGTGTTTATACCAAGGCGCTCGACCTCCAGCGTGCCGGAAAACAGCCCAGTCCATTGCGTGCCCGTCCAGATCAGCGATTGCGCCTCATCCGCGATATAGGCCTGCCATCCCGTGCGGGGCGGGTAAAAGCGCCAGGCCTCACCACCCCATTGCGCCACCGCCCCCTCATTGCCTGCCCATGCGCCGGTCGCGCCAACGGGGAGGATATAGCGTGCGCCTGTCTCGGGGGTGGCGGGCGGGGTTATTATGCTACGGCTCGTCACAGAGAGTTGGACGAGCGCATCCAGAATATCGATCGCCTCGTTATGGGTGACATGTTTCTGGGCTTGGGACGCCTGGATGAAGGGCAGGGACAGGTTTGCGGAAATATCGGACATCGGGTTCCTCACATGCCGGAATGCGTTATCCGAAGCTTAGGTGGCAAAATGTGACCCGTTCTTTAGTCCTCCGTGCGCAGGGTGTTGCGCTGGGCATTGCGCTTGTGCTCTGTGGCTATCGCAGGCGCAACGTGTTACCACCTGCGCGAATTTGACTGCGGAGTGCCCTTATGGCCCAATCCATCAACGCATCCGAGAGCCTGCGGGTCGCGCGAGAGGTTCTGACCATCGAAGCTGACGCCCTGCGCGATCTTGCTTCCGAAATGCCTGCCGATTTTGTGCCGGCGCTCGAGAGGATCATGAAGATCAATGGGCGTGTCATCGTCTGCGGGATCGGTAAGTCGGGCCATGTCGGGCGCAAGATTGCGGCAACGCTGGCCTCCACCGGCACCCCCTCGTTCTTCGTACATGCGGCAGAGGCCAGCCATGGTGATCTGGGCATGGTGACCGAGGCCGATATCTGTTTGCTGATCTCCAACTCGGGCGAGACTTCCGAGCTGCGCGATATGATCTACCATACCCAGCGGTTCTCGATCCCGCTGATCGCGATCTCGTCGAACCCCGAGAGCACGCTGATGAAAGCGGCCGATTACAGGCTGACGCTGCCCAAACTGCCCGAGGCCTGTCCGATGGGCATGGCGCCGACCACCTCGACCACGCTGACACTGGCGCTGGGCGACGCGCTGGCGGTGGCGCTGATGGAGCTGCGCGGGTTCAAAGATACCGATTTTGGCGTCTTCCACCCGGGTGGCAAACTGGGGGCGCAGATGCGTCGCGTCTCCGAGATGATGCATGCCGATGCCGCGCTTCCCTTTGTAGATTACACAGCGCCGATGTCCGATGTGCTTCTGGAAATGAGTGCGAAGGGCTTCGGCGTTGCCATCGTCATGAAGGACGGCAAGCTCTTCGGTGTGATCTCCGATGGGGATTTGCGGCGCAATATGGACGGGCTGATGCAGGCCGATGCCGCGAAGGTCGCAAACAAGACACCGGTCACAATTGCGCCGGATACTCTTGCAGCCGAGGGGCTGGCAATTCTAAATCAGAAAAAGATCTCGGTGCTTCTGGTCGTCGAGAATGAAAAGCCGGTAGGTCTGCTGCATGTGCATGATTTCCTGCGCGGCGGCGTGATGTAGGCCATTGGTCGGAAGGGACGAATGATGAGCGTAGATAAAATCGTCACCATCGGTGATATCGAAATCGGCGGGACTAATCCCTTTGCCCTCATCGCGGGGCCTTGCCAGCTCGAGAGCCTCGACCATAGCCGTATGATGGCCGAAAAGATTGCCGAGGCCTGCGCTGCGACCGGCACGAAATTCATCTTCAAAGGCAGCTACGACAAGGCGAACCGGTCGTCGATCAGCACCCAGCGCGGGATTGGCATCGATGAGGGTCTCGGGATCCTGTCGAAGATCCGTGAGGAATTTGGCTGTCCGGTGATTACGGATGTGCATGACGCACACCAATGTGCACCCGTGGGCGAGGCCGTTGACGTGTTGCAGATCCCCGCATTCCTCTGCCGTCAGACGGATCTTCTACTCGCAGCAGGCGAGACCGGTCGGGCCATCAACGTGAAGAAGGGCCAGTTTCTGGCGCCTTGGGATATGGAAAACGTCGCCAAGAAGATCGCGTCGACCGGCAACGAGCGGATCATGCTTTGCGATCGCGGCACGTCCTTCGGATATAACACGCTGGTGACCGATTTCCGCGGTCTGCCGATCATGTCGCGCACGGGCTATCCGGTCGTCTTCGATGCGACCCATTCCGTGCAGCAGCCGGGCGGGCAGGGCACCACTTCGGGTGGCCAGCGGGAATTTGCGCCGGTTCTGGCGCGCGCAGCCTGTGCGGTTGGCGTTTCGGCACTGTTTATCGAGACCCATCAGGATCCCGACAACGCCCCCTCCGACGGACCGAATATGATCCCGATTACCCAGATGGCTGATCTTATCGGTGAACTTTCCGCCTTTGACCGGTTGCGTAAGGGGCTGTAAACCAGCCCCTTAGGACTCCTGCTCGAAGAAGATGAAGCTGTCAGCGCTTTCGAAGCTGAGGGCCGCGTCATCATACTGATCGAGCGGATCCAGTTCTGCCATGTTGTCAAGCGCACCCTCTGCGACCAGATTGTAGTCGTAATCTTCGGCGGCAGTTGCTCCAGCACCGGCGCTCGGCATCCAGTCAAAATCCGCAGCGTCTGCGAGTGCGGTGGCGCCGGTTGTGCTGGGATCTGCTGTAAAAGCATGGTTATCGTCGAGCAGGACACTGATATCTGCCGTGTAGAAATCGTCTCCGGCTTCCATCATCATGAGTATTTCAGCCGTTGTAATGGGCGCTTCTTCGACATCATCGATGATGATCGGCTGTTCGACCTGAATCGTCTCGGGATAGTCGATACTGACAGTTGTCGGAACCGACACGAACGCGCCGAGGCTGAAGGCCGCTTGGGCCGTATTGCCGAGTTCTGCTTGGAAAAGGCCGATCAGGCCACCCAGATTGGGCGATGCGGAAGCAGCATGCCCCGTCATCCCCGGACTAATAACAGTGCTTTCCATCCTTCACTCCCTGAATAAATTCCGTAGCGTCAGGATGCGCGTTATGGGTTTATGAAATACTTATGAGGCAAGCTTAGGTTGAGTTAGGATAGATAAACTTTGCAAGGCACTGGGAGCGGGGCGTTCTTACGTTCCAAAGTTTTCCGTAATTAAATGCCATCTGCGTGAAACTTGTGCCCATTGCATGACGTATCTTGTAGCATGAGGCGTAAATCACCGGAGAAACAATGTCCCTAGATGTATCTGCGAATCCTCTCCTGAGGCCGCGAGTCGCCGTTATCGGAGGCGGGATTTCGGGGCTTTCGGCCGCTTGGGCGCTGAGCGGGAGCTATGACGTAACACTCTTCGAGGCCGAGACGCGGCTTGGTGGCCATGCGCGCACGGTGATGGCGGGCCGATCGGGGCAGCAACCCGTTGATACCGGTTTTATCGTGTTCAATTATGCCAATTACCCGCATCTGACGCGGCTCTTCGATACGCTTGATGTGCCGGTGATCCGGTCGGATATGAGCTTCGGAGCCTCGATCGACGAAGGGCGCATCGAATATGCCTTGAAGGATCTGCGCGGACTTACCGCCCAGCGGCGCAACCTCCTGCGTCCCGGCTTTCTGCGCATGGTACGCGATATTCTGGCCTTCAATGCACGCGCGCCCGAAGTCGCGGCCCGCGATGATCTGACGGTGGACGAACTCATCGGGCAGATGGGGCTCGGGCAATGGTTCCGCGACTATTATCTCCTGCCGATCTCCGGAGCGATCTGGTCCACCCCCTCGCAGGAGATCGGTGCCTTTCCTGCCCGCTCTCTGGTCCGGTTCTTTGAAAACCACGCGCTGCTTTCGGCTACGGGACAGCACCAGTGGTGGACTGTGAAGGGTGGTTCTACACAATATGTAGAGCGCCTGTTGCGGGCTCTGCATTTGCGGGGCGTGGATCTGCGACCCAAGACGCCAGTCACGTCCGTCAAACGGCATAGCGAGGGCGTGACGGTCAGCAGTGCGGGCATGCTTCCCGAAGATTTCGATCAGGTGGTCATGGCTTGCCATTCGGATCAGGCGATGCGGCTTCTGGCTGATATGGATCCTGTCGAACAGCGGCTCCTTTCGGCGATCCGATACCGGCCCAATGATATGGTCCTGCATTGTGACGAGGCGGCGATGCCCAAGCGGCGCGCCTGTTGGTCATCCTGGGTCTATCAGGCCGATCACCGTCATGAGGAAGCAAAGCTCGGCGTCAGCTACTGGATGAACCGGTTGCAGCAGATCCCCGAGAGCGATCCGCTTTTTGTCAGCCTCAATCCGCAATTCGCGATCGACGAGCGCAAGATTTACGATAGCAAGACATTCTATCATCCGGTGTTCGACCGCGAGGCGGTGGCGGCGCAAGCGGGCATTGCCGCGCGTCAGGGTCTGCGCAATACATGGTTTGCAGGCGCATGGCTGCGTCATGGCTTCCATGAGGACGGGATCGCCTCTGCCATGAGGGTGGCCCGCGGGCTTCTGCCGCTGGCGCAGCAATCTCCACTCCTACCCGCAGGGATGGGGCGACCGGAAATCGGGGCAGTTGCATGACCGACTATTTGCCAGGTGAAACGGTGCATGTGCGTCGCGGCGCCATCGGTCACCGTTTCCGCTATCCGGTCGAGTATCTGTTTCTCGATCCCGAGGCCCCTGCTGGGCCGCGTTTTTTCTCGTATAACCGCTTCAACCTCTTTGCCTTCCATGACCGCGATCATGGCGGGAAGCGTGGCGCAGGCCAAGGAGCGGCGTGGGCACGACACGCCTTTGCGCAGGAGGGGCTGAGCGGCCCCTACCGGCTGCGCCTACTGGCCCAGCCGCGCATTCTGGGCCGTGTCTTCAACCCCGTCTGTTTCTGGATGGCCTTCCGTGGGGATGACCTGATCGCCGTGATTGCCGAGGTCAACAACACCTTCGGCGACCGGCATAGCTATCTGTGTGCAAATGCCGGTTTTTCGCCCATCCGGCCCGCCGATGTGTTGGAGGCGCGCAAGATCTTTCATGTTTCCCCTTTTCAGGACATCGGCGGGGGCTATCATTTCCAATATGCAATTACGGCCACCCATGTGGTGATCCGGATCGATTTCCGTAACGGCGAGGAGGGGCTCATTGCGACCTATCGCGCGCCGAGGGTCGAGCTGACCAATCGCCGGATCGTCGGCGCCGTGCTGCGTCGCCCTTGGGCACCTGTGCGGATTATGGCGCTGATCCTGTGGGAGGCGCTCCGGTTGAAACTCAAAGGCGCGCGCTATCGCGATAGACCCGCCCCACCAAAGGAAGAACTGACCCGATGATGCCTTTCCTGAGTAACCGCCTGCGTCGCGAGTTTCTGGATACCTGTCAGGCCATTACCCAAGGCAGCCTCACTCTGCGTACGCCCGAGGGCGACATCCATCGCTTCGGTCAGGGTGGGCCCGAGGCCGATCTGGTGCTCCATGACTGGTCGGTGGTGGCGGCCATCGCCTCGCGCGGTGATATCGGTCTGGGCGAGACCTATGTGGCGGGGCTGTGGGATACGGCTTCCATCGAGAACCTGCTCACCGTGGCGCTCCTGAATTTCTCGGCGCTCGAGAATTACGCCTTTGCCAGCCCGTGGCAGAACCTGAAATTCCGCCTGATCGACCGGATCGTGCGGGCCAATTCGGTGAAGGGGGCCGCGCGCAATATCCGGGCGCATTACGATGTGGGCAACGAGTTCTACCAGCTCTGGCTCGACGAGGGCATGAGTTATTCCTCGGCGTTATTCACGCCCGAGGATAATGATCTGGCCCGTGCGCAAAACCGCAAGCTGGACCGAATCCTCGGTGGTTTGGGTAATGGCGAGCGGGTGCTGGAGATCGGCTGTGGCTGGGGCCATTTTGCCGAGCGTGCTGCCGAAAGCGGGCGCCATGTGACCGGCATCACCATCTCGCCGTCGCAGAAGGGCTATGCCGATGCGCGTCTGGATGGCCGCGCCGATATCAAGCTGCAGGATTACCGCAAGACCGAGGGACGTTTCGATAATATCGTTTCCATCGAGATGATCGAGGCTGTGGGCGAAAAATACTGGCCGACCTATTTCGGCACGATCCGCGACCGGCTGAACGAAGGGGGCCGCGCGATGATTCAGGCGATCACCGTGTCGGATGCCTATTTCCCGAAATATCAGGCCAGCTCCGACTATATCCGCCAATACGCGTTTCCGGGCGGCATGCTTTTGTCGGATGGCAAGATCCGCGAACAGGCGGCCAAGGCAGGCATGAGGGTGCAGGAGGTCTTTGCTTTCGGTGAGGATTACGCCCAGACCTGCCGGATGTGGTCCGAGCGGCTGCGGGAGCGTGCGGCCAAGGCCACTGAGTTGGGTTACGGGCAGGAATTCCTGCGCGGCTGGCATTATTACCTCGAGGCCTGCGCCGCAGCCTTCCGCACCCAGCAATGCGATGTGGTGCAGGTGCAGATGGTGCGCGTCTAACGCTCGAAACACTCCGCGCGGCCGTCACGCTCGATCGTGGCGGCCCCGTCCATGATCGCATTCGCACGACGCGACAGGAAGGCCGAAGGATGGGCTGCATCGCGCTCCTTGGGGTTTGGCAGCACAGCCGCCAGCAACGCCGCCTGACGGGCTGTCAGCTTGTCGGGCGTGGTGCGGAAATAGCGGAAAGCCGCGGCATCGATCCCGAAGACGCCTTCATCGAACTCGGCCACGTTCAGATAGACCTCGAGGATGCGGCGCTTGTTCCAGATGAACTCGATAGCAGGGGTCAGGGCCGCCTCCATCGCCTTTCGCAGCCACGAACGCCCTTGCCAGAGGAAGACGTTCTTGGCGGTTTGCTGACTGATTGTGGAGGCGCCGCGCGAGGAGCCCTCATCGATCACCTTGCGGATCGCGCGCATGTCGAACCCCCAGTGACGGCAGAAATTCGCATCTTCGGCCGCTACGGCAGAGCGGGCCATGACCGGCGCGATATCGTCCATCGCGGCCCATTCATGATCGATGCCACCCAGACGACGCGCTTCGCTGAGCATGGTGATGGTCGTCGGCGGGTTGATAAACTTGTAAAGCACCACCACCGCCAGCACGGCGGCCAGCAGGATCAGGACGCCGCGCAGGACATGGGCGCGCAGCCATGCCACGGCGGTCGCGCGCGAGAGCGGCACCGATGCCTTCTTCGGGGCCGGTTTCTTCTTCACCGCTTTGGCGGTCTTGGGTTTGGAGCTTTTCGGTTTCGCCATGTCGCCATAAGTCCCTGAGCCTGCGGACAGGTCAAGCCTTCTGCCACGAAACGCGGCCAGATGCAGCCCCAAGGCCGCAGTTACCCACATGAAATTTTCATGGAAAAACGGGGCCGCTGGGGCCCCGTTCCATTATATTACTCTGCCGGAACCGCCTCGGGTTCATCCGAGAGCGGATAGGGCAGGGTCTGCAGCATCTCTTTCGGGCAGACCTGCAGGAAGTTGAGACGCTCGGTCTCCCAGTTCTGCAGGATGTCCGCGGCCTTGACCGAGCGGGTCTCCTCGTAATGACGCTCGATAAGGCCCTTCAGCTGGGCTTCCCAATGGCTATGGCCGATACCGCAGGTCACAAGCGATTCCGGATTGATCAGGTTTTCGGCCAGACCATCCGGATCGTAGAGATAGGCCATACCGCCCGTCATCCCCGCGCCGAAGTTCGCACCGATCGAGCCAAGGATCACCGCAACACCGCCAGTCATGTATTCACAACCATTGGTGCCACAGCCCTCGATCACGACCCGCGCACCGGAGTTACGCACGGCGAAACGCTCGCCCGCACGGCCTGCCGCGAACAGGTAGCCATCGGTTGCACCGTAAAGCACGGTATTGCCGATGATGGTGTTCTCGGAGGCTTTCAGCGGCGAGATCATCGGCGGACGCACCACGATGATACCGCCCGACAGACCCTTGCCGACATAGTCGTTCGCGTCGCCCGACACCTCGATCTTGAGGCCCGGAGCCGCGAAGGCGCCCAGCGACTGGCCGGCAGACCCCGTGAGCTTCACCGTCAGATGGTCGGGCTGGAGCGCGTTGCGCATCCCGAAGTTCTGCACGATGTGGCTCGAGGCGCGCGTCCCGATGGTGCGGTGCGTGTTGCGCACCGCATAGGAGAGCTGCATCTTCTCGCCTTCGTCGAAGAAGCGCGCACCGTCGCGGATGATTTCGGCATCCAGCGTATCGGGCACATAGTTGCGCGGCTTCGAGCGGTCATAGACGATCTTTTCCCAGCCATCCACGGTCAGCAGAAGCGGGTTGAGATCGAGATCATCCAGATGCGCCGACCCACGCGAGACCTGCGTCAGAAGGTCGGCACGACCGATCACCTCATCGAGCGACCGTGCGCCGATGGAGGCGAGGATCTCGCGGACTTCCTGTGCGTAGAAGGTGATCAGGTTGACGACCTTATCCGCCGTGCCGGTGAACTTCTTGCGCATCTCGGGGTCTTGGGTGCAGACGCCGACAGGGCAGGTGTTCGACTGGCACTGACGCACCATGATACAGCCCATCGCGATCAGGGCGGCGGTGCCGATACCGTATTCCTCGGCGCCCATCATGGCGGCCATGACGATGTCACGCCCCGTGCGCAGACCGCCATCGGTCCGCAGCGTGACGCGGCCACGCAGGTTGTTCATCGCCAGAACCTGATGCGCTTCGGTCAGACCCATCTCCCACGGCAGACCCGCGAATTTGATCGAGGTCGCCGGAGACGCGCCGGTGCCGCCATTATGACCGGACACGAGGATAACATCGGCCTTGGCCTTGGCCACGCCAGCGGCAATCGTGCCAACGCCCGAAGACGCCACCAGCTTCACCGTCACCTTGCAGCGCGGGTTGATCTGCTTGAGATCGTAGATCAGCTGCGCCAGATCCTCGATCGAGTAGATATCGTGGTGCGGCGGCGGCGATATCAGCGTGACACCCTTGGTCGAGTGACGCAGACGCGCGATCAGGTCGGTGACCTTCATGCCCGGAAGCTGGCCACCTTCACCCGGTTTCGCACCTTGGGCGACCTTGATCTCCAGCTCTTCGCAGTGGTTGAGATATTCGGCGGTCACACCGAAACGGCCCGAGGCCACCTGCTTGATCTTGGCGGACGGATTGTCGCCATTCGGCTCCGGCACGAAGTGGGCCGGATCCTCGCCGCCCTCACCGCTATCGGATTTCGCACCGATACGGTTCATCGCGACGTTCAGGAGTTTGTGCGCCTCGGGCGAGAGCGCCCCCAGCGACATGCCCGGCGTCACGAACCGCTTACGAATCGAGGTGATCGATTCCACTTCCTCGATCGGGACGGGCTTGCCCAGCGGCTTCACGTCCAGAAGGTCGCGGATATGGATCGGCGGGTTGGCCCGCATCATGGTGCTATACTGCTTCCACAGGTCATAGCTGGCGCGGTCACAGGCGGCTTGCAGCATATGCATACCCTGCGCACCCCATGCGTGGGTCTCGCCCGAACGGCGCGATTTGTAGAAGCCGCCGATCGGCAGAACGTCCTGACCACCCAGCCAGCCCAACTTGTGGACCTCTTCCAGCTTGTGCTGGATGCCGTGCAGACCGATGCCCGAGATGCGCGAATGCATGCCGGGGAAATACTCGGCCACCATGGCGCGCGACAGACCCACGGCCTCGAAGTTCAGACCACCGCGATAGGAGGAAATCACCGAAATCCCCATCTTCGCCATGATCTTCAGCAGGCCCGCATCCACCGCATCGCGGAACTTGCGCACGGCGTCGAGCAGGGTGCCTTCGATCAGGCCACGGTCAATACGGTCGGCCAGCGTATCCTCGGCCAGATAGGCGTTGACCGTGGTTGCCCCCGAGCCCACCAGAACCGCGAAGTAATGCGGGTCCATGCATTCTGCCGAACGGACATTGATCGAGCAGAACGTGCGCAGGCCCTTGCGGGTCAGCCAGCTATGCACGGCCGAAGTCGCGAGGATCATCGGCATCGCGATCTTGTCTTCGGACTGGTTCTCGTCGGTCAGAACGATGTGGCCGGCACCCGAGCGCACGGCATCTTCCGCCTCGTTGCGGATACGGGCCAGACCGTCACGCAGCGCTTCCTGATCCGCACCGGCAGGGAAGGTGCAGTCGATGATCGAGATATGCTCGCCGAAGATCTCCGCCATCTTGTTGAACTCTTCATTCGCGATGAAGGGCGTATCAAGAATGAGGATCTCGGTCTGGGCGCTATCTTCGTCCAGCACGTTCTTGAGGTTACCGAATCGCGTCTTGAGCGACATCACGCGGTTCTCGCGCAGCGAGTCGATCGGCGGGTTGGTCACCTGGCTGAAGTTCTGGCGGAAGAAATGGCTCAGGGGGCGGTATTTCTTGGACAGAACGGCAGGCGGCGTGTCATCGCCCATCGAGGCGATGGCTTCTTTGCCATCCTCGGCCATCGGGCTCAGGACCTGCTCGATATCTTCGACCGTGTAGCCTGCCGCCATCTGGCGCTTACGCAGCTCGGCGCCGGTATATTTTGCAGCCTCGGGCAGGTCGCGCATCAGCTCGGACAGGTCGGTGACCTTCTGGATCCAGTCACCGAAGGGGCGCGAGGCGGCCAGTTTGTCTTTCAGGTCGGTATCGTGGTAAAGCTTGCCCTCGGTCATATCGACGGCAATCATCTGCCCCGGACCAAGTGCGCCTTTTTCCACAACAGTGGCCTCGTCGGTCGGCACCATGCCGACTTCCGAACCGGCAATCAGCATGCCATCGCCGGTCACCACATAGCGCAGCGGGCGCAGTCCGTTCCGGTCCAGACCACCGCAGACCCAGCGGCCATCGGTCATCGCCAGCGCGGCAGGGCCGTCCCACGGCTCCATCACGGCGTTGCAATAGCCATACATGTCCTGCCATGCCTTGGGCATCTCGTCGGTCGCTTTCGACCAGGCTTCGGGCACCAGCATGGTTTTCACCATGGGCGCGATACGGCCCGAACGAACCATCAGCTCGAACACCGAATCCAGCGCACCCGAGTCGGACGACGCGGCGGGGATCACCGGCTTGATGTCTTCGGCCATATCGCCAAAGGTCGCCGAGGCCATGCGGATCTCGTGCGATTTCATCCAGTTGATGTTGCCCTTGATCGTGTTGATCTCGCCGTTATGCGCCAGCATACGGAAGGGCTGTGCCAGCCACCATTCGGGGAAGGTGTTGGTGGAATAGCGCTGGTGGTAAATCGCAAAGGACGACTCAAAGCGGTCATCCTTGAGGTCGGGATAGAATTCCGCAACCTGCTCGGCCAGCATCATGCCCTTGTAGATGATCGAACGCGTCGAGAGCGAGCAGATATAGAGGCCCTTCAGCTGGGCCGCGATGGCCGCTTTCTCGATCCGGCGGCGGATGATGTACAGCTCGCGCTCGAACTGCTCCTCGTCGATATCCTTCTCGTTGCGGATCAGGATCTGCTCGATCTCGGGGCGGGTGGCGTTGGCCTTGTCGCCCAGGCAGGAAGTGTCCACCGGAACGTGGCGCCAGCCATAGATATAATGGCCCATGCGCAGAACTTCGGATTCGACGATGGTCCGGCAGTGTTCCTGTGCGCCAAAGTCGGTGCGCGGCAGGAAGACCTGACCAACGGCGATACGCTTGTCCATATCCGGCTCGTGGCCGGTGCGGCGGATCTGGTCGTGGAAGAAGGGGGCAGGGATCTGCACATGGATACCCGCGCCGTCACCGGTCTTGCCGTCCGCATCCACGGCACCGCGGTGCCAGATGGCTTTTAGCGCGTCGATGCCGTTTTCCACGACGCGACGCGAGGCTTTCCCGTCGATCGAGACAACAAGCCCCACACCGCAGGACGATTTCTCGTCATCCGCCTTGTAGAGCGAGTTTTCCGACATCCATTTACGCTTGGCTTCCTCGTGGGCGACCCAGGCTTCATCATATTTGGTCATGTCTGCCTCCTTGGGAGAACGTAGTGCACCGGCGGTAAAGCGCGGC
Source organism: Thioclava sp. 'Guangxiensis' (assembly GCF_045348365.1). Classification (NCBI taxonomy): domain Bacteria; kingdom Pseudomonadati; phylum Pseudomonadota; class Alphaproteobacteria; order Rhodobacterales; family Paracoccaceae; genus Thioclava; species Thioclava sp. 'Guangxiensis'. The sequence goes on along the minus strand of NZ_CP155822.1, from coordinate 1,028,654 downwards.
GAATTCAGGGATGGCTTGCGCCACGGGGTTCGTTTGGGGCTGCGCCGGTCAGTACAAATCTTCGGGGCGCAGCGCCGTCATCATCATGTCGCAGTCAAAGAGCGGCTTAGCCGCGCCGAAGTCCTCATCGCCCTTGCGGGAAAAGGTGACCGGCGCATCATTGGTCTCTATGTTGTCGCCTTGCGGGTTCTGGAAGCTCTCGCGCCCCGAGAAGAAGACGCGCAGATCGCGGTCGATATACTGGATGCCGGAGCGGCGGGCGATCACATTGCCCTCGCCGTCCTGCGTCTCCAGCGTGAAATCGGCGCGTTCCATACTCTTGCCGTCGATCGTCACCGTCTCGCCGGTCAGCCAGTCGCGGCCGATCTGGCGGCGGGTCTCGCCGAAATTGTTCCGCGTGACGAAGTCGTAATCATCCTCGCCCGTTTCCAGAAGCGCGCTGAAAGAAGCGTTGTCTTTCGATGCAGCTTCATCCAGCTCGGCGATTTCCCCGCTTTCGAGGCTGATCGAGCGGAGCCAGCGGGTCTCGTGATCGATCAGCGACAGGAAATATTCGCCCTCGCCATCGGCATAGGAGATCCAGCGATCGCCCTCGGCGTCCCCCGCGCAGTGATAGAGATTGGCGACCTGACAGCTATGCATCTGAACCGTCAGATCCAGCGTGCAGTTCTCAGGCACGGCGAACGTATCGTCCGCCGATTGGGCCTGAGCGCTGGCGCCGCTCATCAGAAGTGCAAAAACTGCCACCCATTTCATGGGTCCGGTCCTTTCCGTCTCTTCGCGCCGGTCCCTCTGGTTTGCTTTAAGGAACCGGCCTGCGTGGATAGGGTTACTCGGCGGCGACGGCCGTCACGCCATCGAGGTAGCGGATGATCTCGGCACCAGCCTCGCGGCCGTCACGGATCGCCCAGACCACCAGCGAGGCCCCGCGCACGATATCGCCTACTGCGTAAACGCCGGGGATATTGGTCGCATGGGTGCCGAACTCGGCCTTGACGGTCCCCCAACGGGTGACTTCCAGCTCTTTGGTGTCCCATTGGTCCTGCAGATCTTCCGGCTCGAAACCGAGGGCCTTGATGACCAGATCGGCTTTCTCCTCGTAGATCCCGCCCTCGATCGGCTCGGGCGACTGACGGCCCGACGCATCGGGCTGGCCCAGCTTCATCTTCTGGATGGTGATCGAGGAAACCGGATTACCGCTGAAGCCCTTGGGGGCGGCCAGCCAGACGAATTCCGCGCCTTCTTCCTCGGCGTTCTGCACCTCGCGCTGCGAGCCGGGCATATTCGCGCGGTCGCGGCGGTAGAGACATTTGACCGAGGTCGCGCCCTGACGGATGGCGGTGCGCACGCAGTCCATCGCGGTGTCGCCACCACCGATGACCACGACATTCTTACCGGCAGCGTTCAGCGTGCCATCCTCGAACTCGGCAACCTCATCGCCGAAGGAGAGCTTGTTCGAGCAGGTCAGATAGTCGATGGCGCGCACGATACCGGAGGCATCCGAACCCGGATCACGCAGATCGCGGGTCTTGTAGACGCCGGTTGCGATCAGGACCGCATCATGCTTGCCGCGGATCGCGTCAAAGGTGATGTCGGTGCCGACGTTGCAGTTCAGCACGAACTCGACGCCCGCTTCCTCGAGCTGGGTCACGCGGCGCATGACGATATCCTTCTCCAGCTTGAAGCCGGGGATACCGTAGGTCAGCAGCCCGCCTGCGCGGTCGTGACGGTCATAGACAGTGACCTTGCAGCCCGCACGGCGCAGCACATCCGCCGCCGCCAGGCCACCGGGGCCCGCGCCGATGATGCCAATGCTCTCTTCGCGCTCTTTCTTCGGTTTGATCGAGGGGACCCAACCGTTTTCGAAGGCGGTATCGGTGATGTATTTCTCGACCGAGCCGATGGTCACGGTGCCGTGGCCCGATTGCTCGATGACGCAATTGCCTTCGCACAGACGGTCCTGCGGGCAAATGCGGCCGCAGATTTCGGGGAAGGTATTGGTCGCCTGAGAAATCTGGTAGGCTTCCTCCAGACGGCCCTCCGCCGTCAGGCGCAGCCAGTCGGGAATGTTGTTATGCAGCGGGCAATGTGTATGGCAATAAGGCACACCACATTGCGAACAGCGCCCTGCCTGCTCGGCAGCTTTCTGTTCGGCATATTCCGCGTAGATTTCGTTGAAGTCCTGGGCGCGTTGCTTTGCATCGCGCTTCGCCGGCATTTCCTTTGCCGTCGAGACGAACTTCAGCATGCGTTGCTTGGCCATGGCTAGCGCCTCCCTAGCGTTTCTTTGGGACTTTGCTACACGCTCGGGAAAGGCATTAAAAGTAAGAGGTGCTGACCTAAATATAGCTTTTTTTCGGATTTACGCAGTTTCGTGAGAAAAATTGCTCCAAAATAGGTCAGCTATTAATACCTACCTAGCGGAGAAGCCCGAAATAGCCAAAGATCGCAAGGCCGACAAGGATGCGCCAATAGCCGAAAACCGCGTAGCCGTGACGGGAAATGAAGTCGAGCAGGTGGCGCACGACGATCACTGCCGAGATAAAGGCCATAACGAAGCCGATCACGATCAGCATCATGTCGTCAGCGTTCAGCACATCGTAGTTCTTGTAAAGGTCATAGGCGAAGGCACCTGCCATGGTGGGCATGGACAGGAAAAAGCTGAATTCGGCCGCCGCGCGTTTCGAGACACCCATCAACATGGCGCCGACGATGGTCGAACCCGACCGCGATGTGCCCGGGATCATTGCCAGACACTGGATGAAACCAATCGCAAGGGCCTTACCCAGCGGGATCTTCATGGCGTCATCATGTTTGGGATGCAGATCCATCTTGTCGATAACGATCAGGATAATCCCGCCCAGAACGAGTGTGGTGGCGATGATAAGCGGCGAATCGAAGAGCACGCGCTTGATGAAATCATGTGCCGCGATCCCGATAAATACAGCGGGCAGGAAGGCCAGCAGCACCGAGAAGATAAACCGTCTTGCCTGCGGATCATGCGGGGCGGAGGAGAACACCTCGTAGAGCTTCTTGGCATAGACGCCCAGAATCGCGAGGATTGCGCCCAGCTGGATCACCACTTCAAAGGCATGGCCGGTGGAGTGGAAGCCGAGCATCTCGCCCACGATCAGCACATGGCCGGTGGACGAGACGGGAAGGAACTCTGTGAGACCCTCTACAAATCCAAGTATCGCGGCGGAGAGGGTATCATTCATCAGATCAGGACCGTTTTAGATTTTTGGCAGAAGCTTGGATATCTTCATACTGCCCATGCGGGCGGAAGCGCCAGAGGTAACCCGGCATGATCGCTCCCATTGCCATAGGTGTGATGCCGAGTTGAGCAAAGCCCCGCGCATCTGCCGAAACGATGTTGTCTTTCTTGAGGTTTTTCACCTGATCTCGGGTCAGGAGCGTGTTGTTGAAGAGCCCGCCGGTCGCGCCCTGCAACCCATCGAAGACGCTGGCCATCAGCGAGGCTAGACCGAAGGGCATATTGAAGATCGCGCGCTTACGGTTGATGACGCCCAGCATGGTTTTCATCAGCTCGGTGAGGCTTGCCTGATCGGGGCCGCCCAGCTCGAACGTGCCCTTGGCCTTGCCCTCGACGCCCATGACAGCGGCGGCGGCCACATCATCCACCCAGACCGGCTGGAATTTCGAGCCCCCACCGGTGATCGGCAGGACCGGAGTGAAGCGGCTCATCGCGGCAAATTTGTTGAAGAACCCGTCTTCGGTGCCAAACAGGACCGAGGGGCGCAGGATCATCGCATCGGGGAAGTGCTGCAGTACTCCCGCCTCACCCTTGGCCTTGGAGCGCGCATAGGCGCTGGCCGAATTGGCATCGGCACCGATGGCCGATAGATGGACCATGGTCTTCACGCCCAGCTCGGCGGCGATGCGGGCGATTCGCTCCGCGCCATCGGCCTGCACGGCGTCGAAACCGTTCTTGCCGGCGACATTCAGGATACCCACGCAGTTCACAACCGCATCCGCCCCCATCATGGCCATGCGCACAGAGGCGTCATCACGGATATTGCAGAACACGGGCTCGACCTGACCGACCGCGCCATAGGGTTTGGTGAAAAGCGCCTCGTTCGGGCGGCGAACGGCGATCCGGATGCGCCAGCCATCCTTCGCAAGCCGGCGGGCGATATAACGCCCCACAAAACCGGAACCACCATAGATCGTGACAAGTTTCGACATCGGCTGGGCCTCCCCCTTGCAGATTTTCCCTTCCTGATTACCGATTTACACCCCTCCGGACAAGAGGCCAGCGGCAATGCAAATTTTCTACGACAAAAATGAAAATTTCCTATTGACGGTTTCGGGCGCTCCCCGTAGAAGGCCCTCACACCAGCTGAGCTGCCTCGCAGCAAGGTCGGAACGCCCAGATGGCGGAATTGGTAGACGCGCACGGTTCAGGTCCGTGTGCCGCAAGGCGTGGAGGTTCGAGTCCTCTTCTGGGCACCAATTTCAAAAAGCCGCGGATCGCAAGATCTGCGGCTTTTGACTTTTGGGCCGCCCGAACGTTCCCCTTCGGCTTCACAGTCCCGCAACCTTCCCCCCGAATTGTTATTCGAGCCTTGTCTGCAAGGGGTTCCCTGCCTAAACCGCGGGTAAACCGCAGGAGGCCTTTTAGTGCGAAGATCCAAGACGAGTACCGAAGATCGCCCGACCACCAAGAAGATCGGTGCGCTGAAAGGCCTCTGGCCATTCCTGCGACCCTATCGCGGCCTTGCGCTGTGTGCGCTCCTCGCGCTGGTGCTGACCGCCTCCGTTTCGCTGATCCTGCCGATTGCGGTCCGCCGCGTGGTGGACGGGTTCAATAGCGGTGCGGCGCTTCTTGACCAGTATTTCGGTGCGGCGCTGGTAATCACGGCGCTTCTCGCGATAGGGACGGGCGCGCGCTATTATCTTGTAACGCGCTTCGGTGAACGGGTCGTGGCCGATATCCGCATGGCGGTGTTCGATCGTGTGATTTCCATGTCGCCCGCCTTCTACGAGCGAATCCTCACTGGCGAGATCATCTCGCGTATCACGACCGATACCACGCTGATCCTGTCGGTGATCGGATCCTCCGTCTCGGTGGCACTGCGCAATTTCATGATCTTTGCAGGCGGGATGGTGATGCTGCTGGTGACCTCGGCCAAGCTCACGGGGCTGGTGCTGCTGATCGTGCCGGCGGTGATCGTGCCGATCGTGGTTCTGGGGCGCCGTCTGCGCGGCCTCTCGCGCGAGAATCAGGACTGGATCGCCAGTTCCTCCGGTTCGGCCTCCGAGGCGCTCCTGTCGGCGCAGACCATCCAGGCCTTTACCCATGAGGTCCGCACCCGCCTGCGCTTCCGCGATGTGACGGAAAAGAGCTACAGCGCCGCCAATCGCCGGATCCGCACGCGCTCGCTGATGACGATGATTGTCATCTTCCTGATCTTTTCTGGTGTGGTGGGTGTGCTGTGGATCGGCGCGCGGGATGTGCGCAATGAGCTGATGTCGGTGGGCGAGCTGGTGCAGTTCGTTATCTATGCGGTGATGGTCGCGGGCTCTGTCGGCGCTCTGTCGGAGATCTGGAGCGAGCTGCAGCGTGCGGCAGGGGCGACCGAGCGTCTGATCGAGCTGTTGCAGACCAAGGACACGCTCGAGGATCCGGCCCAGCCGATGGCTCTGCCGCGTCCGGCGAAGGGGGCGATCAGCTTCACCGATGTCAGCTTCCATTACCCCTCGCGCCCCGACACTTCGGCATTGGATCATGTGACACTCGATATCGCCGCCGGTGAAACCGTGGCGCTTGTCGGGCCTTCGGGCGCAGGCAAGACCACGATCATCCAGCTGATCCAGCGATTCTGGGACCCGGAGACGGGGCGCGTCAGCATCGACGGGATCGATCTGCGCCAGATGGCCCGGCCCGATTTCCGTCAGGCGATTGCGCTGGTCCCTCAGGATCCGGTGATCTTTGCCGCCTCTGCCCGCGAGAATATCCGCTTCGGTCGCCCTGATGCCTCCGATGCTGAGGTGGAGGCCGCCGCCGAGGCGGCCCACGCGCTCGATTTCCTGCAGGCTTTGCCCGAGGGGCTCGATACCTATGTGGGCGAACGCGGTGTGATGCTGTCGGGCGGACAGAAACAGCGGGTGGCCATTGCGCGTGCCATGTTGCGTGATGCGCCGATCCTGCTGCTCGACGAGGCGACCTCGGCGCTTGATGCTTCCTCCGAGTGTGCGGTGCAGTCCGCGGTCGAGAAGCTCTCGCAGGACCGCACCACCATTATTATCGCGCACCGCCTGGCGACGGTGAAGAAGGCCGACCGGATTGTGGTCTTCGATCAGGGCCGGATCGTGGCACAGGGCACCCATGAGAGCCTCGTGGCCGAAGGCGGGCTCTATGCCGAGCTCGCGCGTCTGCAATTCACCGAAGGGGAGTGAGCCTCCCGTCCCTTACGCATAAAAAAAGAGGCCCCGTGGGGCCTCTTTTTCTTACCTTCTGACCTTTCAAGGCATCGACCGGACCGGCACGCCCTCCCCTGCGCGCCGTGGGACGCCTCTGGCGATCAGCGGGTAACCGGACGTCCGGTATAGAGTTCCTCACCAACGCGGACGGTGATTTTGCCGTCTGCAAGTTTGCTGTGGTAGATGCCCTGGATCGAAACCGAGCTGCCAACGGTGATAGTGCGAAGCATAGGGACCTCCCTTACAAGGTGCTACGGATCCTGATTAATCCGATATCTTTATAAAACAGGATTGTCATAAAATTGCAAAGAAAAAAGGCGCGGATGGGTGAATTATTTCTTAATCGTGGGCAGTTTTGAAACTTTGTCGACAATCGCGCGGCGAAACTGCCTATATTGCCGCCATTGAATGTGAAAGGCGCCCAATTAGGGCGCCCAAAACACGAATCAAGAAGTTTTTCCTACAGCCAGTCCCGCAGCATCGGGATCAGCGGAATGTCGGCGGGCGGCATCGGATAGGTGGTCAGATCCTTGGCCTGTGCCCATTCCAGCGTCTGTCCCTCGCGCGGGGAGGGGATGCCCTCCCATTTGCGGCAGGCAAAGAGCGGCATCAGCAGATGGAAGTCGTCATAGCTGTGGCTGGCGAATGTCAGTGGTGCAAGGCAGCTCGCCCACGTATCGATGCCAAGCTCTTCCTTCAGCTCGCGGATCAGGCAGGCTTCGGGCGTCTCGCCCGGCTCGACCTTGCCCCCCGGAAACTCCCACAGACCCGCCATCGACTTGCCTTCGGGGCGCTGTGCCAGAAGCACGCGCCCGTCGGCATCGATCAGGGCGACGGCCGAGACGAGGATGATCTTCTTCGTCACGAACGGTAATCCGCGTTGATGTCGATATAACGGTGGGTCAGATCACAGGTCCAGACGGTCTTCGACGCCTCGCCCAGACCCAGATCTACGCCGATCACCAGCTCTGACTGTTTCATATAGGCCGATGTTTCCTCTTCGGAATATTCGGGATTGCGCCAGCCCTTTTCGGCCACCACGATATCGCCGAAGCGGATGGTCAGCAGGTCGCGCTCGGCATAGGCGCCGGATTTACCGACAGCCGCCACGATCCGGCCCCAGTTGGCATCCTCGCCCGCAATCGCGGTTTTCACCAGCGGCGAGTTGGCGATGGACATGGCGATGGTATGGGCATCGGCGGGGGTCTGTGCGCCGGTTACCTGCACTTCGACGAATTTGGTGGCGCCCTCGCCATCCATCACAACCTGTTTGGCCAGATCGGTCATCACGGCGCGCAGAGCTTTCTCGAAGGCGATCGAGGCGTCGGTGCCCTCGATCAGTTCGGCTGCAGGCGATTTGCCGGTCGCGGCAAGGATCAGCGCATCCGAGGTCGAGGTGTCGCTATCGACAGTGATCGCGTTGAACGTATCATCCACCTGCCACGACAGCAGTTTTTGCAGCAGCGCGGGGGCGATGGTCGCATCGGTGAAGATATAGACCAGCATCGTCGCCATATTCGGCGCGATCATCCCCGAGCCCTTGGCGATACCGGCGATCTTGATCTCGCCGCCTTCGCCCGCGATGGTCGCGCATGCGCCTTTGGGGAAGGTGTCGGTGGTCATGATGGCGCGGGCCGCGTCGGAGATCGAGGCGGGGCTGAGTTTGGCCTTCAGCTCGCCCAGAACATTGGTGATCCGGTCATGCGGCAGCGGCTCGCCGATCACACCCGTCGAGGAGGTGAACACGCGCGAGGCGGGAAGATCCAGCGTCTCGGCCACTTTGCCCGAGATCGCATCGACCGAGGCCTGACCATTGGCGCCGGTAAAGGCGTTGGCATTGCCCGAGTTCACCAGAATGGCCGCACCCTGATCGGAAGCCGGAGTGCCCGCAAGCTTGGCCTGATTGTCCAGCACACAGGCCGCACGGGTCGAGGATTTGGTGAACACACCCGCAATCGCGGAACCCGGGCAAATCTCGGCCAGCATCACATCGGTGCGGCCTGCATATTTGACGCCCGCTGCGGCAGATGCGAAGCGGACGCCCTCGATTTCGGGCAGGTCGGGGAAGGATGCCGGTGCAAAGGGCGAAATCAGCGAGACCTTCGCCGGAGCGATTTCGGCCTCGACCGCGCTGGCCTTCAGCTTCTTCTTGAGCTTCGTGACCTTGCTTTCAAGCTTGTCCACGCGCTTTGCGTAGCGCTTGATCGTCTTTTTCTTACCAGGCATATGCCATCCCCTTCCAGGTTTCGGCCTTATTGACCGAACAACTTATCGTTCTTCAGGATAGCAGGATCAATATCGTCGTCCATCCGCTTCACATCTGCGGCATCAACCGTGTCTTTCACGCGGCTCTCGACAGCTTTCTGGCGCAGATCGCCTTCAAGTTCGTCGCGGACATCTGCAAGTTTCGGCGCATCGGCGATACGCGATCCCTCACGTTTGATGATGTGCCAGCCATATTGCGTCTGGACGGGATCGGAGATCTGTCCATCCTTCATATCGGCCACGGCCGCGCCGAAGGGTTCGACCATCTGGTCGAGAGAGAACCATCCCAGATCGCCGCCATTGGCCGCCGCACCATCTTGGCTATTGGCTTTGGCGAGTTCGGCGAAGTCGGCACCGTCATCGAGCTGCTTCTTCAGCTCTTCGGCCTTTTCCTTGGTCGGCACGATGATATGGGCCGCGTGATATTCCGTCACCGGATCGGCGGCCTTGTATTTGGCATCATAGGCCTTTTGCACGGCATCGTCGGAAACGGCACGATTTGCACTATATTCCAGCATGGAACCCGCCAGATAGGCGCGGCGCTGCACTTCCAGTGCCACATCATCACGCTTGGTCTTGCGGCCTTCGCCCAGCTCGGAAAGCGCGGTCTGCTGCACCAGTTGATCAAGGATCCCCTTGAACAGCGTCGCATCATCCATCTGCAGATATTGCGCGGGCAGGCTGTCGCGGACGATCTGCATCTGGCCCACGGTAATGTCCTTGCCATTCACGGTGGCGACCACCGTATCGGCGTTCACATCCTTGCGGTAATCTTTCTTGGCAGGCGTGGAGGCTGCTGTATCGGCCGCCGGCGCTGAGGGCGTGCTGTCTTGCGCATACGCACCGGCAGCCATCATCGCGACCACTGCAGCGGTTCCCAAAAGTTTCGTCAGTTTCGGCATCTTGGCCACTCCTTCATTGCCGCGTTTGTCCGCGGCGTTGACACTCTGACAGTCGACCCTTACATCGCCAAGGGTCAAAAAGGCTATCCGAGCCCTTTCTCACATGCTTCTTAGGGGGCGCCAGAAAGCGCGGCAAGGGTAGCTCCACACACGATTTGGTCAGTCCAATTGCGGAGAAGTCATGCTCGGGCTCGGAACACTCGCGAAAAAGGTTTTCGGCACGCCGAATGACCGCAAGGTAAAATCCGTTCGTCCGCTTGTGGCGAAAATCAACGCGCTCGAGGAAGAGTTCGCGGCTCTGACCGATGAGGGTCTCATCGGGAAGACGCGCGAATTCCAGAAGCGGGTGCAGGAGCAGGGCGAGAGCCTTGACGACCTGCTGCCCGAAGCTTTTGCCAACTGCCGCGAGGGTGCGCGCCGTGCACTCGGCCTGCGTGCTTTCGATGTCCAGCTGATGGCGGGGATCTTCCTGCATCAGGGCCAGATCGCCGAAATGAAGACCGGTGAGGGCAAGACGCTCATGGCGACTTTCCCCGTCTATCTCAATGCGCTGGCCGGTAAGGGCGTGCATGTGGTGACGGTGAACGATTATCTCGCGCGTCGTGACGCGGAGTGGATGTCGAAGGTCTATGGCGCGCTGGGTCTGACCACCGGCGTCGTCGTGCCTTTCCAGCCCGATGCCGAGAAAAAGGCCGCCTATCAGGCCGATATCACCTATGCGACCAATAACGAGCTGGGCTTCGACTATCTTCGTGACAACATGAAGAACTCGGTCGAGGAAATGGCGCAGCGCGGTCATTTCTTCGCCATCGTGGACGAGGTCGACTCGATCCTGATCGACGAGGCCCGCACGCCGCTGATCATTTCGGGTCCTTCCGAAGACCGTTCGGACCTCTATATCAAGCTCAACGCCTATATCCCCGAGCTGACCGAAGAGCATTACTCGATTGACGAGAAGGCTCGCAACGCGACCTTCACCGAGGAGGGGAACGAATTCCTCGAGCGTCGTCTGCAGGAAGACGGTATCCTGCCCGAGGGCCAGTCGCTCTACGACCCCGAGTCGACCACTATCGTTCACCATGCCACGCAGGCGATGCGCGCGCATAAGCTGTTCAACAAAGACGATAATTACGTAGTGGCCAATGGCGAGATCGTGTTGATCGACGAACATACCGGCCGCGCCATGAAGGGCCGCCGCCTGTCGGACGGTCTGCATCAGGCGATCGAGGCGAAAGAGGGCGTGACGGTCCAGCCCGAGAACGTGACGCTGGCTTCGGTGACGTTCCAGAACTACTTCCGTCTTTACGAGAAACTGGGTGGTATGACCGGTACGGCCTCCACCGAGGCCGAGGAATTCGCCGAGATCTACAAGCTGGGCGTGGTCGAGGTTCCGACCAACCGTCCCGTGCAGCGGATCGACGAGCATGACCGTGTCTACCGCACTGCTATCGAGAAATATCAGGCGGTGATCGAGGCGATCCGCGAGGCAAATGCCAAGGGCCAGCCGATCCTCGTGGGCACCACCTCCATCGAGAAATCCGAGATGCTCTCGCAGCTGCTGACGCAGGCCGGCATCCAGCACAACGTTCTCAACGCTCGCCAGCACGAGCAGGAAGCCCAGATCGTGGGTGACGCTGGCCGTCTGGGTGCAGTGACCATCGCCACCAACATGGCCGGTCGCGGGACCGATATCCAGCTCGGCGGCAACGTCGAAATGCGCGTGCAGGAGGCGCTGAGCCAGGATCCCGAGGCCGATCCCGAAGAGGTCCGCGCCCGTATCGAGGCCGCGACCGCGGAGGAGAAACAGAAAGTGCTCGAGGCCGGTGGTCTCTTCGTTCTGGCCACTGAACGCCACGAGTCGCGCCGGATCGACAACCAGTTGCGTGGCCGTTCGGGCCGTCAGGGTGATCCGGGCCGCTCTCTGTTCTTCCTGTCGCTGGAAGATGACCTGATGCGCATCTTCGGCTCGGACAAGCTGGAGAACGTTCTGTCCAAGCTCGGCATGAAAGAGGGCGAGGCGATCATCCACCCGTGGGTGAACAAATCGCTCGAGCGTGCGCAGGCGAAGGTCGAGGGCCGCAACTTCGACATCCGCAAACAGCTTTTGAAGTTCGACGATGTGATGAACGATCAGCGGAAGGCGATCTTCAATCAGCGCCGCGAGATCATGGATAGCGACGAGGTGGGAGAGATCGCGGCCGATATGCGCCATCAGGTCCTCGATGACCTGGTCGACCAATATCTGCCGCCGAAATCCTATGCTGATCAGTGGGATATCGAGGGCTTCTCGGCCGCGATCCTCGAGCATCTCAACCTGACCCTGCCGCTGGCAGACTGGGCGCAGGAAGAGGGCGTGGATCAGGAAGTTATGCTGGAGCGGATCGAGGAAGCCTCGGACGCCTATATGGCCGAAAAGGAAGCCGCCTTCGGCCCCGACGTCATGCGCACCATCGAGAAGCAGGTCCTGCTGCAGACCGTTGATGCCAAATGGCGCGAGCATCTGGTGAAACTCGAGCATCTGCGTTCGGTGATCGGTTTCCGTGGCTATGCGCAGCGCGATCCGCTGTCGGAATACAAGACCGAGAGCTTCCAGCTGTTCGAGGCCCTTCTCGAAGGTCTGCGCCTCGATGTGACCCAGCGTCTGAGCCAGATCCGTCCGCTGACGGAAGAGGAGCGCGAGGCGCTTCAGGCCCAGATGTATAACGCCCGCAATGACGAGCCCGAAGAGCCCGAGCCGCAAACGGTGTCCGAAGAGCTTCCGCGGGTCGAGATCGGTGGCATCGCGAAAGAAGGCTTCGACGAGAACGATCCCTCGACCTGGGGCGAGCCGGGCCGCAACGATCCGTGCCCCTGCGGGTCGGGTCTGAAATTCAAGCATTGCCACGGCAAGCTCTGAATTCAGTGGATACAAGCGGAGAGAGGGTGGCAATTTTGCCGCCCTCTTTTCATTTGCGCCATGCTCCCGCCATATCCGTGCCTTTCAGAGAACGCGTTTTGGTTATATCTTGTTAAGTAAGCATTAAGCGCCAAAGAGCGGATGGCCAAAGAGCGAGCAGGCAGAGCGAGATGAAACAGAAGATGCGCGAAATTTCGTTGATTCTGGGCACCGGTATAACAGCCGTGGCTTGCAGCCAGTTCATGCAGCATGCCGACCAGATCTTTGCCCAGCTGGGCGTTTCCACCGCCGATGCAGCCGTGCCCCATATCGCGCGTCCCGTCAGTGACGGGCATCTGGCCAGCGCTCTGGGCACGCGGCCCGTTCTGACGATGGCACCGACGCGGACGCCGGTCTCCGATCTCCCTCTGCCGGAGATGCCGGAGGATCGGATCTACTCGGCCAGTTTCTCGGGGGAGGGCGGTCTTGACCAACCCGCCCAAGCGCGTCTGCAGCTTGCGCAGGCAACCAGCTGCGCGGCGCCTGTTCTCAAGCTCGAGCCCTCGGAAAACGGTATGATTTCGGTGGAGTATACCGACGCCTGCAATGGGGGTGTCGTGGCCAGCCTGACCCAGCCAGGCCTGCAATTCGACGTAAAACTGGACGCGCAGGGCCAGTGGAGCGGGCTCGTGCCTGCCATGCTGGCCCAGGCCCGTCTGACGGTGGCCAGCGCGGGGGGCGTGGCCTCGGCGGGGATCGTACAGCCCGAGGCGGATGACTGGAACCGTGTGGTCCTGTCATGGGCGCGTCCCGTTGCCATGCATCTTTCTGCCAGGAAGGGCGATACGGAGGGCACTCCGGATGGGTATGTCACGCGGTTTTCCGCGGTCGGGGATGGCCAGCAGGCGGAGGTCTATTCGACCCGTCTTGCGCTTGGCGAGACCCGCCTGAGTGTGGATGCGCCGGTCACCGGCGAGAGCTGCGGCCAGACACTCGAAGGCGGTATCGCATGGGCGGACCGGAGCAAGCTACATCCGGTCACAGCCGTCAATCTCATGATGCCCGAATGCGACCAGCAGGGCGGTTCGGTGGTCATGGATCTTCCGGATCTGAGCAAGGCCGGCCAATAAGATAGGTCGGCAAGGGGCATTCCGCTTACAGGAAACCCTCGGCGCGGAAGCTCAGTTCGCGGCTTTTGCCGATGATCAGATGGTCATGCAGCACGATCCCCAGAACGCCTGCCGCACGATTGATCTGCTCGGTCATCGAGATATCGGCCTCCGAGGGCGTCGGGTCGCCCGAAGGGTGGTTATGCACCAGAATGAGCGCCGAGGCGTTCAGCTCCAGCGCGCGCTTCACGACCTCGCGCGGGTAGACGGGGACATGATCGACCGTTCCGCGCGACTGCTCCTCATCGGCGACCAGCGTATTCTTGCGGTCCAGATAGAGCACGCGGAACTGTTCGGTCTCGCGATGGGCCATCGCGGTGTGGCAGTAATCCAGCAGCGCATCCCATGAGGAGAGCACCGGCTGGTGCATCACCTTGGCGCGGGCCAGCCGGTGGGCTGCGGCCTCGACCACCTTCAGTTCGATAATGACCGCCTCGCCAACGCCCTCGATCTCTGCAAGCCGCGAGGGTGGGGCTGCCAGCACCCGCCCGAAATCGCCGAACGCCTGCATCAGCCGATGCGCCAGAGGTTTCACATCCTGCCGCAGGATCGCGCGGAATAGCACCAGTTCCAGCATTTCGTAATCGGGCAGGGCCTGCGCCCCGCCGTCCATGAAACGTGTGCGCAGCCGTTTGCGGTGATCCTTGATATAGGAGGGCAGGCGCACCGATTGGCGCCCGTCCGGAGCCCGCCCCACGGGATGCGGGGCGATGGCCTCGTCTGGATGGCCGAAAAGCGGCATCGGAGCTTCGTTGAAGTGGCGGGGCGACTGTTTCATATCCCCAGAATGCCGTGCGTATGGTGAATAAATCCTTAACCCGTTCACCATCTTCGAACTCAGCTTGCCATTCCTTACACATTCTTCACCACAAAACGCGATCATGGCAGCGGGGTGTAAGGAGCGGTGTGATGATCGGTCTCTATTCGGGGTTAGGAACCCATATTCGCGGCTATCAGACACAATCTGGCCGTGTGCAGGACGTGGCTGTTGTCACGATCTCCGAATCGTCGGTGCGCACGCCCGAGATAACGGTGGAGGAGTCTAAGCTCGCTCGCCCTGTTTCGGCCTCCGAGATGGAACTGGACCTGATGACGAATATCCGTAGCCAGCTGCAATCCGAGATCTCCTCGGCGCAGGCGATGCTGGAGGGCGATAGCGAGGCCGTGCTGACCAAGGAGGCACAGAAAGTCTGGGACAAGGGTGGAGCCGAAGCGCTGTCCGCCTATGTCGGGACGCTGCAGCAGGCTGATACCATTCTCGGGAGCCAGCAGGATTTCCGCACCGCGATGCTGGAAGCCGAAACCGAGGCCGAGACACAGAGCCTGATCGATCAGGCTTTGGGCGACCGCGCGGACCAGATGATCGATGCCAGCCAGAGCAAGGCCGAATGGGGGCGCCAGCGCGCGCTTCTACGCCTGTTCGCCATGACGGGGCAGGATACCGAAGCCGCTATGGCCTTCCTCGAGAAGGGCAAGGAAATGGCGCGGGCGGGTCAGAAAGCCGCGCTTGTGGCCGACATGAAGGACCAGATCGCCAATGGCGAGCTGAATGTATCGGTGACAACCGAAACCGCTTGGTCGCATGAGGCGGTGGGTGTCGAGAAGGTCGAGAGCAAGAACCAGACCTCGATGGTCTACACCAAAGAGCATTACCAGACCGTCTCTGCCTTCGCGCTCTCGTCCGGCTTGTCAGGAAGCTATTCCCGCAGCTATTGAAAAAGCCGCCCCGAGGGGCGGCTTTTCTTATCCGGTCATCCCGTCCCAGAAGCTTTTCACCTTCCGGAAGAAGGACGCCCCTTGCGGGTTATTCTCTGCCTCGATCTTCTCGAACTCACGCAGAATTTCCTTCTGGCGCGTGGTCAGGTTGACCGGCGTTTCAACCGCCAGTTCGATCAGCATATCACCGACCGCGCCACCGCGCAGTGCGGGCATCCCCTTGGCGCGCAGCCGCATTTGCCGACCCGATTGGCTGCCTGCGGGAATTTTCACCCGCGAGCGACCGCCGTCGATTGTCGGCACTTCGACTTCGCCGCCCAAAGCCGCGCTGGCCATGGAAACGGGGATCTGACAGAAGAGTGTCGATCCGTCGCGCTGGAACAGCTCGTGTTCCTTGACCTCGATGAAGATATAAAGATCTCCGGACGGCCCGCCGCGTAGACCTGCCTCGCCCTCACCGGCCAGACGGATCCGTGTGCCGGTCTCGACCCCCGCAGGGATATTGACCGAAAGCGTGCGGTCTTTCTCGATCCGGCCCGCGCCATGGCATTTGCGGCAGGGGTTTTTCACCACCTGACCTTGGCCGCCACAGGTGGGGCAGGTGCGTTCCACGGTGAAGAAACCGTTTTGTGCCCGGACCTTACCCATGCCACCGCAGGTGGGGCAAGTTTGCGGCTCGGCGCCGCCCTCGGCACCCGTGCCATGGCAGCTGTCGCAGCTCTCGGAACCCGGAACATTGATCTGTTTCTGGGCGCCCTTGAACGCCTCTTCCAGCGTCACACGCAGGTTATAGCGCAGATCCGAGCCGCGGGTTGCGCGCGAACGCCCGCCACCACCGGCACGACCACCGCCGCCACCCATGAAATCGCCAAAGAGATCCTCGAACACATCCGAGAAAGCGGAGGCGAAATCGCCCTGCTGGCCGTAGCCCGCACCGGGACGACCGCCACCCATGCCACCATCGAAGGCCGCATGGCCATAACGGTCATAGGCCGCTTTCTTCTCGGGGTCTTTCAGAACGTCATGCGCCTCGTTCACTTCCTTGAACATGGCTTCGGCGTTCGGATTATCCGAATTCCGGTCGGGGTGAAGCTCTTTCGCTTTCGTGCGATAGGCCTTCTTGATCTCTTCGGCCGAGGCACCTTTCTGGATGCCCAGAACCTCGTAGAAATCCTTTTTTGCCATTCTATAGCTCCCTTCGGAGAACATGAAAACGGGCCCGCCCTAGCAGCGGGCCCGTCCACATTGTTCCAAGCCGATCAGTTGCGCTTACGATCTTCGCCGAGATCCTCGAAATCAGCGTCGACGATGTCGTCATCGCTCGGCGAGCGATTGTCGTCTGCTTCTTCCGCGTCCTCTTCCGCCGAAGCCTTCTCCTGCTCGGCCTTGTAGATGGCCTCACCGAGTTTCATCGCAGCGTCCTGCAGGTTGGCGATCGCGCCCTTGATCTTGGCACCATCATCCGACTTGAGAGCTTCTTCCAGCGCGTTGGCCGCCAATTCGATCACCTCGACGGTCGAACCATCGACCTTGTCGCCGTGATCCTCGAGCGATTTGCGGGTCGAGTGCAGCAGGCTCTCGCCTTGGTTGGTCGCCTCGACCAGTTCCTTGCGCTTTTTATCCGACTCGGCGTTTTCTTCCGCGTCACGCACCATGCGATCGATATCCTCGTCGGACAGGCCGCCCGATGCCTGGATGGTGATCTTTTGCTCTTTGTTCGTGCCTTTGTCTTTGGCCGAAACAGAGACGATACCGTTGGCGTCGATATCGAAGGTCACTTCGATCTGCGGCATACCGCGCGGTGCCGGCGGGATATCCTCGAGATTGAACTGGCCGAGCATCTTGTTATCGGCAGCCATCTCGCGTTCACCCTGGAACACGCGGATCGTCACAGCGTTCTGATTGTCTTCCGCGGTCGAGAAGATCTGGGATTTCTTGGTCGGGATCGTCGTGTTGCGGTCGATCAGACGGGTGAACACGCCACCCAGCGTTTCGATACCAAGCGACAGCGGGGTCACGTCCAGAAGAACAACGTCTTTCACATCGCCTTGCAGAACACCGGCCTGGATCGCCGCGCCAAGAGCCACAACCTCATCGGGGTTCACGCCTTTATGGGGCTCTTTCCCGAAGAATTTGGTCACTTCCTCAACGACTTTGGGCATACGGGTCATACCGCCGACCAGAACGACCTCGTCGATCTCGTCCTTGGAGATGCCTGCATCCTTCAGCGCTGCCTGACAGGGCTTGAGCGAGTTCTTGATCAGGTCGCCCACGAGGGTTTCCAGCTTCGAACGGGTCAGCTTCATGACCATGTGCAGCGGCGTGCCGGTTTTTGCGTCCATCGAGATGAAGGGCTGGTTGATCTCGGTCGACTGGCTCGACGACAGTTCGATCTTCGCTTTTTCAGCCGCTTCTTTCAGACGCTGCAGCGCCATCTTGTCTTTGGTCAGATCAACGCCGTGCTCTTTCTTGAACTCGTCGGCGAGGAAGTTGACAATGCGCATATCGAAGTCTTCACCGCCAAGGAACGTGTCCCCGTTGGTGGATTTCACTTCGAACAGACCGTCGTCGATTTCCAGAATGGTGATATCGAAGGTGCCGCCACCAAGGTCATAAACAGCGATGGTCTTGCTGTCTTTCTTGTCCAGACCATAGGCCAGTGCGGCGGCGGTCGGCTCGTTGATGATACGCAGAACCTCGAGGCCCGCGATCTTGCCGGCATCTTTGGTGGCCTGACGCTGAGCATCGTTGAAATAGGCCGGAACGGTGATGACGGCCTGCGTCACTTCCTCGCCCAGATAGGATTCAGCGGTCTCTTTCATCTTCTGCAGGGTCACGGCAGAAACCTGAGCGGGGGAGTATTTCTCACCCTTCACTTCGACCCATGCGTCGCCATTGCCACCGTCAACGATGGAATAGGGCACGAGATCCTTGTCCTTTTGTACTTCGGCATCGGTGGTCCGACGGCCGATCAGGCGTTTCACGGCAAAGATCGTGTTGGTGGGGTTGGTAACCGCTTGGCGCTTTGCCGGCTGGCCGACCAGACGTTCTTCGTCGGTATAGGCCACGATCGACGGCGTGGTGCGTGCGCCTTCGGAGTTTTCAACGACTTTCGGCTGTGCGCCGTCCATGATGGCGACGCAGGAGTTGGTGGTCCCGAGGTCAATCCCGATGACTTTACCCATATCAATACCTCTTCTTTTGGCGATGTCGGGAAACAGGTCCGTCAAGGCCCCTGCCTCCCATCCCAGGGTTTGCAGTTTTAGCTTCCGATAACATTGCACGACCTTTGGCGCGGGCTCTGCAATCGGCTTCGGAAGCTATATAAGGAGGGCAAAATGCTGCTGCAAGGTTTCGAGATGCCCGAAGATGACAAGAATCGAACAGATTTTTCGAACCCGCCTGCAAATTTCCCGCCTGACCCGTCTCTGGTGCGGCCCGAAGCGCGGGAGTTGCGTGGTTTCAGGGTCTATGAGGGCTGGTTCACGCCCGAAGAGCAGGCCGGATTGGTGACGGATCTGCGCGAAATGCTGCGCAAGGCTCCGCTTTTCTCGCCGGTTACGCCCTCGGGCGCGCAGATGTCGGTGCGGATGAGTTCGGCGGGGAATTTCGGCTGGATGTCGGATGCGCGGGGCTACCGCTATGCGCCGCACCACCCGCAAGGGAGCGCGTGGCCGCCGATCCCGCCTGTCCTTACGGCGCTTTGGGGCGCG
The DNA here is from genome assembly GCF_045348365.1 of Thioclava sp. 'Guangxiensis'. Classification (NCBI taxonomy): domain Bacteria; kingdom Pseudomonadati; phylum Pseudomonadota; class Alphaproteobacteria; order Rhodobacterales; family Paracoccaceae; genus Thioclava; species Thioclava sp. 'Guangxiensis'. The sequence continues at coordinate 1,009,570 of NZ_CP155822.1, read as the reverse complement.
TTGGTGCCGCAAGCCCGCCCGCCCGAGACCTGCCTGATCAACTATTACGGGCCGGAGGCGAAAATGGGCATGCATCAGGACCGCGACGAGGGCGATCTGAGCCAGCCGGTCGTGTCGGTCTCGCTGGGGGACGAGGCGCTCTTCCGCATCGGCAATCTGGAGCGCGGCGGCAAGACCGAAAGCCTCTGGCTACGCTCGGGCGATGTGGTGGTGATGGAGGGCGCGGCCCGCCTGCGTTATCACGGCGTGGACCGGATCGCAGCGGGCACCAGCCTGCTTCTCAAACAGCCCGGCCGGATCAATCTGACGATGCGCGTGGTCACACCGAGCCGCGTGGATTAGGGAAAAGCCCCATGTTATAGGGCGACCAATCCTCGATATCGGGGTAGAACTGCGACCGCCATGCCCGCACCCGCGGGTTCATCCGTCGCCGCCAGAGGGGGGGGAACATCGCCAGCGTGGTCATTGCCGGATAGCCCAAGGGAAGCTGCGGCGCTTCCGATTTGGCATAGGTCTGCAAAAGCGGGAAACGGCGGCTGGGCTTGTAATGATGGTCGGAATGGCGCTGCAGGTTGATCAGCAGCCAGTTCGAGGCAGTATGCGAGGCGTTCCAGCTGTGATGCGGTTGGACATGCTCGTATTTGCCCTCACCTAGATAGCGCCGTGTCAGCCCGTAATGCTCGATATAATTGGTCAGCTCCAGCTGCCAGATCGCAAAAATCGCCTGAAGTGCAAAGAGGATCACGCCAAAGATCCCGCCCACCATGAAGGCCAGCAGAAGTGCCGCCAGCTGCAGCCCCGCATAGCGCCAGAACGGGTTCGACAGATCCCAATGCGGGCGGCCCGCGCGGTCGAGCCGGCGGCATTCGGCCTCGAGCGCCGAGGTCGGACAGTCTTTCAACACGCGCAGGAAATAGCGGTGGAAGCCCTCGTTATAGCGCGCCGTCACCGCATCGCGCGGGGTGCCCACCCATGAATGATGGACCAGCAGATGCTCGCTGCGGAAATGCGAATAGAGCACCGAGGCCAGCAGCAGGTCGGCCAGCCAGCGTTCCACGGGGTCTTTCTGGTGCATCAGCTCATGCGCATAGACCATGCCGATCGTGCCCGAGATTACGCCTACCCCGAAGAAAAGCCCCACGATTTCAATAAGGTTCATCCCGCTGTCATGGGTCGCGAAATAGATCGTGCCATAGATCACGCAGAGCTGGAGCGGCAGCCATGCCATGGTAATCGCGCGATACCAGAACAGATCCTCCTCGGGCGTGTCCACATCCGGCTGGTCGGCATTCTTGCCAAGGATCTTGTCGAGAAGCGTCACCACCCACCACGCATAGAGCGGCAGCAGGATCAGCGTCCAGCCGCCGAACATCATCTCGATCAGTACCAGCGGAATCGTCCCCAGAGACAGCCAGAAAGGCAGGGCGCGTTCCGGCTGGGCCAGCTCTTCGCGTGTGGACATATCGGGCCTCCGTTATTCGCCGCCAGCATAGACATGATGGGCGCGGGGGTGCAATCGGGCTTGCGCGGCGGCTACTTGGCAGGAGCAGTCTGCGCCGCCTCCCAGACCTTTCGCATCAGCGTGGGCAGATCCTCGGGCGAGAACGCGTTATCGCCCAGCATCCCTTCCATATGGCCGGTTGCGCGATGAACGGTCAGAACCAGATGGAAATGGGTGAATGTATGGCGCACGTCGGTGGGGGCTTGCGTCCAGTCAGCCGTGACGGGAGGCGCGAAAGCGGGGAGCGTCTCGGCCCAGTCGCTGGTCGGAAAGCCCAGCGTGCCGCCCAGAAGCCCGCGATCGGGGCGGCGCTCGACCAGCACCTCGCCGGAGGGGCCAGTGAGCACATAGGCATGGCCCAAGCGTGTGGGCTTCACCTTTTTGGGCGCCTTGACCGGAAGGGTCGCGGCGATACCCTGCGCATGGCCCTCGCAGGCCGTATCGAGCGGACACAACGCACAGACCGGATTGCGCGGGGTGCAGATCGTAGCGCCCAGATCCATCATCGCTTGCGCATGATCGCCCGCACGGTGCGTGGGCGTAACCAACCCCGCCAGCCGTGCGATTTCAGGGCGTGTGCCGGGCAGCGGATCGGTCAGCGCGAAGACGCGCGAGATCACACGTTCCACGTTGCCATCCACCACGGTGGCGGGCTCGTCAAAGGCGATGGAGGCGATGGCCGCCGCCGTATAAGGGCCAATACCGGGCAATGCCTGCAACTCGCGTGCGGTCTGCGGGAACTCTCCGCCCAACTCGAACGCCACAACACGGGCGCATTTCAACAGGTTGCGCGCACGGGCATAATAGCCGAGCCCCGCCCAAGCCGCCATGACATCACCATCCTCCGCCTGCGCCAGATCGGTGACGGTCGGCCAGCGGGTGGTGAAGGCGCGGAAATAGTCGCGCACGGCGGCCACGGTGGTCTGTTGCAGCATCACCTCCGACAGCCAGACGCGATAGGGCGCGGTCCGCAGCCCCTTTGCATGGTCCGCAGGCCCTGTGCGCCATGGCAGAACGCGGGCATTTCGGTCATACCATGCCAGTAGGGCGGGGCTGATATCGGCTACGTCACGCAATATTTATGCTCTCTTATCGGCAAGTGGTTGGTATCGGGCCTCGGAGTGCCTAAAATAACAGTTGAACGCGAGATTGACAGATGGCCGCAAAGAAAACGACGACCAGCGATACGGGGAAAGCGAAACGGGGCAAAGGCTCCGGCTATAACCCTATGTCCTCGCGCCGGATGCGGGGGTTCGAATCCGCCTCCGGCCTGCTGAAAGACCGCATCCGCTCGGTGGGCGAGACGCGGGGCTTTGCCGTGACGCGGCTTCTGACCCATTGGTCCGAGATCGTGGGTGAGGAAATCGCCGCCCAGTGCCGCCCCGTGAAAATCGGCTATGCGCGGGATGGGATGGGGGCCACCCTGACCCTGCTGACGCTTGGCGCCGCGGGTCCGATGATGCAGATGGAGATCCCGCGGATCCGCGAGAAGGTGAATGCCTGCTATGGCTATAATGCGATCTCGCGGATCACACTGACCCAGACCGCGCCCACAGGCTTTGCCGATGGGCAGGCGCAGTTTACCGCAGCCCCCAAGGCGCGGCCCGAACCCACTCCCGAAATCCGTGCACAGGCCCAAGCGACAGCGGCCGATTGCAAGGATCCGGGGCTCAAATCCGCGCTGGAGATGCTGGCGCAGAATGTGTTGATGAAGTCGGCCAAGCGGTCTGACCAGAAGAAAGGCTAACTTATGAACAGACGTTCCTTCCTGCTCGGGATTTCCGGTGCCGCCGTTGTGGCTGCATTGGGGGGCTGGATCAGCAGCCGCGGCCAGAGCGCCATGACCGGCTTTGCAACGCCTGCCGCCGCCGAAGATGCTGCTGACACGCCCAAGGCGGAAATCCTGCCCGATATCCCGATCGGTCAGGCGGATGCACCGGTGACGATCATCGAATATGCCTCCTTCACCTGCCCGCATTGCGCGCATTGGCACGAGACCTCGTGGGCGAAGCTGAAGAAGGAATATATCGACACCGGCAAGGTGCGTTTCATCATGCGCGAGGTCTATTTCGACAAGTTCGGCCTCTGGGCAGGGCTGCTGGCGCAATGCGGCGGCGAGATGAAATATTACGCCGTGGCGGATATGATCTTCGACGAGCAGAAAGACTGGATCGGCGACGGCCAGCAGGCCACGATTGCCGCCAACCTGCGCGCGCTGGGGCTTAAGGCCGGTCTGGACAAGGACGCGATCGAGAATTGCCTCAATGACCAGACCCGCGCCCGCAACATGGTTGCGACCTTCCAGAAACATGCCGAAGAAGACAAGGTGGATGGCACGCCGACCTTCTTCATCAATGGCAAGAAATATTCCAACATGGCTTGGGATGATTTCAAGAAAGCCGTGGATGAAGCACTTGGCGCCTGAGCGCTGTTTCATGTGAAGCAATGAAAAGGGCCGCCCCGAGAGGCGGCCCTTTTCATTTGGGATCGGCGGGGGGAAGCCCCCTGCCTGAGACCTGCCCGTTCAGACCCACGGGCGCGATTGCGCGGCCTGTGCCTCGAAGCTGTCGATGGCGGAGGCCTTGTTCAGTGTCAGGCCGATATCATCGAGGCCTTCCAGCAGGCAGTGCTTCTTGAAAGGATCGACGTCGAACTTGACCACGGTGCCTTCAGAGGTGGTGATCTCCTGCGCTTCGAGATCCACCGTCATGCGCGCATTGGCGCCTTTTTCCGCGTCTTTCATCAGCGTATCAACGGCGTCCTGCGGCAGCACAATCGGCAGCATCCCGTTCTTGAACGAGTTGTTGAAGAAGATATCGGCGAAGGAGGTCGAGATGACCACCTTGATGCCGAAATCCGCCAGCGCCCACGGCGCGTGCTCGCGCGAGGAACCGCAACCGAAATTGTCGCCCGCGATCAGGATCTGGCTCTCGCGATAGGCGGGTTTGTTGAGAATGAAATCGGGGTTCTCGCTGCCATCGCGGTTGTAGCGCATCTCGGCGAAGGCATGCACGCCGAGGCCGGTCCGTTTGATCGTCTTCAGGAAGCCCTTGGGGATGATCATATCGGTGTCGATATTGACCAGCGGCATGGGGGCGGCGATACCGGTAACTTTTTCGAATTTTTCCATTGTCGTCGCTCCTTATGCGTCCGCCAGTTCCATGAACTTGCGCACATCGGTCAGTTTGCCGGTCACAGCGGCACAGGCGGCCATTGCCGGGCTCATCAGATGGGTGCGGCCCTTGTAGCCCTGACGACCCTCGAAGTTACGGTTCGAGGTGGAGGCGCAGCGCTCGCCCTCGGCCAGCTGGTCGGGGTTCATGGCGAGGCACATCGAGCAGCCTGCCATACGCCATTCCATGCCTGCATCCAGGAAGATCTTGTCCAGACCCTCTTCCTCGGCCTGCGCACGGACCAGTCCCGAGCCGGGGACGACCATCGCGCGCACGCCTTCGGCGACCTTACGGCCTTTGAGCACTTCTGCGGCAGCGCGCAGATCCTCGATACGGCCATTTGTGCAGGACCCGATAAACACCACGTCGATCGCGATATCCTCAAGCTTGGTGCCCGGTTCGAGGCCCATATAGTCGAGCGAGCGTTTGGCCGCCTCGACCTTGCCGCCCTTGAACGAGTCCGGTGCCGGAACCTCGCCAGAAATCGGCAGAACGTCTTCGGGCGAGGTGCCCCAGGTCACAACCGGCTCGATCTCTTCGCCTTTCAGCGTGACGACCTTGTCGAAATGCGCGCCCTCATCGGTGAAGAGAGTCTTCCACCAGTTCAGAGCGGCTTCGAACTGCGCACCCTTGGGCGCGTGCGGACGGCCTTTGACATACTCGAAAGTCGTCTCGTCGGGCGCAATCAGACCCGCGCGGGCACCGCCTTCGATGGCCATGTTACACACGGTCATCCGGCCTTCCATCGACAGGCTCTGGATCGCCTCGCCGCAATACTCGATGACATGGCCGGTGCCGCCGCCGGTGCCGGTGGCGCCGATCACGGCCAGCGTGATGTCCTTGGCGGTCACGCCCGGTTTCAGCTTGCCGGTGATCTCGACTTTCATGTTCTTGGATTTCTTCTGGATCAGCGTCTGCGTTGCCAGAACATGCTCCACTTCCGAGGTGCCGATCCCGTGCGCCAGCGCGCCGAATGCGCCATGGGTCGCAGTGTGGCTATCGCCGCAGACGACGGTCATGCCCGGCAGCGTCCAGCCGTTCTCGGGACCGACGATATGCACGATGCCCTGACGGACATCCGATACCGGATAATAATTCACGCCGAAATCCTTGGCATTCTTGTCGAGCGCTTCGACCTGGATGCGGGATTCCTCGTTCTCGATCACGCCGGAGGCACGATCCAGCGTGGTGGGGACGTTATGATCCGGAACGGCAATGGTTTTTTCCGGCGCGCGCACCTTGCGGCCCGCCATACGCAGGCCCTCGAAGGCTTGCGGGCTGGTCACTTCATGGACGAGGTGGCGGTCGATATAAAGCAGGCAGGTGCCGTCTTCGTCTTCGGAAACGACATGGGCGTCCCAGATTTTGTCATAAAGGGTCTTCGGAGCAGACATGGCTCTCACTTTCATAGGGATAGCTGTGGAATTACTCAGGGAGGTTCAGGCATGACACAAGGCCGCCTAAACAGGCGGCGCATCAAAGTCGTGCGAGGACCGAGCGGCTTTCGCCGTAGAAGCGTTCGCGCAGGCGAACACGTTCCATGATGTCAAAAATCCGAGTCATACCCTGCCTATACTCTCCTGCCCCGTGTGCCGCAAGGAAATCTCGGGGCAGGGATGTTGACGTAGTTTCGGCCGAGGACCTATTCGAATTCGCGCGAAATCAGGGCGCGGTTGATTTCCTGCCGCACCAGACGGCGCACCTTGCGGGTGATCTGCTCGCCCAGAGCGCCCTGCAACTCGGCGCGGATCATACGCCCGACCATCTGGCGCAGGGCGTCCTCGTCAAAGACCGGTGCGCCATCGGAGGGGCTCTGCCGTGCAACGCCTTGCCGGGCGCTCTCGGCCGTCAGCTCGGTTGCGGGGCGGGTAAGATGCAGCCTGCGGGTGGCTTCGCGCAGGACATCGACCTCAGCCGCTGCGACAACGGATCCGGCTAGCGCCTCGGCTGCGGTTTCCAGCTCGGGGGGAAGGTCCTCTTCGGGATGCCAGTCTGCTTCCGGCGAGGCTCCGTCCGGCTCGGCGGCCCAGTCCTGCGAGGCGAGATCGGGGTCTTCGCTGTCCGGCTCCTCCACAGCATTGATCCCGGCAGGCTCCGCTTCCGCTGGACCATCATCATCTCCGCCCTCAAAAGCAGGGAAGGCCGTGCCGGTGTCGTCTTCCGGCTCCGTGGCGCCGAATGCCGTCGTTACGGGAGAGGTTGTCTTGCCGGTTGCGGTGCCGCCATGACCGAATGCGTTCAGCGCGCCCGCCAGAGGGGCTGGATCGCCTTCCTCCGGCTCGAAATCCTCCCCGACCGAGGGAAGGAGCGGAGTTTGAGCCGGAGACGGGAGAGGGCTGGCTGGCCGGGTCTGCATATGCGGTTCCAGCTGCAGCACATCATCGGTCATCTCCGGTGCATCGGGGCTGGTGTGATCCATCTCTGCAGCGTCGAAGGCGGCTGTTTCGGACAAATCGGCTTCAGTGTCGGAAATATCGGTCTCCTCGCTCTCGGGCCAGTCATGGGCGGGAGCGGTCTGGTTGACCGCTTCCCATTCCTGATCGAGGCTTTCCTCGGTATCGGCGGAGGCCCCGAAGTCAGTCTCGGCATCCGCGTCCGTCATGGCGCTTTCGGGCTGCGGGGCTTCATCCGTAAAGGGGGCGTCGTCTCCCGCCATCGCGAAGGTTGTGGCTGGGTCATAGGCCTCTGCCGCCTCATCCTCTTCCGCAAAGGAGGGGGCAGGCGCGTCCTCTACCCGATCCGATGCCGTCAGCACAAGAGCCTCTTCCGGCTCGGGATCGGGGCTTTCCGGAGATATGCGCGTGTTGGAACGAAGTGGATCTTGCGCGACAAGACGGCGAATGGAGGACAGGACGTCCTCGATTTCGATCTTTTTCTCGGGCTCGGCCATAGGCTCTCCAATCCGGCAGGCGACCCGGAGAGAGACAGTGCCACCCGGATCCGAACATTCACACAAGGCGGGCCCGGTGGCGGGCCCGCGGAACGGTGGAGGCGCTTATTTCTGGCCGATCGCCTTCAGAACGCGATCGAGCTTCTCGCCCCGGATGCTGGTCAGCGGCGCATTATGCACAACGTTATAATATGCGGCCGGATCGTAGGTCGGGATCCCCAGCTTCAGGTTTTCCACCGTTAGCAAACCCATATTAGATAATAGTTGATAATACGCTACCTGCAAATCGGCCTCGGCGGTGATACGCGAGGCGCGAGCATCCAGAAGATCCTGTTCTGCATCGAGAACATCCAGCGTGGTGCGGGCACCGAGGGTGGCCTCTTCCTTCACGCCGTCATAGGCGACATTGGCGGCGCGGATCTGCTCGTCATAGGAGCGGATCTGGGCACGATAGACGTCGATGGAGGAATAGGACGACAGCACGGCCTGCGCCACATCCACGGCTTCCTGACGCAGTTCCGCACGGGCTGAATCCCGGTTTGCCACGGCCTGACGATAGGCCGAATCCAGTGCACCACCCGAATAGAGTGTCTGGCTCAGCCCGATGCTGGCGGATTGGCCGACATAGCCGCCCTCGTCATTGGAGAGCGACAGCGAACCGGTGACTTCCGGCAGCTTGTTCGCTTTGGCCGATTGGATCGCGATTTCCGAGATCGTCACCGAATGCTGCAGCGATTTGATGCTGGGATGGTTGCGCTGTGCGGTGCTTGCGGCCTCGTCGCGCGATTTCGGTAGATTGGGAGCCTTGGGCAGCGGTGCCAGCTGACCCGGATAATGGCCAGTTGCGGCCTTGTAATCCTCGCGCGCGGTCACGAGCGAGCCCTGCGCGCTTACCAGCGAGGCCTTAGCCGAGGCAAGCTGGGCTTCGGCCAGCGACACGTCCGTGCGGGTGACTTCGCCCACATCGAAACGGTCATTGGTGGCGTTGAGTTCTTCTTGCAGCACGCGGACCGAGTTCTGGTTAATCGAGACCTGTTCCTGCGCGCTCTTCACATCGGAATAGGCCTGAACGGTGGCCAGAAGCACCTGTTGCTCGATCGAGCGCAGGGTCTCACGGGTGGCCAGGACGGCCTCTTTCTGCGAGCTGACGGTCAGGCGGTTGCGCCCGAAATCGAACAGCGTGATCGAGGCGCTCAGTGCGGTCGAGGCGGAGGAGCCTTCGGTGGTCACTTCGCGGCCCGTCGAGGACGACACGCCTTCCGACTTGCTCCAGCCATAATCCGCAGTCCATTGCACGACAGGACGCAGCGCGGCAACCGCCTGTGCAACATTCTCGTCTGCGGCCCGCAGCGTGGCGCGGTTCTGCTCCAGAAGGTTGGAGTTCTTATATGCGGAGATCATGGCATCGGCGAGCGTCTCTGCGCTTGCCATCGCCGATCCGATTGCCATGAACCCTACAGTTCCTGCGGCCAATACAAGTGATTTGAACATTTTGCCCGTCATGCCTCTGCTATGTTATCTGCCCGGCCTGACGGCGAGGGCTTTGGATAGACATCCTGCGATATGCCCGATGGGGCGCGTTACAGGCTGAAACTTTTTACTTTGCGGAAGCCCTCGAGAACCGGCGCTGCTGCGTTGAACACATCCCGCCAGTTCACCACACCATCGGTCTTGGTGCCGATACGCGCGATCCCGAGATTGTTTTCCATGAAGACCGCACCGATCCGGCCGCCTTCCTTGAGGGAGTCGATAATGGCCGAGGGGACCTCCTCGACGGCGCCCTCGATAATGATCGCATCGAAGGGGCCGTGTTGCGGCGCGCCCTGTTCGAGCGCGTTTTGCACCACTGCGATATTGTCGACTTCGGCAGCACCCAGGGTTGCTTCGGCCTGTTTGGCCAGCGGATCTTCCTCTACCGCAACGACAGCTTCGGCCAGATGCGCGATCACGGCGGAGGAATATCCGTATCCGCAACCCAGATCGAGCACGAGGTCGGTTGCGGTGATGTTCAGGGCATCCAGCAGCTTGGAGAAAATGCGCGGCTCGAGCAGAACGCGGCCGGGCGCGAGTTCGAGATTTTCGCCCAGATAGGCGACCTCGCGCAGGGAATCGGGCACATAGCTTTCCCGCGGGACATTCAGCATGGCCTCGATGATCGGAAATTTCGTTACATCATTGGGCCGGACTTGGGTGTCCACCATGACCACGCGGCGCGTTTCGAAGTCCTGCATTTTGCTAAACTCTTCAGTCTGGATTGTTGTGCCATTACTTACATAGAAAGCTTTTCGGGGCAAGTTAGGCATTGTCTCAGGGTGAAGATGTGAAAATCAATGCTGCTTGGGTGTCACACCCTCTTGCGCGACCTTGCACAATCGGTTAGACCGCGCCTCACCACTGGCTGGCGAGTTGGCGGAGTGGTGACGCAGCGGATTGCAAATCCGTGTACACCGGTTCGATTCCGGTACTCGCCTCCATCTATCTTCAAGCACTTGCGTCACTCCTTTCAGTGTAGCGGCCTTGCCGTTTACATACGCGTTTACATTCATCGCAAATTTTCTTGCTGTTTGGCGCGCTCAAGCTTCCTGCTCACCTCGTCACTTTCGTCTGGGCTAACGCGAGCGTAAATTTCGATCACTTGCGATGCGTAGCGGACAGACCACCCCATCAAGGTTGCAATTTGGCGTAGAGAGAGGTCCGCATTGAGCAAGCGAGTAGCCGCTGTGCCCCGTGTATCGGCTAACGTTTTCTCGCGGCCATCTTCCCAAGGCGGTATCTTGGCTTCGCGCCGCCACTTAGTGATTTGGTTGGAGGCCCAGCGAGCAGATAGGTGATGGCCAAGCTGGCTGACAAGAAGTGTCTCTTGTCCTACTGGCGTCGCTTCAACGAGCTCCGCCAAGCCAGTAGTCACGGGGATATATGCAACCCGGCCACGCTTGCCTGTCTTGAAGCGCAGGCGTTTCCCAGACCGGGTGTCTTCGAAGTGATCAATCCGAACCTGCACCAAGTCTGACACTCGCAGTCCGGTCTCACAGCCCAACAACAGGATGCGCTGCACCCAACCTGGCGCCACCTTCTTAAATGCCTCAATGTCTGTCGGGGTCCACACGATCTCGCTACGATTTGAGGAGTAGAGTTTCTTCAGGCGATTACAGTGGTGCTCCTTGATCCGTCCTTCACTGACGGCCCAATTTAGGAGTTTGACGGCATGAGTTCCCGCCATGTCATACTGCTTCGGTGAATGAATCCAGCGCTTCCGCCAAGCATTAAACTCCGCCCGAGACGCAGGTTCTTCGAACATTGCGACCGGATCCTCGCCAAACTCGACTTGGAATCGCTTCACCCAGAGTTCGACATCTTCCCGCGAGCGAGCCTTTGGAGGCATCGCGTCGCCGCTCAGGAACTCCTCAACGAGCTGCGCCACCAAATACGCATGCTGCTTTGGCTTAGAAGTGCTCGCAGCAAACGCTTGGAAAAAGTCAGGCACGCGAGGGGTGCGTACCATGTCCTCCCAGAACTTCGGGCCGCCGCGCCAAGCATAGAAATGATACTTATAGCCTGCTGAAACTTTGCGCCGAACTCGATGCACTCCTTTTGGCAAGTCACTGCTGCGCACGGCGCAACCTCCGCTGAGCCACCAGCCCAGTCTCTTTGCCCTCGCCTTCCGCGGGGTGGGTCGGGATGTGCTGGGCCTTGTCCAGCTGGAATCGAACGTGAACGGGGTCGAAGTAGTGCGGATTGCGGCGGATCGGCTGGATACCGACGCGTGCGCAGAAGTTCCGGAAAGGTCCGCTGGAGTTCGCAAATCCTAGACGCGTCGCCAGTTCATGGGCGGACATCAGTTCAATCATCGGCATCACCTGCGCTCCTGCGATCAAGGGGAGCCACGGTATTCCGCTCAAGAAACTCGTCTATCGCTTCTGGCGGGATCAGATTCCTTCGGCAGACCCGAACGTACCGCAACTCCCTGATGGCCATGAGTTCCCTCACCTTTCGCACAGAGATCGCCAGCTTCTGTGCAACCTCCGCCGTCGTAAGCAATGTTTGAGCCATATGTTGCCCTCGTGATGCTTCTGGTACTAAATGGAAGCGAGACGCATCTAATGCGCTCATATACGCCCAAGAGGGCCATATTTGGCACTTTTATATAAGAACGGATCAATGTCTACCACTTTTGAAGCGATAGGCGATAGGCTGCGTAGGCTCAGGAGCGGAGCAGGTCAGACCCAGGCTGAGTTCGCTGAAACTTTGGGGACCTCCCTACGCTCCTACAAAGGTTATGAAAGCGGCCAGCGCGAGCTGCCAACCTCCATAATTCTGCGACTATGTGAGTTTAGTGGTGTCTCACCTAGCTGGCTCTTAACTGGCGAGCGCGACCGACTCAGCCCGGAAGCCCTGGACGCGATCCGCCTCTCCTTGCGCTCAGGGCTGGAACACCTTCGAGCGCAAACGAACATATCGTCAACCGATGCCTGGGCAGATTACCTTCTTCTCCTGACGAAACTAAGTGAGAAGCAAAAACACTTCATTAGCTCGGAGGACGCCCAAGCTATCTTGATGATCGGGGAGAAAAAATGAGAGCTCCAGACTATGCTAACAGGGACGACGTATCGCTGTATCGCCCAGAACAGGCGGCCCAGCTCATCCTCGCGCAAAAGACACTACCAGTTAGGAAACGCGCGCAGTTAATGTGTCGAGTAGCAATATTCTTGGCGATAATTTGCACTGGCATTTTTGTATCCGGGGTAGCGCCACGCAGCATTAATGTTGCGGCTTGGGCCTGTTGCCTCATTTTTATCTGCGCCGCAGCGGCGATTGACCACCTTCGGCGGGAACTGCTCCGTTTGAAGTGAACAGGGTGAATACCCAGCCGCCCCCTCGAATGGGATGTTTGACATGAAACCCACCAATTTTGAAGTGAAAGCACGAAGTGACCGAAGAACCTAACGATGAATTTCATGACGCCCGCCCCCATTCCAAGCCATTCTTGACGACGAGGATTGGTCAGTTTGTCGATAAGGCCGCTTACGTAGATATCATCCTTTCGGTGTTATTTATCTTTTCGATCTCGTCGGTGTACTTCACCTTCGCTCCACCCGACCACGGCCTATCGTCGAATGGCGAGGTTATCGATGTCTCATTTCCAGATTCCGTGTACTTTTCCTTAGTCACCTTCACCTCTCTGGGATATGGCGATATGGCTCCAGTCGGCTTCGGTCGATTCGTGGCCAGTATGACCGTAGTGGTAGGCCTTTCATTTTTTGCACTGATTATAGGGAAAATCGCCTCAGAAAGAACCCACGCAACTCTCACGCTACTTCATCGGAGTGATGTGCAGCGCAGGCTGTCCGCGTTTTCATCAGAGATAGAGAGTTTTCGCTCAGACTTGGATAAGCTAGCTGAGAACGGCGAAGATAAATTACTTCGGCAGCGGCTCAAGGATTTGCAGGCGCAAACGAGTGCGGCCTCCGGATATCTAGTTTTCAATCTCCATCAATCCGTTTCCCTGTACCATGGAAATAATAGCGGAATTACGCGACTGTTCTCGGAGCAACAGAAGCTCCAAGAGACTTTAATAAGCCTCCACAAGCGCTACAGCCAAAGCGGTGAGGACAGCGTTCTTCGAAGGTCGTTGAATATCGCATCAATACTTCCATGGACCTCCAATTACTTTATTGAACATCTGCAGGCTGGCGATCCAGCAAGGTCATATGCGGAAAGGATTCTAGCATATGGATCAAGGTTCATCAGGGGCAATAATAGAGAAAGCCAAACACCGAACATACCTAAGTCGTGGCTGGAAACTAGAGAACGCATGAAGCTCAATATAGATGAGCTGACTTCGTGGCGAAGAACTAACTATACTTCGGATTTGCAGAATAAAGTTTATGAAGCATTGCCTGCGGGCCCAAAGTCGAACTGGCCCAAAGACACCAACAAAAAGATTTCGCTGAAACTTAATATCTCTATAAAAGCGACCGGAAGGTATATTGATCGCCTCACCAACAATGGCTCCATTCCCAAATGACAACTGCTTAACCCATCGGAGTGTTGGTAAGAAAGGCGTTGCTAGAATATGTCGGGCGAAAGAGAGGGGCGGGCTATCAGCTACCCCTCTCTCAAGATGCCTTTTACTGCACCTTACCGCTTTTAAGATTCAACGTATGCGATCCCTTCGGATAGTGCTTACCTACAATTAGATCGCTATCTACGAGTTCTGGCGAAAGTTTGGATGTCGCGAATATTATCTGATGTCGAACCTTTTGCTTCGCCGACCTTTCTACGAGTCTTTCTTGCAGCTTGTGGCTTCGGCTTTCTTCCATCCCCTTGTCTTCGATCGTGTCGATCAAGCACATTCGAAAGTGCCGGAAATACTTCTTCTCTAGCGCCGCGAACATCAAAGAGGTGGTGAAGCTCGTTTTAAGAACAGCCCGAGAGCTTGCAGAGAAATAGCTCTCTCCATTCACACTGATCTTATTAGAGCCAAAGTCAAAGTCTATATGATCAGGTTTCTGAAAGTTAGCGTCTCTGGGCAAGTCACCTGTCAGGAACCACTTGATTTCTTTTGAAATGAGGAGATATGCCTCATCCATCCTCTTCTGCAAGGCTATTTCTAGCGCTTCATTTTCATCTTCCATTTCCTGTATAAGCGCTGAAATTTTCGATTTCTCGGCTGAAAGTTCCGCTACGCGTCGGGCAATGGACGATGATTTCCCAAGGTCTTCGAGTTCGCGCTCTAGATATCCTCTCCGCACCTGAAGTTCACTCATCAAGTGTTGTGCTTCAGTGACTGGTCGTGATTTCACACGGTCCAAGCGTCGCGCCGAGGACTGCCAGCTAGAATATGCCGCTTCGTATTTGGCCTTAGCCTCCGATACACGAGCTTGTTTTCGCTCGAGAACCTGCCCAGTTTCACGAACCTGCAGTGCAAGTTCGTTAATGACGGAAACCATTTGTTCTCGCTGCTTGTCGGGATCGAGGGGTGCTTTACAGAGGTGACAAGCGTGGTCACCTTCCGGGACCAATGGCTCGAAGCATGCCGGACAAACGTCAAATGAGATGCTTCCTAACTCCGATTGCACGACCTCCGAGTTTCTCAGATCATCCAGTTTCCGCTCTAAGCTGGCCAGATACTGCTTGAAGTCTGAAACCGAAAAACTCAGGCTGTCTAGCTCAGCTTTGCTGTCGACGAATTGACTCTGAGATTCGACAAAATCCTCGTAAGCAGATTTCTGAGCCTGGAGCACAGTTGGATCGACTGAGGCAGTGAGCATTTCGCGCTCTTGCTGAGAAATCCTCTCATCTAAATCTTTGATGCTTTGCTCTAACTTGAGAGTTCTCTCTTCAATTCCAGATAACGTGAAGCTCTCTTCAGTTGCACCGAACGCCCGAAAAATACCTTTCATTTCGGAATCTAGCGCTGCGAATTTTTTTTCGCTTTCTCTAATCTTGAGCTTGTTCTCTAGTACTTTCGTTTCTTCCGACCCGCAGATTAGTCGCCCTACGGCATCGCGTATGACCGGTTGATCCCAGCTGTCGTCCGTTTTAAACAAGCTGCTCGCCGCACTCTGCTGATCTGCATAGTGTAGGCGCAGCAGCTGGTTGATAGTCAGCTTTCCCGAGGACTCGTTGACGACTTCTGGGATATCCAAAAGGCGGAACAAGGCTTGAGAGAAGCTCTCTGCGCCTTTGCCATTTGCGCTCCGCGCGTATGGGTACCGCTTCCACTTATCTTGCGAAGCGCTAAGTCCGTCAGAAAGTCGACCCCCAAATATCTCCATCTGCGCATTTCCAGATCTTGAGATATCGCGTGCCAAGGTGGCAGGCATTCCATTGACCTCCACCTCAACAAGTGTCCGAGTGCAAAGTAGCGCCTCTTTGCTCCAGTCGTCTTCATTGATCACTCCCCCTAGGGAGTAATAAAGAAGATTCAATATAGTGGATTTTCCAGCACCGTTAGCACCGCTGATAATGTTTACGCCGGACTTAAAATCCCCTTGGTAGGCTTCAAACCCATCTTTCTCAACAAGGAACTTGGTAACAAGTAGGCTCGGATCAAGTCGCGTCATATCTATATTCCAGAAGTCCAGTTCTGTGCTTCAGGCCATTCTCACCTTGAAGATCGTACTCAGCAATAAGCGTCTTAATCGCGCGTACGAGCTCTTCGTTTCGCTCGTTCTCTAGCTCTATCCTTTCGAGAAGAGGGGATGGCACTTTCTTGTCAGTCCTCTTCACTTCTCCATCCACCCACGCATCGTGATCGATGAGCTCATTCTTTGCTAGGCTGCTGATCGCGGCGACTTGGAAAGGATGAACTCGTTGGAATAGGAGCTTTCGATCAGGTATCTTCCCATACGGCTTTCTATCTGCATATTTTTTGCCGACGCTTCTCAACCATTGATGGCCCTGCTTGTAGCGAATTTCCGAGCCCGCCAAAAAAAATGGAAATACAAAAAAGAAATCGCAGATACGAAACGCATCAAAGTTGACAGATTCTTCCAGACCTTGCGTTATCTGAAGTCCACGGAAGACGGCATTGAAAGGATCAAAAGCAGGCTGGTATGACAGTTGGGTCATTTGTGCCACTTAATGAAACATCTATCGGCGAGCCAGTAGAGCATGCCAATAGCTCGCGTTGAATTGAGGCGAAACTGAGTAACGCCAGCGCAATCTCTTACGGTAGGATCGAGAACAATCTCATCAATCAGCATGTCAGCGTCGACAAGCGAGACTTCTAAAAAATGAGGCTTAGCCCGCCGGTTGAAACGCCTCTCAACTCTGGCCAAAACTTCTGCGAATATTTCTTGCGCAGATGCGTAAAGCGCCCATTCTTCGAGCAGCCGCTCAAACTCGACTTTCTGTTCCTGCGCCTGCATCCAAAGGTCTGATCTTTGACCCTTTTCGAGTTTTGCTTTCAACCCCACCACTCCGTCCTCCGCCTCACGACGGCGCTTAAAGTAGGCGAGATTCGCGACATCGTCTGAAATGACCTCTTCCGCGTCCATTTCGACGCCCAACCTCTCGGCTAGCGAGTCGATGACACCTCGGGCGCTATTATGGTCAGGAAAGTGGTAATGAACACTCTGCTCAGAGTAATCTCCGGCGACGACATTACGGCCCGCGCTCGCACCACGCTGATCAGTGCGTTTAGGAATTAAATTTGACATGCACTGGGGTTAGCGTTTGTTGCCGCCTACAATGTCGCGGCCAGCTTTTGCATTGTTTTGATTAACAATCGACCCACTGCCGGACACACTGTTTCTAGTAATACGCCACGTGATAAATGAGCCACCTACTGCGCCAACAATTAAGCTGATGAACTCAGACAGGTATTCCATTTCAGACCCCTAAATTCGCTACACCTCGACTGGACCATAGCGGCGAATGTGAGCCACTGTAAACCTATGAAAACAGTGAAAACATGCTAGGTTTTCCAACCGGGCACCGGCGCGCAACGCTAGCGTTTTACGGGAGGTTTGGGTTCAACAGTCCCCAGCTCATATCAATCTAAGAAGAAAAAATACACTATAAACAACATGTTAACCCATTGACTCGTGTCGTCACTCACAGGTCAGACCGTTTTCAGTTCTCCGGAGTTCGTCGAGTTCACGCGCCAGCGCGGTGAAGATGACCTCCTCGATCTTGGAGACCCGGAGCCCGTGAGAAAACGCGAGTTCCCTCACAAGTAAGTAAATTCTCGGATCCTTGGGTCCGTAGAGCTCCCAGTCGCAAATTTGTCGAATGTCGTCATGCTGCGCGGGCGGAGGCAAGCTCCTGTTGATTTCACGGATAGTCTGGCGAAGATTTTCTTCATCCATTATGGACATTTTTGCACTCCTATTGAGGATTTCACCACGGATTACGGCTCGAATAGCTACTAAGAGGTCATCTATTCAACCGAGCGTTTCGATCCATTAGGCGTTGCATCTTGGCCCCTGTACCTGTTGCAGTATGGCTGTCGGCTGTGGCCGCATCTGTCGGTACCCCGGCGCTGCGTGAGCTTGCTCGGCTCGCGGTCTCCTTACTAGGTACGTTGGAGGAAGAGCGTGTTTGCCATCCTTTCTGCCTAGCCGGCATCATCTTAGCGATATTTCCGCTGATCGCGGAAGCAGCCCAGCCAGCCTGTAGGTTCCCTGATATCATGGGTACAATAACGGGGATCGCGACTATCATTACAAGGGACAGGATGACGACACCCAGGAAGGGCACCATCTTGCCTGCTTTATCGGCGGTATCCACAGAGCCAAGATCACTGACCAGAAGCGTTGTTAGACCAAAGACCATCGAAAACACTCCGGCTATCACGACCGGGTAAAGCGCGAAGCTTGCCAGAGAAGAGAGCCAGCGATGGAAGTAGTCCTTGGTCGCGTCGAACATCGAGCAGAGGATCATGACCGGCGCTAGACCAATCAGAAGCGTGATCATCATCTTTGCAAGAACCAAGACCGCTCCAGCCAGTCCTCCGACTACGGCGATCAACGCCATAAAGAACACACCCATGAGTGCTTTGCTGACCCTAGACATATGGGACGCGGCTTCGTTCCCGTATTCCGCCAGCCGGTCCATCTGAAGATCGAAGCGTGCTGCAAAGTAGGATGACCCGACAGCATCCTCGCCGGTCGCCGATCCAATCAAATTTCCGGCGAGCTCATCTAGTCCGTCGATTATGTGCTGGCTTACGAAGTTGAAGTTCGCCCAGTTCAGCGCGAACGCCTTGATCAAGCTGATCTTGAAGAGCAGCACCAGCATCTCTCGCCCGTCCATGGGCCGAATTTGCCATGCCATGTTGATGAAGAGCGCGATGATCGCAACGGTCGCGGCCCCCATGATGATCGTGCCGGAAATCTCTGCTACGGCGGCGAACTGCGAAGTCGCGACGGTATCGAGGCCCTTGTCGGCTGCCTCTACGATGAATGTAACGATCCCCATCAATCAGCCTCCTGACACTGTTCCCGCAGCGCCGCGCGAAGGTTCGAAATGACAGGGAAATACTCGGCGGTGGCCCAGGTGACATGAAGGCTGTCCGTTGCCTGCGGATCAGCGAAGCCAAGCGCCTCGAACTCCTCTTCGATGCTGGACCAGTCAGGCCAGAGTGCATCGCAGGCACATGAGCCGGCCTCTAGCGCCGCCTGTTGTCTTCGCAGTGAATAGAGGTCATCGGCGGCGGTGTTGCGCCATACATCGCGGAATCCGCTGTAGGTCATTCCATCCGGGCGCTGTCTGACCGTGCAGCCGTAGCGATCTGTCCGGACAGAGCTGGCGGAAAGTAAAGGCGTGGCCGTGTCTGCGTAGATGGGGCCAGCTGAGGCGATCAGGATTAGCGTGGTGAGCAATTTCATGTCGGTTTCCTCCGGTCAGTCGGCGCTTCGAGGTGATTGGTCGATGTGCGTGAAGTCGCGGCTCGGCGCCGCGCTCAGCCAACCTTGGATCGCGGCGAGATTGCCGTGTTCGCTGAGCACGATTTCCAGCCCTTGGCGAAAGCCCTTCGGGCATTGGTTTGCGTAGCGGCGGGCCTGCGCGCCTAGCTCAAACGCGTAGCTGTCGTCCCAGATCGCCCCGCTGCGGATAAGCACTCCGATACGTTCCAAGGCGTCGAACGCGCGATCACTGCCTGGACGCCATGCCAACCATGGGTTCACCGGGAAGCGCGGTTTAGTGTCGGAGCGCATGGGTATCCTCCCTGTCTTCGCTCAGCGCGTCTCGAGGTGCTTCTTCGCCCTCTGCGCCTGTTCCATGCTGTCGTTGAGTTGCGCGGAATCCGGCATCCAGGCGCTCAACGCTGCGGCCAAGGAGAGCTGTGATCTGAGCAACGCGATCACGGAGCTGCGTAAGCCAGCCAGTTCCGTGCGCGTCTCCTCGCCGGAGCTGGTCAATTCCCGCGCGGATTCCTTCGAGGCTTCCGTCAACCGCTCGACGCAGCTCAGTAATTCGCGCTCTAACGCTGTCAGACCATGCATCGCTCACTCCTTTGGCAGAACGAGACAGTCCACCGGCTCCCCCGCCAATTGGCAGCGGTCCAGTGTCGCCCGGCCATCGCGTGGGATCAGGTATGTCGCCTCGGGACGGTCGATCACTCGCAGCCCCATCGTGTTCAGGTTCGGCATCAGCCAGGTCATGACCGACCATGTCGAAATCCCAGTGCTGATCATCAGGCAGCAAGCTACCAGTGTCGGCCACATCAGGGCTTTCCACTCTGGCCGTGCTGCGTTCGCGCTCTGTCTCATGAGGTGTTTCCTCACGCGCAGCAGGTAGCCTTCCGTATCGGTCTTGATTGTAGCCAGCGCGTTTTCGGCAATGCCCTTCAAATCGGTCCTGAAGCTCTGCAACTGTGTGTCGATCGAGGCGGCGTTCTCTGCCCTGATCCGCTCCATGTCCGCATTCAGTCTCTCGCTCAGCCGTTGCTTCGGCTCTCCAATCTTCATGGAAAATCGCTCCTTTCAGGCGAAACCGCTCTTCGGTCTCGGGGTCTTTGACTGTCAAATAATTCTTGCCCGCTCGGGGCACTTCGAAGCCTGCATCAGTCAGGGCGGCGACCATGCCCGCCCGATCCTCGATCAGCCCCATGGAAATCTGGTCGCCGACCCAGGCATGGAGCCCGTCGCGCCCTGCAGCGCGGTCTGGGGCCTCTGAGACTGTCTTCACCTCGGCCGCGCGCTCTACGTCCATGGGATCTGCCCAGCCGTGCGTCTTGTTCATGAGGTCGCGCAGGCTGTCGAAGGCGCGCTCATAGCCGGGTGGGGCAATATTGAGGCTGCGCCCGCTGTGCAGCTCCATGCGCGGCGTGCAGAAATGCAGCTCGACGCGATCCTCGTGGGTGTGGCGCACCCAGAGGCAGGCATAGCGGTCGGCATCGAGCCCGGCGAAGGCGACCTTCTCGAAGCGGTTGATAACCTCCTGCTGCTGGCGCTCGGTCGGGGCGTCCTCGCGGGCGAAGCTGACGACGCCAGCGCGGTAGGTCCACTGGTGGGGGCAGGTGTCGATCAGGTCGATCATCAGCTGGGGGTTTCCGCGCACAACTTGGGGCAGCGGTTCGCGGGTCACGGACGCTGGTCGACCTGTTGCATCGCGGATCAGATCGCGATTGCCATCGTACGCGAGTACGGTTTCTGCGGTCAGGTACTCGACTGGCCCTGCGCCGCCGCCCCTGCCATTCCGGAAAAACTTGATCAGCATCCCGGCGGCCTCCGATGTGCATCCACAAGGGCCGCAAGCAGACGCTCAATGCTGACCAAGCAGGCGTACAGCTTCATGGCATTGATGCGAGGAATGAAGCCACGACGCTCTGAGCTGTTCAGCCGAGCAGCGATCTGGTTCATGTTGCCCCCGATCTTTCCAATGCCGCGGACTAACAGCGGGTCGACGGGTACTACGGGCTTGCGCCTCCGAGATCGCGTGCCCCAGAGCGCCTCGCGCAGGAGCTCGGAGGCAGGCTGGCTGGCCGATTTAGCCTTGCCTCGGAGCGTCGCCTTTTCTTGGGCAGTGCAGCGGAAGACGAAGGTTTCCGAGAGCGGCTCCTTGGCGCGGGCTTGTCCCGTGCCGGTGGGGTTCGAAGGGGAGGCTTGCCACCCCTCGCGAGGCCCCGTGTCAGAAGCGCCAGCGTATGACATGGGTCGCCTTGCTCCTTGCCTAGCGGTCATGACTAGGCACTCCGACTGTGAAGTTTCTAAGTTCGGCGATCAGCGCAGCAATCACTTCGTCACCACGAGTGGTCTTTCGCGCTAAGCCGATGAAAGCCGCGGCTGGATTGCGCACCGCGAAACGACCCATGCGAACGGAGTTTCGATCTGCGATTAGTAGGCAGAGAACGGTCCTTAGCTCTCCAAGTTGATCGCGCACGACATCCCACTCCATGCAGGATATGCCCAGCATCTGCGCTCGCTCACGCGCCGCCAGAAAGATCGTTGGCAAGCTCGGTAGGTGTCTCTCTCCAGCCGCCTCGGCGTAGATCGCGATGACTTCCCGGAACTCCCCGTCAGCTAAAGTGAGAACTTGTGCTGGCGTGATCCTCACACTGGCTTGCGGTCTACAGGTTTCGATTTTCTTTTTCTGATCGGTATTGGGTCCGACCGAACTGTCCGGCGGCGCGGCCTCAACTGTCTGACCAGATGCGGGCGAAAACTCAGCAAGAATGGCCTCTAGGGCGTCAATGAGCGCATTCATCCGGCCCGCGTCTCTTACCTCGGAGGGGCGGAGGCGTGGGAAGGCCTCACGGGCGGCGCTGAGCGCTTCAGGTACGTCCAGACCACGTATCTGACGGATCAGGTCGTTCAGCTGGTTCCGGTCCTCTTTCAGCCCCTGCGCGGCTACTGATGTCTGGCGGATGCGCGCCAAGAGCTCTGAGGCGCGGTCGATAAGCGGCGCGAGGTTAACCCCGCCCGCCGAGACGATGCGGCCATCGTCACTGCGTCGTCCGAAGCGCCGTCCATTCGCGGCGCTGGTCCTGAGGATCAGGCCACGTTGTTCGAGCCGGGTCTCAATCCGAGTGACCCTGCGGATGTGGAAGTTCATGCGGTCGGCCAATCCTGCCACACGTTCCCACACGGCGCAGATACGACCAGGCAAGAAGTCCTCTGCGCGGGACAGCCTGAACAGACTGCGCAGATAGGTCAGGTCCTCGTCACGCAAGCCTAAGTCCGTGCGAAGCTTGGCGAGTATATCGAGCAGCTCAAACGGCTTTAAGCCTGCGGGCAGGCCGGAATGGGTCAGCGTCGTGCTCATACCGTCCTCCCGAAGCTTGCGAGAGAGGGCACGACACTATACGCTATGGAGAGACCTACTTTTGAATTGCCGTCGGTGGAAGTTGCAGCTTCCCCGGCGGTTTTTCTTTGTCTGCAGAACGCTGGAAGTCCGTTTACATTAGGCCGGTAAGTCCCTGATCTTTGGCCGTGAACAAACAGGGGCCGTTTACAGAAAAATCCTTTTATTTCAAATCTTCCAGACGGATTGCAAATCCGTGTACAGGAGTTCGATTCTCCTACTCGCCTCCAAATTCTTCATTCAATTTAGACAGCAAGAAAGATCGTAGCGGTCCGGTATCTGCTGGTTTGCGTTTGATCGGCGTAAAAATCCTGTTGCGATTGTTCGCCGGCGGGCGGCTGCGCTCAGTGCCGGTTTTTCGCGCGGTCCGACGCCGCTTGCGATCGGGGCGGATGCGCCAAGGCTGTCTGTCACGGATAGCGAAAAGGTAGAAAAACAAAAGCCTCGCTTTGGGCGAGGCTTTTTGCTTCTAGAGTGAAAGTGGTGAGCCGTGCAGGATTCGAACCTGCGACCCACTGATTAAAAGTCAGTTGCTCTACCAACTGAGCTAACGGCCCACTTTCTTTCGTTTCCAACCGGTTCGCTGTGTGCTTCCCTGCTGGTGTGGGCGCCTTCTACGGTCCTAGACGGGGGGCGTCAACAGCGAAATTCAAAAAAAATGAGATCTCTGGAAAAAACTTCTCGGGCAGCGTATATCGCGCCCATGGAAAACGCGTCTTTACCCCAGTCCTCACTGGCCTTCATGAAAATGCATGGTCTTGGAAACGATTTCGTCGTGATCGATGCCCGTAATGGTGCCGATCCGGTGACCCCTGCCTTGGCCGAGGCCCTTGCAGACCGGCATCGCGGGGTGGGCTTTGACCAGCTCGCCCTGATCGGCCCCTCGCAAGAGGCCGATTTCCATCTGAAATTCTATAATTCGGATGGCTCTCTCTCGGGCGCCTGTGGCAATGCCTCGCGCTGTGTTTCCGACTGGATGATGAAAGAACTGGGCAAGGACCATGTGCGTTTCACTACCGATCGTGGTCAGCTGGAGGCGAAGCGTGCAGCCAATGGACTGGTCTCGGTCAATATGGGGGCGCCGATTCTGGACGCTGCGATGATTCCCTTTGACGGCGATCCGCAAGCGACGGGGATAGAGGGCGATCCGGTGGCTGTGGGTATGGGCAATCCGCATTGCGTTTTCTTTGTCGAGGATGCCGAAAAGGTCGCGCTGGAAAGCTGGGGCGCCGAGATGGAGCATCACCCGGGCTTCCCGGAGCGCACCAATGTCGAGTTTGCCTCCGTCACCGGCCCCGACCATCTGCGGATGCGGGTCTGGGAGCGCGGGGCAGGGGTGACGCTTGCCTGCGGCTCGGGCACCTGTGCGACTGCCGTGGCGGCGCATCTGCGTGGTCTTACGGGGCGTCGGGTGATCGTTGATGTCGATGGCGGCCGCCTCGAGATCGACTGGCGCGAGGATGGCGTCTGGATGACCGGCCCCACCGCTTTCGTGTTCCGCGCCGAACTGACCTCTGATTTCCTGGGTGCCCTATGAAACCGCCTGTCTTTGCCACGCTTGGTTGCCGCCTGAACGCCTATGAGAGCGAGGCGATGAAGGAACTCGCGGCCGCGGCAGGCGTCGAGGGCGCTGTTGTGGTGAATACCTGTGCGGTCACGGCCGAGGCCGTGCGCAAGGCCAAGCAGGAAATCCGCCGTCTGGCGCGCGAGAATCCCGACGCGCCGATCATTGTGACCGGCTGTGCCGCGCAGACCGAGCCCGAGACATTTGCCGGTATGGCAGAGGTGACCAAGGTCATCGGCAATCACGAGAAGATGCTGCCCGAGACATGGGCGCAGATGCGTGTGCCCAACCTGATCGGCGAGACCGAGAAGGTGCAGGTCGATGATATCATGTCGGTCAAGGAGACAGCGGGTCATCTGATTGACGGCTTCGGCCGCCACCGCGCCTATGTGCAGGTCCAGAACGGCTGCGATCACCGCTGCACCTTCTGTATCATCCCCTATGGCCGCGGCAATTCGCGCTCCGTGCCTGCGGGGGTCGTGGTCGAGCAGATCAAGCGTCTGCGTGACCGCGGATTCAACGAGGTGGTGCTGACCGGTGTCGATCTGACCTCATGGGGGGCGGATCTGCCGGGAGAGCCGCGCCTGGGCGATCTGGTGATGCGCATCCTCAAACTTGTGCCGGATCTGCCGCGTCTGCGGATTTCCTCGATCGATTCCATCGAGGCCGACGAGAACCTGATGCTGGCGATTGCCACCGAGCCGCGCCTGATGCCGCATCTGCATCTGTCGCTGCAGGCGGGCGATGACATGGTGCTCAAACGCATGAAGCGCCGCCATCTGCGTGACGATGCCATTGCATTTTGCGAAGAGGCGCGCAGGCTGCGCCCCGGTATCGTTTTTGGTGCAGATATTATCGCCGGTTTCCCCACCGAGACCGAGGAGATGTTCCAGAACTCGTTGAAACTGGTCGAGGAATGCGGGCTCACCTTCCTGCATGTCTTCCCCTATTCGGCGCGCAAGGGCACGCCTGCGGCGCGGATGCCCGCAGTGAATGGCACGGCGATCAAGGATCGTGCGCGGCGTCTGCGCGAGGCGGGGGACCATGCACTCGGGGCGCATCTTCAGGCGCAGGTCGGGCGCGAGCTGGTGATCCTGACCGAGGGGCCGCAGGCCGGACGTACCGAAACCTTCACCGAGGTCCAGTTCGACACCGATCAACCCGAGGGCACCATCCTGACCGCAACAATCCGCGGCCATGACGGAAAACGCCTGCTGGTGTGAGCTTTGGTCTCCCTGCCGGCCCCTCGTGCCGGTCAAGAAAGCGTGTTCTGCCGCAGCGATAGCTTGGCGGCGTGGCACGGCTCATTGCGTATGGTGTCCTACGCGGCTAGGATTTGGGGAACACGAGAGAGGACATATCCATGCCGTTTCGAATGACGCCGGTTCGCGCGTTGGCCCTGTCAATCGCCGCGCTGCAGGCGCCGATGGCTTTTGCCGCCGATGCACCCGATGCCGCAGGTGCCTATCTTGCCGCGCGGGCTGCTACTGCGGATAATGATTACCAGACCGCGACGGGCTATTATGCCCAGCTGTTGCAGAAGGGGATCGTTGATCGCGGTGTGGCGGAATCCTCGATGACGGCGCAACTGGTGCTGGGGGATTTCGACAAGGCCGTCGAGATCGCCAATCAGGTTGCGGCAACGGATGCCGATGCGGCCGATAGCCAGCCGGTCTTTCTGATGCGTCTGGCGGATGCCGTGCGCAATGACCGTTTCGACGAGGCCTTGAAGCTGGTCGATAGCACCCAGAATATCGGGCCACTCTTCACCCAGCTTTACCGCGCATGGGTCTATGTGGGCCAAGGCAAGATGACGGATGCGTTCGATGCTTTCGATCAGGTTGCCAAATTGCCGGGCCTGCAGGGCTTTGCCGAGTATCATAAGGCGCTGGCCATGGCGCAGGTGGGCGATTTCGAGAGCGCCGACAAGATCCTCTCGGGCGAGGCATCCGATGCGATCCACGCGACCCGCCGCGGCGTGATGGCCCATGTCGAGGTGCTGTCCAATCTCGACCGTAACGCGGATGCGGTAGCGCTTCTGAAATCGGTCTTCGGGGATGCGCTCGATCCGCAGCTTGCCGCGCTGAGTAAACGTCTGGAGGATGGCGAGACGCTGCCCTTCGATGTGGCCACCAATGCGCAGGAAGGTGTGGGCGAGCTTTACTATTCCATCGGTGCGGCGCTTTCGGGCGGCGATGTCGAGGATGCGGTGCCGCTTCTGCATGCGCGGATCGCGCAATGGCTGAACCCGCGCAATGCCGATGCCACGCTGCTGGCGGCCTCGGTGCTGGACCAGCAGGAACAATATGATCTGGCGATTGCCACCTATGACCAGATCGATGCCGCGAGCCAGCTGCATTACGCCGCCGAGCTTGGCAAGGCCGAGACCATGATGCGCGCCGGCCAAGCCGACGAGGCGATCAAGACCGTGCAGGCCGTGGCCGAAGCCGATCCCGAACTGCGCGGGGTCTGGGTCTCGCTGGGCGATATGCTGCGCCGCGAGGAGCGGTTCGGCGAGGCTGCCGAGGCCTATCAAAAGGCGCTCTCGCGCATCCAGACGCCCGAGCCGCGCGACTGGTTTGTCTATTATGCCGCCGGTATCTCGGATGAGCGGTCGGACAAATGGGACCGTGCCGAAGGCGAGTTCCGCAAGGCGCTCGAGCTCAATCCGGGCCAGCCTTCGGTGCTGAACTATCTCGGGTATTCCTATGTGGAAAAAGGCGAGAACCTCGAAGAGGCGCTGAAGATGATCCGCGAGGCGGTGAAAAACTCGCCCGATTCCGGTTATATCATCGACAGTCTCGGCTGGGCGCTCTTCCGTCTGGGCCGTTACGACGAGGCGGTGACCGAGATGGAGAAGGCCGCCACGCTGGAATCCGTCGATCCGCTGGTCAATGACCACTTGGGCGATGTCTACTGGGCCGTGGGCCGCGAGCGCGAGGCACGGTTCCAGTGGAAGCGCGCCATTGCCTTCGGTCCGGGCGAGGATGTGGATATGGACCGTGTGCAGCGCAAGCTGGATATGGGGCTTGATGCGGTGCTCAAAGAAGAGGGCGCAGCGCCCCTGAAGGCACAACCGGCGGTCCAATGACCCTGTCCGGTATCGCGCCTGCCAAGGTCAATCTGTCGCTTGCGGTGACGGGGCGTCGGGCGGATGGCTATCATACGCTCGAGAGCCTCGTTGTTTTTGCAGGGTTTGGCGACCGGCTGGAGGTTGCGCCGCATGAGGCGCTGGTGCTTGAGGTCGATGGCCCCTTTGCCAGAGGTGTGCCGGTCGACGGGCGCAATCTGGTGCTGAAGGCCGCGCATCTGTTGCAGGAAAGAACGGGCTGCCGGAAGGGTGCGCGGATCACGCTGACCAAGACCTTGCCGCATGGTGGCGGGATCGGGGGAGGGTCATCCGATGCGGCGCTGGCGCTGAAGCTCTTGGCCGAGCTGTGGGATGTGCCGCCGCTAAGCGCCGGGGAGGCGCTGGCCCTTGGGGCGGATGTGCCCGTGTGCATGCAGGCGCCGCAGCCCCAGATCATGCGCGGCATCGGCGAGTTGCTGGTGCCCGCACCGGTTCTGCCCGATAGCTGGCTGGTGCTGGTCAACCCGCAGATCGAGACGCCGACAGGGGCGATGTTCAGGGCTCTGGCGCGCGAGACAGGCCCCACCCCCGCGCCTGTCCTTCATGTGCCGCTGGGGATGGGGCATGAGGATTTCGCGCTCTGGCTGGCCGCGCACGGCAATGATTTCGCGGATGTTCTGACGGATGTGCAGGGGCCGGAGCATATGCCCCAGATCGCCCTGATCCTCGAGGCGCTGTCCTTGCAGCCGGGCTGCCTGATGCAGAACCTTTCGGGCTCCGGCAGCACCTGCTGGGGGCTCTTTGCTACGCGGACACAGGCCGAGACCGCAGCAGAGATGCTGGCAAACAAAAACGCCGGCTGGTGGGTCCAGCCGGCGCAGATGTTATCCTGAAGGCGGCGCCTTAGCGCACGCGGGCCACGACGTAATCGGCCAGATCATCCAGCATGGCGCGCAGCGGATGGTCGGGCAGAGCGCCGAGTGCGGCGCGGGCGCGATCCGCCCAGACAATCGCGGCATCGCGGGTGGCCGCCAATGTGCCATGTTTGGCCATCAGCGCCATCGCCTGTTCCAGATCGCCCTCCTGCTGGTCACCTTTCTCGATGACACGGCTCCAGAAGGCGCGCTCGGTCTGATCGGCGGCCGCCACGGCCTTGATGACCGGCAGGGTCAGCTTGCGCTCGCGGAAATCATCGCCGGTATTCTTGCCGATAACATCGGTCACCCCGCCATAATCGAGCAGGTCATCGACCATCTGGAAGGCAATACCCAGCGCATCGCCATAATCGAACAGCGCCTTTTCCGAGGCCGGATCGGCTTCGGCCAGAACACCGCCCACCTGTGTCGCCGCCGAGAACAGCGCCGCGGTCTTGCCACGGATGACCTGCAGGTAGATGTCCTCGGTGGTCGCCAGATCCTGCGCCGCCGTCAGCTGCAGCACCTCGCCCTCGGCAATCACGGCCGAGGCATTCGACAGGATGCCCAGCACACGCATATTGTCGGGCTCGGTCATCAGCTGGAACGCACGGGCAAAGAGATAATCGCCGACCAAGACGCTGGATTTGTTATCCCAGAGAAGGTTCGCGGTCGGGCGGCCACGACGCTGCGCGCTTTCATCGACCACATCGTCATGCAGAAGTGTCGCGGTGTGGATGAACTCGACGGTGGCGGCCAGATGGACGTGATAGGGGCCGTCATAGCCGCAGATCCGCGCGGCAGCCAGCGTCAGCATCGGGCGCAGGCGCTTGCCGCCCGCCTCGACCAGATGCGCGGTCACTTCAGGAATGCGCGGTGCGTGTTTCGAGGCCATCTTGGTGCGGATCAGGGCATTCACCGCCTCCATATCGCCGGCGAGAGCCTGCGCAAGCCGGTCATGCGGTTTTACTGCCTTGTCGTCGAGGCTCATCTTCCTTGTCCTTCCCGCTCTCCCCATCTCGACAGGCACGGGGCCGGACGGTAATGAGGATGGATGAAAGAGCTTCTGCGCACGACAAATCCCGTGAAATTGGCCTTGGCCAAAGCCCTTCTTACCGGCGAGGGTATAAACAGCTTTGAAATGGACGTCCATATGAGCGTGCTCGAAGGCAGCATAGGTATTTTGCCGCGTCGTCTTATGGTCACGGATGGGGATCTGGCGCGGGCAAGGGTGGTGCTGGACGATAACGAGATCGGCTCGGACTGATGTTTGCCCCCGAAGATCTGAGCTGCGATGATTTCATCGGTGGGGCGCTGCGAATCTACCAGCCGCGTTTCGGCTATCGCGCGGCAATGGACCCGGTGCTGCTGGCGGCGGCCTGTGGCGCGCAGGCGGGCGAGAGCGTGTTGGAGCTGGGCTGCGGGGCAGGGGTGGCAAGCCTGTGTCTGGGGCGGCGTGTGGCGGGGCTCGATCTGCACGGGCTGGAATTGCAGCCCGTCTATGCCGATCTGGCGCGCCGCAATGCGCAGGCCAATGATCTGGAGCTTACCGTGCATGAGGGCGATCTGGAGCAGATGCCCGCTGCGCTGCGGCAGATGAGCTTCGATCATGTCATCGCCAACCCGCCCTATTTTGCACCGCAGAACGGGACCGCGGCGCGAGACGCAGGTCGCGAGACGGCCCAACGCGAGGCGACTCCGCTTTCCGAATGGATCCGCCAAGGGCTGAAACGCCTGAAACCCTCGGGCCATCTGGTGCTGATCCAGAATGCCGACCGGCTCGATGACATCCTGTGTGCCCTGCATGGGCGGTCTGGAGCGATTCGGATTCTGCCGATTGCGGCGCGTCAGGGGCGTGATGCGGGGCGGGTGATCGTGATCTCACGAAAAGGTGCGAAAACGCCACTGAAGCTGCTGGCGCCTCTGATTCTGCATGCACGCGCACATCACACGGGGGATGCCGAGGACTTGAGCGAAGTTGCGCAGTCCATACTGCGTATGGGGCAAAAATTGCCGATATGACTTTAACATTTTCGCAATAATTCGCCACCCAATCTGGAGGTAAGCCCGCAAGCACGACAAACTCGTGACAGAAACGAAAAAACGTGCTGAACTGTAAGGGCTCAAACAGAGAGGAGACTGCCCATGTCGCTCAGTTCGCATATCACCGAACTCCGCAAGAAGCACCAGGCTCTGTCCGCCGAGGTTGAGCGCGCGACTCGAAATCCTGGCTTCCCCGGGCTGCAAATTGCCCAGATGAAGAAGCAGAAACTGCATATCAAGCAGGAGATCGTGCGTCTCGAACAGGCGTGACCTCACTGTTGTAGCCCGATCCTTGGGCTGCAGCGCAGCACGTTAGCGAGGACACACGGGATCCGCAGGATCAGCTGGCCAGCACCGTGGACCTCAACCCCAGACCCTATCCATGATGGCCCGTAGACACGGGTCGGGATGTCAACGACAGTGATCGGCAGCAGCGTTTGCCGAGCAGCCCCTCTGTGCCTTCCGGTCGAGAACGGGCCGGAGCTTCCGAGGGACCCCAAAAGGAAAAGGCCCGCGCGTGTCGGGCCTTTTTCATGTGCGATATCCAAGGCTTCAGGACAGATACTGACCGCCATTCGCGGAGAGCGTCGAGCCGGTGATGAAGCTTGCCTCGTCGGAGGCGAGGAAGACCACGGCTCGCGCGATATCTTCCGGCTCGCCCAGACGGCCCACAGGGATGGTGCCGATGATGGCCTCGCGCACCTTTTCCGGCACGGCCATAACCATCTCGGTCGCGATATAGCCCGGGCAGATGACGTTGACGGTGATGTTGTTGCGCGCGCCTTCCTGTGCAAGTGCCTTGGTGAAGCCGATATCGCCCGCCTTCGCCGCCGAGTAATTGGCTTGCCCGAACTGGCCTTTCTGGCCATTGATCGACGAGATGTTGATCACGCGCCCGAATTTGCGCTCGCGCATGCCCGGCCAGAGCGGATGGGTCATGTTGAACGCGCCCGACAGGTTGGTCCCGATGACCTGATCCCATTGATCTTTGGTCATTTTGTGGAACGGTGCGTCACGCGTGATGCCCGCATTGTTGACGAGGATATCCACGGGACCCAAATCGGCCTCGACCTTGGCGATCCCTGCGGCGCAGGCATCATAATCGGCAACTGACCATTTATAGGTCGGGATGCCGGTCTCTTCGGTAAATTTGGCAGCGGCCTCGTCGTTACCGGCATAATTGGCGGCAACGGTATAGCCTGCGGCTTTCAGAGCCTTGGCGATCGCCGCGCCGATACCGCGGGATCCGCCGGTCACGAGTGCAACTCTGGGCATTCTTTTCCTCCTGGGCCGGTTCTGGCCCTTATAGTCTGTCCGTTATAATTCGTAGTGCGGTTGAGGGCTCATAGCCCTTCAAGGCACATTGCCACGCCCATGCCGCCGCCGATGCACAGCGTGGCGAGGCCTTTTTTGGCTTTGCTGCGCTTCATCTCGAACAGCAGGGTGTTCAGGATACGGGCCCCGCTTGCACCGATCGGGTGACCGATTGCGATTGCGCCGCCATTGACGTTCACCTTGGAGGTGTCCCAGCCCATATCCTTGTTCACGGCACAAGCTTGGGCGGCAAACGCCTCATTGGCTTCAATCAGGTCCAGATCTGCGGCCGACCACCCTGCCTTTTCGAGCGCCTTGCGCGACGACGGGATCGGACCACAGCCCATGATCGAGGGATCTAGGCCAGCCGTTGCATAGGAGGCAATTCGCGCCATCGGGGTAAGACCGCGTTTCTCGGCCTCTTCCTCGGTCATCAGTAGAACCGCAGCGGCGCCGTCGTTGATTCCCGAAGCATTCCCGGCCGTGACCGTACCGCCGTCGCGCATGAACGCGGGGCGTAGCTTCTGCATGCTCTCGATGGTGGCACCGTGGCGGATATATTCGTCGGCATCGACGATGATCTCGCCTTTACGGGTCGAGATCGTGAAGGGGATGATCTCGTCCTTGAACTTGCCGGCCTTCTGCGCAGCTTCAGCTTTCTGCTGTGAGGCGAGGGCAAATTCGTCCTGCATCTCGCGGCTGATCTTCCATTGGGCGGCGACGTTCTCCGCTGTCTGGCCCATATGGTAGCCGTTGAATGCGTCCCACAGGCCATCCTTGATCATGGAGTCGATCATTTTCATGTCGCCCATCTTGGTGCCCGAGCGTAGAT
Source organism: Thioclava sp. 'Guangxiensis' (assembly GCF_045348365.1). Classification (NCBI taxonomy): domain Bacteria; kingdom Pseudomonadati; phylum Pseudomonadota; class Alphaproteobacteria; order Rhodobacterales; family Paracoccaceae; genus Thioclava; species Thioclava sp. 'Guangxiensis'. The sequence goes on along the minus strand of NZ_CP155822.1, from coordinate 977,515 downwards.
GGGCGACGTGGGGCGACATCGACATGTTTTCCTGTCCGCCCGCGATGACAATGGAGGCATCGCCCAGCATGATATGTTGTGCCGCCAGCGCGACCGAGCGAAGGCCGGAGCCGCAGACCTGATTGATGCTCCATGCCGCCGACTCGATCGGCAGACCGGCGTTAATATGCGCCTGACGCGCAGGGTTCTGGCCTTGGCCGGCCGTGAGGACCTGTCCCAAAATCGTCTCGCTGACATCCGCCTTGTCGATGCCTGCACGCTCGACGACGGCCTCGAGGACGGATTTGCCAAGGTCTTGGGCTGGAACGTCTGCGAGTGATCCGTTGAAGCTGCCAACTGCGGTGCGTGCAGCCGAAACGATGACGACATTGGTCATTATTCTTTCCTCCTGAGAAGCGATTTCTATCGCGCTTGCATCGCAGGATGCCGTCTCGCAGGAGGAGGTCAAGTGTCAATCGTAAAGATTTCAATGATTTTTTGAAATATTGTTTTTCAGATGATGGCAAGAACGATCTGTTCGGTAAACCTTGCCACACAAGGACCGCGTCAGAGAAAATATCTGCAACAATGCAATTTCAGGACAAATACGAGTTAAACCGTTCACGCACGCATTCTGCCCGCCGGGGGCGTCTTCCAAGGTGGCATAATTGTTGGCGCTCCGAAATAGTAACCTTGCATGCAATCGACACCCAATGAGGTCAAAAATGCGGCATCGTCGCAGTTCTCGACAGCTTCGGCGACGGTGAACATCTCGAAATGCCGCGCAACCGACATCAGCGCCTCGGTCAGAACCTGATTATCGGGGCTTTCGGCGATGCCCTTGATGAACTGGCCATCAATCTTGAGAATATCGAAATAGAACTCGCGCAGGTAACGGAAAGACGTGTAGCCCGCGCCGAAATCATCCAGTGCAAAGGCAACACCACGCGCCTGTAGATCCTGCATGAAGACGGTGACCAGTTCCGGCATCTGCATCGCCGAGCTTTCGGTTATTTCCAGAATCAACCGCTCGGCAACCGTTTCATCGGCGGCCAGCCCTTTGTTCAGCGTCTTCATCCAGTTCGGATAGCCGATCGAACGCGCCGACATATTGATGGACAGGCGAAGCCCGTCATTCTCACGCAAGGCGATCAGGCCTGCCTCAAGCGCGAGGCAGTCCAGCTTGCGCCCGAGCGAGGTATTCTCGACCGTTTCGATGAAATCTTTGGCCGGAATGACACGGCCACGCTCGTCCAGAACACGGATCAGGCCTTCGTAAAATGCTATCTGATCGGGCCGCGAGGTCTGGACGACGGGCTGGAACGCGAGCACGACGTCGTGCCGTTCGACTGCACGCTCCACCATAGCTATGGTATTCTTGTCACGCTGGGCAATCGCGAAGGAAAGCGGGCTTTCGGACGAATGGTCGGTATCGAGATCGAGATTAGAATCGCTTTTCATCTTTTGCGCTCCGTCAGTGGACCGTGTGAGATTGCAACTTTAGGGCTAAGATTTTGTAAATAGGAATTTTCTCTTACCTTTATGGTAAACGGATCCTGAATGTCTGTGTGCTCAGCGGCGTAAACCAAACCGTAACCGCAATCGGCATATGGTGCCTGCAGATCCACGCAAAAGGGCATTGGTTTATGAACGCGCAGACCGGTTTTTCGACGACTCACGAGAGTGAGGCCCCGTTCGGTTTTGATGAACTGTTTTATTCTCGCACCGATACGCGCGGTGTCATTCAGGCGGGGAACGATGTCTTCCAGCGCGTCGCTGGTTTCTCGTGGGACGAGCTGATCAACGCCCCCCATAAGGTTGTTCGCCATAAGGATGTGCCCAAGGGCGTGTTCTGCATCATGTGGGACTCGATCCAGAAGGGAAACCCGATCGGGGCCTATGTGAAGAACCGTTGTAAAAATGGTGATTATTACTGGGTTCTGGCTGTAATTCTCCCAATTGAGGGGGGGTATCTCAGTGTGCGTCTCAAGCCGTCGAGTGATGTGTTCCAGCGGATCAAGGAGATCTATCCGCAAATCGTGGAGCGGGAGCAACGTGAGGGGCTGACAGCGGAAGACTCGGCAGATCTGCTGCGCGAAGAGGCGGCCACTCAGGGGTTCTCGAGCTATACGAGCTTTATCGCCTATGCTCTGGGGCAGGAGCTTGCAAAGCGTGATGACCGGCTGAAACGTACCGCAGACCGCCGTACCCGTATACTTGCCGAGATGAACCATGCGCTTGAGAAGGCGACCGAACAGCAGGTGAAGCTGCTGCGCAGCTTCGAGGCGCTGCAATCCGTTCCGAACAATATGCGAATCGTCGCTTCGCGGATGGAGCCTTCGGGCGGGCCGGTATCGGCGATTTCCGAGAATTACAAAGCGAGTTCTCAGGTTATTTCGCAGCGTCTGGCAAGTTTCGTCGGCGGTAGCGACAATATGTGCGAGCGGCTGTCCCGCGAGGTCGCGCGTGTCCTCTTCCTGATCGGTTGTAACCGTGTCATGTCCGAGATGGTCGTGAATATCGATAAAAGCGTTCCGGTCCCGCAGATTGACTGGATGGAGGAGCAGGCACTTCTGAACCGCCTCGAGGCGAAATGCACCGATGATGCTCGGGCAGCCATGTCACGCGCCGTCGGTTACGCGGCCGAACTCAATCGCGCCAGTGCCGATATTCGGCGCCAGATGCTGGGCCTCGACACGATCCGCGTGCTCGGGCGCGTGGAATGCGGCCGGATGCGGGATGTCGGTGGTCTTTCGACAACGATCGACCAGCTTGATTCCTTCCATGCCGATATCAAGGAACGGCTCGAGGCGATCATGCAGCTTTCCGAGGTCATCGAAAATGCGATGTCCTCCTATATGCGCAGCACCGCCTGATCCAACCCCTTAGATCTACTCGGAAACAACGGCGCGCAGAAATGCCTGCGCGTCCGTGCCGGACCAGTCGGCGCCGCCGATGAGCCGTGCTACTTCCTGCCCCTCGCGATTGATGATAATCGTTACCGGCAGGCCCAGCACCCCTAAGGACCGTGCGGCCCGTTGGGAGCGGTCGGTATATTTCGGCAGGCTCTCGACCCCGATATCGGCAAAGAACCGGTCGATCTTCTGCGCCGAATTTCGTCCGCTCGCAACCGTGACCACCGACAGATCATCCCCACCCACTGATCTCTGCAGGTTTTCCAGTGCCGGCATTTCCTCGCGGCAGGGAACGCACCATGTGGCCCAGAAATTCAGCACGACCACCTTTCCCCGGTAGTCTGCGAGATGGTGCGCTTGGCCCCCTTCATCCTCGAACGCCACATCCGGCAGGCTGATCGGCGCGTCATAGGTCACCAGTTTCTGCATCTCGCCGGTTTTGTACTGATCGAGCTCCGCAGCCATCGCCGCATTTGCACCAAGCGCGAGGGCCGTATAAAGGACGAGGGACCGCAGCATTTTGCCTCCAGATGACAGGGCCGAAAGATGACCGAACAGACCAGCGAACCGAAATCCTCCAACGCAATGTGGGGCGGGCGTTTCGCCGCAGGTCCCGACGCGATCATGGAGGCGATCAATGCCTCGATCGGGTTTGACCAGCGTCTTGCCGCACAGGATATCCGGGGTAGCCGGGCCCATGCCGCGATGTTGGCCGCGCAGGGTATCATCACTGATAACGATGCAAGCGCCATCAGGGAAGGTCTTCTCACCGTTTTGTCAGAGATCGAAGAGGGGAAGTTCACCTTCTCCACAGCGCTCGAAGATATCCACATGAATGTCGAGGCGCGGCTGAAAGAGATCATTGGCGAACCAGCGGGCCGCCTGCACACCGCGCGTTCGCGCAATGATCAGGTTGCGACCGATTTCCGCCTTTGGGTGCGCGATCAATGCGACGCAGCAATCAACGGGCTTGACGGGCTGATCAAATCGCTGATCGGTCAGGCCGAAGCTGGCGTCGATTGGGTTATGCCGGGCTTCACCCATCTGCAGACCGCGCAGCCGGTCACCTGGGGCCATCACATGATGGCCTATGTGGAGATGTTCGCGCGGGATCTGGGCCGGTTCACCGATGCCCGCAAACGTATGAACGAATCACCTCTGGGGGCGGCGGCGCTGGCTGGCACCGGGTTCGATATCGATCGCCATGCGACCGCGAAGGCGCTCGATTTCGACCGTCCGATGGCCAATAGCCTCGATGCGGTATCGGATCGTGACTTCGCGCTCGAATTCCTCTCGGCGTCCTCGATCTGCGCCGTGCATATGAGCCGTCTGGCCGAGGAGTTGGTGATCTGGTCCTCCGCGCAGTTCCGTTTTGTCGCAATGTCGGACAAATGGTCGACGGGTTCCTCGATCATGCCGCAAAAGCGCAATCCCGATGCGGCCGAGTTGATCCGCGCCAAGATCGGCCGTATCCTCGGTGCGACAGTGGCCCTCTTTACCATCATGAAGGGCCTGCCGCTCGCCTATTCCAAGGATATGCAGGAAGACAAGGAGCAGGTGTTTGATGCCGCCGACAACCTCATGCTGTCGCTGGCGGCGATGGCGGGCATGATCTCCGATCTGACCGTCAAGACCGACAAGCTCGAAGCGGCGGCATCGAGCGGCTTTTCCACCGCGACCGATCTGGCCGACTGGCTCGTGCGCGAGGCGGGTCTGCCCTTCCGCGACGCCCACCATGTGACCGGCACTCTGGTTGCAATGGCCGAGGACAAGGGCTGCGATCTGCCGGATCTGACGCTTGCCGATATGCAGTCGGTCAATGCAGCTATCACCGAGGACATTTTCACGGTGCTGGGTGTGCATAACTCTGTTGCCTCGCGGATGTCATATGGTGGCACCGCGCCCGCGCAGGTGCGCGCCCAGATCACCCGTTGGAAAGAGGCGCTGGCATGAAGGCTGCACTTGTCCTAGCGCTTCTGGCGCTGGCGGCCTGCGGGGTCGAAGGTCCGCCGGTCTCGCCTGCCGAAGCACAGCAGAACCAATAATATCAGGCCGCCCGGCACGGGCGGTCCTCTTACAGGGTATCGGAAAGACCTCATGGATCACTTCACATATAAAGATGGTGCGTTGCATGCCGAGGATGTGCCCGTATCGGAGATCGCCAAATCGGTCGGCACGCCGGTCTATATCTATTCGGCCGCCACGCTGGAACGTCACTTCAAGCTGTTCCAGGAGGCGCTTGGCTGGACCGATCATCTGATCTGTTTCGCGATCAAATCGAACAGCAATCTGGCGGTGCTTAAACTGCTGGGTGATCTGGGCGCGGGTATGGATGTGGTCTCGGGTGGGGAATATCGTCGCGCCAAGGCTGCGGGCGTCCCCGGCGAGCGGATCGTGTTCTCGGGCGTGGGCAAGACCCGCGAGGAGATCGCGCTGGTGCTTGACGGTGGTATCCGCCAGTTCAACGTGGAATCCGAGCCTGAATTGCTGGCCATTTCGGACATCGCAGCGGCCAAGGGGCTCAAGGCCCCCATCGCCATCCGCGTGAACCCCGATGTGGATGCCAAGACCCATGAGAAGATCGCCACCGGCAAATCCGAGAATAAATTCGGGATTCCTATCGCTAAGGCGCAGGCTGTCTATGCGATGGCGGCAAAGCTGCCGGGGATCGATGTCGTGGGTATTGACGTGCATATTGGCTCGCAACTGACCGATCTCGAACCCTTCGAAGCCGCTTTCAACAAGGTGGCCGAACTGACACGCGCCCTGCGCGCCGACGGTCACGATATCCGTCGTCTCGATCTGGGTGGCGGTCTGGGCATTCCCTATCAGCGCGATAATAACGCACCGCCCCTGCCGATCGAATATGGCGATGTCATCCGCCGTGCGGTGGGCGATTTGGGCTGCGAGATCGAGATCGAGCCGGGCCGTCTAATCTCGGGCAATGCCGGTATTCTGGTCTCCGAGGTGATTTATCTGAAAGAGGGCGAGGGCCGGAACTTCCTGATTCTCGACGCGGCGATGAATGATCTGGTGCGCCCGTCGATGTATGGCGCGCATCACGACATCATTCCGGTGGTCGAGGCACAAGCCGGCGTCGAGCAGGAGCCCTTCGATATTGTGGGCCCTGTCTGCGAGACCGGCGACACTTTCGCCAAGGCCCGCAATCTTCCACCCGTAGGTGCCGGAGATCTTGTAGCTTTCCGCTCGGCAGGGGCGTATGGTGCGGTCATGGCCTCCGAATATAACTCGCGCCCGCTGATCCCCGAGGTTCTGGTGCGTGGTGATCACTTCGCTGTTATCCGCCAACGACCAAGCTTTGAGGAAATGCTTTCTCGCGATAGCATTCCAGAGTGGCTCTAAGCACGACCCTGTTTCGGGCGTGTCCGACACGCCCGGAAAGGACCGATGACAAAGCGCAAGCCTGATCCCGTCCTCTCATCCACCGATCCCGCTCTGCGGAAGGTGTCCCGCAAGATTTCGCAGACCCGCCTCGGGCTTGTGGTCGAACGTGGTTTGCGTGCCTTCTGGCCCGCGCTTTCGCTCTTGGCCGTTGCGGTGGCGGCGCTTGCCTTCGGGCTGGCTGAACTGCCTGCGGGTGTGTTCTGGGGGATCGTGCTCCTCTGGGCGTTGGCGCTTTGTGCCACATTAGCCATTGGTTTCAGAGCGTTCCATTGGCCCAGCCGTGCCGAGGCCCTCGCGCGGGTTGATGAAACCCTCCCAGGTCGTCCACTGACCGCTTTGGGTGATGGTATGGCTCTGGGCGGGGACGATCCGGCCACCGCGGCCTTATGGCAGGCCCATATGACCCGCATGGCCGAGCGTGCCAAGGCGGCCAAGGCAGTGCGCCCCGATCCCGATCTCGCACCGCGCGACCCTTACGCGCTCAGGATGACAGCGATCCTGTTGCTGGTTGTTGCGCTCGTCTTTGGCGCGCCCGCGCGGATGTTCAATCCGGGCGCTGTGCCGGGCGGCACCGCGCCCGCCCTCGCCGCGATGGGCCCCAGCTGGGAAGGTTGGGCCGAGCCGCCGCGCTATACCGGCCAGCCCGGCCTCTACCTGAACAATCTCAAGACCGATACGCTCACGTTGCCAGAGGGCACGCGGTTTTCTTTCCGCTTCTATGGCGATGCAAGCGCGATCGGCTTTACCGAAAGCGTGTCTAGTCCTGCGGCGGTCCCGCAATCCGAGGCCACCACCGATGTCTCGCGCCGCGATTTCGAGGCGGTGCAGAACGGGATCGTCGAGATATCTGCCAATGGCGGGCGCAAGTTCGACATCATAATTGCCCCTGATAACGCCCCCGAAGTGGCGCTGACGGGCAGCGTGGAACGCCGTGCCGATGGCACGATGGTTCTGCCCTTCCACGCCTCCGATGATTATGCCGTGACCAGTGGGCAGGCGAAGATCAAGCTGGATCTGGCGGCCATCCCGCGCAAATTCGGGCTGAAAATCGATCCCGAGCCGCGCGAGACCCTGATTTTCGATCTGCCGATGCCCTATACCGGTTCGCGCAGCGATTTCGATGGTTCACTGGTCGAGCAGGCCGAGAAGCACCCTTGGGCCAACCTGCCGGTGAAGCTCGAGCTGGATGTGACCGACGGGCGCGGCCAGACCGGCAGCAGCGGCTGGCAGGAGATCACCCTACCGGGGCGGCGCTTCTTCGATCCGTTGGCCTCGGCGCTGATCGAGATGCGGCAGGACCTGCTGTGGAACCGCGAGAATGGCCCTTATGTCGCCGAGATCCTGAAGGCCCTGAACAATCGCGCTACCGATTTGATCCGCTCGACCGAGGTGCGGGTTCTGCTGCGGGGCGTGATCGGGCGGCTCGATCAGGGGCTCGAGACGCCCGGGGTGCGCGATGAGCTGGCCGATATGCTTTGGCAGATGGCCGAGCTGGTCGAGGATGGCGGGCTGTCCAATGCGCTCGAACGGATGCAGCGCGCGCAGGAGCGTCTGTCGGAGGCCATGCGCAACGGCGCCTCGCAGGACGAGATCGACAAGCTGATGCAGGAGCTGAAAGAGGCGACCGACGACTATATCCGCATGCTGGCCGAGCGGAACAAGGATCAGGGCGACCAGCCGCCGCAGGACGGTCAGCAGCAGGGCCAGCAGATCACCGGTGACCAGCTCCAGCAGATGATGGACGAGATCCAGCGCCTGATGAAGGAAGGCCGCATGGCCGAGGCGCAGGAGCTTCTGGAACAGTTCAACCGCATGATGGAAAACATGCAGGTCACGCAGGGCCAGGGCGAGGGCAACCAACAGATGCAGAGCCTGCGCGACACCTTGCGCGACCAGCAGGAACTGTCCGACGAAGCCTTCCGCGATCTGCAGAATGGCGAACAGGGCCAAGGTCAGCAGGGTCAGGGTCAACAGGGCCAGTCGCAGGGTCAGCAGAATGGTCAGGGCCAGCAGAGCGGAGAGGGTCAACCTGGCCAGGGCAATGGCAGCTCTGGTCAGAGCCTGTCCGAGCGCCAGCGCGCGCTGCGGCAGGAACTCGACCGCCAGAAGGGCCTGCTACCCGATCTGGGCTCGAAAGAAAGCGACCGCGCGCAGAAGCGTCTCAATGACGCCGGCGAGGCGATGGAACGTGCCGAGGAGGCGCTTCGCGAGGGGGATAATGGCCGTGCGCTCGATAATCAGGCCGAGGCGATCCAGTCCCTGCGCGACGGGATGCAGGCGCTGAACAATGCACAAAACGGCGAGGAACGCCGTCAGGCGGGCCAGCAGGGCGAACAGGGCGAGGCACGCGGCGGCGAGGGCGGACAGAATGGCCAGCGCGAGGTGCCGAGGGATCCACTCGGCCGCTCGGCGGGCGATGGCAACCGCGTGGGCACCGACGAGAATATGCTCCAAGGGGAGAACCCCTATGGCCGCGCGCGCGATCTGCTGGACGAAATCCGCCGCCGTCAGGCCGAACGCGACCGCAGCGCGGACGAGCGCGATTATCTCGACCGGCTGTTGGACCGGTTCTGACGGGCGGGATTTGGCGGCGCGGCGTTCAGTTCGTGCCGCCCAGCCAGACAATCAGCTTCTCAAGCTGTATATCAAGTGCCAGACGCGCCTGATCGACAGCCGCGACATAGCCTGCCAGAGGCACCTGCAGTGCGGGGATCGTGGCCGAGATTTGGTCCGAGGCCAGATAGAGCGCCGCCATGATCACTGCCAACCCTACCACCAGCCCGAAGCCCAGCCGGAACCCGCTGCGCTGGCGTGCCAGTGTCTGCGGCGCATCGAACGCGGCGGCATGACGACCGCGATCAGAAGTGGCGCGCAGCGTGGAGTTGATCTCCTCGATATCGGGCAACTGGTCGCGACGGCTGAAATGGTTGACCTTGTCGACCGGATGGAGAGGCGGCGCAGGCGGCACGAGGACTGGCTCGACATGCAGGAGTTCGGTTTCTTCCTCCGGCGTTTCCGGTTCGGGCTCTTGTGGCGCTTCGGGCTCGGTCGCGGTGTTTCCGGTATAGCTGACCGAGACATGGGCCTTGTCCTTGGCAGCTTCCTCGGGCTTTTGGGGTTCGGAAGCTTCGGGTTCCGGCTCTTCGGAACCAAGAAAATCATCCTCGTCCAGCGTCGCGCCGATATGGTAATCGGGATCCTCGTTCGCAAATTCCTCGGGGCTCAGCGGTTCTGCATAGGCCGCCACGACGGGAATGTCCTCGGGGTCGTCCTGCGAGAATTCGGGTGCGGGAAGGACGGCCTCGAATGCGTCCTCCCCAAAGGATAGCTCGTCCTCGGGGATCGCCTCGTCGGGCTCGTATTCCGCGGATCTGTCTTCCAGGCCGTCCTCGGTTTCGGCACATGGCGTGCCCTCTGGCCAGAAGTTATCCTCCTCTCCGGAGACGGTGTCCGCCGGGCTATCTTCCTCGACGGTCCGGTCCTCGACCGGCTGCGCGGTTTCGGCTTTCTGTGTCTGGCGCAGAAGAGCCAGCTTGGCCTGCACACGGCTGGCGGCGGCCTTGGCGACCGGCTCGAGGTTCATTTCTTCTTGCGTCTGCAGCAGACTGCCCTCGGCACGGCGGGCTTGCGCCTCGCGCTCTGCCTCTTCGCGAAGGATCGCCAGAAGCCCGTCATCAAGCTTGCGGCGCGGCATCAGGCCCGGTTGGGGTGCGGGGCGAAGCTCCTCCCCGATCTCGTTGTCCGGATCGCCAGAGAGCTCCTCGGGCTCGGAGCTCTCTGCCATCACGGGCTCTTCCGGCAGGGCCTTGTTATCCTCGAGCGCCTTGGCGATTTCGGCGGCAATGGCATCGTCGTGGAGATCCTGCGCGCGGTCGGCATCGGCCAGATTGCGGATCGTGCCGCCCGGTTGCCACTCGGATTGTGGGGCCTCGCTGAAACCGGGGGCCTTGGCATAACGGGGATCCTCGGCCGGATGGGGCATGGCCAGCATGCGCGCCGACGGCTGGAACCACATCGTCTGGCAGTTCGCGCATTGCACATCGCGCCCGCCATCGGGAATGACCTTGTCGCTGACTTCGTATTGGGCTGCGCATTTGGGGCAGGTCAATCGCATTGGGGATATGCCTCGGTCACTATATATGGGCCCAATGTCCGCTCGGGACGTTACCGCCAATCTGGCAATTCATTTTACGATGTTGTAGCAAGCAGCCAATCAATATCCAAGTATTAGCATCGATCAGAGCAAAAATGACGATGCGAGGGGGCCTTTGGTGATCGAATTAGAAAATGTCGCGATTGGCTATAACGGGATCGAGCTTCTGTCGGAGGTCTCTCTCAGGCTCGTCCCCGGATCGTTCCATTTTCTGACGGGCCCGTCCGGCGCAGGGAAAACCTCGTTTCTGAAGATGTGCTATGCCGAACTGTTGCCGGTGGCGGGCCATATCAGCCTGATGGGGCAGGATGTGCGCGCCATGACCCGCGATGACCGCGCGATGATGCGTCAACGGATCGGCGTGGTGCATCAGGACTGCCAGTTTCTCGACCATTTGCCGTTGATCGAGAATGTCGCGCTGCCGCTGACCGTCTCGGGGCGGCCCGCGCATCCGCAGGAAATCGGCGAGCTTCTGGCCTGGGTCGGGCTGAAGGCGCAGGCCAATGCCCTGCCGCCCCAGCTTTCGGGCGGCGAGCGTCAGCGTGCGGCGCTGGCCCGCGCGGTGATGATGAGCCCCGATGTCATTCTGGCTGACGAGCCTACCGGCAACCTCGATTGGGAAATGTCGCTCAGGCTGCTGGGGCTGTTGGTGGAGCTGAACCGGATGGGCAAGACGGTGGTGATCGCCACCCATGACCTCAACCTGATCCGGCAGGCCAAGGCGCAGGTGCAGGCGCGGGTTTTGCGAATATCGGGGCGGCGGTTGCAATTGGCGGGGGCGGACCTGTGATGATGAATTTCCTCAAGATCGAGCAGGGCACGGCGGGGAGGGTCGTCCCGCCCACGGGTTTCACCGCGCGGCTGACGCTGATCACGGCCGCCGCGATGGCCTTTCTGGCGGTCTTCGCGCTGGCGCTATCGCTCGCGACGAACCGGCTGGCGCATCGCTGGGCCGATGCCTTGGCGCGCACCGCCACGGTGCGGATCTCGGCGCCCGAGGACCAGATGCAGACGCAGGTCGATGCGGTTCTCAAGGTGCTGGGCGAGACGCCGGGTATCTCGGACTACAAGGCGCTGGATGATGACCAGATGCTGAAGCTGTTGAAGCCGTGGTTCGGCTCCGACCTGCCGGTGGATACGCTGCCGCTGCCGCGCCTTGTCGAGATCACCGAAAGCGGGCAGGGGATCGATGTGGAAGGGCTGCGGCTCAGGCTGCAGGCCGAGGCCCCCGGTGCGGTGCTAGATGACCATACCCGCTGGCGGCGCCCGCTGGTGCAGGCGGCCGGCCGGCTGCGGATGCTCGGGCTGGTGTCGCTTGTCCTGATCGGAGGGGCCATGGCGGGGATGATCACACTGGCCGCGCAAGCGGCGCTGGCGGCCAATGGTCAGGTGATCCGCACGCTGCGCCTTGTGGGCGCGCGCGACCAGTTCATCGCCCGCGCCTTTGTGCGCCGCTTCACCGCCCGCGGACTGGCGGGGGCGATGATCGGAACGCTTCTGGGCATGGCCGCTGTGGCGATGCTGCCCGATGCAAGCCCCGCAGGGGCCTTCCTTACGGGGCTCGGCTTCACAGGGGCGGGTTGGTTCTGGCCGCTTCTGATTCCGGTTCTGGCGGCTGTTGTGGCCTATGGGGCCACGCAATTTGCCGCTATGCGCATGCTGAAAGGGATCCGCTGATGCAATATCTCCGCTCGCTCGTCTTTATCGTCCAGATGTATCTGGTGATGGCCGTGATGACGGTCTGCCTGTTTCCGTTCGCGCTGATTGGCGGGCGTAACGTGGCGGTGATGATCTGCCGGACCTACTGCCACTGGATCCGATTTACCGCGCGCTGGCTGGTGGGGCTGCGCACCGAGGTGCGCGGCACGGTGCCCGATGGCGATGTGTTGGTCTGCGCCAAACACCAGAGCTTCATGGATATCCTGATAATCTATTCGGCCCTGCCGAAGGGCAAGTTCATCATGAAGCGCGAGCTGGCCTATATGCCGTTTCTGGGATGGTTCGCATGGGCCATCGGCTGCATTCCGGTGAACCGCGGCAAGGGCGGTGCAGCGGTGAAGGCGATGCTGAAAGCCGCCAAGAAAGGGCAGGAAAAGGGCGGGCAACTGGTGATCTTCCCGCAGGGCACCCGTGTCGCGCCCGGTGATACCAAGCCCTACAAGGTCGGTGCGGGGGCACTCTATTCCACGCTGAAGACGGCGGCGGTGCCGGTGGCGGTGAATGTGGGGCTGTTCTGGCCCAAACATGCGATCCTGCGCAAACCCGGTCTGGCGGTGATCGAGTTCCTGCCTGCCATCGAGCCCGGTCTGAAGGTCGATGCCTTCATGGCAGAGATCGAGACCCAGATCGAGACGCGGTCGAATATGCTGATGGCGGAGGCCGGGATGCCGATTGTGGCCGAACTGGATCCGAAAGGCTGATCCCGCTCCGCACCAAAAGAAAGGCCCCCGCTCAGCAGGACTGGCGGGGGCTTTTTACTGTCCGGCAGGGATCAGGATCAGGCCGCGAGGCCCTTGGATCCCATATCGAGGAATTTCTTGCGTCGCGACTTGACGAGCGCAGCACCGTCACGGCCAGCAAGCTCTTTCAGCATCGCGGTGATTTCCTTGGACACAGCGTCAAAGGTCGCGGCGCGGTCGCGCTGTGCGCCGCCCATCGGTTCCTTGATGATCCGGTCAATCACCTCGAGCTTTTTCAGATCCTGCGCGGTCAGGCGCAGCGCCTCGGCGGCTTCGCGCATTTTCTCGGCATCCTTCCACAGGATCGAGGCGCAGCCTTCCGGCGAGATCACCGAATAGATCGAATGTTCGAGCATCGCGACGCGGTCGCCTGCGGCAAAGCCCACGGCCCCGCCCGAACCACCTTCACCGATTACGATGGAGATCATCGGAACCTTGATGTTGAGGCAGGTCTGGGTCGAACGTGCAATCGCTTCCGATTGGCCGCGCTCTTCCGCGCCCTTGCCCGGATAGGCGCCGGGGGTGTCGATCAGAGAGATCACCGGCAGGCCGAACTTATCAGCCATTTCCATCAGGCGGATCGCTTTACGGTAGCCCTCGGGGCGCGCCATGCCGAAATTGCGCGCGATGCGCGAGGCGGTGTCATGGCCCTTTTCGTGGCCGATCACCACCACCGGCTGGTCGTTGAAGCGCGCAAGGCCACCCATGACGGCATGGTCATCGGCAAAGTTGCGGTCGCCTGCAAGCGGCGTGAATTCGGTGAAGAGCGTCTCGATATAGTCTTTGCAATGCGGACGCTCGGGGTGACGGGCGACCTGACATTTGCGCCAGGGCGAGAGATCCTTATACAGGTCTTTCAGCATCTGCGCGGCTTTCTTGTCCAGCGCGGCTGCTTCCTTCTCTACATCCATCTCATCGTTTGCCCGTGCCAAGGCGCGCAGCTCTTCGGCTTTGCCCTCGATCTCGGCAAGGGGCTTTTCGAATTCGAGATAGCTGATCATCGTGACCCTCCGGTTGGCTCGATGGCGCCTATATGACCTCGTGCGCATGGAAATGCAACGGTAGGGCTGTGAGGATGTGAAACCTATGCTACATGAGCCTCAGGTGGTGAGGAGAGTAGGATGATTGGCGAGGTCACTATTCGGGATGTTGCGGCCGTCCGGCTGGCAGGGATCGCGCATCGCGGAGCCTATGAGGATCTGGAGGAGGCGTTCGGACGTCTGGTCAATGTTTTCGAAGAAGGACTTTTGTGGCGTCATGTTCTGGGGGCGGCGGCTATAGGTTACGACAATCCGCGTGTGACCCCTGTGGACAAGCTGCGTTCGGATGCCTGTTTCATCGTGTCCGAGGGCTGTCCCATCGTCGCCCCCCTCAGGGAAATCCATTATCCCGAGGGCCGTTATGCGGTGTTGGAAGTGACAGGCTCCTACCGGCAACTACCGCAGGCCTATGCCAAGCTGGGCGACGAATGGTATCCGGCCTCGGGCGAGACCCATCGCGGGCTGGTGGCCTATGAGGTCTATCTCAACAATCCCGAAGAAGTGCCCGAGCGGGAGCTGCGGACAGAGATCCGGCTCCCGCTGACGTAATCACACGCCGATCATCTCGGCCTGTCGCACGATGACCTCGGCTTGACGCATCGAGGCGATATCGACAAGACGGCCCTTATAGACCGCCGCGCCAGCGCCTTCGGATTTTGCCTGTTCCATCGCCGCCAAAATCTCGCGCGCTTCTGTCACCGCTGCCTCGGAGGGCGTGAAGACCTCGTTGGCGAGCGCGATCTGTTTGGGATGGATCGCCCATTTGCCGACCATGCCCAGCGTGGCCGAGCGCAGCGCCTGTGCGCGGAAGCCCTCGTCGTCGGAGAAGTCGCCAAACGGGCCGTCGACCGGCAGGAGCCCATGCGTGCGGCAGGCCGCCACAATCGCTGTTTGCGCCCAATGCCACGGGTCGGACCAGTATTTCGCGCCCTCATGCAGCATATAGTAGTTTTCCTGCGTGCCCCCGATACCGGTGGTCGCCATCCCCATCGAGGCGGCAAAATCGGCGGCACCGAGACTCATCGCCTGCAGGCGGGGCGAGGAGGCCGCGATCTCCTCGACATGGGCGATACCGGCGGCAGATTCGATGATCACCTCGAGGCTGACCTTTTTCTGGCGGCCCTTGGCGGCTTCGATCGCGGTAATCAGCGCATCCACCGCATAGACATCCGCTGCGCAGCCGACCTTGGGGATCATGATCTGGTCGATGCGCTCCGAGCCTTCCTCCAAAAGCTCGACCACATCGCGATACCAGTAGGGCGTATCGAGCGCGTTGATCCGCACCGAGAGATACTTGGTGTTCCAGTCGATCTCGTGGCTGGCGGCGATGATGTTTTTGCGGGCAACCGCCTTATCATTGGGCGCGACGCTATCTTCGAGGTCCAAATTGATGACATCCGCCGCAGAGGCTGCCATCTTGGCGAAGAGCTTCGTGTTGGAACCGGGGCCAAAGAGCTGGCACCGGTTCGGGCGGGCAGGCGGGGTGGGCTGGATGCGGAAACTCATCGGTCCTCCGGTAATGATGTTTCTATCCTGATGCTTCGTTTGGTATATTGTTGCGAGCCGATTTTCAATGATTTTCTGCATTGCAGAATGAACGACTCGTTTATGCGGCACAGTCTTGCTTGAATCATTAAAATCACCGCTCAATCTCCGACGAATTTCCGGCATCGTGCAAATAAAATCGGCCAAATGGCCTTTTGACAAAATATATTTCAGAATTATCATTCGAATGATCCCCAAATACCAAAGAAATTTCATCGAAAAGAGCCTAGCTTAGGATCAACGACTAATTTGGAGGCCTTGTTATGGCGCTTATCGAAACCCCGTATCTGCTTTTCCTTGGTGACGCGCCGGACTCTCTGGCCGCGAAAGTGGCGCAAGGTATCAAGGACTGGCGTCCCGAGTTCGCCGTGGGCCAGTTCCGCATGGACGGGTGCAAGGCCGATATGGGTCTGACCGACATGACGCTGGACGAGGCTGTTGCGGCAGGCTGCAAGACGCTGGTGATCGGCGTGGCCAACCGTGGTGGCGTAATTTCCGCAGCATGGAAAGAAGTTCTGATTAAGGCGCTCGAAGCCGGTATGGATCTGGCCTCGGGCCTCCATAACCTGCTGCGCGAAGAAGCCGATCTGGTGGCCGCTGCCGAGAAACACGGCCGTCAGCTGCATGACGTGCGTATCCCTTCGGTGAAATATCCGATCGCCAATGGCGAGAAGCGCCGCGGCAAGCGCATGCTGGCCGTGGGCACCGATTGCTCGGTCGGCAAGATGTATACCGCGCTCTGCGTGGAAAAAGAGATGCGCGAGCGCGGCATGAAGGCCAGCTTCCGTGCCACCGGCCAGACCGGTATCCTGATCACCGGTGACGGTGTGCCGCTCGATGCCGTGATCGCCGATTTCATGGCCGGCTCGATCGAATATCTGACCCCCGATAACGACGATGATCACTGGGATCTGATCGAGGGTCAGGGCTCGCTGTTCCATGTGTCCTATTCGGGCGTGACCATGGCGCTGATCCATGGCGGCCAACCCGATGCGCTGGTGATCTGCCACGAGCCGACCCGTGCGCATATGCGTGGTCTGCCGGGCTACCAGCTGCCGTCGATCCAGGCCGTGGCCGATCTGGCGCTGCAACTGGCGCAGGTCGCGAACTCCGACTGTAAGGTTGTCGGTGTCTCGGTGAACACCAAGGATATGCCGGAAGCCGAAGCCAAAGCCTATCTGGCCAAGGTCGAAGCCGAAATGGGCCTTCCCGCAACCGACCCCTTCCGCTTCGGTGCCGGTCCGCTGGTCGATGCGCTCGAAGCTCTCGACGCCGTCGCCGCCGAGTAAGCCCTATACCCGCCGGGATCACGTCTCGGCGGGTTTTTACTGACACTCTCGCAAAAAGTCTTAGCTTGCCGGTCGAAGGGCCGTCAGAACGCATGGCCAGAGCCAGAGTGAGGAAGATATCATGATCAAAGTTACCCCCGACAGTTTCAAACTCGCCGAGGCATTCACCATCTCGCGCGGCTCGCGCACGCAATCCGACGTGCTGACCGTGCGGATCGACCGCGATGGCCTGACCGGCTGGGGCGAGTGCCTGCCCTATGCCCGCTACGCCGAGACGCTCGATAGTGTGACCGCGCAGATCAATTCGCTGCCCGCCGGTATCACCCGTATGGAGCTGCAGGAGGCACTGCCCGCCGGTGCCGCGCGCAATGCCGTGGATTGCGCGCTGTGGGATCTGGAGGCCAAGAAGGCCGGCAAGCGCGTCTGGGAGCTGGCGGGGCTTGCTGCACCCAAGCCGGAAGTGACCGCCTATACGCTCTCGCTCGATACAGTCGAGAAGATGCGCGAGAAGGCCGCGAAAAACGCCCATCGCCCCGTGTTGAAGATCAAGCTCGGCACACCTGACGATATTCCGCGTCTCGAGGCCGTGCGCGAAGGTGCGCCCAAGGCCAAGATCATCCTTGATGCCAATGAAGGCTGGGAGATGGAGACATTCCTCGATATCCAGAAACATCTGGTGCGCCTCAATATCGCGATGGTCGAGCAGCCCCTGCCTGCCGCCGCTGATGAGGGCCTGATGGGCGTCGAGCGTCTGGTGCCGATCTGCGCCGATGAAGCCTGCCATGACCGCGCCTCGATGGCGCATCTGCGCGGCAAATACGATATGATCAACATCAAGCTCGACAAGACCGGCGGCCTGACCGAGGCGCTTGCGCTGCGCGATCTGGCTCTGTCCGAAGGCTATAAGGTAATGGTCGGGTGTATGCTGGGCTCGTCTCTGGGCATGGCGCCCGCGACGCTCGTGGCGCAGGGGGCGGACATCGTCGATCTTGACGCCCCGCTGCTTCTGGCAGAAGACCGTGACCAGCCGCTGCATTACGAAGACGGTAAAGTTTATCCGCCCGAAGCGTCGCTTTGGGGCTGAGGGAAGAAGGAGTAAGGCCGATGAGCCGTATTGTTTATCTCAACGGTGAGTATATCCCCGAAGAAGAGGCCAAGGTTTCGATCTTCGACCGTGGTTTTGTCATGGGCGATGCCGTCTATGAGGTGACTGCCGTGATCGGCGGCAAGCTGTGGGATTTCGAGGGCCATGTGAAGCGTCTTGCCCGTTCGCTGAACGAGCTGGAGATGCAGAACCCGCTCAGCCGCGAAGAGCTTCTGGAGATCCACCGCGAGCTGATCGCACGCAATCCCGAGTTCATCGACGGCGGCATCTACCTGCAGATCTCGCGCGGCAATGCCGGTGACCGCGACTTCGCCTTCCCGCCCGCCGATGTGAAGCCGACCGTAGTGCTTTATACCCAAGCCAAGAACGGCCTGCTGGATGACCCCAAGGCCAAGAAAGGCATCAAGGTCATTTCCGTGCCGGATCTGCGTTGGCACCGTCGCGACATCAAGACCGTGCAGCTGCTCTACCCGTCGCTGGCCAAGATGGCGGCCAAGAAAGCGCATGTGGATGATGCATGGTTTGTCGAGGACGGCTTCGTGACCGAAGGCTCGTCGAATAACGTCTATATCGTGAAAAACGGCAAGATCATCACGCGCCCGCTGTCGAATGACATCCTGCACGGGATCACTCGTGCGGCGCTGCTGCGCTATGCGAGCGAAGCGCAGATGACCATCGAGGAGCGCCCCTTCACTATTGAGGAAGCACAAGCCGCTGATGAGGCCTTCTTCACCTCGGCCTCGGCCTTCGTGACGCCGGTCGTCGAAGTGGATGGCAAGCCGGTTGCGAGCGGCAAGCCCGGCCCCGTCGCCGTGCGCCTGCGCGAGATCTATCTGGAAGAAAGCGCCAAATCGGCGATCTGATCCTTTGCGATCCGCATATCTTCAGACAAAAGAAAACCCCGGCCGCAAGACCGGGGTTTTTGCATTGCTGCGCGGGGTCAGATGGCCGAGGTCACTTCGATTGTCGGCGAGTAATACTCGTCCGCTGTGACGCTGTAGAGCGAGATCTGCTGGCTCAGCGTTTCGAGGTCTTCCGTCACGCCATCCAGATAGACCACGGTCTCGCCATCGATCTTCACGCTTGTGCCGTTCGAATCCGCCGAGATCGTGAAGCCGTTCGGCGCCTCATCGGACACGAGTTCCAGAGCTTCGGGGTCATCCCCGCTGGCAGCCGTGCCGAAATCGGTAATGGTCACAGGGTCGCCGCCGCCCGTGACGGTGCTGACGATATACGCGTCGTTGCCAGCCCCGCCGGTCATCTCGTCCCCGTCATCGCCCACAAGCAGATCATCGCCCGCGCCACCTTCCAGCGTATCGGACTGGCCAGCCTGCTGATCGAGCGCGACCAGAAGATCATCGTTATAGCCGCCATTGAGGGAGTCCTCGCCGCTCGTGTCGACCAGAACGTCACTGCCGATATTGCCGCGCAGTGTGTCATCGCCATCCCCGCCCAGAATGGCGTCATTCCCCGCGCCGCCATCGATATAGTCGTCGCCATCTCCGCCCGAGCCGCCGAAGAAGCCCTCGTCCTCGAGCGAATTGACCAGATCCCCGAGCGCATCGCCCACGGCATCCGGATCACCGGGGTCGACCGAGTCGAGATCGAGCGCGTCGAGATCGAGCGTGTCGAGCGCGTCCGCATTGCTGTCATCGCCGCCTTCGAGCATGAGCGTGTCGTCACCATCATTGCCCAGGATCGTGTCGCTGCCATCGCTGCCGTGGATCCAGTCGCGCCCCGCAGTGCCTTGCGTGACCTCACCGGAGGCGCTCACCTGCAGGACGGGGCTCGTGTCCTCGACGGTTTCTTCAGCGGCGGTGTTGTCGCCGGTGCCATCATCCACGGCCACGCTGTCGTCATCATCGGTAGCTGTGTCGTCCGTATCGCTCGCATCCTCGTCCGAGCTGTCGTCACCTGTGGTGCTGTCATCCACGGCCACGCTGTCGTCATCGGTCACGTCATCATCGGTGGCTGTGTCGTCCGCATCGCTCGCATCCTCGTCCGAGCTGTCGTTACCAGTGGTGCTGTCATCCACGGCTACGCTGTCGTCATCGGTCGCGTCATCATCGGAGGTTGTGTCTTCCGCGTCGCTCGCATCCCCGTCGGAGCTGTCGTCACCAGTGGTGCTGTCATCCACGGCTACGCTGTCGTCATCGGTCGCATCATCGTCGGAGGTTGTGTCTTCCGCGTCGCTCGCATCCCCGTCGGAGCTGTCGTCACCTGTGGTGCTGTCATCCACGGCTACGCTGTCGTCGTCAGTCACGTCATCATCGGTGGCTGTGTCGTCCGCGTCGCTTGCGTCCCCGTCCGAGCTGTCTGCGCCGGAGCTGTCGGTATCTGTCGTAGTATCATTCGCGACTACGTTGTCGTCGGACTCATCCGCGCCTGAATCGAGCTGCTGATGATGGTCGTCATCGTCCTCATCATCCTTGAAGTGATCGTAAACGCCCCAGGTGAATGCCATCGGAAGAAGCGAGAGAAGTAAAAGCGCGCCCATAACCTGTTCCACAAACTATAATGGAACCTTTTGGAGCACTTCGTTTATGGTTTAGTCAATCTTAATCGAATACAGGGGTAAAAATCGCAGCTTAT
Organism: Thioclava sp. 'Guangxiensis'; assembly: GCF_045348365.1. Lineage (NCBI taxonomy): Bacteria > Pseudomonadati > Pseudomonadota > Alphaproteobacteria > Rhodobacterales > Paracoccaceae > Thioclava > Thioclava sp. 'Guangxiensis'. The sequence continues at coordinate 957,033 of NZ_CP155822.1, read as the reverse complement.
GGAAACAGTTGGGTGCTTCGGGTATGATTGTTATGGGTTCTGGAGGCTGTCCAATGCCTGTGTCAGAAGCGGAGCAAGCCGCGCGGCCCAACCCTTCTGCTGCTCTTCCGTTACAATCAGGTCCTGCCGCAGTTCGATCAGCGTATTGAGGCGTCCCGATTGCAGCGCATGGCGGTCGATGGAGTCGCCCGCGAGATGGCCTTTATAGGGTTCGTTATCGCCGGTCGGGATATGTTGGGCATGTAGCGCCGCGATCAGCGGTTCGGCCAGACGGCGGTCGCGCGGGTCCGACAGGATCCCCACCTGCCACGGCCGCGGCGGGCGTCCGCGCAGCTGCGGTGTGAAGGAATGGATCGCGCAGATCACGGTATCCTCGCGTCGCGCGGCAAGTGTCTCCAGCGCCGCGTGATAGGGGCGGTGCAGGCGCTCCAGACGGCGGGCCTTCTCGGTGCGGTCGGCATGGCGGTTGGCGGGGATGATCGTCCCGTCATAAAGCTTCATCAGGAGCGTGGGGTCGGCCTCGCCGCGGTTCGGGTCGATGACGAGCCGCGAGAAATCCGAACTGATCATCGGCGCGCCCATGAGATCGGCCAGTGCACGGGCCACCCCCAGCGCGCCCGGATCATAGGCGATATGGCGCCCCATATCTTCGGGCGGCAGCCCCAGATCGCCGCCATTGATCCAGTCGGGCACATGGTTGGTGGCGTGATCACAGGTAATCAGCCAGCGCGACGCTCGGTCGATGCCGTGGATAAGGAAGGCAGGGTTGGTCGGGGGTGCGGTCATGGGGAAGCGTCCGATGTCACGTATTCTTAGTTTTATTACTGCATTGACGTGAATAAGCGAGCCTGCCCCGAAGTGCCAGTTGATCCTGCGACAAAATTGCGCAATACCTTGGGCCGGCCCACGACTAAATTGTAATTCCTAGCCAACGAGGTCGCATGAGACGCCTTCGCAAAGTAAAGATCGTCGCCACTCTGGGCCCTGCATCTTCCGATTATGAAACCATTCGCGGTCTGTTCGAAGCCGGAGCCGATGTGTTCCGCCTGAACATGAGCCACGGGACGCATGACGAGCAGCGCGCGCGCTACGACATCATCCGTCAGGTTGAAGAAGATCTGGGGCGCCCGATCGCCGTGCTGGCGGACCTTCAGGGTCCCAAGCTCCGCGTCGGGGTGTTCGCAGAGGGGTCGGAAGATCTCGTGGAGGGCGATGCCTTCCGTCTAGATCTCGACGAGACCGCCGGGGACAAGACCCGCGTCTGTCTGCCCCATCCCGAAATTTTTGCAGCTCTCGAGGCTGGCACCACGCTTTTGGTCAATGACGGCAAGATCCGCCTGAAGGTCGAGAAATGCGGTCCGGATTTCGCCGATTGCACCGTGACAGTGGGAGGGACCATCTCCAACCGCAAGGGCGTGAACGTGCCGGATGTGGTTCTGCCGATCCCCGCATTGTCGCCCAAGGACAAGAAGGATCTGGAATTCGCCTGCCAGCTGGGCGCCGACTGGCTCGCGCTCAGCTTCGTGCAGCGTGCCGATGACGTGCTCGAGGCGAGAGCTATGGCGCAGGGCCGTGCTCTCATTCTGTCCAAGATCGAGAAACCGGCCGCCGTGAAAGCCTATGACGAGATCCTTGAGGTCTCCGACGGGATCATGGTCGCGCGGGGTGACCTTGGCGTCGAACTGCCTGTGCAGAACGTGCCGCCAATCCAGAAGAAGCTGGTGCGCAAGGCGCGTGCGGCAGCCAAGCCCGTGATCGTCGCGACGCAGATGCTGGAATCGATGATCGAGAGCCCGATGCCGACCCGCGCCGAGGTCTCCGATGTGGCGACCGCCATCTACGAAGGTGCGGATGCGGTGATGCTGTCGGCGGAATCTGCGGCGGGCCGCTATCCCATCGAAGCGGTCAAGACGATGAACAATGTCGCCGAGCAGGTCGAAGGCGATTCGACCTATCGAGAGGTCATCAATTCCAGCCGGACCTTCACCGCTGCGCGTCGTCAGACCGTTGCGGACGGGATCGTGGCCGCAGCCCGCGAGATCGCGGAGACCACCGATATCGCGGCGATCAGCTGCTACACCCAGACGGGGACCTCGGTGCGTCTGGTGGCGCGCGAGCGTCCGCAGGTGCCGATCGTCGCACTGTCTCCGGTGACGAAGACACTGCGCAAGATCTGCCTCACTTGGGGTGTGCATGCGATCAAATCCGAAGAGGTTGGTCGCTTCAAGATGGCCGTGGTCAATGCGGTCCGCGCGGTGCGCGATGTGGGGCTGGCCGAAGAAACCGACCAGATCGTCGTGGTGGCGGGTGTGCCCTTCAATGTCGAAGGCACGACCAACATCCTGCGCGTGGCGCCCTGCGACGAGCGCCAGATCTTCCGCACCGAGCCGGAATAAGGCCACCATTGTCGCCCGGCGCGCCTGACGGCGCGTCCGCGGCGCGCGAAACCCTCTAGCCTAATCCCCACCCCGGACATACGCTGTCCGGGGTGGGTCTCTTTTACAGGGACGGTCGTGAGGGTGCGTCGATGCTGGCGGATATATGTCTGACCTTCGGTCTGCTGGTTCTGGTCTTTGCTGCTCCAGCGGGGGTTTCGGCCTACTCCGAGATGCAGCCGCCCAGATTTGCGGCGGTTACGGCGGTGTTGGGCGGCGTTCTGGTTCTTGTGGCATTCCTCATCGCGCCTGAGGGTTATGGCTGGGGCGATATCCCCGATGCCGTGGCCCGTGTGGTGGCGCAGGTTCTTTCGGGAGTAGGCTCCTGAAGGGGCGGAGGGCTTGAAATAAGGCTTGCAATAGATCCCGAACCTTTCTAGAAGGCGCGTTCTAGACGGCCGCGCGGCCGGCCACGAGGCATGCCGAGTCGCGCGTAAACCCCTCTTACGTTAAGGAGACGGAAATGCCCAAGATGAAGACCAAATCCGCTGCCAAGAAGCGGTTCAAGTTCACCGCGAACGGCCATGTCAAAGTTGGTCACGCAGGTAAGCGCCACGGCATGATCAAGCGGACCACGAAGTTCATTCGTAACACCGCTGGCACCATGGTCCTGTGCGACTCCGACGAGAAAATCGTCAAAAAATACATGCCGTACAACCGCTGATACTGGGAGACTTGAACTATGGCACGCGTTAAATCCGGTAAGGTCACCCACGCCCGTCACAAGAAGGTCCTGAAGGCCGCAAAAGGTTACTACAGCTCGCGCTCGCGTAACTTCCGCACCGCCACTCAGGCCGTCGACAAGGCAAACCAGTACGCAACCCGCGACCGTAAGGCGCGCAAGCGTAATTTCCGCTCGCTCTGGATCCAGCGTATCAACGCAGGTGTCCGCGCAATCGACGCCGAAATGACCTACTCGAAATTCATCAACCTGCTCGCAGTTGCCGGTATCGAAGTGGACCGCAAGGTTCTCGCCGATCTGGCCGTCCACGAGCCGGAAGCCTTCGCTGCAATCGTTGCACAGGCAAAAGCAGCAGCCTGATCGCTGCCGCACCGATGAGTTCTTGAAAGCCCGTACCGAAAGGTGCGGGCTTTTGCATGTGTTAAGCGTCGTTTCCGACAGAAGCTTGCTGCAGCGCAGCAAACGTGCTTTATTTAATTTGAATTTATTTTCACCATTTCAGCCCCGCAGGAGTGATTATGCTCGCTAGTGGTCTAGGCCGGAAAAATTTCCTTGCAGCCGGCAATTCGAAAACGACGAAGCTGGCTTCGTACCCGATGTTCGACTGGCTGCGTTTTGTATTGGCGTCGCTGGTGGTCATGGTCCATGCGCATCTGCCAGGTATACCGGGACACGCCGGAGGTCTGTCGGTAGGGGTGTTCTTTGCGCTGAGCGGCTGGCTGATCGGGTCGATCCTGCTTCGGACCTCGGTGACGGATCTGCCACATTTCTTCTTCAATCGCGCGACGCGGATCTGGCTGCCCTACGCTGCGGCAGTCGCACTGCTTTACACCGCCGCCGCTGTGCGCGAGGGCACCGGCTTTTTCTGGCTGAAATATCTGGTGATGGATCTGACCTTCACCCACCAGATTTTCACCATTTTCCCCGTGGCGAAATTCGAAATGCCGCTCGACGGGTCCGGTAACCAGTTCTGGAGCCTTGCCGTCGAAGAGCAATTCTATCTTTGGGCGCCCTTGGTGATCATTGGCCTGCCATGGGGGCGTAAAGCACTGACTTGGGTTGTGGTCTCTGCGGTGCTTTTGTCGGTCTACCCCTATTTCGGAAATATTGCTCTGGGCGTTCTGGCTGCCATCTTGCAGCGCGACTATGACCTCACGGAGCGTCCGTGGGTGCGGCGACTGACAGTGTTAGTGGCTCTCGGGCTTGGTTTCCTGTTGTTTGGACCTGTGGATGTCTCTGTGCCGCCCGCAGTGCAGGCATTGTTCTGTGTATCGGTTGTGCTGGCGCTGTCGCAAAGCGGCCCGCGGTCTTCTGTGGGTAAGTTCTTGGGCGGGATTTCTTTTCCGCTGTATCTTAACCACTGGCTGGGGCTGGCGCTCTGCCACGGGATCGCCAATCAGTTCGGGCAGGGGGATGCGCTCTGGCTGCCCTTCGTGCAATATGCAGCGGCTTTCGCGATTACGCTGCCAATGTATCTGATGATCGATTGCGTGGTCACGAAGCGCCGGTCGGGCTGGTATAATGCAGTGGTCGGACGTCGCGTGATGTTTGCGGCCTACGCGCTTTTTGCCGTTGGAATGCTTTCGGGCGTGCTGATGTATACTTATGGTCCGCATGCCGAGCTTCCCCAGACCATCGCCTTGGCAGAGTGAATGCGGCTTCGGGCGGGGTTCTGCGCGAGAGCCGCTTGAATTTCGCCCCTGACAGGGCTAGCAACGGCTCCGACATTATGGAGAGGCAGATGAACGATCTCGACCAGCTTCGCACGAAGTATCTTTCCGGCGTGGCGGATGCCGCGGATGAGGCAGCTCTGGAAGAGCTGCGTCTGGCTGGGCTTGGCAAAAAAGGCGAAATCAGCCTGATGATGCGCGAGCTGGGCAAGATGAGTCCGGAAGAAAAGCAGACCTTCGGCAAGGCCCTCAACGAGCTGAAAAACGAGATTGACGCCGCTCTGCGCGAGAAGAAACAGGCGCTGGCCGATGCGGCTCTCGAGGCGCGCCTGCAAGACGAGTGGCTCGATGTTACCCTGCCGGGCCGTCCGCGCCGCCAGGGCACCATCCACCCTGTCTCTCAGGTGATGGATGAGGTGACCGCGATCTTCGCGGATATGGGCTTCTCGGTGGCCGAAGGACCGCAGGTCGAAGATGACTGGCATAATTTCGACGCGCTCAACATCGCGCCCGAGCACCCCGCCCGCCAAGAGCATGACACCTTCTTCATGCATCGCGACGAGGGCGATGACCGCCCGCCGCATGTGCTGCGCACCCATACCAGCCCCGTGCAGATCCGCGCGATGCAGGAAAAAGGCGCGCCGATCCGCGTGATCGCGCCGGGCCGTGTCTACCGCATGGATATGGACCAGACCCATACGCCGATGTTCCACCAGATCGAGGGGCTGGCGATCGGCCGCGACATCTCGATGGCGAACCTGAAATGGGTGCTGGAAGAGTTCTGCAAGGCCTTCTTCGAGGTCGATAATGTCGAGCTGCGCTTCCGCGCCTCGCATTTCCCGTTCACCGAGCCCTCGGCCGAGGTCGATATCCGGTGCTCGTGGGAAGGCAAACAGCTGAAGATCGGCGAAGGCGACGGCTGGATGGAGATCTTGGGCTCCGGCATGGTCCACCCCAAGGTTCTCGAGGCTGCTGGCGTGGATTCTACCCAATATCAGGGCTTTGCCTTCGGGATCGGGATCGACCGTCTGGCGATGCTGAAATACGGCATCCCCGATCTGCGCGCATTCTTTGACAGCGATCTGCGCTGGCTGAAACATTACGGCTTTGCGCCGCAGGATATGCCCAGCGTTCTGGGCGGCCTGAGCCGCTGATCTTCTTTACGCTTTCGCACAATGCCGCGCCTTCGGGAGCGGCATTGCGCATTTCTACCCAGGCGAAAGCTCTGCCCAAGAAATGGGCAACGAGCAGCATCCCGCCGACGGTTTGCCCCGATATTAACAGCTTGGTCATCAACTTCACGCCAAGTGGCTAGCCGCACCGCCATGGCCCGCTATGGTCGATGGAAACGCAAATTGACGAACCGGAGGGATCTCATGAGCTGGGGTGGTTTGATATTTCTGATGGTGCTGGGCTGTGTCGTCAGCCTCGCGGGCCAGCTATATGTCTGGGGCAAGGGCCCGACGCGCACGCGCGACGCGGAGTATGAGGCGGGGATCACCCGCATCGGTGCGGCAAGCCTTGGCGGGGTAATCCTGTTCATCTTCCTGCTGGCCATTGGGGTGGATAACATCTCGCCGCTGGCAAGCTATATGGCCTTCGCTACCGGTATCTGTGTCACGCTGGTCATTGCCTGGGCCGATACACGCCAGACGATGAACGAGCGCAACTATGATCTGGGCATGAAATATGACGCCGTGATGTTTGTCGTGGCCGCGATGCATGTGGTCTTCGGGATCATGATGGGGTCGTTCGGCTGGAATTTCGATATGCTCAGCCTAATCTTTGTCGAGCTGGTGATCGTTCTGGTCAGCGTGATCTTCCGCTCGGTCTTCAAGGCCGCTGCCAGCGAGGCGGGAGAGCACGCCCACTAACGGGTGCTCGATGAAAATATCCGGAAAGCCACTGTTTCACCGCGATCAACGCGGTGATTCACATGAAAAACGCAAGCTCTATGCCGCCTATGAACTCGCCTATACGCTGGTCGATTTCGGGGCGGCATTCTGCTTTGTTGTGGGGTCGGTCATGTTCTTCTCCGAGGCATGGATGACACCCGGCACTTGGCTGTTCCTGATCGGCTCGATCCTGTTTGCCGCCAAGCCGACGATCCGTCTGGTCCGCGAAATCCGGCTTTTGCAGATGGGCGATGCAAAGGATGTCGCGAAGCGGCAGGACTGACCTTCCCATCGGGTCCCTTATCGGCTAGGACAGGCCCGCATCCCGTACGGGGAATAGACGAAGGGTTGACCCATGAAATTCACGCTGAGCTGGCTGAAAGAGCATCTGGACACCGAGGCAAGCCTTGACGAGATCCTCTATGCACTGACCGATCTGGGACTCGAGGTGGAAGAGGTCATCGACCCCGCCTCCAAGCTGGCCAGCTTTACCATCGCCAAAGTGGTCCATGCCGAGCAGCACCCTGATGCCGACCGCCTGCGTGTGTGCCGAGTGGCCACCGACGAGGGCGAGACACAGATCGTCTGTGGCGCGCCCAATGCCCGCGAAGGTATCACCGTTGTTCTGGCCAAGCCTGGCGATTACGTGCCCGGCCTCGATGTGACCCTGTCGGTCGGCAAGATCCGTGGCGTGGAGAGCTTCGGCATGATGGCCTCCGAGCGCGAGCTGGAGCTGTCGGACGAGCATAACGGCATCATCGAACTGCCCTCGGGCGAGGTCGGCCAGAAATTCGTCGACTGGCTGGCGGTGAACAATCCCGCGGCGGTCGATCCGGTGATCGATATCGCGATCACCCCGAACCGCCCCGATGCACTCGGCGTGCGCGGGATCGCACGCGATCTGGCCGCGCGCGGCTTGGGCAAGCTGAAGCCGCTGGTGGTGACGCCGGTTGCGGGCAGCTTCGACAGCCCCGTCTCCGTGTCGATCGACGCGGGACTGAAATCCAAGGGCTGCCCCTATTTCGCAGGTCGCGTGATCCGTGGCGTGAAAAACGGCGAGAGCCCCGACTGGCTGAAAAAGCGCCTCGAGGCGATCGGGTTGCGTCCGATCTCGGCGCTGGTCGATATCACCAACTATTTCACCTTCGACCTGAACCGCCCGCTGCATGTGTTCGATGCCGCCAAAGTGGCCGGTGGCCTGCGTATCGAGCCCGCCAAGGGGGGCGAGAGCTTTGCCGCGCTCGACGAGAAAACCTATACCCTGCGCGAAGGCCAGATGGTGATCGTTGATGACAATGGCGTCGAGAGCCTTGCCGGTGTGATGGGCGGAGCGGCCTCGGGCGCCGAGTTCGAGACCGTCGATGTGTTCCTCGAATCCGCCTATTGGGACCCGATCACCGTGGCGGCCACGGGCCGTGCGCTGAAGATCAATTCCGATGCGCGCTACCGGTTCGAGCGCGGCGTCGATCCGGCCTTCACGCTGGACGGGCTGGAGCTGGCCACGCAGATGGTGCTCGACCTGTGCGGCGGCGAGGCAAGCCATGTGGTGTCCGATGGCGCGATGCCGCAGGTGGAGCGCGCTTACAAGCTCGACCCCGCCCGCGTGATCAGCCTTGTGGGCATGGAAATCCCCGAGGCGACCCAACGCGCAACGCTCGAGGCGCTCGGTTTCACGCTGGATGGTGATATGGCGACCCCGCCCAGTTGGCGTCCCGATATTCTTGGCGAGGCCGATCTGGTCGAGGAAGTGGCGCGTATCGCCTCGCTCTCGCAGCTGGAAGGCAAGCCGATGGCGCGCGAGACCGCAGGTGTCCCCGAGGCCATTCTCACGCCGCTTCAGCGCCGCGAGAAGATGGCACGTCGCACCATTGCGGGCGCGGGTTACAATGAATGCGTGACCTATAGCTTCATCGATGCGGCCTCCGCCACGCTGTTCGGCGGCGGTCAGGACGCGACGAAGCTGCAGAACCCGATTTCCTCCGAAATGACCCATCTGCGCCCCGACCTGTTGCCGGGGCTGCTGCAGGCCGCATCCCGCAATCAGGCGCGCGGGGCGGGTGATCTGGCGCTCTTCGAGGTTGGCCCCGCCTTCACCGGCGGCGAGCCGGGCGAGCAGCATCTGCAGGTTGCGGGGCTTCTGGTGGGCCAAGCAGGCCCGCGTGACCCCTTCGGCTCGCGCCGTCCGGTGGATCTTTACGATGCCAAAGCCGATGCCGAGACCGTGTTGGCGGCCATCGGTGCGCCCGCGCGGGTGCAGATCAACCGCAAACTCGCTGGCTGGTGGCACCCCGGTCGGTCGGGTGTGATGGCGCTCGGGCCGAACGCGCTCTGCGCCTTTGGCGAGATCCATCCCAAGGTTCTGCGCGAGATGGGCGTGAAAGGTCCGGCGGTGGCCTTCACCATCTGGCTGGAAAATGTGCCCTTCCCGAAAGCCAAGGGCCCCTCGCGTCCGGCGCTCGAAATGTCCGACCTGCAGGCGGTCGAACGTGACTTCGCCTTTGTCGTGGATGCCAAGACCGAGGTCCTGACGGCGGTAAATGCAGCCTTGGGCGCGGATAAGGCGCTGATCGAGGCGGTGAATGTCTTCGACCAGTTCACCGGTTCGAAAGCGGAAGAACAGATGGGGGCGGGCAAGAAGTCCATCGCCCTCAGCGTCCGCCTGCAGCCGCGCGAGAAGACCCTGACCGATAAGGATATCGAGGCGGTTTCCGCCAAGATCATCGACAAGGTCACCAAAGCGACCAAAGGCAGCCTGCGCAGCTGATCCTTTTTGCAACATTGATCGACGCCCCTGCCTTTGGCGGGGGCGTTTTTATGTCGATATTCGAACATCGGGTGTCTGCCGCAGGCCTGCGCCCTTGAGCCACGCCCCTATCCTGACCATCTTGAGTGCAGGAGGTATCCGCCATGGCAGGAGGATGGGCCCGCGACGGGGCCGTGAACGAACAGATCGAGGCGTCGGTTCAGGACGAACTGGCCCGCATGCGCCAGCGCCGCGGTCCTGTGGGCGAGAGCGCCGAATTCTGCGTGGAATGCGACGAGCCGATCCCCGAGGCGCGGCGCAAGGCCATTGCGGGTGTGAAGCTCTGCGTCGACTGTCAGGACGGGCATGATACCCGTCGGGCAAATCGCGGCGGGATGAACCGCCGCGCGTCGAAGGACAGCCTGCTGAAGTGATCAGGCGGCCAGCGCATAGGGCCGCAGACGGTGGCCATCCGGATCGGCGATCATGAAACTGCGGCCAAAGGGCAGGTCTGTCGGTGCCATCAGGACAGGGCCGAGCGTCTGCCAGCGGAGGAACTCTCCCTCGAGATCCCCGGCCTCGCATCTGAAGCCGATCTCGCAGCCTCCGGTCTGACCATTGGGGGCAGGCATGACATTGCCCGTCTGCCAAAGCCCCAGCGTCTGTCCGTCGGGCAGGAGGAACAGCGCGAAAAGATCGCGTTGCTCGACGGGCTTCTGGCCGAAAACCGCCTCGTAAAAAGCGCAGGACCGCGCGATATCGCTGACATAGAGAAAGAGGGTGGTTCGCATGATGTGCTCCTTGTGAATGGAGCCTTCCTAGCGTGCCCCTGTGTCAGTTTCTGTCAGCAGCCATCAGCCCATGTGCGCGGCGCCAGTCATCGAACAGTTTCTTGCGCGGCGGGCGGTAGGTCGCGCCCGTGGCGGTTGCCGCCATGATCCGGTCGGTGCGGAAACTGCGGAAATCCCCGCGCAGCTCGCACCAGCCGAGGAGCACGCGCGACTGGTCGAAAAACGCCAGAGCGACCGGCCAGATCACCCGCTCGGAGAGGGCGCCCTCGCCCGTGCGATAGGTGATGCGCAGCTTCTGCTGCTGGCGGATCGCCTGACGCAGCGCGTCCGATCTGACCTGATCGGGGGCAGGGCGCGGGCCACCCACCACCAATGTGGTGAGGTCCATCTCGGTGCGCAGCGCAGGCGGCACCACGGCGCGCAGCCGCGCGAGCGCGCTTTCGGCCGCGCGTGCCATATCTTCGTCGCCCTTGGTCGCCAGCCAGCGCGCGCCCATTACTAGCGCCTCCAGTTCCTCGACCGGAAATGTCAGCGGCGGCAACAGGAACCCTTCACGCAGAACATAGCCGAGGCCCGCCTCGCCTTCGATCGGCGCGCCTTGGCCCTGAAGGCTTGCAATATCACGGTAAAGCGTGCGCAGGCTGATGCCCAATTCCTGCGCCATAGCGACGCCCGTGACGGGATGGCGATGGCGGCGCAGGATATCCAGAAGCTGGAGCAGCCGCTCGGAGCGGGTCATCTGTCAGAGGGATGATTGATGCCGTCCACCCACGGGATCGGCTCCCAGTCGCGCGGGTTCACGCCTTCGATGGCGCCGAGATTGACGCCGTATTGGGTGGGGTCGGAGCGGCGGCGGTGATGGGTATAGACCCCGCAGGTCTTGCAGAAATAATGCACCGCCGTGTTGGTGTTGAACTGGTAGACGGTCAGGTTCTCCTCGCCCTGTGTGACCGTCAGATCATCGAGTTTCACCGAGACCGCCGCGGCGCCGCGTCTGCGGCAGAACGAGCAGTCGCAGCGCCGGGCGGTGTTCAATCCGTCAGCTAGGACGATGTCGAGTGTCACGGCGCCACAATGGCAGCTGACGGTTTGCGGGGCTTTGGGGTCGACGATCATGGGTGGCTCCTCCGGTTCGGTCCAGAGTAGCCCGCATCAGGGGGGCTGCAAGTAAAATGGCCTCCCGCGAGGGGAGGCCATCTGTGGTTATTTGGCGCCTGCCGAGGCCAGAAGCTGGGCATTGCCGCCCGCTGCCGTGGTGTCGATGCAGATATGGCGCTCGTGCCAGACATGGCCCACATCGGGATGGCCGGTGATCAGCGCGAGGATCGGGCCGTCACGACGGGCGAGCGCCTGCGCATATTTGCGCGCCTCTTCCGGCTTGCCCCAATAGAGCGCGCCCGAGATGCCGCGTTTCGCGGTCAGCCCGTCAGGCGTCACATTGGTCGCGACCTCGGCCACACCGCCAAGCGCCTCGACGGCGGCTTTCTGGTTGCGGGCATCCTCGGCGCTGGGGCCCATGCACAGCAGCGGCGCGCGGGCATGCAGCGTCAGGCGGTTCGACTCGCCCGTGGGCCCCGGAAGCGAGCGCGCCTCTTGTGGCTTGTCCGAGGGGGCGGAGGTGGTGAAGCGCCACAGATAGTCGGGGCCGCCCGCCTTGGGGCCGGTCCCCGAGAGCCCCTCGCCACCGAAGGGCTGGCTGCCCACGACCGCGCCCACTTGGTTGCGGTTGACGTAGATATTGCCGCAATGGATGCGGGTGGTGACTTCCTGCACGCGATTGTCGATGCGGGTATGCAGCCCGAAGGTCAGCCCGTAGCCCGTGGCATTGACCGCATCGACCACCTTATGCAGCTCGTCGGATTTGAAGGTCGCGATATGTAGCACCGGGCCGAAGATCTCGCGCGTCATCTCTTCGATGCCGTTCACACGAATGGCGACTGGGGCGCAGAAATGGCCTTGTGCGGGAGCGCCGATCTCCTTCAGGACACGGCCCTCGGCGCGCGCGGTCGCGACGTGGTCGCGGATGATGCCTGCGGCCTCATCGTCGATGACGGGGCCCACATCGGTGTCCAGATCCCACGGGTTCTCCACCGACAGCTCGTCCATCGCGCCGAACAGCATCTCTTGAATGGTCGGCGCGATATCTTCCTGCACATAGAGGCAGCGCAGGGCCGAGCAGCGTTGGCCTGCCGACTGGAAGGCCGAAACGAGGATGTCGCGCACCGCCTGTTCGGGCAGGGCGGTAGAATCCACGATCATCGCGTTCAGACCACCGGTTTCCGCAATCAGCGGTGCGCCGGGGTCCATCGTATCGGCCATAGCCTTGCGGATGATCTTGGCGGTCTCGGTGGAGCCGGTGAAGGCCACGCCATTGATCCGCGCGTCCGAGGTCAGGCGCGCGCCCACCGTGGCACCATCGCCGGGCAGAAGTTGCAGCGCCTCGCGCGGCACACCGGCCTCATGCAGGAGTTTCACGGCGAGGGTCGCGATGATCGGCGTTTGCTCGGCGGGTTTGGCCAGCACGGCATTGCCGGTGGCCAGAGCAGCCGCCACTTGCCCGGTGAAGATCGCCAGCGGGAAGTTCCACGGGCTGATGCAGGCGAAGATGCCACGCGCCTGCGCATTCATCGGGATGTTATGGGCATAGAAGTGCAGGAAATCGACCGCTTCGCGCAGTTCGGCCACAGCATCGAGCTGGATCTTGCCGGCCTCGCGGGCGAGTGCCGCAAACAGCTCGCCGTAATGCGCCTCGTAAAGCGCGGCGGCACGGTTGAGCACCTCGGCACGCTCGGTCTCGGAGGCGGTCCAAGGCTGGGCTGCGGCAAGGGCGGTCTCGACATCGGCTTCCGAGGCATTAAGCACCTGACCGATCACCTCGCCGCTTGCGGGGTTGAGCGCGGCCACGGCGGCCAGCGGCTGGACGGTGCCTGCGATCAGCGGGTGAGCCTCGAAACGGGCGGTCTTGAAGGGCGCACGGGCGGCATCAATGGTGGCCAGAGCCTCGCGCTCGGTCAGATCGAAGCCCGTCGAGTTCTTGCGGGTGCCGAACAGGGCCTCGGGCTTGCGCAGGATCGGGTTTTCCACATGGCGGGTGGTCTCGACCTGCGCGAAGGGGCAGGCGGCCACTTCCTCGGGGGTCACATCCTCATCGACGATCTGGTTCACGAAGCTGGAATTCGCGCCGTTTTCCAGCAGACGACGCACCAGATAGGCCAGCAGGTCGCGATGCGCGCCGCAGGGTGCATAGATCCGGCAACGGGTCTTCAGATCGCCCAGCACGATATCATGCAGACGCTCGCCCATGCCATGCAGGCGCTGGAACTCGAAATTGCGGCGGTCTTCGCCCTCGGTCATTTCCAGAACGGCGGACACGGTATGCGCGTTATGGCCGGCAAATTGCGGATAGATGCGGTCGCGCAGGCTCAGCAGTTTGCGGGCATTGGCGATATAGCTGACATCGGTCGAGGCCTTGCGCGTGAAAACGGGGAAATCCCTGAGCCCCATTACCTGCGCGCGCTTCACTTCGGCATCCCAATAGGCGCCCTTCACCAGACGGACCATGATCTTGCGGTCGTGGCGGCCCGCCAGATCGTATAGCCAATCGAGCGCCTGTGCGCAGCGGCGGCCATAGGCCTGCACCACCACGGCAAAGCCGTCCCACCCCGCAAGCGAGGGATCGGCCAGAACCGCCTCGATCACCTTGAACGACAGCGTCATGCGGTCGACTTCTTCGGCGTCGACGGTGAAGCTCATATCGGCGGCGGCGGCCTTTTGCGCCAGACGCAGCACGACCGGCACCAGCTCGGCCATCACGCGCTCTTCCTTGGCGATCTCGTAGCGCGGATGCAGCGCCGAGAATTTCACCGAGATGCCCGGGTTGTCATAGAGGTGACCCTTGCGGCAGTTGGTGGCGATGGCGTCGATGGCGTTCGAGTAATCTTCCTCGTAGCGCTTGGCGTCCTTCATGGTGCGGGCGGCCTCGCCCAGCATGTCATAGCTGTAGGAATAGCCCTTGGCTTCCTGTTTCTTGGCGCGTTGCATCGCGGAATGGATGGTCTCGCCCAGCACGAACTGGCGGCCCATCTCCTTCATCGCGCGGCCCACGGCCTTGCGGATCACCGGCTCGCCCAGACGGCGGATCGCGCCGCGCAGATGGCCTGCCATCCCCGGCGGGCGGTCGTCGAGCACCTTGCCCGTCAGCATCAGCCCCCAAGTCGAGGCATTGACCAGCGGCGAAGCGGAATGGCCCAAGTGCTTGCCCCAATCCGAGGGCGCGATCTTGTCTTCGATCAGCGCATCCATCGTATCGGCATCGGGCACGCGCAACAGCGCCTCGGCCAGACACATCAGCGCGATGCCTTCCTCGGTCGAGAGACCATATTCCGCCAGAAACACTTCCATCAGGCCCGGACGGCTATCGGCGCGGATGCGGCGCACCAGCTCGGCCCCGCGTGCGGTGATCTTGGCCCGTGCGGCCTCATCCAGCGCGGCCTGTGCGATCAGACGGTCCAGAAGGGGTTCTTCGGGTTGCAGGGTCAGGGCGTCGATCTGGCGCAGATCCAGTGCCGGTTCGGCGAGGGGAGATGAAATTTTGGTCATGGCGGGCCTCGAACAAGGGATTTGATCCACAGTAGCGCGAATATGCCTTTTGTTTTGCCTATTGATTGGTGATTATTGGACGAAGAAACCAAAGATAAGCAAATTGACATGCCAAATGATCTGCCGGATCTCGATAATTACGACCAGAAGATTCTCGCGGCCCTTTCCGAGGAGGGCCGGATCTCGGTGACCGAACTGGCCCGCCGTGTCGGGCTGACTAAAACGCCAGTGCAGGCACGGATGAAGCGGCTCGAGGAACTGGGCGTGATCAAGGGCTATCGCGCCGTGCTCAGCCCGATCCGGATGGGGCTGAGCCATGTGGCTTTTGTCGAGGTGCGGCTTCTCGATACGCGCGAGGTTTCGCTGGCGGCCTTCAACCGCGCGGTGCGTGCGCTGCCCGAGGTGGAGGAGTGCCATATGATCGCGGGCGGGTTCGATTACCTGCTGAAGGTCCGCACCCGTGATATCTCCGATTACCGGCGCGTGATGGGCGAGAAGATCTCGGCGCTGCCGCATGTGTCCTCGACCACGACCTATGTCGCAATGGAGACGGTGATGGATGCCTCCGCGATTAGTCCGCAGGTCTGACCGCGGTCATCACCGTTTCACCATCCGCCTGCAGGGCGATTCCGTCCGCCGTAGGGAGGACCCCATCCACACGGCCAAGAGCCGTATGGAACGCCTGTTCGATCTGCATCTGCGGGGCGGGGCACATCATGCGGGTGCCAACAAGCGCCCCGATATGCAGCTTGCCCGCGCGGGCCTCGACCGGCGCGCTGTAGCGGTTGCATCCCGAACGCCCCGCGATCTGTCCCGTCTCGGCGCGCAGGAGCGTGACGTCGGCGCTCTCCGGCACGGGGCTCCCGCCGATCTGCGTGATCTGCCATGTTTCTCCCACGACCAGCGGCGCGAGCGGATCGGCGGCAGGCGTGCTCTGGCAGGCGGCGAGAGGGAGGAGGAGAAGGGCGGTCAGGACAGGGCGCATGGAGGCTCACTCCGGTTGAACAAGACGGGTCGGGGCAGGCTAGATCCGGCAGCGGGGGAGGGGAAGAGAATTAGCTTGCTTAATGCTCGTAAATTCAGCAGATACGCCGCGTAAGAAGTCCTGCTTGTGCAAGGACAGCCCGCGAATGCGGTGTCTGTTGCAAAATCCATAAGACCCCGAGGTGGTTCATGAAAGGTGAGAGCGTCCATACGGATCCGCTCGACGAGACGGATCGTCGTCTGATTGCGGCACTGCGTCGCGATGGTCGCGCGGCGGTGTCCGAACTGGCGATCCAGCTCAATCTGTCGCGTGCCACGGTGCGCTCGCGGATCGAGAAGATGGTCGCGCGCGGCGAGATCACCGGTTTTTCGGTGACCACCCGTTCGGATGCGCCGCAGGCGGCGGTGCGGGGCATCATGATGCTGGAGATCGATGGCCGCCAGACCGATCAGATCGTGCAGAACCTGCTGGGCCTGCCATTGGTGCAGGCGGTGCATACCACCAATGGCCAATGGGATCTTCTGGTCGAAGTCGGAGCGCCCGCTCTGCCGGAATTCGATGACCTTCTGCTGGTGATCCGCGCCTTTGACGGGGTGCGCCGCAGCGAGACCAGCCTGCTTCTGGGGACGCATCGCCCGACCGCCCTCGGATAGGCGGCGCGTATTTCAACCCTGCATTCGCGGTTGTGATCTGTCGGGTGCTTTCCCTGACCATGCGTGAGCGGTAAGGTGCCCGCGCAATAGGAGGCCCCCGCGTATGATTGCCGAGCTCGGTCATTTCACCCTCATTCTGGCGCTGTTCGTCGCCATTATCCAATCCGTCGTGCCGATGATCGGGGCGCAGAAGAACTGGCGCGGCTGGATGGCGGTGGCTGGGCCGGCGGCGACCGTGCAGTTTTTGCTGATCGCGACCTCGTTCTTCGCGCTGACCTATGCCTTTGTCGTGTCGGATTTCTCGGTCTCGCTGGTCTACCAGAACAGCCATACCGACAAGCCGATGCTCTATAAGATCTCGGGCGTCTGGGGGAACCACGAGGGCTCGATGCTGCTATGGGTGCTGATCCTGTCGCTCTTCGGGGCGGCGGCGGCATGGTTTGGCGGCAATCTGCCCGCGCGGCTGCGCTCGCGGGTGCTGTCGGTGCAGGGGCTTATCGGGGTGGCCTTCCTGATCTTCATCCTCTTCACCTCCAACCCCTTCCTGCGCATGGCCAATCCGCCGATGAACGGGCGCGGCATGAACCCGCTCCTGCAAGATCCGGGCTTGGCCTTCCACCCGCCCTTCCTCTATCTGGGCTATGTCGGGCTCTCGATGGCCTTCTCCTTTGCGGTGGCGGCCCTGATCGAGGGGCGCGTGGATGCGGCATGGGCGCGTTGGGTGCGCCCGTGGACGCTGGCGGCGTGGATTTTCCTGACTGTCGGTATCGCGCTTGGCTCCATGTGGGCCTATTACGAGCTGGGCTGGGGTGGTTTCTGGTTCTGGGATCCTGTGGAAAACGCCTCCTTCATGCCGTGGCTTCTGGCGGCGGCGCTTCTGCATTGTGCCATCGTGGTGGAAAAGCGCGAGGCGCTGAAAAGCTGGACGATCCTTCTGGCGATTCTGGCCTTCGGCTTCTCGCTGATCGGGACCTTCATCGTCCGCTCGGGTGTCATCACCTCTGTGCATAGCTTTGCCAATGACCCGCAGCGCGGCATCTATATCCTCATCATTCTGGGCATCTTCATCGGCGGGGCGCTCACGCTTTATGCCTTCCGTGCGGGGGCGATGCAGGCGCGCGGCGTGTTCTCCCTGCTCTCGCGCGAGAATGTGCTGGTGCTCAACAATATCCTTCTGGCGATTGCCGCGCTCGTGGTCTTTGTGGGCACGATCTGGCCTCTGGTGGCCGAAATGTTCTGGGGCCGCAAGCTGTCGGTGGGCGCGCCCTTCTTCGACAAGAGCTTCACGCCCTTCTTCATCGCGCTGGCGCTGATCCTGCCGGTGGGGGCGATGATGCCGTGGAAACGCGCCAAGATGGGTCGGGTGCTGCGGCCGCTGATCCCCGTGCTCGTGCTGGCACTGGCGATTGCGGGGCTGGCCTGGACCTTCGAGACCGGACGCTCGATGATGGCGCTGATCGCGACCTTCCTTGGCGCATGGATCATTCTGGGGGCTATGGCCGAGCTGTGGCAACGCGCGGGCCGCACGCCCGCCCGCCTGACCCGCCTGCCGCGCGCCGATTGGGGAAAATCGCTGGCGCATTCGGGGCTTGCCGTCACCATCATGGGCGTTGGTCTTCTGACCGCGGGCCAGACCGAGGATATCCGCGTGGCCCAGATCGGCCAGCCTTTCGAGGTCTCGGGCTACCAGATCTCGCTCGACGAGGTGCACCGCCGCCAAGGCCCCAACTATACCGCGACCACCGCCACCATGACCGTCAAACGCGGCGGCGATATCGTGACCGTGCTGCATCCCGAGAAGCGGGTCTTCCCGACCGAGGGCATGCCCACCACCGAGGCCGCGATCCATACCGGCTTCCTGCGCGATATCTATCTGGTGATCGGTGATCCGCAGGAGGATGGCGGCTGGGCAGTGCGCACCTATATCAAACCCTTCGCGATCTGGATCTGGGGCGGCGCGATCATCATGGCGCTTGGCGGGCTTCTCAGCCTGTCGGACCGCCGCTACCGCGTGGCGGTGGGTGCGCGCAAACAGGCCGTGGCAGCCACTCCGGCGGAATGAGGTAGAGCGATGATCCGTAAGGTCTTTCTGGTTCTTTCCCTGATCCTAGTGCAATCTGTGTCGGCCCTGGCCGTCCAGCCCGACGAGATGCTGTCCGATCCGGCGCTCGAGGCGCGTGCCCGCGATCTCAGCGCCGAGCTGCGCTGCCCCGTCTGTCAGGGCGAGAATATCGACGATTCCAATGCCGCCGTGGCGCGCGATCTGCGCGTTCTGGTGCGCGAGCGTCTGGTGGCGGGGGATACCGACCAGCAGGTGCTCGATTATGTCGAGGCGCGCTATGGCGAATATGTCCTGTTCTCGCCACAGGCGACGGGGGTCAACCTGATCCTCTATTTCGCAGCTCCCGTGATCTTCCTGCTGGCGCTTGGCGGGGTATTCGTCTGGGTGCGCCGTCGCAACCGCGCAAAGGACGCCGGACCCGAGGCGCTTAGTGTCGAGGAAAAGGCACGTCTGGACGAAATTCTGCGGGGGTAACCGCGCCTGCCTCTTGCGCGGGGTGGGCGTTTCGCTTAGCGAAGGCGTCGTTGCGGGCGTGGCGGAATGGTAGACGCATGGGACTTAAACTCCCTGGGGCCTAGGCCCATACCGGTTCGAGTCCGGTCGCCCGTACGGTTTCCCCACGATATGCAAAAGACGATGCCCCTGCCGTCTTCCCCCTTGTGCTTCCAGCCTTTCGCCTTGCGCCCGATCCCCGTTATCGCCACTATCCGCGCGCGTTAAACGGAGACGATCATGAGTTTTACCCTTGCCACCTGGAACATCAATTCGGTCCGCCTGCGCGAGGGGCTGGTCTCTCGTCTGATGCAGGAGGAGGCACCCGATGTGCTGTGTCTGCAGGAGTGCAAGAGCCCTGTGGACAAGATCCCCTTCGAGACCTTCCGTGCGCTGGGATACGAGCACATGGTTGCCCGTGGCCAGAAAGGCTATAACGGCGTCGCGATCTTCTCGAAGATCCCGATGGAGGAAGCGGGCGCCGAGGATTACGCCAATCTGGGCCATGCCCGCCATATCGCGGGACGACTGGCCAACGGCGTGACAGTGCATAATTTCTATGTGCCGGCAGGGGGCGATGTGCCCGACCGCAGTGTGAACGAGAAATTCGGCCAGAAACTCGATTTCCTGACCCATATGCGCGACGAATTTGCCGCCCGCGCGCCCGAGCGCGCCATTCTGGTGGGCGATCTCAACATCGCGCCGCGCGAGGATGATGTCTGGTCGCACAAGCAGCTTCTCAAGATCGTCAGCCACACGCCCGTCGAGGTCGAGCATCTGGCCGATGTGATGCAGGCGGGCAACTGGGTGGATGTGACCCGCAAGGATATTCCCGACGGGCTTCTCTACAGCTGGTGGAGCTACCGCGCGAAGGACTGGGATGCCGCCGACAAGGGACGCCGTCTGGACCATATCTGGGCCACCGCCGATATCGCGGGCGCGGCGTCCGGCTCGCGGATCCTGCGCGATGTGCGCGGCTGGGAGCAGCCCTCCGATCACGCGCCGGTCTTCGCGACCTTCGATCTTTAATTTCGTTCCGGCGGCAAGCGCCCCTTGGCGGGACGCTGCCTTGGACGCATATAGAAACCGACAGAACTCCGAAAGGAAGACAGCATGCTCGGCAATGACATTATCGGGGGCGGAACCGCTCCGGCCACAGACCTGATCAAAGACGTAACCGAAGCCGATTTCATGGCAGAGGTGATCGAGAAATCGCAGACCGTTCCGGTGATCGTCGATTTCTGGGCGCCGTGGTGCGGGCCGTGCAAAACGCTCGGTCCGGCGCTGGAGGCGGCGGTAACCAAGGCCAAGGGCGCTGTGGTCATGGCCAAGGTCAATGTGGACGAGAACCAGATGATCGCCAGCCAGCTGCGCATCCAGTCGATCCCGACGGTCTATGCCTTCTATCAGGGCCAGCCAGTTGACGGCTTCCAGGGCGCGCTTCCCGGCTCGGAGATCGAGAAATTCGTGACCAAGATCGCAGAGATGGGGCCGGGCGCCGATAACGGTCTGGCCGATGCGATTGCGGCCGCCGAAGAGATGCTGTCCGAGGGGGCAGCGGAAGACGCGGCCGAGACCTTTGCCGCCATTCTCGAAGAAGAGCCCGAGAATGCCGAGGCCTTTGGCGGGCTGATCCGCGCGCATGTTGCGGCAGGTCAGCTGGATCAGGCGCAGGCCGTGGCCGAAGGTGCCTCGCCCGCACTGGCCAAGGCCGCGCCCGTCGAGGCCGCAATCGCCCAGCTGGCACTGGCGCGGCAATCGGCCAATGCCGGTCCGCAGGCCGAGCTGCAGGCGCAGGTCGATGCCGATCCGTCCGACCATCAGGCGCGGTTCGATCTGGCGCAAGCCCTGTTTGCGGCAGGCAATGCCGAAGGCGCGATCGACCAGCTTCTGGAGCTGTTCCGCCGTGACCGTGAATGGAACGAGGGGGCGGCCAAAACCCAGCTTCAAACCATTTTCGAGGCGCTCAAACCCAATGATCCGCTGGTCTCCAAAGGCCGCCGGAAACTCGCATCGATGATATTTGCTTGATGCGCGTTTCGGCCTAACTGGTGGCTCATGTATAACCTCATCGACCTGCCCGATGCCATTCCGCTCTTCCCGTTGCCCGGGGCGCTTCTGCTGCCTCGGGGAACCTTGCCCCTGCATATCTTCGAGCCGCGCTATCTGCAGATGATCGAGGATTGCCTGAAGACGCCCGAGCGGCTGATCGGAATGATCCTGCCGCGCGAGCATGGCGAGGAGGCCGAGCTGGCGCCCATCGGCTGCGCTGGCCGTTTGACCGGATTCTCGGAGACCGAGGACGGGCGTTACCTGATCACGCTGACAGGTGTGTCACGCTTCCGTCTGATGGGCGCGCGGGACGGCTTTACCCCTTATGTGGTGGGCGAGGTCGACTGGGAGGAATTTGCTGGCGACCTGCGCGGGCCCGAACATGATGCCGGGCTCGAACGCGAGAGCTTCTTCCGGATCCTGAGCCGTTTCTTCGAGGCCAATGGCATGGAGACGGATTGGGACAGTCTCGAGGATGCCGAGGACGAGCTGCTAATCAACTCGCTCTCGATGCTGATGCCGCTTTCGCCCGAAGACAAGCAGGCGCTTCTGGAGACGCCCAACCTGACGGTGCGTCGCGAAACCCTGCTGACGCTGATCGATTTCGCCCTGCGTAGCGGGGATGGCGAGGAAAGCCTGCAGTGAGCGAGCCCGAGGACAATCCCGACCGCGTTGCCCCTGAACGTCCGGCCTTTGACCGCCGGATGCTCGAGGTGCTGGTCTGTCCGCTGACCCATGCGATCCTGCTTTATGATGCGCAGGCGCAAGAGTTGATCTCGAAACCGGCCAAGCTGGCCTTCCCGATCCGTGGCGGTATCCCGATCCTCATTCCGTCCGAGGCGCGCGAACTCGAGGCCGATTAAAGCGGCTCGCCTTTCAGAAGGCGCGGCAATGGTCCGCCGAGGCCCGCCGCCTGTGCCATGAACCCGCGACGCAGGCCGGGGAGGGCCTGAACGACCCCCATTCCCAGCTGACGCCCGAGTTTCAGGATCGGATTATGGTTGGAAAACAGTCTGTTGACCGTATCCATCCCCAAGGCGAGCGAGGTGGAATCGAACCGCCGCCAGCTTTGATAATCCTCGAGCACATTCAGCGCTCCGATATCGTCGCCACGCCGGTGCGCATCCACCAGCACCTGTGCCAGCGCTGCCACATCGCGCAGCCCGAGGTTCAGCCCCTGTCCCGCAATCGGATGCACGCCATGTGCCGCGTCCCCCACCAGCGCGATCCGCGTCTGGACATAGGATTTGGCAAGCGTCAGGTTCAGCGGATAGCTGAAGCGCGGCCCCGCGAGCGAAATCTGGCCCAGAAAGTTCCCGAACCGTGGGCGCAGGAGGCCCAGAAAATCGCCATCTGACAGTCCGTTGAGCGTCTCGGCATTCTCGCGTGTCTCGCTCCACACGATGGAGGAGCGGTTGCCGGTCAGCGGCAAGATCGCCAGAGGACCCGTCGGCATGAAATACTGGTGCGCGATACCGTGATGCGGTTTTTCATGGGCAATGGCGGCCACCAGCGCGGTCTGGCCGTAATCCCAGCCCTCGCGGGCAATTCCCGCACGCTCGGCCACGCCGGATTTGCGGCCATCCGCCCCCACGAGAAGGCGGGCGGTGAGGCTCCGGCCATCCGACAGGGTCGCGGTGACATGGCCCGCGTCGACCTCCTGTCCGGTGACCGAGGTCGCGGGGATCAGCGTGATATCGGGTTCCGCCTCCATCGCGTCGTGCAACGCGCGCGACAGGTAGCGGTCCTCGAGCATCCAGCCCACGGGGGACTGGTCCGTCTCGCGGGAGTCGAAATGCAGGAAGAAGGGGGCGGCCCCTTCGCCGGCATGACCGTCCGAGGCCTTTACATCCATCATCGGCTGCGCATCGGGCGCCAGCCCTGCCCAGAGGCCCAGCCCCTTCAGCAGGCGCTGCGAGGCTGTAGCCAGCGCATAGGCCCGCCCGTCAAAGCCCAGATCGGCCCGCGCCCGTGCAGGCGTCGCATCGACCACAGTCACGCGCAGCCCCGCTTGGGCGAGGGCCAGCGCCAAGGTGGGGCCGTTGAGCCCGCCACCGGAGATGAGGATATCGCAATCGGTTTTCATGCCGCTAAATATGGCGTTTTCGCGCGGCTTGTCCATTCCCTGTGCATGATTGATCTAAGCCCCATTGTCAGAACGATAAAATCGGGGCTAGCCTTGCGGGGTTGATGATTGGAGAGCCAGTGTGATGACCTCGACACGTTATCTGCCTGCTGCGGAACAGGGCCGTCTGATTGCGGCGGGTATGCTGGATCCGGTGGCACAGGTGGAGTTGTATCTTGAAACTGCGGCAGGGCGCGACGGGCGGATGGCCTTTACCCGCCTGACCCCCAATCGGGCGCGGTTCGAGGCGATGGCCGCGCGCACCCGCACCAAGGTAGGGCAGGGGCGCTCCCGGCTCGACGGGGTGGCGATCAGCTGGATGGACAGTTTCGATAGCGCGGGGCGGGTGAGCGAGGCTGGCACGCGGCTGTTTGCAGGGCGGGTGCCCGAGTGTGATGCCGCTGTTCTGGCGCAGGCAAGTGCTGCGGGCGGCGTCTGTCTGGGCAAGACCCAGATGACCGAGCTGGGGATTGATCTTCTGGGAGTAAATTCCATCGGGGTGACCCCGCCCAACCGCTATGACCCGACGCGGGTAACGGGGGGCGGGGCCTCGGGGGCGGCGCTTTCGGTCAATCTGGGGCTTTGTGCGATGGCTGTGGGTATGGATGGTGGCGGTGGTGTGCTTGTGCCTGCGGCATGGAACGATCTGGTGGGGTTCCGGCCCAGCATCGGGCGGTTGCCGCAAGCGGGAATGGTCTGCGCCACGCAGTTCGACACGCCCGCGCTCATGGCGCGTCGCGTGGAGGACTGTGCCGAGGGGCTGGCTCTGATCGAAGGCGGGCGCGCGCCGGATCTGCGCGGGGCCACCCTGTCGGGCGCGCATTTCCTGCTGCTGGAGGGGCCGGTCTATGATGATGCCGACCCCGCCTGCCTCGAGGCGACCAGCAAGGCGCTCGGGGTCCTGTCGCGGGCGGGGGCACGGATTACGGCGCAAAGCCCGCCGGTCGTCGAGGCGCTGATGGGGCTGTGTTTTCTGATCGAAACCGAGATCCATGCCTGCTGGCAGGCACTGGCGAGTGCGAATCCGCTGAAAGTCACGCCGGATCTGATGCGTGTCTTCGAGAAGGCAGGCGGGGTCACGGCGGAGCGCTATCTACAGGGAATGCGCCAGCTGCAGGAGCTGCGGCGGGTTTGGGGCAGGCTGGTTTCGGGCTATGACGGCGTGATCATGCCGAGTGTCGCGCAGCTGCCGCCCACCTATGATAGCCTCTTGATAGATCACGATTTATTCACGACGCAACGGAAGCTGGCCTGCCGGAATGCCCGTTTGGCCGCGCTCTCGGGCGGACCAGCCATCACCTTGCCGACAGGGCAGGACATGGTCGGGCTAAGCCTGCTTGGGCAAAATGGGCATGACGAAAAACTTCTCTGCGTCGCGGCGGCGGTGGAATCGGCTCTTGGCTGAAATGCCACAATCCTGAGGCGACCGCGCCCCTCTCTTGCCATGATCTAGACAGGTGATGTGGTTTTTGGGTAACGTCGTCCCGAACGGGGCGATAAATGACTCCGGCAGATGAGGCACATAATGGATTATCCCGAGCGGTTCTCGAACCTGCCCGAATACGCGTTTCCGCGTTTGCGGACGCTGCTCGATTCCCACCAGCCGGGCGGGGAAGTGATCAACATGACCATCGGCGAGCCACGGCATGCAATGCCTGGGTTTGTGGGGGATGTGCTGGCAGCCTCTGTGGCCGAGTTCGGCAAATACCCTGCCAATAATGGCACGCCCGAGCTGTTGTCGGCGATTTCCGCATGGATCAAGCGCCGCTATGGCGTGGAGGTCGGGGACGACCGGATCATGGCGCTCAATGGCACGCGCGAGGGGCTGTTCAACGCGCTTCTGGCGCTTTGCCCCGAAACGAAGGGCGGCAAGCGACCCGCCGTGCTGATCCCGAACCCGTTCTATCAGGTCTATGCCATCGCCACGATGATGGTCGGCGCAGAGCCGGTGTTTGTGCCCGCGACCAAGGAAACGGGCTATATGCCCGATTACCGTTCGCTGCCGCCCGAGGTGCTGGATCGCACGGCGATCGCCTTCATCTGTTCGCCGGCCAACCCGCAGGGCGCCGTGGCCTCGCGCGCGTATCTGGCCGATCTTCTGGCGCTGGCCGAGAAACACGATTTCCGCGTCTTCGCCGATGAGTGCTATTCCGAGCTTTACCGCCACGATCCGCCCCCCGGCCTGATTGAGGTGGCGCAGGAGGTGGGGGCCGATTCCGAGCGGGTGGTGATCTTCCATTCGCTCTCCAAGCGCTCGAGCCTGCCGGGACTGCGGTCGGGATTTGTGGCTGCAGGGCCCAAAAGCATGTCCTATATCCGTCAGCTGCGGGCCTATTCGGGTGCGCCACTGCCGCAGCCGCTTCAGCGGGTGGCGGAGAAAGTCTGGGCCGACGAGGACCATGTGGTCGAGAACCGCAGGCTCTACCAAGAGAAATTTGACGATGCGGCCGTGGTGTTTGACGGTATCAATTCGGTCGCCATGCCGGAGGCGGGGTTCTTCCTGTGGCTTCCGGTCGAGGATGGCGAGGCCGCCGCTATGAAACTTTGGCGCGAGACGGGCGTTCGGGTGCTTCCGGGCGGCTATCTTTCGCGTGACGTCGCGGGCGAAAATCCCGGCAGATCCTATATCCGGGTGGCTCTGGTCGCCCCGAGAGAAGAAACGCAGCGGGGGCTGATCAGGCTCCGCGATTGCCTTTACCTTTGAGGACGAGCAGCAGATGGCATTGTATCAGATGAGACAGCGCGACCCCCTTCTCGACCAGAATACGCAGGCTCTTCTCGAGCGTCGCGGTAAGGAACTCGCCGGAGCGGGCCTGATCGTTCTGGCGGCGCTGCTGACCATGATGCTTGCCAGCTATTCGCCAGAAGATCCCAGCTGGATGGCCGCCACAGATGGCGAGGTCCATAACTGGCTGGGCCGGATCGGTGCGGGCCTTGCCTCGCCGCTCTATGTGATCTTCGGGCGCGGTGCGTGGCTGCTGCCGGTTTCGGCGGCGCTCTGGGGGGTGCGGTTCATGACCCATCGTGGCGAGGAACGCGCTCTGCCACGGCTGATCTTCCTGCCGATTGCGATTGCGGTCTCCTCGGTCCATGCGGCGCTTCTGGTGCCCGGCGCCGAATGGACGGCGAATTTCGGGCTTGGCGGCCATTTCGGCGATATGATCGCGGGAATGATGCTGGGCATCGTCGGGGCCTCGGCGTTTGTTGTGAAATTCCTGTCGCTGGTCTTTGTGGCGCTGAGCATCGCGATGACGCTGTTTGTCACCGGTTTCATCAAGCCGGAGCTGCAGAATATCCTGCGGTTCCTGCTGCTGGGGTTGCTGGCGATCTATGACACGATCATGCGGATGGTCGGGCAGGGGGCTTCGGCCTCCGTGCTGGCGGCACGGGGTGCCGCCGAGCGCCACCGTTCGCGCCGCGCCGAAGCGCAGGCCCATGCCGAGGAGCTGGCCGCATGGGAGGCGCAGCAGGAATATCAGGCCGAAGCGGTGGCCCGCCCTGCGCGCCGCGTGGCATATCAGGAACCCGTATTCGAGGAAGAGGACGAGGTTCTTTATGACGAGGAACCCTATCAGGAGCCGCCACGCGGCAATTTCCTGACGCGGATTATCCGCCCCACGGACACGATGCCCGAGCCGCAGTTGGAGCCCGAGATTGTCGATTTCGGGTATGACGACTTGCGTGCCGAACCTGCCGAAGCCCCGAGCCCCGACAGGATCAAGGCGCGTATTGCCGAGGCAGTGCACCAGCGCCGTCAGGCCCCGCCCGCGCCGCGCGTGCAGCGCAGCGCCCCGCAGCGTTATGCGGAGCCCGAACTGAAAGAGGTCGAATCCTATGAGCCGGCACGTCCCGAGGCCCCGCGCTCGGTGATGGCCGCCGTTGCCCGCCGCCTGGCACGTGGGCCTAAACCGCGCGAGCGTGTCGAACCGCAGCTGAAGGCAGAACCTGCGCGGATCGAGCCGCCGCTTCGCGCCGAACCGCGCTATATGCCGCGCTTCGGCGGGGCACATGCCGGTGCCGAGGCGCCCGTTTATGCCGCGCGGCCCGAGGAGGTCTCGCAGGCTCGCTCCCGTCTGATGGCCGAGCCGCGCAATGAGTTCGCGAAGCAAGATCAATGGCTTGATCAGGGCTACCATATGGACGAGGTCGAAGAGGCCGAGCCGCAAGGATTCGAGCCCTTCGATGTGGATGCCTTTGGCGAGCTGGACGAGAGCTATGGCAGCGCCCGCGTGTCGCCCGAGCCGGAAGAGGAGCCGCGTGCGCGTTTCTCGGCTCCTGTCGAGCCCTATGACGCCCCCCAGGATGAGCCAGAAGAGACCGATATGTCTGCGGCCACCTATCGCACCATCCAGCGCGGTGAGGCCTATGCCGAAGATGCGACGCTCAGCGGCGACGATCATGACGAGATGGAGGATCTTGCCCCGATCGCAGCCGAACCCGCCCGTCCTGTGGCAGTCGAGGCGCCGATGGCCAATGCCCGAACTGTGGCACAGGGCGAGAGTCTGAACCGCAGCGCGATCCAGAAGCCTGCGAAAATGCCGCCTGCGACCCATGCGAATTACGAGATGCCGCCGATCAACCTGCTGACCGATCCGGCCTCGATCCCGCGTCACCAGCTGCCCGACGAGCAGCTGGAAGAAAATGCCCGCCAGCTGGAAAACGTGCTGGAGGATTACGGTGTGAAGGGCGAGATCGTGTCGGTCCGTCCGGGTCCGGTGGTCACCATGTACGAGCTGGAACCGGCGCCGGGCCTGAAGGCCAGCCGCGTGATCGGTCTGGCTGATGATATCGCGCGTTCCATGTCGGCGCTCTCGGCGCGTGTGTCCACCGTGCCGGGCCGGACGGTGATCGGGATCGAACTGCCCAATGACCATCGCGAGAAGGTCGTGCTGCGCGAGATCCTGACGGCGCGTGATTTCTCGGATGGCAATATGCGCCTGCCGCTGGCGCTGGGTAAGGATATCGGCGGCGAGCCGGTTGTAGCAAACCTTGCCAAGATGCCCCACCTGCTGATCGCGGGGACCACGGGGTCGGGGAAATCTGTGGCGATCAACACGATGATCCTGTCACTCCTCTACCGCCTGACGCCGGATGAGTGCCGTCTGATCATGATCGACCCGAAGATGCTGGAACTGTCGGTCTATGACGGCATTCCGCATCTGCTGTCTCCGGTCGTGACCGACCCCAAGAAGGCCGTAGTGGCACTGAAATGGGTCGTGGGCGAGATGGAAGACCGCTATCGCAAGATGTCCAAGATGGGCGTGCGCAATATCGAGGGCTATAACGGCCGCGTGAAAGAGACGCTGGCCAAAGGCGAGATGTTCAAGCGCACCGTGCAGACCGGTTTTGACGAAGAAACCGGCGAGCCGATCTTCGAGACCGACGAGTTCCAGCCCGAGCCCTTCCCCTATATCGTCGTCATCGTCGACGAGATGGCCGACCTGATGATGGTCGCGGGCAAGGAGATCGAGGCCTGCATCCAGCGTCTGGCGCAGATGGCGCGGGCCTCGGGCATCCACCTGATCATGGCCACCCAGCGCCCCTCGGTGGATGTGATCACCGGCACGATCAAGGCAAACTTCCCCACGCGGATCTCCTTCCAGGTGACCTCGAAAATCGACAGCCGCACCATTCTGGGCGAGCAGGGCGCCGAGCAGCTGCTGGGCATGGGCGATATGCTCTATATGGGCACCGGCTCGCGTCTGAACCGCGTCCACGGCCCGTTCTGCTCGGATGAAGAGGTTGAGGAGGTGGTCAACCACCTGAAATCCTTCGGGCCGCCCAGCTATATGTCGGGTGTGGTCGAGGGGCCGGAAGATGATAAAGCCTCCGATATCGACGCGGTGCTGGGCCTCAATACCGGTGGCAATACCGGCAATGAGGATGCGCTTTACGATCAGGCGGTGCAGATTGTGGCGAAGGATCGCAAATGCTCGACCTCCTACATCCAGCGCAAACTGGGCATCGGCTACAATAAGGCCGCGCGTCTGGTGGAGCAGATGGAGGAAAATCATGTGGTCTCCTCGGCCAACCATGTCGGCAAACGCGAGATCCTGATCCCCGAGGCCTGAGCGGCTTTCTGCTGAACTGTGATGAACGCCCCGCGCAAGTTGATTGCGTGGGGCTTTTCCTTTTTCAAAAAGCGCCTAAATTCTCGTCTATGAACATACTTCGCTTCGCGCTTGCGCCCGTCCTCGCCCTGTCTCTTGCCGTGCCGGCATTTGCCGATGCGATCCCGCTTGGGACTTTGTCCAGTTATCTCAACAGCCTGCAATCGGCGTCGTCCAAGTTTACACAGGTAAACTCCGACGGCTCGATCTCGACGGGCACGATCTATATCCGCCGTCCGAATCGCGTTCGGTTCGAATATGACAATGACAACACGCTGGTGCTGGCTTCGGCCGGTCAGGTGGCGATCTTCGATCCGAAGTCGAATATGGGCCGGCCAGAACAGTATCCGCTGTCCAAAACGCCTCTGAGCCTTATTCTGGCGGCGGATGTAAATCTGGCGAAATCGGGTATGGTGACCAGCCACACCTCCGATGGCACAAAGACCACTGTCACCGCACATGATCCGCAGCATCCGGAATATGGCAATATCCAGATGGTTTTCACGGATGGCCCGACGCAGCTGCGCCAATGGGTGATCACCGATAATGCGGGAGCGAAGACCACCGTCATCCTCAACGGGCTTCAGAACGGTAAGGCGCTGGCGCCGTCGGTCTTCTCGATCAATCAGGAAATCAGCCGCCGAGGCGGCTGAGCTCTTTCGTTACAGTCGACCACAAGAAGCAAGCTGCGCGCGATACATCAGCGCGCGGCTTTGCACTTTTCGGGCCACGGCCAGAAGCCACGGCTTGGATTTGTGGCTGCCACGCGAATAGCCGCCACGCCCTTCATGATAGGCGAGATACTGGTTCATCGCAT
Organism: Thioclava sp. 'Guangxiensis'; assembly: GCF_045348365.1. Lineage (NCBI taxonomy): Bacteria > Pseudomonadati > Pseudomonadota > Alphaproteobacteria > Rhodobacterales > Paracoccaceae > Thioclava > Thioclava sp. 'Guangxiensis'. The sequence continues at coordinate 926,922 of NZ_CP155822.1, read as the reverse complement.
CGGTCTTCGGAATACCGAGGCTCTTTGTCGTGCCGTCCATATACCAACCGATGAAATCGGTCGCGTCCTGAATACGGTTGCGTCTTGCACCGCGGCTGCCGCCCTGCGCGCGATATTCCTCCCAAGTGGCATCAAGGGCCTGGCTGTAACCATAGGCCGAACTCTGACGGCCGAGGGGAATCACACCCAGAGCGTATTTGAACGGGGTTTTTGCATTGCCGACGAACCGCGATTCCTGATGGATCGTGGCCATCTGCACATAGACGGGAACACCCCAGCGCGATTCGGTGCGTTTCATGGCCCGGAAATAGGCAGGCCGCTCACGCGACAGGGCGCATGCGTCGTCTAGATTTTGTGGCGCCTGGTAGTTGCCCCCACCACAGGAGGCGACCAGAAGGGCCAGCGCCAGAAAGGCGAATTTCTTCATACTGCTCTTGCCTGATTTTTGCTCTCGTTTTGTCGTTAATTGTATCTGAAAATGCCCCAAACGAAAATCACAAAGCCTATCAGCGAGCCTTCTGCACCAATAATACAGATTGTTTCCTGCGAATTTGTGGAAAAAGCCCTAGTTTCTTTGTAGAAGCATTAAGAAATCGAAAAGACTAGGGAAGGGCGAACATGTTTGCCACTCAAGCCAAATTCCATATCGGGCAGGTTTTGCGCCACCGTAAGGACTCGTTCCGTGGTGTGGTCTTCGATGTCGATCCGACTTTTGCGAATTCGCAGGAGTTCTATGACGCAATCCCCGAAGACAGCAGGCCGACAAAGAATCAGCCCTACTACCATCTGCTCGCAGAGACGGATGATGATTATTACATCGCCTATGTCTCCGAACAGAACCTTCTGGCGGATCAGACTGGCGAGCCTGTGGAGCATCCGGACCTGCCGGATCTCTTTGGCGAGTTTGCCGATGGAGCCTATCCTCTGCAATTCCAGATGAACTGAGCCGGATCAGCCGTCCTGCTTCAGCGGCAGGCGGAAAGCGAGCATGTTGCGACCATCCTCGCGCCTGTAGCCCAGATCTTCTGCAAGATCACGGATCAGGAACCAGCCGAATCCTCCCTCCGGAAGCTCCTCGGTATCCAGCGTCTGAAGGGCGTTTTCTACCGTGTCGAATGTCGCGGGGTCCTCGAGAACGAAGGCAGGAAGTTCGAGGCCGTCATCGGTCACCGAACAGTTAAGCCCGCGCTTATCCATCACCATGGAGAGGGTAATCGTGCCGACCCCGCTATCCTGATAGCTGTGTTCGACGATATTGTTCAGGATCTCGGCCAGTAACAGTTCGAGCGTTCCGGCCTCGTCCTGACTCATATGCAGGACGAATCTCGCGAGCGCATTGCGCAGGGCTTCGCGCACGGCCAGCGGAGTGGCCGGAAAACTATGATGGAAGATCCTTGGCTGCCGTTCACCACGCGGAACAGCCGTGCCACTTTTCAACGCATGTGCGTCGTGGTTAGCCAGCATTCCGCACCTCCGGTAGGAAGGCATCCTCTAGGGTCGGGTGGATCTTGAAGATCGTGTCCATGCGGGTCAGCCGGAACACCTTCGCGACGTTCATGTTCAGCGCGGCCAGTTCCAGCTTCCGGTCCTTGGGCAGGGCTTTCATGACGGCGACAATCGCCCCCAATCCCGAGCTATCGAGGAAGGTGACAGATTCCAGATCGAGAATGACGCGTTGTGACGGCTGCATGCAGACTTCGCGCATCTGGTCCTTGAAGCGGATGGCAATGGCTGCATCGAGTCGATTCTCGTCGACGCGGACCCACAGTGCATCCTGGCGGGCTTCGGCATAGAGGTTCATCTGCGGTCTCCGGCTCGTCACTCAATTTTCTCTAGGAGTAGGGGCTAAAACTTACCAAACCGTAATTCCGAATCGATTTCGCTCCATTCCCCAACGGAAGTGGCCGAGATGTCTATTTTAACCCCTCATGCGCAAGGAAGACTTGACCGGCTGGCACATCGCGGGCAATCGGTGGCGATGATGTATCGCTATGATCCGCCCTCCGACCCGCCCAAGATCCTGCATGCCGATCACGAGATTCTCGTGGTCGACAAACCGTCAGGGCTGCTTTCGGTGCCGGGGAAGGGGCCGGAGAAAGCGGATTGCCTGATCGCGCGGTTGCGCCAGTCCTATCCGGAGGTGCTGCTGGTGCACCGGCTGGATTGCGACACCTCGGGGGTGATGGTCTTCGCGCTGACGCCTCATGCGCAGCGCCATCTGGGACTGCAATTCGAGCATCGCCAGACCAAGAAGACCTATCTCGCGCGTCTCTGGGGGCATCTGGAGCCCAAGACGGGCCGGGTGGACCTGCCGCTGATCGTGGACTGGCCCAACCGTCCGCGCCAGCATGTGAACCATGAAACCGGCAAGCCCGCCCAGACCGACTGGAAGGTGCTGCAGCATGATCCCGATGGAACGACGCGTGTGCGGCTTATGCCGGTGACCGGGCGTAGCCATCAGTTGCGGGTGCATTGCCAAGCGCTAGGGCATCCGATTCTCGGAGACCCGCTCTATGCCGAGGGCGCGGCGCAGGACTTTCCACGGCTGATGCTGCATGCCCACACGCTGCGGCTGCGCCATCCCGATGGCGGCGAGCCTCTGGCATTTACCGCCGATACGCCCTTCTGAGGGGCTTCAGGCGGCCACAGCCTCGGTCAGTGCATATCCCCTGCGGGCGGCCTTGAGGCGCCATGTATCGGCCGCCTGCACGGCGTCGCGAAGGTTGGTGAACAGCACGTTGCGCATGCCACAAGCGCGGCCATCGCGACCCCATTCGCGCTGCACTGTATATTCGCCGAAGAGATTGTCACTCACCTCGACGCGGTAGAACTCTTGCGCCGAGGGGCGGTGGAGAAGAAGGGTCAGCATGGCAGTGCCTTCCGAAACGCTACAAATCCATAGAATCAGAACTTTGTGCCGCAGGCTACAGAAATCCGGTCTGACCGCAGGGTAATCCGGCATGGTGATCGCCCAATAAGAAAGACCGCAAGGTTTCCCTTGCGGTCTTGTCTTTGCCGATGGCTCGGTCGAGTCAGCCCTGACGGGCTTTAAAACGACGCTGCGTCTTGTTGATTACGTAGACGCGGCCCTTGCGGCGCACGATCTGGCAATCGCGATGACGCTGCTTGAGCGAGCGGAGCGAGTTGCGAACCTTCATGGTCGTATCTCCTTGTCGCGGCGCGCGTGCGCCTTGAAAGCAAAAAGCCCCGACAGCCAGGCCGAAGGGGCGGCGGAATAGAATGGTGGGCGGTACTGGGATCGAACCAGTGGCCACTACGATGTCAACGTAGTGCTCTACCGCTGAGCTAACCGCCCACGCTCCGAAATGATTTGCCTTGGATTGCGTTTGGTCTCAAGCTGTTGCTTGATCCGGTCTGCAACCTTTCGGTTCACCTCCTCGGTGTGGAGGGGTCTATAAAAGGTGTTCGCACGACGCGCAAGGGGGTTTTGACGAGAAAATGCATTGCGCTACACTGAGGTCATCACAAAGGAGGTTCATGACCGTCCATGAAACATGATCGACCGGCTTTCCGGCTCTGCGAACCCGATCCAGTCCGGACCTCTGTTATTTTCTCATCCCCCCATTCTGGAAGTTACTATCCAACTGATTTTCAACAAAATACTGTTCTGGATCTGGCGCGCCTGCGGTCATCCGAGGACGCGTTTGTCGATGATTTCATGCATCTGGGGGCGCAGCTCGGGGCCTATTGCATCGCCGCAACATATCCGCGCGCCTATCTCGACCTCAATAGAGCGCGTGACGAACTCGACCCGGGAATCGTCGAAGGACTGCGTCAGCGCGGCAGTGGCAGCCGTGTTGCAGCCGGTCTGGGCGTGATTCCCCGCGTGGTCTCTGGCGGGCGGGCGATCTTGCGCGGGAAAATAAGTCTCGCGGAGGCCGAGACCCGTCTCGATGACATCTGGACCCCATGGCACCGTCAGATCGATCTGCTGATGGAGGCCAATAAAAAACGGTTCGGGGAGGCGATTCTCGTCGATCTGCATTCCATGCCCAGCGAGGCGATCGAGGCATTCGGCCTTAAACGACCGGAAATCGTGATCGGCGATCGCTACGGCAGTTCCGCCTCGGAGCATATCGTCGAAGAGATCGAGGCCGCTTTTGCCGCGACAGGCCTCTCGGTGAGCCGCAATACCCCTTTCGCAGGAGCCTATATCACCAAGACCTATGGCCAGCCTGCCAATCATCGCCACGCCATCCAGATCGAGATCAACCGAGCGCTTTATATGGATGAAGCGCGAATTGAACGGCGTGCGGATTTCGCCGAGTTCCAGTCCCTGATGGATGGGGTTCTGGCGCGGATTGCGGCCATCGGGCGGTCGGACCAGCCAGATACCATGGCAGCGGAGTAGGTCAGTCTTTCCGGAACCCCCGCCCCATCTGGATCGCATCCACGCCGAATTTGGCCCTGATGGCATCCATCGCGCGCTCCTGCTTGGCGCGCCGCCCCGCATCGGGGTCCAGAAGATCGCCCACCGGATCTCCCTCGCGTGCGGGCCTTAGCCCCGAATAACCGATACCGATCAACCGATAGGGCGTGCCTGCGGGCAGGGTGTCAAACAACCGCTTGCCCACCTGAAACAGCGTATCGGCCAGCTGGCTCGGATCTTCGAGTTGCGACTGGCGGGTCAGGGTGGAGAAATCCGATTTCTTCAGCTTCAAGGTGACAATACTGCCTGCCAGTTCCTTCGCTTTCATGCGTGCGGCGGTCTTCTCGGCCATATGCCAGAGTTGCGCCAGAAGCGCTTCGCGGTCACTGAGGTCTTCCGAGAAGGTTGTTTCATTCGAGACGCTTTTTACCGGCGCATCCGGGTTCACGCGGCGGTCATCCTCGCCCATCGCCAGTGACCAGAGCCGCATCCCTTGCCCCCCGAAACGCCGGATCATATCGTCGCGCCCGATGCGGAGGATATCGGTGAGCGTGCGGATCCCTGCCTGCCCCAAAGCCTGACGTGTCGCGGCTCCCACCCCCCAGAGAATCCCCACCGGCTTGTCGCGGAGAAACTTGCGCGTCTCGGCCTGACCGATCACCGAGAACCCGCGCGGCTTATCCAGATCGGAAGCGATCTTGGCCAGAAACTTGTTATGGCTGAGCCCGACCGAGACGGTCACTCCGATCTCGCTCTCGATCTCGGCGGCAAGCCGCGCAAGGCTCTCGGCGGGGGGCATACCATGCAGCGTATCGGTGCCACGAAGGTCCAGAAAGGCTTCGTCCAGCGAGAGAGGCTCGATCAACGGGGTCAGGCGCGCCATTTTGGCGCGGATCTCGCGGGAGACTTCGGCATAATAGGCAATGCGTGGGGGCAAAACCACGGCATCGGGGCAGAGCTTGCGGGCCTGAAACATCGGCATTGCCGAGCGGACACCATAGATACGCGCCACATAGCAGCATGTGGTCACCACCCCACGTGTGCCGCCGCCCACGATCAGGGGCACCGAGGCCAGTTCTGGATTGTCGCGTTTTTCGACCGAGGCATAGAAGCTGTCACAATCAATATGGGCGAGGCCCAGGTGAAAAAGCTCATCATGGCTGACCAGCCCGTCACGACGGCAGCGCGGGCAGCGCCCTCGGGTCGCCTCGCTGAAAGAGGCAAAACAGGATCTGCAAAGACTGGCCATGCCTCTTCCCTATAGTGATAAATATAGGGGCGCTCGCGCCCCTCTTGGCACTCTGTGCCAATTCACCCCTGAGGATATTTATGGGAAGTGGAAGAGAAAAGCCGCTTCCACTTCCCATAAATATCCCGGGGGGCTGCCGTAAGGCAGCGGGGGCAGAGCCCCCTCAGGTCCGTGTGCAAGGCGGCGGCCGTAGCCGCCGCCAAGAGGCTCAGTGCAGAGAGGCGCTGAGCGGAGTGTTTTCCGAAGGCGGCACGATATGCCCGCCGACAGAAAGCCCGTCAGGCCCTGCCGTGACCGTGACTGTCGAGCCGTCCAGCACATCGCCCGACAGGATCAGGTTGGCCAGCGGGTCCTGTAGATAGCGCTGGATCACCCGTTTCAGCGGGCGTGCGCCATAGACCGGATCATAGCCCTTATCGGCGAGCCATGTGCGGGCCGCATCATCAAGCGCAAGCCCGATTTTGCGATGACCCAGACGCGTCTCCAGACGTGCCAGCTGCACGGTAACGATCCCGTCCATATTGTCGCGCGACAGGCGGTCGAAGATCACCATCTCGTCCAGACGGTTCAGGAATTCGGGGCGGAAATGTGCCCGCACCGCTTCCATGACCTGCGCCTTGGCCTGTGCTCCATCCGTGCCATCGGGCAAGGTGCTGAGCGCCTGAGACCCCAGATTGGAGGTCAGGATGATCAGCGTCTGCTTGAAGTCCACCGTCCGGCCCTGACCATCGGTCAGAACACCATCATCGAGCACCTGCAACAGCACGTTGAACACATCCGGATGCGCTTTCTCGACCTCGTCGAACAGCACCACCTGATAGGGGCGGCGGCGCACCGCTTCGGTCAGAACGCCACCCTCGTCATAGCCGACATAGCCCGGAGGGGCCCCGATCAGACGCGACACGGCATGTTTCTCCATGAATTCGGACATGTCGATCCGTACCATCGCCTGATCATCATCAAAGAGATAATCGGCCACGGCTTTGGTCAGCTCGGTTTTACCCACACCGGTCGGGCCGAGGAACAGGAACGACCCCAGCGGACGGTTCTCATCATTGAGACCCGCACGCGCACGCCGCACTGCATTGGCCACCGCCGTCACTGCCGCATCCTGCCCGATCACCCGCTTATGGAGCTCTTCCTCCATTTTCAGCAGTTTCTCGCGCTCGCCCTCGAGCATTTTCGAGGTCGGGATACCGGTCCAGCGCTCGACCACCTCGGCGATCTGTTCGGGACGCACGGCCTCTTCGACCATGACATCCTCTGCCGATTCCGCCTGTTCGAGCTGCTTTTCAAGATCCGGAATGCGGCCATATTGCAACTCGCCCGCTTTGGCGAAATTGCCTTCGCGTTTGGCGGTTTCCAATTCGGCGCGCGCGCGGTCCAGCTGTTCTTTCAGCACGCGGCTGCTCTCCAGCTTGTCGCGTTCGGCCTGCCATTTGGCGGTCATCTCGGCGGAGCGTTCCTGCAGTTCCGACAGTTCCTTCTCGAGTTTCTCGAGACGGTCCTGACTTGCGACGTCGTCTTCTTTCTTCAGCGCCTCGGCCTCGATCTGCGCCTGCAGGATCTGGCGATCCAGCGCATCCAGTTCCTCTGGCTTCGAATCGACTTCCATCCGCAAGCGCGAGGCGGCCTCGTCCACGAGATCGATCGCCTTGTCGGGCAGGAAGCGGTCGGTGATATAGCGATGCGAGAGCGTCGCCGCCGATACGAGCGCCGAATCGGAGATCCGAACCCCGTGATGGAGCTCGTATTTCTCCTTGATGCCACGCAGGATCGAGATCGTATCCTCGACGGTGGGCTCTTCGACCATTACCGGCTGGAAGCGCCGGGCCAGAGCCGCGTCTTTCTCGACATATTTGCGATATTCATCAAGCGTGGTGGCGCCAACACAATGCAACTCGCCTCGCGCCAGCGCCGGCTTGATCAGGTTGGCCGCATCCATCGCACCATCGGATTTGCCCGCGCCCACAAGCGTGTGCATCTCGTCGATAAAGAGAATGATCTCACCGGCTGCGGTTTCGATCTCCTTGAGGATGGATTTCAGCCGCTCCTCGAACTCGCCGCGATATTTCGCCCCTGCGATCAGCGCGCCCATATCGAGCGCCAGAAGCCGCTTGTCGCGCAGGCTCTCCGGCACATCGCCATTGACGATGCGCAGCGCAAGCCCTTCGGCGATCGCGGTTTTCCCAACGCCCGGCTCCCCGATAAGGACGGGGTTGTTCTTGGTGCGGCGCGAGAGCACCTGCATCGTGCGGCGGATCTCGTCGTCACGACCGATGATCGGGTCGATCTTGCCTTGCTCGGCGGCCTCGGTCAGGTCGCGGGCATATTTTTTCAGCGCCTCATAGCCGTCCTCGGCGGAGGCGCTATCGGCGGTGCGGCCCTTGCGCAGATCGTTGATAGCCGTGTTCAGCTTCTGCGCGGTCACGGCACCTGCATCAAGCGCGTCTTTCGCACGGGTATTGACCACGGCCAGCGCCATCAGGATACGCTCCACCGGCACGAAACTGTCACCGGCTTTCTTGGCGATCTTCTCTGCCTCGTCGAGCACGCGCACGAGCGACTGGTCGATATAGGTCTGGCTATCCGTGCCGGACACTTTGGGAAGTTTGCCGACGGCTTGGGTGACGGCATCGGCCACGCGGGCGGCATCGCCACCGGCGCGATTGATCAGGTTGGACGAAAGTCCCTGATCGTCATCCATCAATGCTTTGAGCAGATGTTCGGGGACCACGCGCTGATGGCCTTCCCGCATTGCGATTGTCTGCGCGGATTGAAGGAAGCCGCGCGAACGCTCCGTGAACTTTTCCATGTTCATCGGGTATCTCCTTTTCTAAAGCCCCCGCAAATCGACATGCCCGTAAGCGGCACATGTCTGGTCGGGTCTTATCGAATAATTGGGTAGGTGGGTCAGGCTATTCAAGATGTCAGACCACGCCTGAAGCGAAAATCTTGGCTTTTGCGAAGCGCCTAGGGAACTCGCAGGCACCGTGCAAGGTTCCGTAAATGTCTCGCCTGTAAGGTGAGACCCCAAGGAACAGGAGAGACGCCATGACTGTGCTGCATTATCTGCCCTTCCTCGCTGCTTTGACCCTTCTGGGCATCGTCATGATGCACCGTGCGCGTGTGCGTGCCTTGATACCGGTCAAATCTCGGGATTGAAGACCTGTCCGCGGGGCTGCCGATACCGGAGTGATTGCGGGAAAGTTCCCCCTGTGGTTCCTCAGGGGTTGATTTTTCGTGCCGTCTTGCGCATCGGGGTGCAAACCACAGGAGATGCTGCATGACCACCCTTTTGCCCGCCGATGACCGCCTGATCGTTGCCATGGATGTGCCCGACGCGCTGGCCGCGCTCGAGCTGGCCCAGAAACTGGGCGATAGCGTTTCTTTCTACAAGATCGGTCTAGGGATGCTCACGGGGGGCGGTCTGGCCGTTGCCAACGAGCTGAAACAGGAGCATGGGAAGCGCATCTTCCTCGATATGAAATTCTTCGATATCGGCGCCACGGTCGAGGCTGCGGTGCGCGGGATCGCACAATTCGATCTGGACTTCCTGACCGTGCATGGCGACCCCCATGTGGTGCGCGCCGCGAAGGAAGGCGCCTCGGGTAAGGATCTCAAAATCCTCGCTGTGACCATCCTCACCTCGCTTGATCGCGCCGATCTGGATGCCGCGCTGATCCAGCCGGGCGATATTGCGGATCTGGTGACAGAGCGCGCCGCGCGCGCGCTCGAGGCCGGAGCTGATGGCGTTATTGCCTCGCCGCGTGAGGCCGCGATGATCCGGGCACTGCCGCAGGCCGAGGGCAAGCTGATCGTCACGCCGGGTGTGCGGCCCGCAGGGGCCGCATTGGGAGACCAGAAGCGTGTGGAAACACCCGCTTCGGCGCTATCGGCGGGGGCGGATCACCTTGTCGTTGGCCGCCCGATCTGGCAGGCGGCGGATCCGCAGGCGGCCGCGCAGGCCATTCTGGCGGAGATCAAAGCGATCTGAGTGTTTCACGATAAACGCGTCATGTAAAAGGCCCGCCAACTGGCGGGCCTTTTACATTACTGTTGGGGGGCAGGGGCGTCATCGGCTCCCGGAGCCACCTCGACCTCGGCCGGTGCGTCCGACGCAGGCTCTTGGGCCGGCTCGGAGGCAGGGGCCTCGTTGGTGATCGACACCTCGTTGCCCGCAGGTGCAGGGGTTGTGGTGTCACCGGGCGAGCCCATCACATACCAGACCAGCACGCCAAGCGCGACGACGATCGCCCCCAGAACGAAATAGAGGCCGTTGTCGCGGCGCGGCGGAGGCGTGTTATTCTCGGTCATCTTCGTCTCCTTCGACATTCGATTTGAAGAGAGAACGCGGGGATGACGGGGCTGTTCCCTGAGCGGTGGCGCCGCTCGCCCGCATGGGCGGGAGCCTGCCGATAGAGCCGGCGCGGCCACTTACAGCGCGGGCGGCTCAAGCCCTTTCTTGCATTGCTCGGGGCCGTCATAGCGGGCTGAATAGGCCACCGCGCCGCAGGTCTTGCATCGGAATTCCTTCAGTGCGCCCTTGCCGCCGATACGTTCCCACCGGCAGGGATTGCGCTTGCGATACCACAGGAGACCGATGAAAACGGCGATAACGAGAATGATGGCAATGGGCATGATCCGCTCCTTTGGCTTCGACTTAACGCGAAGCAGGCGCGGTGACAGGGGGCGGGGAGGTCACTTCGGAGTGAGTGTCGGGCTCGGGCAGCAGCTTCACCCCCACCAGAACCAGCACCACCAGCACCGCCCAGCCGCCCGGTCGCGACAGCAGCCAGATCGCCACGACCAGCATCATGCCGATCAGGCGGGAGGTCATGGTGGTCAGGGGCGCGATCAGGAGGCCGAACATGGAATCAGTCGAGGCGCTCGGGCAGGGTCAGGGCCTGCAAGACCTGCGCGGCTGCCATCGGCTTCTTGCCCGCGCGCTGCGCCTCCAGCACCTGCACGGCGCCTGCTCCGCAGGCAATGGTGAACCCGCCCAGAACATCTCCGGCAGCGCCATGACCGTCGGTCTGGCGGGCGCGCAAAAGCTTTACCCGTTCCCCCGCAATCTCGCACCACGCTCCGGGGAAGGGCGACAAGCCGTTGATCTTGCGGGTTACATCGGCTGCAGGGGCAGTCCAGTCGATCCGCGCCTCGGCCTTGTCGATCTTGGCGGCATAGGTCACGCCCTCGTCGGGCTGGGCCTCGCTGGGGAGCGTATCAAGATGGGCCAGCGCCTCGATGATCATCGAGGCCCCCATGACGGACAGCCGGTCATGCAACTCTCCGGTGGTCTCGGTCGCGCCGATCTCGGTCGCGCGACGCAGGCGCACGGGGCCGGTATCGAGCCCCGCTTCCATCTGCATGATACAAATCCCTGTTTCGGCATCGCCTGCCATGATCGCACGGTGGATGGGCGCCGCCCCGCGCCAGCGCGGCAGCAGCGAGGCATGGATATTCAGGCAGCCCTTTTCGGGCGCATCAAGGATCGCTTGTGGCAGGATCAGCCCGTAGGCCACTACCACAGCCACATCGGCCTTCAGATCGGCAAAGGCCTGACGGTCGGTCTCATCCTTGAAATTCAGCGGAGTGCGCGTCTTTATCCCCAGTTCCTCGGCGCGGGCCTGAACGGGGGAGGGGCGCAGATGTTTGCCACGACCTGCAGGGCGCGGCGGCTGCGAATAGGCCGCCACGACCTCGTGCTCGCGCGCCAGTGCCTCGAGCACCGGGACTGAAAACTCGGGGGTGCCCATGAAGACGACGCGCATGACCTTAGCCTTTGTTCAGTTTTTTCGATTTCTGGATCAGCATCTTGCGCCGCAGGGGCGAGAGATGGTCCACATAGGTCTTGCCGTTGAGATGGTCGATCTGGTGCTGGACCGAGGTCGCCCAGAGCCCGACGAAATCACGTTCTTCCATCTCGCCATCGGCATTGAGGAACCGCACGGTAACCGCCCGCGGACGCTCGACCGGTGCCCAGACGCCCGGAAGATTGGGGCTTGCCTCATCATGTTTGCGCATCTTGACGCTGGCATGGAGCACTTCGGGATTGGCCATGCGGATGGCCTCGCCACGCTTGTCGGAGGCATCCACCACCGCCAGACGCATCATGATCCCGATCTGCGGGGCGGCCAGACCGACCCCCGGCATCGCATCCATCGTCTCGATCATGTCATCCCAGATCATCCGCACCGTCTCGGTGATCTCGGCCACAGGCTCGGCCGCTGTGCGCAGACGCTTGTCGTCAAAGGGGATGAACTTGCGCACGGTCATCAGATGATCCCGTCGGATTTCGGCGCGCGGGCGCGCTCGCGTTTGAGCTTCTGCATCTTCGAGGTGATCATCTTGCGTTTCATCGGTCCGAGATAGTCGATGAACAGCTTGCCATCGAGGTGATCCAGCTCGTGCTGGGCGCAGGTGGCCCAGAGCCCGTCGAATTCCTCTTCCATGACCTTGCCATCCACGCTCAGCCATTTCATCCGCACCAGTTTCGGGCGGGTGACTTCGGCATATTGATCGGGGATCGACAGGCAGCCCTCCTCATAGGTGTTGGTCTCTTCCGAGGACCATGTGATCTCGGGATTGATCATCACCATTGGCTGGGGCGCTGCGTTCTCTTCCTTCACGCAATCCATCACGAAGACACGCTGTAGCACGCCAATCTGTGGCGCGGCAAGGCCGACACCGGGGGCGTCATACATCGTGGCCAGCATATCGTCAGCCAGCTTGCGGATTTCGGCATCGACCGAGACGACCGGATCACAGGTCTTCTTCAGTCGCGGGTCGGGGTGAATGAGGATCGGGCGTAGGGTCATAAGGCCGATTTAGGCGATGGTTGGTTCCAAGGCAATGGGGCAGCGGCTTGGCGGTGCATTATAAGGATACAATCAGGCATTTGTATCCCGCCGCCAGAGGTGATCTGATGCGCGCAAAGACGCAGGAGACATCTGATGAGCAAAGCGCCCGATTTCGACGAGATCATTGACCGCACCGGCACCCATTCCGCCAAATGGGACAGCATGGAAGACATCTATGGCGTGCCCGCCGCGACGGGTATCCCGATGTGGGTGGCCGATATGGATTTCCGTCCGCCCGCCTGTGTGCAGGAGGCGCTGGAGGAGATGACCCGTCAGGGCGTCTACGGCTATTGGGGCGGCAATGCGGAATACAACGCCGCAATCCGCTGGTGGATGAAGACGCGCCACGATTGGGAGGTGCAGGACGACTGGATCTTTACGACCCATGGTCTGGTAAATGGCACGGCGCTGTGCGTGGATGCGTTCACGGCGGAAGGCGACGGGGTAATGCTCATGACGCCAGTCTATCACGCCTTCGCCCGCGTGATCAAAGCGGCGGGGCGCGATGTGGTGGAATGCCCGCTGAAGCTGGTGGATGGCGGCTACCAGATGGATTTCGACGCATGGGATAGCATTGTGGATGAAAAGACCCGCATGCTGGTGCTCTGTTCGCCCCATAATCCGGGCGGGCGTGTCTGGAGCCGCGCCGAGCTGGAAGGTGTTGTGGAGTTTGCCCGCAAGCATGACCTGGTGCTGGTCTCGGACGAGATCCACCATGACCTGGTCATGCCGGGGCAGGTGCATACTCCCATGGCCAATGTTGCGGGCAACTACCCTGTGGTCATGATGACCGCCACCACCAAGACCTTCAATATCGCGGGCACGCATTCGGGCAATGTGATCATCGCCGATCCTGCGCTGCGCGCCAAGTTTTCCGCGCGGATGAATGCGCTGGGGATTTCGCCCAATAGTTTCGGCATGGCGATGGCGACGGCGGCTTACAGCCCCGAGGGGGCCGACTGGGTGGACGCGCTTTGTGCCTATCTGGATGGCAACCGCAAGATTTTCGACGCGGGCGTCAATGCCATTCCGGGCCTGAAATCGATGCCACTGGAGGCGACCTATCTGGCATGGGTCGATTTTTCCGGCGCGGGGATGGAGCGGGCCGAATTTACCCGTCGGGTGGAAAAAGAGGCGCTGATCGCCGCGAATTACGGCACGACCTTCGGCACGGGCGGCGAAACCTATCTTCGTTTCAATCTGGCCACGCCGCGGACACGGGTCGAAGAGGCTGTGGCGCGGTTGAAAAAGGCTTTTGAAGATCTGCAGTAATAGAAAAGGCCCCGAATGCGGGGCCTTTTTGACTTTGTGCCATCAGGCGCTTGGCAGATAGCCCACTGGCGCATCGGGATCGCGCACAAAATCCACAGGCGCGCGGTCTCTGACCGGCGTTTCCCGTTTGATCGCACATATCAGCTCGCCATTCTCGACCTCGGAGGCAATGATCAGCCCCGTCGCCACATGGCGGATGCCGTCATAGAGATAGACCTCACCTCTGAGATGATCGATCTCGTCGGCATTGAGCGCAAGCCCGCCTTCCCAGCGGCGCAGGATCGGCCAGTTCTTGTCGCCCGATCTAAGGCTGAGCTTCGTGCGTTTGCCCGCTGTCTTGATTTGCGCATCGCGCATCGCCTGGGCGATATCTTTCGGCAAGAACTCCATCAGGTCCTCCTTCCAGATGAGTCTTCTCATTCACAATTCTGTTCTCTTAATCATGAAAATCAAGTGAAACCCCGAGAGGATTTGAGAAGATATTTGTGGTGTGGGTGACTCTCCAGTCAGAAGATAGGGGAGTTTTTCCGAAGACAATGGTAGCCTTACCCATGCGATGCACCTGCGCGCGGTCGGAGCGCGCCCTTTGATCCGCGTGCAGAAATTTCGCGCCGGACCACGCACCCTGTTTGCGCTCAAACCGTCCGAGAAATGTTTCAGCGGCGCCACTGCACGGCAATCACTGGCCAGACGCATGGTTGGATTAGATGAATCCCGATTAGAGATGGTTCTGGCGAGAGGGCGAGGATCGGATGCGTGTCGGATATCGGGGCGGCGTTCAGAACGGCGTTGGATAAGCTGGCCATGGTAACGACGGGATGAGCCTGCCGTTGGCATGCGACACTCCGGATGGATCGGCACATTCCGTTGTCGTGTTCTTCGGACGGACCCCCATCGCTCTTGTAAGGTAAAGACTGCTGCCCTGTCGAAAAGATTCTGCCTGATAGAACGCGCCAGCGAGTGACGCATTTAGCTGTTCCGCGGCTTGGGACGCGCACTGGGCGGGGCGGTGCCTCAAGCGTTGTTGCGCCGTAAGGCCAATGAGTGCTCGATGCCCTTGGCCGGTGGTCGCCTTGCCCTCTGGATCTGCGGTAATGACGTTATGAGCATCCGCGATGGCGAGGTCATTGCCCGGCCTCCGCGCCTCTTGATGGATGGATGTGGTCTGAAAGCCGGATGCCGAGTCTCTGTCCGAGACCAGCGTCTGCGGGAGATCTTTTGCAACATCAGACACCTCCATTGGACGTTTTGTGGAGCATGATCAACAGGCAGGCTATGCGCCACAAAAAAACTCTTCCGCGAAATGGGGAGGCACTTCAGAAGGCTTGGGCGGTGGGGTGCCCGACAGACGGCTGGCGTGTTATATCTGCGCAGGATCTAGCTTTCGCGGAAGGCGTGGTCGAGATAGCTCAGGAAGGGCGCAAGGATATAGGTCAGCGGGGTGCGATCGGTCGTACGCAGATAGGCTTCGACCGGCATGCCTGGCAATAGCGGCATCTGCGCCATAATCGCTTCGGTTCTGGCATCCGGCATCACCTCTGCGCGGTAATATGCGGTCGCTGTGACAGGGTCGATCGAGGCATCCGGCGAGATCCTCTGGATCGATCCGGTCAGCTCCTGCACATCGCGCGCAGCGAGGCCCGGCAGGCGGAGGGTCGCCAGCTGACCCTGCCGGATCTCGTCGATATTCATGGGCGGGATGCGGATCTCGATCATCATAGGTCGATCCTGCGGAATGAGATAGAGAACCGGATCCGCGGGGCGCAGCACGGAAAGACGGGTGGTGGTGGCCATCTCGTGTACGATGCCGTCGATCGGTGCGCGGATGTCGAGAAGTTTGATCTTGTTGCGTAGATTCCGTACCTGCTCCATCTGCTGCAGTTCCTGCCGATCTATGTCATGCAGTTCGCTTTCGAGTTCGACCTGCCTCTGTGACAGGATCTGCAATTTCTGCAACTCGATCGTGGTGATATCCTCTCGTGTCTCCGCCTGTTTGGCGATCAGCTGGCCGTTCTGCCCGTAAAGCACGGCCAGTTCGCGCTCGAAGGAAAGCCGGCGGGCGCGTTGCTGGGAGGTCGTATCCGCGATCCCGCCCTGTGTTTGTAATTCTTCCGCCAGAAGAACCTGCTGTTGTTGAACGGATTTGATCTGCGCATCGATGCCGATGATCCGGTCCTCGGCCTGAATGGCCTTGCGGTCGAGTTGCATCAGCATCTGCGCGAAGGCGGTATTGCGCGCCTCGAACAGCGTTGTCTGGCCGGACAGGATCTGCTGCAGGCCGGGCTTGCTCTCGGCGCGCTGGGTTAGTGTCTCGGGATATGTCAGCTGGTCTTGCCGCAACCGTTCGGCATTCAGCCGCGCCCGCCGCGCCTGAAGCGCAAAGAGCTGGTCCTGGAGAATGGTCAGTTCGGGCTGGAGATCCTGCCCGTCGAGCTTGATCAGGATGTCGCCCGCCGAGACCTTATCCCCATTATTCACGAAAATCTCCTCGACACGCCCGCCTTCCGGATGCTGTACGACCTGCCGGTTGGTATCGAATTCAAGCCGCCCCGAGACGATGACGGCCCCCGCGATCTTTGTCAGGCTCGCCCAGCTGCCGAAAATGACCACCAGAACGAAGAGGGCCGCATAGCCCAGGACCAGCAGATTATAGGTCGTGCGGTCCTTGGCCGCGATCTGGGGCTGCGGGCGGGGAGTTTGCGCGCCTCCAGAATGCGCCTTGGCACCGATTCTTCTGGTCAGATCTGCCGCGCGCAGTGGCGGGCGGGAATTGTTGCGAAGCATCAGGGCGCCTCCTTCCTCTGGGTGGCACCCGACATACCGGTCTTACCGATATGGCTAATATCCTTGGCATTGCGGACGGTCTTGGCAAGCACCTCCTGACGCGGACCGTAGGCGCGGCATTGCCCGTTCTCCAGCATCAAAAGGGTCTCGCATTCGGAGATGGCCGCGGGCCTGTGCGCCATGACGATAACGGCCCCACGCCGGTCTTTCATCTCGCGGATGGCGCGGTTGAGAGCGGCATTCCCGTCGGCATCGAGATTGGCATTGGGCTCGTCGAGAATCAGTAGCAGCGGGTCGCCAAACAAGGCTCGCGCCAGGCCGATCCGCTGGATCTGCCCGCCCGAAAGCGGCCCCGATGTACTGTGGATTCGGGTATCATACCCGTCGGGCAGATCGAGAATCATGTCATGTGCATCGGCCCGTTTCGCCGCCTCGATTACGGATTCGGGGGAGGGGTTGGCTTTCATGCGTGCGATGTTCTCGGCAATGGTGCCCTGAAAAAGGGTCACGTTCTGCGGCAGATAGCCCAAGAGTTGGCCCAATGTGTCGCTCGGGAAGCGGTGCAGGTCACTCTGGTCGAGGCGCAGGCTGCCATCGGCAAGGGGGCGCACCCCGCAGAGGGCACGGGCCAGCGTGGTCTTGCCGCACCCCGAGGGGCCGATCACGCCCAGAGCCTGTCCGGGTTCCAGCCGGAAGCTCAACGCACGCAGCGCGGGCCTGCGGGTCCCTGGAAGGACCACCGTGATGTTCTTGGCGATGACCCGTGCAGCGGGGCGCGAGGGGGTGATATGTATCTCGTCGGTCTGGCTGTCGAGCAGGTCGGGGAGCCTCAGCCAGCCATCGCGGGCACGGGCGATCACGCTCCAGCCACCGATGACGGTCTCGATCGGGCTGAGCGCACGGCCCATCAGGATCGAGCCCGCAATCATCGCACCGGCGCTCATCTCTCCGCGCAGCACTACCCATGCACCAAGGGCCAGCATGGCCGATTGCAGCAACTGGCGGAAACTGCGGGTGAAGGTGGTAAAGCCTGTCGTCCGGTCTGCCGCGCGCGCCTCGGCGCGGAGCGCCGTTCCGCGGCTCTCGCGCCAGCGGTTGAAGGCGGCGCCCTGCATGCCGAGCGCCTGCAAAAGCTCGGCCTCGTCGCGCAGGTAATCCCCCAGCCTGCTGGAGACCGTCTGGGCCTGCGCCGCCTCGCGCGAAAGGCTGCGGGTGGCCACGCGGTTGAGCAGGGTCACCGCGATCAGCACCGCCCCGCCGCCCAAAGCCAAGAGCCCCAGCAGCGGGTGGAAGATGAAGATTGCCAGAAAGAACAGCGGGGACCACGGCATATCGAACAGGGCCAGCACCACCCGCGAGTTCAGGAGCTTCTGCACCGCGTCTAGGTCGGACAAGCCGAGGCTCGAGACGAGATCCTCGGGATTGAGGGCATTGCGGCGCAGGACGGCTGCGAAGACCCGCTCCTCGAGCCGGCCCATCAGACGTTTGGCCACGCGCGACATCAGGCGGGAGCGGACAAAATCCAGAAGGCCCATGACGGTGAAAAGAAAGACCACCAGCAGAAACAGGCTGGCAAGGGTCTCCTCGGCGCGTGATGCCAGAACCCTGTCATAGACCTGCAGCATGAACATTGGGCCGGTCATCATCAGGATGTTCACAAAAGCCGAGAACAGGCCGACGCTCAGGAACAGGCCCCATTCGCGCTTGCTTTCGTCATTCAGTCTTTTCTTGCCCAGAGGGGAGCGGCGGTCCGGCATGGGATACTCTCAGACAGTCGGAAACGAAAAACCGGCCCCACCAAAGATGAGGCCGGTTTTCATTTTTACCGCGAGGTATTTCGGAACCTTTACCGTTAGGGTTGATCTAGATAAAAATCTAGCGGTTTCCGGTAATTGCTCCCAAGACATCGTTGATGATCTTCTCGGCGATATTGGGTTCACGCCGTTGCTGGACCGGGGCGTTCTGCGCATTCCACGCCGATGTCGTCGTGCCGTCGCTATTATAGGTCTGGCCGGCATAGGGCTGCGTCTGGGCCTGCCATTCGGACGGGTTGGCCATCGGCAACGGTTTCGCGGGCTGGCCTTTCTCGACCCGGGTCATGACCTCGTGCCAGATCTCGGCGGGCAGGCCGCCGCCGGTCACGCCGGTCAGGGGCTTATTGTCGTCATTGCCCATCCAGACACCGGTCACATAGTCGTCGGTGAAGCCGATAAACCACGCATCGCGCGCCGACTGGGTGGTGCCGGTCTTGCCCGCAACCTCATAGCCATCAAGCTTCGCGCGGTGGCCCGTACCCTGTTCTACCACGTTATGCATCATATAGATCAGCTTGCGTGCGGCATCTTCCGAGATCACCCGCTCGCCGATACCGCCACCCGAGGTGAAGATCGGCTCTTTGTCGCCTTTGATCCGCAGATCGGTCAGGCCGTAGGGCTTCACCGAAGAGCCCCCATTCAGGATGCCCGCATAGGCGCCGGTCATGTCGATCAGCGTCGATTCGGAGACCCCGAGCGCCAGTGCCGGACCTTTGGCGAGGTTATGCCCGAAGCCGAAATCCTCGGCCACTTTGCGCACCGCATCGCGGCCCACCTCTTCCTGCAGGCGCACCGTCGCCACATTGACCGAATGGGTCAGCGCGGTGGTCAAGGTGATCGGACCGCGGAAGACACCTTTCTCGTAATTCTGGGGCGACCAGGGGCCGGAGCCCGGGACATTGATCGTCAGGGGCGTATCCTCGACGATGGTATCGGGCGTCATCCCCATATCCATCGCTGCCGCGTAGACGAAGGGCTTGAAGGTGGAGCCCGGTTGGCGCAACGCCATTGTCGCGCGGTTGAACGCGCCCGAGACCTTGGTCTGGCGTCCGCCGACCATGGCCCGCACCGCACCATCGGCGCTCATGACGATGACCGCAGCCTCGGCCGTCGAGCCGTCTTTTACCTTGGTGTCGAACACATCCTTCAGCGCCGTCTCGGCAGCGGTCTGGATGCGCTGGTCGAAGGTGGTATGGATGATCACATCCTCGGTCGTGTCATTCGACAGGAAGGGCGGGATGTCATCCATGACCCAATCGGCAAAGTAACCGCCCGCGCGTTTCTGTGCAGCTTCCGACAGGGTCGCGGGGTTGGCTTTGGCTTCCTTGTATTCCGCATCCGTCAGGAATTTCTGCTCGTGCATGAGCGACAGGACGGTGTCGGCCCGTGCCTGCGACCGCGCGAGATTATTGGTGGGGGCATAGCGGGTCGGGGCCTTCAATAGCCCTGCCAGCATCGCCGCCTGCTGCGGGTTCACATTGGCCGCCGAAATCCCGAAATACCGCTGGGCAGCGGCTTCGAAGCCGCGCGCGCCCGCACCGAGATAGGCGCGGTTGAGGTAGATCGTCAGGATATCGGATTTTGTATATTTGGCCTCGAGCGCCAGCGCATAGGGCACTTCCTTGATCTTGCGGGTCAGACCGCCCGACCGGCAGTCATCCTCGTATTCGCCTTCGTTCTTCCACGTCTTAGGATCATAGGGCACACCGAGGCACAGGAGCTTGGCAACCTGCTGGGTGATGGTCGAGCCACCATTGCCCGAGAAGGGGCCGCGCCCCTCGCTGAGGTTGATGCGGATGGCCGAAGCGATGCCGCGCGGGCTGACCCCGAAATGGTGATAGAAGCGGCGGTCCTCGGTGGCGACCACGGCCTCGCGCAGATAGGGCGAGACGTTTTGGGCGGTGATCTGCCCGCCAAAGGTCTCACCGCGCCATGCAAAGACGTCGTTATTTCGGTCGAGCATGGTAACCGAGCCGCGTGTGCGACCGTCCAGAAGCTGGGTCAGCGGGGGGAGGGTGCTGTAATAATAATAGACCGAAATCCCGAGAATGATGGCAATCACCGCCAGCACGCGCCATGTCGCCTTGAAGATCAGGCGACCGAAGAAGCCAAGGATGCCAAGAATGAACCCCAGGATCGGTCCATGCTTGCGCGGGGGCCGTTTGCGCGCCACTTTGGCGGGCTTTTTCGGAGGGGTTTTCTTCGGTCCAGGTTTGCCGCCGCCTGTGTAGCGTCGCTCCGCTACCAGCGGTTTGCGCGGGCCGCCATTATTTGCCATCTGCTCGTATCCGTTCTTGATCGTTCTGGCCAATTTACACGGATTGTTGGTCTTTGTGGAGGTTAGGGTTCTCACGATTCGGTATATTGCGTGATTAAAAAATATACTTACTGTCCAAAAAGTGTGCTTTGCCGGTTCGCTGGGCCACGGGAATGTGAGGCTGACGGCAAGGTTGCCTTGTAACATGCCTAAGTATTGGGCTTTGTGGCGGCATGCCGCCTATCGGTTCCGATAAGCGGAGCTGAGGAGACAGGAAGGAATCGAACGTGAAACTGATTATTGCAGCAATCAAGCCTTTCAAGCTCGAAGAGGTGCGTGAAGCGCTGACCTCCATCGGCGTGCGTGGCATGATGGTGACCGAAATCAAGGGTTTCGGCGCACAGTCCGGCCATACGGAAATCTATCGCGGTGCTGAATATGCGGTGAATTTCGTGCCGAAAGTGAAACTGGAAATCGTCGTGACGGATGGTCTTGCAGACGAGGTCGTTGATACGATTCTCAAGGCTGCAAAAACCGACAAGATCGGTGACGGCAAGATCTTCGTGCTCGACGTCGAACAATCGGTTCGCGTTCGTACCGGCGAAACCAACGAAGACGCTCTCTAAAGCGTCCGTGGGACAGGGGAATTACTGATGAAAAACTTCGGAAGACTTACCGGCCTTGCGGCCGCGGCCGCGCTGGTGGCTATGCCCGCGCTGGCTCAGGATGCACCGGCGGCTCCCTCCGCAGTGCCGACCGACAGCGTCTGGATCCTGAACACGCTGCTGTTCCTCGTGGGCGGCTTCCTCGTGTTCTTCATGGCGGCAGGTTTCGCCATGCTCGAAGCGGGCCTTGTTCGCTCGAAAAACGTGGCGATGCAGTGCCTCAAGAACATCGCGCTCTTTTCGATCGCCTGCATCATGTACTACCTGATCGGCTACAACCTGATGTATCCGCTGGGCAATTGGTCGATCGGCTCCGATGAGACCGGCGGCTATCTGGGCGCGTTCGCGACCGCAGTTCTCGAAGCCGTTGGCGTTGGCGCGGATGCGGTTGACGACTATTCCTATGCCTCGACCGGCTCGGACTTCTTCTTCCAGGTCATGTTCTGTGGCGCAACCGCCTCGATCGTGTCGGGGGCTCTGGCCGAGCGTATCAAGCTGTGGCCCTTCCTGATCTTCACCGCGATCCTGACCGGCGTGATCTATCCGATCCAGGCATCGTGGAAATGGGGCGGCGGCTTCCTCGACAGCCAGTTCGGCTTCCTCGATTTCGCAGGTTCGACCGTCGTGCACTCCGTCGGTGGCTGGGCAGCTCTTGCTGGCTGTCTGATCCTCGGCCCGCGTATCGGTAAATACAAAGACGGCCGCGTGACCCCCTTCCCGGGCTCCAACCTGACCCTTGCCACGCTCGGTACCTTCATCTTGTGGCTCGGCTGGTTCGGCTTCAACGGTGGCTCGCAGCTGGCGCTCGGTTCGATCGGTAACGCAGCCGACGTGTCGCGTATCTTCGTAAACACCAACATGGCCGCCTGTGCCGGTGCTTTCGCGGCAATGGTTCTGACCCAGATCCTCTACAAGAAGCCCGACCTTACCATGGTGCTTAACGGTGCGCTGGCCGGCCTCGTGTCGATCACCGCAGAGCCGCTGACCCCGGGTCTCGGCTGGGCCTGCATCATCGGTGCCATCGGCGGTATCATCGTGGTCTTCGCGGTTCCGTTCCTCGACAAGCTGAAGATCGATGACGTTGTCGGCGCGATCCCGGTCCACCTGTTCTGCGGTATCTGGGGCACCCTGGCTGTCTGCATCACCAACCCCGATGCGACGTTCATGGGCCAGCTGATCTCGATCATCATCGTCGGCGTCTTCGTCTTCGTGGTCTCGGCGATCCTGTGGTTGATCCTCAAAGCCGTAATGGGTATCCGCGTCTCCGCCGAAGACGAGACCATGGGTCTCGACAAGGCCGAGCTGGGCATGGAAGCCTATCCGGAATTCCGCTCCTGATTTCAGGTGCAGTGTGAACAAGAAAGGCCCGGATCATCGATCCGGGCCTTTTGCATTGGACAAAGGATAACAGAACCCGAGGTCCCTCCCGCCACCGCCTCAGCGGTTCTGGTTGTTGAGCGTATTGAGATTCTTGATCAGCGTCTCGAGGATGTCGGTCAGCTGTTCATAGGTGCCCTCCGGCATGCCGGTCATCGATTCGGCATAGACCTTATCGGCGGCGCTGCGGGCATCGGCAAAGGTGCTCTGGGCTTTTTCGGTGGGTGCCACGAGGCGCACGCGCCGGTCATTGGGCGAGGGCGCACGTTCGACCCAGTTGCCCTGTTCCATCCGGTCGACAAGGCGCGAGACCGAGATCGGCTCGATTTCCATCAGTTCGGCGAGCCGCGCCTGTGGCAACGGGCCTTCCCGCATCAGGATCGACATCAGACGCCATTGCGAGGAAGTCAGCCCGATTTCGGCAGTATGGGTTTCGAAACGGCTACGCACGGCGCGCGACGCATCATGAAGAAGATAGGCTAGGCGGGCTTTGGGCATAGTGGACCTCTGTTGTACAACGCCAATCTAGGGCGAAATTGTTATGATTTTATAAGTCCGCTCAAATTAACTTCAACATATTCTGGTTACAATATGCGAAAAGGCAGCCCGGAGGCTGCCTTTCATGTTTGCGGAGCCTATACGCGGTTAAACGCCGGCGGCAACAATCGCCTTGGCCAGAAGCGGCACAGAGGTCTTGTTCAGGCCCGCGATATTCAGGCGGCTATCGCCGACCATGTAGATCGCATTGTCCTCACGCATCTTCAGAACCTGCTCTTCGGTCGCGCCCAGGCGCGAGAACATCCCGCGGTGATGGGCCAGGAAGTCGAACCGGTCCGAATTGGTCAGCTGGCGCAGTTCCGAGGCGAGTTGCTCGCGCAGGCCCAGCATGCCGTTGCGCACGGCTTCCAGCTCGTCTTCCCATTCCTGACGCAGGGTCGGGTCGGTGAGGACCTTGGCCACCAGCGCCTGCCCGTGGAAGGGCGGGAAGGAATAGGCCAGACGGTTGAGTTTGCTGAGGTTGTCCTGCGTGACGGCGGTATTGGCCGCATCGCCCAGCACCATCAGGCAGCCGGTGCGCTCGCGGTAGATGCCGAAATTCTTCGAGCAGGAGGCCGCAATCATCAGTTCGGGCATTTTTTCGGCCATCAGGCGAGTGCCGGCGGCATCAGCCTCGAGACCGTCACCGAAGCCCTGATAGGCCAGATCGATCATCGGGGTCGCGCCGGTTTCGAGCAGGGTCTCTGCAACCACGGCCCATTGCTCCAGCGTCAGGTTGGCGCCGGTCGGGTTATGGCAGCAGCCATGCAGCAGGACGACATCGCCCTTCTTGGCCTGCTTGAGGTCCTCGATCATCGCATCGAAAGCCACCGCGCGGGCGTCATTGTCGAAATAGCGATAGGGTTTGACCTCGACACCCATGAAATTCAGGATGGTGATATGGTTCGGCCAGGTGGGGTCCGACACCCAGACCTTCATGTCGGGATTGGCCACGCGTGCCAGTTCGAACGCCTGACGGCAGGCACCGGTGCCGCCCACGGTCGACAGGAAGGCCAGACGGTCGGCGGGATAGCCCTCGCCCAGAACCATCGAGGCCATCGCCGCGTGGAAGTCGGGCTGGCCCGCAAGGCCTGCATAGCTTTTGGTGGTCTCGGTCTCGTGCAGGATCTTTTCTGCCTTCGAGATCGCGGTCATGATCGGGGTCTTGCCTTCAGCAGTCTTATAGACGCCGACGCCGAGGTCGATCTTGTCCTCGCGCGGATCCGCGCGATAGAGGCCGGACAGGGCAAGGATCTTGTCTGCCGGTTGCGGTTTGAGATTGCTGAACATCATGCTTCTCCGGTTGCGACCCTGAGGTCGTTATACATGCCCCATTCGGACCAGCTGCCGTCATAGAGCGACCAGTCGGTTTTGCCCATCGATTCGAGCGCCAGCGCCAACACCGACGCGGTGACACCCGATCCACAGGACGTAATGGCGGGTCTCGCCAGATCGACGCCTGCCGCCTCGAAAACGGCGCGCAGTTCGTCGGGGGATTTCATCGTGCCATTGCCGGTGAGCACCTCGCCAAAGGGCACATTGCGCGCATTGGGGATATGGCCCGCCCTCAGGCCGGGGCGCGGCTCGGGCTGGGTGCCGGCAAAGCGCGCGGGTGCGCGGGCGTCGATGATCACGGCATCACCCAGTTTCGAGCTATGCGCCACCTGCGTCACATCCTTCACCAGCTGCGCCTGACGCTGCACGGTCATATGGCGCTCGCGCAAGACGGGGGGCAGATCCTCGGTCGGGCGGCCTTCGGCCAGCCATTTCGGCAGGCCGCCATCGAGCACGGCCACATCCGTTTTGCCAAAGAGGCGGAACAGCCACCACACGCGCGGTGCCGAGAAGATGCCGCTCTGGTCATAGATCACTACCTGATGGCCATCGCCCACACCCATCGCCCGCATCCGCGAGATGAACTTCTCGGCGGGCGGGGCCATATGCGGCAGATCGGAGCGGTGATCGGAAATCTCGTCGATATCGAAGAACCGCGCATTGGGGATATGGCAGGCCTCATAGGCCGCTTTGGCGTCCCTGTCGGAGCCGGGCATGAACCAGGACGCGTCGATCACCCGCAGGTCGGGGTTCTTCAGATGGTTCTCGAGCCACTCGGTCGATACCAGAGTCTTGGGATTATCCATCGTGCCACGTCCTCCCTTGCGGTCATTGCCTTGATTAAACGGAAGGGGCTCGGCGGTGCAAGTAGGGATAGGGCAGGGCGGGGATCTAGGGCCCGCCCCGACTCACATATTCTGCTTGAGCAGGCGCTGTTTCTGGCGGTTCCAGTCGCGCTTGGCTTCGGTGGCGCGCTTGTCGGCCACTTTCTTACCCTTGGCGATACCGATCAGGAGCTTCACGAAGCCCTTGTCGTTGAAATACATCTTCAGCGGCACAATGGTCATGCCCTCGCGCTGGGTCGCGTTCCACAGGCGCGAGAGTTCCCGCTTGGACACCAGCAGCTTGCGCTTGCGGCGTTCCTCGTGGCCGAAGGTCTTGGCCTGGGCATATTTCTCGATATTGCCATTGATCAGCCAAAGCTCGGCCTCCTCGACCGAGGCGTAGCTCTCGGCGATGTTGGCGCGGCCATTGCGCAGGGACTTGACCTCGGAGCCCGTCAGCACGATGCCCGCCTCGAGCGTATCCTCGACTGCGTAATGGTAGCGTGCCTGACGGTTTTCGGCGATCAGGCCGTTATTTTCTGAACTCGGTTTCTTTGCCATGGTCGCGCAGAGATAGGGCGGGCGGGCGTCTGAGTAAAGATCCCCAATCGTCCTGTCTGACCAAAACGTGAGGCTTTTTTGCGGAAACGCTGAAACTTCTCCCCGCTTCTGCCCGTATACTCTCCAAAGGCCGCAATCCCGGAGGACCGAGTATGACGCGCAGAGAGTGGGATATCTACAAGGATAGGGACGTCACCCCCAAGGAGATGTTCCTCAACCGCCGCCAGATCATGGCAGGAGGGCTGGGGGCGGGGCTCGTGGCGGCGCTGCCCAAGGGCGCGCGGGCCGAGGAGGCGCTCAAGCCCAACACATTCGAGGAGATCACCTCCTACAACAACTTCTATGAATTCGGTTGGGATAAATCCGACCCCGCCAAATATGCCAGCGCGCTGACGACCTCGCCATGGCCGGTCGAGATCGACGGTCTGGTCGACAAGCCCGGCACCTATGCTTTCGATGATCTGATGAAGATGGTCACCGTGGAAGAGCGTATCTACCGCTTCCGCTGTGTGGAGGCGTGGTCGATGGTAATCCCATGGTCGGGCTTCCAGCTGTCCGAGCTGCTGAAAAGGGTCGGCGTGCAGCCGGAGGCGAAATATGTGGCCTTCACCTCGGTCCTGCGCCCCGAGGAGATGCCCGGCCAGAAAGGCTATTCCGGTATCGACTGGCCCTATCAGGAGGGGCTGCGCATGGATGAGGCGATGAATCCCCTGACCCTGATGGCGACGGGGCTCTATGGCGAGGATCTCCCCAAACAGAACGGCGCGCCCATGCGACTGGTCGTGCCATGGAAATACGGGTTCAAATCCGCCAAGAGCATCGTGAAGATCTCGCTGGTGAAGGATCAGCCGCTCAATACCTGGCAGGCGCTGCAGCCCAGCGAATATGGCTTCTACGCCAATGTGAACCCGAAGGTGGATCACCCGCGCTGGTCGCAGGCGACGGAGCGCGTCATCGGCGCAGGCCTGTTCGGTGGCCGCAAGGAGACACTGAT
>NZ_CP155822.1:0-895000 GCF_045348365.1 Thioclava sp. 'Guangxiensis' | reverse complement strand
ATGCCTCCGTAAGTTCGCGAGAAGGAGGCCCCATCTGTAGGCAACTATAGGTGGGGGGCACAAACTAGGGGGTGGCGACTGTTTACTTAAAACACAGGGCTGTGCGAAGCCGTAAGGCGACGTATACAGTCTGACGCCTGCCCGGTGCCGGAAGGTTAAAAGGAGGGGTGCAAGCTCTGAATTGAAGCCCCGGTAAACGGCGGCCGTAACTATAACGGTCCTAAGGTAGCGAAATTCCTTGTCGGGTAAGTTCCGACCTGCACGAATGGCGTAACGATCTCCCCGCTGTCTCAAACGTGGACTCAGCGAAATTGAACTGTGTGTCAAGATGCACACTACCCGCGGTTAGACGGAAAGACCCCATGAACCTTTACTACAGCTTCACACTGGCATCAGGATTGTGATGTGCAGGATAGGTGGTAGCCTTTGAAGCCGGAACGCTAGTTCCGGTGGAGGCATCCTTGAGATACCACCCTTCGCACTCTTGATGTCTAACCGCGGTCCGTTATCCGGATCCGGGACCCTGTGTGGCGGGTAGTTTGACTGGGGCGGTCGCCTCCCAAAGAGTAACGGAGGCGCGCGAAGGTGGGCTCAGACCGGTCGGAAATCGGTCGTTGAGTGCAATGGCAAAAGCCTGCCTGACTGCGAGACTGACAAGTCGAGCAGAGACGAAAGTCGGCCATAGTGATCCGGTGGTCCCAAGTGGGAGGGCCATCGCTCAACGGATAAAAGGTACTCTGGGGATAACAGGCTGATGGTGCCCAAGAGTCCATATCGACGGCACCGTTTGGCACCTCGATGTCGGCTCATCTCATCCTGGGGCTGGAGCAGGTCCCAAGGGTACGGCTGTTCGCCGTTTAAAGAGGTACGTGAGCTGGGTTTAGAACGTCGTGAGACAGTTCGGTCCCTATCTGCCGTGGGTGTAGGATACTTGAGAAGAGTTGCCCCTAGTACGAGAGGACCGGGGTGAACGGACCACTGGTGGACCAGTTATCGTGCCAACGGTAGTGCTGGGTAGCTATGTCCGGACAGGATAACCGCTGAAAGCATCTAAGCGGGAAGCCCCCTTCAAAACTAGGTATCCCTTGAGGGCCGTGGAAGACCACCACGTCGATAGGCTGGAGATGTAAGTGCAGTAATGCATTCAGTTGACCAGTACTAATTGCCCGATTGGCTTGATTTGATCCAGTAGTAGACAGACACTCCTACAGATCAAAATCATGCATACGAACACAACTTGACTTGGACGCTCTTTATTCGGTTTGGTGGTCATAGCGCTGGCTATACACCCGGTCCCATTCCGAACCCGGCCGTTAAGGGCCAACACGCCAATGGTACTGCGTCTCAAGACGTGGGAGAGTAGGTCACCGCCAAACCTAATAAAGAGCGTCAATCATCTCTATAACGATACCCCCCCAATCAGACACATCCTTACGCGGGATGGAGCAGCCCGGTAGCTCGTCAGGCTCATAACCTGAAGGTCGTAGGTTCAAATCCTACTCCCGCAACCAAATAAAAAGCCGTCTCATCAGAGGCGGCTTCGCGCATTCTTGACACAGCAAAAATAGAACGGAAAATCCGCTCAGAAGAGCGAATGAAGACGGGCATCAAGAGCCTCCGCCTGCAAAATCTCCAGACGCACAGGCAATGTCAGCACCTCACCACGCAAGGATGAAGGCAAACGCGCAGCGTCCTTCTCCGTCGTCACAAGCTGTAAACCATCCGCCTGCGCATCATGCAAAAGACGCGACAACAGCGCAGCCGTGAAAGGCTGGTGGTCACCAAGTGACTCCGTCCGAACAACCGACGCACCCAAGCCTCGTAGCGTATCGAAAAACTTCTCTGGATAACCAATCCCCGCAAACGCCAAACACCGCAATCCACGCCAGTCCATACCCGTCGGCAACGGGGCCAGATGGCCAGTAAAATGAGGGCAGGGAAGATAAGCGCCCCAACGCGACGCAAAACGCTCTTGCGCCGCAGCCTCTCCGATCGAAACAACAAGATCAGCCCGCGATAGACCCGCAGATACAGGCTCCCGCAAAGGACCCGCTGGAAGGCAAAGCCCGTTCCCAAAACCACGACCCGCATCCACGACCACAATGCTCAGATCCTTCACAAGCGCAGGGTTCTGGTGACCGTCATCAAGCACAATCACATCCGCCCCCGCAGCACAGGCCGCAACACCGCCCGCCGCACGGTCCTTCGACACCCAGACAGGCGCAAAGGACGACAACAAAAGCGGCTCATCCCCGACAGCCGAGGCATCATGCACACGCGCATCAACCCGCACAGGACCGGTAAGGCGCCCGCCATGACCACGCGATACGATATGGGGAGCATGTCCATGTGCCTGAAGGAGCTGCACAACCGCCATAACCGTCGGCGTCTTCCCCGTCCCGCCCGCATTGATGTTACCAACGCAGATAACCGGAATATTCAAACGCAACCCCTCACGACAAACGCGACGAGAAGTCGCATAGGCCGTCAGGCACCCGAGCGGGGACAAAGCAAGTGACAATAGGGAGCGCTTGGACTCCCAGAATAACGGAGCACGCATCAGAATGATCGCAAGCTGTTGCACGCTGTGCAGTGCGGGACGTAAAGAATTGGCGCCATGTTACTTTACCCGCAGGACAATCTTGCCGATATGGGTCGAGCTTTCCATATGCGCATGTGCCTTGGCCGCCTCTGTCAGCTCGAAGGTCGAATCCAACAGCACCTTCAGCTTGCCGGTCTCGACCATCGGCCAGACCTTCTCGCGCAGCTCCGCAGCAATGGCGGCCTTTTGCGCGTCTGTCTGCGGGCGCAGGGTTGAGCCGGTGATCGTCAGGCGGCGGGTCATCACCTGCGCGAAGTTGATCTCGGCTTTGGGGCCTTGCAGGAAGGCGATGAAAACCAGACGGCCATCCATCGCAAGCGCCTTCAGATCGCGCTTGATATAGTCGCCCCCCACCATATCGAGGATCAGATCGGCACCGCCATCCGCCGCCAGAACCTTCACGAAATCCTCTTCGCGGTAGTTGATGGCCTTGGCGCCCAATGCCGCGCAGGCCTCGCATTTGGCCTCCGAACCTGCCGTGGCATAAACGGTCGCGCCGAGGGCGCGCGCGATCTGGATCGCGGTCGTGCCGATACCGGACGAGCCGCCATGCACCAGAAACCGCTCGCCGCCCTTTAGTCCGCCGCGCATCACCACATTGGACCAGACCGTGAAACAGGTCTCGGGCAGGCAGGCCGCGAGCTGGAGGTCCAGACCTGAAGGCACCGGCAGCGCATGGGCGGCAGGGCAGGTGACATATTCGGCATAGCCACCACCCGGCACGAGTGCGCAGACCGTATCTCCTACCGTCCAGTCGCTGACCCCCGGTCCGCAGGCCGCCACGCGGCCCGAGACCTCGAGGCCGGGCAGGTCGGAGGCACCGGGCGGCGGGTCGTAGAGACCGGCCCGTTGCAGCGCATCGGGACGGTTGACGCCCGCATAGGCCACCTCGATCAGGATCTCGCCATAGCCCGGAACGGGCACCGCGCGATGGGCGGGTTTCAGCACCTCGGGAGCGCCGGATTGGGTGATCTCCATCACCTGCATTTCATGCGGGAGGCTCATTCGTTTGTCCTTTCCGTGCGGCCGGGCAGGTCGTCGCAACCCTTGGGCGCGCGGATGCCCGACAGCATCGTCTTGAGGAAGGGGAGTTTCATGACGCTGCCCTTCACTTTCTCGAATTGCATGACATCGCCAATGCGGTGGTCGATGAAGGCCCATGTCTCGGCATGGTCTTCGCTTTCATCGCCCATCCAGAACAGCACGGAGGCCGAGTAGACGCCGGTCAGGGTCATGCGCTTGGTGTACCAGTTATAATCCGTGGAGCTGTCGCCAAGGGCGGTCCAGATCAGATCGCAGGTATTCCAGACGAGTTTGGTGCCGGTGGCGGCATTTTGCGGCAGTGCAAAAAGCGCCGCCCCGCGGCGCACCAGTTCGGGGTCAACTGCCTCCAGCCTTGCCCGCAGCGCAAAAGCAACCTTCTCGCGGAATTTCATCTCGCCAAGGTCGGCCTCCTCCAGCGCCTTCACCATCGCGCGATCGCCTTGGCGATGATATTCCACCGCCAGATCCATCGCGCCGCGCGGGCAGATCAGCTTCGCCACACCCGCATCTATACCCGAATCACTTACCGCCATATCGAAGGCGGGTTTGGCCCAACCATCGAAGGGAACATGCGGCAGGATGGCCTCCAGCAGCTCTGCCTTGGCGCGATCGACGTCGAGATGATCGTTTTTCATGGCCTTTCCCTTTCGGGCCCCCTTTCAGGTGGTAGACAAATGGAAGGTTTATAGCTATATGAAGCGCTCCTGCAAACCGATGCAACTCTAACTTAGGAAGGTGGTGACACCATGCAGGTCAGCGTTCGCGATAACAACGTCGATCAGGCGCTTCGTGCCCTGAAGAAGAAACTTCAACGTGAAGGCGTTTTCCGTGAAATGAAGCTTCGGCAACATTTCGAGAAGCCGTCCGTGAAGAAAGCGCGCGAGAAGGCGGAAGCCGTTCGCCGTGCCCGTAAACTGGCGCGTAAAAAAGCACAGCGTGAAGGGGCTCTCTGAGTTTCGACGTGTTGAGAAAGCTGGCGGGTTTGCCCGCACCTTGAACCCCCTCGGTTTCCTTGGGGGTTTTTTGGTGTCTCGGGCTCAGCGGATCCCGTCCATCTGCGCATCCGTCAGGGTGCAATCGCGGATTACATCGGCACCGCAGCTGCGCGGCGAGAGATCCTTATCCAGACAGATGCGGACCTCCTGAATGCGGTTTGCCTGACAGGTCACCGTCACGCCATTCGCGGTGAGCGCGGGATTGGCTTCGAGGAAGGCCTCCTCCACCACATGGGCGGGCAGGGTGACATCCTTGGTAAGCTTTTCGAACACATCGGGGATTTCCACGCCGTCATAGGCGCGGCGTGCCAGATCCAGATAGGCCTGCGCCCCGAGCCCCGAACAGCGCCCGTGCTTTTTCCACTGATACCATGCGGCCCCTGTTGTGCCCATGATATCGGCCATCGCGGCTGTCTGGCGCTTGGACGGATCGCGGGCGGGTGTGGTGCAATAGCTGGGCCAGCCCTGTTCGTTTTGCGGCCAGAGCCCGTGCAGGACGAAATCATGCGCTCCGTTGCGGGCCGTGTCGCATTGGGGCGAGTTGCGGGCATCGCCGGTCAGCGCACACCATGTAGGGGACCAGCTGAGCGCGAGCACATAATAATCGAATTGCCCCGCCTTCTCGCCCTCGGCCCGTGCGGGCAGAGCCAGCCCCGACAGGGCCATGATCATCAGGAATGCGCGAAGTTTCGTCATTTTCTCTTTTCCCGAGCTGTGGATTTGAGTATATACGGCTCCAATTCCCCACCAGAAATGGATCGCGGCGCAGGGAATCCCCGCCCGCAGCCGGTTTCTCGGCACGGGAGAGATTTGTAAAGGATGGCTGAGATGACCAACAAGCCCCTGATGGCAAGAGCGACCGCCGTGTGGCTCGTGGACAATACCACGCTGAGCTTCAAGCAGATCGGTGACTTCACCGGTATGCACGAGCTGGAGATCCAGGGCATCGCCGATGGTGATGTGGCGGTAGGCGTGAAGGGTCAGGACCCGGTGGCGCATGGCCAGCTGGATGCCAGCGAGATCGAGAAGGGCGAGAAAGACGCGCTCTACAAGCTGAAGCTGAAATTCAACAAGGCGGCCGTTGGCGAGGACAAGCGCCGTGGCCCGCGCTACACGCCGCTATCCAAGCGTCAGGACCGTCCGAACGCGATCCTGTGGCTGGTGAAATTCCACCCCGAGCTGGCGGATGCCCAGATCGCGCGTCTCGTGGGAACCACCAAGCCGACGATTGCCTCGATCCGCGAGCGCACGCACTGGAACATCCAGAACATGACCGCCATCGATCCGGTCGCGCTGGGGCTTTGCCGCCAGACCGAGCTGGATATGGAAGTGCAGAAGGCCGCGAAGAAGGCCGCTGCGATGGGCGTCATGACCGATGACGAGCGCCGCAAGCTGGTGTCGACCGAGCAATCGCTCGAGATGTCGGACGAGCCGCGTCTGCCCTCGTCGATCGCGGGCCTCGAGAACTTCTCGCTGTCGAAATCGGACGAGACCGAAGACGATAAATCGCCCGCCGATTATTCGGACGCCGACAGCTTCTTCAACCTGCCGCATGGCGAGGATGATGAGGATGAGGACGAGCGCCGTTAATTCCGCGCTGCCTTTTCGGGATATGAAAACCGCCACATCTTCTGTGGCGGTTTTTTTATATGGCCTCCTAGAGACGGGGCAGCGTGATCGAGAGTTCCCGCGCCAGCGCCTGCAGGACCATCCCTTGCGCATTGCGCATCCGCAGCAAAGGCTTCGCGGGCGTGGGGGCTTGCCCCATGATCCGCTTGATGCGCCGCGCAACCAACCCCGGCAAAAGCGAGAGCGCGACCGGGCCGGGCCAGAAGCTCTCGCAGGGCAGGCCATTCGCGACGATCAGGGAATGGCACCGCAGCACGATATGGACATAGGGCTCTGACAGCGGGGCGATCCGGCCGACCTTGGGGCGCGGCAGAAACGCGACCGCCGGAGCGAGCGCATCGGCGTCGGTGAGATAGATACGGTGCTGGGCCGAAAGGATCAGCGCCTGTCGGGGGAGCCCCTCTCCGAGCGCGTTTGCCTGAATGCGGATCGGGCGCTTGTTACCGCCCGCTTCCAGCGGAACGCGCGCGCGCAGGACCATGATCACAGGCGCCACCGATCCATCGGCCAGCCGTAGCCTGTCGCCGGATCTGAGCGCCTCGGCCGGCCGTTCGCGCCCATCGGCCATCAGGATGCGTGTTTTGGGCCCGAAACAGGAGGGCGTGGAGGTGGAGTAGGCATAGCTGCCATAGGTCATGTCCTGTCGCCCGACGACCGTCAGCGCCTCGCCATAGGGGGGCGGCGTCCCCTGAATGATGAAGCCCTGGATGTTCCACGCATCATTGTTGAGCGAGACGAATTGCAGCACATAGTTATTGCCGAAACTGTCCTGCACCGTCACTTCATATTCGGATTCGATCTCGGTGCCAGCGGCGTAGAATATGCCGTTCAGAGTGTAGTCATTGGCGAGAGTCTGAGTGGTGTTATCATCGTCGAAGGTCGTGTTGTCGACATCATCGACCTGCACAAGCGAGCTGGTCGATGACGGAGAGAGGGTAATCGTGTCAACGCCCAGATTGAACTGATAGCCACCATTATCCGCAAAGGTCGCCGCAGTGGTGGACGCATAACTGAGGTCAAAAAAGTTGAGGTCGAAAATGGCCATGGCATGCTCGGTTTGCGGATTGTCGCCCAGTATCTGCCAGATTGTTTTAGGTAAGGTTTATTCCGGCTGAGCGGATGGCTTCACGGAAACGTCACGCTCGGGTCGCGCGGGCGTTACCTTTCCGTTGGAAAGCAGGGGGAAATATCTGGGGAGATTTCCATGCTGCGACTATCGCTGGGTGCTGTTCTGGCACTGACCACCGCTCTGCCTGCCTTGGCCGAAATGAATTTCAACCGTATCGCCGCCTTTCCGGTCATGTCGAATGCCGACAATGCCGATGAGGAGACCTCTGCCGAGATCATCGCGGCGAGTGCCGATGGCAATACGCTCGTCTATACCGACAGCCCGCTAGGCGTGATCGGGCTGATCGATATTACCGACCCTGCCAATCCCGCGCCCAAAGGCACGATCGCGATGGAGGGCGAACCCACCTCGGTCGCAGTCGTCGGCCAGACGGCATTTGTGGGTGTGAATACGTCCGAGAGCTATACCAGCCCCTCGGGCGAGATGCATGTGATCGACATGGCGCAAGGCACGCAGCTTGCGACCTGCGATCTGGGCGGCCAGCCGGATTCGGTGGCGGTGGCCAAGGATGGCAGCTTTGTCACCGTGGCGATCGAGAACGAACGCGACGAGGAATTGGGCGATGGCGGTCTGCCGCAGATGCCCGCCGGTTTCGTGGTGAAGATCCCCGTGCGGGGTGGCACTCTGGCCTGCGACGCCCTGCAGAAGATCGACCTGACCGGTCTGGCGGAGGTGGGCGGCACCGATCCCGAACCGGAATTCGTCGATGTGAACAGAGCGGGCGAGATCGTGGTCACGCTACAGGAAAACAACCATCTCGTCGTGATCGGCGCGGATGGCAAGGTGGCCAGCCATTTCTCGGCGGGCAAGGTCTCGCTCGATGGCGTCGATACCAAGAAAGACGGAAAACTGGAGTTTACCGGCACGCTGAGCGATATCCCACGGGAGCCCGATGCCGTGAAATGGATCGACGACGACCATTTCGCGACCGCCAACGAGGGCGACTGGAAGGGTGGCTCGCGCGGCTTCACAATTTTCAGGAAAGATGGCACCATCGTCTATGACAGCGGCAACAGCTTCGAGCGCGCTGTCGCCGCCATCGGCCATTTCCCCGATAAACGCGCGGGCAAGAAGGGCGTCGAGCCTGAATCGGTCGAATTCAACATCTATGGCGGCACGCCGCTTCTGTTCATCGGGTCCGAGCGGGGCTCGGTTGTGGGGGTCTATGACGTGACCGATCCCGCAGCGCCCGAGCTGTTGCAGATGCTGCCCTCGGGGATCGGGCCGGAGGGCTATGTCTCGATCCCGCAGCGCAATCTGCTGGTCTCGGCCAACGAGACCGATGCGCGCGAGGATGGTAACGCCCCCGCCCATGTGATGATCTACGAGCGCAGTGACAAGCCCGCCGCCTATCCGATGATCACCTCCGCAGGCACCGACCCGCTGATCGGCTGGGGTGCGCTTTCGGGGCTGGCCGCAGGCGGGCAGGGGCAGCTCTTTGCCGTGGCTGACAGCTTCTACGGGGCCGCGCCGCGGATCTTTACCATCGATGTCCGCCAGCAGCCCGCGCAGATCACTGGCGCAATCGATATCACCCTTAACGGGGCGCCGGCGCAGCTCACCGATCTCGAAGGGATCACGCTGGATGGGGCGGGCGGCTTCTGGCTCGCCTCCGAGGGTAACGCGGCCAAGATGGTCCCGCATGGTTTGCTACATGTGGATGCCAAGGGCGAGATCGAGGAACAGATCGGTCTGCCGCCGGAACTGGCCACGCAGGCGACCCGCTACGGCTTTGAAGGCGTGGCGAAAGTCGGTAATACGCTCTGGATGGCGACCCAGCGTGAATGGGGCGATGACCCTGCGGGGCTGGTGAAACTGGTGGCCTATAACACCGAGACCGAGGAGTGGGGCGCGGTGCATTACCCGCTCGACCCCAAGGGCAAGGGCTGGGTCGGCCTTTCGGAAATCACCGTGCATGGAGATTACGCCTATTTCATCGAGCGTGATAACCAGATCGCGCAAGACGCCAGAATCAAGAAAATCACCCGCGTTGCGCTGGACCAGCTGCAGCCCGCACCCTTGGGCGGGGAGCTGCCGGTCGTGACCAAGGAAGAGGTCCGTGATCTGATCCCCGATCTGCGGTCTACGGGTGGCTTTGTCGTTGATAAGGTGGAAGGGATGGCCATGGATGCGCAGGGGCTGACCTATATCGTGACCGATAATGACGGTGTCGATGATAGCTCTGGCGAGACCCTGTTCCTGCCTCTGGGGCAGATCGACCCGCAGGGCTGAACATAAAAAACCGTTCTCTCTATTTCGTGACCCCAACAGCACCGGATTTCCGGTGCTGTTGTCGTTTATTCGCAATCTGGCTTATTTTTTCTCGTGGAACAGGGAACCGACTTGAGGTTTCGCGCCTTGTCAGCTTACTGGAGCTTTGAAAACTGGTTTCAGTCTGCCCGACGCTTGCCGATCTGCCCGGTAAAGTGAGGGTATATAGAGAAGTTCCGAAAGGATTTGCTGTCGTGTCGACTACACTTGTTCGTTTTCGTTTGCCGGTAATCGCGGCTGCGGGTTTGATTGCTTTGGCCGGTTGTGCGGCACAACCACATGATGGCATGTCCCCGACGCCTACCGTATCGACGGCCTCTGTGCCCGCCGTCTACCGCGCCCGCAAGGACGAGCTGGAACCCGACATTACCGTACCTGCGATTTCCGCCAAATATCTCAATGATCGCAATCGGCGCCAATGGGTGGATTACAACGGTCCCGAACCCGTCGGCACCATTGTGATCGACCCCTATGCACGCTTTGCCTATCACATCAAGGAACCCGGCCGCGCGATGCGCATGGGTGTGGCCGTCGGCAAGGCCGGCAAGGGCTTCTCCGGGACCGCAACGATTCGCCGTAAGGAAGTCTATCCCAGCTGGACGCCCACAAATAACATGATCCGTACCGACCCCGATCTTTACGGCCCGCTGGCCGGTGGTCTGAAGGGTGGTCTGGAAAACCCGCTCGGTGCGCGCGCGCTCTATCTCTACAAGAATGGCCGCGATACCTATTACCGCCTGCATGGAACGATGGACCCATCCTCCATCGGTAAGGCGACCTCCGCGGGCTGTATCCGGTTCTTCAATCAGGACATCATGGACATGTTCGACGAGACCGAGATCGGCACCAAGGTGAAGGTCCGCACCCTCGCCGAGAGCCTCGAATATGAAGGCCCCGTCACGCAGCTGCATTCGGGCTATGTGGTATCGTCCTCTAACACTGCCGCCATCGAGGCGGATGCCAAGGCATGGGACGAGGGCAAGATCGAGGATCCCGCGATCTCGGATGCCGAGGCGCATGACCGCGCGGTAGCCGCCGCCAAGGCGCAGGCGGCAGGCGAGGACCCTGTTGCGGCTGCCGAGGCTGCCGAGGAAGCTGACGCGCAGATCTACCCTGCGACCACCACCGAGGCCGAGCGCGACGCGGCGTTGTCCGGCAACTGAACCTCCAAATAGGAATTTCCCTTGGGTGGGGAAGGCGAAGCGCGGTAGGCCAGATGGTCTGCCGCGCTTTGGTTTGCGCGGGCAGGGTTGTCCTCTTTTCTTTGCAATTGCGCAACTTGGGGGCTATTGCTCTGGCACCTGCGCCAAAGGATGCGCAGGGCAAAGGAGGATCGCCCATGAGCGCCGCTGCAAAGATCTCGCGCAAGATGCCAAGCGATATCGCTGCAATGAAGGGCAAAAGCCCTATCGTTTGTCTGACTGCCTATACCACGCCGATGGCCCGTATCATGGATCCGCATTGCGATCTGGTGCTGGTTGGCGATAGCCTCGGCATGGTGGTGCACGGGCTCGAGAGCACTCTGGGCGTGACCATGGAGATGATGATCCTGCATGGGCAGGCCGTGATGCGCGGGTCCGATGCGGCCTGTGTCGTGGTCGATATGCCCTTCGGATCCTATGAGGAAAGCCCCGCGCAGGCATTCCGCAACGCGGCCCGTATCCTTGCCGAGACCGGCGCACAGGCGGTGAAACTGGAAGGCGGCGTGCATATGGCCGAAACGATCGGCTTCCTCGTGGCGCGCGGCGTTCCGGTGGTGGCCCATATCGGGCTGACGCCGCAATCGGTGAATGTGTTTGGTGGCTACAAGGTGCAGGGGCGCGGAGATGCCGGCACGCGGCTGATGGCCGATGCGAAGGCCGTTGCAGAGGCAGGGGCCTTCGCCGTCACGCTCGAAAAAGTGCCGCAGGGGCTGTCCGAGCGGATCACCCGGGAAATCGCCGTGCCGACGATCGGGATCGGTGCCAGCGTGAACTGCGACGGGCAGGTTCTGGTGGTGGATGACATGCTGGGCCTCTTCACCGCGTTCAAGCCGAAATTCGTCAAACGCTATGCGCAACTGGGCGATGATGCGGGCCAAGCCGTGGCTGCCTATGCGGCAGAGGTGCGCGCGCGCCAGTTTCCCGCACCCGAACATATGTTTGCCGATGAGGTGAAGAAATGACGCTGGTCATCCGTAACTCCACGGAATTACAGGAGAAAGTGGCCGCGTGGAAGCGCTCGGGGATGCTGGTTGGCGTGGTGCCTACCATGGGTGCGCTGCATGATGGCCATCTGAGCCTTGTGAAAACCGCACGGGCGCAGTCGGACCGTGTGATCGTGACGATTTTCGTGAACCCGATGCAGTTCAACAATACCGACGATCTGGCA
The DNA here is from genome assembly GCF_045348365.1 of Thioclava sp. 'Guangxiensis'. Classification (NCBI taxonomy): domain Bacteria; kingdom Pseudomonadati; phylum Pseudomonadota; class Alphaproteobacteria; order Rhodobacterales; family Paracoccaceae; genus Thioclava; species Thioclava sp. 'Guangxiensis'. Next base: position 882,960 of record NZ_CP155822.1, on the reverse strand, counting down.
AAATATCCCCGCCATGAGGAGCGCGATCTGGCGCTTCTGGAGGCGGCAGGGGTCGATGTGCTCTTTGCGCCTGATGTGACCGAGGTCTATCCGGACGGGTTTGCCACGACCGTTTCTGTCAGCGGTGTGACCGCTCCGATGGAGGGCGAGCATCGTCCGGGCCATTTCGACGGAATGGCCACGGTGGTGGCCAAGCTGTTCGGAATGACACAGGCAGGGTCTGCCTTCTTCGGCGAGAAGGACTGGCAACAATTGCAGGTGGTCAAACGCATGGTGCGCGATCTCAATCTGCCAATCACCGTTGTGGGCTGTCCGACCATCCGCGAGGAGGACGGGCTCGCGATGTCCTCGCGCAATGTCCGCCTGAGCGCCGAGGAACGCGCGCTTGCCCCAGAGTTGCACCGGATATTGCAGGAGGTTGCTGCCAAACTACGCGCGGGACAAGCCGTGGAAAGCGCGCTCGCCGAAGCGCGCGCCGAACTCGCCGCGAAAGGTTTCGGTGCGGTAGATTATCTTGATTTCCGGTCGGGCGAGAGCCTTGCGCCGCTTGAGGCATTTGCCGAGAACGGGCGGCTGCTGGTGGCTCTGTCGCTTGGTCAGGTGCGCATGATCGACAATATCGCCGTGTAACCCGAGGAATGACCTGATGAATTTCTTTCTGATTTTCGGCCTGATCCTGTGCATCGCGATGGGCGGCTGGCTGTCCAAACGTCCCTTTGCCACGCTTTTGATGCTGGTGCCGCTGGCTACGCTGGTGCCGGTCTTCTACGGGGCAGGGACCCTGTGTGGCGCGGGCTTTCCGCTGCATCTGGCCGACCCTACCTATATGTGCAAGAACAACCATAGCGCAGCGCAGACCTTTGCGGGTGCCTATGTGGTCGCGCTGATCCCCGTGCTCCTGTCGGGGCTGGTCCTGCGGGCCCTCAAGCTGTGGCGCGGTTCGCGCGCGTCCTGAGGGGGGGGGGCGCAGTTTACCCAAGTGATTGCTGGTGCTGGTCTCTATTCTGCCGGTGCGCGTGGTCATCTCTATCGTCTATCTGATGAACGACACATGAGGCTGTGATGCGGTATTTCAAATGGGGCTTTTTCGCAGTGCTGGCGCTGCTGGGTTTCGCCTTCTTCCACTACACCCTGCCGCAGCACGATATCGTCCGCATCGTCGGCACCGAGAACCGCCGTATCGATTATGGCGAGCACTCGATCTTCTGGGCGTCACCCAGCCAGACCGCGCTGGCCGCAGGCAGCCGCGATGTGTTCTTCATCCAAACCCAGCGCCCGAATGGCAGGCCGATGGTCTATCGTAACGAGGATACCGGCTGGCGCTGGCCGCCCTATTTCAAGTTTGACAGCTCGAACCTGCAGGCGGTGGCACAGGATCTGATCTCGACCAAGGCCGATCCGGTCTGGGTGTCGATCACCCATTACGGCTGGCGGAATGAATGGATCTCGATCTACCCGAATGCGGTCGCAATCAAGGTCGTCTCGGGGCCGGATGCAACGATCATCCCGTGGGCGAACATCATCATCCTGGTTTTCCTCGTGGTCGTGATCCTGTTCCTGCGCGCGTTGTGGAAGCAGTTCCGCCGCCGTTCAATCGATCCGGTGCTGGAGGATATGGAGGAGGCCTGGGATGGTGTCGAGGATCGTGCCGAAGGGCTCTGGACGCGGCTGAGGCGGCGTCTGGGCGGGAAATAACCCGCCCTTCCGGTCTCAGTTGCCGCGCATGGCGCCGCGTGACTGGCAGATCAGGTTATGGGTCAGGCCGAGCAGGATGGCCGCGAGGCTTGCCGCCGTGACCGCGCCATCGGTATGGCGCGTCAAGGCCTCGGCCCAGACCAGCTTGGTCGTCAGCGCCGCGCAGATGAACGTGGTGCGCCAGCAATCCGCACGCAGCGGGGCGGCCACGGTCTCGCGCAAATTGGCGATAAAACCACGCAGGGCACAGGCGGCCGCGGTGGACAGCAGCACCAGTTCCGGCGGCGTCAACTGGCCGGCGCCGCGTGCGGCCTGAAAGATGATCATGGCGAAAATGGCGGTGAACAGGCCGAGCGCGAGTTCACGGGCTTGGGGAATATAGGGCATTTTTCTGCTCATATGGGGCTGTGGTCCCAGTTGAATAGCAGAAAAGGGTTTTCAAATAAACAATACCAACTGGCTCGAACGATCACAAAGTCCAGAACTTTCTTTCTGCGACGTTGCGGACATAATCTGATATGATGGTGCCGTTAACGGTATGGCGGGTAGATGAAAGACGATTCGGCATTGGGAACAGAAAGTGTCGCAGAACAGATGCCCGACAGGCTTCTGGCCTATGCTCTGGATGCGTTGCTGACCCGTGAAGCCGGATGGGTCGGGCTGGTGCCCGAACTCGCGCAGCTGGGCCCAGAAGCGGACCCGACCGATATCGCGATCGCCCTGACTCGTGCCGCCACCGAAATCGAGCAGAGTTTTGTCCCGAGTAGCCCCTCGATGGATGCAGCGCGCCATGGCTACAAGCTGGCAGCGCTTCTGCTTTTGGAGATGAAGGCATTGGCCCTGCAAGGGATACCTGTTGTCACCTGCGCAGAGCTCCTGGCGATTTGGCGCGAGACCCCGTTTCTGGATCCCGCCTGACACGAAAAAGCCCCGCGGGACAGGCAGGGCTCTCTTATGATTTTGCTGCTGGATCAGGCGTTTGCAGCGCGGATCTGGTCTGCTGCGTCCTTGTTATAGGCTATGCCTTTATCGGCGAAGAGCTGGTCCAGCTCGCCCGAGAGGGTCATTTCGGTCACGATATCGCAGCCGCCGACAAATTCGCCTTTGACGTAAAGCTGCGGGATGGTCGGCCAGTCGGAGAAGTCCTTGATGCCTTGACGGATCTCGGCATCAGCGAGGACGTTGATGTCCTTATAGCTCACCCCCATGAAGTTCAGCACGCCAGCGACACGGCTGGAGAAACCGCATTGGGGCATTTCCTTGGTGCCTTTCATGAAAAGCACCACGTCGTTTTCGGTGACGTCTTTCTGGATCTGGTCTTGCGCGCTCATGGCGAAGGTCCTTTCTGGGGCGCTGCGGAGGGGCAGGCCATGTCTGAGTTTTGCCAAGGTTCTGGCATGGCGCCCATGGGGCGGGCGGTCCAGTCTAAGATTGCCGGTAGAATGCCATAAAACCCGTGTCCCGCGCCATCCATAAACCCGTGATGGCGCAAGGGATGCGATTAGTCCGGCGCTTTGGTCGTCAGCGCCAGCGCATGCAGAGCGCCATTCGGGCCGTCCATCGCGCCCTTCAGGGCGGCATAGACGGCACGTTGCTGTTGCACACGGTTCTTGCCGCGGAAGGATTCGTCGATCACCTCGGCGGCCCAGTGGTTCCCGTCACCGGCAAGGTCGGTGATGGTGATCTGGGCCTCGGGGAACGACGCGCGGATCAGGTGTTCGATGTCCTGGGCTTCCATGGGCATAAAATAGGCACTCCTACTGCTTCCCTTGTAAACTAAGCCTTGGGTTGGGCCGCTGCAAGGGGCATCCCCCATTCAGCTTAGCGCGGATTTACCCTCGCGGTCGCGCAGCGAGGCGATCAGATGCAGCACACCTGCCACCAGAAGGTTGCCCGCAATCAACCCGCACGCGCCATAGGCGGTCAGCTCGAAGGAATGCCCGACCGCCCCTGCCTCGCCCGCCAGCAGGAAGCACATATTGATATCGAGCCCCGGTGCAGCCGTCTTGGGATGGGCGCGGATCAGGCTGCCGATGGCGATGAAAATGATCGCGAGGATGTAGTTCTGGGTGTGATCCAGCCCGAACTGGCTGATGATGAACCGGTAGAGGATGGCGGCGCAGACGCCCATGAAAACGCCGGGCACCAGCCAGCGGATGATCGGGCGCGGGTCGTTCATCGAACCGATCACCGCGCAGAAGACCGAGGTCGCAAGCCCAGCCGACATCACGGCAAAATGCGGGGCAAGACCGGTGGCGGTGGTGGTGAGCGTGCAGAGCCCGCCGACAAAGGCCATGCGCATCAGCATCTGGCGCGTCGAGTGGGGCACGGGGCGCGGCGGCACCGGTCCGTTGCGGCTTGGGGTGAAATACCACGAAACCAGCGTGATGGAGGCCACCCCGATCAGGGTGGACCACAACCGCTCGAGCGCCAGGGTGACGCCGTCTGCGCCCAGCCCGAGTGAGGGCATCACGATCACCCCGCAGCTGAAGGCCATGAGCGTGAAGCCGTAGCTATAGGTCGTGCCGATCCGGTAGGCGATGCCGGTGCCTATGGCGACTGTCGCACCGACGGCCAGCCCGATGGAGAGCGGGTTATGCAGATAGAGTAGGGTCAGAATGCCAATGGCCGCACCGGCGATCGTTCCCGCCACACGCAAGAGCCCGCGGATCAGCATATCCTCACGGACAGGTTGGGCGATAACGAAGACCGGCATTGCCGCCCAGTAGGTATTGTGAAAGCCCAGAAGCTCGGAGAGGCTCAGTGCGATCAGAGCGGCGATGAACAGTCTGAACGCTTTGGGAAGGACGCTATCTGCGGTGAGTTGGGGCATGGAAGATCAGTGCTTTGCTTGTGTTTAGGGCATCATAGCGGTGGTGGGTGGCGGGCAAAAGGCAGGCATGGGTATTCGGCTGTGCGTTGGTGTCGCACCCTCGCCGATCTGGCGCGCAGAACTATGAATATGCAAAAGGCCGCCCGAAGGCGGCCTTTTTGTCAGCTCTGTTGTAAGGCTCAGCCGTTGATCGCTGCGGCAAAGGTGCTGCGATAGAGCTTGGCCAGATCGGCAAGCGGGGCTTTGTCGCCGCCGAAGCTGACCGTATCACCTCCAAAGCGGCCGACGCGGGCGATGGTCACGCCTGCGCTGGCAGCGGCGGCCTCAAGGGCGCTTGCGCCGGCTTCGGTCGCGGTGACCAGATAGCGCGCCTGATCCTCGCCGAAGAGCAGGCCGATCTCGGCGCTGTCCAGCGAGACGCCCAGAGCGGCACTTTCGGCCATCTCGAAGGCTGCCAGAGCCAAGCCACCATCCGAAAGGTCGGTCGCCGAGGTCAGCGATTTGCGGTTGGCGCGCAGGAAGGTGCCGTTTTTCAGCTCTTCGTCCAGATCGACTTCCGGTGCCTGACCGGCTTCGATACCAAAGGCCTCGAAGGCAAGCGCGGATTGGTCCAGATGGCCTTTGGTGGCTCCGATCACCAGTGCGATATCGCCCTCCGACGGAAGACCCGCGATCAGCTCGTCCTCGAGGTTTTCCAAGAGCCCCACGGCGCAGATCGTCGGCGTCGGCAGGATGCCCTGACCGTCGGTCTCGTTATAAAGCGAGACGTTGCCCGACACGATCGGCATGTCGAGCGCTTTCACGGCTGCGTCGATGCCTTTGATCGCGCCCACGAACTGACCCATGATCTCGGGCTTCTCGGGGTTGCCGAAGTTGAGGTTGTCGGTGGTGGCCAAGGGGCGTGCGCCCACGGCACAGAGATTGCGGAAGTTTTCCGCGACCGCTTGTTTGCCACCCTCGAACGGATCGGCCTTGACATAGCGCGGGGTCACATCGGCGGTGAAGGCCACGGCTTTCGGTGTGCCATGGATGCGCACCACGCCTGCGCCCATGCCGGGGCGGCGGACGGTGTCGCCCATCACCTGCGTGTCATACTGCTCGAAGACCCAATCCTTGGCCGCGTAGTTCGGCGAGCCGATCAGCGCCTTGAGCGCATCCATTGCGCCGATTGCGGGCAGGGCGGCGGCCGGAGCAGGTTTCGGGGTCTCGACCCACGGACGGTCATATTCGGGCGCGGTCGAGGACAGTTTCGACAGCGGCAGATCGGCTTTGATCGCGCCGTTATGCTCGATCAGGAAGCGATCTTCGGCGATGGTCTCGCCCACGATGGCAAAGTCCAGATCCCATTTCTCGAAGATGGCGCGGGCCTCGGCCTCTTTCTCGGGCTTGAGCACCATGAGCATCCGCTCCTGGCTTTCCGAGAGCATCATCTCGTAGGCGGTCATATTGGTCTCGCGCTGGGGAACGTTTTCCAGCTTGAGGTGGATACCGAGGCCGCCCTTGTCGCCCATTTCCACAGCCGAGCAGGTGAGGCCGGCAGCCCCCATATCCTGAATCGAGATCACCGACCCCGACGCCATCAGCTCGAGGCAGGCTTCCATCAGGCATTTCTCGACGAAGGGGTCGCCGACTTGCACGGTCGGGCGCTTGTCCTCGATTGTGTCGTCGAATTCGGCGGAGGCCATGGTTGCGCCACCCACACCGTCACGGCCGGTCTTGGCGCCCAGATAGACGACGGGCATGCCGATGCCGGATGCGGCCGAGTAGAAAATCTTGTCGGCATCCGCGAGACCCGCAGCAAAAGCGTTCACGAGGCAGTTGCCGTTATAGGAGGGGTGGAAGCGGACTTCGCCGCCCACATTCGGCACGCCAAAGCAGTTGCCATAGGAGCCCACGCCTTCGACCACGCCCTTGACGATATGGTTGGTCTTGGGGTGCGAGGGCATGCCAAACGACAGGCTGTCCATCGCGGCAATCGGGCGCGCACCCATGGTGAAGACATCGCGCAGGATGCCGCCCACGCCGGTCGCCGCGCCTTGGTGCGGCTCGATATAGGAGGGGTGATTGTGGCTTTCCATCTTGAAAACGATCGCCTGACCGTCGCCAATGTCCACAACGCCTGCATTCTCGCCCGGACCGCAGATGACCTGCGGGCCTTTGGTATGCAGTGTGCGCAGCCATTTCTTGGATGATTTATACGAGCAGTGCTCGTTCCACATGGCCGAGAAGATGCCAAGTTCGGTGAAGCTCGGTTCACGCCCGATAATTTCCAGAATACGCTCATATTCGTCGGGCGAGAGCCCGTGAGCGGCGATCAGGTCGGGGGTGAGTGCGGGTTCGGTCATAAATGTTCTCCGGCGGGCGCATCGGTTGCGCATGCATTAGAACATTGAGCGGCTTGGGGGAAGGCCTCTTCTGCCGCAAGTGCCGCCCGAAATGCGGTGTTCGGGGACGAAATACGAAAAGAGCCAGCGCGTGGCTGGCTCTTTCTAGGGGTGAGGCTGCCGAAATCAGGCGTCCTGTTGCTCTTCAAGCGAGCTGAGGAGACCGGTAAGGGTCCACGGCAGGGTCACGATACCATCCTCGAGATCCGACGAGGGAACGGTGACTTTGAACATCGAGACAGGCGTATCAAGCTTGTCCGAGATGCGAATGTAGACGGTGTCGCTTGCATCACCTTTTTCAACGCGCTCGATCTGGCCGATATTCTCGCCATCGCTCGACATGGCCGACCCCATGTCCATCGCGGCGGTCTTGCTCTCGGCGATACCGAGGCCGTTCTTGTACTCATACTCGGCAGGCACCGAGGCTTCGGTGTTGTTGCCTTCCATGGTGCCCATGGTGCCTGCATTGGCCGTCGTTACGCCGGAATTGGCTTCGGTTTTGATCTCGGCCAGACCCTTGCGACCATCGGGGCCACCGGTCTGGTTGATGCTCGCGGTCGCGGCTGCGGCAGCATCCGCCGAGGTCGAGCCGTCTTGCATTTCGACGATACCCATTTTATAGTCGATCAGGCCTGCAGGGCTATCGGCCTGCGTATCTGCAGCATCCGGCGCGGACTGGGCGAATGCGCCCATCGGCAATGCCATAGTTGCGGTCAGAATGGTGCCGGTCAGGAATTTGTTAGTGGTTTTCATAGCGTGGCTCCTATCGGAAGTCGTGTTTTTCAACCGTTGCGGTTCATGGCTAATCAACTTAGAGAGCCGCCTGATAGTTCCGGAAAATCCGTGATTTTTTGCCAGTCGCCTGACGTGACGGCGCTAACCCTTTGACGCAGTGTCGGTTTTTTCAGGCTGGTTAGCCCTCTGGACTCTGGCATATTCCATAGTCTGGAATTTTGGCCCAAAAAAAAGGCCGAGCAGAGCTCGGCCATAGTCCAACAGGGAGGTAGAAGCTGATGAGCGTTTCCGCAAATCATCTGCCTCTGCGCCTCAAATATGTGCAGTTTATAAACCGTTCAAGGGATTTCTGAGAAAGTTTTTGCAGAGCCGCTATGCGCCCAAGGCATGTGTCGGCGAGAGCGCCTGAACATGTGCTTTATTTCAGTAGTTTAGCTTTGGTTGTCGTTTGCCTGTATGCGGCGATAGGCTTGGATCTCTTCCTGAATGAAGTCACGGAAGGCCGTCACGCGGCGTGATTGGCGTAGTTCTTCCGGATAGGCGAGGAAGACCGGCACCTCATTCGAATCGATATCGGGCAGCACGCGTTCGATATTATTATCGACGGTAAGGTAATCGGGCAGGATACCAATGCCTACATGATTGAGAACCGCCTGAAGGATTCCAAAATAGTTGTTCACTGTCAGGGTGTTGGGCATCTCATGGGCAAGTGCGCGCTGTGCCAAGGCGGCTCCTGCCGCGACTTGCGGCACAGACGGGCTCTGACAGATCAGCCGATGGTTCTTCAGGTCTTCCAGCGTTTGCGGATGACCGTGCTGCTCCAGATATTGCGGGGTCGCGTAGAAACGCATCCGGATATTGAGCAGGCGCTTGCGGACCAGGTCGGCCTGTGCGGGTTCTTTCATGCGGATCGCCACATCGGCTTCACGCATCGGCAGATCGAGCACGCGCTCCTCGAGCATCAGGTCGATCTTCAGTTCGGGATACTTATCGTAAAGCTTGTTAAGCCGCGGCGCGAGCCACATCGTGCCGAAACCGGTCGTCGCGGTGACACGCAGATCGCCATAGACCTCTTCCTCCGAATCGCGGATGCGGGCGGAGGCGGCGTCGAGTTTCTTGGCCATGGTGGACGTGGCATCAAACAGAAGCTCGCCCTGTTCGGTCAGGATCAGCCCTCGCGCATGTCGATGGAAAAGGGTCGTGCCGAGCATTTCCTCGAGCGACCGGATCTGGCGGCTGACGGCCGATTGCGACAGATGCAGCGCATCGCCTGCATGGGTCAGCGACCCTGCATCCGCAACCGCGTGAAAGATTCGCAGTTTGTCCCAGTCCATCGCGCCCTCTGCCTTCTTGGTCCGTCTTACTATATACGCATAACAGCTATGCTTTTAAAGGCAGGGCAGGGGGTTCTCCAAGGGAAACGATGCCGCAGCTGCAAACTATCGAAAAACCGTGTCCTTTAGGTCGGTTCCGTTAATTGGTCGATTGTCGGTGCCTTGCATGATTACGTCTTTTCATCCGGGCTTGCGCAGGCGTAAAACAACTGCAAGACGCAGCGGGCAGAGCGGGAGGAATATCAATGGCGGTCGGCATTTTCGATAGTGGTCTTGGCGGGCTGACGGTTCTGGACGCGGTCTCGCGGCGCCTGCCCGACGTGCCCTTCGTCTATCTGGGTGATAACGCCAATGCGCCTTACGGGGTGCGTGATGCCGATAACATCTACGAGCTGACCACCGCAGCGGTCGAGCGTCTCTGGGCCGAAGGATGTGATCTGGTCATTCTGGCGTGCAATACGGCGTCCGCCGCGGCACTCAAGCGGATGCAGGAGACATGGCTGCCCAAGGACAAGCGTGTTCTGGGGGTTTTTGTCCCGCTGATCGAGGCTCTGACCGAGCGCCAGTGGGGCGATAATTCGCCGCCGCGCGAGGTCGAGGTGAAACATGTGGCGCTCTTTGCCACGCCCGCGACCGTTGCAAGCCGCGCCTTCCAGCGCGAGCTGGCCTTCCGTGCGATCGGTGTCGATGTCGAGGCGCAGCCCTGTGGCGGCGTGGTTGATGCGATCGAGGATGGCGATGACATTCTGGCCGAGGCGCTGGTGAAATCCCATGTGGAGGCACTGCGCCGCCGGATGCCGCGCCCCGATGCGGCGATTCTGGGCTGCACCCATTACCCGATCATGCAGAAAGCCTTCCAGGAAGGGCTGGGACCGGATGTGAAGGTCTATAGTCAGGCCAATTTGGTCGCCGAAAGTCTGGCCGATTACCTGGAGCGTCGCCCCGAATTTATCGGCGCGGGCACGGAGACGAAATTCCTGACCACCGGTGATCCGGCGCATGTAGCCAATAACGCGACCCGTTTCTTGCGCCGCAAGGTGGTGTTCGAGCAGGCCTGAGGCCCACCCGCGCTGGTAAATTTCCCGCGTGGCAGCTTGACGCGAGGGGCCCGAGCGCAGAAAACAGCATCAAACCGCGCGGATGTGCCGCTCGGGGTGTCTTCGTGGCTTGTTGCCTGCATGGATCACCTGCTGAAAGGATCGCATATGACCCAGAAAATCGCCATCCTCGGAGCCTCGGGCTATACCGGTGCCGAGCTTGTCCGCCTGATCGCTACCCATCCAAGCATGGAGATCGTGGCGCTGTCGGGCGAGCGCAAGGCAGGCATGGCGATGGGGGATGTGTTCCCGCATCTGCGCCATCTGAATCTTCCGGCTCTCGTGAAAATCGAGGAGATCGATTTCTCCGGCGTCGATCTGGCCTTCTGCGCGCTGCCGCATGCCACCTCGCAGGAGGTGATCCGCGAGTTGCCGCTCGATCTGAAAGTGGTCGATCTCTCGGCCGATTTCCGTCTGCGCGATCCGGCGGAATACGAGAAATGGTATGGCAAACCGCATTGCGCCGTGGAGATGCAGAAAGAGGCGGTCTATGGCCTGACCGAATTCTACCGCGACGAGATCCGCAACGCGCGGCTTTGCGCGGGCACGGGCTGTAACGCGGCGGCAGGACAGTATGCGATCCGTCCGCTGATCGAGGCGGGAGTGATCGATCTCGATGACATTCTGCTGGATCTGAAAAACGGTGTGTCGGGGGCAGGGCGCTCGCTGAAGGAGAACCTTCTGCATGCCGAGCTGTCGGGCGGCACCTATCCCTACTCGGCGGGCGGTAAACACCGCCACTTAGGCGAATTCGATCAGGAATTCTCGAAGCTGGCCGGTCGTCCGGTGCTGGTGCAATTCACCCCGCATTTGGCACCGATGAACCGCGGTATTCTGGCTTCGGCCTATGTGAAAGGCGATCCGCAGGCGGTCTATAAGGCGCTCTCTGACCGTTATGCATCCGAGGCGTTCATCGAGGCTCTGCCCTTTGGTGGCCTGCCCTCGACCCGCTCGATCGCCGGTTCGAACTATGTGCATGTCGGTGTGAGTGCGGACCGTATTCCGGGCCGCGCGATGGTGGTCGTGGCGCTCGACAACCTGTGCAAAGGCTCTTCGGGGCAGGCGATGCAGAACGCCAACCTCATGCTTGGTAACGATGAAATGGCCGGCCTGACGCTGGCACCGCTCTTCCCGTAAGGGGAGCGGAGAAACGGGGACGCGATGAAAAGCCTCAAGAAGAAACGCCGCATTCAGGTTCTGGTTGCCGCCGCTGTCGCGCTTGTCGTGGCGGTCGCGATGATCGGCTATGCGTTCCGCGACGGGATCAATTATTTCCGTGCGCCTTCGCAGCTGGCCAGCGAGCCGGTCAAGCCGGGGGAGGTGTTTCGTCTGGGCGGGCTGGTCGCCGACGGGTCGATCAAGCGCGATCCCGATGGCACCATCCATTTCGAGGTGACCGATGGGGGGGCCACGGTGCCCGCACGTTTCAACGGCGTCCTGCCCGATCTCTTCAAGGAAGGGCAGGGCATGGTCGGCACCGGCGAGATGGAAGACGGTGTCTTCGTGGCCAGCGAGATCCTTGCCAAGCATGACGAGAATTACATGCCCAAGGAAGTGGTTGACGCACTGAAGGAACAGGGCGTTTACGAGCCGCCCAAAAGCTGATGCGGATGCCGGCGGACGTTGCGGCTGCCGGTGCTTAACCTCCGGCTGTGAGGATTTCTCCCGATAGATCAATCGGGAGAAATCCATGCCCAATGTTAGAGAGATTGCCGAAGCCATCGTTGCCCGCGAAGGCGGCTATGTGAATGACCCCTCCGACCCGGGCGGTGCGACCAATTATGGCGTGACGATTCACACCATGCGCCGCCTGGGTCTGGATCTGGATCGTGACGGCAAGATCACCGAGGCCGATGTCCGCCGCCTGACCCGTGAGCAGGCCGTCGATATCTTCATCCGCCATTATTTCGACGAACCCGGTCTCGGGCAGTTGCCGGAGGCGCTGCAGGCTTCCGTTTTCGATATGTATGTGAATGCGGGCCGCAATGCGGTGAAGATCCTGCAACGGCTCCTGAACGATATGGGCCAGGAGGTCAGTGTCGACGGGGTTCTGGGGCCCCGGACGGCGGCCGCCGCGCAGGCCGCTGCGCGCAAATCGCCCGAGCTGATCGCCGATGCTTACGGGATTGCGCGCCGGAATTATTATTATTCACTGGCGGATAGCCGTCCGGCGAGCCGCAAATATGCCACCACCCGCAAGGGGCGCAAGGGTGGATGGATCACGCGTTCTGAAGAGTTCATCTCGGCGCGGTTCCATCTGAGTGAGGCCGAGCATCGCGCAAGGGTGGCCGCATGGGGTTGATTGGTAAGGTATTTGGCGCTTCGGGAGGCGTGGCGGCCATCGGTCAGGCGGCCAGCGAGATGGCCGAAATCTTCAACGTGAACGCGACCAAGAAGATGGAGGCCTCGCATGAGGCCTTCTCGGCGACGCAGCGTGCCTATGGCGAGGAATTCGCTGCCAAGCCCGCCTGCTGGTTCGACAGTTTCGTGAACGGGCTTAACCGTCTGCCCCGCCCGTTTCTTGCGCTCGGGACGCTCGGGCTTTTCATCTATGCGATGGTCAATCCGCAGTCTTTTGCGGAGCGGATGGTGGGACTGTCCTATGTGCCGGAGCCGCTCTGGTGGCTGCTTGCCGCGATCGTGGGGTTCTATTTCGGCGCCCGCGAGGCCCATTACTTCCGCACGCCCAAACCGGCCACGCCACCAGCGGCGGCCAAGGCAGAGGCAGTGCCGTCCAACCCTGCGCTGGAGGAATGGAAAAAGGTGTAGGGTATATGGCGGAGGGGGGGGGGCGACATATGAACGTTTCATATAAAATCATCTCGGCTTCAATTGTCGCGTATATTTCTGATATGAAACGAAAATATTCACGCAGCGGTTTTAATCTGTTTCAACCCGTATCATCCAATCCCGTGTTTCGTGTGGGGCTGGAAAGTATGGCGGAGGCATGAGAGTTGCTGACCAATGCGCAAGCGAAGAGGCTCAAACCTGAAGAAGGGTGGTCGCTGTGGGAGGTGTGTTGGGCCTCTACATTTCGGCAAATGCGAAAAGTGGGACCGGAAAATTCACGCTACGGTTCAAGTCGCCGGTTTCCGGTAGGCGCCGCGATATGGGGCTGGGGATTTTCTCTGAACATGGGTTGGCTGATGCACGCCGCCTGGCGATGGAGGCGCGTGGTCAGATCGTCAACGGCTTCGACCCGATAGAAGAACGGCGTTTGGCGCAAGAGCAAGCGGCGCGTCGTATGCCCAGCTTTGAAGAGGCCTCTCGCGCAGTGTTTGAAACCTTGGCGCCAGGATATCGCAACGCCAAGCACCGTGATCAGTGGATTTCACCCCTACAGGCTTACGTCCTCCCAAAGCCTGGGACGCGCGAGGTGAATAGCTTGACCATCGGTGATTTTGCGCAAGTTCTTAAACCGATCTGGCTCGACAAAGAAGAAACCGCAAAGCGTGTGAAGCAGCGGTGCGAGAGCGTCATGATTTGGTCTGTGGCGCATCGCTCTTGTGATGTGAACCCGCTTTCAGCCATGAAGGCGCTACTGCCCAAGCAGCGTGGGACCGCAGATCGTGTGCAGCACCATCCGGCAGCACCGTGGCGCAACATGCCCGAGTTGATATCGACCCTTACTGGTCAGAATAAGCTCTCTATCAGTCGCCAAGCTCTCCTGTTTCTCATCCTGACGGCCGCGCGTTCTGGAGAGGTCCGCGGGGCAATTGGGGATGGGATTGACTTTGATGCGGCCATCTGGACCATTCCAGCCGAGCGGATGAAAGGGGGCAACAGAATCGTGTTCCGCCCTCGCGACAAGCGATTGATCTACTTACGGCCCAATCGTCTTTGCGGCTTGGTGGCGATTGGATCTTCTCGGCACGCGTTATGATGCAGATGAGCGACCTGACTTTGACCAAGGTTCTGCGCCTTCAATAGTTCCAAAGTGATGTTCCAGGTCGCTACGCAACGGCGCATGGGTTCCGGTCCAGCTTCCGAGATTGGGCATCGGAGAACGGATATTCGCGTGATATGGCCGAGCGCGCCTTGGCCCATTCTGTCGCGAATGCTGTTGAGGCGGCCTATCACCGCACGGATCAACTGGAGCAGCGTCGCGCGATGAAGCAGGCTTGGGCAGATTTTATCTGGCAATGAGATGGTGGTGGGACGGCTTGGTTGTCTCCTCGCTGGCTACGGGGGCGAGGACGGAGGCTCTCTGCGGTTAGAAGGCCTTCGGCACGCCTAGCTCGGCTTGCAACCCCAGCGGCACGGGTTCGGGCAGTTGCCATGTTACCGTGATCGGCTTTTCGCCCTCCCACGCAAGGAAGCGCGGCTGGCCGCAGTAGATGAATGGATTGACCTTGCCGTTCAGCTTGTTGCCGCGGCGGACAAAGAGATGGACAGTGTCTCGTTCTTTGCCCGAAATGATTCGGCCATGCCGGCCGTCCTGCGTCGTGCGGTTCTGGCTGAACCAGCGCATGCGGTCGGGCGCGAGGAAGCCGTTCTCGTAGACAAGATCCTGTGTCGAGACATTCGCCAAAAGAATGAGCGCGTTTTTCTCGAGGATCGGGAGAATGCCGGTGCGCCAGACATTCTGCTTGTACGCGACCCCGAAGGCTTCTGCGATCTCGGGGGCAAGATAACGCTGCCAGAGTTGCAAGCCTTTGGAGCGATGCACAAATGGCGTGGCGCCGTCATCGGCCTCGGGCCGCGTATCGGGCACCTCTGCCAGCCGCCACTCGATGAGCTCTTGGGCAAGGTCTTGCAGCGCCGCACCGCGCGTGGGGCGGGCGAGCTGCCAGCCATTGTGGCCGTTCCTCACATGCGGATCGAAGGCCAGTGCTTCGGTGCTGCCGGTCGGCTGCATGCCGGCAAGTATCGCCTCAAGCGCCTTGAGTGTCTCGGGCGCATAGCGCTTCGGCTTTTCGATATCTGCCAGAAGGCGGGCATGCGTCGTGAAGGCGTCTTCGGGTAATGTATCGCCCATATCCCGCACGAAATTGAACCAGCCGCCATGCCCTGTTGCCCGCGGATCGAACCCGTTGCGGAACATCTCGATGGCTTGTGGGCGGATGCCCTGCTGTGCCCTGAACTCCAGATAGAAGGCTTCGAGCTCGCTCGCGCCGTCTTTCGGTTTCAGGAGCGCACGGAGGATATCGATGGTTTCGAGCTCGTAAGTGACCTCACAACCTGGCGGCAGCACCAAAGCACCGCGCTCCCATTCGTCGAGTTTCTGGGTGATCGAGCGATCGCCACTGCCCGCGCGTGTCAGCGTCGCGACTTTCGTAAGGAAGGATCTGTGGTTCCCGATATAGTCGATCACTTGCAGGGTCTTGCCCTCGACCCTGCGCAAGCCGCGGCCCAGCTGTTGCAGCCAGATGATCGCGCTCTCGGTCGGACGCAGCATCAGGACGGTGCCGATCTCAGGCACGTCGACACCTTCGTTGAACATATCGACCGCAAAGAGGATATCCAGCTCGCCCGCGCCCAGTTGTGTCAGCGAAGAGGCGCGCGGGGCGGACGCGTCGCCCGAATGCACCGCCACCGCCCGCAGCCCGGCTTCGCGGAAGAATTGCGCCATGTAGTCGGCGTGATGCTTGGAGCAACAAAAGCCGATGGCTGGGCCTCTGGCGCGTTTGCGGAATTGCTCCAGCGCATTTTCGGCGCGAGCTTGTGTGGCGAGCTTGGTCTTGCCCCGCTGAAGTGGTCCACTTTTTGGGATAGTTTATCCCGCATGATGGAGGACTACTTAGATGGCAGGCAAACGCGAAAAGGCGGAAGACATTGTCATGAAGCTGCGTCAGGTTGAGGTGTTGCAGGGTCAAGGCGCGAAACTGGCAGATGCGGTGCGCCAGATTGGCGTAACCCAACAGACCTATTACCGTTGGCGTCGTGAGTTTGGCGGGATGGACCGCGATCAGCTCAAGCGGCTGAAGGAGCTCGAGAAAGAGAATACGCGGCTCAGACGGGCCGTGTCGGATCTGACGCTCGACAAGCTGATCCTGACGGAAGCGGCGCGGGGAAACTTCTAAGCCCTTCGCGTCGCCGCCAGTGCATCGACCACATCCGGCAGGAACTCGGCATCTCCGAACGCCGCGCCTGTCGGGCGCTTGGACAGCACCGGTCGACCCAGCGCAAGATCCCAGTTGGTCGTCAGGATGAAGCTCTTTTGACGGCCGATATCACCGAACTGGCACGGCAATACGGACGCTATGGCTATCGCCAGATCACGGGCCTTCTGGTTCAGGCGGGATGGTGCGTCAACCACAAGCGGGTCGAGCGCATTTGGCGACGCGAGGGGCTTAAAGTCCCGCAAAAGCAGAAGAAAAACGGGCGGCTCTGGCTGGCGAATGGCTCCTGCGTGCGGCTGCGGGCCGAGCGGCCAAACCACGTCTGGTCATACGATTTCGTCCAGGACCGGACAGCGGACGGGCGGGCTTACCGCATGCTCAATATCGTTGACGAATTCACCCGGGAGGTGCTGGTGATCCGTGTTAAACGCAAGCTCAACTCAGTCGACGTCATCGACGCGCTGACAGACCTGTTCATCCTTCGCGGTCCGCCGGAGTTTATCAGGTCAGATAACGTCCTATGCGCGGAATAATTGGCTGATTTGGCATCAGATCATTGTCATGCTGAAGCGTTCCAGCACGTTTGAATGTGTGTCAGTTCGGCGTTTCGGTCAACAACCTGTCTCTCCCATAACAAACACAGAGTACGCTTTTGCGGCTCTCACCGTCCTTAAGACGAGATCTTCGGGTCGTTGAGCAGAAGGCCTGAACATTATCTACGAGGTCGATTACTCGCCTCTACGGCCCTTACAGAGAAAGGTCCTTCTGCTGTCGATCATCCCTCAAAGAAGGGACGATAGGGTTCGCCGCGTTTGATGATCCCATGTACGGTGCGGGCCATTTTTGCGGCGATTGCGGTATACGCCTTGCGGCGCAAATGGGTGTTCTGCCGATCCTTGGCGATGTAACGCTCGAACTTGTCGCGGAAGCTGTTGGTCCTTTGCATGATGGCCACCTGACCCGCCATCCAAAGTGTCCGTCGTAGCCGGGCATTGCCGTATTTGGAAAGCTTGGTCTGGCCTCGGAATGCGCCGGATTGGATGGTTGCAAGGTCCATTCCACAAAACTTCAGAAATTGGCGGTGATGCTGAAAGCGGCGCAGATCGCCAGCCTCTGCCAGGATGGTCAGGGCATTGATCGGCCCGATCCCCGGGATAGATGTCAGCAGCCGATAGTCGTCGTTGGTCTTGAGCAGTTCAACGGCGCGGTCCTCAATCTCGTTGCGTTGGGCAATCAGGCTACGTCCTTCGCTCAACACCAACCGGAACATCCTCGCGGCATCTGAGTCCGGCGTAATGGGCAAGCCCACCGATGATTTGGCGGTCTGATAAATATCTGCAAGCAAACGTTTTTTTGAGACCTTGCGGCCGACAACCTCCCAGGCATCGGCAATGAATGCCTCTTGGCCCATGGAAGAGATAAAGTGCGGCGAGGGATAACGTTCGAGGAAGGCAAAGAACCAGTCGCTGCGTGTGCTGCGGTGAAAGCGTTCCGCCTCGGGCCAATACAAGGGCAGATAGTGGGTCAAGATGCGATGCCACAGCTCGGTCTTCGAGCGCGAGACGATGTCGTGCGTCTTTGATAACTCCTGAAGGTCATTCGTGCCGCGCAGTATTGGGTCGTGGTAGAATTGCTCGTTCCCGATTTGCATCATATGCAGGATGACCTGCGCGTCCTTTGGATCGTTCTTGTCCCAGCTGTTGCTCAAGGCTTCGCGGGTGCGCGCCAATGCGACCGAAGACACCAGCTTCACGTCGAAACCAGCAGTGCCGAGCCGGTATGCTAAGGCGCGATGGTAATTCCCCGTAGCCTCAAAAGCTGCGCGGACAGGATGGTCATACTCCGAGAGTGCGGCGATCAATCGGTTGAAGTCGTCGAGCTGGTTCAGAACTGTCAAACGGCGACGCCGCTTTCTACCCGGAACAGCAATCAAAACCTCATGGCGGGCCTTTGCGATATCAATCGCCACCAAAACAGGCTCAGCCTGTGCAATAGTCGTATCGGTCATAGTCGGTCTCCCTTGCGGTGTGGTTGTGCAAAACCACTGTAGGGATCTGAGACCCGGCTATGATCACCTGCTGCGCAATTTGGGGGCTGCGCAGGCAATCATAGCCTCTAAATCAACGACATTCCGAAGGTGTTATGGCCCCGAATTCATCGCGACCAAGCTGCGCAACTGGATCGAGACGGTGGGGGCCAAAACAGCCTATATCGAGCCGGGGTCACCCTGGGAGAATGGGTATGTGGAGAGCTTCAACGCCAGACTTCGCAACGAGTTACTGGATGGAGAGGTGTTCTATACGCTGAGAGAGGCTCAGATCCTCATCGAACGCTGGCGCAAGCATTACAACTCGGTGCGCCCGCACAGTTCGCTGGGCTATCGCCCACCAGCACCAGAAAGCATCGTGCCAGTAGACCAAAGGCCCACGATGCACTAACTTTTAAACCGGACCACTAAAGTGGGGCAGATCAGATAGACCTTCTTGTAAACGGCGGCTTAAGGGCTGGTCTGATCGTCAGCTTCAGCTTATTTGGCTCCGCCATTCAGGAAGGATATGACTGCGTCGGAGACGTCCTGGTGGATCGCCCGGCGTGCGTTCGAAGAGACACCACAGATCGATGCATCACCTTCTTCCTCCATTAGGATCTCTGGTCCGGCGAGCGTGCAAACGGCGAAGGCATCGAATATCGACGCTTGGGGCACGACAAAGGGCGGAGTCTGCTGACCATCAGCCGATGTGCTCTCGGGTTTGCCGAGGGAAATCGATAGCTTTCGAATATCCGCCGGCACCGAGCCCAGGTCTTCCGGATATTCCGGGTTTATGGCTATTACCGAAGTCACGCGGGGGTCTCGCGCCATCCCGGCCAGGCTGTCCGGATTGGTGGCCGACATGTTGACCCGTTGGGCAGCGAACCACCCGCAATCCGGTCCGTGCTGTTTCCTGTCTGGCGCGCAAGAGTGAAGGTAGCTGGCGACATCAAGCTCTGCCCCGCCAACGGATAGGGCAGCGGTCGCGCCAAGTGCAAATCCAGCGACTGACACCATGGTTTCATTAACTCGCGGCCCCCAAGTCGTATCGGCCAGCACCAGGTCAATCACGCGGCGGATGTCCCGGGGTCTTTGCCAGATTTCGTTCAGGGCAGCCGCCGCGTTGTCCGGGTGCGGTGCATTGACTTCGGCCACAACAAAGCCTGCCCGAGCGATGGAGGAACTGAGCCAGGCACCTGAATCAGTCGCGGATCGCAGGCCGCCATGTGACACAATCACCAGCGGGAGCGCGCTATGCGTGAACTCTGCATTTGGTGCTGCTGCAACCCCCTCGAACACGGGATTTCCACCGACAGAGGTCGATGCTTTTGCCTCGGATGGATACCAGATCGACACGGACAGAGGGCGCGCGTCTTCGGATGTGTCCAGGAGATGGGCAAGTCCTGGAACGGTTTGAGAAAGAGAAGGCCCTGCGAGCAGGATAAGAATCAAAGACAGACCAAATTTCATTCCGGAACTCCCCGTGCGGACCAAAAGACTGTGTTCTTTTATTGTGGCCTTACTAAAAACGGGCAATGACCGCTCCGTCCGGGGAGCTGACCTTGGCGTGCCAAATCTCGCTGAAGGATACCACAGATGTCCGGTATGGAGAAACTGCGACCAGCATGGCCACTCGGACGAGTGTCGGCTTGGGGCCGAAGGTGCTATCGTCACACCGTCGGTCCTTGTCTGTTATGTTGCTATTTCTTTCTGAACACCTTTCGACGCTGCTCGACCAGCTTTTCGGCTTGCTTGAACTCCGGCGCGCCCAAGATCAGGCTATGCTCGTGATATGCCAGCATCAGTTCTATCTCCGGCGAACTGGCGGGGTGCTCATTCTCGAGGAGTCCGAAGATTTCGCTCCGGCGCACATCTGGGACTTTGCCGTAATAGGTCCAGGTGTTTTCGTCCGTGCTATGACCAAGGTTCAAGGACCAAGCCTTGCGCTCTTCTGAATTGCGGCAGATGCGATCCCCGAGCTGGGCGAGGGTATGGCGCACCGAATGCGGCGAATAGGGTTCTGTTGCGTGTTTGCTCGCGAGCGAAAATGCTTCCGTAGCGGCTCGAGCGATTTGCATGGGGCGTAGCGGTGGGCGGTCTGGCTCGGGCGCTCGTTGCAAATCTGCAAGATCAGGGAACAGTGCGTCTTCCGGTCCCAAGCCGATCCGGTTCATGTCGGTAAGCCATGTAAGCAGCAGGGTTTGAAAGGCATCTGTGCTAGGAAACCAGTTCATGACAAAGCTCTTGCCGTTTTTGGCGCGCAGCTCTGTGCCGTCGTGGCGGACTTACCGCCTCTCCATATCGACATGGCGTGGACGAAGGGTAACCAGTGCATTCGCCCGCAAGTCCCGGCTATCACCGCGTTGCGCCAAGCCGCAGCATCTCCTTTACTGATGTCGGTAAAGAGCTTGAGCCCGCAATAGATCTCGAACTGACGGATGGCGCGGAGGTGAGCGGCGACAGGATGGCTTCAGTTTGCGCAATACCAGCTTGGGCGTCGGCATTTCCTTCGTCTAACGCCACGAGCCTCGTATTGGATTGAGGCTGTTTTCGAAAGCGTCTCGATCCGTCTTATTCAGTAGCTTCGAGATCCCTCCGCCACAGTCCGGACAGGTCGCGAGTGCCTACGCGGTGCCGGTCTTGGCATCAAGAAAGCGGAGCGTCGAGAGGTCAGGGAAGACACGGGCCTTGCAGCTCATGCACTTGAATTGGCCGCGCCGGAGCGGTGTCTTGATCCCAGCGCGCTCCTGATGGAAGCGTGCGAGTTCCGCGTCACGAAAAATGCGCGGTTGATTTGCATCAGGGGGGGAGTAGGCCGCTGGCGATCCAATTTCCCAACGTGTTGCGACAGATACTGTAGAGCGAGATCACCTGCTCGAGCTGTAAACGCGATCAAGCTTCGGGCGGATACTGGTATAGTTGCGGCTCATTGCTTGCGCTCCTGTGCCCGCAGGAGATCATGCGCATCGAGATCCGTAATTGCCCAGCGGGTCATGCCGGACCCAAACCGGTAGGGCTGCGGAAATTTATCGATCTTGAGCCAGCGGCAGATGGTCCGCACGGAAACCGAATAGCGCTGGGCCACTTCACCCACGGAGATAAAGCGCGGGCTCGCTTCGGCCACAGGGAGAGCAGCGTTGGCTTGCTTTCGGGTTTCTTGCGGTGCGGAAGGCGTGATGTGCCGCGATTTGGCACCTGCTACAGCGCTAGGCTGGGGCGTGGCGCGAGACGGCTCTTTCGCGCGAGTTCGAGTAGGGAAAAGGCTGAATTGTTAGGTGTCATAAGACATGACGACGCCCCTATTAAGGTAGGCGCTCGGTCACATCTTGTGTCCAAGGGATTGGCCGATTCTGAGGGCATGGTGCCACATGAATTCGACTGATCCTCATCAAAACGATCTGAAAGGATATGGCCAGTGGAGATTTATCGTAAATATTGTGGGGGGCCGGTAGGGATAATCGCAGATTTAATTCAATAAAATCATATGTTTGTGCTGATTTATTGGCGGATGGGGTGGGATTCGAACCCACGGTACGGTTCCCCGCACGCTAGTTTTCAAGACTAGAGCCTTAAACCACTCGGCCACCCATCCGCAGCGCTGAAGCGAAGCCGCATGCGCCTGAGCGGGTCTAATCGGTTGCGGTGGGGCTGACAAGATCCTGACCGCGATGCGCCTGCATATTTTGCGGGCGCTTGTGGCAGGGAAGGCGCAACCTTCAAGAACTCGCGAGCGGATGCCTTCCATCTTGTGATCGGGCGGGCCTAATATCGGGAAAATTCGGAGCATAGTTACAGGAAGGTTCCGCCAATGACCCGTTTTGCTTTGTTGTCTTCTGCCGCATTCATGGCGCTCGCTTTGCCGGTCGCGGCGCAGACCACTCTGACCGTCGCCAACTGGCTTCCGCCCTCGCATCCGCTGGTCTCGGAGCTGATCGTGCCGATGACGCAGGCGATCGAGGAAGCGACCCATGGCGAGGTGAAAGCCACGCTCCTGCCGGCACCACTAGGGCCGCCCGCTGCGCATTTCGATTTCGCCGTCAATGGGGTGGCCGATATTACCTTCGGGGTGCAAGGCTATAATCCGGGTCGGTTCAAGACCACCAATATTGTCGAGCTGCCTTTCCTGGGCAATTCTGCCGAGGCGATCTCGGTTGCCTACTGGCGCACCTTCGACACCATGCTGCGGGATGCGGGCGAATATGATGATGTCCATGTGCTGGCCGTTTTCAGCCATGGTCCGGGCGAGGTTTTCCTGAAGGAGGGCGATGTCTCGGATGTGGATGTGCTCAAGGGGCGCAAGATCCGCGTAGGCGGGGGCATCGTGCATGAGGTGGTCTCGAAACTGGGTGCTGTGCCGGTCGAGGGACCGTCGTCCAAATCCTACGAGCTGTTGAGCCAAGGCGTGGCGGATGGCATCACCTTCCCCTATGAATCGGTGAATTTCTTCAAGCTGATTCCGCAGCTTGATAAGGCGATTGCCGTCGATGGCGGGCTGTATAACACCTCCTTCTATATCGTCATGAACAAGGCGAAATGGGAGGCGCTTTCGCCGGAAGTGCAGGACGAGATCAATTCGGTGACGGGTGAGGCACTGGCGCGCAAGGCGGGCCAGATGTGGGATGCCGCCGACGAGAAGGGCCGCGCGGCGATGGAAGGCAAGATCGCGATCACGCCCGCAACCGATGCGCAGATGGACGCATGGAAAACCGCACTGCAGCCCCTGGTGGATGCCAAGATCGAGGAGGCCTCCAGCACCGGTATCGACGGGCAGGCGGCCTATGAGTTCCTGACCTCCGAGATTGCCAAAGAAACGGCCGAGTAACCCGTGACCCGAGACAATTTTCCGCGCGTGCCCGAGACGGATCCGTCCTCGGGCCGCAAGGCGCCCGTGGTGCCGCGCAATGGCCCGCGGTTGGCGCTGGGACTATTATGCGGCGCGATGCTGCTGGCGATGATGGGGCTGACGGTGGTGGATGTCATCGGGCGCTATCTGTTCAACGCGCCGCTGATCGGGGCGACCGAACTGACCGAGATGCTGCTCTGTGCGGTAATCTTCCTCGGCCTGCCTGCGGTCTGTTTCGACCGTGACCATGTGACCGTAGATCTGGTGATCGACCGGCTGCCCGCATGGCTCCAGCCATGGCGCGAGCTGGCGGTGTCGGTCTTTTCGGCGGTGGTGCTGGGCGTGGTCTCGTGGCGGATCTGGGTCTATGCGGCGCAGAAAGCCAGCTATGGCGAGGCGACCAATTCGTTGCGTTTGCCGATTGCGCCTCTGGGCTATCTCTGCGCGCTGTGCTGTGCGGTGGGCGTGGTATTGACGCTTGTCGCCGCGCTCCGCCAGTTCCGTCTTCAGGTCAGGGGGCGGTGATGGAGCATTGGCCTGTCGGTCTGGCGATCCTTATCGCATTGTTGTTGGGCGGTGTGCCGATTGCCTTCGCGCTTGCGGGCGTGGGGCTTGTGGGCGTGGCCACGATCATCGGCTGGACGGCCGCGCTGTCGCTGATCGGCTCGGCGTTTTTCGACAACGGGCGCGATTACTCGCTCTCGGTGCTGCCGCTCTTCTTGATGATGGGCAATTTCGTGGTGCAATCGGGCATCGCGTCCGAACTCTACAATTCCGCCTATGCGTGGTTGCGCCACAAGAAGGGCGGGCTGGCAATGGCCACGGTGATCGCCTGCGGGGCGTTTTCCTCCGTTTGCGGCTCGTCCATGGCCACAGCAGCCACCATGACGCGGATCTCGCTGCCCTCGATGCGGCGTTTCGGCTATCCCGACCGGCTCTCGACGGCCTCCATTGCCGCCGGTGGCACGCTGGGTATTCTGATCCCGCCCTCGGTCATCTTGGTCTTTTACGGGATCATGACGCAGCAGGATATCGGCAAGCTGTTTCTGGCAGGCATCATTCCGGGGATCATCGGGATCATCGGCTATGCGCTGGCGGTGAAGATCTCGATCCGGATGCGCGGGATCGACCTTCCGATCGAGGATAAACTGCCGCTGGGCGCCCGTATCCGCGCGCTCAAAGGCACGGCAGGGGCACTGGTGCTGTTTGTGTTCGTGATGGGCGGCATCTATCTGGGCGTCTTCACCCCCACCGAGAGCGCCGGGATGGGCGCGGCAGGCGCGCTGTTGCTGGTGATCGGGTCGGGCAAGTTCTCGTGGGGCGGGCTTGTCAACGTGCTCTATGACACGATGAAGACCACGGCGATGATGTTCTTCATCCTCTTCGGTGCGCTGAGTTTCACCAATTATGTCAACATGTCGGGTATGACGAGTGATATCCAGAGCTGGCTCTCGGTCTTTGGTGACAGCCCGATGGCGATGATCTTGGCCATTCTTGTGATCTATCTGGTGCTGGGCTGCATGCTTGAAGGGCTCTCGATGATCATGCTGACCGTGCCGGTCTTCTACCCGATCGTGGCAGCCCAAGGGTTCGACGTGATATGGTTCGGGATCTTTGTCGTGGTGATCACCGAGATCAGCTATATCACGCCGCCCGTGGGGATGAACGCCTTCGTCCTGCGCTCGGTGGTGCCGGATGTGGCCTTGGGCACGATCTTCCGCGGGCTGGTGCCCTTTGTGGCGATGGATATCGTGCGGATCGGGCTGATCATTGCTTTCCCCGCACTCGTGCTTTTGCTGACCTGATCAGACCACACCGCTGCTGATGGCCCAATAGCCCACACCCACGGCCATCCCGATAAAGCACAGTCCGATCAGGGCGATCAGCCCGTCGCGCACCAGCAAAGAGAGCGCCAGAAGGGTGACGGCCACGCCGAGGATCGACGAGCTGAAGGGCACCAGTTCGAGAAACGGCATGGCGGCCCCGCAGAGAAGGCAGGCCGCCTGCGTCACCCAGCGGAAGGGACGATGGGTGAAAAATCGTAGCCGTTCGCGGGTGTGGCTGTCCATCCACCGTGCCACGCCTTGCAGTTTGTCGGTGGCCTTGCGCAGTTTGTCGCCAGCGATATGACGGTTGGTCAGCAGACCCGGCAGCCAGAGATGGCGCCGCCCGAGCAGCATCTGCGCCGAGATCAGCGCGATCAGGATACCGCAGGCGCTGGAAAAGAGCGGGATGCCCGAAAGCGGGCTGACCACGAAGAGGGCAGGCACCAGAAGCACCGGCACGAAAGAGGCCCCGCCGAGCGAGCCCAGAATATCCTCGATCCGCAGCCTGTCCACGCCTTGGGCGCGGCTGTCGATGGTGCGGACGATATCGGTGACGGAATGATTGTTGTCGCTGGAGTGCTGCATAAAAATACCTCTGCGGGTGAACCCCGCAGAGGTGATCTGGTTCCAGTGAGAAGGGGTGCCTCAGGGCTTCATCGAGCCTGTATCGATGAATCGCTGGTGCCAGCTCAGCGCCTCATTCAGCAGATGCGGGCTCTGCTGCGCATAGCTGCCCTTTTTCGCACGCTCGTAATAGTCGCGCAGCATGGGGCGATAATAGGGATGGGCGCAGGTCTCGATGATCTTCTCGGCACGCTGTTTGGGCGAGAGCCCGCGCAGATCGGCCAGACCCTGCTCGGTCACAATCACCTGAACATCCTGATTGATATGGTCGGTATGGCTGACCATCGGCACGATGGCCGAGATCGCGCCACCTTTTGCCGTGGAGGGCGTCATGAAGATCGACACATAGGCATTGCGCGAGAAATCTCCCGAGCCGCCGATACCGTTCTGCATCTTCGAGCCCATGATCTGCGTCGAGTTGACGTTGCCATAAATATCCGCCTCGATCAGCCCGTTCATCGCGATACAGCCCAGACGACGCACCAGTTCGGGATTGTTCGAGATATCCTGCTGGCGCAGCAGCAGCTTGTCGCGGAAGAAGGCGGCGTTATCATTGAAATACTCGGCCTTTTCGGGCGAGAGCGAGAAGGCCGTGGCCGAGGCCATGCGCAAAGTGCCAGCCTCGAGCATATCCAGCATCCCGTCCTGAATGACCTCGGTAAAGGCGGTCATGTTCTCGAACGGCGTGTCGATCAGGCCGGACATCACGGCATTGGGCACATTGCCCACGCCCGATTGCAGCGGCAGGAGCGAGTTGGGGAGTCCCGCGCGTTTGGCCTCCCATTTCAGGAAGTCCAGAATATGGCCTGCAATAGCGTTGGCCGTCTCATCGGGCGGCGAGAAGGGGGCATTCCGGTCGGGGCTGTCGGTGAGCACCACGGCCACCACTTTCGACGGATCGACGTTGAAATAGGGCTGGCCGATCCGGTCGTCCGATTTCAGGATCGGGATCGGTTTGCGATGGGGCGGCAGGGCGGTGCCGTAGTAAATGTCGTGCATCCCGTCCAGCAGCTCGGTCTGCCAGCTGTTGACCTCGAGAATGATCTTGTCGGCCAGTTCGAGCCACGTCTTGTTGTTGCCGACGGAGGAGGACGGGATCAGCTGGCCGTCCTCGGTGATACCGGAGATCTCGATCACAGCGGTATCGAGCTTGCCCAGAAACCCTTCCCATGCCATCGGCGCAACCTGGCTCAGGTGGATGTCAAAATAGGACATCTGGCCGCTATTGATCTGCGCCCGCGCGATAGGGTCGGAGTTGAAGGGAAGGCGGAAGTCGATGCCATTGGCCTTGGCCAAGGCGCCATCCAGTTCGGGGCCGGTAGAGGCGCCGGTCCAGATGGACACTTTGAACTGCTCGCCGCGGGTATGGGCTGCTTCGATTCGGGCGGCCAGTGCCTGCGGCACGGCCTTGGGATAGCCCGAGCCGGTAAAGCCCGACATGCCGATGATGGCGCCCGGATCGATCAGGGCTGCGGCATCTTCGGCGGACATGATTTTCTGTTTGAAAACATCACTGCGAATGCGTGAAGAACTAACTTTTACATCAAAGCTCATTGGGGTCCTCCTCAGGTGCTACCTTCGGGCCGAATTGCAGCGGGGCTCCTCGGCACCCGCCCAGACCAGCGTTTGGTGGTAGCTTATCATAACCAGAGTTCCTTTATGCTCCGTGATTGTCCATAGTCTGGCAGCTATGCGCTGTATGCATATGTATACTATGCCTATGATAATCCTGAATCTTGCGGGGCTTTGGCCTAGATGCCGGCACAGTTCCCCGCCGCCCCATATACGGTCCGGAGGGCGTGCCGTGCCTTGATCCTGTCATCTTCCAACCATGCTCCGCCTCGGTCGCACCATTCTTCGGACGCAAAGAAGCGTAGTAATTTATCTAATGATATTTTCGCGTTTAAGGCGAATCGCGTTACATTGAGCAGGGTTACTATAACAGGAGGATATCATGTCATCTGTATTCCGGTTGCCGTCCGTACTGTTCTTTTGTTCCGCGCGTCGTCACGACAGGGTCGATATGCGGCTGGCTGAGCTGGGGCTGCGGCGCCAACGCCGTCATAACTGCCCCATCTCGCCGTTTCGGGTCAATCAGCGGGTGCCGTTCGTGCCTCGGATCGTCTGATGGCGCGTGTGCCGCGGCAGGTGCTCAGAAATCAACCTCGACGCCCGGAAGGTTCAGCTCCTTCAGGAGGTCGCGCAGTTCCTGCCGCGCAGCGATATTGGACATATTCAGGTTCTCGACGCCCAGATCCTTCAGATCGAGGAGGGTAATTCCACGCGGGAACAGCTCGCGGAAGATCACCCGCTCGGAGAAGCCCGGGGCAACGCGGAAACCGATCCGCTTGGACAGCTGCTCGAGCGCGGCCCCCACCTTGCGCTTGTTGTGCATCTGCTGTGCGCCCAGCCGGTTGCGCAGCACGATCCAGTCGATGGGTTTCATACCAGCGCGGGCCCGCAACTGGCGAGCGGACCAGACCATCTCGGAATAGATCGAGGGTCCGGTGACCTTCGAGGTGTTCGGATCGATCCGCGCCAGAAGGTCGAAATCGATGAAACTGTCATTGAGCGGCGTGATCAGCGTATCGGCCAGCGAATGCGCCACCTGACTGAGGCGCGTATGCGATCCGGGACAGTCGATCAGGATGAAATCACAGATATCCTCCAGCTCTGTCACGGCCGCCGAGAGCCGGTAGTCATAAGGGTTCTCGCCCGCGGGCAGGCTGGCCGGATCGATTTCGGGCAGCACGCGGTAATCCGGGCAGGGCAGGGTTACGCCTTCGCGGGCCATGAAGGCGCGGCGGTTCTCCACATACCGCCCCATTGACCTCTGGCGCAGGTCGAGGTCCAGCGCCCCCACGCGCCAGCCCATGCGCACAAGCGCGGTTGCCACATGCATGGAGGTGGTCGATTTTCCCGATCCGCCCTTTTCATTGCCAGTCACGATGATATGCGCCAACTTCGCCGTCCTCACGTCATCTTGTGGGTGATGTCTCTGCCGTGACTATAGGCAGTAAGGTGCTGCGGGGAAAGCGGTCACGCGCAGGAGAGCTGCCAAGCGCGAAGAGGCGCGGGCAACTGATGTGCGCTTACATCATCCCGCCCGTCTTTCCGGCCAGGACCGCTTGCCGAAATGCAAAAGGGCGCGCCGATGGCACGCCCTTCGTAAATACCGCAAGGGGGATTAGAAGCCCAGACCCGCGTATTTGTTCTTGAACTTCGACACGCGACCACCGGTGTCCATCAGGCGCGAGCTTGCACCGGTCCATGCCGGGTGCGAGGTCGGGTCGATATCGAGGGTCATGGTGTCGCCCTCTTTGCCCCAGGTCGTGCGGGTCTCGTAGGAGGTACCATCGGTCATCTTGATGGTGATGGTGTGGTAGTCGGGATGGATTTCCGCTTTCATCGAACCGCTCCTCAGGCTTTTTTGGGTTTGTAGTTGGTGTCTTCGGCGATACGGGCCGATTTACCGCGACGCGAACGCAGGTAGTACAGTTTCGCACGGCGCACACGACCACGACGGACGACTTCGATCGAGTCGATGTTGGTCGAGTAGAGCGGGAATACACGTTCCACGCCTTCGCCGAAGGAGATCTTGCGGACGGTGAACGACGCAGCCAGCGTTTCGCCGCCTTTGCGAGCGATGCAGACGCCTTCATACATCTGGACGCGCGAACGGGTGCCTTCGGTCACTTTGTAGCCAACGCGAACGGTGTCGCCGGCTTTGAAATCCGGAATGTCTTTGCCGAGGCCGGCGATTTGTTCCGCCTCGAGTTGAGCGATCAGGTTCATCGCATATCCTTTCATATACTCACGGTGTGTCCGTGAAGGTGGTTTCACGCCTCAGAGCTCCGGGTCTTCGCGGGTCCGCCTTCATGCGCCCACCGGAGGATACAGGACATCCTTTATGTACAGATCCGGATGCAGCTTTAGGGCGGTGAAGCCTTCGCCGCGCGGCAAACGAAAAAGGTCCGGTCACCGATTCCGGCACGGACCTGTGCGCTATAGGGCCAAATGCCGTCCCGATCAAGCGCGGAATAGCCTGTGTGGTAAAGCAAATGCGCCCTAATCGGCGTTTTCGACCAGTGTCACCAGATCACGATCGGGGCGCCAGTGGCAGGCTTTCCAGCCGGCCCGCCGCGCGGCGGTAACATTGGCGCGGGTATCATCGACCAGTAGCAGCCCGTCAGGCGGGCAGCCAACCTGCTGTGCCGCGAGGGAAAAGAACCCTGCTTCAGGTTTGCGCAGGCCCAGAGCGGCAGAATACACCATGCCGTCGACATGGTCTGCCAGTCCCTTGTCGTGCATCAGATGGCGTGCGCGGTGGTGCTCCTGGTTTGTGGCCAGATAGATCCGGCAGCCCCTGCGACGCAACGTGTCGCAGGCTGCCAGCACGGCCTGATCCAGATATGTATCATGCGAAAACCAGTATTCCATGAAGGCGCGTGCATCAGGGCTGCGGGTCAGATGCGGTAGAACGGCCTCCAGCACCTCGTGCAGATCGGCCCGTCCCGTCACTATATCTTCCCAGTGCTGGCGGAACAGAAGCGCTTTGAGCCGATCGGGATGGATGCCCATATCCTGCGCCAACCCGTCGGTCCAAGCGCCGCCTTTGCGATGCGTTACGATGACCCCATCGACATCCAGCATCAGGCAGCGCATGGCTTAGTCCTTCCGATCAGCCTTCTTGCGTTTGGGCGCCTTGCGGGGCGTGTTGGCCAGATGGGCCTCCCACATATCGGGACGGCGCTCGGCGGTGATCTTCTCGCTCATCTCGCGGCGCCACGTCTCGATATGGCCGTGATGGCCCGACATCAGCACGTCTGGGATGGCGCGGCCTTCCCATTCGGCGGGGCGGGTATATTGCGGGTGCTCCAGAAGCCCGTTGGAGTGGCTCTCTTCCACAGCCGATTCGGCATTGCCCAAAACGCCCGGTAACAGGCGCACGGTCGCATCGATCATCGCTTGCGCCGGTAATTCGCCCCCCGTCAGAACGAAATCGCCCATCGAGACCTCCTCGATGCCGAAATGCTCCAGCACGCGCTCGTCCACACCTTCAAAGCGACCGCAAAGAATGGTCATCCCGTCGGCCGCCGCAAAGCGCCGCGCCATGGCCTGATCAAACCGCTTGCCGCGCGGCGACATATAGACCACGGGCCAGTCGGCCTTCGGGTCCACCCCACGCGCGGCCTCCTTGAGGGCGGCACCTACTACATCGGGGCGCAGCACCATGCCCGCGCCGCCACCTGCGGGCGTGTCGTCGACATTGCGGTGCTTACCCACGCCAAAGCGGCGCAGATCGATCGTATCAAGCCCCCATAACCCCTGATCACGGGCCTTTCCGGTCAGCGATAGCCCCAGAACGCCCGGAAAAGCATCGGGGAAGAGCGTCACGATCTTGGCTTTCCACGCCCGTGCCAGCTGCACCGGCTCGTCCATCAGGGACCGGATCTGGTGGCTCGCGCTGATCGACACCCGCCCATGCGAGCGGGTCGCGCGGGGCGGCGTATTCTCGGCCTGCGCATCAACGCCCATCAGGTTGCCAAGGCGCATCACGCCTTTTTTCGGGGTCTCTTCGGGAATATCACTCATTGTCTCAGACGTCTTCGGGCGGATCAGCCACGATACGGCCTGCGGTCAGGTCAACCGTGGGCACGACGGCCATGGTGAAGGGCAGGAGAAGCGGCTGGCTTTCGCCTGCGGTGGTGATCTCGAGGAAATCACCCGCGCCATAGTTCTGCACCGCCCGCACCGATCCGAGCACCGCGCCGCCGGTATCCACGACGGTCAGCCCGATCAGATCGGCATGGTAGAATTCGTCATCGGGAAGATGGGGCAGCATATCGCGGTCCACCCAGAGCGAGACGCCCTTCAGCGCATCGGCCTCTTCCTTGGTCTCGACGCCGCTCAGATAGGCGCCGATGCCGCCCTTGATCGCGCGCAGATCGGTCAGATCGAAGGCGCGTTTGCCATCCTCGGTATAAAGTGGTGCGTAATCGGCAATGGCCAGCGGGTCGGCGCAGAAGCTCTTCAGCCGCACCTCGCCCTTGACGCCGAAAGCCCCTGCAATTGCGCCCACACAGGTCCGTTCCGTCATTGCCTCATCTCCGTTCCAATCGGGCCAGCCCCTCGCGGGCCTCCCAGCCGAGCTGTTCCAGCTCGGGCGTAGGCTGCGCCTGTTCAGGCCAGCCGATACATAGATAACCGATCAATTTCCAGCTGTCAGGCACATCGAGCGATTTCGCCAGTGCCTCGGGGTCCAGAATCGAGACCCAGCCCATGCCCACACCCTCGGCACGCAGCGCCAGCCACATCATGGTCATGGCCGCAACCACCGAATAGGCGCGCATCTCCGGCATCGAACGGGCTCCCAGACGGGCGCCTTTGGTCGTGGCATCGTCGCAGAACACTGCCAGCTGCACCGGCGCCTTCTGCATGCCCGAAAGCTTCAGCCCCGCGTAGAGCGTGGCGCGGTCGATATCGCCACCCGCGCGATAAGCGGCCAGTGCCTCGGCATTGGCGCTCTGGAAATTGGAAAGCGCCGCAGCACGGGCCGCGGCGCTTTCGACATTGACCACGCGCCACGGTTCGGACAGGCCGACCGAGGGCGCGAGGGCGAAAGCGTCCAGACCCCGTGCAAGGATATCGTCCGGCACCGGATCGGTGCGGAAGCGGCGCACATCGCGCCGCCACGCCATCAACCGGTGCAGATCCTCGCGGAACTCGGGGCTGAACGCGTCCAAGATCAGGCCTCGGATGCCTCTGCAGCAGCAGCGGCTTTCTCGGCTTTTTCTTTTGCACGCTCTTGGGCTTTCTTGCCCGGCTCTGCTTTCTTCATGTTCTTACGCTCGGTTTTGGCAACAACGCCGGCGTTTTCGAGGAAGCGGGCAACGCGGTCGGTCGGCTGCGCGCCTTTGCTCAGCCAGTACTGAACGCGCTCCATGTCCATTTTCACGCGCTCTTCGCTGTCTTTTGCCAGCAGCGGGTTGTAGGTGCCGAGCTTCTCGAGGAAGCGGCCGTCACGCGGCATGCGCGAGTCGGAAGCAACGATTGCGTAGAAGGGGCGCTTTTTGGAACCACCGCGTGCGAGACGGATTTTCATAGCCATGGGTTGATCTCCTTTGAATGGCTGGTGTCGGACCTGTTTCGGGGTCCGTTACTTTTGGAACTGCTCGTGATGCCGGATGACTTCCGAGATCACGAAATTCAGGAATTTCTTTGCGAATTCCGGGTCGAGACCGCTGTCGTCGGCCAGTTTTTCCAGACGTGCGATCTGGGTCTTCTCCCGGTCGGGATCCGAGGGAGGAAGGTCGTGTTCCGCTTTGAGCTTGCCGACCGCCTGGGTCTGGGCAAAGCGCTCGGCGAGCGTATAGATCATCACCGCATCCAGACGGTCGATACTGTCGCGATGCTCTTTCAGAAGCTCCGCGGCGCGGGCGGTTGCATCACTCATGCAAGGTCCTCCGGCTTGGGATGGCGGTAAACGAGGCAGGTCTTGCCTGCGGGGCCTTGGGCGGTCGCATCAATCGTGCAGCCAAGCCGTTCGGCCAGGGTGATCGAGCGGGCATTGGCGGGGGCGATATAGCTTGTCACGCTGTTCCAGCCCAGATCGGTATAAAGATGGCGACGCACTATCTGCGCGGCCTCGGCGGCAAACCCTTTGCCCTCATGGGCATTGTCCCAGATCTGCCACAAGATCTCGGGTTCGGGCCAGCCATGCGGTTGCCACGGGCCCACGAGCCCCAGCCCACGATCGCTTGCGTGGGTGGTCAGCACGAACGGGCCCCAGCCCTTCATGACCCAATGGCCGATCACGGCAGCCCATGCGCGCCAGACAAGCCCTTCGTCGAAGCTCTCCGAGACGCGGATGAAGCTCGGACGGTCCGTTTTGTGGAAGGCCAGCCAATGGGCGTAATCATGGGCGGCGGGCGCGCGCAGCACGAGGCGCGCGCTATGCAGCACGGGGGTGGGGGACAGCGCGATCATGCCTGACCTCCCATCGGATGGCGGTAAACCAGCTGCCCCGGCACGGCAGGCAGCGCATCACGGTCAAGCGTGGCGCCGATCCGCTCGGCCAGCGCGACCGAACGGGCATTGCCCGGCGTGATATAGCTCACCAGAGGGCGTTTCCAGTGCAGCTCGAGCGCCGCGAAATCGCGCATCTTGCGCGCGGCTTCGGTCATATAGCCCTGACCTTCGAAGCCCGTGAACGCGATCCAGCCCAGTTCACGCTCGGGAAAATGCGGCAGATCGTTCAGCGCCACCTGACCCACGACCTGACGGTCGGATTTGCGCACCACGGCTAGCGCGCCGCAGCCCTTGAGCGCCCATTGCGCCACATCGGAAGCAAAATGGAACCACGCCGCCTTCACATCATGAGGCCCGCCCATATAGGCCGCCCGCGCAGATTTCATCACCTCCGCAAAAGCGGGGAAATCCGACATGTCATGCGGACGTAGCGTAAGGCGCTCTGTATGAAGGACGGGCGCGACCATTATTTCTTCTTACCAAAGCCTCCGAGGCCACCGAGGCCGCCCATGCCACCCAGACCGGGCATGTTCTTGGGCAGGGACTGGCCCAGCATCTTGGTGGCTTCTTCCATCTTGGCGGGATCCATCTCGCCCGCCGCCGGCAGACCGCCGAATTTGCCGGTCATCGCGGCCATCGCGCGTTTCAGGGCGCCGCCCTTCATCTTGCCGAGCTTCTTCATGGTGTCGCCCATCTGGCGCTGCATCTTCAGAAGCTTGTTCAGCTCGGCCACATCCATGCCGGCACCCTTGGCGATACGTTCCTTGCGCGAGGCTTTCAGCATCTCGGGCTTGGCGCGCTCTTCCTTGGTCATCGACTGGATCAGCGCGATCTGGCGACGGATCATCTTGTCGTCGAAGCCGGCGGATTCGGCCTGCTTGGCCATCTTGCCCATGCCCGGCATCATCGACATCACGCCCTGCATGCCGCCCATTTTCTGCATCTGCTCGAGCTGGGACTTGAGGTCGTTCATGTTGAAGAGGCCCTTCTGGAACCGCTTCATCATACGCTCGGCGGCCTCTTTCTCGAAGACCTCCTGCGCTTTTTCCACGAGGGCGACGATATCGCCCATGCCAAGGATACGGCCCGCCACACGCTCGGCCTCGAAAGTCTCGAGCGCTTCCATCTTCTCGCCCAGACCGACGAAGCGGATCGGCTTGCCGGTGGTCGCGCGCATCGACAGCGCCGCACCGCCGCGGCCATCGCCGTCCATACGGGTTAGGACCACGCCGGAGATGCCGACTTTTTCCTCGAATTCCTGCGCGACCTCGACGGCAACCTGACCGGTCAGCCCGTCGACCACCAGAAGCGTCTCGCGCGGGTTGGCGATGTCGCGGACCTGCTGGACCTCGGACATCAGCACCTGATCGATATGCAGACGGCCCGCGGTATCGAGGATATAGACGTCATAGCCGCCCAGCATCGCCTGCTGCTTGGCACGTTTGGCAATCTGCACGGCAGATTCGCCCTGCACGATAGGCAGGGTATCGACGCCGATCTGGTTGCCCAGAATCGCCAGCTGTTCCATGGCCGCGGGGCGATAGATATCGAGCGAGGCCATCAGCACGCGTTTCTTCTCGCGCTCCTTCAGGCGGCGGGCGAGTTTGGCGGTGGTGGTGGTCTTGCCCGAGCCCTGCAGACCGACCATCAGGATCGGCGCAGGCGGGTTGTCGATCTTCAGCGCACCGGTTTCATCATCACCCGCAAGCATAGCGATTAGCTCGTCATGGACGATCTTCACGACCTGCTGGCCGGGGGTGATGGATTTGGTCACGGCCGCGCCGGTCGCCTTGGCCTCTACGGCCTTCACGAAGGAACGCACCACCGGCAGTGACACGTCGGCCTCGAGGAGCGCAGTGCGCACTTCACGCAGCGCGGTCTTCACGTCATCAGCGGACAATGCCCCCTGCTTGGTCAGCCGGTCGAACACACCGCCAAGGCGATCTGAAAGGCTCTCGAACATGGCTCCCTCCTTGCATAAGGGCATCAGACAAACGACAAGCGCACCAGTGGGCGCAACGCGCTGACTGGTGGCGATCCCCGCCGTGTGCGGGGACCGGAGGGCTAGTCCTCCGGGGAATCTTGGGTGGCTTAGTCAAAAAAGGGTGCGGAGTCAACCGCGCAAGGCAGATTAGCGACCCTCAGGGCCCTCATAGTGGCGTTCGACCTGTGCGACCCTGAGCGTGTAATGGTCATACCAGCGGGCTTTGCCAAGCTTCTGTGCCATCAGATGGGTGGAAATCTGTTTCCAGCCCAGCACCGCCTGCGCGTCGCGCCAGTAGCTGACAGTGATGCCATAGCCGCGGCTGTCACGCAGCGACTCGGCCCCGATATAGCCGGGCTGTTTGCTGGCCAGATCCGCCAGAAGCTCGGCCATTTCATGATAGCCCGCGGTTTCCGCCCCCAGTTGCGAGGAAAAGATCACCGCGTGATAGGGCGGGTCGGGCATCGGCGCAAAGGTCGACATGGGCGGTCCTTATAAAAAAGGCCCGCAGCGCGAAGCTACGGGCCTATGATGCACGCTATGCGCGATGGTCTCAGGCGGCAAGGCCTTTGATCTGCTCTTCGGCTTTCGCGAGTGCTTCGGCTTCGCCCATGGCAACGCCCTCGGCGGAGATAAAGGTGACATCGGTCAGGCCGATGAAGGCCAGAACCTGCTTGAGATAGCTCGATGCAAGATCATAACCCGAGCCTTGCGGCACGCCGCCCGAGGCATAGGCCACGAAAACGCGTTTGGGGTTCACCAGACCTTCGGGGCCGGCTTCGGTGTAGCGGAAGGTTTCACCAACGCGGCAGATCATGTCGACCCATGCTTTCAGCGGGCCGGTGACGCCGAAGTTGTAGAGCGGCATGCCGATGACGATCTCGTCGGCGGCCTTGATCTCGGCGATCAGCTCGTCGGAGACTTTCAGCAGCTCTTTTTGCTCGGCCGTGCGGTTTTCGGCGGGGGTATAGGCCGCGCCGAGCCATGCGCCGTCGATCAGCGAAAGGTTGCTGGTGTCACGGGTGACGACATCGCCACCGAGTTTTTCGCAGATCATACCAGTCAGTTTGCGGGTGACGGAGGCGTCGCCCTTGATCGAGCTGTCGATGCGCAGAATGGACATTGGGATCTCCATAAAAGGAAAGGGGGAGGAATTTTTAGTCTGACGCAGGATTGCCCCTTGCCACCTCGAACTCAACTGGCATGATCGCACGAAGTTTGTTCGCGGGTGCACAGCATGAGTTTCGATAACTGGGATGAAATCAGAACGGCCTATCAGGTCGCGCGCGTGGGGACGGTGTCGGGGGCCGCAGAAGTGCTTGGTGTGCACCATGCTACGGTGATCCGCCATGTCGATGCGCTGGAGCACCGGCTGGGCACGAAGCTGTTCCAGCGCCATCCGCGCGGCTATACGCCCACCGAGGCCGGTCACCAGCTTCTGGCGGTAGGGCAGGCCACAGAAGACCAGTTCAGCCAGCTGGCCGCACGGATTGCGGGGGCGGGCGAGGAGGTCTCGGGCGAGTTGATCGTGACTTCGGTGCCCACGATTTCCACCCTGATTCTCCCCGCGCTCGAGCAGATGCTGGTGGATCATCCCAAATTGCAGCTGCGCTATCTGACCGACCAGCGCGTCTTCCGTCTGGAATATGGCGAGGCGCATGTGGCCATCCGTGCGGGCAACCGCCCGACCGAGCCCGATAACGTTGTCCAGCAGCTCTGCGCCAACCGCACGGGGCTCTATGCGGGCAAGAGCTATATCGAGCGTTTCGGAATGCCGACCGAGGATACGCTTGATCAGCACCGTTTCATCGGCCCTGAACAGCGCGACAGCCGTGCGCCTTTCTGGCGCTGGATGTCGAATGCGGTGCCCGATGAATGTGTGGTGTTCCGTGCCAATGACCACGAGAGCCAGTTGGCTGCGGTGCGTCAGGGGCTTGGTCTGGGCTTTGTGCCCTATAACGAGGGCTGTTCCGATAGCCGGATGGTCGAGGTTCTGCCGCCGCGCCCCGAATGGGAATCGGCTCTGTGGCTGGTAACCCATGTCGATTTGCACCGCACGGCAAAGGTGCAGGCGGTTCTCAAAGTGTTGAAAGATCTGATCGGCAGCCCACGTCCGATGTGACTCCGCTTGACAGGATCTGCCAAGGGAAAAGGCCACGGATCGCTCCGTGGCCTTTCTGCTTTAGCATTTCGCGTCAGTATTCGGCGCGGCGCGGGATCTCGGGCTGGACGACCGGAATGGTCGAGGGCAGCGAGAGCCGCGGCAGCGACAGGGCAGGGCCACTGGGACGGAGATCGCCCTGGGTCTCCTCGCGCGCGGCAGGGGCCTCGCGCTTGGCGGGTTTGCGGCGCATCCATTCCGAGACCCAGGCGATGGCGTAAAGCAGGCCCAGCCCGCCCAGCACCAGAACGCTATCTTGCACGAAGCCGCCCGGATGCACGACCTTGACCGCCTGTGCAAAGATCGCCAGCACGGTCCCGAAGGCAAAGATCTTCAGCCCGTTACGGCCCAGCAGGCGCAACGGCGCAGCCGCCTTCGATGCAGCGATCTGCGGCACGAGGAACGGCATCGACAGGATATAGGCCAGTGCCAGCACATGCAGCAGACGCGGCAATGACAGGAAGGTCTTGTCGAAGGTCACGAGGAAGAAGGGCACGCCATGGTCCTTCAGACTGCCAAGCGCGGGGCCGAGATTTTGCAGCATCCAGGTGTTGTTGACCCAGATCGCCGAGAAGACGAGCCAGAGAGCCGCGGTGATGACCACTGGCTTATGGACACCTAGAAACCGTTTGCCACTCCGCATCGCCGTGCCGGTCAGGATGCCGATACAGAAGATCAGCTGCCAAGAGAGCGGATTGAAGAACCAGCCGCCCTCATAGGGGAAGTTGGGGAAGTTCAGGCGGAACATGCCCGCGCTTGCCCAGACCACCAGCGAGATCGCCAGAAGTTTCAACGGCGCAGTTTGCGACAGTCGGATCATAAACGGGGCCGCGATCATCAGCACCGCATACATCGGCAGGATGTTCACATAGCCCAACTGGTGCGTCAGGGAGGCCAGACCGATGAGCCATTGCAGCGGCTGCTCGGCTAGTGGTCCGAAAGCGTTCATTTCCAGCAGCTTGTCACCGCCGAAGAACAATGCGCCACCCGCGAAGATCGCGATGACCCAGAAGGTGATCACCAGATGGGTCATATAGAGCGTCCACGACCGGCCCCAGATCTTGCCGAAGCTCTGGCGGTTGAACCCCTCGGCCAGCTTCGGACCATAGGCCAGAGCGGCAGCAAGGCCGGACATGAAGACGAAGCCCTCGGCGGCATCGGAATGACCGAAATTGCGCGAGGTGAAATTCTCGTAGATCTGGTGGGGGATGTGATTAACGAAGATCATCGCCAGAGCGATGCCGCGGAAGAAATCCAGCCGCGGATCGCGCGCGGACCGAGTTTCAGGCATGTTGTTGTTCCTCTATGGCCGAGGCCTCCGGTTCAGCCGACCAATTGTTGAGAATCCG
The DNA here is from genome assembly GCF_045348365.1 of Thioclava sp. 'Guangxiensis'. Classification (NCBI taxonomy): domain Bacteria; kingdom Pseudomonadati; phylum Pseudomonadota; class Alphaproteobacteria; order Rhodobacterales; family Paracoccaceae; genus Thioclava; species Thioclava sp. 'Guangxiensis'. The sequence goes on along the minus strand of NZ_CP155822.1, from coordinate 843,973 downwards.
GTCATGCAGCTCCATGATCGGGGCGGCATGATATTCTGTAGGGGTGCCGAAGAGATTCCCCTTGGCTGTACGCGAGGTCACAGAGATGACGAAGGGCGCCAGAATCATCGGGATGCCAACAGGCGAAAGCCACCAGAACAGCCCCGGTGCATACATGAAAATCGCGCACATTCCAAGCGCGCCGATAAGCACAATCCACCACGATGCCTTGAGCCCGTCGCGCAAGCCCAGCGTGCCGTCGCCACGGTTGTTGGTGGGCCAGCCACCATCCGCACCGAAGATCACTTGCAGCACCGAGCGGGTCGAGAACATCAAGAGGATCGGGGCATTGACCGAGCTGATCAGCAGCTCGCAGACGGTGCCGGCAAGCGCGTTGAACCCGCCCCCGAAACCGCGCGAGGTTCCGTCGGCCCATGAGCGCAGCGCGATCAACAGTTTCGGCAGCAGCAGAAGGCCGATGATCCCGATGAACAGACCGATCGCTTTCGACGCCTCCGAAGGCGGGAAATAGGGGAAGGGCCAGTTGGGCTCGGGGAAGTAGTTGGGCGGAGCGACAAAGGCCATCGCGCCGACCGAGGCAAGGATGAAGGCCAGCCAGAACAACGGCGAGATATAGGCCATGATCCCTTGCGCGAAGACGAAACGCGACCACATCCGCAGGTCGGGCGCGTTGATGATACGCGTATGCTGGAGGTTGCCCTGACACCAGCGGCGGTCGCGTTTGGCGTGATCTACGATATTCTCGGGGCCTTCCTCGAAAGAGCCCTCGAGATCGTCATCCAGACGGACGGTCCAGCCGCCACGCGCCAGCAGCGCAGCCTCGACATAGTCATGGCTCATGACATGGCCACCAAAGGGGGGCTTGCCACGCAGGGTCGGCAGACCGCAGCACTCGGCAAAGGCACGGGTGCGCACCATCGCGTTATGGCCCCAGAACGGACCGGTGCGCCCCTGCATCATCGCAAGGCCGCGCGCGAATACGGGCGAGAAGAAGGCGGCGGAAAACTGCATCGCACGCCCGAAATAGGAGCGGGCACGGATGACCTTTGGCAGGGTCTGCAACAGGCCCAGCCGTGGATCGGCTTCCATTCGGCGGGCCATCTGCAGGATAGTTTCGCCTTCCATCAGGCTGTCGGCATCAAGGATCAGAGCGAAGTCATAGGCACCGCCCGAACGGGTGATGAAATCCTCGATATTGCCGGCTTTCTTGCCGGTGTTGTTTTCGCGGCGGCGGTAATAATACCGCCCCATTCCCTTACGTTCCTTGACGAGTTTGGCAAAGAGGAGTTCCTCGCGGCGCGCGGTCAGATCGTTACGGGTGTCGGAGAGAATGGCAAAATGCACTTCGGCCGAAGTGCCTGCCTTTGTCTGGGCGTCCTGCAGGGAGGCATCCATCGCGGCGAGGCGGGTAAAGGTATAGAGCGGGTCCTCGTTATAGACCGGCATCAGAACGACCGTGCGCCCCTTGATCGGGGCGCTCGGGTCATATTCGGGCGCTTTGGCGCGGGTGGTCAGCCCGATCAGGGCCTGAACGGCCCCCCAAGCCAGCCAGAGCGTGGAAATCAGGATGAGAACGGCACGAACGACGTCGAACGCGTCCAGACCGTCGGCCGAGCCGAACTGGAGGAACAGAACGAAGGCACCGCCGCCCGCCACGAGGCTCAGTGCAATGGCAATGCTGCGCAAAGCCCAGAGGAACAGGCGTCCAACGGTCATCTCGATTTCCTATCTAGCGATCAGCCGCGATGCGCGCGCATCGGCTGCGGCAGAAGGGCCAGCAGCGCCTGCCAGATGCCCGCGCCTTCGCGTTCGAGCACCTGCACCGGCATTGCCATCGGCGCATCGGGAAGGGCGCAGGGGCCCATGATCAGGTCCTGCGGTTCAGTCTTCACGGCGTCCACCGCCGCGGGGGAGGTATTTACGGTCATGCTTTGATCCATTGGTAGGCCCATGTTTCAGATTGCTTGGAACCATAACCCTCAAGGTAGGCGGTAAGTTCCACTGTGGAGCCTTCTTCGGCTTCTACATCCATCACGAGGCGCCAAATGTCATGGCCAGGGATCTTGGAGAAGCTCTGGTTGGTGATAGACCCTCCGCTGATCGTGTTGACGACTTTCAGGTCCTCAACCTTCTCGGACGGAAGATTCGCGATACGCCCGCCTGTGAAGTCCACAACGAACTTCCGGGTCTTATCGTTGCTGCCCGCAACCCCGCCGGCACCGGCGAAGGTTTCCTTTACATGTGCGATGTCCTCGTTCGGATCAAGGGGCAGATCGCCCCAGCTGAGCCGATAGGAGAATTCCCGCTCCTGTCCCGCTTTGGCGCCATCCTTGGGCACCCAGAACGCGACGATATTGTCATTGGCCTCCGCCTCCGACGGAATCTCCACCAGACGGACCATGCCATCACCCCAATCGCTTGTGGGCTCGACCTTCAGGGAGGGGCGACGCTCGTAGCGGGCCCAAGCATCCTGATACTGTTCGAACTCGCGGTCGCGCTGGTAGAGGCCGAAGCTTTTCGGCGCGGTCTCGCTGAAATAGCTCGAGGCAAGCCGGTCGGGATTGGCCAGCGGACGCCAGACGCGCTCGCCATTGGCTTTCACGATCATCAGCCCGTCGCTGTCATGCACCTGCGGACGGAAATCGTCGAACCGGTCGCGCGAACGGTCGGCATAGAGGAACATCGAGGTCAGCGGGGCCACACCGAGCTGCTGCACATCCTTGCGCAGGAACAGCCGCGCGGTGACCTCCATCACGGTCGCATCGCCGGGCGTGATCACGAAACGGTAGGCACCGGTCAGCGAGGCGCTGTCCATCGCGGCGTAGACGGTCACGGTCCGCGCGTTTTCGGCAGGGCGTTCCACCCAGAAGCGGCGGAAGCGCGGGAATTCTTCTGCGACCGACAGGCCGGTATTGACGGCGAGGCCGCGGGCCGACAGGCCGTATTGCGAATTGCGCCCGAGCGCGCGGAAATAGGAGGCGCCCTGGAAGGCCACCAACTCATCGAGCACATCGGGACGGTTGAGCGGATAATGCAGCCGGAAGCCAGCAACCCCGGGAAGTGGGGCATGTTCAGGCACAATCTCGCGGGCTTTACGCTCGTAGATGAAATCATCCGTCGAGAAGGTCATTGCCTGCGCCTGACCGTCCTTGATCTCGTAGATCAGTACCGGCTCGCGGAAGAGCCAGCCCATATGGAAGGCCTGAAGCGTGAATTGCGGGTGGTCGCCATCGGCAAAACGCGCGTGCTCTGGATTGAAGCGGATCATGCGATAAGCGTCATAGTCCAGTTCCGAGAGGAACCCGTCCACCTTCTGGGGGGCTACGGCATCCTGCTTGGCCGCCTCGCGCATCTCGATGGTCAGACTGTCGAAGCTGAAGGGCTTGGTCTCGGCGGCGGGGGGCAGTTCGGGCTGCGGGGCCTGCGTCTCTGCGGGGGCCTGCGTAGCCTCCTGTGCCCAGAGCGGACGACCGGCCAATACCCCACCCAGCATCGTGCCAGCGGCAAGATGGGCCATCACCTGACGGCGGTTCGGAGAACGATGTGCGGGCTTGCCGGTTTTAATCATGTATTATCCAGTAATCTCAGGAAGTTCCCTAGGATGCGAACCTCTTACGCCGAGGCATACTCTTGAACCAATATGATGTGCAATAGAGGTTGATATTCAATGTGCAGAACAGCAAAGCACTGTGCTTTGTTCCGCATAATTGCGCTTGTTTCTGTAGGGGTGTGGCGAAAACCCGCCCAAAACTCGGGCGAAACCGAGGGGTTTTCTTGTTAACCACGTCATAAAGGTTAATTTCTGTCGGTTTCTGCGAATGACACCCTCGTGAGAGGCCCGTGTTCGATTCGCCCCGCTTGCCCTTGACATGAGGGGGTGGAATTCGCAGTTAAAGGTAACCTGATCAGTCACGTTGCCGGTCGTTCCACGCGCAGGCAGGCCGTGCGCGAAGCCTTGAACGGACCGGAGAGCAATGTCACCAGCCTTAATTGCCGTCTTGCCATTTCTGGGGGCGCTGCTTCCCGGCGTCTTGATCCGCACCGGAAGAAATACCACAGCGATATCGGTTGCAATCTGCTCCGGCCTTGCGCTTCTGGGGCTGCTTTTGCATTTGCCGGAGGTCATGGCGGGCGAGGTGGTCCGCACGAAGATCGACTGGATGCCGTGGCTCGGCCTCAATGTCGAATTCATGATCGACGGGCTGGGAATGCTTTTTGCCACGCTGATCCTCGGGATCGGGCTGCTGGTGATCCTTTACGCACGCTATTATCTGTCCTCGAAAGATCCGGCGGGCCAGTTCTACACCTATCTGATGCTCTTTCAGGGCGCGATGGTGGGTATCGTTCTGTCCGACAACATCCTGCTTCTGTTGATCTTCTGGGAACTGACCTCGCTGTCCTCCTTCCTGCTGATCGGCTATTGGAAGCACCTCCCCGAAGGGCGTCAGGGCGCGCGTATGGCGCTGACCGTCACGGGGGCAGGCGGGCTTGCAATGATCGCGGGGATGATGCTGCTGGGCCATATCGCGGGCAGTTACACGATCTCGGATATCCTTGCGGCGAAAGACGCGATCCAGTCCTCCGATCTCTATCTTCCGGCGCTGATCCTGATCCTTTTGGGGGCGTTCACGAAATCGGCGCAGTTCCCGTTCCATTTCTGGTTGCCGCATGCGATGGCTGCGCCCACGCCGGTGTCGTCCTACCTGCACTCGGCCACGATGGTGAAAGCCGGTCTCTTCCTGATGGCGCGGCTCTGGCCGGTGCTCTCGGGGACGCCGGAATGGTTCTACATTGTGGTGACGGTCGGGCTGGTCACAATGCTGATTGCCGCCAAGATCGCGATCTTCAAGGATGATATGAAGGGGCTTCTGGCCTATTCGACCATCTCGCATCTGGGGTTAATCACCTTCTGCTTCGGGCTTGGCACGCAGGCGGGTGTGATCGCCGGTGTCTTCCACATCATTAACCACGCGACCTTCAAGGCCGCGCTCTTCATGACGGCGGGTATCGTCGACCACGAGGCCCATACCCGCGATCTCAAGCGCCTTGGTGGCTTGCGCAAGCTGATGCCGGTGACCTTCACCATCGGCACCATCGCGACGCTCTCGATGGCGGGCATCCCGTTATTCAACGGCTTCCTGTCGAAGGAGCTGATGCTCTACGAGGCGGCCAAGACCCCGTGGCTGGGCAATGAGTGGCTGATCCCCGTGCTGGCCACCATCGCGGCGCTCCTGTCGGCGGCCTATTCCTTCCGCTTCATCTGGCACGGCTTCATGGGTCCGGTGCGCGACGACTATCCGCACAAACCCCATGACCCGGGCTTCGGCATGTGGGCAAGCCCTGCTTTCCTCGCCTGCCTTGTGCTGCTGATCGGCTGCTTCCCCTTCCTGATGGATCCGTTCGTGGCGATGGTCTCGGAGGCCGTGATCGGCGCGCCGCTCGACGAGCATCTGCATCTGGCGATCTGGCACGGGGTGAATGCGGCGCTGATCATGTCGGTCATCGCGGTGATCGGCGGCATCATCGTGCTATCGGCCTTCAAACCGCTGCGGGCGATCTGGGACGCGGTTCCGCGCCCCGATGCCAAGGCGATGTTCGACTGGGGCATGGTGCGCTGTGCCTGCGCTGCGCGGATTTTCACCTCGGGCCTGCATAACGGCTCGATGGCGCGCTATCTGCTGATCTTCTCGGCGGCGGCGCTGGCGATCGGCTTCTGGGCATGGACCACGGGCAGCCAAGGGCCGCAGACCCGCGAGATGCTGCCCGTCAGCCCCGTGGCGCTGGTCGGTTGGATCATGCTGGTCACCGCGACCATCTGTGTCGCGGCCTTCCACCGCAACCGCTTCCTCGCGCTCGTTCTGGTGGGGATCGTGGGGCTGATCGTGTCGATCTGCTTCATCTATCTCTCGGCACCCGATCTGGCGCTGACCCAGATCTCGGTCGAGGTGGTCACCGCCGTGCTGATGCTCTTGGCGCTCAATTTCCTGCCCAAGGTCACAGCGGCCGAAACCAGCAATCTCAAGCGCCATTTCGACAAGATCTTCTCGGTGATCGTGGGGCTTGGCACAGGCTCTCTGATCTATGCGCTGATGATGCGCGATTTCGCCTTCCCCTCGATGTCGGAATACCATCTGGCCAATAGCTATAACCTCGCGGGCGGCGATAACGTGGTGAACGTGATCCTCGTCGATTTCCGTGGCTATGATACCTATGGCGAGGTCACCGTGTTGGGGATCGCGGCGCTGGTGATCTTTGCGTTGACCGAGGCGCTCCTGAACGGCACCGGCTCGCGCAAGCTGATCGCATGGCGCCCCGATATGCTGCGCGCAGGCGACAAGCACCCGATGATGATGCTGATCGCCACCCGTGTGATGATGCCCATCGCGCTGGTCTTCGGCCTGTTCATCTTCCTGCGCGGGCATAACCTGCCGGGCGGAGGCTTTATCGCCGGCCTGATCGTCGCGATCGCGCTGGTGATGCAATATATCTCCTCGGGCTTTGCATGGACGCAGGCGCGGCAGAAGATCTATTACCACCAGCTGATCGGGCTGGGCGTGCTGGCCGCAGGGATCACCGGCGTGGGCGCATGGTTCAACGGGATGCCCTTCCTGACCTCCGATTTCGGCTATTTTAAACTGCCGTTCCTCGACAAGTTCGAGCTGGCGACCGCTATGGGCTTCGACCTCGGCGTGTTCTTGGGCGTGGTGGGCTCGGTGCTTCTGGCCCTTGGCGGGCTCTCGCGTCTGGCGCGGCGTGCCGCCCTGCCGACCGAGGAACGTGCGGCCCATATCCTGGCCGAACGCCCCGAGGCACGCACCGTGGCCGAGGTCGGTATCGAGAACTTCCCTGAAGGATCGGTCGTGCCGCGGCGCTGGCTGGAACGGCGCGAGGATGGCAGTTTCGAGGAGCGTCACCTGATGGAGCGCGCGACCGATAGGCCTAATCAAAACGGGCCCAACAAGAATGAGGGAGACCACTGATGGAAGCCTTGGTTGCAAGCGCAATCGGCGTGATGACGGCGGCGGGGATCTACCTGATCCTGCGGCTCAGGGTCTTTCCGGTGGTTCTGGGCATGACGATGCTGTCTTATGCCGTGAACGTCTTCCTCTTTGCGACGGGGCGTCTGGCGGTGAATATGCCGCCGATCCTGCAGGAGGGCGTCTCGAGCTATACCGACCCGATTCCGCAGGCCCTCGTGCTGACCGCTATCGTGATCAGCTTCGGGATGACCTCGGTGACGGTGATGCTGGCGCTTGGCGCCTTCATCGAGGCGGGCGATGACTATATCGACCTCGATGACGATAAGGAAAAACAAGACTGATGCTGGGCTTCTTTGATCAACTCGTTATCGCGCCCGTGGTGCTGCCGGCCTTTCTGGCACCCCTGATCGTCTTGTGGATGCGGTTCGACCGCACAGCCCAGCGGGTGTTCTCCATCGTGGGGATGCTGGCGCTGGTCGCGATCTCCCTCACGCTGATGGTGCGCGCCTCCTCGGGCGTGCCGGAGGTCTACCGCCTTGGCGCATGGGAGGCCCCATTCGGGATCGTCCTCGTGCTCGACCAGCTCTCGGCGCTGATGCTGGTGCTGACCTCGGTGCTGGGGCTGGCGATCGCGCTCTATGCCATCGGCTCGGGCTGGGACAAGCGCGGCTGGCACTTCCATTCGCTGCTGCAGTTCCAGATGATGGGCATCAACGGTGCCTTCCTGACAGGCGATGCCTTCAACCTTTTCGTCTTCTTCGAAGTGCTCTTGATTGCCTCCTACGGGTTGATGATCCACGCGGGCGGGCGTGACCGGCTGAAGGCCGGCGTGCAATATGTGGTCTATAACCTTGCCGGTTCCACGCTCTTCCTGTTCGCGCTCGGCACGATCTATGCCACGACCGGCACGCTGAACATGGCCGATCTGGCGCAGAAAGTGGCCCAGATGCCCGTGGGCGAGGCGGCGTTGCTGCGCGTGGGCGCGGCACTGATGATCCTCGTCTTCGCTGTCAAGGGCGCTATCGTCCCCTTCCAGTTCTGGCTTCCCGGCACCTATTCCAATGCTCCGGGTCCAGTGGCTGCGCTCTTCGCGATCATGACCAAGGTCGGGATCTATGCGATCATCCGGATCTATACGCTGGTCTTTACCCCCGATAGCGCTGTGGGATCGCTGGCCCATGATGTGCTGCTGCCTGCGGCGGCGCTGACGCTGATCATCGGGATGGTGGGCATTTTCGGCGCGCGCGATCTGGGGCGCCTCGTGGCCTTCTCGGTGATCGGCTCTGTCGGCACGATGCTGTTGGCCTTTGCGCAATTCACGCCAGAGGGCACGGCGGCAGGGCTCTACTATATGGTCCATTCGACGCTGGTGGCGGCGGCGCTGTTCCTTGTGGCCGATATGGTCAGGGAACGCCGCGCCATCGGCCTGAAGTTGATCCCGCAGCCGGTGATCGCGCAGAACGGTCTGCTGGCCGCGATGTTCTTCATGGCCGCGATCGGGATGGCCGGTATGCCGCCGCTTTCGGGCTTCCTCGGCAAGCTGATGATCCTGCATGCGACCTTCGGGCAATGGTGGATCTGGGCGGCGATCCTGATCACCTCGCTGATCGCAATCGTGGGCTTCTCGCGGGCGGGTTCGACCGTGTTCTGGAAATGCTATGCGACCCCGGACAGCAAGGACGAGACCCCGCCGCGTCTGGGCGTCGAGGATGCCAGCTCGCCCGCATTGGCTTTTGTGGCCACGGGGGGGCTGCTGGCGGGGCTGGTTGCGTGGACTGTCTTCGCGGGGCCTGCCACGACCTATGTTCAGGGCATGTCCTCGCAGCTCTATAATCGCGAAAACTATATCTCCGCAGTGATGGACGGGGCCTATCAGCGCGCCGAAGAGGCGGCGGAGGCCGGTGCCCATCCGCATGGCGATGACCATGATGTGCAAGACAGTGCCTATGAGCCCGATCACACCGTGATCGACGGCCATTGAGGAGGGGTAGACCATGATTAGACGCATCCTTCCGCATCCGCATCTGACCGTTCTTCTGACGGTGGTGTGGCTCCTGCTGGCCAATGCCTATACGCTCAACTCGCTGGTCTTCGGCATTATCGTCGGGATCGTGATCCCTTGGGTCACCGCGCCCTACTGGCCCGACCGGCCCGTCGTGCGCAATATTCCGAAGATGATCGAATATGCGCTGATCGTGCTATGGGATATCGTGGTCTCGAATATCTCGGTCGCCAAGATCATCCTGTTCAAGCGCAATGCCGATCTGAAGCCGGTCTGGATCTCGATCCCGCTCGACCTTCACACGCCAGAGGCGATCACCGTTTTCGCCGGCACGATCACCATGACACCGGGCACGGTTGCGGCGGAGCTGTCGGCCGATGGTCATTCGCTTCTTGTCCATTGCCTGCATGAAACCGACCCAGAGGGCGCACGCGACGGTATGAAATCCCGCTATGAGGCCCGCCTGAAGGAGATCTTCGAATGATCACCTATGCTCTGATCTTCGCCATCGGCTGCTATGCGCTGGCGCTTCTGTTCAACCTCTATCGCGTGGTGAAATCGCCGGGCGTGACAGACCGTATTCTGGCGCTCGATACGATGGCGGTGAATGCAATCGGACTGTTTGTCTGTTTCGGGATCTGGGAAGGCACCGCGATCTTCTTCGAGGCCTCTATCCTTTATGCCATGGTGGGCTTCGTCTCGACGGTGGCCTATGCCAAATTCCTTCTCCGCGGCGATCTGATCGAGTGAGGTAAGATATGGAACTGTTTTGGGAAATTCTTGTCTCGGCGCTTCTGGTCATCGGTGGCTTCTTCGGGCTTGTGGGCTCGTTCGGGCTGGTGAAACTGCCCGATGCCATGACGCGGCTTCATGCGCCCACGATGACGGCGACGCTCGGGGTGGGGGCCTGCCTGATCGCATCGATGGTGTGGTTCGGTGCGGAAAAGGGCGAGCTGTCCCTGCACGAGCTGATGATCACGCTCTTCCTCTTCATGACCGCGCCGATCACCGCGCATTTCCTGTCCAAGGCGATCATGCTGCGCAACATTCCGCGCGAGACCTTGCCCAAACCCACCGAGGGCGACTGGGCGGTCTACACGCCCCTGTCCGATACGGCGGCGCATGAGCTGGATGAAGCTGTGGAGATCGAAAAGGAGCGCGCCGAGAAGGCGCGTAAGAAGGCCATTCTCGAGGACGAATACGAGGGTGAGGTCGACGGAACCGATCCGGTGGACGAGGGCAAAGACAACCAGAAGTGATTCATATTAAATAAAGATCGGTGTGATCATTATAGAGGGCAGGCCGATGGTCTGCCCTTGATTTTTGGACGATAACGATGGACACACCCGATCTCTTTTATGATGAGGATGTCTCCCTCGCGAAAGCGGTTCTCGATGGAGATCATCGGGCCGCCTTACAGCGCATAGAGACACTCTGGTCGCAGAAGGGACCAAGTCCAGATCTGATGTTACAGGCGATCCGCAGCAGCTGGGCGCTTGGTCAGGATGTACAGGCCCGTAAGCTGGCGCAGGAAGGGGTGACCCTCTGGGCGGATCGCGCTCCGCTATGGGGGATCTACGCCGCGATCCTGACGGCATTCGGCGCTGTGGACGAGGCGGTTGCCGCCTATGACCGTGCCCTGTTCTATGCACCGGAGGATGTCCGCCTGTTATCCGGGCGCAACCGGTTGCGCCGTTTTCCCAGCTCCGGCCGCGAGGCACGTCGTCTCGAGGCCACCTGCGAGGACGAGAGCACCAGCACGCGTCTGCGGGTGAGCGCCGAATTCGCGCTTGCCGCGATCGAGGATGCCGAAGGGCAGTATGACCGTGCCTTTGCCCATTACAGCCGCGGCAATGCGCTCAAGATGCGCGGCTATGATCCGCTGGTGACCGAACAGCGTCTGGCCGACCAGCTGGAATTCTGTCCCGATCTGGCCGATCTGGCGGGGGCGCCGCCCGCGCAGGGGCCGCGTATGGTCTTTATCGGTGGTCTGCCGCGCTCGGGCACGACCCTGACAGAACAGATCCTCCTGCGCCATGATCAGGTCTCTACATTGGGCGAGGCGCCCGATTTCCGGCTTGCGATACTGGATCTGATGCGGTCCGAGCAGGCCAACGGCCGGCTCGTTGCGGATTACTGGAAGTGGTTCGGCGTGCCGGGACAACCGCTGGTCCGAAATCTGGAGGCGCTCTATCGCCAGCGGATCACCGAGCGGCGGGTCGAGACGCCGGTCCTGCTGTCCAAGACGCCGCTCGATCTGTCCCATGCGGGGCTGTTGCGGGCCATGCTTCCCGAGGCGCGGTTTATCGCGCTGGACCGGCATCCGCTGGATCTGGGGCTGTCTTTGTTCATGACCGATTTTGCCAATGGTCACGGATTCAGCGAACGGTTGGACTGGATCGCTCATATGATCCAGCTCACCGACCAGTCGATGCGGGACTATGCGCAGAAGCTGGGGCCTGTGTTCCGCATTCAGTCACTGCAGGCGCTGATCGATTATCCCGAGCAGCAGATCCCACAACTTCTGGATCATATCGGTCTGCAGATGCAGAGCGCCTGCTTCGACCCGAAAGCCGCGGCAGGGGCCGTGCGCACGGCCTCCGATTTGCGGGTGCGGCGCGGGATCAATCGTGATGGTGTAGCGCGCTGGCGCCATTACGAGGCCCATCTCCAGCCCTTGATCGAGGCATTGGGGCGGGACTGGATCGCCGAGTGGGAAGAGCGTGATGCTCAAGCCGCGCCCCGCCTGAACAAGGCCTCCTAACGAAAAAAGGCGCCCCGGGGGGCGCCTTCGATGCCGTTCCGTGCGAGGTTCAGAGAAGCCCTGCGAATTCCATCGCCTCGTCGATACGGGCCTTGACGCCATCGCTCAGGCCGACCAGCGGCAGGCGCACCTCGTCCGAGCACAGCCCCAGACGCGACATTGCGTATTTCGCGCCGCAGACGCCCGGTTCGAGGAAGATGGCGATATGCAGTGGCATCAGCTTGTCGGAGATCTCGAGCGCGCGGGCCCAGTCACCGGCCAGTGTGGCGTTCTGGAACTCGGAGCAGAGCTTCGGGGCCACGTTTGCGGTGACCGAGATGCAGCCGACGCCGCCCATCGCGTTGAAGCCGAGCGCCGTGCCATCCTCGCCCGACAGCTGCAGGAAGTCCTTGCCGCAGGTGATGCGTTGCTTGGCCACGCGCATCAGATCGCCAGTGGCATCCTTCACGCCGACGATCCGCGGCAGCTTGGCCAGTTCGCCCATGGTTTCCGGCGTCATATCCACAACCGAGCGGCCGGGGATGTTGTAGATGATGATCGGAATATTCGAGGCATCATGCATCGCGGTGAAATGCGCGATCATACCGGCCTGAGTGGGCTTGTTGTAATAGGGCGTCACGACCAGCGCGCCATCGGCGCCTGCGGCCTGCGCGTGCTGGATCAGCTCGATCCCCTCGCGGGTGTAATTGGAGCCGGCACCGGCGATGATCTTCATGCGCCCTGCGGCAACCTTCACGACCTCGGCCACGACGGTGTTATGCTCGGCATGACTGAGCGTGGGCGACTCGCCGGTGGTGCCTACGGGCACCAGACCGTGACTGCCCTGATCGGCATGCCAGTCGACGATCTTCTTGAGCGCGTCCAGATCCAGCTCGCCGTCCTTGAACGGCGTGATGAGGGCGGGGTAGGACCCTTTGAACATGACACGCTCCTTTGCAGTGTTGGGTATCCGAACGGAATCGTCGGGTTAAAATCGGGCGGACATTATGCGAGCTTGGCGCTCTTGCCAACTTGTGAATTGCACTGGCCTGTCACTATGGCACACAAGAGGCCAAGCAAAGAGGATCCCATGCATCGAAAGACCCTTCTCGCCAGCCTGATCGTTCTGACATTCGGGGCGGTTTGCGCCCTGCCGGACGTTGTGCATGCCGAAGACGCTCCTCGAGATGCTGGCGAGGCATTGGCGCAGGCGCTCGAACTGGCCGACCGGAAGGACTGGCCGGCAGCACAGGATGCGGCGCGCCATTCGGGCATGGTGGGCTTTGATCTGATCGAATGGGAGCGGCTGCGCGCGGGCGAGGGCAGCTTCCGCGACTATGCCGATTTCTCGGCCCGCAGACCCGACTGGCCGGGTATGCCGCTGCTGCGTCGCAAGGGCGAGGACAAGCTCGAGGGTGTGAGCCCCGATCAGGTGATCTCCTATTTCGCGCAGCACAAGCCGCAGACGGGCACGGGATCGCTGGCGCTGATCGCGGCCTATCAAGCCAGGGGCGAGAGCACATCCGCCGCGACCGAAGCCGAGAGGGCATGGCGCCATCTGGATCTGAGCGCGGACGAACAGCAGGCCTTTCTGGAGCGCTATGGTGTGTTGGTCGCGCCCTCGAATGGCGGGCGGATGCAGGCGATGCTGGACCGGGGTGATCTGACACAGGCGCGGCGGATGCTGGATCTGGTGCCGCCCGGCACCAAGGCCGTGGCCGAGGCCCGTATAGCACTGCAGGCGCGGCGCGACGGGGTGGACGGGCTCGTTGATGCGGTGCCAGACTATATGATGCATTCCTACGGGCTTGCGCGGGATCGTGCGGTCTGGCGCTGGCGCAAGAGCCTTGAGGACGGGGCGGCGGAGCTGATCCTCGGCTGGTCGTCCTCGGCCAAGAAACTGGGCGACCCCGAGATGTGGGCCGATGTGCGCAAACGGATGGCGCGTTGGGACATGCGGCGGGGGGATTTCCACCGCGCCTATCGCGAGGCCGCCAATCACCATCTGAAACCCGGCGGGTCGGATTATGCCGAGCTGGAGTTTCTGGCGGGGTTTGCGGCGCTGAAGCTTGATGATGCCCCCACGGCGCTGCGCCACTTCCAGGCACTCTCGGCGGCGGTGGGCAGCCCGATCTCGCAATCGCGGGCCGATTACTGGCGGGGGCGCGCGCTTGAGGCATTGGGGCGCAAGACCGAGGCCGATCAGGCCTATGGGGCGGCGGCGCGCTACCAGACAGCCTATTACGGGCTGCTGGCCTCGGAGAAGATCGGCAAGCCTCTGGACCGCGCTCTGGTGCAGCCCGATCCGCTGCCGGACTGGCGTGCGGGGGGCTATGACCAAAGCTCGGTGTTTCAGGCAGCACTTCTGTTGCATGCGGCAGGAGATCAGCCGTTGGCCGAGCGGTTCGTGCTGCAATATGAGGAGAATATCGACGATAGCCGCATTCCGGGGCTGGTTGATCTGGCACTCGAATGGCGCGACCCGCATCTGGCGCTGCAACTTTCCAAACGTGCCGCTCTTAACGGGACCATTCTGGTGGCGGGCTATTTTCCGATCCCCGAGCTGAGAACCCATGATCTGGCCGTGCCCGAAGAGCTTGCCCTGTCGATCGCGCGGCGCGAGAGCGAGTTCGACCATACGGTCGTGTCTTATGTGGGGGCACGGGGCCTGATGCAGCTGATGCCCGGCACCGCCAAGATGATGGCCGCAAAGCTAGGGGTAGACTACCGCCCCGATGATCTGACGAGGGATGTCACCTATAATATCCAGCTGGGGTCGGAATACCTCAAAGGGCTGCGCGACGATTTCGGCAATTCGCCCCTGCTGGTGGCGGCGGGCTATAATGCGGGGCCGGGTCGGTCGCGGCAATGGATCGAGGAGATGGGCGATCCGCGCGCGCCGGGCACGGATGTCGTCGACTGGGTCGAGATGATCCCGTTCGACGAGACGCGCAACTATGTCATGCGCGTCTCCGAAAGCCTGCCGATCTATCGTGCGCGGTTGGGCGAACCTCCCGTGCCCTTCACGCAGGAGCTACGCGGTGACGGCCCCTGATCAGGGCTTCACCGTGGGCGCGGGCGGCACGGGGTCGATGTTTTTCTGCGCCTGCCGCCAGAGCGTGAACAGCCCCGCCAGCACCACGAAGCAGGCGCCGATGGCCACATTGGTGCGCAGCACATCGCCAAAGACCGCCATGCCGATCATCGCGCCCCAGACGAGCTGAAGATAGCTGAAGGGCTGGATGGCCGAGGCCTCGGCCATCTCGTAGGCGCGGATCATCAGGGCATGGCCCAGAACGCCGGTGACACAGAGGATGGCCATCCAGATCCAGTCGGGGCCGGACATCGGTTGCCAAAACCACATGCCGACGACGGTGGAAATGATCGCCCCGCCGACGGCAGTCCAGAAGATCGAGGTGTTGCTATCGTCCTTGTCGGCGACCTTGCGGGTCAGGAGCCCGTAGACCGCAAACATCACTGCGCACAGGAAGGGGAAGGTCGCCGCCGGCGAGAAGACATTCCCCGAGGGTTTGAGGATGATCAGCACGCCGACAAAGCCGATGCCGATCGCGGTCCATCGCCGCCAGCCAACCTTCTCGCCCAGCACGGGGCCGGAAAGGGCCGCCACGATCAGCGGATAGCAGATGAACACGGCATGGGTCTCGATCAGGCCCAGCATCACGAAGGCCGCGATCATCACATAGATTTCGAGCACGAGGAAAATCGCACGGATCGCCTGCATCCACGGGTGATGGGCGCGGATGGCGCGCGCCAGCCCGCCCTGCTTGCGCCCCGCAAGCCAGATCGCAAAAAGCGCAAAGAACCAGAAGCGGATCATCACGACCATATAGGTGTTGTAGGTGTCGGCCAGATGGCGCGAGATCGCATCCTGCGCCGCAAAGACGATCGTCACGATGATGATCAGGATCGCCCCGAGTTTGTTATTGTTCTGGACGGCCATCACGCGGATTCCTTCGGGACGAGCTGTCCGCGTGACATATGACGTTTATTGCCGAAGCCCGAGACGCGCTCGACCTCGAACCCTGCAGCTTTCAGCGCGCGGCGCACGAAACCTGCGGCGGTATAGGTGGCGAAGGTGCCGCCCTGTGCCGTATGGCGGCCCACTTCGGCCATCAGATCCTCGCCCCAGAGTTCGGGGTTCTTGGCGGGCGAGAACCCGTCGAGATACCACGCGTCGGCGCGGCCCTCCCATCGCGGCAGAGCCTCGCGGGCATCCTCCATGAGGATCCGCACCTGGATTTTGCCCAAGGTGAACTCGGTCTGCCCCTTCCCCCAGGCCTCGATCAGCGGATCGGCAATGGCGCGGGCCTCGGGGAAGGCCTCGAGCGCGCGGCCCATCTCGGCGGCGGACATCGGAAATGCCTCGAAGCTGGTATAGTGCAGCGCCGCATCGGGGCAGGCCAGCGCCGTGGCCAGCAGGTTCAGCCCCGTGCCGAAGCCCAGTTCGGCAATCCGGAAGCCATCTTTCGCCCGCGCAGGCAGATCATTGCCGCGCAAAAAGACATGGCGGGTTTCCTCAAGCCCGTTTCCGAGCGAGAAATAGGGATCATCGAAGCGCGAGGACACAGGAATGGCCTCGTCGCGCCATGTCAGGTCAGCTTCACTCTGGTCAGTGCGGGTCATGCGGGGTAGGGCCTTGGATCAACAGGGCGCCGGACGCCCGAGCGGGACAATGCAGAAAGGCAAAGGCAATGACAAGCGGGCTTAGGGTCAATCCGGTCAGCCATGTCGGCGATCAGGTCACGGTGCGGGGCGCGGGGGTCTTCGGGCTTGCCTGCGCCTTCGAAATGGCGCGACGTGGCGCGCGGGTGCGGGTAATCGATATCCATGGCGTCGGGGCCGGTGCCTCGGGCGGCACGGTGGGGGCGCTTGCACCCCATGTGCCCGAGAACTGGAATCCCAAGAAGCAGTTCCAGTTGGAAAGCCTGCTGATGGCGGACGCGTTCTGGTCCGATGCCGCGCGGATCGGTGGCGGGGATGCGGGCTATGCCAGGATCGGCCGCCTGCAGCCGCTGGCCGACGAGGCTCAGATCGTCCGCGCCAGAGAACGCGGCGAGAACGCGAAGACGCTGTGGCAGGGGAAGGCGGTCTGGGAGGTGGTGCCAATGCGGGAGTTCGGCCCCCTCGGCTTTGAAAGCCCCAGCGGATATGTGGTGCATGATAGCCTCAGCGCCCGCGCCTGCCCGAGGGCTGCAGGCGATGCACTGGCACGGGCGATTATTGCTCTCGGCGGTGAGGTCCTCATCGGTGAGGCCGAAGAGACAGGCCCCGTGCTGCATGCAACGGGCGCGGCAGGACTGCAGGATCTGGGCCTGCAACTGGGCAAGAACGTCGGCGCAGGGATAAAAGGTCAGGCGGCGGTCTTTGCCTTCGACGCTGGTGACATGCCGCAAATCTATGCCGAAAGTCTGCATATCATCCCGCATTCCAATGGAACGGTGGCAATTGGATCGACCTCCGAGCGCGCGTATGACAACCCCCAGAGGACGGACGATCAGCTGGAGGCGCTCATCGCCAGAACCCGCCAGATCTGCCCCGAACTGGCCGGAGCCGAAGTCGTGGACCGCTGGGCAGGGCTACGCCCCCGCGCCAAAAGCCGTGCGCCGATGCTGGGCGCTTGGCCTGACCGTGCAGGGCATTTCATTGCCAATGGCGGGTTCAAGATCGGCTTCGGCATGGCGCCCAAAGTCGCGCAGGTGATGGCCGATCTGATCCTCGAGAACAGGACGCAGATCCCTCAGGGCTTCCATGTCGAGGATAATCTCTGAGGAACGCGGAGGGGCTTTGCCCCTCTTCGGCTTCGCCGAATTCACCCCAGGATATTTATGGACGCTGGGAGTAGCGGTTTTCCAGCGTCCATAAATATCCCGGGGGAGGCGGGCCTTGGCCCGACGGGGGCAGAGCCCCCTCTTCTACCAGCGATCTAGGGCGACCTCGTCGCTCTGTTTCGCGGCGACCCATTCGCTCCGATCGGCGAAATGCTCTTTTTTCCAGAAGGGCGCGCGGGATTTCAGGAAATCCATCAGATAGTCGGCCGCCTCGAAAGCGGCCTTGCGATGGGGACTGGCGGTGGCCACCATCATGATCTCGTCGCCCGGTTCCAGCCGGCCAATCCGGTGGATGATGGTCACATTGGTCAGCGCCCAGCGGGTCTGCGCGTCTTCGGCGATCTTGATTAAAGCGCGTTCGGTCATGCCGGGATAATGTTCCAGTTCCAGTGCCTGTAACGTGCCGGTGTCGTCGCGCACGATCCCTGTGAAGCTGACCACGGCACCCGCACGGCCGCCATGGCCGAACCCTTTCAGCTCTGCGCCCAGATCGAACGGGGCCTCCTGCACCAGAACGCGCATGTCACCCTCCTGTCATCGGCGGAAAGAAGGCAATTTCGCGAGTCTCGCCAAGAGGTGTGTCGAAATCGGAGAGTTCTTGATCGAGCGCCACACGCAGCGCCGTCAGATCGGCCAGGGCAGCGGCATGATAGTCGCTGCGGGTGCGCAGCTCCTCGACCAGTTCCGCCGCAGTCTGCGCCTCTGTCTCTACGGTTTCGCGGGCCGCGCCGATCCGTTCGCGCACCCATGCGAAATAGACCAGTTCGCGCTTCATTTCGGGCCTCTCAGATAGGGTAGTGCCTTGCGGAAATAGTCCCAGCCGGTGATCGCTGTCAGGATGGCCGCGATCCAGATCAGCACGATCCCTGCATGGGTGGCCAGATCGGCGGGCGTCAGGCCGGTGGGCAGGTCGCCCTCGCCCACGCGCGGCGGGCGGCCCGTTTCGACATAGGTCAGCCCTGTGCCGAGGAAGAGGATGGCGATTGCCACCATTTGCGCCGTGGTTTTCCATTTGGCGAGTCTGGTCACTTTCAGCTTGCCGGAATCGGTACCGAGGAACTCGCGCAGCCCTGCCACGAATGTCTCGCGGAAGAGGATGACCGTCACCGGCAGGATGAGCCATGGGTTCATCCCCGAATACCCCGTGAGGATCACCAGCGCGATCACCACCATCGCCTTATCGGCGATGGGGTCCAGCATCGCGCCGAATTTGCTCTCTTGGCCCCAGGAGCGGGCCAGATAGCCGTCGAACCAGTCAGTGATCGCCGCGACGATGAATAGCGCAAGGGCCAGAAAATCCGCCCAGGGGCGGCTGAAATACAAAAACATCACCGCAACACCGGGGGCGGCAACGAGCCTCAATACAGTGAGGATATTGGGAAGGGTCCACGTCATGGGGGCAAGTTAACCGCGTCGTTCAGGAAGGGGAAGGGGCTTCACCTTTTGGGGTCAAGATAGTCGTGAATCCGGCCTTGCCAATCGGTGACTTTCCAATGGCCCGAGGATTGTTGCGTAAAATACTCGGCCGAGACGGGCACTTTGCCAAAGCCGCCCGGAATATCGAGCACATAGGTGGGCAGGCAATGACCCGAAATCCGCCCGCGCAGGGCGCGCATCAGGGCGCGGCCCTCATCGATCGTAGTGCGGAAATGCGAGGTGCCGCGGGCCAGATCGCAGTGATGCAGGTAATAGGGCTTCACCCGCAGGGCCGAGAGCGTGGTGAAGAGGTCGGCCAGCGCCTGCGTGCTGTCATTGACCCCGCGCAGAAGAACCGATTGCGAGATCACTGGGATGCCCGCATCGACAAGCCGTGCAAGGGCTGCGCGGGCATTGGGGGTCAGCTCGGCGGCGTGGTTGGTATGCAGCACCATCCACGGCGTAAGGCGCAGGCTGGCCAGCAGCTGTGTCAGCTCGGGGGTGATACGCTCGGGGGCCACGACCGGCACGCGGGTGTGGAAGCGGACCATCGCGAGATGCGGGATGGCATCGAGCCGCGTCAGCATATCGCGCAGACGGCGCGGCGACAGGGTCAGCGGGTCGCCCCCTGTCAACACCACCTCGCGCAGGGTAGGGGTGGCGGCGATATAATCGAGCGCGGCATCCAGTTGGGCAGGTGGCAGCGGGCCGGTCTCGCCCACGGTCTCGCGACGGAAGCAGAAACGGCAATAGACATCGCAGGTCTTGGTGATGTGCAAGATCACGCGGTCGGGATAGCGATGGGTCAGTCCTTTGACCGGCGAATGCGCCTGATCGCCGATCGGGTCGGCCAGTTCTTCGGGAAGAGTGGTGAGTTCGGCGGCTGTCGGCACGAATTGCGCGGCAATCGCCTGATCGTCCATCTGCATCTCGGGCGTGATGCGGATACGGAACTCCTGTGCGACCCGCGCCAGTAGGGCAGGGTCTTCGGTACTCAGTCCGGCGGCGGCCAGATCATCGGGGGTGGTCAGCGCGTGGGTCATGGGCTGCGCGCTACGCCCCGGCGGCCAATCGGTCAACCCTTCTCGTTGAAGAAGTTGTAGACGGTCTCGGCGGTGGCCTCGGAAATGCCCGGAACCTCCATCAGGTCGGTCAGCCCTGCGCGGCTGACCGCCTTGGCCGAGCCGAAATGCGTCAGCAACGCCCGTTTGCGGGTCGCGCCGATGCCCGGGATTTCATCCAGCGGATTGGCGAGATTGGCCTTGGCGCGTTTGGCGCGATGGGTGCCGATGGCCCAGCGGTGGGCCTCGTCGCGCAGGCGCTGGATGTAATAGAGCACCGGATCCTGCCGCGGCAGCGCCATGACGGGGCGGCCCGTGCGGTAGAATTCCTCCTTGCCCTGATCGCGGTCGATCCCCTTGGCCACGCCGACCATCGGCACATCGGCCACGCCCAGATCATCCATGATCTCCTGCACCGCCGAGACCTGCCCCGCGCCGCCATCGATCAGCAGTAGGTCGGGCCAGGCGTCGGTCTTGCGCTCGGGGTCTTCCTTCAGAAGGCGCTGGAAGCGCCGCGTCAGCACCTCTTTCATCATGCCGAAGTCATCGCCCGGAGTGACCTCGGTATCCTTGATGTTATATTTGCGATACTGGCTTTTGAGGAACCCTTCCGGCCCCGCCACGATCATGCCGCCCACGGCATGGGCGCCCTGAATATGGGAGTTGTCATAGACCTCGATCCGCTCGGGGATCTTGGGCAGGGCAAAGGCCTCGGCCACGCCCTTCAGCAGTTTCGCCTGTGCTTGGCTTTCCGACATCTTCCGGCCAAGGCTCTCGCGGGCATTGCGATGGGCGTTCTCCACCAACTCGGCCTTCTCGCCGCGCTTGGGGACCAGAATCTCGACTTTGCGCTCAGCCTTTTGGGAGAGCGCCTCCGTCATCAGGTCCTCATCCTCGATCGGATGCGACAGCAGGATCTGTTTGGGCGGTGGACGGTTGTCGTAGAATTGCGCCAGAAACGCCTCCAGCACCTCTGCCTCATCGGCACCCGAGCCCGTCTTGGGGTAGAAATCGTGATTGCCCCAGCTTTGATTGGCACGGATGAAGAAGACCTGCACGCAGGCCTGCCCGCCTTCCATATGCAGCGCCACCACATCCGCCTCGGCCACGCCGCGCGGGTTGATGCCCTGCGATTGCTGCACATTGGTTAGCGCCTTGATCCGGTCGCGCAACGCGGCGGCACGCTCGAACTCCATATCCTCGGAGGCAGCCTGCATCTGCTCGGCCAGCTCGCGCTGGATCGAGGTGGTTTTACCCTCGAGGAAGCGCTTGGCATCCTCCACGAGCTGGGCGTAATCGGCTTCGGAGATCTTGCCGACACAGGGCGCCGCGCAGCGTTTGATCTGGTATTGCAGGCAGGGCCGCGTGCGCCCCGAGAACTGGCTGTCCGAGCAGTTGCGCAGCAAAAACACCCGTTCGAGATGGTTGAGCGTGCGGTTCACCGCCCCCGCAGAGGCGAAGGGGCCGAAATAATAGCCCTTCTGTTTGCGCGCCCCGCGATGCTTGGTGATCATCGGGAAAGGATGGTCGGTGGGGATCAGGATATTGGGGAAGCTCTTGTCGTCGCGCAGGAGCACGTTGTAGCGGGGCTTGAGCTGCTTGATGAGGTTCTGTTCCAGAAGCAGCGCCTCGGTCTCGGTGCGCGTGGTCAGGAACATCATGAAGCGCGTTTCCGAGATCATCCGCGCGATCCGTGCCGAATGACCCGAATGGCGCGCATAATTCGACACGCGCGCCTTCAGGTTGCGGGCCTTGCCGACATAGAGCACCTCGTTCTGGGCATTCAGCATCCGGTAAACGCCGGGCGATGAGTCCAGACGTTTCACATAATCGGCGATCAGATCATGGCCGCGCAACGGGGCAGGCTGTGCATTGTCGTTCAAGGTAACCTCGTTCCGGTTGTCCTAAGGGGAGTTAATCATTCACCCCCGATTTTTTAACCATCCGATTCTATTGATCTCTTCGCTCCCCTTTCGGGAAAAGCAAGAGTGGAGACTTTCCACGACTCTTGTGGATAAGCTTGTAGATATCCGCGGGGAAAGCACGAATTTGCCTTGTAACACTGGCATGTCATTGCTTTGCCCGTTTTTTGTGCATTTTTGTAGCCGTTTGAATCCAAAGGAAAAATAATTTTACTGCTGTAACAGGCTGAAAAGATTAGGACTTTGGTAACCGTTTGCAGGCGCGGCTCTGGCGAATATTAACGCGGTTTTGCGCGTGATTATTCCGTTCCCAATATGTCCGGCGTCTGCCAGCCCAGATGTTGTCCGCCATCGGTGCAGATCAGCTGTCCGGTGACCGATTTGGCGTCCATCAGATAGGTGAGTGCCGCGCAGATATCCTCGGGGTCGGAGCCGCGTTCGAGGATGGTGGACTGGCGCTGTTTGGTGAAATGCTCGAGCGTCTGGCGCCCGCCCTGCAGCGTCGGCCCCGGTCCGATAGCATTCACGCGGATATCGGGGGCAAGCCCCATGGCCGCCGTGCGGGTCAGTGCCCAGAGCCCCATCTTGGCCAGCGTATAGGTCGAGAATTCCGGCGTCAGCTTGCGCACCCGCTGGTCGATCATATTGATCACCATCGCCTGCGCACGCGGCTCGCCCGCGCTGCGATCCGCCTTGGGGGCCTGTTCGGCAAAGGCCTGCGTCAGCACATAGGGCGCGCGCAGATTGGATTCCATATGCCGGTCCCAGCTCGTGCGGGTGGCCGTGTGGATATTGTCATATTCGAACACGGAGGCATTGTTGACCAGCAGATCGATCGGGGCACCGAGCGCCTTTGTCGCCGCAGGCAGCAGCGGCACCACCTGAGCCTCGTCCAGGAGATCGGCCTGCAGGGTGACCGCGCGCACGCCATGGGCGCGGCAGGCCCGAGCCGTGTCCTCGGCTTCGGCTTCCGAGCCGTGGTAATGGATGGCCACGTTGCAGCCACGGGCTGCCAAAGTCAAAGCCATCGCGCGGCCCAGACGTCTGGCTCCGCCGGTGATCAGGGCATTGTGCATGGTTTTCTCCTCCGGCACGCTTAGGATATCAGGCGACGATTGCCACCACATAGCCGATATAGGCCAGTGTGAACGCGATGCCCGTCATTCGGCCGAGCGATTTCCTGAAGAAGATGAATGGCCCGAGAACGAGGGTCGCTGCAAGCATGACCCAGAGATCGACGCGCAGCATTTCCGGCGGCACCGGCATGGTGCCGAAGAGCCCCGCGATGCCCAGAATGAACAGCAGGTTGAAGATATTGGAGCCGATGACATTGCCCAGAGCGACATCAGCACGGCCCTTGAGGGCGGCCGAGATCGAGGTGGCAAGCTCGGGCAGGGAGGTGCCCACCGCCACCAGCGTCAGCCCGATCACCGCATCCGAGATGCCCATGGCGCTGGCAATATCGGAGGCGCCCGAAACCAGAAGATTGGCGCCGATCGGCAGGCCGATCAGCCCGAGGATGATGTAGACCGCAATGGCGCGACCGGTGATGCTGTCCTCGGCACCTTCCACCTCCTCGTCATCGCGGTCACGGCGATGGCCGAGCGCCTGCAGGATCTGGCGGGTCAGGATCGCGCCGATGGCCACAAGCAGCACCATAGCCTTCCACCATGTGATCGGCCCTGTCACGGCCAGCGCGATGAACAGCACGGTCGAGCCCAGCATCATCAGATAGCTCTCGCGCGTGTCATGGGTATGGGTATGGATCACAGAGATCAGCGCCGGAAGCCCCAGCACCAGAAGGATATTGGCCGTGTTCGAGCCGATGACATTGCCAAGCGCGATGGAAGGGTTGTCATTGAGGACTGCCGTGATCGAGACCAGCAACTCGGGCGCGGACGTGCCGAAGGCCACGACGGTCAGGCTGACGATCAACGCTGGAATGCCGAGCCGGAGCGACAGGTTCACCGCCCCCTTGACCAGCCAGTCGCCTGCGAACACAAGCAGGACAAGTCCCGCGACAACCATTGCGATATCTATCAGCACGAAGGGCTCCTCAGCCTTTTGAAGAATGATGGCCACAAGGGCAACGCCCCGAGCCGATCTTGGGACGCCCGCAATCGGGGCAGCGTGTCTTGCCAAGGCGCTTCGCGCCGGGCAGACCTTTGGGAAGGCGCAGCCTGCCGAACATGGCCAGAACGGCCATGACGAGCAGGAAGATCGCCATCACCTTCAAAAGCATCCTAGAGCCCGTAACGGGCCCGGAGGGCGCGTTCCTCTGCTTCGAGCAATGCCGCGCCGACCGCCTCCTGCGCGATCTGGCTGCCGAAAGAGGCGCCGAAACGCTTGAAGATGGATTTCTTCTGGGTGAAGGGGATCAGCCGGACCTTCTCGCCATAGAGCTCCTTGAGCTTGGGCACCGCATGCGAGAGGCCGTCAATCAGGCCGGTGCCCTCGGCCAGTGCCTGACGGCCCGTCCAGACATCACCGGTGAACAGATCGCGTTCAGTGGTCAGGCGCGTTCCGCGGCGGGCGCGCACATGGTCCTTGAAGCTTTCATGCATGTCTTCCAACAGAGCCTTCAGCCGGTCGATATCTTCGGGCTTTTCAGGACGGAACGGGTCCATGAAGCTTTTCGAGCCGCCCGCCGTATGCACGCGCCGCTCCACGCCATGCTTCCCGATAAACTGGTCGAAGCCGAAACCCGAGGAGATCACCCCGATCGAGCCCACGACCGAGGTCGGATCGGTCCAGATATCATCCGCTGCACAGGCCAGCCAGTAGCCGCCCGACGCGGCCACATCCTCCACGAAGGCATGGACCGGCACGCCGGTTTCATCGGCCAGACGCCGGATCCGGGAAGCGATCAGCGCGCTCTGCACAGGCGATCCGCCGGGCGAGTTGATGATCAGCGCCACTGCCGTGGGTCTGGCCTTGCGGAAGGCGCGCTCGATCAGCGGGCCCACCGAGGCATCCGAGAGCCCCGCAGATCCGGGACGGGAGATGCCGATCGCCCCTTGCAGGCGGATCAGCGCGACGCGCGGCTCTTTGCGCCGCAGGGGGAGAAGGGCTTTGAAATCCATGGTGGGGGATGTAAGTCCTCGGACAGAGCCCTACAAGCAAGCCGCTGTCCTTTTCGTGAAGTTTTCGCATAATCGCCCGCACAGAAGGGCAGGGAGGTCCGCATGATCCAGCCAATCCGTCAGCAGACTCTGGCCATAGGTGCCACCGGAGCCGCAGAGCCGCTGATCGAGCCTTTGATCGAAGAGGTGCCGGTGGCGCTGGTCTTTGACGGGGTGACACAGGCCGTGATGATGGCGACCCCCGCCGATCTGGAGGATTTCCTGCGCGGATTTGCTGTAAGCGAGGGGATCATCGCACAGGGCGAGAGCCTGACCGGCATCGAGATCGTGCCCCAGTCGCGCGGGATCGAGGCGCGGGCATGGTTGCCTGCAAGGGCGGGCGCGGCCTTCCGCGACAGGCGGCGCGCGATGGCGGGGCCGGTAGGATGCGGGCTGTGCGGCATCGACAGTCTTTCACAGGCGCTGCGCGAGGTGCCTCACAGAGCCTACCGGCCTGTGCTGGGGCTTGCCGAGGCAGCGCAGGCGCTCGACGCGCTGCGCGAGGCGCAGGTGCTGCAGGACGAGACCCGCGCCTGCCATGCGGCGGGGCTCTGGGTGGCGGGTGGTTTGCGGCTCTGTCGCGAGGATGTGGGACGCCATAACGCGCTCGACAAGCTGATCGGGGCGGTGGGAGCTGTGCCCGAGGGAGCTGCTATCATCATGACCTCGCGGATCTCGGTGGATCTGGTGCAAAAAGCCGCGATGATTGGGGCGGGCGCGATTGTGTCGCCCTCGGCCCCCACGGGGCTGGCAGTCGAGGAGGCGCGTATGGCGGGGCTCCAGTTGATCGCACGGGCCCGCCACGCGCCCGAGGGTCGGGCTGATTACACCGCTATCTGACCTTGGCATACATCCAGCAATCGCGGGGCGTATCGGAGATGTTCGGATGCAGGAAATAGCGCCGTAACACGCCCTCACGTCTCAGCCCCGCCTTTTCCATCACGCGCGCCGAGGCCGTGTGATCCTTGTCACAAAAGGCCTCCGCACGGAAAATATCAGGATGCGAAAGGGCGTGATCCACCAGCCAGCGCAGCACTTCCGAGGCACAGCCCTGTCCCCAAGCGCTCCGGCGCAGAACATAGCCGTAAGTGACGCGGTGCCGGTGAAGATGCGGGTGGAAGAGCCCCATGAGGTCGCCGGGCGCGCCTTTGGCAAAGACCACCGCCGGAAACCCCGTACCCGCGTC
This sequence comes from Thioclava sp. 'Guangxiensis', assembly GCF_045348365.1. Lineage (NCBI taxonomy): Bacteria > Pseudomonadati > Pseudomonadota > Alphaproteobacteria > Rhodobacterales > Paracoccaceae > Thioclava > Thioclava sp. 'Guangxiensis'. The sequence continues at coordinate 817,692 of NZ_CP155822.1, read as the reverse complement.
CCACTCCTTGCCGCAATTGGCGAGATAGGCGCGGGTGTCGGCCAGTGCGCCATGCGGGCGCCAACCAACGAAGCGCGTTACTTCGGGGTCTTGGACATAAGCCTCAAAGATCGCAGGCGCATCCTCGGGCTGGACGCGCCGGAGCGCATAGCGATCTGTGGCGAAAGTCTCGGGCAGGCAATAGCGCATGGGATCTGCCCGCGTTCTTTAGCTGTCGAGTTTGGCGCGCAGCTCTTCCGCATCTCGGCGGGCATCGCGCAGACCATCCATGGCGGCGCGTAGCTCCGCTTCGGACTGGTGCAGCTGGTTGGTCAGTTCCGCTTCGCGATGCTCGATATAGGCCAGGGCACGTTCGCGGGTATCCTCGGCCTCGTGCAGGGCATGGGCCATCTGTTCCAACTCGCCCATATCGGCTTTACTCACGCGGGTCAGGCGGTGCAGCAGCCAGCAGGCAAACCATCCCAGGCAGAAGGCGATGAAAAGAATGATGGCTGTGGCAAAAACGAATTCGGTTCTGTTCATATCATAGGGTCCCGCGGGCTTTCATCCGGTCATTTCTTGGAAGTATCGAGATCGGCCGGACGCAGCTTCGGCTTGGCCGGTGATTGCGCCGCAGGGGCCACGGATACCGCGGCATCGGCAGAGGTATCCTGTGTGCCGCCGACCTGATCGGCCTGCGCCTCGCCCTCGGCGGCTTCCTCGACGATGGGAGCCGTCGCGGTGGCGGTCGCTTCGGGCAGGGTCTCGCCGGTATCGAGCGGCTGCTCGTCGAGCAGGGTGAACTCGATCCGGCGGTTTGCCTCACGGCCCGCTTCGGTGCCGTTATCGGCAATCGGCTGGGTCTCGCCAAAGCCTTTGGCCGTCAGGTTGCGCACCGAGACGCCGCGGTCGGCCAGCGCCTGCAAGACGGCATTGGCACGGTCTTGCGACAGCGAGAGGTTCATCTGGTCGCGGCCCTGGCTATCGGTATGGCCATCGACCTCCAGCTTGTAATCCTCGCAATTCTGGTAGGCTTTAGCGAGGGCGGCAATCGGGGTGGCTCCGTCGGCATCGATCTTGGCCGAGCCGGGCTCGAAGGTGATCTTCTGGCTGGCGAGCACATTGTTGAGACGGGTGGCGCATTCCGTGCCCGAGGGCAGGCCCAGAACCGGATCGAGGCGGCGGTCATAGCGCACCGACAGATCGATCCGTGCAGCCTCGCCGAGCGCCTTGGAGAGCGAACGCGAGATCTCGTCGCTGGCCTGTGCATTGCCCGAAATCCCCGAGACGCGCAGGATATCGGGGCGCACGGTGATCTGCCCCGTATTCAGCTGGTCGAGCGCGGCAAGCCCCGCCATGGTGCGCACACCCCAATCGGCGGGCAGGGCGTCATCCACACGGGTGCTGCCCGAGACACCTTTCGAGCCGAACTGCGCGCGGGCATAGTTCTCGATCATGTCGCGCTGGGTCGCATCCTTGACCCGTCCGCCGATCTTGATCTTGCCCGAGGCGTCTCGCGAGGCGGAGAATTGTGCGATCTGCGCCTGTTCCTGCTTGGGTTTCTCATGCACCGATTGCAGCGAGAAGACATCGGGAAGGTTGGTTTCCAGATCCGCCACGGCCTGATCGAACGCGTCATTGCTGACGGAGGCGGGCACATCGAGTGCGATATCGGTATCGGAATAGGTGATCGTGCCCGCGCCCATCTGGCCGATCGCGGCGATGCCCATGGCGGTCGCATCGGCCCAGTCGGTCGAGGGCACGCCCATCCCCACGGTGCAGCCCAGATCGCCGCTGGCACCCGCCGCTTTGGCAGCCGCCAGGATCTTGGTCTTGGCACGGTCGGTATCGGCCGAGCAGGCGTCGAACCGCGCGCCCTGCTCATCCTTGATGAAGCGCAGCGTGAAGGGCGTGATCACCGGACGCGGGGCCGAGATATTGTAGCTCAGGTCCAGCCCGTCGGGTTTGCGGCGGGTGAGCGCCGTCTCGATGTCGGATTTCTCGCGCTTTGAGGAGGTGATCGCAGTGACCGACACTTTGCCTGCCTCGACCGAGATCTTCGAATGCGGCAGGCTGGCGAGTGTGTCCACGGCGAACTGGTAGGCGGTGTTCCAGCCCACCGGCACCGGATAATCGGCCTCGTCGAGCATATCGACCACCTCGCCGCCCTGCGTGAAGGAAGCCACCTCGTCCATCAGCGCCTTGCGGTCGGTCGAGCTGGGCACCAGCCCGATCAGCGAGATCCCGTCATCATTGCGCAGGATCTCGAGCGAGAAATCGGGCGCGGTCAGATCGGCGATCTTGGTCACATCGGTATTGTCGCGGATACGGGTCGCATCGACGATCCCCGAGACCACCGCCATGGTCCGCAGGCGTTCGGCCTCCGAGGGAGCGGTGCCGCTGATCTGGACCTGAAGCCCGTCGGTGGCGACCTTGGCCCAGCCATGTCCCGAGGTCTCGAGGGCTACGCGCACCTCGGACTGGGTGCGCTTCTCGATCACAGTGGCCGAGCCACCTGCCACGAGTGCCGCGCAGACAAGTGCGGCACCAAAGGCTGTGGCGGTCAGGATCTTGCTTCGCATAAGGCGGGCTCTCCGGTGTCGTTCAGGTTGCGGGATGCTTACGGGTTAGGGGAGATTCCCGCAATCCGCTTGGGGCGATGAGGGTTTACACAATCGCGCCAGCGGCGAAAAACAGCGCAGCGAACAGACCTGCCTTCTGTGCGCGGCGGAAAAGCCGCAGGCAGAGATCGGGATTGTCGATATCGAGCTGTTTCAGCTGCCAGCCCATATGGCCGGCAAAGACCACGGGCCCCATGAGGGTAATCGCCAGTTTGATGGCCGAAGGATCATTGGGCAGCAGCGCCACCAATACGGCGGCCACCATCAGGAGCGTGGCGATGATCAGGAAGCCCAGCAGATATTGCGGCGTCTTCTCCGCAAAGAGGCGGGCGGTGGATTTTACCCCGATCAGCACATCGTCTTCCTTGTCCTGATGGGCATAGATCGTGTCATAGAAGAGCGTCCAGCTGATCCCGCCAATATAAAGGAGCACGGCAGGCAGCCCGAGGCTGCCGGTATGCGCGGTCCATGCCAGGAGCGCGCCCCAGTTGAACGCAAGCCCCAGAAAGACCTGCGGCCACCAGGTGAAACGCTTCGCGAAGGGATAGATCGCCACAGGCGCCAGCGACAGCACCCCCAGCCATATGGCGGGCGCATTGAAGGTCAGCAGGATCAGGAGCGAGACCAGGCATTGCACCACGGCCCAGACCAGCGCGCCCTTTGCGGTGATCTGGCCCGAGGGGATCGGGCGCGAGCGGGTGCGCGCCACCGCGCCGTCGAAATGGCGGTCGGTGATGTCGTTCCATGTGCAGCCCGCACCGCGCATCAGGAAGGCGCCGATGGTGCAACCGATGACCAGCCACAGATCCCACCAGACAAATCCGCCCGTTGCATTGGCCGCCAGCGCGATGCCCCAGAAGCAGGGCATCAGCAACAGCCATGTGCCGATCGGGCGGTCGGCGCGGCTGAGCCGCAACAGGGGACGCAGGCGGCGGGGGGCGTGATGATCGACCCAGTTGCCATCATAGGCATCATAGACGATACCGTCTGCCTCTGGAGTTTTCCGCCCACTACTCATAGATTTGCCCCATGCAACGCGCCAAGATACGTCTTCATGTAGATCATCCGCTGGGTCAGGGGCAAGTCATCGCCCTGACCGATAAACAATCGCATTATCTCTTCGGCGTCATGCGCGAAGGGGAGGGCAGCCATATCGCGCTGTTCAACGGCCGCGACGGCGAATGGACCGCCACCGTCACCCGCGCCCATAAGAAGGCCGGAGAACTGACCTGTGTCGAACAGGCCGCCCCCCAGCTCGACCCGCCCGATCTGTGGCTGCTCTTTGCGCCGATCAAGAAAGAGCGGACGGATTTTATCGTCGAAAAGGCGACCGAGCTGGGCTGTGCCCGTATCCTGCCGGTGCAGACCGAATTCACCAATGCGGGCCGGATCAAGCAGGACCGCGCGCAGGCCCATGCGATGGAGGCCGCCGAGCAATGCCTTGGCACTTTCGTGCCGCCCGTCGACGAGATGCAGAGCCTGATGCAGCTTCTGCGCGGGTGGGACGAGACGCGGCGTATCCTCTTTTGCGACGAGAGCCTCGTGGGTCCGGCCGAGACGCTGGCGCAGCTTGCCCCCGGACCCTGGGCGATCCTCATCGGCCCCGAGGGCGGGTTCTCGCCCGCCGAGCGCGATATGCTGCGCAGCCTCGACTATGTCACGCCGGTCAGCCTCGGCCCGCGCATCCTGCGCGCTGATACCGCCGTCTGCGCGGCAATCACCTTGTGGCAATCGGCGCTGGGGGATTGGGGTTGATCGCTAGTCGATCGTGCGGGCCTCGAAATCCTTCCGCGCCCGCTCGATCGTGTCATAGTTCTTCTCCGCCCAGAGCCAGACGCCGCAGAAGGCTTTTGATAGGCCCAGCCCCAACTCGGTCAGCCGGTATTCCACCTTGGGCGGCACGACCGGATAGACCTTGCGGCTCACCAGCCCGTCGCGTTCCATCGCGCGCAGCGTCTGGGTCAGCATTTTCTGGCTGATGCCGGTGCAGGCGCGCGACAGCTCGCCAAAGCGGGCGCAGTCATGCTCGGTCAGGATCTCGATCAGCAGCATCGTCCATTTATCGGCGACGCGTCCGATGATTTCTTCCACCAGCCGGTCCACCGCCGGATCGCAGGGCAGGGCGTTCAACTCGGCGCGGAGTTTGTCGGCGGACATGTCCATACTCTCTTTTGGGTAAGTATAATTCTTTTGGGTGCCTTCTTTCGGAAGGATAGCACGGGCCGCATCTTGTCACCAGAACAGGAAAGGACCAACCATGAGTTTTACCCATCGCACCATCCTCATCACCGGCGGTAATTCCGGCATCGGTCAGGCTTTGGCCGAGGCACTGCAGGCCGCGGGCAACCGCATCATCATCACGGGGCGCAAGGCGGAGAGCCTGAACGCCATGCTGAAGCGCAATCCCGATATGGCGGGCTACCAGCTGGATGTGACCGACACGCAGGCGCTTTCGGCCTTTGCGCCGCAGGTGCTGGCCGACCATCCCGATCTGGATACGGTGATCCTGAATGCGGGCATCATGGAGCCCGAGGATTACACAAGCGATCCGGTCTCGACCGAAGTGGCCCATCGGGTGATTGCCACCAATCTGACAGCCCCCGTGGAAATGGCGGCAGGTTTTTTGCCGCATCTGCGGGCGCAGCCTCGGGCCGCGCTGGTCACCGTATCCTCGGGGCTGGCTTTCGTGCCCAAAGCCACGACCCCGCTCTATTCGGCCAGCAAGGCCGCGATCCATTCGTGGTCGCAATCGCTGCGCCACCAGCTGCGGGACACATCGGTGCGCGTGCACGAGATCGCGCCGCCGCTGGTGGCGACCGAGCTGACGCCGGGCCAGTCGCAGGTGGCGGCGGCCCTGCCGCTTGACGCTTTCATCTCGGAGGTGGTCGGGCAGATGCAGCGCCCGGATGTGCCCGACGAGATTTTGGTCGAGCGTGTGCATTTCCAGCGCTTTGCCGAGAGCGAGGGCCGGTTTGCAGCAGCCTTTGCCGCCATCAATGGCTAGGCTTCCATATGGCGGCGGAAATTCTCCAAGATCGCCTGCCAGCCCATCTGCTGCATGGCGGGCGGGCTTTGGGTCTCCGGCTCGAAGCGGGTGGTGACGCGGGTGCCCCCCGCCACCGGCTCGAAAGCGGTCACCGCCTCGCGCCCGTCATCGAGGCGGATCGCCAGCAGCCGTTCCGGCGCGATCTCGGTGAAGGTCGCGCCGAAATCGAAGGCGAAGCTGCCGTCTTTCGCGGCCATCTTCGAGACCATCCGCCCGCCGACCCGCAGATCGACCTCGGAATGCGGGCAATGCCAGTCGGGCGAGGCGAAATTCCACTCCATGATCTGGGCGGGCTCTGTATAGCCCGCCCAGACCGCGTCCGGCGCGGCGTTGATGGTCGTCTGAACGGTCAGCTTGTCCATTGGGATCTCCTCGGAACGGGCTTTAGGTGCAAATGGTTGCATTCTGCGGGGAGGCGGGCAAGAGTTTGCGCAAAGAGTGTATCAGGACCTGTCATGATCCGTCCCGAGTTGCGTCGCGCGATTGCGCATCATTCCGAAGTGCTACTGGCGCTGGTGCCGCTGGCGGCCGGGCTGTGGCTTGTCTGGCTGGGCGGCTGGGTGCTTTTGCCTGTCGGGCTGGCACTGGTGGCAGGGGCTGTCGCCTGGGCGGTGGTGGCGTGGCGCAGGCTGCGCTTTACGCGTGATGCGGTGGCGCCCGGTATGGTGGAGATCGATGAAGGCCAGATCGGCTATTTCGGGGCGGGGCGGCTGCTGGGCGGACAGGTGGCGCTGCGCGATCTGGCCGAGATCCGGCTCTTGCATCTGAACGGCCGCCATCTCTGGCGGCTCAAGACCGCCGATGGGCAGGCCCTGCTGATCCCCGTCGATGCGGCGGGTGCTGCGCAACTCTATGATGCCTATGCAAGCTTGCCCGGAACCGACATGCGCGCGATTTCTGCGGCATTGGATCGGCGCGTGACCGCACAGGTTTTGTGGAAGCGCTCGTCTGGCTGAGATCGCATTGCGCTTGACTTGACCCGCTATTCGTCACACCTCTTGCCCTCCAAAGGGCCACAAGATTTAGGAGCGTCCATGTCCATTCCGCAGCAGGGCGGTGGCCCGATCGAAGATTTCGCACAGCTTGCCGAATATATGGCCGAGGGCGAAAAGCCCAAGGATGACTGGCGTATCGGCACCGAGCACGAGAAGTTCGGCTATTGCGAGAAGGCCCAGAAGCCGCTGCCCTATGAGGGGCCGTGCTCCATCAAGGCAATGCTGGAAGGCCTGCGCGATACCTATGGCTGGACGCCGGTCGAGGAGCAGGGCAATATCATCGGCCTGACCCATAATGGTGCCAATGTCAGCCTCGAGCCGGGTGGCCAGCTGGAACTGTCGGGCGCGCCTCTGGAGACCATCCACCAGACCTGCGACGAGGTGAACCAGCACCTGCGCGAGGTGCAGAGCATCGCCGACAAGATCGGGGCGCGTTTCATCGGGCTGGGGGCTGCGCCGCAATGGGGCGAGGCCGAGATGCCGATGATGCCCAAGGGCCGCTACCGCCTGATGACCGACTATATGGATAGTGTCGGCACCATGGGCAAAACCATGATGTACCGGACCTGCACGGTTCAGGTGAATCTCGATTTCGCCTCCGAAGCCGACATGGTGCAGAAGATGCGCGTGGCGCTGTCGCTGCAGCCGGTAGCCACGGCGCTGTTTGCCAATTCGCCCTTCCTCGATGGTAAGCCCAACGGGTTCAAATCATGGCGCGCCAATGTCTGGCAGAACCTCGACGAGGCGCGCACCGGCATGCTGCCTTTCGTGTTCGAGGAGGGCTTCGGCTATCAGGCTTGGGTCGATTATGTCCTCGATGTGCCTATGTATTTCGTCTATCGCGATGGCAAATATATCAATGCTCTGGGCCAGTCTTTCCGTGACTTCCTGAAGGGCGAGCTGCCCGCGCTGCCGGGCGAGAAGCCCACGCTTTCGGATTGGGCCGACCATATGACCACCGTCTTCCCCGAGGCGCGGGTGAAGAAGTTCATCGAGATGCGCGGGGCCGATGGGGGGCCGTGGCGCCGTCTTTGCGCGCTTCCTGCCTTCTGGGTGGGGCTGACCTATGACCAGTCTGCGCTGGATGCGGCATGGGATCTGGTGAAGGGCTGGGATCACGAGACCCGCGAGGGTCTGCGTCGCGCCGCCGCGAAAGATGCGCTTCAGGGCGAGTATAACGGCATCAAACTTCATGATCTGGCGCGTGAAGCGGTGGCGATCTCGCAATCCGGCCTCAAGGCCCGCGCCAAGCCCGGTGCCGGCGGACTGGTGCCCGACGAGACCCATTTCCTCAACGCGCTGGAAGAAAGCGTCGAAACGGGGCGCGTGCCCGCCGATGAACTTCTGGAAAAATACCACGGCGAATGGCAGGGCGATCTGTCGAAGATCTATCGCGAGTACAGCTACTGATCCTTTGCCGGACCAAAGAATGCACAAAGCGCGGGGGTAACCCCGCGCTTTTTCATTTGTCGATACCGTGCCGTTTAATGCGGTTCGGGGCCGAAGCGGTTCGTCCCCTCGCGGGTGCGGCCAAGCATGAAGATGAACAGGATGATCTGGCCGAAGAGCGGCAGGAAATGCAGCAGGAGCCACCAGCCCGTACGGTCGATATCATGCAGCCGCCGCACCGAGACCGCCAGAAGCGGGATCAGGATCGCCAGCGAGAACAGGAATTCGAGCGGCCCGCCATTGGAGATGAACCACGCATGGCCTTCGCCCGCGCCCATCGAAAGCCCGCCGAAGATCGCGCCGTCCACAAGGCTGAGGAGGAAATTGCCCAAGAGCACAAAGAGCACGAACCACCAGAACTCGGCGCGGCGCGCGCGCCCCGTAAAACGGGCGTAGTTCTGGGTCAGGCAGGTTTTTACCGCGGATTGGAATGTCATCGGTCCCTCATAGGTTTCGGGGGCAACGATGGTGGCCCCCGCAAGGTTCCCTCAGCCCTTCTTGCCGATCTTGGGCTCGGTGCCTTGTGCCAGACGCGAGATATTGGCGCGGTGGCGCCAGAAGATCAGCACCGCAAGGATTGCCAGCAGCAGCATCAACTGCCGTTCGCCCATCAGCAGCGCCAGCGGCACGGATAGCGCCGCCGAGACCAGCGCCGAAAGCGAGGAGATGCGCGTGGCCAGAGCCGTCAGCAGCCAGATCCCGCAGGCCGCCAGACCCAGCGGCCAATAAAGCGCCAGCACCGTGCCGAGGAAAGTGGCCACGCCCTTGCCGCCACGGAATTTCAGCCAGACCGGATAGAGATGGCCCAAGAAGGCAAAGCCCCCCGCCAGCTGTGCGGCCAGTGGATCGGCCATGAAATAACGCACCAGCAGCACCGCAATCGCGCCTTTGCCCGAATCGAGCAGGAGCGTGGCAAGGGCTGCGGGCTTGTTACCCGTGCGCAGCACATTGGTCGCCCCGATATTGCCCGAGCCGATCTGGCGCAGATCGCCCAGACCCAACATGCGGGTGATCACGATACCGAAGGGGATCGAGCCCAGAAGATATCCCAGCAGGGACACAAGGGCTAGAATGGCCGGGGTCTGTTCGGTCACCGGGATGCTCCTCTTTGATCAGGCGGTCTGGTTGGCGCGGTCGAAGACCTTGACGCCTGCGACGAAGGTCGCCAGCACCTTGCCCTCCATGCGCTGGCCGTCAAAGGGGGTATTCTTCGATTTCGACTGCAATGTCCACCGGTCGAGCACGAAAGGTGCATTCGGATCGAAGAGCACGAGATCGGCGGGGGCTCCCTCGGCGAGTCGGCCCTGCGGCAGGCCCAGACGTTTGGCAGGGTTGAGCGACATGGCGCGGAAGAGCTGCGGCAGGCTCAGATGGCCCGCGTGATAAAGGCGCATCGCCGCCGGAATGAAGGTCTCGAGCGCCACGGCGCCGGAGGCGGCCTCCTCGAAGGGCAGGCGCTTGGATTCCTCATCGGCGGGCGTGTGCATCGAGCAGATGATATCGATATGGCCATCGGCCACGGCCTCGACCATCGCCAGGCGGTCCTCTTCGGAGCGCAGCGGCGGGGTTACCTTGAAGAAGGTCCGGTAATCGCCCACATCCAGCTCGTTCAACGTCAGGTGGTGGATAGAGATCCCCGCCGTCACATCCAGACCCGCCTGTTTGGCGCGGGTCAGCGCGGGCAGGGCGCGGGCGGTGGTGATCTGGTCGGCATGGTAGCGCACGCCGGTCATCTCGACCAAGGCCAGATCCCGCTCGAGACCCATCCGCTCGGCCATCGGCGAGACACCCGGCAGGCCGCGCAGCGAGGCGAATTTGCCGGAGGTCACGGCCGAGCCCTTGGAAAGCCCCGGCTCCTGCGGATGGCAGACCACCAGCGCGCCCAGCGACCGCGCATAGGTGAAGGCGCGCGAGAGCACCTTGTTATCGGTGCTGACATGGGTCACATCGCCAAAGGCCAGCGCGCCCGCATCCATCAGGAAACCGAGTTCCGTCATCTCGCGGCCCTCGCGGCCCTTGGTCAGCGCCGCCATATGGTGGATGCGAACGGGGGCCTGTGCCGCGCGGCGCGTCACGAATTCCAGCGTCTCGGGATTGTCGATAGCGGGGGTCGTGTCGGGGCGGGCGATCACGGTGGTCACCCCGCCTGCCGCAGCCGCAAGCCCTGCGGTGCGGAAGCTCTCGCGGTGACGCTCGCCCGGCTCGCCGATTTTCACGCCCAGATCCACGATCCCCGGCGCCAGATATTTGCCACCGCAATCGATCACCTCGGCGCCTTTGGGTGCGGACATCTGCCCGATGGCGGCGATCTTGCCGTCATCAATCACCAGATTGCCCGTGGTCTCGGTCAGGGCCTCGGGGTCGATCAGGCGGGCATTTTCAAGAAACAGGGTCATGGGGTCACCTCACTGGCTGTGGCCTGCCCGGATCTGGCGGATCAGGTCGGAGACTTTTTCAGCGTCTGTAATATCGTGGAAATAGGCGGGAACGGCGTCATGGACGGGCATGTCGTCCATGCGCATGGATTGCGGGCGGCGCTGGCGTGTGCCGATCTGCACCGAATGCGGGTCATTGTCATCAAGCCGCCCGGCATCGTCATCGACAAAGAGCGAGAAGCGCGAGAGCTTGGCATTTGTGGCGGGGCCGGTGGCAATATAGGCCGCACGGTCGGTCAGCAGATAGCGCTCGGCATGCGGGTTGCGGCGGATGGCGATGATTTGCCCGATCAGCCAGACGAGCGCGAGCGCCGAGAACACCACGGGCACTTCCAGATCGCGCTGGGTGGTGGCAAAGAAGGCCGTCCAGAGCACCGCGATCGCCAGCAGCACGGCTGGACCCCGCGCCGTGTTATGCAGCACCGATCCCATGCGCATCCCCTGCCAGAGCACGGCCTCATCGGTGGGAATCCGGCCGCTCCACGGGGCATGCAGCCGCGAATGCGGTGTGGTTATGCGCGGGATCGGGCTCATTGCGCGGCATCCCGCCTCTGGCGGGCGGCCTCGATCTGCGCGATGGCTTCTTTCGCATCGGCCAGATGCTCGATGCGGAAGCGGCGACCATCATTATTGATGATCTGCACATCGCCCAGAAACGGGATCAGCTTCTGGATTTCCAGAAGCAGGAGCGAGCGCCCGCGCGGACCGATCAGCCGCCGGTCGGTCAGATACCATGTCACGGAAAACACCCGACGATAGCCCATCATCACCGCAAAAACCTGCGCGATCAGCACGACCCCCATCAGCGCCAGAAGATTCTGGCCCGAGGTGATCAGGTTGCCGACAAACAGCGCCACTGCGAGCGTGGTCAGCACCCAGAAGATCTGGATCGAGAAAAAGCGCCGCCGATCCGCGCGGAACGCGGCAAGGGGCGTCTCGTCAGGGCTCGTATCGGGCGTGTCAGGCATAGGTGCCTTCACTAAGCGCACGGCCCCGCTCGGCGCGCAGGTTACGTGCCAGAAGGTCCATGCAGGCCTGACGCACGGCCACGCCCATCTCGACCTGTTCTTGAATGACCGAGCGGTTGATATCATCAGCGATGGTGCCGTCGATCTCGACGCCACGGTTCATGGGGCCGGGATGCATGACAATGGCATCGGGCTTGGCATAGGAGAGCTTCTCGGCATCAAGCCCGTAGCGGTGGAAATATTCGCGCTCCGACGGGATGAAGCCGCCATCCATCCGCTCTTTCTGGAGCCGCAGCATCATGACCACATCGGCATCCTGCAGTCCCTGACGCATGTCGTCACAGACCTCGACACCCAGATCGGCCACGCCTGCGGGCATCAGGGTCGGCGGACCTACAAGACGCACACGGTTTTCCATCTTGCCCAGCAGGATCATGTTCGAGCGTGCCACGCGGCTATGGGTGACATCGCCACAGATGGCCACGGTCAGTCGCGAGATGCGGCCTTTCTCGCGGCGGATGGTCAGCGCATCCAGAAGCGCCTGCGTCGGGTGTTCATGTTTGCCGTCGCCTGCATTGAGCACTGCCGCCTCGACCTTCTGCGCCAGAAGGTCCACCGCGCCCGAATTCTGGTGGCGCACGACCAGCAGATCGGGATGCATCGCGTTGAGCGTCAGCGCCGTGTCGATCAGCGTCTCGCCCTTTTTCACCGAGGAGGTCTGCATCGACATGTTCATCACATCCGCACCCAGACGTTTTCCGGCCAGCTCGAAGCTTGCCAGCGTGCGGGTCGAGTTCTCGAAGAACATGTTGATCTGGGTCATGCCGGCGAGCGCGTCGGTCTTCTTGACCGTGCGGCGGTTCAGATCGACATATTTCTCGGCCAGATCCAGAACGGTAAGAATATCTTCCTGAGAGAGATGCTCGATCCCCAGAAGGTGCCTTTGCCGAAACGCCATTGCAGCCACTCCTTATCCCGCCATGTTGGCGGGCTTATCGCAAATCGGAGCGGCTGCGTCCAGAGTGGATCACGGCCATCGGGGGGCGGGACAGAGCCGTAACGCCCGTCCCGCCGCTATGCCGCGCCCGTCCCTGCACAGCCGGAGATTGAATATTGCGACATTTCGAGCACAGGATGATAAGCCTTTTGTGGAGGTATCTTCTCTTTTTATAGATTGCGGTTATCGGGCGATGGCCTGCTGGTTTGGAGCAGGCTTGGGAGAGTTTGAATGAAATACGTTATTTTTGGTGGTGCCGCGCTGGCCCTGTCCTCGACCGTCGCTTTTGCTGGCGGCTATACGACCCCCGTCGTTGAGGCCGCTCCGGTGGCCACGGCCGTTGTCGCACCGGTCGCTGACTGGTCGGGGGCCTATGTCGGTGGCAATGTGAACTATGGTTCGGCATCCATTGACGCGACCGGTGATCTCGGCGACCTGCTGGAGGCTTTCGGCGCTGACAAAACTCTGGCCGAGCCCGATGGGGCAAGCGCTGCCCTGCGCGCAGGCTATGATTGGCAATTCGGCCAGACGGTGCTTGGACTGGGTGGCGAATACAACTTCGGCAAATACAAATCGGGTCTCGCGAACGGCTATGACGCGTTTGTTGGCGAAGATGTGGATTTCGAGATCAAGAATGTCGCCGCGATCTTCGCGCGCGCAGGTTATGCGTTCAACGACAAGTTCATGGCCTACGGCCTGCTTGGCTATAGCTGGGGTAAGCTTGAAGCCTCGGTCGATGGTCTGGGCAGCGAGGAAGAGGATCTTGACGGCGTGACCATCGGTCTGGGTGGCGAGTATCTGATCAATGACAAATGGTCGGCCTATGGCGAATACGCCTACACGGATTTCGGCGATATCGACAATACCGAGGGGAATGTCGAAGCCGATCTGCACCAGATCAAAGCCGGTGTGAACTACCGCTTCTGATTTTCGGGAGCCTATGGTCAGGGGAGGGCGGTCCATGCGGGCCGCCTTTTCTTTTGGCCCTCGCCAAAAGAAAACCTCCGCAACTCAATGCGGAGGTTTGTGGCATGGTTCGTGAAACCCGTAAAGCTTAACGGCTGAACTTCTTGTGTTTCACGCGCTTGGGCTCGGCGGCATCGGGGCCGAGACGGCGGATCTTGTCGGCCTCGTAATCCTCGAAGTTGCCCTCGAAGAACTCGACATGGCCTTCGCCCTCGAAGGCGAGGATATGCGTGCACAGACGGTCAAGGAAGAAGCGGTCGTGCGAGATGATCACGGCCGAACCCGCAAAATCCTCGATAGCCGCTTCCAGCGCCTGCAGCGTTTCCACGTCGAGGTCGTTGGTCGGTTCGTCAAGGAGCAGCACATTGCCGCCCGATTTCAGCAGCTTGGCCATGTGGACGCGGTTACGTTCCCCGCCCGACAAGAGGCCCACTTTCTTCTGCTGGTCGGCGCCTTTAAAGTTGAACGCCCCGCAATAGGCGCGCGAGGCGATCTGCGCATCGCCCAGCACAATCATCTCGGCACCCTCGGAGATCTCTTCCCAGACGTTCTTGTTGGGGTCGAGCGCATCGCGCGACTGGTCCACATAGGACAGTTTCACGGTCTCGCCGACCTTGATCGTGCCCTCGTCGGGTTGTTCATTGCCGGTCAGCATCTTGATCAGCGTGGATTTACCTGCGCCGTTCGGACCGATGACGCCCATGATGCCGCCCGGCGGCAGCGAGAAGGACAGGTTCTCGATCAGGAGCTTGTCGCCCATGGCTTTGGTCAGGTTCTCGACCTCGAAGACCTTGCCGCCCAGACGCGGGCCGTTCGGGATGACGATCTGCGCCTTGCCCACACGGTCCTTGACGCCCTCGTCGGCCATCTTCTCGTAGGCTGCGATACGCGCCTTGGATTTCGCCTGACGGGCCTTGGCACCGGCGCGGATCCATTCGAGCTCTTTCTCGAGGACCTTCTGCTTGGCCTTGTCCTCGCGGGCTTCCTGCTCCATGCGCTTGGCTTTCTGCTCGAGCCAGCTCGAGTAGTTGCCTTCCCACGGAATGCCGCGGCCGCGTTCCAGCTCGAGGATCCACGAGGTGATATCGTCGAGGAAGTAACGGTCGTGGGTCACGCAGAGGATGGTGCCCTTGTATTCGATCAGGTGCTTTTGCAGCCACGCGATGGTTTCGGCATCGAGGTGGTTGGTCGGCTCGTCGAGCAGCAGCATATCGGGCGCTTCCAAGAGCAGCTTGCACAGCGCCACACGGCGGCGTTCACCGCCCGAAAGGGTCGACACATTGGCATCATCGGGCGGGCAGCGCAGGGCTTCGAGCGCGATATCGACCTGACTGTCGATATCCCACAGGTTCTCCGCGTCGATCTCGTCCTGCAGCTGGGCCATTTCATCGGCGGTCTCGTCCGAATAGTTCATCGCCAGCTCGTTATAGCGCTCGAGCTTGGCGGTTTTGGCGGCCACGCCTTCCATCACGTTCTCGCGCACGGTCTTCTCTTCGTTCAGCTCGGGCTCCTGCGCGAGGTAGCCGACCTTGGCTCCTTTCGCGGCCCAGGCTTCGCCCTGGAAGTCCTTATCCATGCCGGCCATAATCTTCAGCAGCGTGGATTTACCCGCGCCGTTGACGCCGACCACACCGATTTTCACACCGGGCAGGAAGTTGAGGCGGATGTTTTCAAAGCATTTCTTGCCACCGGGATAGGTCTTCGAGACACCATCCATATGGTAGACGAATTGGTAGGAGGCCATGCGAATTCCCTTTGGTTCGAGGCAGGTTTGGCGGCCTTTCTAGTCTGAAATGGCGTTTGATAAAAGAGGGCAAGCGCACCGAAGTAGTTAGCAGGCTTATAAGAGTCAAGGTGCGTTTTCGCACATTAGCCTGCTAACTAACTGCGTTTAACTTACGATCCGAACCTTTATATCAACCTCATGAACTGAACGAGACCCCGGCCGGCATAGCCACATGACTCAGCCAATGACCGAGATCTCTAGGAAAACTGGAGAAATGCTATGAAACTTTCGAAATTTGCCGCCGCCGCCCTGATTGGTCTGACTGCAACTGCCGGTGTGGCGTCCGCCGCGCCGCTGAACTACCCGATGCTTGCCCGTAACGGGATCGACGCGTCGCAATACAGCGACAGCGAGGCCCGCCAGATCAACACCGCTCTGCGCAACGGGGATGTGACCACTGCTCGATACTACATCAACCACGAGGATCGTGCGGTCGAGCATCCGGCCGATGTGAACCCCGGCACGGCACAGCTTGCCGCGCAACTCGGCCTGAACCCGGGCAATTACACCACGGGGGAACTCGAGGCGGTCAGCACGGCGCTGCGCAGTGACAACATGCAGAACGTGGCCTTCGTCGAGGCCCATGATAACCGTATGGTTCCGGGTGCCAAAGGTGTCGTAACCCCGGGCAAGGCGCAGATCGCCGCCCAGCTTGGCGTCAACCCTGCCGACTATACCGATGCCCAACTGAACCTGATGATGTCGAATGTTGTGGGCAATGGCGACTCTGGCCTTATCACCGCGCAACACAACTATAAATAAGCATCTGTGACGGTTGATGTTTCAAGTCGGCCTGCAATATGCAGGCCGACTTTTCCGTGTGATGAATTATCGGGCGAATAAATCGGGTGCCTGCCGCCTGATTGGCCATAATGCGCATCGTTGCCCATCTGCTGTGCAAGCCAGCACAGTGTTTCTAAGCGCGCTTTGGTTCCCTTTTAGGGCTGGTAGGCATATATCAGTTTTATGACAGTTTGAACTGATTGGTTTATTTCAAGTTGTTGATATGAAAGGGTCTGCAATGAAAATGCTGGTGCTATCTTCTGTTCTGGCCACATTCGCTGTGACCTTGTCCGGCCCTGTCATGGCGCAGGATGCGACGCGCAATGCGCAGATCGCTGCGATCCTTAAGGCAGGCGGGATGGAATTCGTTACCCGTGACCTCAAGACGCTCGATTTTGCCGAAGAGGCGCAGGATGCCCAACCTGCCGCGACCGACCAGAATTCCTGAAATCCGTGCCTTTCGGCACAGGGCCGCTAGATCAGATTAAACCTTAAAGCCGCTGTGGAAATCCCCTATGACTGGGGCCACAACCAATAGGCCTGTCTGATGCTCGATACCCTCCGCACTCTCTATGACGGCGATAGCGACCGCGCCCATCGCTTCCGCTATACTCTGCTTGCCTTCGATATCGCCACGGTGGTCTTTGTGATCGCGACCTCCTTCATCGAGCGCACGATGATTGTCACCCTTCTGGATATCGGGATCGGTGTGGTGATCGTCGCCGATTTTGTGGCCCGTTTCGCCATTGCTCCGCGAAAATGGAGGTTCTGGACCCAGACCGCGACACTGGCCGATCTGGTGGCGATGGTGTCCTTTCTCGTGCCGCTGGCGGGGGAGGGGTTGGGCTTCCTGCGGGTCTTGCGCACGCTACGCCTGCTCCACGCCTACCAGACGCTCTCGCGGCTCAGGCAGGACTGGCCGTTTTTCCGCAAACATCAGGATGTGCTGCTGGCCGCGATCAACCTTGCGGTGTTCCTGTTTGTGATGACGGGGCTCATCTATGTCACGCAGGAAAAGGTCAACGACCAGATCAACAACTATGCCGATGCGCTCTATTTCACCGTGACGACGCTGACCACGACCGGTTTTGGCGATATCACCCCCAAAGGCGAGTGGGGGCGAATGATCTCGGTTGCGATCATGATTTTCGGCGTCACGCTGTTCTTGCGGCTCGCGCAGGTGCTGTTCCGGCCCGTCAAGGTGCGGTATGAATGCCCGACCTGCGGGCTGAAGCTGCATGATGCCGATGCCGTCCACTGCAAACATTGCGGCGAGACCGTGCATATCGACACCGAAGGGCAGCTTTGAGGGGGCTCAGACGAGCCGCCCCCAGAGGTCGTAATCGGAGGCCTCGTCCACCTCGACGGTGACCATATCGCCCACGCTCAGGGCCTCGAACCCCTCGTCGATAAACAGGTTGCCGTCAATTTCGGGCGCATCGGCGCGGGTGCGGCAGGTGGCGCCTTCCTCGTCGATCTCGTCCACGATCACCTGTTGCCGCGTACCGACCTTGGCTTGCAGCTTGGCTTCAGAAATCTCCTGTGCCTTCTCCATGAAGCGGTTCCAGCGGTCTTGTTTGACCTCGGGGTCCACATGGTCGGGCAGGTCGTTGGAGCGCGCCCCATCGACGTTTTCATACTGGAAACAGCCAACGCGGTCGAGCTGCGCTTCGTCCATCCAATCGAGGAGATACTGGAACTCTTCTTCCGTCTCGCCGGGATAGCCCACGATAAAGGTCGAACGCAGCACGATCTCGGGGCAATCCGCCCGCCATGCGGCGATTTCGTCCAGCGTCTTGGCCGAGGCCGCGGGCCGCGCCATGCGTTTGAGCACATCGGGATGCGCATGCTGGAAGGGGATATCCAGATAGGGCAGGGCCAGTCCCTCCGCCATCAGCGGGATCAGGTCACGCACATGCGGATAGGGGTAGACATAATGCAGACGCAGCCACGCATCGGCGTCCTTCACCATCTTGCCCATCTCGCGGGTCAGATCGGTGATATGGGCGCGGACCTCGCCGCCTTTCCAGGGGCTCAGGTCATGCTTGCGGTCGAGCCCATAGGCCGAGGTATCCTGAGAGATCATCAGGATCTCGCGCACACCTGCCTCCAGAAGTTTCTCGGTTTCGCGCAGGATCGCATGCGCCGGACGCGAGGCCAGACGCCCGCGCATATCGGGGATGATGCAGAATTTGCACTTGTGGTTACAGCCTTCCGAGATTTTCAGATAGCTGTAATGGCGCGGGGTGAGTTTCACGCCCTGGGCGGGCATCAGGTCGATGAACGGGTCGGGCGAGGGCGGGACCGCGCCATGCACGGCATCGAGCACCTGCTCGAATTGCTGCGGGCCGGTCACGGCCAGCACCTTGGGATGCACGCCGGTAATATAGTCGGGCTCGGCGCCCAGACAGCCGGTGACAATCACCTTGCCGTTTTCCTTCAGCGCCTCGCCAATGGCCTCAAGGCTTTCCGCCTTGGCGCTGTCCAGAAAGCCGCAGGTATTCACGATGACCGCTTCGGCGCCCGTATAGTCGGGGCTGATGGCATAGCCTTCGGCGCGCAGGCGGGTCAAGATCCGCTCGCTATCCACCAGCGCCTTGGGGCAGCCGAGGCTGACCATGCCGATCTTCGGCTGGCCGGGGCGTGCGGGCTCGTCCACGCGGATACGGGGCGCAAGGTCGGGCCGCAGGTTCGGAGGGTTCTGGCTCATGTCGCTTCCCGTGTCATGGTGGCTAATGCGAAGGGCGAGCCAAGGCCCGCCCTTTGTTGTGCTGCAGATACTCCCTTGAGGGGGCATGCTGCAAGTCTTTTGCCCGAAGGCCGGTTTATTCGGGGGCCAGTTTACTTGCCCAAGCAGTAGCGCATGACGGCCTTTTGCGCATGCAGGCGGTTCTCGGCCTCGTCGAAGATCACCGAATGCGGCCCGTCCATGATCTCGCTGGTGGCCTCGTCATTGCGATGCGCGGGCAGGCAATGCATGAAGAGTGCATCGGGATTGGCGTGTTTCATCAGCTCCGCGTTGACCTGATAGGGGCGCAGCTGGTTATGGCGGCGCTCCTTGGCCGATTCGGGGTCATGCATGGAGACCCATGTATCGGTCACGATCAGATCGGCCCCTTCGACGGCCTTCACCGGATCGCGCTCGATCTCGCATTTCACGCCCATATTGCGCGCGAAATCGACCCACTCGCGCTCGGGGTCGAGCGTTTGCGGGCCGGTAAAGGTGAAATCGAAGCCGAACTGGCCTGCCGCATGCATGAAGGAGGCGCAGACATTGTTGCCGTCGCCCGACCAGACCACCTTCTTGCCCTTGATCGGCCCGCGATGCTCCTCGAAGGTCATGATATCGGCCATGATCTGGCAGGGATGGGTGCGGTTGGTCAGGCCGTTGATCACCGGCACGGTGGCATATTCTGCCATCTCCAGAAGGGTCTCTTCCTCGAAGGTGCGGATCATGATCAGGTCCACATAGCGCGACAGCACACGGGCGGTATCGGCGATCGTCTCGCCATGGCCAAGCTGCATGTCCGAGCCCGACAGCACGAGCGTCTGCCCGCCCATCTGGCGCACCCCTACATCGAAGCTCACGCGGGTCCGCGTCGAGGGTTTCTCGAAGATCAGCGCGACCATATGGCCATTCAGCGGCTTTTCCGCATCGGCCATACCCTTGGGCTGGCCGCGGCGGGCATCCTTCATGGCGCGCGCCTGATCGATCATGGCCCGGAGATCGGCCTGCGAGGTTTTATGGATATCAAGGAAATGGTTCATCGGTCTTGCTTCCTGTCTCCCGAAAGGCTCGGGGTCTTTCGGGTCAGTTGCTTTTGGCCTCGAGGCTCTGGGCGGCGCGGTCCAGACGGTTCACTGCCTCGCTCAGATCCTCTTCCGAGATATTCAGTGCGGGCAGCAGGCGCAGCACATTATCGCCTGCGGGCACGCTCAGCAGATGCTGGGCGTAGGCCGCCTGCACCACATCGCCGCAGGGCACCTTGCATTTCAGGCCCAGCATCAGGCCCATGCCGCGCACCTCCTCGAAGATATCGGGATGGGTGGCCACGAGCCCTTCGAGCTTCTGGCGCATGAAGCCCGCCTTGGCGTTGACCGCATCGAGGAAGGCCGGATCAGTGACGATCTCGATGACTTTGGCGCCGATCGCGCAGCCCAGCGGGTTGCCGCCATAGGTGGAGCCATGGGTGCCCGCGACCATGCCGGAGGCGGCCTCCTCGGTGGCCAGCACACCGCCCAGCGGGAAACCACCGCCGATGCCCTTGGCCATCATCATGATATCGGGGGTCACTCCCGACCATTCATGCGCAAAGAGCTTGCCGGTCCGCGCCACGCCACATTGAACCTCATCGAAGATCAACAGGATGCCGGTCTCGTCACACAGCGCGCGCAATGCCTTCATATCCGCCTCGGGCAGCGGGCGGATGCCGCCCTCGCCCTGCACGGGCTCGATCCAGATCGCGGCGGTCTTGTCGGTGATGGTCGATTTGATGAGATCCAGATCGCCCCAGGCGATCTGCGTGAACCCGGGCAGCAGGGGGCCAAAGCCCTTCACCATCTTCTCGGCATGGGGCACAGCCGAGATCGCACCGGTCGAGCGGCCATGGAAGGCGCCGTCAAAGGTGATGATCTCGGTCCGGTCCACGCCTTTGGAATACCAGTATTTGCGCGCCATCTTGATGGCCAGCTCGGCTGCCTCGGTGCCCGAGTTGGTAAAGAAGACCGTATCGGCAAAGGAATTCTCGACCAGCATATCCGCCAGCTTCTGCTGCAGCGGGATCTGGTAGAGGTTCGACACATGCCACAGTTTCTGCGCCTGATCGGTCAGCGCCTCGACCAGTTCCGGCGCGGCATGGCCCAGCACATTTACCGCGATACCGGCGCCCATATCCAGATATCGGCTGCCATCCTCCGTCTCGAGCCAGCTTCCCGATCCGCGGGTGAAGGCCAGCGGTGCGCGGTTATAGGTGGGCAGGACGGACGGTATCATGGTGCAAACTCCATAAGGGAAGGCCCATTTGGTGCGACGAACCCCGAGGGGTGTCAAGGCTGGGGCCGATTGAAAGCTGTTTTAGGAAGGGGTGTGGCAATTGGCCACGTCAGATCACCCGCCACGGGGCGGATCGGCGCTAATCAGCGACGTCGGATAGGCGAGATATGGTCAAAACCTGTGATCATGCCCCGCCAATTAGCCGCGGATCGCATCGTTGTAAATCTGGATTCGTCATCCGGCTCAGGATTTCAGCCGGAACCCCACGCGGAACCAGTACCATGCCAGTCCCAGCACGATGCAGAGCCAGAGCGCGATGACCCCCACGCCCTGCAAAGGCGAGGCATCCGATGCCCCGATGAAGCCGTAGCGCGCGCCGTCGATCAGGAAAAAGACGGGGTTCCAGTGCGAGAGCGCCTGAAAGAACGGGGGCAGGGCCTCGACCGAATAGAAGGTGCCCGACAGGAAGGAGAGCGGCGTGATGACGAAATTGGTGAAGGCCGCCATTTGGTCGAACTTATTGGCGATGGTCGCGGCCAGAAGGCCCAGGCCCCCCATCAGCATGGCACCCAGCACCACAAATAAAAGTGCCCAGAGCGGATGCGCGATCCCCTGACCGATAGAGACAAACAGTCCCGCGCTGATCACCGCCGCGACAAGCAGCGACCGGCCGATTGCACCCGCCAGAAAGCCCACCAGAAGCTCCCACGGGGCCAGCGGCGGCATCAGCGTATCCACGATGTTGCCCTGAATCTTGGCCACCACAAGCGAGGAGGAGGTATTGGCGAAGGCGTTCTGGATTACCGTCATCATAAGGATACCCGGCGCGAGGAAGGCGAGGAAGGGCACCCCCATCACATCGGCGCGCCCCTTGCCGAAGGCCAGCGCGAACACCACCAGAAACAGCCCTGCCGTGATCAGCGGAGCCAGAACAGTCTGCTGCCAGACCGACATGAAGCGGCGGTTCTCGCGATGGGCAAGGCTGTAGAGCCCCAGCCAGTTCACGCGCCCGAAGCGTCTGACGCCCATCTCGCTCTTTGCCTGTGCGCTCATCTGTGTCGTCGTCCTTCATCCAATAGGCCTGCCTGCGTCTGCCGCGCGCCCGCAGGCGGGCATTTTGCGTCGGTGCACTACCTAGTGGCCAAAGGGCATTCGGGCAACTAAGGCACACTGCGTCCGGCATCTGCACAAGAACACAGCTTCTCGTGCTCTGGCATCTTGAAAAAGGGGCTATGGCGGGGTAAATCCATGGCTCTTGAACTTCCGGAGCCGGAAAACCCTTGGGTGACCTTGGGCCCGTCCGGACCGGAACAGCGAAAGGAAACCCATGTCCTGGACCGATGAACGCGTCGAAACTCTGAAAAAGATGTGGTCCGAGGGCCAGTCTGCCAGCCAGATCGCAAAGGAACTGGGTGGGGTGACCCGTAACGCCGTGATCGGCAAAGTTCACCGTCTCGGCCTTTCGAACCGCACGGCCGCCAGCGAGGCCGCGGCCCCTGCCGCCGCAGCGCCTGCCGCGAAACCCGCGCCGGAGCCGAAACCCGAGCCGAAACCCGCCGCTGCCGCACCGGCACGCCCCGCGCCCAAGCCCGCCGCTCCGGCGGCTGGCGCGCGTCCCGCGCCCGAGCCCGCGCCCAAGCCAGAGGCGGAGCCCGTCACGGATGAGGCAGCTGACGAGGTCGTGGCCGCACCGATGCGCCGCCAGATCATTCCCGCAGGCCAGCCGCTCCCGCCGCAGCCCTCGGCCAACGAGATCAGTCCCGAGGCGCTGGCCCGCGTAGGCGAGATCGAGAAACATGCCAAGAAGCTCACCCTGATGGAGCTGACCGAGCGCACCTGCAAATGGCCGATCGGCGATCCGGCGACCGATGATTTCTGGTTCTGCGGCCTGCCGACCCAATCGGGCAAACCCTATTGCGAGGCGCATGTGGGTGTGGCCTTCCAGCCGATGAGCTCGCGCCGCGACCGCCGCCGCTGAGCCTTGGCGTCCTGTAAAAGAAAAACCCGCAGCCTTCCGGTTGCGGGTTTTTCCATGTCCTGAGCGTGGTGGCTTCAGTTCGCGGTGGCTGCACCCACGGTGCCGCCGACCACGGCGCCTGCAGGGCCTGCCACCAATGCGCCGCCCAGACCGCCGGTCGCCGCGCGCTCGGTCGCGTTATGGCCGCAGGCGGCGAGCAGGGCGAGAACGGCAATCGCAGGGGTCATTTTCACGAGTTTCATCGCAATCATCCTTTCAAATACATTGAAAGCTAGACGCATGAACGCCCAAAAGGTTCCCCCCGCGTTAAAGAGCGTTTCTTACATGCTGCGCACGGTCTCGATCATCAGGGCTACATTCTCGGGATCGGCATCGGGGGTGATGCCATGGCCCAGATTGAAGATATGCGGGCCGTTGCGGAAAGCCTCGACCACATGGCGGGTCTCCTCGACCAATGCCTGACCGCCGGTGACCATATGGCTCGAAGCCAGATTGCCCTGCACGCAGCCCGAGACCTGCACATGCTCTGCCGCCCATTCGGGGCTGACCGAATTGTCGATGGCCACGCAATCGGCACCGGTTTTCTGGTGGAATCCGATATAGCCCTCGCCCGCTTCGCGCGGGAAGGCGATGACCGGCAGGCCGGGGAAGCGGGCCTTCATCTCTTTGGTGATGCGGGCGGCGGGCTTGACGGCGAATTCCTCGAAATCCGCGCCCTTGAGCGAGCCTGCCCAGCTGTCGAAGAGCTTCACAACCTCGGCACCGGCCTCGACCTGCTTGGACAGATATTCGATGGTCGCATCGGTCAGCAGGTCGATCAGGGCGGCAAATGTGGCGCGGTCCTCGTCTTTCAGCTTATGCGCGGGGCCCTGATCGGGCGTGCCGCGACCGGCGACCATATAGGTGGCCACCGTCCATGGCGCACCGGCAAAGCCGATCAGCGTGGTTTCCTTGGGCAGTTCCTGCGACAGGATTTTCACCGTCTCGTAAACGGGGTTCAGCACCTCGTGGATATCGTCACGGGTCTTCAGCCCGCGCAGCCCCTCGGGGCCGGTAATCGTCGAGAGCCGCGGGCCTTCGCCGGTGACAAACCACAGATCCGCGCCAAGCGCCTGCGGCAAAAGAAGAATATCGGCAAACAGGATCGCCGCATCGAACCCGTAACGGCGGATCGGCTGGAGCGTAACCTCGGCGGCCAGTTCGGGGTTGTAGCACAGCGACAGGAAATCGCCCGCCTTGGCGCGGGTGGCGCGGTATTCCGGCAGGTAACGCCCTGCCTGCCGCATCATCCAGATCGGGGGGGTGGGCAGGCGCTCGCCGCGTAGGGCGCGCAGGATCGTTTTGTCGGCCATCTCGTCACTCCTTGGTTGCGCTCTCTAGAACAAGCTGTGGGGGTTCGTGTCAAGCTATGCGCTGTGCACAAAGCCCGAGTGGCTTTTGTCATGGGCCTTCTTGCAAGGGCGCACGCGCGGGGCTAAGGCTATGGCCATGACACAGATGCCCTCTCCCGATCAGCCCTTGAAGCTTGGCACCCGCGGCAGCCCGCTGGCACTGGCTCAGGCCTATGAAACCCGTGCCCGCCTGATGGCGGCGCATGACCTCCCCGAAGCCGCCTTCGAGGTGGTGGTGATCAAGACGACCGGCGATGACCGCGCGATGATCGCCTCCGACAAGCCGCTCAAGGAGATCGGCAACAAGGGCCTCTTCACGAAGGAGATCGAGGAGGCGATGCTGGAGGGGCGGATCGATATCGCGATCCACTCGATGAAGGACATGCCGACGGTCCAGCCCGAAGGGCTGATCCTCGACACCTATCTGCCGCGCGAGGATGTGCGCGATGCCTTCGTGTCTCTGAAGGCCGCCGGTATCGGGGATCTGCCCGAGGGCGCTGTCGTGGGCACGTCGAGCCTGCGCCGCCGTGCGCAGCTCCTTTATCGCCGTCCCGATCTAAAGCTCGTCGAGTTCCGCGGCAATGTGCAGACGCGCCGCCAGAAGCTCGCCGATGGGGTGGCAGAGGCCACCTTCCTCGCGATGGCGGGCCTCAACCGTCTGGGCATGACCGAGCTGGCCTCGGGTGCCATCGACCCCGAAGAGATGCTGCCCGCCGTGGCCCAAGGGGCCATCGGGATCGAACGCCGGACGGGTGACGAGCGTGCGGCCATGCTCCTGTCGCCCATCCACGATATTCCTACCGAGCAGCGCCTGAATGCCGAGCGCGCCTTCCTCGCCACTCTTGATGGCTCCTGCGAGACGCCGATTGCGGGTCTTGCGCTGATCGAGGGGTCCGAGATCTGGATGCGTGGCGAGATCCTGCGTCCCGACGGGTCCGAATGCCTGCGCGCCGAGGGCCGTGCCAGCCTGTCGGATGCCCAAGAACTGGGGGTCGATATCGCACGCAAGCTTCTCGATCAGGCACCTGCAGGATTTTTCGACTGGAAGGACGCGTAAGATGCTGCCTCCATCAACGGGACGCGTCTAATGGATAGTAAGATGGTAACGGGGGCGCGCAAGGCCCCCGCTTTCTTGATGGAAACCGGTATGCTGCTTGACCGTCTGCGCGATCTTCTGGGGGCCGATCATGTGCTGACCGGCGCCGATATGGCGGGCTATGGCGACGAATTTACCGGCCATTACCACTGGGCGCCGCTGGCCGTGTTGCGCCCCGCAACCACCGAAGAGGTATCGGGTATCCTGCGGCTGGCCTCCGAGAGCCGCACGCCGGTGGTGCCCGTGTCGGGTGGCACGGGGCTCAATGGCGGGCATGAGGCGCAGGGCCGCCTGATGATTTCGCTGGCCCGCATGAACCGGATCCGCGATTTCAACCCTGCCGCCCGCACCATCTCGGTCGAGGCGGGGGTGATCTTGCAGACCATCCACGAGAATGTGGCCCGCGAGGGGCTGATGTTCCCGCTGAGCTTCGGGGCGAAGGGCTCGGCCATGGTCGGCGGGTTCCTGTCGACCAATGCGGGTGGCTCGAATGTGGTGCGCTATGGCAATGCCCGCGCGCTCTGTCTGGGGCTCGAGGTCGTGATGGCCGATGGCGCGGTGATGAACCTTATGACCGCGCTGCATAAGGACAATACGGGCTATGACCTGCGCGATCTGATGATCGGAGCCGAAGGCACGCTGGGCGTGATCACGGCGGCCGTGCTGCATCTGGTGCCCGAGCCCGCCGCCCGTGCCACGGCGCTTCTGGCGCTGCCCGGTTTCCCGCAGGCGCTAAGCCTGCTGAACCGTCTCCAGACGGGGACGGGCGGTGCGATCGAGGCCTATGAATATCTGCCCGATCTGTTCTTCGACCGGATGGCGAGATACAAGCCCGACTGGACCTGTCCGATCACGCCCGCGCCGGTGAATATCCTGCTGGAGATCGCGACCACCGTGCCCGGCGACAATCCGCAATCGCGGCTCGAGGATCTGCTTGAGGCGCCGCTCGAGGCGGGCGATATCCTCGATGCGGTCGTGGCCTCCTCGGAGGCGCAGCGCGGCTACCTGTGGACGATGCGCGAATCGGCGGCCGAGGTGTCGCTCAACGAGGACCCGCTGGTCGATACCGATGTGTCGCTTCCCCTCGATCTGATCGAGCCATGGTTGAACCGTATGAATGCCGAGGTGTCGCGCCTCGATCCGCAGGCGCGGATGATGGCGATCGGGCATCTGGGCGATGGCAACCTGCATTACACCGTCTATCCCTCGGAGAAAGCTTTCGTCGCGCCGATCCGCGATGCGATCTCGCGCGAGGCGGTGATCATGGGCGGCAGTTTCTCGGCCGAGCATGGGGTGGGTCTGTCGAAGCTGGGGTCGATGGCGAAATACAAGGATCCTGTGGCGCTGCGCACGATGCGCGCGATCAAGGCCGCCCTCGATCCGCTCGGTATCCTCAATCCCGGCAAGACGGTGCCCGAAGCCTGATCTGTGCAGGGCGGCAATGCCCGCCCTGCGGCCAAGGGGATTGCAGCCATGCTCAGGAACGGGCATTGGGGGGACATGCGAAAGGAATCCCATGTCCGTCCTTGCTGCCTATAAACCGCTGGTCAAAGATCCCGCGCTTCTGCTCACCGCCGCCCTTATGGTGCTGTTCGGTGCGCATGTGGCCTCGCTTTTGCCGCAGGCCTCGACCATCGCGGTAACGGTCTTCGGGCTGGATGACGGGGCCTACTCGCGCATTCTCGTGGTGGCGTCGGTCATTGCGGTGACAACCTCGGTGGGCTTCGGGATTATCGCCGACCAGCGGGCCAACCGGCGCGCCATCGCACTGGTCTCTGGCGTGTTCCTGACGCTGGGCTCGGGGCTGATGACCCTGCATCCGGGCCCGGTGACCTTTGTTCTGGCGCATGCGATCTTCGTGCCGCTTTCCTCCACGCTTTTCGGGCAGATGTTCGCGCTGGGGCGGCTGGCAGCCTCGGTCCACCCCAAACGCGAGCGCGAGGCGATCCAGTCGAGTCTGCGCGCGCTCTTCGCGCTGCCATGGCTGGGCGTGCTGCCGATCTGGTCGCTGGCCTTCGGCGCGGGCGTCGATCTGATGACCATCTATCCGGTCTGTCTCTGTCTGGCGCTGGCCGTTCTGGTGCTGACCTTCTTTTTCTGGCCGCGCGACGGGGCAACCCGCTGGCCTGATCCGAAATCCGGCCTGACCTTCCGCCAGTCGCTTCAGGAGATGGGCGATTGGCGCATCCTCGTGCGCGTCGTGGCGCTGGGGGCGATCAATGGCGGCGTGGTGCTCTATCTGGTGCTGATCGGGCTTGTCTTCGCGCAGGTGCCCGGACGGGGCGCGGGCGATGTCTCGCTCTATGCCGCGATCACGGCGGGGCTCGAGGTGCCCTTGATGCTGATGGTGCCCGCGATCTCGATGCGGGTGCCGCGGATCACGCTGATCCTTGTGGGCACCGTGCTCTACTGCGTGCATCTGGCCTTCATTCCGGTGCTGGCGTCGAGCCCGCTTCTCTGGGTGCTGCCGGTTTTCGGAGCCTTGGGAGGCGCGTTCATCCTGACCCAGCCGATGGCCTATCTGCAGGATCTCCTGTCCTCGCGTCCGGGGGCGGGGGCGTCATTGCTGGCGTTGCAAAAGCTCATCGGCGATGTCTCGGGGGCGGCGGTCTTTGCCATCGGCGCAGCTGTGGCGGGCTACGGGTTTGTCGCAATGCTCGGATCCGCCCTGGCGATCCTGGCCGCCACGGCGCTTTTTGTGATGGACCGCCGCACGGGCGGCTATCAGGGGCGTCACTCCACCTGATCGAGCAGATCAAGCACCTGCGGCCCCAGCGCCTCGACCACCAGCGTCACGCCCGCCGCCGAAGGGTGGATGCCATCGCCCTGCAGATATTGCGCGCGTTTGGCATCATCATGCTGCGCCTCGGCCAGCGGGGCCAGAAGGTCGGGCACCAGCACCGCGTCATATTTCGCCGCCAGATCGGGATAGATCGCGGTGAAAGCCGTCTGGTAGGCCGCGCCGTAATTGCCGGGCACCGGCACGCCCGCCAGCAGCACCGGCAGATCCTTGTCGGTCACTGCTTTCAGGATCGCGTCCAGATTGGCCTTCGCCTGATCGGGCGCGAGCCCGCGCAGGATGTCATTGCCGCCAAGCGCCACCATCACCGCATCCACCTCGGGCGTCAGCGACCAGTCGATACGGGCGCGCCCGCCCGCCGTTGTATCGCCCGAAACCCCGCCATTGATAATCGTCACATCCTCGCCATGCGCATTCAGCCATGCCTGAAGCTGCGGCACCAGCCCTTCGCCATCGGGCAGGCCATAGCCTTGGGTCAGGCTATCGCCGAAAGCCAGCAGCGTTTTCTCGGCCGCCTGACCCTGCGCGGGCAGAGCGAGCAAGGCAAGCCCGAGGCCGAGGGCGGTAATTCGCTGGCTGGCGCGGTTGTGATATGTCGCGGGCTGCCTATCTTGAGGTTTACGGGGCAGCAAAGAACGGATGCGGGACAGGATGGACATGGCGGATAGTGTGCTTTCCATGAAGGGTGTGGAGCTGGAACTGGAGGGCAATGCGGGGCCTGTCTCGATCCTGAACGGAATTTCACTGGACGTCCAGCGCGGGCAAAGCCTTGGAATGACGGGACCTTCGGGGTCGGGGAAATCCTCGCTTCTGATGGTGATGGGCGGGCTCGAACGCGCCACATCGGGGTCTGTCTTGGCGCTCGGTCAGGATCTGGGCGCGATGAAGGAAGACGCTCTGGCACGCTTCCGTCGCAATCACATGGGGGTGGTGTTCCAGAATTTCCACCTGCTTCCCACGATGACCGCACTGGAAAACGTGGCGCTTCCTCTGGAGATCGCGGGGACGCGCGATGCCTTTGCCCGCGCCAAGGCCGAGCTGGACGCCGTCGGGCTTTCCCACCGGATGCACCATCATCCGACAGAGCTATCGGGCGGCGAGCAGCAGCGTGTGGCCTTGGCCCGTGCGCTCGCCCCGCGCCCCGAGATCCTCTTGGCCGACGAGCCCACCGGCAATCTCGATGCCAAGACGGGGGCGCAAATCATGGACCTGCTGTTCGGGCTGCGCGACCATTATGGTGCCACGCTCATTCTGGTCACCCATGCTGCCGATCTGGCCGCGCGCTGTGACCGCGTGGTGGGTCTGCGCGACGGGACCGTTGTCTCGGATAGCCGCGCATGAGCGTGTCATGGACCATCGCGCGGCGCGAGCTGCGCAGCGGCTTGCGCGGCTTCCGCGTGTTTTTCCTGTGTCTGATGCTGGGAGTGGCGGCGATTGCCTCGGTGGGGCTGGTGCGCCATGCGATCCAGTCCGCGCTCCATGATCAGGGGACGGCCCTTCTGGGGGGCGATGCGCAGCTGGAATTCACCTATCGCCGCGCCACGCCCCTTGAGCGCCAATGGATCGAGGAGCGCGCCAGCCGCGTCTCCGAGGTGATCGATTTCCGCTCCATGCTGCGTCACGGCGAGGGGGATGCCCTGCAGACCGCGCTCATTCAGGTGAAGGGGGTCGATAGCGCCTATCCGCTTTACGGGACCGTCGAAACCGCGCCCGATCTGCCGCTGGATCAGCTCCAGACCCCGCAGGACGGGATCTATGGCGCCCTGATCGATCCCGTTCTGGCGGACCGGATGGGCTTGAAACCGGGCGATCGGGTCGAGATCGGCGGGGTGGCGTTGCGCATGCTGGCGCGGCTTGCCCGTGCGCCCGACGAGACAGGGGCGGGGATCACGCTCGGCCCGCCGGTGATCGTGGCCACGAAGGCGCTGGAGGGCTCGCGGCTCTTGGATGCGGGGGCACTTTTCGAGAGCGAATACCGCGTGGCGCTGCCCCAAGGCACCGATCTCGATGCGCTGAAGGCCGAGGCCCGCATCCGGTTCAAGGATGCGGGTATGAGCTGGAGCGATCGCAGACGCGCCTCTCCGGGGGCGGACCGTTTTGCGACGCGGTTGGGGAGTTTCCTTGTGCTTGTCGGGCTTGCGGGGCTGACCGTGGGCGGGGTCGGGATCTCGTCCTCGGTCTCGAGCTGGCTCGAACGCAAGGCCGCGACGGTGGCCACCCTGCGCGCCATCGGGGCTACGGGGCGCACGATCCGTTGGGTGTTCTACTGGCAGCTGATCGGGTTGACGGTGCTTGGCATCGTGGCGGGGCTTGCGCTGGCGAGCCTTCTGGTGCTGGGCTTTGGCGGGCTGATCGGGCGGGTCATGCCGATCCCCGTAGATCTGCGGCTGGCGCTTGGCCCGATGGCCGAGGCCGCGATGTATGGCGCACTTGTCACCGCGATCTTCTCGCTCTGGCCGCTCTCGCGCCTGTCGCAGACGCGGGTGGCGCGCCTCTATCGCTCGCGTTCGCGGGGGCTGCCACCCTTGGGGATGCTGGCGCTGATCGCCGTGCTGCTGGCGGTTCTGGTGGGGGCGTCGATGGCGCTCTCTGGTCTGCCTTGGCTGGCGCTTGGCGCTTTGGGTGGTGTGGCTGGGGCGCTGGGCCTGCTGGCGCTGATGGGCTGGCTGACCAAACGCTTAGCGGCGCGGGTGCAGCGCGTGTTGCGCGGCGCGCCGGCGCTGCGCGTGGCGCTGGCGGGGATTTCGGGGCCGGGCTCGGAGGCGCTGCCGGTGGTGCTGTCGCTGGGGCTGGGGTTGTCAGTGCTGTCGGCCATCGGGCAGGTGGATGCGGGGCTGCGCAACGCGATCGCCACCGATCTGCCGAAACAGGCACCGGCTTTCTTCCTGCTGGACATCCAGCCCGACCAGCTCGCGCCCTTCAAGGCGCAGATGCAGACCGATCCGCAGGTCGAGCGGGTCGAGACCACACCCATGCTGCGCGGTGTGATCACGCAGATCAACGGCAAGCCCGCGCGTGAAGGACGCCCCGATCACTGGGTTCTGCGCGGTGACCGTGGCGTGACCTATGCCGCGACCCCGCGCGAGGCGATCACCGAAGGACAGTTCTGGCCCGAAGATTACACCGGCGCTCCGCAGATCAGCTTTGCCGCCGAGGAGGCGAAGGAGATCGGGCTGAAGCTGGGAGATACGCTCACGGTGAATATCCTTGGCCGCGATATCACCGCGCCGATCACCTCCTTCCGCAATGTCGATTTCTCGACGGCGGGGATCGGGTTCGTGATCACCTTCAACCCTTCGGCGCTGGCAGGCGCACCGCATACCCATCTGGCCACACTCTATGCCCCCGAGACAGCCGAGCCCGAGATCCTGCGCACGCTTGCGCAGGCCTTCCCCAATGTCACTGCTGTGCCCGTGCGCGAGGCGATCGGGCGCCTGACCGAGGCGCTGCAGGCGATTGCGCGGGCCACCTCTCTGGCGGCAAGTGTGACGCTGGTGACGGGGGTGATCGTGCTGATCGGGGCCTCGGCCTCGGGCGAGGCGCGCCGCGCATGGGAAGCCGCATTGCTGAAGACACTGGGCGCCAGCCGGACCCGTATCCTGACGGCGTTCCTTTTGCGCGCGCTCATCCTTGGCGGCGTCGCGGGGCTGGTGGCCGTGGGGGCAGGGGCCTTGGCCGGATGGGCGGTGCTCACACGCGTTATGGATCTGGGCTATGCAATCGCTTGGGGGCCTGCGCTGGCAGTCCTGTTCACGGGTATGCTGGCGGCGCTCCTGTCGGATCTGTTCTTTGTGATCCGCCCGCTGCGGGTGCGCCCCGCGCGTATCCTGCGGCAGGCTGACTGAACGGGCTAACCGAAGGGGCGCATCGATCCCCCTTGTGCTGGACCGGCCAGAGGTCTAGCCTGACACCAATCCGTTGGGGTGCCCGCAAGGGCTGAGAGGCGATAGCTAACTCATCGAACCTGATCCGGCTCATACCGGCGTAGGAAACGGAACCGAAGCGATGGGTGCAGTCTCTCTGCGCCCCCTTTCTCCGCCCGCGCCCTTGTGCCGGTGGCTTTGGAGGAGGGGATATGGTCGCAAGACTTCTGATTATTGCAGGCTCCGATTCGGGCGGCGGTGCGGGGCTTCAAGCCGATATGAAGGCGGCTTCGGCGCTCGGGGTCTATGCGATGACTGCGGTCACGGCTGTCACCGCGCAGAACACGCGCGGTGTGAGCGCCGTGGCGCTGATGACGCCCGAGATGCTGCGCGCCCAGATCCGTGCCTGTCTGGAGGATATCGGCGCGGATGCGGTGAAAATCGGCATGCTCGGCTCGGCGGATCTGGTGCGGGTGGTGGCCGAGGAACTTGCGGGCTTTGCAGGCCCTGTGGTGCTTGATCCGGTGATGATCGCCAAATCCGGTGATGCGCTTCTGGCAGAGGAGGCGGTGGCCGCGCTGACCACCCAGCTCCTGCCAAGGGCGACGCTCCTGACCCCCAACCTGCCCGAAGCCGCTTGTCTCTTGGGCCTGCCCGAAGCGCAGGAGGCCGATGAGGCACAGGCCCGCGCGCTTCAGGCGCTGGGGCCCGGGGCCGTTCTCCTGAAGGGTGGTCATGCGGCGGGCGAGGTCTGTACCGACCTGCTGCTGGCGGATGCGGCCTATCGTTTCACCGCGCCGCGCATCGCCACCCGCAATACCCATGGCACGGGCTGTTCGCTGGCCTCTGCGGTGGCGGCGGGGCTGGCCTCGGGGAGGCCGCTGCCTGAGGCGGTGGCGCGCGCCCATGACTGGCTGCAGGGCGCGATCCGTGCGGCCGACAGCCTGCAGATCGGGCAGGGCCATGGGCCGGTGCATCATTTCCACGGGATCTGGTCCGAGGAGGCACTGGTATGAGCGTTGATTTCACCATTCTTGGCGCGGGGGTTGCGGGGCTTGCCACCGCGCATGAGCTGGTCGCGCGTGGTGCGCGGGTGCAGGTCATCGACCCCAATGGCGCGGCTGGTCCGCATGGCTGCAGCTGGTGGGCGGGCGGCATGCTGGCGCCGTATTGCGAGAGCGAGATCAGCGAGGAGGTGATCGTGCGCCATGGTCTGGCGGCGGCGGATTGGTGGGCGCGGGCGGGCGTGCCGGTGATCCGTCGCGGGACGCTGGTGGTGACGCTTGCGCGCGACCGGCGCGAGCTGGACCGTTTCGCGCGGCGCACCGACGGGCACCGCTGGCTGGGAGGCGCGGAGATCGCCGCGCTGGAGCCCGATCTAGCGGAACGCCACGCCCGCGCGCTGTTTTTTGACACCGAGGCCCATATCGATCCGCGTATCGCATTGCGCGGTCTGCGCGACGGGCTGGCGGCGAAGGGGGTCGAGATCCTGCCCGAGGCCCCGCATCTGGGGCGGCTCGTGGATTGTCGCGGTCTGGTGGCGCGGGATCTTCTGCCCGATCTGCGGGGCGTGCGGGGCGAGATGGTGGTGCTGCGCTGTCCGCAGATCACGCTCAGCCGACCGGTACGGCTGCTGCATCCGCGTTATCCGCTCTATATCGTGCCGCGCGGCGACGGGGTTTTCATGCTCGGCGCCTCTCAACTCGAGGGCGACAGCCGTGGGCCCTCGACCCTGCGCTCCACCGTGGAGCTGCTGAATGCGGCCTTCGCGCTGCATCCCGGTTTTGCCGAGGCCGAGGTGCTGGAACTGGGTGCCGATGCCCGCCCTGCATTTGCCGATAACATCCCCCGCGTGGTGGCCGCGCGAGAGCGCACCCATGTCAACGGGCTCTACCGTCATGGCTATCTGATGTCGCCCGCTTTGGCGGTGACGGCGGCCGATTACCTGATGGAAGGCACCATATCCGAACTGTGCAAGGAGGCCGCATGCGCCTGATCGTCAACGGAACGCCAACCGAGGCGGAAGCAGCTACTCTGGCCGAGGCCCTGATGGCTCTGGGCTATGGCGAGGCGAAAGTCGCCACAGCCGTCAACGAGGTCTTTGTGGCCTCTGCCGCCCGCGCGGGCCACGCGCTGCGCGAGGGCGACCGTCTGGAAATTCTCGCACCCCGTCAGGGAGGGTAACATGCCTGTTTTCTATGGCACCGAAATCACATCGCGGCTGATGCTGGGCACCTCGCAATATCCCAGCCCCGTGGATCTGTCGCAGGCCTTCGAACGCTCGGGGGCGGGGGTGGCGACCGTCTCCCTGCGCCGCGAGAGCGCGGGCAGTGGCACGGGCGCGGGCTTCTGGGATCTGATCCGCGGGCTGGCGGTGCCGGTCCTGCCCAACACCGCTGGCTGCCATTCGGTGAAGGAGGCGGTGACCACCGCCCATATGGCGCGCGAGGTCTTTGACACCGACTGGATCAAGCTGGAGGTGATCGGCCATCCCGATACGCTCCAGCCCGATCCTTTCGGCCTCGTGGAAGCCACGCGCATTCTGGCGGAGGACGGGTTCAAGGTGTTTCCCTATACCACCGAGGATGGTGTCCTGGGGGGGCGGCTTCTGGAGGCGGGGGCCGAGGTCCTGATGCCATGGGGGGCGCCTATCGGCACGGGGCTCGGGGTGAACAATCCCTACGGGCTGCGGACCCTGCGTGCGCAGTTTCCCGAGGTGCCGATGGTGATCGATGCGGGGCTGGGGCTGCCCAGCCATGCCGCGCAGGCGATGGAGATGGGCTTTGATGCGGTGCTTCTGAATACGGCAGTGGCCAAGGCCGGAGACCCTGCAGCCATGGCCGAAGGCTTTGCCCGCGCGCTCGAGGCAGGGCGGCTGGCCTATGAGGCCGACCCGATGGAGCCGCGCGATATGGCCCAGCCCTCGACGCCGGTGATCGGCATGGCGGTGCTGGCATGATCCCGCGGTTCTATCCGATCTTCGACCATCCCGACTGGCTGCGCCGCGCGCTGCCCTTGGGGGTGAAATTCGTCCAGCTGCGGATCAAGGACCAGCCGCAGGACCGCCTGCGCGAGATGCTGGCTGAGGGCCGCGATCTGTGCCGTGCGCATGGGGCGCAGCTGGTGGTGAATGACCATTGGCAGTTGGCGATCGAGCTGGGTTGTGACTGGCTGCATCTGGGGCAGGAGGATCTGGAGAGTGCCGATCTGATGGCGATCCGTGGCGCGGGGCTGAAGCTGGGCGTCTCTACCCATGACGAGGCCGAGCTGGATCGTGCCCTGACGGTGATCCCCGATTATATCGCGCTGGGGCCTGTCTGGCCGACGATCCTGAAGAAGATGAAATGGCATCAGCAGGGCGTGGAGAAGCTGACCGAGTGGAAGCGGCTCTGCGCAGGGGTGCCCTTGGTGGCGATTGGCGGGTTGTCGGTGGAACGCGCGCCCTTGGCCCTTGCGGCAGGGGCCGATTGCGTGTCGGTGGTGACCGATATCACGCTGAACGCTGACCCCGAGGCGCGGATCGGACAATGGCTGGAGGCCACCGCATGACCCGCTATGCCCGCCAGAGCGCTATTCTGGGTGCGGCCTCGGACCGTTTGCAAAAGGCGCGGGTGCTGGCTGTGGGGGCCGGTGGATTGGCAGCCCCCGTGCTGCAATATCTGGTCGGGGCGGGCGTGGGCCATATCCGTCTGATGGATGCGGATCGGGTGAGCCTGTCGAACCTGCACCGCCAGACGCTGTTCCGTGAGGGGGATCTGGGTGCGCTCAAGGTGGAGGCCGCTGCCCGCCATATGGCTGCGCTCAATGGGGAGGTGCGGATCGCGCCGCAGGCTGAGGCGCTGAGCCCCGCCAATGTGGCGCAGGCGGTGGAAGGCTGCGATCTGGTGCTTGATTGCGCCGATAGTTTTGCGGTCAGCTATATCCTCTCGGATCAGTGTCTTGCGCGGCGCATCCCGCTGATTTCGGCCTCTGTGGTCGAAAGTGCAGGCTATGTGGGGGGCTTTTGTGCGGGGGCGCCTTCGCTCAGGGCGGTGTTCCCCGATCTGCCGCAGCGCATGGGCAGCTGCGCCGAGGACGGGGTGCTGGGGCCGGTCGTGGGGATTATCGGGAGCCTGCAGGCGCAGATGGCGCTGGCGGTTCTGACCGGTCATGGCGAGAGCCCTCTGGGGCGGGTCACCAGCTTTGACGCCACCCATTGGCGCTTTGGTGGCTTTGCCTTCCACGACGCACCCGAACCCGATTTCGCACCGCGCTTCATTGCGCCCGAGGCACTGAGCGATGCGGATCTGGTTGTCGATCTGCGGCGGCCCGAGGAAGGCCCGCTGGCGCATCCTCAAGCGCATCGCCTGCAGGCCGCGGACCTACCGGAGATGGCGCGGCAGGCGAGGCATGAACGTCTGGTGCTGGTCTGCCGTTCGGGCCAGCGGGCTTGGGCCGCGGCGGAGGCCGTGCGGCCATATTGGCAGGGCGAGATCGTGCTGGTCGCGATGGGCGCTCGGAATGGTGAAGAGGCTTATAATAATTCTCGGGTTGCAGCCGGTGACATGGAGGTGCCGGGCGCTATCTAGCGGCCTGACGATATGACGGAGCCCCGCATGCCACAGAGCCACAGACCAGATGCCCCGAACCGGCTGACAACGGGGTCGATCCCGTGGCAACTGGCGCTCTTCGCGCTGCCGACGCTGGGTTCGTCGGTGCTGCAATCGGCGGGCGGCTCGATCGACTCGGCCTGGGTCGGCAATCTAATCGGCGAGGCGGCGCTGGCGGCCACGACCAATGGCAACCTGATCATGTTCCTGCTGGTCAGCTTTGTGTTCGGTTTCGGCATGGCCGCGACGATCCTGATCGGGCAGGCCATCGGGCGGGGAGCCTTGGGCGAGGCGCGGCGGATTGTGGGCACCGCGGTTGGATGTTTCCTGCCATTGGCGGTGGTGGTGGCCGGCGCGGGCTATGTGACGGCACCGCATCTGTTGGCGCTTCTGGGCACCGATCCGCAGATCGAGGAACTGGCGCGCAGCTATCTGCAGCTGACCTTTGTCGCCATGCCCGGCATCCTGATGCAGACCATGCTGATGATGGTGCTGCGCGGGTCGGGCGACTCGCTCACGCCGCTCTATTTCATGATCATGGCGGTGGTGCTGGCGGCGGTGCTGAACCCGTGCCTGATCCTCGGGCTGGGGCCATTGCCCGAGCTGGGCATCGGCGGCTCGGCCATTAGCCTCGGGCTGGCGAACTATGTCTCGCTGGTGGCGATGCTGGCCTATATCTATCTGCGCGATCTACCGCTGCGGCTGCGCGGGGCGGAGCTGCGCTTCCTGATCCCCGATGGCGCGCTCCTGCGGCAGATCGTGGCCAAGGGCCTGCCCATCGGCTTGCAGATGGTGGTGGTGACCACCGCCGCGTTGACGGTGCTGCGGCTGATCAATAACGAGGGGGTCGATACGACCGCCGCCTATGGCGCGGTGCAGCAGATCTGGACCTATGTCCAGATGCCTGCCATGGCGCTCGGGGCCGCTGTCTCGGCGATGGCCGCGCAGAATATCGGGGCGGGACGGTTCGACCGTGTGGCGCGGATCACCGGCATCGGTGTCGTGTTCAATATCGCGCTGACGGGCGGTCTGATCGTCCTGCTTCTTCTGGCCGACCGCTATGCGCTCTCGATCTTCCTGACGGGCGGAGGGGACGCTCTGGAGATCGGTCGGCATGTGCTGCTGGTGGCGACATGGGGCTATGTGGCGTTTGGCGTGTCGCAGGTGGTGTTCGGCACGGTGCGCGCCAATGGCAAGGTGATTCCGCCGCTGATCATTCTG
Organism: Thioclava sp. 'Guangxiensis'; assembly: GCF_045348365.1. NCBI lineage: Bacteria > Pseudomonadati > Pseudomonadota > Alphaproteobacteria > Rhodobacterales > Paracoccaceae > Thioclava > Thioclava sp. 'Guangxiensis'. Next base: position 779,736 of record NZ_CP155822.1, on the reverse strand, counting down.
GCGGTCGCGCTCTATCCGGTGCGACTGGGCTTTGTCTGGGCGCTCGGCCCGAGCCTCGGGGCGGATGCGATCTGGTGGAGCTTCCCGGTGGCCTTCAGCGCGACCATGGTCATGGGACTGTTGTATTATCGCTTCGGTCATTGGCGCCCTGCACATTCGGACAGATTGCAAGACCCGCAAAAGCCGCCTATTGCCTCCCCTAGCGACACCCAGCCTGACCCTGCGTCCTGCACGCTTTCGCGCGACATAGGAGCGCATCGCACCTGAACCGCGCAACGGGGGCGGATTCACGAAGACTTGACCTTGCGCTGGCCGTTCCACACGTCCAGTGTGAAGAAAAATAAAACAGATGAGGACTACATGCCGTCGAGCATTCCGAAGACAAACCTCGAACACTGGGCGATCCTGCGTCGCGTGGTCGAATGCGGGAGTTTTGCCGAAGCGGCTGTGAGCCTCGAACGCAGCCAGTCCGCCATCAGTTACTCTGTCTCGAAGCTGCAGGAATCGCTGGGCTTCGCGATCATGGAGATGCAGGGGCGCCGTGCGGTGCTGACCGAACATGGCAAACTGCTCCTCGCCGAGGTCTCGCCACTGATCGACGAGCTGGTCTCGGTGGAAACCGCAGCGCGCGCGGAATCGGGCACCGGCCCGCTTCAGGTGCGTCTGCTGGTGGATGCGCTATTCCCCCGCGAATGGCTGGGCGAGGCGCTTTTGAAGCTACAGACCCGATATCCCGACGTTCTGGTGGATGTGCACGAGACCGTGCGTCTGGAAATGTCGGAATTCATGAGCCTTCCCTTCGATCTCGCGGTGGTCCTGCCCGAGTTGTGCCCCGTGCCCGGTCAGCGCATCTGCGAGATGGATTTCGCGCTGGTGGCGCGCAAGGAGCACCCGCTGGCGCAGGCCCATCATAACCTCACGCAGGCCGAGATGGCCCGTCATCTGCGCGTGTTCATCCGCGAGAACCGTCTGGACGGGACCGAGGTGGATCGCCCGCATGGCCGGATCTGGACCGTGTCCTCGCTTGAAAGCGCAGTGGCTGCGGTCGAGCGTGGCATGTGCTTTGGCTGGTTGCCGATGGAGCCCATCGCCTCGAAGCTCGAAAGCGGTGAGCTGGTCACGCTGAATGCGGGTGGTGTCAGCCGTCGCAAGGTGGCGCTGGATCTGGTGTATCGCGATGTCGATCGCGCTAGCGAGCCGGTAAAATTCATGGCGGAATGTCTGGCCACGATCCATCAGGCGAACGCCTGATCGGGCCGAATGCACAAATAGAAACGGCGGGCTGATCGGCCCGCCGTTTTTTCATGTCCGGAGCGTGGGGCTCAGGTGCGGATGCCCGCGAACCGGCTCTGCCAGTCCTCGCGTTGCTCGTCCGAGATCTTGCCGAACAGCACTTCGGGCGTGGTGAAGGCATGGCCTTCGGGCAGGGCGCGCACCGCAGCGGCCACATCATCGGGCCAGCCTTGGTCGGTCGCATGCATGCCTTCCAGCATGGATTTCGCCGCATCGGGGATGAAGGGCGCCGAGAGCACCGCGTAAAGCGGAACGAGGTTGAGCGCGAGACGCGCGATGGCGCCCGCCTGCACCGGATCGGTCTTAAATACCGTCCAGGGTGCCGAGGATTGCAGATATTCGTTGCCCGCAACCCAGATCGCGCGCAGTTCCGCTGCCGCCTTGCGGACCTCCTTGGCCTCCATGAACTTCTCGTAATCACGGATGCGGGTGGTCAGTTCGGCAATCAGTGCCTCGCCTGCCTCTCCCCAATCGCCGCCCTCGGGGATCGCCTCGCCAAACTTGGAGCGGGTGAATTTGGTGATGCGCGAGACGAAGTTGCCCAGAACATCGGCCAGATCCTTGTTCACCGATACCTGGAAATTCTCCCAAGTGAATTCGGCATCTGCTGACTCGGGGGCGTGCGAGAGCAGCCACCAGCGCCAGTAATCCGAGGGCAGGATCTCGAGCGCCTGATCCATGAAGACACCACGCCCGCGCGAAGTCGAGAATTGGCCGCCATCGTAATTGAGGTAGTTGAAGGACTTGATGTAATCCACAAGCTTCCACGGCTCGTCCGAGCCGAGGATCGTAGCGGGGAAGCCGATGGTGTGGAAGGGGACGTTATCTTTGCCCATGAACTGGGTATAGGTCACATCATCCGCGCCCTTGTCGGTGCGCCACCAGCGCTCCCAGTCGCCGCCATTCGCATCGGCCCATTCCTGCGTGCCCGCGATATATTCGATCGGTGCGTCGAACCAGACATAGAAGACCTTGCCCTCCATGCCGCCCCACGGAGCGCCCTCGAATTGTGCGGGAACACCCCAGTTGAGATCCCGGGTGATGCCGCGGTCCTGCAATCCGTCGCCATCGTTGAGCCATTTCTTGGCAATCGAGGTGGTCAGCACCGGCCAGTCGGATTTGCTGTCGATCCACGCTTCGAGCTTGTCCTTCATCTTGGACTGGCACAGGAAGAGGTGTTTGGTCTCGCGCATCTCCAGATCGGTCGAGCCCGAGATCACCGAGCGCGGGTTGATCAGATCGACCGGATCAAGCTGCTTGGTGCAATTGTCGCACTGGTCGCCGCGTGCGCTGTCATAGCCGCAATTGGGGCAGGTGCCCTCGATATAGCGGTCCGGCAGGAAGCGGCCATCGGCGTTGGAATACATCTGCTTTTCCGACACTTCGCGGATCAGCCCCATCTCATGGAGGCGCTTGGCGAAGGCCTGGGTCAGATGGCGGTTCTGCGGGCTGGAAGAGCGGCCGAAATGGTCGAAGCTCAGGCGGAAGCCTTCGGCGATACGGGCCTGCACCTCGTGCATTTCCGCGCAATAGTCTGCCACGGGCTTTCCGGCCTTCTGCGCGGCCAGCTCTGCGGGTGTGCCATGCTCGTCGGTGGCGCAGATGAACATGACCTCATTGCCGCGCGCGCGCTGGTAGCGGGCGAACAGATCCGCCGGAAGCTGCGAGCCGACGAGATTCCCGAGGTGTTTGATACCGTTGATATAGGGAATCGCCGATGTGACGAGATGACGTGCCATATATCCGCCTTTCAGATGAGTTTGCGCAGGGTTTAACGCGGGGCGGGGCGTATGGCCAGAGGGATACAGAAGCCGCAGGCGGGCTTCACGCCGGATTTTTCTCGAAATAGACGCGATGGAAGCCGTTTTCCTCGCGCTCGTCGATCTTGGCATAGCCAAGGCGGGGATAGATCTCGAGGTTCTCGACCATCGTGGCATTGGTATAGAGCCGCACCGGCTTGCCCAAGGCCTGCGCCGCCGCCTCGCAAAGCCCGATCAGCTTGCGACCCGTGCCACGCCCGCGCGCGGCCTGTGTGACCGCGACATTCTCCAGCAGGATATGCTCACCCTCGTCATAGAAGGTGATGAACCCCAGAAGGCTCTCCTCCTCCTCCACATAGACCACGCCACGGGCGATCTGGGCCGCATAATCGGCCCCCATCGGCGCAGGCTCGCGGCCCATACGGGCGATATAGGGGGTATAGGCCTCGATGGCGCAGGCACGGATCGCGGCTTCGTCATGGGGGGTGGCAAGGCGGATCATGGAGGGTCCTCGGGGTGCGGTCTTACGGGGTGAGGCGGCTCTGCGCCAGTTTCAGGCCGAAGCCGATAAAGACCACGCCGGTCACGGCTTTCAGGGCGCGCTGGAATGCGGGGCGGCGGGTGGCGGCCCTAAGCCCGCCAAGCGCCATCACCATGGCCGAGAACCACAGCGCATTGATCGTGGCATGGAGCGTGACCAGCGCGAAGGGCTGGGCGAGGCCATGATCGACAGGCAGGAACTGCGGGAAGGCCGCAAGATAGAAAAGCGAAACCTTGGGATTGAGCGCGTTGGTCAGGAAGCCTTCGATGAAGGCGCGGCGCTTGCGGGTCCGGCGCAGTTCGGGGGTATGGGGCGAGGGTGTGGCCCCACGGGCCGCAGCGATCAGCGATCTGACCCCGAGCCAGACCAGATAGCCCGCACCCAGCAGCTTGAAAATGCTATAGGCCCATGCCGATTGCATCAGCAGCGCCGAGATCCCCAGCACCGACAGCGTCCCATGCAGGTAGAAGGCGGCGACAAAGCCGCAGACCGCCGCAAGCCCCGCCCGTCGCCCCGAAAGCGGCACGATCCGTGCGATCAGCATGCCGTTCGGTCCGGGCGAGATCACCAGAAGCGATGTGACAAGGGCGAAGGTCAGTAGGGTTGCGAGGGTCATCGGGCGCTCCTGAGATGGCGCGAGTATGCCTGCGAAGGGCGCTATAGAAAAGAGGCAGGAGCGTGCCCCTGCCTCTTTCCGGATGGTCACGCAGGGATCAGGCGAGCTTGGCCAGACCGCGGTCGACGGCGTCGATGATGCGGTCGATCTTGGGCTCGTCCACGATCAGCGCGGGGCTGAAGCAGAGCGTGTTGTTCATGCCTTTGAAGGACCGCGAGGTCGCGCCGATCAGCACGCCATCGGCATCGGCCGAGGCCACGACCGATTGCACCAGCTTCTCGGCCAGCGGTTCCTTGGTGGCGCGGTCGGCCACCAGCTCTGCCCCACAGAACAGGCCCTTGCCGCGCACATCGCCGATGACCTTGTGCTTTTCCTTCAGCTCGTGCAGGCGGCTCATCAGATAGTCGCCCATCGCTTTGGTATTGGCCAGAAGGCCTTCGTCCTCGATGATGCGCATGTTTTCCAGCGCCGCAGCAGGGCCCGCCGTGCAGCCGCCGAATGTCGAGATGTCGCGGAAATAGCTCATCTCGTCATCGGGGTCGGTGCGGAATTTCTCGAAGACTTCATCGGTGGTCAGCATGCAGGCAATCGCCGCATAGCCCGAGGCGACACCTTTGGCGCAGGTCACGAAATCGGGGGTGATGCCGTAGTTCTGATAGCCGAACCACTCGCCGGTGCGGCCCATGCCACAGACGACCTCGTCGATATGCAGCAAGATGTCATATTTCTTGCAGATCGCCTGCACGCGCTCCCAATAGCCCTTGGGCGGCACGATGACACCACCGCCTGCGGTGACCGGCTCGAGGCAGAGCGCGCCCACGGTGTCGGGGCCCTCGCGCAGGATGACCTCTTCGATCGCATCCGCGGCCCGTTCGCCGTAATTCTCCACATCCCATTGCGCGCGGTATTCAAGGCAATGCGGCACGGGGATGAACCCCTCGGGGAAGGGGCCATACTGATCGGCGCGCTGGTGCTGACCACAGGCCGCCAAGGCCGCCAGCGACGAGCCATGGTAATCGCGCTCGCGGTAGAGGATCTTCCATTTCTTGCCGCCGTGATGCTTGTGGGCGATCTGGCGGACCATCTTCCACGCCTTCTCGTTGGCTTCGGTGCCCGAGTTGACATAGTAGAGACGGTTGAGGCCGGGGGTTTTCTCGGTGAGGCGCTGCGCGAATTGCGCGCCGGGGATGGAGCCCACGGAGCCTGCGAAATAGTTGATCTTGATGAGCTGGTCACGGACCGCATTGGCGATGCTCTCGCGGCCATAGCCCACATTTACCGTCCAGACGCCGCCCGAGACGGAATCCAGATATTCGCGCCCGTTCTGGTCCCAGACCGACATGCCCTTGCCCTCGACGATGATACGCGGGTCATTGGTATGCAGCTTGGCATGCTGGAACAGGTGGTGGAAGACATGGGCTTTATCGGCATCGACAGTGGCCTGAATGTCGTTGAGTGCGTGACCGTCCATCAGGGTCCGTCCTTCTTTGGTTTAGTTTGGCTTTGATCTGCGTCGGGTTCACCCAATATCTTTCCGGTCGCGGCTGATAGGGCCAGTTTTCTGCAAGGAATGGTGCCAGTTTCCGAGATGTGATACAGAGTTCGGCACGCGCTTTTGCACTCTGCAGGGCAAGCGTCTGTTTTTTGTGCGGAGACCGCGATGGGTGATGGGCTGAAAGCGTCATTGGGGATCATACTGGATCGGGCGGGTCCGGACCCTTTGCAACGCCAGCTGCGGCAGGGGATCATTGCGGGGATCGAGCAGGGCCGCATGCGTCCGGGCCAGAAGATGCCCGGCTCGCGCAGCCTTGCGCAGGCGCTGGGGATCGCGCGGAACACGGTGACGCTGGTCTATGACGAGCTGGTGGCGCGGGGCTATCTGGACAATCATCCCCGTCGCGGTGCCTTTGTGGCCGCCCGATCGCAGCCCGTGGCGCAATCTCCCGCGCAGGGGGCGATCCACTGGCCGGGCAGGCTGCGGGCAAGGCCTTCGGCGTTCGAGCAGATCCGCAAGATGACGGGTTGGGCCGAGTATCCCTATCCGTTCATCTACGGTCAGGTGGACCCGACGCTGTTTCCGATTCAGGCATGGCGGTCCTGCTCGCGCGATATGATGGGGCGCTCGGCGCTTGACTGGTGGTCGGCGGATCGGGCCATCGAGGATGATCCGATGCTGATCGAGCAGATCCGCACCCGTATCCTGCCGGCGCGCGGGATCTTTGCCAAGCCGGAGGAAATCCTGATCACGCTCGGCGCGCAGGAGGGGCTCTATCTGGCGGCCCGTCTTCTGGCGGGGGAGGGCACGCGGGTCGGGCTCGAGCGGCCCGGCTATCCCGATGCGCGGTTCATCTTCGGGCTGACAGGGGCGGAGGAAGTGGATCTCGGTGTCGATGCCGAGGGGGCCGCGCCTGCGCCGCGCCTCGATCTGGCGGTGCTGACGCCCGCCTCGCATTGCCCGACGATGGCCGTGATGTCTGAGGCCCGCCGCGCCGACTGGCTGGACCGTGCATCAACCGAGGATTTCCTGATCCTCGAGGATGATTACGAGGGCGAGCTGGCTCTGGCCCGTGGTCCCTCGCTGAAATCGCAAGACCGCGCAGGAAGGGTGATCTATCTGGGCACCATGTCCAAAATCCTCGCGCCCGGTGTGCGGCTCGGGTTCATGGTGGCGCCCGAGGGGTTCGTGCATGAGGCGCGCTGGATGCGCAGGCTTTTGCACCGCTCGGCGCCACTGAACAACCAGCGCACTGCGGCGATCTTTCTGGCCGAGGGGCATTATCTTGCGCTGATGCGGCGCCTGCGTGAGGCGCATTCCGAGCGCTGGTATCAGGTGATGGAGCGCCTGCCCAAGGATCTGGGCGGTTTCAGCGCGCCCGATCCCTGCCATGGGGGCTCGAGCCTCTGGCTGGGACTGCCCAAGGGCATGGACAATGCCGCACTCCTGAAAGGCGCGCTGGCGCGTGGGGTAGCCTTCGAGCTGGGCGATCCGTTCACCGGCCCCGAAGGGGCGGGGCGGTTTATCCGTTTGGGCCTTAGCTGTATCCGGACCGAGGCTGTGCGCCCCGGCCTGGCGGCTCTGGGGGCGGTGGCCGACGGTCTGCGCTAGCCGCCGGTCGTGGCCCCCTGCATCCGTCGCAGTCGCGCAACTATATGTTAGTCGCAGTCGCGACGGGCCCCACGCGCTTCCTCGAGCGCGACGGAAGCCGCGATCAGCCCCGCATGGGAGAAGGCTTGCGGGAAATTACCCAGATGTTCACCGGTGGCCGCATCGATCTCCTCGGGCATCAGACCCAGATCATTGGCCGAGGCCAGAAGGCCCGCGATCTGCGCTTCCGCCTCCTCGAGGCGGCCCGCACGGGTCAGGTAATCGGCGGCCCAGAAACCACAGGCCATGAAATGCCCCTCATCGCCGGGCAGGCCGTCGAGCCCCGTGGGGTAGCGCCTGAAATGTGGTCCTTCGGACAGTTCGCGTTTGAGCGTCTTGAAAGTGGCAACCATCTTCGGATCATCGGCTTCGACGATCCCGATCCGTGGCAGAAGCAGCACCGAGGCATCCAGCCAGTCCCGCCCGATCGCGCCGGTAAAGGCGCCGATTTCCGCATTCCATGCTTGTGACAGGACATGCTCGCGAATGCGGCTATGCTCACTGCGGTATCCGGTCGGGTCATCCTGCACCGCTCCCATCTCGATCAGGTCGAGCCACGCGTCGAGCGCCTGCCAGCACATCGCCTTGGAATAGGTGTGATGCTGGCGCGAGCCCGGAATTTCCCACAGCCCGTTATCGGGCAGGGTCCAGTCCAGCATCGCGGCCTGAGCATAGCCCTGCAGGCGGGTCTGTTCCTCCTCCGAGAGTGTGCCCCCATGGCGCACATACATCCGTGCACAGTCCAGAACAGCGCCATAGCCATCCAGTTGCAGCTGGCCCTGCGCGTCATTGCCAATGATAAGGGGCGCCGAGCCGCGATAGCCTTCGAGCGCCGTTAACTCGCGCGTGCCCGGATCATGTTCTTTTCCGATAGAGTAGAAGACCCCCAGACGCGGCGCCGAATGGCGAGCGGCCTGCATGAGCCAGCGGAAGAAATTCTGTGCGCATTCCGGTAGATCCAGCGAGAAAAAGGCATGTAGAACAAAGGTTGCATCCCTGATCCAGCAGAAGCGGTAATCATAGTTGCGCGCCCCGCCCATGACCTCGGGCAGACCCGCTGTGGGTGCGGCCAGTAGCGCGCCTGAATTGTTGTAGTGCAAAAGATGCAAAGTGACCGCGCTGCGCATGATCGCCTCACGGAACGGGCCATCGGGTTTGCAGCCGGTATTGACCTGTGTCCAATAGGCGAGTGTTCGGTCCAACTCGCGGGCAGGCGTGTCGGGGGTGACGGGGCGGGCGTCGGGGCTGGCGCTTGTCAGCATGACAAAGCGCGTCTCTCCCGTCTCGAGCGTGCAGCTGCCTGCCAATGCGCCGGGCGCCACCGGGGCCAGATCGACATCCGAGACAAAACGCAGCCCGTCGGAACCGAACTCCATCTGCCAGCTACCATCCTCGTCCTGCCGGAAATCGGGCAGGGTGGTGCCCCAGTCGAGCATCGGGTTGATCAGCACGCCCAGCTCGGGCTGGCCCTCCAGCGCCTTGACCATCCGCAGCACCTGTCGTTCCCCGCCAACTGACCCATCCCCGCGTTTGCCGATTGGCATGAGATCTGTCACTTCCAGCACGCCCTGCGGCGTGTGGTGCAGCGTGCGCAGCACTGCGCTCTCGCCGATATAGCTGCGGGTGACTTCGCCACAGGTTAGCGGCCCCACAAAGAAGCGCCCGCCACGACGGGCATCGAGCATGCCGGTAAACACCGCATCGCCATCGAAATCTGGCAGGCAGAGGAACTCGATCGCCCCGTCACGCGCCACCAGCGCGGCGCTGAGCGTATCGCCGATCAGGGCGAAATCGCGGATCGGCGGGTAGGCGGTCTCGCGTTCGGGGAGGTCGGCAAGCGCCACATGGCGCGGATCGGACGAGAGCGGGCGGGTGAAGCGGCCCTCCATTTTACGCCCCCTGACCGAGGTTGATCGACAGCCCGCCATCAATGGCGAAACTCTGCCCTGTGACATAGTCCGCATCATCGGAGGCCAGATAGACTGCCATCTTTGCTACTTCCCATGGCTGGCCCGCACGGCCCCAGGGGATATTGCTTTCCATCTCTTTCAGCAGTTCGGGGTCATCCATCGCTTCCTGATTGATAGGGGTAAGGATCATGCCGGGCAGGATGTTATTGGCGGTGATGCGGTGCGGCGCCAGTTCCAGTGCCAGTGTGCGGGTCAGCATCCGCAGCCCGCCCTTGGAGGCATCATAGGCCGAGGTGCCACCGCGCGGCACATTCTCGTGCACCGAGGACACGGTGACGATGCGCCCGCCGCCGCCCGCCGCCTTGCGCATGCGGATGAAGGCGGCCGATGCCATGGCAGGGCCGGTCAGGTTAACGGCGATCACCTTGGACCAGTCCTCGGGGGCCATCTCGTCCAGATCGGCGGGGTCGGGGTCCATGCCGCCATTGTTGACAAGAATATCCGCCGCCCCGAACCGGTCCTCCGCCTTGGCAAAAAGCGCGTCAATATCGTCCTGCTTCGAGAGATCGCATTTAACAATCTCCACAAGGCTGCCATGGGCTGCGGCATGATCGGCGGTTTTTTTGGCGCCGGCCTCATCCGAGCGGTAGGTAATCACCAGATCGGCCCCTTCGAGCGCGAAGCTCTCGGCGATCGCCGCTCCGATCCCCGAAGAGCCACCGGTGACGATGGCGACCCTGCCTTTCAGGCGGTTGGCGGCTTTGGTGGGTTGCGGCGCTGCAGGAGACATGGAAGATCCTTTCCTCGGGCTATCCTCGGGTTGCTTGCAGGAGTAACGGGCGAGACCCGCGCCAAGTTTCCATCACTATGATGTTTTTGCCGGATGCGGTTGGCTCCGGCCTGCGCTAGCATGGCACCATGCTGAAACTTGATGACCGTGATCTTGCCATTCTGACGACACTCGCCCGTGAAGGCCGCATCACCAAGGCGGTTCTGGCCGAGCGTATCAACCTCTCGCCCACTCCTGCCTGGGACCGGCTGAAAAAGCTGGAGGCCGCAGGGCTGATCGAGGGCTATGGCGCGAGGATCGCGCTGAAGAAACTGGGGCCGCATGTGACGGTGTTCGTGGCCGCCGAACTGGCCGACCACAAGGCCGCGACCTTCCGCATTTTCGAGGATGCGGTGCAGCCCATCCCCGAGATCGTGAATGTCTGGGCGCTGGGCGGCGGGTTCGATTATCTGATGCAGATCGTCACCCGCGATATCGACAGCTACCAGCGCCTGATCGACATGCTTCTGGACGGGCGCATCGGGATTGCGCGCTATTTCACCTATATCGTGACCAAGCCGGTGAAGCAGGGGCTGCCGCCTTTCGATCTGCTGGCAGGCCATTCGGACTGAGAGGGCCGGTGCCGCAGTCCGCACGGGCTGCGGATGGCCGATCTTCGGTCTCTTTTGCGGCGGGGGTCAGGCACACTGGACGGGAAAGGAGACCCGCCCATGCTTGATGCTACGATTTCCGACCGTGCGTCCCTGAAAGACCGCCGACTGCTGCGAAGTTTCGCCTATGTCGACGGCAAATGGCAGGCCGGCGCGGAGAACGCCTCTTTTGCGGTCACCGATCCTGCCGACGGGGTCGAACTGGGCCATGTTGCCCGCTTGTCAGGCGCGCAGGCACAGGCCGCGGTGGAGGCGGCAGATCGTGCCTTCGGGTCCTGGTCGCAGACCTTGCCGCAGGAGAGAGCCGGGCTTCTCCGCCGCTGGTTCGAGCTGATCGTCGCGGCCCGCGAAGATCTCGCGCGCCTCATGGTGGCCGAGCAGGGCAAGCCCATCTCGGAAGCGCGCGGCGAGATCGACTATGCCGCGAGTTTCGTGGAATTCTACGCCGAGGAGGCCAAGCGCCCCAATGTGGAAAGCGTGACCTCGCATCTGCCCGATGCCGAAATGGAGCTGTGGCTGGAACCCGTGGGGGTGGCGGCGCTGATCACCCCGTGGAATTTCCCCTCGGCCATGCTGACGCGCAAGGCGGCAGCGGCCTTGGCGGCCGGCTGCACCGTGGTGGCGCACCCTTCGGCCGAGACGCCCTATTCGGCGCTGGCCTTGGCGGAGCTGGTCGAGCGGGCGGGCTTTCCGGCAGGGGTTTTCAACGTGGTTACGGGCCATGCGCCCGAAATCGTCACGCCCTGGTGCGAGGACACCCGTGTGCGCGCGCTCAGCTTCACCGGCTCCACCGCCATCGGCAAGTTGCTTTATGCGCAATCGGCACAAACGGTAAAACGGCTGGTGCTGGAACTGGGTGGCCATGCACCGGTGATCGTCTTCAAGGGTGCCGATCTCGACCGCGCCGTGGCCGAGACGCTGAAGGCCAAATTCGCCACTTCGGGGCAGGACTGTCTGGCCGCCAACCGCATCTATGTGGAGCGCCCGATTTATGATGCCTTCTGCGCGAAATTCACCGAGGCCGTCCAGGCGTTGACCGTAGGGCGCGGGATCGACGACCCCGATATCGGCCCGCTGATGAACGCGGGCGCCATCGCCAAGCAGGTCGAGCATCTGGAGGACGCGCTGGCCAAAGGCGCGACACTGGCCACGGGGGGCACGCATGAGGGGCTGTTCTTCCAGCCGACCGTGCTGACCGATGTGCCCGATGACGCCAAGATCATGCGCGAGGAAACTTTCGGCCCCATCGCACCGATCACCCCGTTCGACACCGAGGACGAGGTGATCGCGCGGGCCAACACAGGCGAATACGGGCTTGTGGCCTATATCCACAGCCTCAATCCCAAACGCATCTATCGCGCAAGCCGCGCGCTGCAATTCGGCATGGTGGCGGTGAACCGCACCAAGGTCACCGGCGCGCCCATTCCCTTTGGCGGCATGAAGCAATCCGGTCTTGGCCGCGAGGGCGCGCGCACGGGCATGCAGGAATTCATGGAAATCAAATACCTCTGCCGCGACTGGGGTATCTAACTGAAGACGAAAGGAGGCATTATGCTGACCAATGACCAACTTGCCCGCTGGGACCGCGAGAACTTCTTCCATCCCTCGACCCATCTGGCACAGCATGCCCGTGGCGAGACGCCGACCCGTGTGATCCGCACTGCGAAGGGGGTCTATATCGAGGACCGTGACGGCCGCCAGATGCTCGATGCGTTCGCGGGGCTCTATTGCGTGAATGTGGGCTATGGCCGCCCCGAGATCGCCGATGCGATTGCCGATCAGGCGCGCGAGCTGGCCTATTACCATGCCTATGTGGGGCACGGGACCGAGGCCTCGATCACGCTGGCACAGATGGTCATGGAACGCGCCCCCAAGGGCATGTCCAAAGTCTATTTCGGGCTGTCCGGCTCGGATGCGAACGAGACCAATATCAAGCTGATCTGGTATTACAACAACATCCTGAACCGTCCCGAGAAGAAGAAGATCATTTCGCGCTGGCGGGGCTATCATGGTTCGGGGGTGATGACCGGCTCGTTGACGGGACTGTCGGGGTTCCATAACAAATTCGATCTGCCGCGCGCGCCGATCCTGCATACCGAGGCACCCTACTATTTCCGCCGCCCCGAGGGGATCGACACCGAGGAGGCCTTCACCGCCCATTGCGTGGCCGAACTGGAGGCGCTGATCGAACGCGAGGGCGCCGACACCATCGCGGCCTTCATCGGCGAGCCGGTTCTGGGCACCGGCGGTATCGTGCCGCCACCTGCAGGTTACTGGGGCGCCATCCAGAAAGTGCTGGCCAAGCATGACATCCTTTTGGTGGCCGATGAGGTCGTTACGGGCTTCGGGCGGCTGGGCACCATGTTCGGCTCGGATCACTACGGGATGAAACCCGATCTGATCACCATCGCCAAAGGGCTGACCTCGGCCTATGCGCCGCTTTCGGGCTCGATCGTGGGCGAGAAGATGTGGAAGGTGCTGGAACAGGGCACCGACGAGAACGGCCCGATCGGTCATGGCTGGACCTATTCGGCCCACCCCATCGGGGCTGCGGCTGGCGTGGCAAACCTCAAGCTGATCGACAGCCTCGGTTTGGTGGAAAATGCAGGTAAAACGGGGGCCTATCTGAACAGGGCGATGAAAGCGGCTCTGGGCGACCACCCCAATGTCGGCGATATCCGTGGCGAGGGCATGCTCTGTGCGGTCGAGTTTGTCGAGGACCGTGACAGCCGCCGGTTCTTCGATGCGAGCGCCAAGACCGGCCCGCAGATCGCCGCCGCGCTGGCCTCCGAAGGGGTGATCGGGCGCGCCATGCCGCAGGGGGATATTCTTGGTTTCGCCCCGCCGCTCTGCCTCAGCGAGGCGGAGGCCGATCTCATCGTCGCCGCCACGAAGAAAGCAGTCACCCAGGTGCTGGGCTGACCCCGAAACGGCCCCCGGGGCCGGTTCGCGATCTGGGCGGGGTCTCGATGGCCCCGCCCGGATCGGTTTCTTTAGCGGGGCGGATTTTCCAGCAGCGCCTCGCGCGAGGCCGAGGCGAATTCCCTGCGCCAGAGCGTCACGGTCGTGATTACCGCTGCCGCAATCAGGGTCTCGGGTCCGAGGAGCCATGCCAGGGAGGCCAGGGCGAAATAGACGTTGCGCAGGCCCCGATTGAAGCTCTTGGCCGCCGAGATATTCACCTTGGCGGCCTGTTCCGCGCGCGGAAAGGCATCGGGATCGTTCGGGTCGTTAGGAATCGCGGCCATTGCGAGCGCGGCATAGGAAAACAGCCTGTGTGACCACACGAATTTCTGGAAGGCCAGTGCCCCGAACAGGACGGCGGTCAGGATCCGCACCTCCCAGAGCAGCGCGGGGGCCTGATCCAGCTCGAGATCCGAGGCCAGCGTGGTCAGCGGGTCGGGATTGCCGATCAGCGCCAGCCCGCCGCCAATCGCGATCAGCGCGGTCGAGGCGAAAAACGTCGTGGATTGCCGCAGCCCGTCCACCATCTGGCTATCAAAGATCCGGTTCTGCCGCCCGACCATCTGTCGCATCCATTCGTGGCGGTAGCGTTCCATCAACTTGCCAACCGAGATCCGGTTCTCGGGCGGGTTCTCGCAGAACCAGCCGATAAGGGCCCAGCACAGCACGAGAAGCGTCAGCGCAAACAGGTCCGCAAGGCCGAGCGGGCCGATCGAGAAGGAAGTCATGAATGGTCTTTCCGCCATAAGCAACAGACGATTCATTCTATCGGGGGGCGCTCGGGCGGTAAACCGTGCCCGCGACCGGCCGGAAGCTTTTCGCACAGGGGTCGCAAAATCGCCGCATTAACTGTGTCTTCTAGGGCCGAGGAAACTGGCCGCGGATGGAACGCGATGATCCGGCATATGACACGACTGGCCGTCAGGGTCGCGCTGCTTCTGGCGCTCGCGCTGCCTGCGGGCGTGGCGGCGCAGACAACATTGCGGGCGCTCACCACGGGGGACGCAGGACGCGGCTGGGAGGCCGTGGGGCGCCTCGATTTCGACGATGGCGGTTTTTGCACGGCAAGCCTTGTGGGGGCGGACCTGATCCTGACGGCGGCGCATTGTCTTTATGACAGTGAGACGCGTCAGAAGGTCGATATGAGTAGCGCGCAGTTCCGCATGGGCCTGCGCAATGACCGCGCGATCGTTGTGCGCCGTATCAAAGAGGCCTATCCTCATCCCGACTATGCCTATCGGGGCCCGCACCAGTTCGACCGTGCAGCCGAGGATATGGCCTTGTTGCGGCTCATGCAGCCGGTAAGGATCTCGCCGATCGAACCGTTCCAGCTAGGGGACCGGCCCGCGATCGGGGCCGCTCTTCAGGTTGTCTCCTATGCCGAAGGGCGCGAGAACCTGCCCTCGCTCCAGCAGAGCTGCACGCTTTTGCAGGTCATCGGGGAGCGGATGGTGACGGATTGCGATGTGGATTTCGGGGCCTCCGGGGCGCCGGTTTTCGTTATGAAGAATGGCAGGCCACGGATTGTAGGTATCGTCTCGGCCAAGGGAAAGCTCGGCGACAGGAAAGTGGCTCTGCTCGGCGATGCCGGTGAGATGCACCGTATGCTGACCGATTTGCGCCAGTCGGGTGGCCAGCGCGCGCAGATGGTTGGGGGCGCCAAATTCATTTCGGTAGCCCCGCGCGTGAAGCCCTAACCGGTTACGCGCAGGCGGTGGAAAAATCTTGCGGGTGGGAGGCTTGAAACCGCATTTCGGCCTTCCCAGATTGAATGTGTCGGGATGCCGCAACAGGGTCCCGCGCTCCCTTAACCGCCCATGCCCGCACGGGGTGGGCCCTACATCGCTCAATGAGGATGACCATAATGCGTAGTTTCGATCTTTCGCCGCTTTACCGTGCCACCGTCGGGTTCGACCGGATGGCCGACCTGATGGATAGCGTGATGTCCAAGGATGTCGCCCAGCCCAGCTACCCGCCCTACAATATCGAAAAAACCGATGAGAATGCCTATCGCATCACCATCGCTGTCGCTGGCTTTGCCGCCGACGAGCTGAGTGTCGAGATGCGGGATGGCGCGCTGATCGTTGCGGGCCGCAAATCCGAGGAAGCGGGGCAGAAGACCTATCTGCATCGCGGGATCGCCACCCGCGCCTTCGAGCGCCGTTTTGGCTTGGCCGACCATGTCCGCGTGACGGGCGCCAGCAACGAGGATGGCATGCTGCATATCGATCTGGTGCATGAGGTGCCCGAGGCGCTCAAGCCCCGCCGCATCGAGATCACCAATACCGGCTCGGGGCGCGTGTCCCGTGAGGTGATCGATAACGCGCAATAATCTGCGTGACAGGCTCTACGGAGGCGCGGGGAGACCCGCGCCTTCTTGCGTTTATGCCTTCGGGGTGCGCCGCTCCACAGCCACGGTTTTCAGGATCGCATGGCAGGGGGTGCCCTCACGCAGTTCCAGTGCCTGTGCCGAGCGCGCGGTGATCTTGGCGAGGATATCCTCGCCGCCACAGCGGATCTGCACCCAGACACGGGCGCGATCGGCGGAGGTCGGGGTGATCTTGCGCACCTCGCCCGCAAGAATGTTGAGCGCCGAGAGCCCTTCAGGGCGCTGGCGTGCGAGGATCACATCACTGGCCTGAATGCGCAGGCGTAGATCGGTGCCTGCGGCATGCGGGTCGCTCAGATAGAGTGTGCCGCCCGCGCCTTGAACAAGCGTCATGCCATCGGGGTCCTGACCCGTGACTCGGGCTTCGATGACGGCACCCGCTTCGTCCTGTCCGAAGAGATGGGCCAGATCGGGATCGGCCAACAGGCTCCGCAGGGGGCCGGAGGCGCGGGTTTTGCCCTGATCGATCAGCACGAGCGTATCGGCCAGTCGCGCGATCTCGGCCACCGAATGGCTGACATAGACAATGGGCAGGCCGGTATCGCGTAAGCGCTCCAGAAATGGCAGGATCTCGGCGCGCCTTGGCGTATCGAGGGCGGCCAGCGGTTCGTCCATCAACAGGATCTGCGGCTTCGATAGCAGCGCCCGCCCGATGGAAACTCGCGCCTTCTCGCCGCCCGACAGGGCGGCCACACGGCGGTCAAGCAAGGGCGCAATCCCCAGCATCTCGATCACCTGATCGAAGGCGGGCCCCTGTGCCCCTTTCGGCGCGCGTTTGGCGCCATAGTCCAGATTGCCGCGCACGCCCAGATGCGGGAAGAGCCGCGGGTCCTGAAAGACATAGCCGATGCGGCGGCGATGGGCTGGCATATCGATACGGTTTGCGCGGTCGAAGAGCGGAGTGCCGCCCAGCGTGATCCGGCCCTGATCCGGGCGCAAAAGCCCCGAGATCGCGCTGATGACGGTGGATTTTCCCGCGCCCGAAGGGCCGAAGAGGGCGGTCACGCCGGTGGGGGCGGTGAACGCGACGGCCAGATCCAGCTGGCCCGCGCGGTGGCGCAGAGACACATCCAGCATCGGTGTGTTGTGCATATCAGCTCCCCCTGATCCGCTTGGCAATCATCCGCGACACGGATTCCGACAGAAGCATCGCGGTGACCGCAATTCCGATGGAGATGCCTGCGAGTTTGGCCACCGAGCCTTCGGCGCCGGGCACCTGCAGGAGCGCGTAGATGGCCGAGGGCAGGGTCTGTGTCCGTCCCGGAATATTGGAGACAAAGGTGATCGTGGCGCCGAACTCGCCCATCGCCTTGGCAAAAGCGAGGATCAGCCCCGCGATGACCCCCGGCGCGATGAGCGGCAGGGTAATGGAGAAGAACACGCCTAAAGGCCGTGCGCCAAGGGTGCGGGCGGCCTGTTCCAGCCCCGGATCGACGGCCTCGATGGCCAGCCAGATCGCGCGGACCATGAGCGGAAAGCCCATGACGGCCGCCGCCAGCGCCGCCCCCGTCCACTGGAAGGCGAAGACCAGCCCGATCGCGCGATCGAGAAAGGCGCCAATGGGGCCGTTACGGCCAAAGGCCAGCAGCAGGATATAACCCGTGACCACCGGCGGCAGGATCAGTGGCAGATGCACCAGCGCATTCAGTCCCCAGACCAGCGGCCCGCGCCCCCGTGCCAGAACGAGCGCCACGATAATGGCCAGTGGCAATGCGCAGAGCACCGCCACCGAGGACACTTTAAGCGAGAGCGCGATCGCCGCCCATTCTTCGGGAGAGAGCATCATTGTGTCAGTGTTTGACGCTAAAGCCCTGCGCCTCGAAGACGCCGACGGCGGTGGGGCTGCTCAGATAATCGAGGAATGCCTTGGCACCCTCGGTATCCGAGCCGGTGGTCAGCAGGGCCACCGGATAGGTGATGGCATCATGGCTGTCTTCGGGAAAGGTAGCGGCGATATGGACGCGCTTTTCGGCATGGGCATCGGTGGCATAGACCACGCCATAAGGGCTCTCGCCCGTGGCCACCAGCGCGAGCGCCGCGCGCACGTTATCGGCCTGCGCCACATGGGAGGAGAGCTGGTCCCAAAGCCCCAGATGGGTCAGCGCCTGTTTGCCATAGATGCCCGCAGGCACGCTATCGACCAGCGCCATCGCCAGAAACCCGTCCTTGCCCAAGGCTTCGGGCAGGTCTTGCGGGGCGGTCTTCACATTGTCATGGGCCACCAGGACCAAAGCGTTGCCCAGAAGGTCATGGCGGCTGCCATCCTTGATAGTGCCGGATGTCTCGACCTGATCCATCCAGTCGGTCGAGGCGGAGATAAACATATCGGCAGGCGCCCCTGCCTCGATCTGGCGGGCGAGTTTGGAGGAGCCGGCATAGGAAATGGTCACCGGATCATGATCCTCGGCCCAATCCCGCGCGATCTCGTCGAGCGCGGTCTTCATCGAGGCAGCGGCAAAAATGACCGGCTCTGCCGAGGCGGCCATAGGGGTGAGGCAAGCCACGAGGGCCAGAAGGGGAAGGGCGCGCATGTTCGGGTCTCCGTTATGTTTCGACAAACATAACCCTTTCGGCAGACAGGTCCAGTATGCGGTTGTCAGTGACCCTTGGTCAGAGCCTCGATCCGGGCGATATCTTCGGCGCAGGTCTCGCGCAGACGGGTCTCGATCTGGCGATACAGGCGCAACACCTCCTCGCCGGTGGGGCTGAGTTGCGCTCCGCCACCCTTGGCTCCGCCCCGCGCAGAGAGCACCAGCGGCTCGCGGAAGCCCGCGTTAAGTTCCTCGACCAGCGCCCATGCGCGGCGATAGCTCATCCCCATGCGCCGCCCTGCTGCCGAGATCGAGCCTTCCTCGGTGATGGCCTGCAGGAGGTCGGCCTTGCCTGGCCCCATCATCACCGGATCCCAGTAAAGGCGCAAAGCCAGACGGTTGAGCGACATCGGGGTAGTCCTTTCGTTACGGCAGGCTTGCAGGAGGCCCCGTCCGGAAAGACAGTTTCCGGCAAGGGCCGTCACGGCCCGTTAATTGCGGTTTTTCATGCAGCAATTCGCCAAAGACAATAGGCGCGGGACAGGTTAAGAGAAAGCATGGATAAAGAGATCGATGTTATCGCCCCGAACCTCAAGCGCCGTTTGTCCGGTGTGACGGCCACTATTGTGCGGCTTGTGCCCGCGCAGGCGCGCAAGATCGGGATAGTGACAACGGGGCCGGGCCTGCCCGATACCCTCCCGCATGTGCCCCTGTGGCGTGTGCCATTCCTGAGCCGCCGTCGCCGCGTCTGGCATGCGCGGCGTAATGTGGAGATGTTGCTGGGGCTGGCTCTGAAATATCTGTGTTTCATGGATCTGAAGCTGCTGTTCACCTCGGCCAGCCAGCGGAAACATTCGGGCTATACCAAGTGGCTGATCGGCCGGATGGATGCGGTCGTGGCTACCTCGGCGCGCACGGCGGAGTATCTGAGCGTGCCGAATCGGGTGATCCATCACGGGATCGATATCTCGGGCTTTGACCGCGCCGAAAACCGCACGGCCTTGCGCGCCTCGATGAACCTGCCCAGAGGTGTGGTGATCGGCTGTTACGGGCGGGTGCGCCATCAGAAGGGCACCGACGCCTTTGTCGATGCGATGATCGAGGTTCTTCCGTCGCGGCCCAAGGTGTCGGCGCTGGTGATGGGGCGTGCGACCGAGGGGCATTCGGAGTTCCTGACCAAACTGAAGCGCAAGGTCGGGCAGGCGGGGCTGGAGCACCGCATCCTGTTCATGCCCGAGGTCTCGGTCGATAGCATGGCCGACTGGTATCGGGTGCTGGATCTGTATGTCGCGCCGCAGCGCTGGGAAGGTTTCGGCCTGACGCCGATTGAGGCCATGGCCTGCCATGTGCCGGTGGTGGCGACTCGCGTGGGCGCCTTCGAGGAGATCGTGACGCCCGAGAGCGGCAAACTCGTCGATCCGGGCGATGTGGCGGGCATGGCCGAGGCTGTGGCGGCCTATCTCGATGATCCTCAGGCGATGGCTGCGGCAGGCGAGGCGGCGCGGCGCAATGTGGAAGAGCGCTTCCAGATCGATGATGAGGCTGATGCGCTGATCGAGGTCTATCGGGACCTGCTGGCATGACACGGGCGGGGTTCTATCTGGCGCGGTTGCTGCGGCAGGAGGGGCCGCTTGCCGCCATGTCCGTGCCGCAGAGCGGACTGCTGGGGGCGCTTGCGGGGAAATCCGTGGCGCTGGTCGGGAATGCGCGCTCGCTGGCCGAAAACAACCACGGCGCGGCTATCGATGCGCATGACGTGGTGGTGCGGATCAATCGCGCCCCGATGCCGCAGGCGGAAAGCCACGGCACACGGACCGACTGGCTGGCGCTGGCGGTGCGACTGGCCCCGCAGGACCGCGCGCGGATCGGGGCGGGGCGGTATCTGTGGATGAGCCACAAGCGCAAGAGGCTGGACTGGACGACCGCCACAAGCGACGGGTTCTATCTGCACCCGCAGGCCGATTATGCGGATCTGCAAAGCCGGCTTGGCGCACAACCGACGACGGGGGCGATGATGATCGATCTTCTCCTGCGTTCGGAATTGGCGGGGCTCACGCTCTACGGATTTGATTTCTTTGCGTCTTTGTCGCTTTCGGGCCGCCGGACGGCCCACGATGTGCCGCATGATTTTACCTCCGAGGCGGATTTTGTGGCAGGGCTGATGGCGCAAGATAACCGCCTTATTCGCCGCTAATTTCGCGAAAACCCTTTAAATTTACAGGCGTTCGGGCTATGTCGCACCTCGTCCGAGATACAAGGAGGGCCTAAATTGGGCTATAAAGTCGTCGTTGCTGGCGCCACGGGTAATGTGGGCCGCGAAATGCTGAATATTCTCGCCGAGCGCGAGTTCCCTGCCGATGAGGTTGTTGCTCTGGCGTCGCGCCGGAGCCTTGGTACTGAAGTCAGCTATGGCGACAAGACACTCAAATGTAAGGACATCGAGGGGTTCGACTTCTCGGGTTATGACATTGCGCTCTTCGCCATCGGCTCGGATGCAACCAAGCAATATGCGCCGATCGCGGCGAAAGCCGGTTGTGTTGTCATCGATAACTCCTCGCTCTACCGCTATGATCCGGAGATCCCGCTGGTCGTGCCGGAAGTGAACCCCGAGGCGGTTGACGGCTACACCAAGAAGAACATCATCGCGAACCCGAATTGCTCGACTGCACAGATGGTCGTGGCGCTCAAGCCGCTGCATGACCGCGCCAAGATCAAGCGCGTTGTCGTCTCGACCTACCAGTCGGTGTCCGGCTCGGGCAAGGAAGGCATCGACGAGCTGTGGGACCAGACCAAGGGCCTCTACGTCCCCGGTCAGGAAAAAGAGCCGAAGAAATTCACCAAGCAGATCGCCTTCAACGTGATTCCGCATATCGACGTCTTCATGGAAGACGGTTCGACCAAGGAAGAGTGGAAGATGGTCGCCGAGACCAAGAAGATCGTCGATCCGTCGATCAAGGTTACTGCAACCTGCGTGCGTGTGCCGGTCTTCGTGGGCCACTCGGAATCGCTGAATATCGAGTTCGAGGAATTCCTCGACGAGGATGAAGCCCGTGACATCCTGCGCGAGGCCCCCGGTATTCTGGTGGTCGATAAGCGCGAGGATGGCGGCTATGTCACGCCCGTGGAATGCGTGGGCGATTACGCGACCTTCATCTCGCGCATCCGTCAGGACAGCACGATCGAGAACGGTCTGAACCTATGGTGCGTGTCCGATAACCTGCGTAAGGGTGCGGCGCTCAATGCCGTTCAGATCGCCGAAACGCTGGGTAAACGCTGCCTGAAGAAAGGCTGACCCAGCTTCGATTGAGGTGTCAGAGCGCCCGGGGGAAACCCCGGGCGTTCTGCATTCTGACGGAAACGTCATCGGTCAGGCAGGCCGCGGACTTGCCAGGCGGTGCCTTGCCCCCCACGTTTCACCGTATAGTGAGGGAGGGAAACACATGCGATTGATGATGGCCGGAATGGTCGTGGCTCTGCCGCAGGCGGTATGGGCGCAGGATGTGCTTTATGGCAAGGTGAGCGCTGTGACGCTTTATCCGCAAGGCGCGGAAGTGGTCCGGCAGGTGCGTATTCCGCAAGGCGCGGGGCAGGTGGTGATTGCCGGTCTGCCGCAGAGCATGACACTGGACCGTTTGAGTATTTCGGCGGATCAGGCGCGCCTGAGCGGGGTGCGTCTGGTGGCCGGCAACGGTGCCGATAGTCCGGCGCTTGGCGAGGCGCGGGTGCGGGTCACGCAGCTGACCGAGGCGTTGGCGCAGAAGGAAGACGGGGTCAAGCTGCTGCAGGCCGAGGCCGAGGCCGCGCTGGATCGGGTGGCCTATCTGCGGGGGCTGAACCCGCAGGGGGATGCCCAACAGGCGCTGGATCTGGGCGAGCAAATCGAGGCACGGGCGCTGGTGGCGCGCCGCAATGCGGTCGAGGCGCAGGCCCGCGCCCGTCAGGCCGAAGCGGCGCTCGATCCCGACCGTCGCGCGCTGGCAGAAGCCAGAGCCGATCTCTCTGATCTGGAGGCAAAATCACAGACCGAGAAGCATCTGGAGGCGACCGCAACCGGCGAAGGCGTGCTGACGCTCACGAGCTTTGTCGAGGATGCGGGCTGGGCGCCGGTTTATGATATGCGGCTTGATCGCGAGGCGAAGCAGATCGATCTGACGCGGCTCGTTTCGGTGCATCAATCCAGCGGCGAGGACTGGAGCGGTGTCGACCTGACGCTTTCGACAGCGCGTCCGAATGACCGGATGGATCCGACCGAACTCTGGCCGGATTTGCGACAGATCGGCACTGAAGGGCCTGTCCTGCGCTCGATGGGGGCGGCTGCGCCGATGGCGGAAAGTGCCGCGATGCTGAAGAGCGACCAGCTCGATCCGCAGATGGAAGGGGTGTCTCTGGTCTATCACCTGCCCGAGGCGGTGGATATCCGTGACGGCGCCGAGGCCCTGCGTCTGCGGATGCAGGATGAGCGCCTCGCCTCCGATATCTGGGCCGAGGCCGTACCCTCGCGTGACGAGACCGCCTATCTGGTCGCGGAGGCGACGAATAACGGCGAGGAGCCGATTCTGCCGGGTCGGGCCACGCTCTATGTCGATGGTGCGCTGGTGGGGCAGAGTGATCTGCCGATGACGATGCCGGGTGAGAAGATCACCACAGGCTTCGGCGCGCTCGATGGCGTCACGCTCTCGAATGACGTCACCCGCCAGACCGGTGATCGGGGTGTCATCTCGCGCCGGAACGCGCGCGAGGAGATCACGCGGATGACGGTCGAGAACCATACCGGTCAGGACTGGCCGCTGCGGGTCGTGGGGCAGGTCCCCTATTCCGAGCAGGACGATCTCAAGATCGACTGGACGGCGGAGCCTGCGCCTTCTGAAACCGATCTCGATGACCGGACGGGAGTGCTTGGCTGGCGGTTCGACTTGCCCGCGAAGGCAAGTCGGGAGATCACGGTCACGACGCGATTCGAGTGGCCAGAAGATCAGGTTCTTCGCTGACCGGTTTACGCCGCGAGCGGAACATGGCGCCGCTCAGAACCTCCCTGAGCTCATCGACAGATGATTTCGGGGGGGCTTCTGGCACGGAGACCAGTTTAGGCTTTTCAATCTCTGCGCGAGGTTTCTTGCGCAGAGAATGGAAGACCAGAGCGTGGCTTTCGTCCTCTTCCACGGTTTCGGTTGCAGGCGCAGATACGGGCTCGGCCGCCTCCGTCTCGATCTCCGGCATGGGTGCTGCGGCCTTTTGCAGGGGCGCCTTCACCGTTGCGGCAACAGGCTCCGGCGCCTTTTCCGGCACCAGGCCGGGGAAGGGCGACTGGTAGCGGCGCGTCAGCTCGCCCTGATTCTGGCCAATGTCATGAAGCGTGCACAGGAAATCGTTGGACGGGAACTCATGCAGTGCCACGCGGCCTTCGCCATCATGACGTAACACATAGCCCAGACTGCGCAATTGCGCCTGAAGGTCGAGCCAACCGTCTGCAAGATCAAAACACTGGGTAAGCGACGCCTGCTTGCGCAGGCGTTCGGTCACTGATGCGGCCTCTTGCGAAAGAGAAGCCAAGAGCGCGCCACGGATGATATCCGCGGGGGCTTTAGCCTGAGCGCGCGCAGAGAGTTCGATCTGACGGATCATCTCGGCGGGCAGGCGAAGGGTGACGAGGTGTGATGCAATCTGGGTCATGTCGCCAGATTGCATCCCTATCCTTAATCGCGAGTTAAGCGCGCTTAGTCTTTTTTATTAAAATCGCTTCAAACGTTCTCGAAGCCATTCGTGTTGGGGTTGTATTGGCACAGATTGCCGCTGCCGATGTCATGCCACAGTCCGTGCAGCGTCATCTGACCCGATTCGACGGCCGAGGTGACGAAGGGGAACGTCATCAGGTTCTCGAGGCTGACCATGACGGCTTCCTTTTCGAGCGCCGTGATTCGTTCCTCTTCGGGCAGATCCTTGACCCGCTCGAAACCCGGACGCAGCAGGTTCAGCCACGCGCCGACGAAGGAGGTCTTCTCCTCGAGTTCGGGGGCATGCCCCGTGCACATGGAATTGCAGCCTGCGACACCGCCGCATTTGGAGTGACCCAGCACGATCAGATGCGAGACTTTGAGCGCCTGCACGGCATATTCTACCGCCGCCGAGGTGCCGTGATGTTCGCCATCGAGCTCGTAGGGCGGCACGAGATTGGCGATATTGCGGTGGATGAAGAACTCGCCCGAATCCGCGCCGAAGATCGAGGTGACATGCACGCGCGAATCACAGCACGAGATCACCATCGCACGCGGGCGCTGACCCTCGTCCGCGAGCTTCTTGTACCAGACCGAATTCTCGGAATAGGTGGTGGCTTTCCAGCCGTGGAAGCGTTGAACCAGTGTAGGCGGCAACAGTTTTACACGTTCCCTCATGATCATCCCCTATATGATTTGCACCTACTTAGACCTGAAAAAACCGGAGTTCGAGCAAAATTCCCGTAATTAGGCAGAGTTTTTCCTATTTATGAAATCATTTCTTGAGACCTATGCGCCAAGGTGAACGCGACCGTGGGGGTCGTTGGGGGCAGGCTTTACCTGCCGTGAAGGGGTCATGGGAGCCATGCGTGTGTTTGCATGGCCGTTACGATGTGACCCGACGCAATGCGGAGGGTGCCAGTTTGGCAAATGTTATGAAGTTGCGCTGCAATGAGTCGGTGCGGATTGAACAGGCCCGGATCGTCGCGCTCTATGCCCAGTTGGGACAGCAGGCGGCAGAACGGTTGATGGCCAGCGCAATCGAGGATCTCGCGATGCACATGGTCGCGATTGATGCTGCTGTCCAGAAAAACGAGCTGGACGCCTTCGACGAGGCCGTGACCGCGCTGATTCCGCTGGCTCGTCAGGTGGGGATGACCAAGCTCGAACAGGTCACGCGCGATCTGCGCGACTGTATGCGCCGGAAGGATATGGTGGCCACGCGGGCTGTCCTGTCGCGGCTGATGCGGATCGGTGACCGCTCCCTGAGCGAGGTCTGGGATCTGGAAGATATGAGCATCTGAGATGCTTTCGCAAAGCCGCGTGATCGGGTGGTGGTGCATGCGGGCTACCCCTTGCGGGTGGCGTGCAGCAGACTAGGCTAGGGATCAACTCAAATGATCCGGAAAGTCAGATGTCCTTGCCTATCTTGCCCGACCGCCCTGCCATGCGTTTTGCCACAGCCGATGCGCCATTGCCGCTTTATGTGACCGAAGGGCCGCTGCCCGAGGCGCTGACGCCGGCACAGGCCGCTTGGGCCAGGGCGCAGGGTTTCAGCGGGGCGCTGGGGCAGGTCTGTGTGCTGCCCTCCGCAGAGGGCGGTATCGCTGCGGCGCTCTTTGGTTGGGGCAGTAATGCCACGCGGGCCCGTAGCCGGTTCCCTCTGGCGCGCGCCGCTCATGCGCTGCCCGAAGGGGTCTGGTCCATCACGGGGCTTGCGGAGGACCAGCTGGAAGAGGCGGCCCTCGGCTGGCTTCTGGCGAGCTATGCCTATGATCTCTATGCCAAAGCCCCGGTTCCCAAGGCGCGGCTCGTCTGTCCCGCAGGGGTGGATGCGGCGCGCCTCGAGGCGATTGCCGCAGGCGAGGCGCTGACCCGTGATCTGATCAACACGCCCGCCAATGATATGGGGCCAGCCGAGCTCGAGCGCGCGATCAAGGATCTCGCCGATTGCCACGGTGCCGAGATCAACTCCATCGTGGGCGAGAAGCTTCTCGAGAAGGGGTTCCCGCTCGTCTACACGGTAGGTCAGGCCAGTCCGCGCGCGCCGCGTCTGGTGGAAATGCGCTGGGGCAGCGAGGGGCCGGAGCTGACGCTTGTCGGCAAGGGCGTCTGCTTTGATACCGGTGGTCTGAACCTCAAACCCGGTAGCTCGATGGGGTTGATGAAGAAGGATATGGGCGGCGCGGCCACCGTGCTGGGGCTTGCGCATATGATTATGGCGCTGAAACTGCCGCTGCGCTTGCGGGTGCTGGTGCCTGCGGTCGAGAATGCGGTGTCGGGGGATGCGTTCCGTCCGCAGGATATCTATACCTCCCGCAAGGGGCTGACGGTCGAGATCAATAATACCGATGCCGAGGGGCGTCTGGTTCTGGCCGATGCGCTGGCCTATGCCGATGAGGAAAGCCCCGATCTGATCCTGTGCATGGCCACGCTGACCGGTGCGGCCCGTGTGGCGCTGGGGCCGGATGTGCCGCCCTTCTATACCGATGACGAGGCGCTGGCCGCGGCACTGGCGGGAGCGGCCAAGCAGGTCGCCGATCCGCTTTGGCGGATGCCGTTCTGGGAACCCTACGAGGAGAAGATCGAACCGGGGATCGCCGATATCGACAATGCGCCCGCAGGCGGCATGGCAGGCTCGATCACGGCGGCGCTATTCCTGCGGCGCTTCGTGACCGAAACCGAGCGGTTTGCCCATTTCGATATCTATGGCTGGCAGCCCTCCGCGATGCCGGGCCGTCCGAAGGGCGGGGTGGGTCAGGGCGCGCGCGCCATTCTGGCCAGCTTGCCGGATGTGCTGGGGCTCGGCGCATGACCCCTGCCGGATGTGACCCGCTGGCGGGGCGTGACCGGCGGCTGACGCCCTATTCGGGATCGGTCGCCCTGCGCAGCCTTACGGGGGAGGTCGAGGCGATCAGCTTTACCGACGGGCGGCCCGCGCGGGTGGTCGTGCCGGTGGTCGATCTGTGCGATGCGCCCGAGGGCGCGCGCGACCGGCAGCTTCTGTTCGGAGCTTCGGTGACCGTGGTCGACGAGCGTGCCGGTTGGGCCTTCGTGCAGGCCGAGGCCGATGGCTATTGCGGCTGGGTCGGGCTGCCTGCTCTGGGGGAGGCCAGGGCCGCCACCCATATCGTGCGGGCGCCCGCGACCCATATCTATTGCGAGGCCTCCATCAAGCGTGGCGAGGTCATGGCGCTGTCGATGGGGGCGACGCTGACGGTTCTGCGCGAGGAGGGACCGTTTGCGGTGACCGAGGAGGGGTTCGTGCCCCGACCGCATCTGCGCCCGCTGGACCAACCGGAAAGCGACCCTGCCACTGTGGCCGAGCGCCTGCTGGGGGCGCCCTATCTCTGGGGCGGCAACGGTTATGACGGGATCGATTGTTCGGGGTTGGTGCAGGCGGCGTTTGCGGGCTGCGGGATTGCCTGTCCGGGCGATAGCGACCTGCAATGGAAAAGCTTCGGTCAGGAGCTTCTGGACGAGACTCCGATCCAGCGTGGCGATCTGCTCTTCTGGAAGGGGCATGTGGCGATGGCGGTGAGCGAGACGCAGCTGGTCCATGCCAACGGCCATGCGATGGCGGTAAGCCACGAGCCGATCCGGGAGACGATGGCGCGGATCGAAGCTGCGGGCGAGGGGGCCTATCTCGGGCGCAAGCGGCGCCTGTAATTCAGTCGATCGGGCGGATCAGCTTGCGCTCAAGCACTTGCAGCACCTGCGCAAGGTCGTGACCGCGCTTGAGGATCCGCCCGTCCATCCCGATAACCGAATACATCCCCTGTTTGTTGCGCAGGGCGGGACGTTTCTCTATCCGGTAGATCGGAAATTCCGCCGCCCGCCGGAACACCGAGAAAATCGCGACATCCCTGAGGAAGCTCATCCCGTAATCGCGCCATTCGCCCGCGGCGACCATGCGCCCGTAGACGGACAGGATCACCGAAAGCTCGCGGCGGTCAAAGGCGATTTGGGGCGTGCCTCCCGGAAGAGGCGGCATATTCTGCACTGTCATGGACCCAGCCTGCCACTAGTTTGAATTTTACGCAATCGTCACGCCAAAAGGAACGCGAGCTGCGAACAGCATCGTGAACAGGCCCTAAACGGCCTTAATCAATTCACGGTTTAGCCGTGATCCAAACGTGAAATGACCTTAATCCTCCCCACATGCCGCCCTGATCTGCTGTCAGAAATAGCGATAGCGAAAGCAAACGCTCTGCTCCGGTGTCGCACGCAACAGCCCCCACCCAGTCGGCGATGCCGGAGCAGTTTTCCCCATAGCGATGACACCGGATGCGATGAAAGCTCTCAGCTTTTGCGTGGGTGATGGACCGATTGTGATGTCGCCCTCGCGCAGGGGTGAGCTATCTTGATCTCACGGGATTTCAGCAAAGGAGCGGATATGCACCATTACATCAAAGCCCCTGTCGCCATTCTTACAGTGATCGGATCGGTTGCGATTGCCAATGCCGATGCGGCCGACCCCACCGTGAAAGCGTGGCAGGACGGCATGCACGAGCTGCGCCAGTCCAGCAATATCCTCGGGGACATGGCCAAGAAGAAATCCGATTTCAATGCCGATATCGCGGGCTCGGCCGCGCAGGCGATGCAGGAAGAGGCCAAGAAGCTGCCGGAGCTGTTCAAGACTAAGGCCGAGGATCCCGAATCGGATGCCAAATCCGGTATTTGGGACAATTGGGAGGAATTTACCTCGCACGCCAAGGATCTGGAGATGGCCGCCGCCGATATGGATACGTCCAGCCTCGCGGGCGTGCAGGCGGGCATGAAAGCCGTAGGCGGCGCCTGTGCGGCCTGCCACAAGGAATTCAAGGACTGAAACGCGAAACGGCCCCGGAGGTCCGGGGCCGCTTTTCTAGCCGCAAAGCAGTGCGGTGATGGTGCCCGCCGCATCCGTTTGGATCCTTAGCCGCTCGGGACGGAAATCCATCGTCTGCAGACTGCCGGGAGCCTCGACGCGGTGCGATTCAGGCCAGTCGGCCTGATCGAAGCGCGCAAGCGGCGCACCGATGCGGTCCTGCAACCGGTCCGCCCCGCATTGCGCGGGCGGCAGATCACCGGGCGCCTCTGGCTGTGGCGCGGGGCTCTGACAGGCCGTCAGCGCCAGAAGCCCTGCGATCCCCCAGAGGGTATTGCGGCGCATCAGCCGCAATCCACGTTATAGACATTGCCCATCTCGTCGAGGCGGAACACTATCCGGTGGGGCTGGTAGATCTGGTCCTCGACCCCGCGCCAGCGGACGACGCGATATTTCTTGTCGCCCAGCGGCAGGCCGGCGATGGCGCTTTCGGGCTGGCCCAGAATATAGGAATATTCCTTGGCTCCGCACAGGTCGGGCTCGCGCTCGTTCAGGCCGTCTGCGGTATCGGCTGCGCCAATCATCGCTTGTGCTGATTCGGGCAGAATGGGGGTCGGGGCCAGCTCTTGCTGCGAAGGCTGGCAGGCAGCCAGTAGGGCAATGGCTGCGAAGGCGTAAACTCGGGTCAACATGTCGCTCTCTTGCTTGTGTTTGATCGCATTGTGCCTCAGGTTCGGACAAAATTCCATATGACGGAGAAGTCCGATGAGAACCCGTGCTGCAGTTGCACTAGAAGCAGGTAAGCCCTTGGAAATCATGGAGGTCGAACTCGACGCTCCGAAGAAGGGCGAGGTGCTGATCGAAATCAAGGCCACGGGGCTTTGTCACACGGATGCCTTCACGCTGTCGGGCGCGGACCCCGAGGGGCTTTTCCCGTCGATTCTCGGCCATGAGGGTGCAGGGGTCGTGATCGAGGTGGGCGAGGGTGTCACCACGCTGAAACCCGGCGATCATGTGATCCCGCTCTACACGCCCGAATGCCGTGAATGCCCCTCCTGCCGCTCGGGCAAGACCAACCTGTGCACCGCGATCCGCAACACCCAGGGTCAGGGCCTGATGCCCGATGGCACCACGCGCTTCCATATGCTCGATGGCACGCCGATCTATCACTATATGGGCTGCTCGACCTTCGCCAACCACACCGTGATGCCCGAGATCGCGCTGGCCAAGGTGCGTGAGGACGCGCCTTTCGAGAAGATCTGCTATATCGGCTGCGGCGTGACCACCGGCATCGGTGCCGTGATCAATACCGCGGGCGTCGAGATCGGCTCGACCGCGGCGGTATTTGGCTTGGGCGGGATCGGTCTGAACGTCATTCAGGGTCTGCGGATGGCCGGGGCCGATATGATCATCGGTGTCGATCTGAATGACGACAAAGCCGAGATGGCGAAGAAATTCGGCATGACCCATTTCGTGAACCCCTCGAAGATCGAAGGCAGCGTGGTGCAAGAGATCGTGAACCTCACCAAGAAGGGCGATGACCAGATCGGCGGCGTGGATTACTCCTTCGATGCGACGGGCAACGTGAAGGTCATGCGTGATGCTCTGGAATGCTCGCATCGCGGCTGGGGGGTGTCGGTGATCATCGGCGTGGCACCGGCAGGCGCCGAGATCTCGACCCGTCCGTTCCAGCTGGTCACGGGCCGCGTCTGGAAGGGCACCGCCTTCGGGGGCGCCAAGGGCCGGACCGATGTCCCGAAATTCGTCGACTGGTATATGGATGGCAAGATCGAGATCGATCCGATGATCACCCATGAGCTGGCGCTCGAGGAGATCAATCACGGCTTCGACCTGATGCATGAGGGCAAATCGATCCGCGCGGTCGTGAAATATTGACGCCGGTCTATCTGGCAGACGGGGAGGGGGCGCTCGCGCCCCCTCTTTGCGTTTCACGCAAATTCACCCCCTGAGGATATTTTGGGGACGCTGGAAGGATCAGCCGCCCAGATAGGCGCGCAAGGCGGCAGGAGGGTCGGCCAGCAGCGCGCCCGTGTCTTGCGGGGCTTCGGCGCGGCCATCGGCCACAAGGATGGTCTGCGGGCAGATCGCTTTGGCATCCTCGGGGTCATGGGTAACCATAAGAAGGGTGAAGCGGTGCTCTGCCGCAAGGGTGCGGGTCAGGGCCAGCATTTCGGATTTCAGGGCAGGACCCAAGGCCGAGAAGGCCTCGTCGAGCAGCAGGAGCGGGCGGTTGCGCAAGAGTGCACGGGCCAGCGCTGCGCGGCTTTGCTGGCCGCCTGACAGCTCGGCGGGCCTGCGCGGACCGAGCCCCGCAAGCCCCGTGGCCTCGAGCACGGTTTCGATCCGCGCCCGGTCTGCGGCCGAGAGGTTCAGCCGCGGGGAGATGCCGAGACCGAGATTTTGCGCGATGGTGAGATGGGGAAAGAGGTTCTGGTCCTGAAAGAGGATCGAGAGCGGGCGTTTGCCCGTGGGCTGGGCGACCAGATCCTGCCCCTGCCAGAGGATACGCCCGCTTTCGAGAGGGAATAGCCCCGCGATGGCGGCCAGCAGGGTGGATTTGCCCGCCCCCGACGGTCCGATCAGCGCCGTATGCTGGCCTGCCCCGATGGTGAGGTCGGCGCACAGGCTCCAGTCGTCCTGATGCAGGGTGATGTTATCGAGGGCCAGCATGATGTCCGATCCGGTCGAAAAGGGCGAAAAGCCCGAAGGTGAGGGTAAGAAGCAGGGTCGCGGCGGCGGCGGCCTGATCGAGGCGGTAGCTGCCCATCAGCTGGAAGATGGCCAAGGGCAGGGTGCGGGTCTGGCCATCGGAAAACAGCGTGATCACGCCGAGATCCCCCATCGAGAAAGCACAGGCAAGCCCCGCCGAAAAGCCCAGAGGGCGGGCGAGGCGCGGCAGGGTAAGGAACCGCAGCTTGGCTGCGCCGCCCATATCGAGCGATGTGGCGAGTCGGTCGTAATCGGCCTGAAGCGCGTGGATCTCGGGCAGGAGGAGGCGTGTGACGAAAGGCAGCGACAGGGTTGCGTTGACCACCAGCGTGACGGGGATCAGGAGGCTGGTGGGGGCGGCAAAGGGCTGGATCATCAGGAACAGCCCCGTGCCCAGCACCAGACCGGAGGCCGCAAGCGGCAGCATGGCAGCACCTTCCGTCCAGCGGTGGCGTGGTGCGTGAAGGGCGAGCGTCATTGCGAGCGTCAGCGTCAGTGCCGTGGACCCCAGCGCGATGGTGAGCGAGGTCAGCGCGGCCTGCCAGACCATGGGCGGCATCGTGGCCAGCGCGGGCAGCCCGCGCCAGAGGATCAGCGCGATGGGCAGGAGAAGGAACAGGGCCGAGGCCGCGATGATGGCCGCATCGGCCCATTGCGCCAGCCGGGTCGAGGGGGCGAAGAGGGCGGGCCGGTCGAGCCCTGCGCCGAAGGCCGCGGGGGCCGAGAGCTTTGCCCCTATGCCCACGGCCATCAGGCACAGGGCCACCTGCACCAGCGCGAGGCTGGCGGCGCGGCCTGTGTCATAGTCGAAACGGAAAGCCTGATAGATGGCCAGTTCGACCGTCGTGGCCGAGGGGCCACCGCCCAAAGTCAGTGCCACCGCAAAACTGCCCAGACAGACGAGGAAGATCGCCACGAACGCGCCGGGCAGGGTGGCGCGCAGCATCGGGCGTTCGAGATGGCGCCACATCGCGGCCCCGTCGAAATCGAGCGTGGCGGCAAGGCGCAGGCGCTCGGCGGGGATCGATTGCCAGCCCTGCAGCACCATGCGGGTCGCAAGCGGCAGGTTGAAGAACACATGGGCCAGAATGACCCCATGCGGGCCATAGATGGTGAGCGTGGGCAGGCCAATCCCTCCGAGCGCCTGATTGAGGAGCCCGCTGCGGCCGAAGACCGCCAGCAGCCCCAGAATGGCCGCGATCACCGGCAGGATGAAGGGCGCGCCGAGCGCGGTGATCAGCACAGTGCGCCCGACAAACCGCCGTCGCGCCAGCGCCCGCGCCAGCGGCACGGCCAGCGCACAGGAGATCAGCGCCGAGAGCGCCGCCTGCCAGAGGGTGAACCAGAGCGCTTGCAGGTCCGATCCGCGCAAAGCAGTGAGACCGCCCCCATGGAGGGCGGTCGCAAGGATTGGCCCGAGCACCAGAAGCACTGGCACCAGAGCCGCGCAAAGGGCGATCAGCGGAAGGCGGCGAGCCATTCGTCAAGCGCGGGCTGGCGCAGGGCCTCGGCCTCGTCTTCGCTGTAGAAGATGGTCTTTGCAGGGCGGGGCAGGTCCGCGAATTCCTTGGGCAGGAAGCCGTCCTTGATGATGGCGGGATAGGACCAGTTCGCGGTGGCGATCATTCCCTGGAAATCATCCGAGAGCACATAATCCATGAAATCCTGCGCCAGTTCGGGATGTTTCGAGCTTTTCAGCTGGGCCACCAGCTCGGCCATGAAATAATGGCCCTCGGGGAAGATGGCGGCGGCCTTGGTATCATCATTCTCGGCGATGATGTGATAGGCGGGGGAGGTGGTGTAGCTCAGCACCATATCCACCTCGCCATCGGTAAAGAGACCATAGCTCTCCGACCAGCCGGGCGTCACGGTCAGCACCTTGGGCTTCAGCTTGGCCCAAGCCTCGGGGGCCTTATCGCCATAGACGGCCTTCACCCATAGCAGCAGCGCGAGCCCCGACACGGAGGAGCGCGGGTCCTGAATGGCGATTTTCAGATCATCGGGGGCGTTGAGCAGATCATCGAATGATTTCGGCGGGGTCTTCAGCTTGGTCTTGTCGTAGATGAAGGCGGTTTCCGACCAGTTGAAGGGGACGAAGGTATCATCGGTCCATTTGATCGGCAGGGTCAGGCGCGAATTATCCTCGTTCGAGGGCGCAAAGAGGCCGGTCTTGCGGGCGCGGGCGGTCTGGTCGGTATTGAGCCCGATCACCACATCCGCCTTGGTGTTCTTGCCCTCCAGCATGATGCGCGAGAGCACATCGCCCGCCACGAATTGCAGATCGCAGCCGCATTGCGCCTCGAAGCCTTTTTCGATCTGCGGGCCGGGGCCCCATTCCGAGGTGAAATAATCGGGCGCATAGACGGTCAGGACGGGTGTGTCCTCGGCCTGTGCGGTGGTTGCCATGCCTGCCAGAAAGGCCAAGCCAATAAGGGATCTTCTCATCTGTGCTCCTCCAGATCCGCAGGAAAGGAGGGCGCAATGGGTGCGTCCCGTGACCTTCCCTCCGCCGGTGCTAACCGGTTCAGGTTCGACGGGTTCGCCAAAGGCATCTCAGCCGGATCACCGGCACCCCGAGGTTATGGGCCAGATATATTGCACGGGGCGCGTTCTCAGACAAGGTGTCGCGGGCGCGCCCCCCGTGCCGCGGTGTCAGTGCGGGCGGGCGTATTCGGCCAGCTCTGCCTCGGCGGCGGGGTCGATGCCCAGATCGTCATCGGCGGTGCCGGCAAGCGGGTTCTCGTAGGTCGCCATATCCAGCTGCCCCTCGGTCTTGGCCACGATTGTGGTGACCACAGCATCACCTGTGATGTTCACCGCAGTGCGGATCATATCCATCAGGCGGTCGACGCCCAAGATCAGCGCGATGCCCTCGATCGGCAGGCCGACCTGACCCAGCACCATGGTCAGCATCACCAGACCCACACCCGGCACACCGGCGGTGCCGATGGAGGCCAGAACGGCCATGGCGATCACCGTCAGATAGCCGCCGAGCCCCAGATCGATGCCATAGACATTGGCAAGGAACACCGTGGCCACCCCCTGCATGATCGCGGTGCCGTCCATGTTGATGGTGGCGCCGAAGGGAATGCAGAAGGAGGCGACCGAGTTCTTGGCGCCCATGCGTTCCGTCACGCAGCGTAGCGTCACGGGGATGGTGGCATTGGAGGAGGCGGTCGAGAAGGCGAAGATCTGCGCGGGGCGGATCTTCTTCATGAAGGTGATGGGATTAAGCCCCGAGAAGACCTTGAGGATGATCATCAGCGTGACAAACAGATGCAGGAACAGCGCCCCCGTCAGGGTCAACACATAGGTCAGCACCGGCAGGAACAGGTCGATCCCCTGTTCGGCGAAGGTTTTGGTGATCAGGCAGAAAACGCCGATGGGGGCGAAGGCCATGACGATGGAGACGATCTTCATCATCACCTCGTTCATATATTCACAACCCGCGACGAAGGCCTTGGATTTCTCGCCCAGCATGAGGACGGCCACGCCAAGGATGATCGTATAGAAGATGATCTGCAGCATCTCGCCGCTGGCGAAGGCCTGCACCGGATTGGTCGGCACGATCCCTGCGAATACATCCCAGACCGAGGGGGCTTCCTTGGCGGTGACGCCCGACGTGTCCACGCCCTCCATGGTGAACCCGTTGCCCGGCCCCACGAGTTTGGCGATGAGGATCGCGATGGCGATCGCGATGGCGGTGGTCATGATATAGAGCCCGAAACTCTTGCCCCCCACGCGGCCCAGCACGCGGATATCGCCGATCCCCGTGACCCCGCAGATCAGCGAGAAGAACACCAGAGGCACGACAAGCATCTTCAGCGCATTGACGAACATCTTGCCGATCATCGCCAGAAGGCCGCCGGTAATATAGGTCGAGATAAAATCCGAGCCGATCTGGTTGAAAATCACACCCAATACGATGCCCGCTCCCATAGCGGTCATAATCTGTGTCGTCAGCGACATGCGTTTGCTGGCCATGCGCCTGATCTCCCTGTTGTGATGGGTCCAGTGTGGCGCGCGGCTCCCGTTCCGCGAGCGCCGAGTGACCCGTGAGCCTGCCTATCATGCGGGGTAACGCACAGATTGCCTAGAGGGGAAGCAGTTGCTACATCGGTGCCAGCCTTTTATGCAGGCTGGAATCGGGCTTTGATGCCCCCAAACCGGATCTGGCGCGTAATCAGGGAGCTGCCCCATGTCGTATAATACTTTCGGACATCTGTTCCGCGTCACCACTTGGGGCGAGAGCCACGGTCCCGCGCTCGGGGCCACCGTCGATGGCTGCCCCCCGGGTATCGAGATTTCGGAAGAATTCATTCAGGTCTTTCTCGACCGTCGCCGTCCGGGGCAGTCGAAAGAGACCACCCAGCGCAAGGAAGCCGATGCCGTGCGCATCCTTTCGGGCGTTTTCGAGGGGAAAACCACCGGCACACCGATCCAGCTGATGATCGAGAATACCGACCAGCGCTCCAAGGATTATGGCGAGATCGCGCGCCAGTTCCGTCCCGGTCACGCCGATCTGGCCTATTTCCAGAAATACGGCATCCGTGATTACCGCGGCGGCGGACGTTCTTCGGCGCGCGAGACGGCGGCACGGGTCGCGGCAGGCGGTGTGGCGCAGGCCGTGCTGCGCCAGCTGGTGCCCGAGCTGAAGATCACCGGATACATGGTGCAGATGGGGGTGAAGCACATCAACCGCGCCCGTTTCGACGAGACCCAGATCCTGAAGAATCCCTTCTTCATCCCCGATGCGGATGTGGTCGATGAATGGGCGGATTACCTGCAGGCGATCCGCAAGCAGCATTCCTCGGTCGGTGCCAAGATCGAGGTTACGGCCACGGGCGTGCCTGCAGGGCTCGGCGCGCCGATCTATGCCAAGATGGACACCGATCTGGCAGCGGCGATGATGTCGATCAACGCCGTGAAGGGCGTCGAGATCGGCGAGGGCATGGACGCGGCCAATCTGACCGGTATCGAGAATGCCGACGAGATCGTGATGGGCGAGAACGGGCCGGAATATCTGACCAACCATGCGGGCGGTATCCTTGGCGGGATCACCACCGGACAGCCGGTTATCGTGCGCTTCTCGGTCAAGCCGACCTCGTCGATCCTGACACCGCGCCAGTCTATCAACCTTGATGGCGAGGCCGTGGAAGTGGTGACCAAAGGCCGCCATGACCCCTGCGTGGGCATCCGCGCGGTGCCGGTGGCCGAGGCGATGGCCGCGTGCGTCATTCTCGACCATCTGCTGATGGATCGCGGTCAGACCGGTGGCCTGCGCGGTCGGATCGGCCGCTAGCATTTGCCCGGGACGCGGGCGCCTCGGTTCGCGCGAACCGAGGCTTTAGGTGCTGCAGAGCATGCTGTTTCGGGTGGCCGACTGACCGGATGTGCCACAGAAGAAGGCGGTTATCCGCAAGCAGGGCGAATCTGCATGCGATTCGTGTCTGTCTTGCGGATGTGCACGGAAAGTAACCTTGCACATGGATCCCCTTTCCCCTCTAAACCGTTCTGTCTATATTGACGGAAAAAGGGTGTCCCATGTCGAATTCCTGTAAAGCGCCAGCTAAGGACGCATGTATCCGCCGCGGACGCAAGTTCGATCAGGTGCTGGAAGGCGCGCGCAAGGTGTTCCTGCGCGACGGGTTCGAGGGGGCTTCGGTCGATGACATCGCGCGCGAGGCGGGCGTCTCCAAGGCGACGCTTTATAGTTACGTGTCGGACAAACGGCTGCTCTTTCTTGTGTTTGCCCAGCAGGAATGCGCGATGCAGGCACAAGCCTCCATGTCTCCTGTAGAGGCGATGGATGCGCCGATCCGCGATGTCCTGACCAGTGCAGCGGAGGAGTTGACCGCCTATATGTTTTCCGATTTCGGCCGCGATATCTTCCGCGTCTGCGTTGCCGAGGCGGACCGTTTCCCCGAGGTCGGGCGGCGGTTTTATGAAACCGGTCATGTCGTCGTGTGCGAAAAGCTGGCGGGGCTGATGCGCCGCGGGGTCGAGCGGGGCGAGCTGGCGATAGAGGATTTCGACTTTGCAGCAGAGCAGTTTCTGGAACTGTGCAAAGCCAATCTCCATGCCAAGATCGTATTCGGCTGCCCCGAGGCGATCTCGGAAGCAGGCCGGCAGCGCACGATCAAAGAGGCGGTCGAGATGTTTCTCGCCCGCTACGGCACCGCTTGCCGGTGCCGCGAGACGTAATCAGGCGCGATCGCGCACCTGCAGGCTGTTGCCCTCGCCCTTTTTCACCTCGAAGCGCCCCGTCTGGCGCAGGAGATCCGACAGCTTTGCCGCGCCATAGGTGCGGGTATCGAAATCGGGATTGGCCTGCATGATGAACTGGCCGATCTGGCCTAGCGAATACCACTCCTCTTCCAGCCCGATCCGTTTCATGGCGGCAGCCACCAGCGGAATGGCCTCCTTGGCACCCGGTTTCTCGGGACGGGCAGGGCGCGGCGCGGCCTCGGCCTGCGGGTCTGCGGGTTGTTCCGGCTCGGGCGTGGTCTCGCCCAGATTCTCCACATAGATGAAGCGTTTGCAGGCATTGCGGAAGGCTTCGGGCGTCTTTTTCTCGCCGATGCCGAACACATCGAGCCCCTGTTCGCGGATTCGCTGTGCAAGGCGGGTGAAATCGCTATCGGACGAGACCAGCACAAAGCCATCGAACCGTCCCGAATGCAGGAAATCCATCGCCGCGATCACCAGCGCGATATCGGAGGCGTTCTTGCCCTTGGTATTGGCGAATTGCTGGTCGGCCACGAGGCCCAGCGTATTGGCCTTCTTGGCCCAGCCGCCCAGACGCTGGGCGGACCAGTCGCCATAGATACGGCGGACGCTGGCCTCACCCAGCCCCGAGATCTCCTCGAAGATCGCCTCGGCATGGGTGGCGGGCATGTTATCGGCGTCGATCAGGACACACAGGCGGGCGGTTCGTTGGTTCTCGGGCATGGCATCCTCTTTTGACCTACCCTATCGCATCCGTGCCAAAAGGAAAATGCGCGCCCCGAGGGACGCGCATCTTTATTCTTCCGGTATATGCTCGCGGTAATCATCCTCGCGGAAACGGTCCTTGTAAGGCGCCCAGAGCCGTTTATTGGCAAGATAGAGCAGGATCGTCAGAAGCGAGAGGATCAGCACCGCCACAAAACCCCATCGCTTGCGGTCCACCAGCTTGGGCTCTGCCGCCCACATCAGGAAGGCCGACACATCGCGGGCCATCTGGTCCACCGTGGCGGGGGTGCCATCCTCGTAGTCGATCATATCCGCCATCAGCGGCGGCGGCATCTGCAGCGCGCCAGTCGGGAAGATATGGTTCTCGTAGAGGACATTGCCCGCCGTTTCGGTTTCCTCACCGGTATAGCCGGTCAGGAGCGAATAGATATATTCGGGGCCCCCCATGCCCTGCACAAGCTGCGCGATCCCCGTGCCATAGGGTCCGTGGAAGCCCGCACGCGATTTGGCCATCAGCGACAGATCGGGCGCACCGGCAGAGGTGTTGGCAGGGAAATGGTCGGTCTCCTTGCCCGCGCGCTCCTCGCCCGTCTCGGCATCTGTCACCGACATCTCGGCGGCATAGGCGCGGACCCAATCGGGGTTCATGGCCAGTCCGTCCTTGTCCGAGAGCGTGCGCAGCGCCACATATTTCAGCCCGTGGCAGGCCGAGCAGACCTCGCGATAGACCTGGAAGCCGCGGCGCAGCTGTTGCTGGTCATAGGTGCCGAAAGGGCCCTCGAAGCTGAAGGGGATATCGGTGACATGGCCGCCTTCATTGGCATGGGCCGCAAAGCCCAGCCCGAGAGCGGCAATGGCAGAGATCAGAAGGGTTTTCATCACAGACCCCTTTCCGCGGCGTCGGGGCCGTAATGGGCGTTGAAATCATCCTCGATGGTGGCGGGCAGGGGCTTTGTTTTCTCGATACGGCCCAGCACCGGCAGGATCACGAGGAAATAGGCAAACCAGTAGGTCGCGCCGATCAGCGAGATATAGGGGTAGATGCCGCTGGTGGGCATCGCGCCGACCCATGTGAGGACTACGAAGTCGATTGCCAGAAGCCAGAACCAGACCTTGAAGGCCGGACGGAACATGCCTGAGCGGGTCTTGGAGGTGTCGAGCCACGGTGCCAGCACCATTACGATGATCGAGCCGAACATCGCGATCACACCGAAGAATTTGGCATCGATGAAGCCGAAGGTGATCTTGTTGACGAGGTTCACCACCCAGACATCTGCCGTAAAGGCGCGCAGGATCGCGTAGAAGGGCAGGAAATACCATTCGGGCACGATATGGGCGGGCGTGGCCAGCGGGTTCGCCTCGATATAGTTGTCGGGATGGCCCAGATAGTTGGGCATGAAGGCCACGACGGCGAAGAAGATCAGCAGCACCAGCGCCAGCGCGAAGAGGTCCTTCATCACGAAATAGGGCCAGAAGGGCAGGGTGTCTTTCTGCGCCTCTTCCTTGGAGGTCCGGCGGACCTCGACACCGGTGGGGTTGTTATTGCCCGTGGTGTGGAAGGCCCAGATATGCAGCGCGACCAGCGCCGCAATCACGAAGGGCAGAAGGTAATGCAGCGAGAAGAAGCGATTGAGCGTGGCGTTATCGACCGCAGGTCCGCCCAGAAGCCATTCCTGAATGGACGGCCCGATGCCGGGGATCGCGCCAAACAGGCCGGTGATCACCGTGGCACCCCAGAAGGACATCTGCCCCCAAGGCAGCACATAGCCCATGAAGGCCGTGCCCATCATGCACAGATAGATGATCATGCCGATGATCCAAGTCACCTCGCGGGGCGCTTTATACGACCCGTAATAGAGGCCGCGGAAGATATGGAGATAGACCGCAAAGAAGAAGAGCGAGGCGCCATTGGCATGCAGGTAGCGGATGAAATAGCCGCCATTCACATCGCGCATGATGTGCTCGACGGAGGCGAAAGCGAGGCTGACATGGGGCGTATAATGCATGGCCAGCACGATGCCGGTCACGATCTGCAAGACCAGACAGAAGGCCAGAACGATGCCCCAGATCCACCACCAGTTCAGGTTTTTCGGGGTGGGGATCATGATGGTGTCATAGACGAGGCCGATCACCGGAAGGCGCGAATGCATCCATTTGCCGAACCCCGTCTTGGGGGTGTAGCGATCATGGGGAATGCCGGACATAGGTTCCTCCCTCAGCCCAGTTGAATGGTGGTATCATCGGTGAATTTCGCCACCGGAATGTCGAGATTGCGCGGGGCAGGGCCTTTGCGGATGCGGCCTGCGGTGTCGTAATGCGAGCCGTGGCAGGGGCAGTACCAGCCGCCGAAATCGCCCGAGGCATTGCCGATCGGCACGCAGCCCAAGTGGGTGCATACACCCATCATCACCAGCCACTCGCCCGCCTCGTCCAGAGTGCGGTTCTGGTCTTCGGCATCGGCACCGGGCTTGTTGGCGTTCTCGGCGGAGGTGTCGATCAGATCGCTCATGGGCACGGCGCGGCCCGCCTCGATCTCGGCGGCGGTGCGGCGGCGGATGAAGACGGGCTTGCCCCGCCATTTTACGGTAATCTGCGTGCCCTGCTCGACGCCCGAGATATCGACGAAGATCGACGAGAGCGCCTGAACATCGGCCGAAGGGTTCATCTGGTTGATCAGAGGCCAAGCGGCCGCCCCTGCGGCGACGGCGCCGGTGCTTGCGGTTGCAAAATAAAGGAAGTCCCTACGGGTGCCTTTGTGATCGTCTGAGTGGGACACGCGTTCCTCTCCCTTGCCTAGACTGTGCCGTGCCTGTCTTTTGCCCGCCCTGCCGTCCGACCGAAAGGCCAAAGACTTCTGCCGCGCGGGAGACGCGGCCTCGGGCCTCTGCCTTCGGGCGGGATGCAGGCCAGCGGCCTGACAGACCGATGCCCTTTTACGGGAACATAAAGTTCCGCCTCTAGCATCCGATACACAGGCAAGGCTTTGCCCTGCCTTGATTTAGGTCAAGACAATGTGAAGAGGTCTCAATCGGGGCTGAGCATATAGCCCAGACCCCGCACCGTCTGCAGATAGCGCGGCTCCTTGGGGTCGCGCTCCAGCTTGCGGCGCAGGCGGGTGATCTGGACATCGATGGCGCGGTCGCCCGCTGCCTCGTCGGAGGCGGGCCGGTCGCGGGCCAGTTCCTCGATCAGATCGGTGCGCGAGACTACATCGCCCGGACGGGCGGCAAAGATCTTCATCAGGGCCATCTCGGTCGCGGTCAGACGGACGATCTCCTCGCCATCCCACAACTCCCCCCGGTCCTGATCATAGCGCAGATCGCCCAGATGCAGGAATTTCGGCCCCGAGACGGTCTCGGCGGGCACACGGCGCAGGATCGCATTGATTCTGAGCAGCAGCTCGCGCGGCTCGAACGGCTTGGCCAGATAGTCATCGGCCCCCGCCTCGAGCCCCTCGATCCGGTCGCGGGTCTCGCCACGCGCGGTCAGTAGCAGGATCGGGGTGCGCAGCGTCTTGTGCAGATCCATGGTCAGGCTGATCCCGTCCTCGCCGGGCATCATGACATCGAGCACGATCAGGTTGAATTCGAGCCCCTCCAGCAGGCGGCGCGCATGGGCGGCATCGCGGGCGGTAGTAACGATAAAACCGTTACGCATCAGGAATTTGCGCAAGAGCGAGCGGATACGCTCATCATCATCGACGATCAGCAGATGGGGCGCTGCGGGATCATAGGCCATCAGCTGTTGTCTTTCATCGTCTGGTATTGCTCTTGCAGCTCGCGGTCCATCATCGCCTCCAGCACCTGACGGAAGCCCGCCACTGCCTGCGGCCCCGCCTGACGGTAGGCCGCACGCATCCGCGCACGCTGTGCATCCGAGATCTCGCGCTCCAGCGCAAGGCCGGTATTGGTCAGATACAGATGGCGCTCGCGCTTGTCCTTGCGGCCCACGCGGTTGTCGACCAGCCCATCCTCGATCAGGGTGCGCAGAACGCGGTTGAGCGACTGTTTCGTCACCCCCAGAACCGACAGCAGCGCCGTCACCGTGAGCCCTGGCTGACGGTTGATGAAATGCAGCGCGCGGTGATGGGCACGGCCATAGCCATGCTTGTCGAGAATCCGGTCGGGGTCGGATGTGAAGGCCCGATAGGCGAAAAACATCGCCTCGATCCCTTTGCGCAATTGCTCGTCGGTCAGAAACAGAAGGGTCTCGCCGCCCTGTGATCCGATTTCCGCCATGTCTCACCTCATTTTTTACCAAGTTTACGTCAACGATGTTGACTTTCCAAGGATGGATTGGTAGCGGATCGGCATGTTTTGCGTAATTTTGTGATTTTATAGATCACAATATCGCAACTAATGAAAAGTAAGCTAGGACAGGAGGTTGAAATGGCCGGTGCTTATGATGATCGCGATGGAAAGATCTGGATGGATGGCCGGCTGGTCGACTGGCGCGATGCCAAGGTCCATATCCTCAGCCATGCCATGCATTATGCCTCCTCCGTTTTCGAGGGTGAGCGCTGTTATAATGGCAAGATCTTCAAATGCCGCGCGCATTCGGAGCGTCTGATCGAGTCGGGCCGCCTGATCGATATGGAGATCCCCTATACGCCGGAAGAGCTCGATGCCGCGAAATATGCGGTGCTCGAGGCCAATGGCTGGTCGGATGCCTATGTGCGG
The DNA here is from genome assembly GCF_045348365.1 of Thioclava sp. 'Guangxiensis'. Classification (NCBI taxonomy): domain Bacteria; kingdom Pseudomonadati; phylum Pseudomonadota; class Alphaproteobacteria; order Rhodobacterales; family Paracoccaceae; genus Thioclava; species Thioclava sp. 'Guangxiensis'. The sequence goes on along the minus strand of NZ_CP155822.1, from coordinate 736,263 downwards.
GCGGTGGCCTTCCGCGGCGCGGGGCTGGATATGGGCGTATCGGCTGCGCGCAATCCGGTGCAGGTGGCGGTGATCGCATGGGAATGGGGCAGCTATTACGGCGATGCCAAATGGGAGGGCGCCAAGCTTGATATCGCGAAATGGGCGCGTCCCGACCCGCGCACCATTCCGGTGCAGGCCAAGGCCTCGGGTCTTTATATGATCTGCACCATGTCCAAACATGCCGCCGAAGCCAAGGGCTGCTCGGATGCGCTGTTCCTCGACTGGCGCGGCAATGTGGCTGAGGCCACCGGCGCCAATATCTTCTTCGTCAAGGATGGCGAGATCCACACGCCGCTCGCAGATTGCTTCCTGAACGGGCTGACCCGCCAGACCATCATCGTCTTGGCGCGCGAGAAGGGGATCACCGTGCATGAGCGCCGGATCAACCCGCTGGAACTGCCCTCGTTCGACGAGTGCTTCCTGACCGGCACGGCCGCCGAGGTGACCCCCGTGGCCCAGATCGGCGAGACCACCTTCACGGTGGGGCCGGTGGCACGGGCGCTCTCGGATGCCTATGAGGCGCTGGTGCGCAGCTGATCGACACTCCCGCAATTGAAAAAAGGCGCATCCTCCCCGATGCGCCTTTTATCTTTGCGTCAACCCGTCTTTGCGTCACACAGTGCCGAGCCCGTGATGGGCGATCCGCATGAAATGCATCACCTGTTGCTGTGCGTTGGATTTGCGCGGGCGCTGCAGAAGGGCGCGGGTATTGCGCGCCATCTGCCCGTCAAGATCGAGCTTCAGGAACCGGCGGCAGCGGCTGTTGTCGGTGCGTGTCGGGATATGGTCCAGAACATGTTTGGTCATAGCAGGGTCCTCCTTCCCCGCCGTGACCATAGCACGAAAAAGGTCCGTATCGGAATTAATTTTCCCGAAGGTTGATCGGCGGGAAACCATGATCGCAAAGAACGCTCAGCCCTGTGGGGTCTGGGCCTTGCGCTGGCGGTCGCGCTGCAGGCCCAGCTGGCGCTCGCGCCATATGATCAGGATGCCCGCAAAGATGATCACAGCCGCCCCGATCAGTGTCATGCTGGTGGGGATCTCGGAGAAGAAGACGAAGCCGATGATAAGCGCGAAGATCATCGAGGCGTAATCGAAGGGCGCGACGATCGAGGCCGGCGCGAAACGGTAGGCCGAAGTCAGCAGGATCTGCCCCACACCGCCCAGAAGCCCCGCGAGGATCAGGAAGCTTGTGTCCCGCAGGCTCGGCAGGACCCAGCCGAAGGGAATGGTGACCAGCGACAGCACGGTCGAGGTGATGGTGAACCAGAAGACGATGGCCGAGGTCCGCTCGGTGGCCACGATCTTGCGGATGAAGACCTGCGCCAGTGCGGCACAAAGCGCGCCGGTCAGCGCCATCATCGCCCCGAAGGCCTGCGCATCCGAGGTCTCGCCCAGATCACCCAGATTGGGGTAGAGCACAATCAGCACACCCGCTAGACCGATGGCCACGGTGGTCAGACGGAACACCCTTACCTCCTCGCCCAGAAACATCGAGGCAAGGATGACCACCAGAAGGGGTGTGGCATAGGTAATCGCGGTCAGCTCGGGCAGGGGCAGGAGACCGAGGGCCGCGAAGTTCAGTGCCATCGCCGCTGTGCCCGCGATCCCGCGCCAGAAATGGCCCAAGGGACTGGCGACCTGAAAGCCCACCCGCAACTGACCGCGCATGGCCAGCCAGACCACGATCACCGGAATGGCGAAGAAGGACCGGAAGAACACCGTCTCGCCCGCAGGGACCGTATCGGCCGTGGCCTTGATCAGCGAGGACATCACGATAAACGCCAACACGGAGACGGTCTTGAGGACGATACCTGTTAGGGGAGAAAGCTGGGCGTCGGAACTGTCGGGCATGGGCGCGGTCCTTGGAATACTAAGCTTGGCTAGCACGCTTTCTTCAGCTGTTCCAAGGCCCAATGCGCTGCATCGCTGACAGTTTCATCCGCATCCTGCGTAAGCTCCTGCACCTGCCCGATAAAGTCGCGCCTGCCGGAATTGCCCATCGCGTAAAGCACATTGCGCACCATCCGGTTGCGCCCGATGCGCTTGATGGGCGAGCCGGAAAACCGCTCGCGGAAGGCTGTGTCATTGAGGGCTGCCAGATCGGCCAGATCGGGCGCGCGGTGGGGGCCGTGATAGCGCATCTCGCGCGCCTCGGCGGCAAACTTGTTCCATGGACAGGCGGCCAGACAGTCATCGCAACCATAGATCCTATTGCCCATCATGGCGCGCAGATCATGGGGCACGGGGCCCTTATGCTCGATCGTCAGATAGGAGATGCAGCGACGCGCATCCAGTCGATAGGGTGCGGGGAAGGCATTGGTGGGGCAGGCATCCAGACAGGCGCGGCACGAGCCGCAATGGCCGGTATCGGGCGCATCGGGCGTCAAGGGGATCGTCGTGAAGATCGCCCCCAGAAAGAACCACGATCCCAGATCGCGCCCCAGAAGGTTGGTATGTTTGCCCTGCCAGCCGAGCCCTGCCGCCTGTGCCAAGGGCTTTTCCATCACGGGGGCGGTATCGACAAACACCTTGATCTGCGGATCATCGCCCAGCGTTGCTGCCTCGTCCATCAGCCAGCGGCCCACGCGTTTGAGCCGCTTTTTCACCAGATCATGGTAATCCTTGCCCTGCGCATAGACCGAGATCCCGCCCTGTTCGGGGTGGTTCAGGACCTCCATCGGGTCGTGGTCCGGCGTATAGGTCTCGGCCAGCATGATGATTGATTGCGCCTCGGGCCAGAGCGCATCGGGCGCGCCGCGCCAGTTCATGCGCTCTTCCATCCAGCCCATATCGCCGTGATAGCCCGCCTCGACAAAGGCGCGCAGGCGCTCCATCGCCTCGGGGATCGCATCGGGGCGGGTGATGCCCATCTTGGAGAACCCTTCGGCCAGCGCCTGTGCGTTCAGGCGCTCCTTCAGCCGGGCATAGGGATCAGAAGTCAAGCTCGGCATATTGCGGGCTGGGCCGCATCCCCGGAAGCTGGTCGGCCAGAAGCGAGCGGAAGGCGGGGCGCGATTTGATCTTGGCGTACCAGTCCTTCACATTGCGCGAGCGGTTCCAGTCCACATCCGAGATGTAATCGAGGCAGCTCAGATGCGCGGCGGCGGTGAAATCGGCCAGAGACATCATATCGCCCGCAAGCCAGCGGCGCTCGTTGAGGAGCCAGTCCATGTAATCGATATGGTATTTGATCGCGGCCAGGCCCCCCTTGACCGTGCGGCTGTCGGGATAGCCCTCCTTGCGCACCTTCTTCCAGACGCGCTCGTTCATGATGGGGCCGGAGACCTCCGCGTTGAACTTGTCATCGAACCAGCTGCACAGGCGGCGCACCTCGTAGCGGCCCATCGCATCTTGCGGAAGCAGGCGCGGCTCGGGGGCGATCTCGTCGAGGAACTCGCAGATGGCCTGGCTTTCGGTCATCAGCATGCCCTCATAGCGCAGGATCGGCACTTTTCCGGCAGGGTTACGGCGCATCAGATCGTTGGATTTCTCCCAATACCGCTCTTCGACCAGCTCGACTTCCATCCGCTTTTCCGCAAGCGTCAGGCGCACTTTACGGCAATAGGGCGACAGCGTCATATGGTAGAGCCGGTTCATCTTCACCTCTTCTGGCGGTTGGGGGCAGATCCGGTGATACGCGGGAATGCGGGACTGTTCAATCCTTGCCTGATTCGCGGCGTTTTTTCGGTTTTTTCGGTTTGGGGGCGGGGATCGCCTCATGGGCCGTGCGGATCAGCCCCATCAGCCAGTCCCCGTCCTCCCACAGATCGGGGTCGATCCGGTAATAGCCCTGCGCGCCTTTCACAGGGCTGTCCTTGACGGGATCGTGGCCCGTGCCCTCGATATAGGCGCCGATTTCGGGCAGGGGGCGCAGGAACAGCGCGTCATTGATCAGGAAGGCCACGCATTTGACATCCGTATAGACGCCATAGCCGCCAAACATCCGCTTCGTATGGACGCGGCCCTCAAGCTGTTCGCGCAGGAGCAGCTCGATATCGGGAGAGACAGGCATCTAGAACTTGCGGCGGGCTTTCAGCGCCGCGCCGATGGTGCCGTCATCGAGATAATCCAGCTCGCCGCCAATCGGCACGCCCTGCGCCAGCGTGCTGACATTGATCTCGCGCGCCTCCAGCGCCTCGGCGATATAATGGGCGGTGGTCTGACCCTCGATCGTGGCGTTGAGCGCCAGGATCACCTCGGTCACGTTCTCCGCGCTGATCCGGTCGAGAAGTTTGGGGATGCCCAGCTCGTCGGGGCCTACGCTATCGAGCGCCGAGAGCGTGCCGCCCAGCACATGGTAGCGCCCCTTGAAAGCCTGACCGCGCTCCATGGCCCAGAGATCGGCCACGCTTTCCACGACGCAGATCTCGCCGGTGGCGCGGCGCGGATCGGTGCAGATCTCGCAGATCTCGCCCGTTCCGATATTGCCACAGATGGTGCATTCGCGGGCATGCGCCGCCACCTCGCCCATTGCCCGCGACAGAGGCGCCATCAGCCCCTCGCGCCGCGTGAGCATATGCAGCACGGCGCGCCGCGCGGATCGCGGCCCGAGGCCCGGCAGGCGGGACATCAGCGCAATCAGCGCCTCGATTTCGTCGCGGGGCCCGGCCATCAGGTCAGATAGGCAGGTTCATATCGGCCGGAAGACCCATATCCTGCAGCATCTTTTTCTGCTCTTCCTGCGCGCGGACCTTGGCACGCGATTGCGCATCCTTGATCGCTGCCATGATCAGGTCCTCGACCACCTCTTTCTCGGAGGCCACGAGGATCGAAGGGTCGATATCGAGCCCAAGAAGATCGCCCGAAACGGCGGCGCGCACCTTCACAAGGCCCATGCCGGCTTCACCGGTGACCTCGATCTTCTGCATCTCTTCCTGCAGGCCCTGCACGCGTTCCTGCATTTCCTTGGCCTGTTTCATCATCTTGGCCATGTCGCCAAGACCGCCCAGGCCGCCCATACCTTTGAACATCGGGGTTCTCCTTTCTCAGTGATCCTCGAAGGGATCCCATTCATCTTCGACTTCGTGCAGGACGGTGTCCTGCATCTCTTGCGCGATCTCCTCCGAAGAGGTGATCTTCTCGAATTTCACGCCCTCGAATGTGGCAAAGATCGCCTGCACCAGAGGGTTGTCCATTGCGGCTTTCTCTGCGATGCGCCGGTCGGCATCGCGCATCTCGGCAATGGTCTCGGCGCCACCCTCGTTGACAACCGACACGCCCCAGCGTTGTCCCGTCCAGTTTTGGAGACGTTGCGCCAGATGGGCGGCCAGCGATGTTGGTGCGCGTTCTGCGGGCTGGAACTCGATGAGGCCCGGGCGATAGCGCACGAGGCGCAGCCCGTTTTCCACATCCATCAGCAGCGTCATGTCGCGCATCCGGCGGATCAGGTCGACGACCTTCTCGAATGTGTCGAACCGTGCCAACGCTTCCTCGGCAGAGGGCTGCTGGGCCAGCGCCAGATTGCCTGCGGCCACAATGGGCTGGCCGAAGCGCGCCCGCATCGTGGTGGCATAGGGATGGATCGCCATCACCTGACCATTGCCGGACATGGTCGGTCCGTGCACCGGCCCGCCCGAGGGCGCAGCGCCACCCATGCCACCAGAAGGAGCGCCACCCGCAGGGGCACCTCCGCCCGCGCCACCACCACCCGTGGGGGGCTTTACCCCCGGCCCGTCCTGAATGCGGCGCAAGAGCGCCTCGGGGTCGGGAAGGTCGGCCACATGGGTCACGCGGATCACCGCCATCTCGGCGGCCATCATGGCGTTGGGGGCCGAGGAGACCTCCTCGATAGCCTTCAGGAGCATCTGCCAGAGCCGCGTCAACACCCGCATCGGGATCTTCTCGGCCATGCCCATGCCACGGTCACGCTCGTCGGGGGGGATGGTCGGGTCTTCGGCGGCATCGGGCGTGATCTTGATCACCGAGACCCAATGGGTGATCTCGGCCAGATCGCGCAGGATCGCCATCGGATCGGCGCCATCGGCATATTGCCCCGCGATCTCGGTCAAAGCGCCTGCGGCATCGCCCTTGAGGATCATGTCGAAGAGATCGAGCACACGGCCACGGTCGGCAAGCCCCAGCATTGCACGGACCTGATCGGCGGTGGTCTCGCCCGCGCCATGCGAGATGGCCTGATCCATCAGCGACATCGCATCGCGCGCCGAGCCTTCGGCGGCGCGGGCAATCAGCGCCAGCGCATCGGCGTTGATCTGGGCGTTTTCCTTGGCAGCCACCTTGGTGAGATAGTCGATCATCACCTCCGGCTCGATCCGGCGCAGGTCGAACCGCTGGCAGCGCGAGAGCACGGTGACGGGCACCTTGCGGATCTCGGTCGTGGCAAAGATGAATTTCACATGCGCGGGCGGCTCTTCCAGCGTCTTCAACAGCGCGTTGAAGGCGTTGGTCGAGAGCATGTGGACTTCGTCGATAATATAGACTTTGTAGCGGGCCGAGGCCGCACGGTAATGCACGCTCTCGATGATCTCGCGGATATCATCCACGCCGGTGCGGGAGGCCGCGTCCATCTCCATCACATCGACATGGCGGCCGTCTGTAATCGCGCGGCAATGCTCGCAGACGCCACAGGGTTCGGTAGTGGGGCCGCTTTGGCCATCTGCACCGATACAGTTCAGCCCCTTGGCGATGATCCGCGCGGTGGTGGTTTTGCCAACACCGCGGATGCCCGTCATGACAAAGGCATGCGCGATCCGGTCCGCCGCAAAAGCGTTTTTCAACGTGCGCACCATCGCCTCCTGACCGATCAGATCGGCAAAGGTGGCGGGGCGGTATTTACGGGCCAGAACCTGATAGCCGCCTTTTTCGGGGGCGTCGGTTCCCATCGCGTCTGTCATGACCTCTCCTTTGGTTGGCGCCAATCTAGGGATTGGGCCGCCCGCGGGCAAGGTGCGATGATGTGTTCTCCCTCGTCGCGGGCTATTCGCGTGCGAGCGCCACCACCGGATCAAGCCGCGAGGCCGAACGGGCAGGCAGGTAGCCGAAGACGATCCCGATCAGCGTGGCCGAGGTGAAGGCCGCAGCGATCGTGACCCCCGAATAGACGAGCCGCGTGCTGGGCGAGACAATGGTGATGACCTCACCGATACCAAACGCCAAGGCGACCCCTAGCGCCCCGCCTAATATGCAGACCATCACCGCTTCGATCAGAAATTGCGCTGTGATGTCGGACCGTCGCGCACCCACCGCCTTACGGATGCCGATCTCCTTCGTGCGCTCGGTCACCGAGACCAGCATGATGTTCATCACGCCGATGCCGCCCACGATGAGCGAGATCACTGCAATCGCCGAGATCAAATAGGTTAGCGTTTGCGAGGTGGACTGGATCGTTTCACGAATCGTGTCGGAATTGCGCAGGAAGAAATCGACCGTGCCGTGGCGCTGTTCCAGCAGGTTGTTGATTGCGGTTTCGGCCTGATCCATATCGGCGCCATCCTTCACCTGCACGGTGATCGAATCGACCGTATCGGCGCCGGTCACCCGCACCATCATGGTGGTATAGGGGGTGAAGATCTTGATCGATTGCGGCCCGAAACTCGCGCCCGAGCTTTCCACTACACCGATCACCTGCAGCGGGATGCGCCCGATCAGTACGCGCTGGCCGATGGGGTTGTCGGTGCCAAAGAAGGTCTCGGCGGCGTCCGCATCAAGCACCGCGACCTGGGTGCGGTTGGTGACGTCGCTTTCGTCAAAGACTGCGCCCTTGGTCACCGTATAGGCGCCCAGGTCGAAATAACCCGCCGTCACCCCGTTGACCGAGGCCGAGGCGGTGACATTGCCGTGGATCACATTGGCGGTCTCCGATACTTCGGGCGAGACGCTTTGCGCAACATCGAGGCTTTCGAGCGCCGTGGCATCAGAGCCCACCAGCGTTTCCACCCGATTGGCGCGCCTGTCGCCAAAGCCCGTGCCCGGACGGATCGAGATGGTGGAGGTGCCGATGGAGGCGATGTTTTCCAGCACCTTCTGTTGCGAGCCATTCCCCAGCGCCACCACGGACACCACGGAGGTGATGCCGATGATGATCCCGAGCATGGTCAGGAAGGACCGCAGCTTATGGGCGGCGATGGACTTCATCGCCATGCGAGCTGCCTCGCGCAACCGGTCGAGCCAGACGCCAAAGCCCCCCGCGCCTTCGGAAGGCGGCGTGATGCGCGCTCCCGAGTGATGCGGCACCTTGCGGGTATCGTCGATGATGCGCCCGTCGCGGATCTCGATCACGCGTTCGGTCTGGGCGGCGATCTCGGGGTCATGGGTGACGATGATGACCGTATGGCCCTCGGCATGAAGCTCCTGCAAGAGGGCCATCAGCTCTTTGCCCGACTGGCTGTCAAGCGCACCGGTGGGCTCATCTGCCAGGATCACCTCGCCGCCATTCATCAGTGCGCGGGCTACCGAGACCCGCTGTTGCTGCCCGCCCGAAAGCGCACCGGGGCGGTTGCCAAGGCGCTCGCCCAAGCCTAGCCGCGTCAGCAGGTCCTGCGCACGCTTGCGGCGCGCGCCCCGCGACATGCCACGGTAAACGGCGGGGATCTCGGCGTTTTCCACCGCATCGAGTTCGGGCATCAATTGGTAACGCTGGAAGATGAAGCCGAAATGCGCCCGACGCAGCTCGGCCAGATCCTCGTCGGCCATCCGGCCCACCTCGGCACCGTCAAAAAGATAGCTGCCCTCATTCGGACGGTCGAGACAGCCGAGAATGTTCATCAGCGTCGATTTGCCCGAGCCCGATTGCCCGATGATAGAGACCATCTCACCCGCTTCGATCTTCAGATCGACGCCATGCAGGACGGTCACTTCCTGGTCGCCCGCAGCAAAGCTACGGCGGATATTCTTCAGTTCGATCAATGCCATGAGACGCCCCTTACATGCCCATCATCGGCGGCGGACCACCCGGACCACCACGGTCGCTGCTGGCCGAAGGGGGCGGGCCGGAAGGCGCCTGCATGGCCACGACCTTATCGCCCTCGGTCAACCCGTCGGTGATGGCGGCAGTGGTTTGGTCCTCGAGCCCCACGGTGATCTCGCGCATGGCCGGTTTGCCGTCAGCGCCCATCACCTGCACGCGGTATTTCCCGTCTGGCCCCTTGGGCGGCAGCGACGAGACGGGGAGCGTCAGCGCGTTATCGGCCTCGTCGATGATGATCGTCACATTGGCCGACATGCCGATCCTGAGCAGGCCATCGGGATTGTCCACGGTGAACAGCGCATCGTAATAGATCGCGCTATCGGTATCGATCTCGTCATCATCCTCGATGGAAGACGGCGCGGGCTCGACCTTGTCGAGCGTCGCCTCATAGGTCTGGTCCGGATCGCCCAGAAGCGAGAACTCGACCTTCTGGCCCGCTTTGACATTGATCACATCCGCTTCGGAGATCTCGGCCTTGATCTGCATCTTGTCGAGCTTGGCGAGTTTGACGATGGTCGGCGCATCCTGCGAGGCGTTCACGGTGGTGCCCTCGCCATTGACCACGGCCACGACGGTGCCGTCGATAGGCGCGGTGATCTTGGTGCGGTCGAGATCCAGCTCGGCCGAGGAGACCTCGATCACGGCGCGGGCGCGTTGCGCCTGAAGCGAGACCAGCCCCGCCTTGGCCATCTCGAGCGTGGCCTCGGCTGTTTCAAGATCGGACGTGGCCGAGAGCTTTTGCGAATTCAGCCCGGACTGGCGGGTTACATCCAGTTGCGCGACCTTGATCTCGGCCTGTTTCGAGGTGATCTCGGCGTCGATCTGGTCCAGATCGGCCTTGGCCTGTGCGACGGCATTCTGCTGTTCGAGGCTGTCGATCTGCGCGATCAGATCGCCTTCCTTGACCTCGTCGCCGACTGATACGGCCAGTGTCTCGATCTGGCCCGAGGTCCGCGCGCCGACCGACACCAGATCATCGGCCTCGATCAGGCCGGTCGCCAGCACGGTCTTACGCACATCACCGCGGCTGACGGCCACAGTCTGGGGCGCGGCTTCCTCGGCGGCATTGCTGCGTGAATGGAACCACGCCAGAAGGCCCGCCGCAATCACGATAACGGCCAGCACTGAAGCGACTTTCACGCGTGCCGATTTCAATTTTTGCGTCATAGGCCCGTCCATCACTCCATGCGTCTTTCACGTTCAACGCCGTATGGGGCAAAATCTGTCTGATGAAATCGTACATTCACGCAAATATCAGCTGATCCAAGACCATATGGCTTTGGAGACGGTGTGGCGGATGCACCTGAAGACAAGCTGAAGCGGGGAAGAAAAGGTGAGAGACTGGACAGCGACCCAAGCGGGGCTCGTTGCGGCTGCTTCCTTCCGGACCTGACCGGGTTGGCGAGGCGCTCGCCCGCGCCAGCCTCTCGAGGGGGCATATAGAAAATCCGCGTCGCTTTCGCAAGTCTTGTTTTCGATGCTGCTTCAGACGGCGCTCGCGTGCGCGTGATCGGTTCCCTTGGAACAGGGGACGGGGGCGGTGGCGTTGGCCTTCCAACTGCAGTTACTCAGGAGGAATTTCAAATGGATCTACAGATCAGGGGACGCCGTGCGCTTATTACCGGAGCCTCGGGCGGCATGGGCCGCGAGACCGCCAAGATTCTGGCCGAGGAAATGGTCGATCTGGTGCTGACCGATCTCGATCAGGAAAAGCTCGATGCCGTGGCCGAGCCGCTGGGCGCGAAAGCCGTGGCGGGCGATCTCTCGACGCCCGAAGGTGTCGAGGAATTCATTGGCAAGGTCGGGACCGATTTCGATATCTGGGTTCATGCCACAGGGGTGACGGGGGCCAAAGGTGATCCGCTGCAGATGGCGGAAGAGGACTGGAAAGAAGCGATCGATATCGATTTTCTCTCGGCTGTCCGTCTGGCCCGCCATCTGGGCCCTGCAATGATCAGGGGCGGCTGGGGCCGGATGGTCTTTGTGACCTCGGAAAACGTGGCCCAGCCCTATGCCGATGAAACGGTTTACAACTGTGCGAAATCGGCGCTGCTGAGTTTCTCGAAATCCATCGCGCTTGCGCATTCCTCCAAAGGGCTGATGGCCAATTGCGTGGCGCCTGCCTTCATCGAGACGCCGATGACTGACGGGATGATGGAGAAACGCTCGAAGGAGCTTGGCGTGTCGAAAGACGAGGCGATCCAGAGTTTCCTGAAGGAAGAACGTCCCTTCCTGAAACTGGGGCGTCGCGGCAAGGCCGAAGAGGTGGCCCCCGTGATCGCCATGCTCTGCTCGGAACGCGCAAGCTTTGTGACCGGCGCCAACTGGCGCGTGGATGGTGGCTCGGTGGGCTCCATCGAGGTCTGATGACCCTTGCCACATCTTCTCCGGTCTGGATTGATGCGTTCAGTTCAGGCCGGAGTTTTTATGCTGATCGACAATATTCTCCCCGATTTCCATTTTCAGGAAACCCATTCGATCCTGATAGATGCGCCTGCCTCCCGTATCATGGCCGAGGCGTTGGTCTATAAGCCCGAAGATGACGCGTTCTTCCGCGGGGCGATCGCGCTCAGGGAAGCGCCGATACGCGGCTGGGCACGGTTGCGGGGGAGGACCCATGACCGCCCCGCCTTCACTCTGGACAATTTCACGCCACTCGCCCGCCACTCGCAAGAGGCCGTGTTCGGCATGGTCGGGCGGTTCTGGCAGGCAGGCTACGGGCAGGACCCCTTGGCGGATCTGCAGGCCTTCGAAACCTATGACCAAGCGGGCTCCGTCAAACTTGCACTGCACTACCATATCGGAGGTGAGGGCAAAGCCTGCCTGACGACGCGAACGCGCATCTATTGTCTGGATGAGGCGGCTCGGGTGAATTTCGCGCGCTACTGGATGGTCATCCGGCCTGTCAGCGGGCTGATCCGGCGGCGAGTGCTCAAGACAATCAAAAGACGCACATTGGGAACATAATGTGGATAGTGTTTCTATTTAAAGACCATTTTATTGGCAAAGGACGGAGCGCATATTGGCTTCATCGAAAGGGCCAGCACAAACGGTCCGCAACTTACCGGCCCCGAGCCTCAGGCCTCCTGCCTGAACGCCGCGCCGGGGATGGAGACAAGACAATGGCACATATCGCTTTCAATACCGCAGCCCATGATGCCCCTGCAGCCGACCGTAACCTTGCCCCTTGGGGGATCTTCGGCCTGCGCCTGACGACGGGTGCGCTGTTTGTGACCCACGGGCTGATCAAATATTTCGTTTTCACCCCTGCGGGCACCGCCGGGTATTTCCAGAGCCTCGGTCTGCCGGGCTGGGTTGGTCTGCTGACCATGGCGGCCGAGTTCTTCGGTGGTCTGGCCCTGATCTTTGGTGTGCTGCCGCGCATCGTCTCGGCGCTCTTCGTGCCGGTGCTGCTGGGGGCGGCGATTGCCGCGCATATCCCTAACGGTTTCACCTTCTCGAATGCTGGTGGCGGCTGGGAATATCCGGTGATGTGGGCCGCCGTGATGGGCATGATGGCTCTGCTGGGTGACGGTGCCGCCGCCATCTTCCCGACGCGCCGTCTGTTCCGCCGCTGAATTCTTGGATTGAAGCTTGCGGGGAGCGCATTCCCCGCAACCTGTAACGCCACGCGGGTGGCAGGAGGTTTGAAATGGCAACGAGTGATGCACCGATTGAAATCGGCCATGTCGTTCTGACGGTCCACGACCTGAAATCCGTGGGCGCATTCTATGAAAACGTGCTGGGTCTGGCGCGGCTGTCATCGGACGGCACGGTGGCCCGCTATGGCGCGGATGGCCACGTGCTGGTGGAGCTGCGGACGGATAAGGCGGCCCGCAAGGCCAGCCATCGCGAGGCGGGGCTGTTCCATACGGCCTTCCTGATGCCCTCGCGCCGCGCTCTGGCCGATTGGCTCGATAACGCGGTGGCGCGTCGGGCGCCTTTGCAGGGCGCCTCCGATCACTCGGTGTCCGAGGCGATCTATCTGGCCGATCCGGAAGGCAATGGCGTCGAGGTCTATGTCGACCGTCCGCGCGACAAGTGGATCCGTATGGGCGACCAGATCCATATGGTGACCGAACCGCTGGATCTGCAGGATCTGCACAACCAGCGCTCCGGCAAATGGTCCGGCGCGCCCAAGGGGATGACCATCGGCCATGTGCACCTGCAGGTGGGCGGGCTCGCACCCGCGATGGAGTTCTACGGTGACCGTCTGGGCCTTTCGGTGATGACCGATTATCCCGGTGCGAAGTTCTTCGGCTGGGGGGGCTATCACCACCATATCGCCACCAATATCTGGAACTCCCGGGGGGCAGGGACCGTTTCCCGTCCGGCCACCGGCCTATCGGGGCTGACCCTGCGCGGGGAGGCAAAGGAGATTGACGGGCTCGGTGGCGAGGCCACGCTGGTGGACCCTTGGGGGCTGCCGGTAACATTGCAGACAAAGGAGATGGCCAATGCTCGTTGATGGCAAATGGACTGCCGACTGGCAGCCGGTGCAGAAGGCCGATGACAAGGGCCGCTTCGTGCGGCAGGTCTCGGGGTTCCGCAACTGGATCACGCCCGATGGGGCGGCCGGCCCCACGGGGCAGGGCGGCTACAAGGCCGAAGCCGGGCGCTACCACCTCTATGTGGCCTATATCTGCCCTTGGGCCTCGCGCACGCTGATCGCCCGCAAGCTGAAGAAGCTGGAGGCGTTCATCGAGGTGACAGTGGTCAATCCGCGCCTCGGTGATCAGGGCTGGGAATTCGGCGGCTTCGAGGGGGCGGATAAAGACCCCCTGCATGGCGCGTCCTTTATGCACGAACTCTATACCCGTGCCGATGCGCATTATACCGGCCGCGCGACCGTGCCGGTGCTCTGGGATACAAAGACCGATACTCTGGTCAATAACGAGAGCGCCGATATCGTGCGTATGTTCGACACGGCCTTTGAAGGGCTCGCCCCCGAGACCCCGCGCCTGCGCCCCGAGGATATCGAGGCGGATGTCGAGGCCGAGACTGCCCGCATCTATGACGCCTATAATAACGGGGTCTATAAGGCGGGGTTTGCCAGCTCTCAGGCGGCTTATGACGAGGCCGTGGCCGGTGTCTTTGCCGAGATGGACCGGATGGAGACCGTGCTGTCGGATGGCCGGCCGTGGTTCCATGGCGACCGTCTGACCGAGACCGATATCCGCATCTTCGTGACCTCGATCCGCTTTGATGTGGCCTATCACGGGCTCTTCAAGACCAACCTGAAGATGCTGCGCGATTATCCTGCGCTCTATGCGCATATGGTGCGGATGCTGAACCAGCCAGGCGTGGCCGAAACGGTCGATCTCGACCATATCAAGGCAGGCTATTACTCGATCAAGCGTCTCAACCCGCCGCTGATCGTGCCGAAAGGGCCGGAAGACAGCTATCGGCTGTTGGCCGAGGCCCGTTGTCACTGATCTATCGACCCGCCGGGTTTCACATGAAACGCTGCTTCACATGAAACTCTGGGGGTCGATATCGATGGCAAGGCGCACATTATTGGGCAGGCGCACCTGCGCGACCCAACGCGCCAGCGCTGCCTGCAAGGGCGCGCGCTTATCGGCCTTCACCAGAAGCCGGACGCGGTGCCGCCCGCGCACCCGCGCCACGGGGGCAGGGGCGGGGCCATAGACTGTCGCCTCGATCTCGCGCAAAGGCCCCGACTGACGCGACAGCGCCTCGCCGATGTCAAATAAGGGTTTCAGATCCGGTCCCGAGAGGATGATGCCTGCCATCCGCCCATAGGGCGGCACATGCTGCGCATGGCGCTGGGCGGCCTCGGCGCGCCAGAAGGCTTCCTCATCCCCACCCAAGATCGCACGGATCACAGGATGCTCTGGCTGATAGGTCTGCAACAGCGCCAGCCCCTCGGTCTCGGCGCGGCCCGCACGGCCCGCGACCTGCCGCATCAGCTGGAAGGTGCGCTCGGCGGCGCGCAGGTCCGACCCCTGCAGCCCCAGATCGGCATCGATCACCCCCACGAGCGACAGTCTCGGGAAGTTATGCCCCTTGGCCACGATCTGCGTGCCGATAATGATATCCGCCCCGCCATTGGCAATATCGGAAATCGCCTCCTTCAGCGCCCGCGCCGTGGTGAACAGATCCGAGGACAGCACCGCCATCCGGCTGTCGGGGAAGCGCTCGCGCACCTCCTCGGCCAGACGCTCGACACCCGGACCCACAGGGGCCAGTTTCCCTTCGACCCGACAATTGGGGCATTGTGTAGGGATCGGTTTCGTCTCGCCGCATTGATGGCAGACAAGCTGCTTGAGGAACCGGTGCTCCACCATCCGCGCATCGCACTGCTCACAGCCGATCTGGTGCCCGCAGGCCCGACATATGGTGACCGGCGCATAACCACGACGGTTGAGAAACAGCATCGCCTGCTCGCCACGGCGGACCCGTTCGATCACCGCGCCCACCAGCGTCGGCCCGATCCAGTGTTGGCTCTCGATGGTCTCGTTACGCATATCGATGGGCCGCATCTCCGGCAGCTTCGATTCGCCAAACCGCGCCCCCAGATCGACCCGCGCATATTTGCCGGCCTCGGCATTGGCCCAGGTCTCAAGCGATGGTGTGGCCGAAGCCAACACCACCTGCGCCCCGCAAAGGGAGGCCCGCAACACCGCCATATCGCGGGCGTTATACAAGACACCCTCCTCCTGCTTGTAGGAGGTATCATGTTCCTCATCGACCACGATCAATCCCAGGTCACGGAAGGGCAGGAATAGCGCCGAACGGGCCCCCGCCACCATCTGCACCTCACCCGTGGCCGTGGCCTTCCACAGCCGCCGCCGCTCGGTCTGGGTCACGCCCGAATGCCATTCGCCCGGCTTCGCCCCGAAGCGCGCCTCCACGCGGGCCAGAAACTCCGAGGACAAGGCGATCTCGGGCAAAAGCACCAGCGCCTGCCGCCCCTGCCGCAGACAATCGGCCACTGCCTCCAGATAGACCTCCGTCTTGCCCGAGCCTGTGACGCCTTTCAGCAGAACCGGTGCAAACCCGCCCGAGCCATCCTCCAACCGTGCAACAGCCGCTTTTTGTGCCTCCGAGAGCACCTTTCCGGGCAAGGACGGATCAAGCCGCTCGAACGGCGCATCGCGGGGCACGTCCGCCTCCACAACCGCCCCCGAGGTCAGCATCCCCTTCACAACGGATGTGGTCACCCCCGCCAAAGCGGCCAATTCACCCAGTTGGAACCCCGCTCCACCATGATCGCGCAGAACCTCCAATACCCGCGCCCGCGCATCGGTCATCCGTGGCGGCTCGCCCGCGCCCAGACGGTAGATCTTGCGCAACCCCGGCGCATCGAACAGCCCCGGAGCACGGGTCGCCAGACGCAGCACCTGCGGCAGCGGTGTCATCGTATAGGCGGCCATCCGCATCAGGAACTGCCGCATATCCGCTTTCATCGGCGGCACATCCATCACTTGCAGCACGCGGCGCAATTTGGCTGCGGCAAAATCGCCATCTCCCGCGCCCCAGACCACGCCCAGAACCTTGCGCGGCCCCAAAGGCACCATGACAAAAGCCCCCGCCCAACACCCGCCCTCGGGGGCAAGATAATCCAGCGGCCGCCCTACAGGCTCCGCCGTCAGCACCGAGACCCGCGCCCCGTCCGCAAACCAGTCCTGTCCGCTCATGGCGCGCCTCCTTCCAGCGTCGATAAATATCCCGGGGGGAATTGGCCGCAGGCCAAGGGGGGCAGAGCCCCCGCTGCCCGCCATAACCACCCTTTCGCGACACCACGTTTTGCGCTATCAGTGCCGCGACTGCCCATCTGGAGGACACCAATGAAATTCTTCGTCGACACGGCCGATGTGGCCGCCATCAAGGAACTCAACGATCTCGGTATGGTCGATGGCGTAACCACCAACCCTTCGCTGATCATGAAATCGGGGCGCGATATCCTCGAGGTGACCAAAGAGATCTGCGACATCGTCACCGGCCCGGTCTCGGCCGAGGTGGTCGCCACCGAAGCCAAGGACATGATCGAAGAAGGTCTGAAGCTTGCCAAGATTTCCCCCAATATCGCGATCAAGGTTCCGCTGACCTGGGACGGTCTGACCGCGTGTAAGGCTTTCGCATCCGAAGGCCATATGGTCAATGTCACCCTGTGCTTTACCGCGGCGCAAGCGATCCTTGCGGCCAAAGCCGGTGCGACCTTCATCTCCCCCTTCATCGGTCGTCTGGACGATATCAATCTCGACGGGCTGGAGCTGATCGAGGACATCCGCACCATCTATGACAATTACGAGTTCAAGACCGAGATTCTCGCGGCTTCGATCCGTTCGGTCAACCACATCACCGATTGCGCCAAGATCGGTGCCGATGTCATCACCGCCCCGCCGGCTGTCATCAAGGGTATGGTCAAGCATGTGCTGACCGACAAGGGCCTCGAGCAGTTCATGGCGGACTGGGCCAAGACCGGCCAGAAAATCGTCTGATCACCGGATCGGCATGATCCAGGAAGGGGCCTCGGGGCCCCTTTTTCATATCTGGCGGTGTCAGGTCCTAGGCCTTGACCTGTCGGGCGGTGCGCGGCGTCTCCGTGCCGCCGGATGCTGCGTCCGGCTGGCCGCTCCGCAAAAGCGTCAGAAGCGCATTGCGCAGGGCAGGATGGCGATGGGAAAGGCGCAGGAGCTCCTCGACATCATCATCGATATGCACGCCGAAAACGATATAGGGAAAGTTCAGCCCGTTGGTCTGACAGATCTCTGTCAGGCTGCTGACCGTCGGGTCATTGCCATCCTTCAGGACAGAATGCAGATAGCCCGGCGATTTGCCTGCTTTCAACGAGGCTTGGCGCATCGAAATCCCGATACGCATAAGCTCTTTCTGAAGGCGGGAGCGAATTTCACTCGTCGAGTAACTAAGCATGGTTATTTTATTTAGCTCTTAAATTCACGAAGAGTAAGTCTAATTTTCTTTTATGTTCACTGACATACTCAATGAATCCAATCTAATAGCTCATGACCGGAATTCGTTGGCTGTCTTTGCGTGAACCTCTTGGGAAAAATGCGGAAATTTGGTAGATTAGCTGACAGAGCCGTTTTTAAAGGCATTTTTCCATGACACAAGCCGGTTTGACGCAGCCCTTGCGTGAAAAGATTCTGTCCGATCCCGATCTCATTCTGGATGATCCGGCCCTGATGCAGGTGCTGATCGGTGCCGATGATGTGATCGGGGCGGGGAAGGTTGTCGATCTGCGCTCGGTTGCAATGAGACGGCTCGAGAGCCGTCTGGACCGGCTCGAGGATACCCATCGCTCCGTGATTGCCGCGGCTTACGAAAATCTCGCGGGTACCTATCAGATCCACCGTGCGGTCCTGTCGCTGCTTGCGCCGCTGGAATTCCGAGGTTTTCTGGCGGTTCTGCATGAGGAAGTAGCCGAAATCCTCGAGGTCCAGTCGATCCGGCTGGTGCTCGAGACCCATCAATCCGAGGCCGATCCGGCACTGCGGCATATGGGCAAGGTGCTCTGTCTGGCCGAGCCGGGATTTTCCGCCGAATATATGCGTGACGGACGTCATGCCTCTCAGGATCCGATCCTGCTGCGCAAGACCCCCGAGGCCGGCACGCCCGTCCATGATACACGTCCTGACAGCCAGTCCGAAGCGATCCGGTCGGAGGCCGTTCTGGCGCTGGATCTGGGGGCGGGGCGGCTGCCGGCGATGCTGGTGTTGGGGTCGAACGACCCCAACCGGTTCAAGGTTTCGCAAGGCACCGATCTTCTTGGCTTTTTCGGCGCGGTCTTCGAGCGTATGATGCAGAGGTTTCTGGGGTAGGTCATGATTGGTATGTCGGACGGGCTGCGCGATGCGATGCAGCGTTGGCTTTTGCATCTGCGCGGGCTCGAAGGAGCGTCCGAGCAGACGATCATCGCCTATGGCGCGGATCTTCGGGGGTTTCTGGCCTTTATGCACCAGCATCACGGCGAATCGCTGGGCGTTGCGCGGATCGCACGGCTGAGCACCGGCGATATGCGGGCATGGATGGCACATGAGCGGGGGCGGGGGCTTTCGGCGCGCTCTCTGGCGCGCGCGTTGTCTTCGGTGAAAAGCTTCATCCGCTGGCTGTCGGATCGCGAGGGGTTCGACGCGACCGCACCCCTCTCGGCCCGTCCGCCGCGGTTCCAGCGCAAATTGCCCCGTCCGCTGGCCGAGGATGCGGCGGTCGCGATGATCGAGCAGGTCGATCTGCAGGCGCAGGACCCCTGGGTGGCGGCGCGAGACACCGCCGTGCTGACGCTTCTCTATGGTTGCGGGCTGCGGATTTCGGAGGCGCTGTCGCTGACTGGCGCCGATCTTCCTCTGGGCGATAGCCTGACGATCATGGGCAAGGGGCGCAAGGAGCGGATGGTGCCGCTTCTGCCGGTGGCGCGCCAATCGGTCGAAACCTATCTCGGGCTCTGCCCCTTCCCGATGGCTCAGGACATGCCGATCTTCCGTGGCAAGCGGGGCGGGGCGCTGAACGGGCGGCTGATTGCGAAGGCGATGGAGCGGGCTCGCATGGCGCTGGGGCTTCCGGCGACGGCCACGCCGCATGCCATGCGCCATAGTTTCGCGACCCATCTCCTGAGCCATGGCGGCGATTTGCGGGCGATTCAGGAGCTTCTGGGCCATGCCAGTCTGGCCACGACGCAGGTCTACACGGCGGTCGATCAGGCGCGGCTTATGGAGGTGTATCGCGCGGCCCATCCGCGCCGCTAATGGAAAGAGCCGGTAACCGGAATTTTCCGGTTATCGTTAGGTCAATTTTTAAATGTAAACCGGCTACCTATCAGAAATGTCAATGGGTTAACCATATTCTGGCAAGGTTTCGTTCATTTTGCGGGCGCAGTTTCTGGAGACGTTTCAAGTTCAGAAAGGAACGCGATATGAACGTATCCACCCTTGCCAGTAGTGCAAGTGTCGCGTCCGCGCTGCAGGCTCTCATGGCCACAAGCAGCACGACGACGGACGATGACGAAAGCACGACTGACGTCGGGGAGACGCAGGCTGCAGCTCCCCCTCCGCCGCCCCCTCCCCCCCCTTCCGGCAGCGGCGCCGATTCCGAATCCATGTTTGTTTCTTTGTTTGGCGATACGAGCGAGGCCTCGTCATCGTCCTCGACGACCAGTTCAACGGTTACACTGAGCGATGATGAAGAGGTCTTCGATCTCGATGGCGATGGTGCCCTCTCCTCGATGGAGCAGGCGGCCTATGACGCGTCGCTCGGCGAAGAAGCGGTCTCGGAGACCGACGGGACGGAGGCTGCGATGATGATGCCCCCGCCGCCTCCGGGGCCGCCGCCGGGTCCGCCACCGTCCGATGAGGATGAAGGCGTCCCGACAGCCCAGTCTGTTATTGAATCACTGGCTGCTACAGCCACCGAGGATGCCGAGACGGCGGATGCGCAGGATGACATGCGCCGTGTTCAGCAGTTTGAGCAACTTCTGGCAGAAACGCTTGGAGGCGTGTTGCAGGGCTGAACCGCGGCCCGAGAGACATGGCTTGAACGGGAAGGGCGGCTCTGCGCTGCCCTTCTTTATACCTGAGGCCGGATGTTTCCGCAGCCCTGTGCGATATGTATCATATCCGTCCTACCGGTCCGCCCCGTGCCATGTCAGCGCTTGAACCACCGCAGTCTTTGCGGCATGACCAAAGACATGATGATAAGAACCAAAGCCCTATCGGTCCATTTCCTTACCGCAACCGGCGCGGTGTTTTCCCTGCTGGCGCTTGATGCCGCGGTCGAACGTAACTGGAGCGTCATGTTCCTGTGGCTCGTCGTGGCGCTGGTCGTCGACGGGATCGATGGCCCCTTGGCACGACGCTATGACGTGAAACATAACGCACCGGTTTTCGATGGCGTGCTGATGGATCTGATTATCGACTATCTCACCTATGTCTTTATCCCCGCCTATGCGCTGTTCAAATCCGACCTGTTGCCGGGCTGGCCGGGCTGGCTCGTGGTGGTGGCGATTACCTATTTCAGCGTCGTGTATTTCTCGGATACACGAATGAAAACAAAGGATAACTCCTTCTCAGGTTTCCCGGGATGCTGGAATATGGTGGCGATTGTGGTTTTTGCGACGACGCCTTCGCCGCCAGTCATTCTGGTGCTGGTGCTGATCTGCACGATCGCGATGTTCCTGCCGCTGAAGTTCATCCACCCCGTGCGCACACAGCGCTGGCGCAAGCTGTCGCTGCCGGTAGCGCTGGCATGGGTGGTGTTTGCCGCCATTGCCGCCTGGACCGATTTCCAGTCGGGGCCGCTGGTGCATAGCGGTCTGGTGGTGACCTCGCTCTACCTGCTTTTTGTCGGGATCGTTCAACAGCTGGTGCCGATAAAGACCGCCGCTTCTCGCTGAGGCCATCCGGACATAGTCATCTTTTTGCGATCCGTCGGGGAACCCGGCGGATTTTTGCTTGTTCCTATGGTGGAAAGTTTTTGTGAGATAGTCCATAAGCGCCACGAAATGTCGTTTTTGGAATATCCCTTTGCGGACGCGACGCTGTGATGGGTCGGGGCTGTGCGGAAAATCGCGCAGCACGGGCCGTGCGGCGTTCTGGCCGCGGAGCTCACCAGAACGATAAAAGTGAAACGGGACAGGAGAGACTGCATGGCAGAGTCAAGGGATCAGGATGAAGATCTGGGTGTACCCGCGCCCGAGGGCACGGCTGCCCCGATCGATACCGATTACAGCGTCGGTCAGGATAATATCGAAGGCAGTGTCGGGCGGATCGCGTTCGACATCCATAACCCGGTTTTCGCCATCTCCGGCGCGGCTGTCGTTCTTTTCGTGCTGTTCACGTTGGTCTTCCCCGACACCGCGCAGGGCCTCTTCAGCTGGCTCTTCTCGTCGGTGACCGGCGGGTTCGACTGGTTCTTCCTGACGGCGGGCGACATCTTCGTGTTGTTCAGCCTGTTCCTGATCGTCTCGCCTTGGGGCAAGATCCGCTTGGGCGGGTCCGAGGCCACGCCTGATTTCGGTTATCCGGCATGGTTTGCCATGCTCTTTGCCGCAGGCATGGGCATCGGGCTGATGTTCTATGGCGTGGGCGAGCCGCTGACCCATTTCTCGACCTCCTTTGCCGGTGCCGCCGGTGCGCCGCTTGGCGGGGCCGAGGGCGACAACGAGGCCGCCTTCAAGCTGGGTATGGCCGCGACCATCTATCACTGGGCGCTGCATCCTTGGGCGATCTATGCGGTTCTGGCCCTCGCGCTGGCGCTGTTCTCCTATAACAAGGGCCTGCCGCTGACGATCCGCTCGGCCTTCTACCCGATTCTGGGCGAGCGCATCTGGGGCTGGCCGGGCCATGTCATCGATATTCTGGCGGTATTCGCGACGCTCTTCGGTCTGGCGACCTCGCTGGGCCTTGGCGCCACGCAGGCCAATGCCGGTCTGCATGCGGTCTTCGGTATCCCGATCTCGACCACCATCCAGGTGATCCTGATTGCGGCCATCACCGGTGTCGCGTTGATCTCGGTGCTGCGCGGGCTCGAGGGCGGCGTGCAGAAACTCTCCGAGATCAATATGATTCTCGCGCTGGTGCTTCTGCTTTTCGTGCTGTTCACCGGTCCGACGCTGACGCTTCTGGGCGATATCGGCACGGGGCTTGGCGCCTATCTGACCGAGCTTCCGGCGCTGTCGAACCCGTTCGGGCGTGAGGATACCGGCTTTGTTCAGGGCTGGACCTCCTATTACTGGGCATGGTGGATCAGCTGGTCGCCGTTCGTGGGCATGTTCATTGCGCGTGTCTCGCGCGGGCGCACCGTGCGCGAGTTCATCGTCTGCGTACTGCTGATCCCGTCGCTGGCCTGTGTGGTCTGGATGTCGATCTTTGGCGGTGTCGCGCTGCAACAGGTGATCATGGATGGCTATCAGGGCGCGGTGGATGCCGATATCTCGGTGAAGTTGTTCCGTGTGCTCGATCAGCTGCCGCTGTCGCAGATCACCTCGGTGGTGGGTGTGATCCTCGTGATCGTGTTCTTCGTGACCTCCTCGGATTCGGGCTCGCTGGTGATCGACACGATCACCGCAGGCGGTAAGGTCGATGCGCCGGTCCCGCAACGTGTGTTCTGGGCGACCTTCGAGGGCGTCGTGGCGATTGTGCTGCTTCTGGGCGGTGGCCTGTCGGCCCTGCAATCGATGGTCATCTCGACGGGGTTGCCCTTCACCATCGTGCTTCTGGTGATGTGCTATTCCATCGTGAAGGGGCTGCAGGCGGAAAAGAAGGCCTGAGCGAGATCTCCGGACTGTGAAACGGGCGCCTTTCGGGGCGCCCGTTTCCATTTGATCCATGCGTCCTATCTGTGGAGCCCATGCCCGAGGAGGCCCGCATGACCTATGACCACCCCGCAGATGTTCTGGAGTTCTGGTTCGCGCCCGAGCACCGCGAGAGCTGGTTCGAGAAGAACGAGCTGTTCGACGGCCTTATCCGCGACCGGTTCGGGCCGCTACAGGCGCAGGCCACAGAGGGCGCCCTGGCGGCATGGCGCGAGAAGGCCGAAAGCGCTCTGGCGCTGGTGATCCTGCTCGACCAGTTTCCCCGCAATATGTTCCGTGGAACGGGCCATGCTTTTGCCAGCGATGCCCGGGCGCGCGAGGTGGCCGGGCACGCTCTGACGCAGGGATTTGATGCGCAGATAAAGGCGCTCGACCCACAGGCACCGGCCTTTTTCTATCTGCCCTTCATGCATTCCGAGGATCTGGCCGATCAGGACCGCGCCGTAGCGCTTTACGAGGCGGCGGAGGATGAGAACGGGTTGCGCTTTGCCCATGCACATCGCGACATCATCGCGCGGTTCGGGCGTTTCCCGCATCGCAACGCGGCGCTCAAACGCGAGAGCACCAAGGAAGAACTGGCCTTTCTGGAAACACATAAAGGCTTTTGACGCCTTTTTCTCCGTGGGCAGAGGCCCTATGATCGGGCCCAAGACAAGAGGATCATGATGACCGACACCGATAGCCTGACGCCCGAAGAGATCACCGCATTGTTCACCCGCGCGGATGGGCAATACCATTTCGCGCGCTGGGGCCGTCCGATCGTGCCGATCGTGTTCGGGGTGCAGGAAGAGACGCTGCAGATCATGAAGGGCGCGCTGGAGGCGATTGCCGCCCTCTCGGGTCATAAGCTGGCCGAGACCGATCCCGAGATTGGCGCCAATCTGATGATCTTCTTCTTCCGCGACTGGCAGGAGCTGCTGGAGGTGCCCAATCTCGACCATATGCTCCCCGGATTGCAGGATCTGGTCGTCCGGCTTGATGATGCGGGGGCCACCCATTACCGCACCTTCCGCTTCGATGATCAGGGGGCGATCCGCGCCTGTTTCAGCTTCGTGCGGATGGACGAGGCCATGGCCGAGGTGCCCGCCGAGACCATCGCGCTGGGGCAGGCGGTGCAGATGATCCTTGCATGGGGCAACGAGGCCTGGACCGGGCGCTCGCCTCTGGGATTGGCGCGCGGGGCGGCGGTGCTGCGCCCCGAGGTGGCAGCGGTGATTGCCGCGGCCTATGATCCGGTGATGCCTGCCGTGTCCGGGGACGCCTCCCATGCGCTGCGCCTCTTCGCCCGCGCCAACATGATGCGCGAGAAGGCCGAGGCCGCAAGCGCCCGCATGGCGCAGGATATGGCCGAGGCCAAGCTGGCGCCAAAAGGGTAAAGTGATGGCCTTCGCGTTTCCCGTCCGCGTCTATTACGAAGATACCGATCTGGCCGGCATCGTCTACTATGCCAATTACCTGAAATTCATCGAGCGCGGCCGCAGTGAGTGGATCCGCTCGCTGGGTGTCGATCAGGCGCGCATGAAAGCCGAGACGGGCACTGTCTTTGCCGTGCGACGGGTTGAGGCGGATTATCTCAAGCCCGCCAGATTCGATGACGAGCTTGTTGTGATGACGCGGTTGGTCGCCGAGACCGGTGCGCGGATCGTGCTTGCACAGGAGGTGACACGGGCGGGGGAGGTGCTGTTTTCGGCGCAGGTCACGCTTGTCTGCCTTAACGAAACGGGGGCGGCACAGCGGATATCTGCCGAAATACGCCGGAAGCTGGCTCCAAGCCTGCATTGAGTGCGCAATTCGCCCCTAGGTGACGTAGATGTTATGGCGCGCCCCCTTTATGTGCGCTAAAATCGCTGCCAATCAACCCGCGACAAACGCGGCCCCTATTTGACGAGCAGTAGACCGATGGAAACAGACGTGCTTGGCACGGCGCAGCAGATGGATTTCTCGCTGCTTGCCCTTTTTGCCCATGCCTCCCTAACCGTAAAACTCGTGGTAATCGTGCTGATGCTGTCCAGCTTCTGGTCCTGGGCGATCATCATCCGCAAGTTCATTTCGTTCCGCGCGGCACGCCGCGAGGCCGAGACTTTCGATCAGGCCTTCTGGTCGGGCGAGCCGCTCGATGAGCTGTTCGAGCAGATCGGCACCCGTCCCGATGGCGCGAGCGAGAAAATCTTTGCCGCAGGTATGCTGGAATGGCGCCGCAGCCACCGGCAGGATGGTAACCTGATCGCGGGTGCGCAATCGCGTATCGAGCGCTCGATGGATGTCGCGATCACCAAGGAAAGCGAGAGGCTCAATCACGGGCTGCAATTCCTCGCGACTGTCGGGTCGACCGCGCCCTTCGTTGGTCTCTTCGGGACCGTCTGGGGGATCAAGGTGGCGTTCGAGGAGATCGCGATCTCGCAGAACACCTCGCTGGCCGTCGTGGCACCGGGGATTTCAGAAGCACTTGTGGCCACCGCCATCGGTCTGCTGGCCGCAATCCCCGCCGTGATCTTCTACAACAAGCTCTCGGGCGATGCCGACCGTATCGTTGGCGGCTACGAGGCCTTCTCGGACGAGTTCTCCACCATCCTCTCGCGCCAGCTGGACGCCTGATCCATGGGCGGTGGCGTAGCAAAGAACTCCAACCGGAGAGGGCGTCGCGGACGCGGGAAGCATCAGGCCATGGCCGAGATCAACATCACGCCGATGGTCGATGTGATGATGGTGCTTCTGGTCATCTTCATGGTGGCTGCGCCGATGATGACCGTCGGTGTGCCGCTGGAGCTGCCCAAGACCTCTGCCAAGGCGGTGCCGACCGAGCAGGAAGAGCCGCTCACGGTGTCGCTGCAGCTGGATGGCACGGTGTCGCTGATGAATTCGAGCGTGCCAGAGGACGAGCTGGTGGGCCGTCTGGAAGCGATCGCCAAGGAGCGCGAGAGCAACAAGATCTATCTGCGCGCCGATGGTGGTATCAATTATTCCCGTGTGGTCGAAGTGATGGGCGCGCTCAATGGCGCGGGCTTCAACAACATCACTCTGGTGACCGAATCCGGTGGTCCGTCGCTGACGGGACCGGCGAAACAGTAAGCGCAAGGCACGCAACTACATGCGGACGGAACGGGCATATAAGATCGGCATCTGGGTGTCGGGGATTATCCATGTAGGGATCATCCTCTGGGCTGTGCTGGGCGATCTGCTGTTTACACGCGATCCGGTCGATCCGATCCAGATGACCTCTGTATCGGTGATCTCGGATGCCGATTTCCAGGCCATGCAGGCCGCCGCCCCCAAGGCGGGCGAGGTGCAGGAAACCGCGCCGGAGGCGATCGCGGCCCCCGAGGAGGATGTCTCTCCGGCCGAAGACACGCCCGCGCCCGAGGAGGCGCCCGATCCGGCACCGCAGGAGGCCTTGGCCGAGCCCGAGCCCACGCCCGAGGCGAAGCCCGATCTATCGGATGTGCAGGAGCCCGCCGAGCCTACCGAGGTCACGGAAGTTCCGCCCTCGATGATGCCCGAGGTCGAGGAGCCGCAGGATACCGCGACGCCCGAGTTCAGCCCGCGCCCCATTGCCAAGCCCGCGCGCCGCGTCGCGCCCGATCCGATGCCCACGCCCGAGCCGGAGGCACAGGTGGCCGAGGTGCCGAAAGAGGCCACTCAAGAGGCCGAGGCCCCCGAGCCCGAGACACCCAAGGAAGAGGCACAGCAGGCGCAGGCGCCCGAGGAATCGGGCACCGAGATCGAGACCGAAGCGTCGAAGCCGGTGGAAGAGGCCAAGACCTCGGCTCCGCCCTCGAGCCCCAAGCCGCGCACCAAGCCTACCCCGCCCAAGAAGGAAGAGCCCAAACCCGAGCCGGTGAAGACCGCAGCATCGGAAAAGGCATCGGATAAACCTGCTGATAAGCCGGCAGAGAAAACGCCCGAGAAGAAAGCGGATACGCCTGCCAAGAAGCCCGCCGAGAAGAAACCGGCAGCGGCCAAACCCGCGGCACCTGCGCCCAATACCGAGAAGGCCGTGCAGGATGCGCTGGCACAGGCTCTGGGGGGCGAGGGCACCGGGGGCACCGGCAATGCGCCGATGGGGCCGCCGATGACCAGCGGCGAGAAAGACGCGCTGATCGTGGATGTGAAGCAATGCTGGAACGTGGGCGCGCTGTCGTCCGAGGCGCTGCGCACCACGGTGACCGTCTCGGTGCAGATGCAGCCCGACGGCATGCCGATCGCCAGCTCGATCAAGCTGGTGGGCTCGCAGGGGGGAAGCGATGCTGCGGCAAAACAGGCCTATGAGGCCGCGCGCCGCGCCATCATCCGCTGTGGTTCGGACGGCTTCCCGCTGCCTGCGGAGAAATATGGCCAGTGGAAGACCATCGAGATGGACTTCAACCCCTCCAAGATGAGGATGCGCTGATGCCGGAAATCCCGTTTTCGGCAAATAATCGCGAGACCGCGTGCGGATGTGATGCGCCTGTCGCGCATTCCGCGCTACAACCGACAAAACCTGCCCGTCCGCATGGGACGGGCGCGGACCAGACAAGGAGTGTTTCGATGCTGCGTATGATGATGGCCGGACTGGCTGCCGCAGGTGTGATGTCGGCGGGGCTGGTTGCCACTCCGGCCATGGCGCAGGATGGCGGCCCGCTACATGTCGAGATCACCGATGGCGTGATCGAGCCGCTGCCCTATGCGATGCCCACCTTTATCGCCGAGACGCCGGATGCCGCGAAAGTGGCGCAGGATATTTCCAGCGTGATCAATTCCGATCTCTCGGGCACCGGCCTCTTCCGCCAGATCCCGCAGGATGCCTATATCCAGCGTTTCTCGAGCTTCGGCACGCCGGTCAGCTATCCCGACTGGACGGGAATCAAGGCGCAGGCGCTGGTGGTGGGCGCGGTCTCCATGCAGGGCGGCAAGGCCGTGGTGAAATTCCGTCTGTTCGATACCTATTCCGGCGCCGAGATGGGCGAGGGCCAGCAACTGGCCGCCACGCCGCAAAGCTGGCGCCGTCTGGCGCATAAGGTTGCCGATACGATCTATTCGCGCATCACGGGCGAGGGCGGCTATTTCGACAGCCGCGTGGCCTTCGTCTCCGAAACCGGCCCCAAAAATGCCCGTCAGAAACGTCTCGCGATCATGGATTATGATGGCGCGAACGTGAATTATCTCACCGATTCCAGCACCATCGTGCTGGCGCCGCGCTTCTCTTCGGACGGGTCCAAGCTGATCTACACCACCTTCGAGACCGGCTTCCCGCGCATCAAGATGATGAATGTGGGCAATGTCAGCTCGCAGCTCCTGCCCGAGACCCCCGGCACGATGACCTTCTCGCCGCGCTTCTCGCCCGATGGCAGCTCGATCCTCTATTCGATGGAACAGAACGGCAATACCGACCTCTTCCGCATGAGCACCGGTGGCGGCGCGCCCCAGCGCCTGACCAATAGCCCTGCGATCGAGACGGCCCCCTCCTACAGCCCTGACGGCTCGCAGATCGTGTTCGAATCCGACCGTTCGGGCACCCAGCAGCTCTATGTGATGAGCGCGAATGGCGGCGAGCCCACGCGGATCTCCTTCGGCGAGGGACGCTATTCGACGCCGGTCTGGTCGCCGCGCGGTGATATGATCGCCTTCACCAAACAGCATGCGGGCCGTTTCCACATCGGCGTGATGCGCACCGACGGTTCCGAGGAGCGCCTGCTGACGGCCTCGTTCCTCGACGAGGGTCCGACCTGGTCGCCCAATGGCCGCGTGATCATGTTCACCCGCGAGAGCCCCGGTGCGAGCGGCAGCGCGAGCCTGTGGTCGGTGGATATCTCGGGCCGTAACCTCAAGAAAGTGCCGACCCCGAGTGCTGCCTCCGACGTGACGTGGTCACCGCTCCTGCAGTGACATTCCCAAGCGAGCCAAATACTGTTACCGTGCTCATGACGAGCTTCTGACATAATGGAAAAACCTATGAAAACCGCAATCAAAGCCGCCCTGCTGCTGAGCGCATTGGGCCTTGCCGCGTGTAACAATCCCGACCGCTTCGGCGACGGGTCGGGCGTCACCGATCCGGGCGGCGCTTACGGCAGCGGCTATGGCGACGGCTCGGTAAGCCAGGGCAATATCTCGGACCCGAACTCGCCTGCCTATTTCCAGAAGACCATCGGCGATATGGTCCATTTCGTGGTTGACCAATCCACCCTGACGCCCGAAGCGACCCAGATCCTGACGCAGCAGGCACAATGGCTGACCTCGCATCCGAACTATACCGCCGTGATCGAAGGCCATGCCGACGAGCAGGGCACGCGCGAATACAACCTCGCCCTCGGTGCCCGTCGTGCAAGCTCGGTGCAATCCTTCCTGATCAGCCAAGGCGTGAGCGGCAACCGTCTGCGCACCGTCTCCTATGGTAAAGAGCGCCCGATCGCGGTCTGCTCGGCTCCCGAATGCTACGCCCAGAACCGTCGCGCCGTGACGGTGATCGCGCAAGGCGCAGGTTCCTGATGATGCGCGCGCTGAAGGGGGTAGTCTGCGGTCTGGCACTGATGGCGGGTCTGCCCGCCTTCGCGCAGGACCAGCAGTCTCTGGCCGATATCCGTTCGGAACTGGCGCAGCTCTCGACGCAGGTGCAAAGCCTGCGTCAGGAGTTGGTCTCGTCCGGTTCGCAGGGTCTGCAGGCGGCGGGCGGTGCCTCGGCGCTGCAACGTATGGATACAATGGAAGCGTCGCTCTCGCGCCTGACCTCACAGACCGAGGAACTCCAGAACAAGATCAACCGCGTTGTCAGCGATGGCACCAACCGGATCGGCGATCTGGAATTCCGTGTTTGCGAGATGGAGCAGGGCTGCGATATCGGATCTCTTGGCACGACCAAGCCGCTGGGCGGCGAGGCCGCAACCGCAGCACCGGCACCGGCGCCGGCGGCATCGAACGGATCGGGGCAATCGAGCGCCGATCTCGCGATGAACGAACAGTCGGACTTCGATCGGGCCAAGGGGGTGCTCGATCAGGGTGACTTTCCTCGCGCCGCGAAAGAGCTTGCGGCCTTTGCCCAATCCTATACGGGCGGCCCGCTGAGCGACGACGCGCTCTATTATCAGGGTGAGGCGCTGCAGAAATCCGGCGATATGGCAGGGGCGGCGCGCGCGTGGCTCAATGCCTTCTCGACCTATCCCGATGGCGACAAGGCACCGGAAAGCCTGACCAAACTGGGTTGGGCGCTGGGGCAACTCGGCCAGCGTAACGAGGCCTGCACGGCCTTGGGACAGGTGGGCACCCGCTATCCGCAGGCAACGGCCGTCTCGGAGGCACAATCCGAAATGTCGAAGCTCGGCTGTATGTGAGGCGCCCTTGTCGGACCATGAGAATACCCAGACTGCCGCGCCGTGTCGCGGCAGTTTGTCTTTGAGCTCCCCGATGCTCGAGCAATTCATCGGCCGTCTGGCGGGGCAGCGCGTGGCGCTGGCCGTGTCGGGCGGCGGGGATTCCATGGCGATGCTGTATCTGCTGGCGGGACGGCTGGATCTTTCGGTCGTGACCGTCGATCACGGGCTGCGCCCCGAAGCGGCTGACGAGGCGCGCATGGTGGGGCAGGTGGCACAAAGCCTTGGCCTTACCCATCACACGCTGCACTGGAACGCGCCTGCGGGCGGCAACCTGATGGATCAGGCGCGCCGTGCGCGGATCGGGTTGATGGGCGAATGGGCACGGGCGCAGGGCATTGGCCATATCGCGATGGCCCATACAGCCGATGACGAGCTGGAAACTTTCATCATGCGCCTTGCGCGGGCCTCGGGGCTGCAGGGCCTGTCGGGAATGCGGCATGCGTGGTGCGAGGCGGGGGTCATGTGGCACCGTCCCATGCTGGATCTCGGGCGGGGGGCGTTACGCGATTATCTGCGCAACCGAGGGGGACACTGGGCCGATGATCCGTCCAATGACAATCCCAAATACGAGCGCGTGCGCATCAGGAAGGCCGCCCCGCAACTCGCCGCACTGGGCCTGACGCCCGAGGTGATCTCTGCGAGTGTGGCCCATCTGGCCCGCGCCGAAGAGGCGCTTTCGCAGGCGCTGGTGGGGATGGTTGCGCGTCATGTGATGGTGGATCGTGGCGATGTGCTGGTGTCGCTCGAGGGGCTCGAGACCGAGCTTCAGGGAGAATTCCGGCGCAGGCTCTGGGCCGTGATTCTCGGCTGGATCAATGGCGGGGAGTATGCGCCGCGCGGCACCAAGCTGGAGGCCTTCTGCCACGATATTGGGCAAACCCGGACGCTGGCCGGTGTCCGCCGCAGCCATGACGGTGATTTTATCCGCTTTACCCGCGAGTTGGCGTCTGTTCAGGCATTGGTGGTGCAGGGGGGTGAGGTGTGGGACCGATGGCGTCTACGGGGCTCGCAGGACGGGATCGGCCTGCAGGGCCTGAGTATAGGCGCCCTTGGCGAGGCGGGGCTGGCCCTGTGCCCGGACTGGCGCGAGACAGGGCTGCCGCGCGCCTCGCTTATGGCCAGCCCCGCAGTCTGGGCAGGTGAAACGCTTGTTGCCGCCCCCTTGGCAGGGCTGCCGAATGGCTGGATCGCAGAAATTGCCGTCCCGTTTGCGCCCTCAATGCTATTCACCCGTTGAACCCTGAGCCTAAATCCCTATTTTCATTCCAACGGTTCCCCGCTCTACACTTTGGGGGGCCAAAATGAATTGGAGGTTTTTCCTTGGGTAATGCGCGCAATCTTGCCTTTTGGGCCGTGCTGTTCGTGCTGATCCTCGCCCTGTTCAACCTGTTTGGGGATGGACAGAACGCGATGAATTCGCAGCAAGTCGATTATTCCGAGTTTATTCAGGCGGTCGACAAGGGCAATGTCAGCAATGTCCAGATCGATGGGGAGGATGTGCGCTACCAGCTGAAAGACGGCACTGCGACCTATTCCACCGTCAAGCCGCTGACCGACCCGATCGCCGAGCGGCTGATCTCGTCGGGCGTGCAGGTGAAAGTGGTCAAGCAGGCACAGTCCGGCTTCATGTCGCTCTTGGGCGTCTGGTTGCCCTTCCTCGTGCTCATCGGGATCTGGATCTTCTTCATGAACCGGATGCAGGGCGGCGGCAAAGGCGGCGCGATGGGCTTCGGCAAATCCAAAGCCAAGCTTCTGACCGAGAAGCAGGGCCGCGTGACCTTTGACGATGTCGCAGGCATCGACGAGGCCAAAGAAGAGCTGGAAGAGATCGTGGAATTCCTGCGCAATCCGCAGAAATTCAGCCGCCTTGGCGGTAAGATCCCGAAAGGCGCATTGCTGGTTGGCCCCCCGGGGACTGGTAAGACGCTTCTGGCGCGCGCGATTGCGGGCGAGGCGGGCGTGCCCTTCTTCACCATCTCGGGCTCCGACTTCGTGGAGATGTTCGTGGGTGTCGGTGCAAGCCGCGTCCGTGACATGTTCGAACAGGCCAAGAAAAACGCGCCCTGTATTGTCTTCATCGACGAGATCGACGCTGTGGGCCGTGCCCGTGGTGTGGGCATCGGCGGCGGCAATGACGAGCGCGAACAGACCCTCAACCAGCTACTGGTCGAGATGGATGGTTTCGAGGCCAATGAGGGCATCATCATCGTTGCCGCGACCAACCGCCGCGATGTGCTGGACCCCGCTTTGCTGCGTCCGGGCCGTTTCGACCGTCAGATCCATGTGCCGAACCCCGATATCAAGGGCCGCGAGAAGATCCTGACCGTCCATGCCCGCAAGGTTCCCGTTGGTCCCGATGTCGATCTGCGCACCATCGCGCGCGGCACGCCGGGCTTCTCGGGGGCGGACCTCATGAACCTCGTCAACGAGGCGGCGCTGATGGCGGCACGCGTTGGCCGCCGGTTCGTGACGATGGAGGATTTCGAGCAGGCCAAAGATAAGGTCATGCTCGGTGTCGAGCGCCGCTCGATGATCCTGACGCCCGAGCAGAAGGAAATGACTGCCTATCACGAAGCCGGTCACGCCATTGTCGGCCTTGCGCTGCCCAAATGCGATCCGGTCTACAAGGCCACGATCATTCCGCGCGGTCAGGCGCTGGGTATGGTGGTGAGCCTCCCCGAGATGGACAAGCTGAACTACCATAAGGACGAGGCCAAGCAGAAGATCGCCATGACCATGGCGGGCAAGGCGGCCGAGATCAAGAAATGGGGTCCCGACCATGTGTCGAACGGTCCGGCGGGCGATATCCAGCAGGCATCGGCCATTGCCCGCGCGATGGTGATGCGTTGGGGCATGTCCGATAAGGTCGGCAATATCGACTATGCCGAGGCGCATGAGGGCTATTCCGGCAATACCGCTGGTTTCTCGGTTTCGGCGGCGACCAAGCAGCTGATCGAGGAAGAGGTCCGTGAGCTGATCGAGGAGGGCTACCGCGAGGCGGTGCGCATTATCGACGAGCAGGAAGTCGAGTGGGAACGCCTTGCGCAGGGCCTGCTGGAATACGAGACCCTGACCGGCGCAGAGATCAAGAAAGTCATCAAGGGCGAGGCTCTGGGTGGAGGTGATGACGACACCCCCACCGGTGGTCTGCCGACGGTGACCTCGGTGCCCAAAGCCAAAACCGAGGAGGTGAAGCCCGAGGGCACGCCCGACGGGACAGAGCCGACCGCTTAAGCAAGCTACAATCCGGTAGATGGGCCGCCCTTCGGGGCGGCCTTTTCCATGCGACGCAACGACTGTGCTTGACCTTTGCGACAACTCTCCCAAGCATGTGTCCCAGAAGGCATTTCGCGATCGGACAGGGAAACTCATGCCGGCATTGAGACGGACCGGATATCAGGCAGAGATCGTCTGGTTGGGCATCGTGCCACAGGGCCAGATGCAATCGGTGGCGGTGGACCGGATGGAACTGGATTTCGAGGGGCCGCTCGGCGAGGCGCATCGTGGATATACGCGCGCTTCCTGCTCGCGGGTCACCGGGCAGTTTGCCAAGGGCACCGAGATCGCCAACACCCGCCAGTTGAGCATCCTGTCAGCGGAGGAGATGGCCGAGACCGCTTTCGTCATGCGCATCCCCGAGCTGAAGCCCGAATGGGTGGGGGCCTCCATCGTGCTGCGTGGCCTGCCGGATTTCACGCATATCCCGCCCTCCTCGCGGCTGCAGAGCGAGGAGGGGGTCTCGCTGGTTGTGGATCTCGAGAACCTGCCCTGTGTCCAGCCTGGGATAGAGATCGCCAAGACCTATCCCGACAAGGGAAAAGCCTATAAGCCCGCAGCCCTCGGGCGGCGCGGGGTTACCGCATGGGTCGAACGCCCAGGCGGATTGAGACTGGGCCAGCTTGTCGATCTGTGGGTGCCTACGCAACGGGTCTGGCGGCAGGGCGAGGGCGAGGGCTGAACCGGATGCCTGTAAATGGCCGGCTTAGGTCGCATCCAGAACAGGGCCTTCTCCAGATCGCGCATAGTTTCTTCCCGACGCGTCCGGCAGGCCGGTTTCGGGGGCTTATGGCCTCAAACCCTTGTCTTGGGATTAGGGGTCTGCGATAGGAGGCTGACCTGTTCTTTTGTGTGGAGATGCCGATGCTCGATCCGAAAACTGTCGCTTCGATGCGGGAGCTACGCGTCGAGATCGACCGGCTGGACCGGCAGATTGTCGAGCAGCTGACCTACCGGCTGAGCCTGATCGACCGTGCGATCGATCTGAAACCCTCGGAAGGGCTGCCCGCGCGGATCGAGGAACGGGTCGAGGATGTGGTCGCCAAGGTCAAGGCGCATGCCGTGCAGACCGGCGGAGACGTGGAACTATTCGAGCAGCTCTATCGCATCATGATCGAGGCATCGATCCTGCGCGAGGAGCGGGTTCTTGGCACAGGAGACGTGAAATGAGTGCGACGATCATTGATGGTAAGGCTTTCGCGGCCACGGTGCGCGAGAAAGTCGCCGCACAGGTAGCCAAGCTAAAGGAAGATCACGGGATCACCCCCGGTCTGGCCGTGGTTCTGGTGGGCGAGGACCCGGCATCGGAAGTCTATGTGCGCAACAAGGGCAAGCAGACCGTCGAGGTCGGCATGAATTCCTACGAGCACAAGCTTGATGCCGCCACTTCGGAAGCCGAGCTTCTGGCCCTGATCGCCAAGCTCAATGCCGATCCGGCCGTGCATGGTATTCTGGTGCAGCTCCCTCTGCCCAAACATCTCAACGAGGATCTGGTGATCAACTCGATCGATCCGGCCAAGGATGTCGACGGCTTCCATATCTCCAATGTCGGCCTTCTGGCCACTGGGCAGAAATCCATGGTGCCCTGCACGCCGCTTGGCTGCCTGATGATGCTGCGCGACCATCACGGCTCGCTCTCGGGGCTGAATGCGGTGGTCGTCGGGCGTTCCAATATCGTGGGCAAGCCGATGGCGCAACTGTTGCTGCGTGACAGCTGCACGGTGACGGTGGCGCATTCGCGCACCAAGGATATCGAATCTGTCTGCCGCTCTGCTGATATTCTGGTGGCGGCCGTTGGCCGTCCCGAGATGATCAAGGGGGATTGGGTGAAACCCGGTGCGACAGTGATCGATGTGGGTATCAACCGCATTCCCGCGCCCGAAAAGGGCGAGGGCAAGAACCGCTTGGTGGGCGATGTCGATTTCGCTTCCGCCGCTCAGGTGGCCGGTGCCATCACGCCGGTGCCCGGTGGTGTCGGTCCGATGACCATCGCCTGCCTGCTGGCCAATACCTTGACCGCCTGTGCGCGGGCCAATGGTCTGGCAGAGCCTGAAGGGTTGACTGCGTAATCCGCCCACACGCGGCGATTGAATGATAAGGGCAGGCGTCGGAAAAGTCTCCGGCGCCTGTCTCGTTTTTGCGACGCTTCCCGCTCATGGACGCATTTTCTTTCATTCTGCGATATGGTTGAGGAGGTAAGCTGGGTTAAAGCTTATTATATCCTCCATAACGGAGAGTAAGACTATTCGTATGAGGTAAGACGGGATGTGGCAGGCCTATCTCCGATCGCTGAGCGTGCCGACGCTGCTGCTGACATGGGTTGCAGCTTCGGCATTTGGTGTGCTTGGTGGGCCGTTCGGCACCTTTGAATGGCTGACGGTTGGCGAGAGGCTCGTCTACTGGCCGTCGCTCTGGGCGCTGGGAATCACGATCGGCTGTGCGTTGCGACTGCTCTACGAGGAGGTTCTGCAGATCCGTAACTTCTGGAGCTATGCGTTGCTGGAAGCCAGTAGTCTCGGGCTGTTGATGGCTTTCCCATATCACAGTTTGCTGCATTATCTCGCCGAGATCGATCACGCGCATCTGCCTTCGCTTCTGCAACTCGGCGCCTACAATTTCGTAATGACGTTCTTCTGTGTCAGTCTGCGGCGGCTTTTCTACCCTGAAAGCAAAGGGTCAGCGACAGGAGAGGACGAAGTCCGCCCTGTCTCCGACAGGCAGTCTGTCGCGCCGCAAGCGGATGCTGCATCCTATGCCTCGCCTGCCGATCCGGAACCCGCCTTCTCGCCAGACGCCACCCGCGAGCCAGAGCTTGATGCCCTGACCACGCCACGCCTGCTGCAGCGTCTGCCCAAGGCCCGGCAGGGCGATATCTGGCATCTGCAGAGCCGCGATCATTATGTTCATGTCACGACGTCGAAAGGCTCGCATCAGGTGCTGATCCGGCTGGCGGATGCGATGGCAGAGCTGGAAGGGGTGCAGGGGTTGCAGGTCCACCGCTCGCATTGGGTGGCCGAAGAGGCCGTAGCGGAAGGGCGCAAGCTGAATTCCAAGGCCGAGCTGACGCTTCGCAACGGGGCGGTGATCCCTGTCTCGCGCACCTATCTATCCGATGCAGAGGATGCGGGCTTTTTCGATCTGGATGAAGGGCCGCAGGGCTACCGGCTCAGTTAGTGCAGGATCTCCTCGTCGCGCACGAACATATTGGCCCATGCGCGGTCGATCAGCTCGGGCGTCATTTGCGGCGGGATACCCTCGAATTTGCAGATCTCGATCATTTGGTCGATCAGGAAGATCGGCTGGTAATTGGCATAGACGTTGTGGATGGTGGGGTATTTCACCTTCAGCAGATGCACCAATGCGGCCTCGCTGAGCGGGATCTGGCGTTTGTTGGCCACCAGTTTGAAGATCTTGAGGAAGTCGCGCTGGTTCGGGCCGTCGATCTTGATCTTGAAGAAGATCCGGCGCAGCGCGGCCTTGTCGAAGATCGCATTGGGGTGGAAGTTGGTCGAGAAGATCGCGAGCGTGTCGAAAGGCACCTCGAATTTCTCGCCCGATTGCAGCGCGAGGATGTCGCGGCTTTCTTCCAGCGGCACGATCCAGCGGTTCACCAGCTTCTGCGGCGGCTCGGCCTGACGGCCAAGGTCGTCCACGATGAACACCCCGCCCGAGGCTTTCAGCTGTAGGGGCGCGGTATAGGTGCGGGCCGTGGGGTTGAACTTGAGGTCCAGCATATCCAGCGTCAGTTCGCCCCCCGTGATCACGGTCGGACGCTCGCAGAGCACATAGCGGCGGTCGAAGCGGTGTCCGGCGCGGCGCAGGGCGGTGGGGTCCTCCGCGGGGAGCGGTGCCTCGTTATGGATGATCGGGTCGAAGACGGTGATGATCTGGCCCGAATATTCAATGGCGCGCGGCACATAGATCTGGTCGCCAAGCGCATCGCGGATGCCGTTGGAGATCGAGGATTTCCCGTTGCCCGGCGGGCCATACATCAGGATCGAACGGCCCGAGCCCACGGCGGGGCCAAGCTGGTCGATCAGGTCAGGTGGCAGGACCAGATGGCCCATCGCCGCGAGCAGCGCATCGCGGGTCAGCTGGATATTGCGGATCGACTGGCGTTTGACCTGCTCGCGATACATCGCCAGCGGCACGGGCAGCGCACCATAATATTCCGATTGCGCCAGCGCATCGAGCGCCCGCGCGCGCCCCGCATCCGAGAGCTGGAAGGCCATCTCGTTGCCGGAATTGGCATGGAGCGTGCCCATCGCCTCCACAAGGCGCTGGTCGCGGGCCATGTCGATCAGCTCCTGCAGCAGGGTGGTCGGCAGGCAGAGCAGTTCGGCCAGCGAGCTAAGCGTGGTCTGGTTGGTGCGGAACATCGTTTTCAACAGGATGTCGCGCATCATCACAAGGCTCAGGCCCGTCTCGGACAGGCTGCGTGGCATGTGAGGGGCGGTAATTGTGCGGGCCATCATATTCATACGACACGACCTTCCTGAAACGGGATTTCCGATAGGGATTAACGGACTGTTAGCCCTGCTTATGATCGGAAAGTGCCGCCGCAATGTGGCCGAATTCGGGAAAAAGGCGGGCGCTGTCTGGCCTTATGCTGCCAAGACGCAAGCAAGCGCCAGATAGGCCCAGAGCGCGAGGGCGAGACCGACACCGGCGGGTGTGCGCTTGGCCCCCCAGCTTTTCCAGTCGGGGGTGGCGCGGGTCAAGGCAGGGATGCGCTTGAGGATCTGGTGCAGTCCCAGCCCCGCGATCAGCCCGACCGACAGGCAGATCAGCGCCAGAGAGATCTGCCCTTCGGCCTGCGAGACGAAGAGCGCGGCCACGGAGACGAATTTGATATCGCCCGCGCCGAACCCCGCATAGGCGAAAAGCACGAAGCCTATGGCAAAGACCACCACAAAATTGAGCCAGCGCCATGCCCAGACATCCAGCGGTAAGGCCAATAGCCCCAGCACGACGAAAATTCCCGTCATCGTATAGACCGCTACATTGCGGATTTTCATGTCGCGCAGATCGGTAAGGGTGATCCAGATACAGATCGGCGTCAGCGCCAGCAGAAAGGCCAGCGCGGTGACGAAAGGCCCCGGAGCGAGCATGTCAGGATTTCACCTTATTGGCGTCGAGCGCTGCCAGCGCGCGGGCGGCTTCCTCGAAATATTGCGGATTGGTATCTACCGCCTCCTGCAAAAGCGAGCGCCCCGTGTTCACATCACCCTGCTTGATCGCCGAAAGGGCCGCCGTATAGAGCAGCTGCGCCCGCTCGGTCTGGGTCATGTCGATGACCGGCATATCGTATTTGCGCTGCGCGGCCCGCGCCAGAACGAGGTTATTCTTGGTGGTGAAGCTCGAGGGATTATACGTCAGCGCCTCGGCGAAGAGCTTCTCGGCCGCTTTCCCATCCCCGCGGGTGAGCTTGGAGAAGCCCCAGTTGTTGAGCACCCCTGCGGGGCGGGTCGTCAGGCTCACGGCAGTATCGTAGAAACTGTCGGCCTTTTTCCACTCTTTCTGGCTATCGGCCACCATCGCCTCGAGGCGGTATCGGTCATAGGTCTCGTAGGTGGGCGGGACGGTGGCGAGCGTCGCCTTGGCCGCCGCCCAGTCATTGCTGCGGATCTGCGCATCGGCCAGCCCCACACGGTCGGCATCACCGGCCCCCGGCATGGCCAGAACCTCCTGCCAGACCGTGATTGCGCGCTCGTGGCTCTTGGCGCGCACCAGCGATTTGGCAAGGCCGCGCTTAAGGTCGATCCGGTCGGGGCTTTCGGTGCTGGCGCGCTCGAAATATTTCACGGCCTCTTTCGGGTCGCTGACCGTAAGCATGATGTCCGAGAGATTGGTCTCGTCGATCGCATTGACGGCTTTCATGGCCTTGGCTTCCTGGGCACTGTCGCGCGCACCGCAGGCGGCAAGCGTCAGGGCGCTGCCCAGAAGGGCACAGATCAGGATGGTCTGGCGCATGGTCCGCGTCCTCTTGCTCGGCCTCAATGCTGGGTCAGCAGCAGGTATTCACCGCGCCCGCGTCGCACCAGCTTGAATGTCTGTTCTTTTGCCGGATCATAGACAGGTTTGTCGATCTTTGCGAGCGCGTGCATCAGGTTTTCACGGATTGCGTCAGATTCGCCATTATCGAGCCCGTAGGCGATACGGAAGGTGCGCGCGGCCTCGGCCACCTTGCCTTCCTCCATCAGGACCACGCCCAGATTATTCCATGCGGGCACGAATGTGCCGTCCTCCTCGGTGGCGCGGCGCAGGATCTGTTCGGCCTGACCGAGCCGTCCGAGTTTGAGATTGGCCGAGCCTATCGCCGAGAGCGTATCGACATTGACGCCCTGTTCGGCCATGGCGCGGTAATAGGCCTTGAGCGCCAGATCGTATTCGCCCGCGGCCATCAGCCGGTGGCCCACGATCAGCCCGTCCACGCCCTCGCCATCGGCATAGCCCGGAGCAAAGGGGGAATCGGTTTTCGCGCCAAAGGGCATACAGCCCCCGAGCGCGGCAGATAGGCAGAGAAGGGCGAGGAAACGTCCTGTGGCGCGCATCGGTCCGGTCTGGTTTTACATGTTACCGAAGCTGACTACCATATCGTAGACCGAAGGCCCAACAAGGATGATGAGAAGTGGCGGCACTGTGAAGGCCATAGTGCCCAAAGTCATCTTGGTCGGGATCTTGTTGGCGGCTTCCTCGGCGCGCATGATGCGTTTGTCGCGCATATCGGCGGCATAGATACGCAGGGCCTCCGCGATCGAGGTGCCGAAGGTCTGCGACTGGATCATCACGGTGGCAAAGCTCTGAATGTCACTGACGCCGGAACGCTCGCCGAAATTGCGCATGACTGTGGCCTTGTCCTTGCCTGCCTTGATTTCGTAGGCGATCAGGGCGAATTCCTCGGAGATGGCGGGGCAGGATTGCGCCAGTTCGCGCGCCACGCGGATAATTCCCTGATTGAGCGACTGACCGGCCTCGACGCAGACCAGAAGCATGTCGAGCGCATCGGGAAAACCGTTCTGCAATTCTTCGGTGCGGGCGGCGACGCGGCTGTTGACCCATTGTTTGGGGCCGAAATAGCCCACAACACCCGGACCCATGATGATACCGATCATGACGGCCGGTTCGACCGGATCGGGGCTGGTGAGGGTCATGTAGACGATGATAAGCGCGCCGAGAGCCAGCCCGCCGATGGCCATTGCGGCCTGCGTCGCGTGGAAGGTCCGCACGGCATTGGGGCCGCGATAGCCCGCGCTTTGCAGCCATTTCTTGGCCGCCGACATTTCCTTCTCGTCCTGCGGCTCGAGGAAGCCTGCGAAACGGTCGAGCTTGGTCGTGCCGCTGTCGCGCAGCTTGCCCGGAGCCATTGCGGCCCCTGCCTGTTGCGGGCGGCGGCGCTGGCTGGCGATCTTGTCCAGCGGATCGGCGCGTTTTTTCAGCAAGAAGGGCAGGGTCGCCGCGATCAGCAGCGCCGCCGCGCCCAGAAGGGCGATCATCGGGCCCATCGGGCCGAGGGTCTGGAGCAGATATTGATTGAGCGGGCCCATGTGATCTCTCTAAGCGACAGAAGGAGTTAGACTTTGATATTGGTCATGATCTTCATGAACAGGTAGTTCATCCCCAGCAGGACGAAGACCGAGATCGCCAGCGGCAGGAACAGGGGTGAGTCCTTGCATTTGTCGTAATATCCGGGTTGCAGGATCAACACGCCGGCCAGCATCACCAGCGGGAAGCCCGACAGGAACATGCCCGACCATTTCGGCTCGGCGGTGATGGCCTTCACACGGCGGAACAGCCGGAAGCGGGCACGGATCACCTTGGACAGCCCGTCGAGCACTTCGGCGAGGTTGCCGCCCGATTGCTGCTGGATCGACACCGCCACGGCAAGGAAGCGCAGATCCTGCATATCCAGACGCTGGGCCATATCGCGCAGCGCATCCGCAACGGGGCGGCCATAGGCAGCCTCGTCCGCAATCATACCGAATTCGGTGCCCAGTGGGTCGGGGATCTCCTTGGCCACAGCCTGGATGGCCGAGGACAGCGGATGGCCCACGCGCAGGCTGCGCACCATCAGCTCGATCGCGTCGGAAAGCTGCTCTTCGGCCAGGGCCATACGCTTGTTGGCCTTCTGCGAGACCCAGAAATAGACCGCACCGAACCCCATCAAAACCGATAGCAGGAGACGCGTGGGCAGATCGATGGCAAGACCGACCGACAGACCGACGAAGACAATCACGCTCATCGCGCCCATCACCCCCATGAGGGCTTTGGGGCTGAAGGCGATATTGGCCTTCTGTGCCTTGGTGGCGAGGAGAGAGTAGAAAGGGATGTTCCGTCCCTTCTCGTGCTGGGTCACTTCCTTGCGGAGCTGTTCCAGCACCTCATCGCGCCGCCCGCCCTTCTCGAGCATGTCGATGCGGCGGTTCACGCGGCGCGAGAGCGAGATCGACTTTCCGAAGACCAGAAGATAGAGCCCCTCGACCAGCAGTAGCACGGCGACGAAGATGACCGCATAGATGGCAACGGTAGAAATCGCGCCCATGTTCAGCCCTCCACCGGCTCGTAGATCGAGGCGGGCAGATCATAGCCCCATTGGCGGAAGCGGTCGGCATAATGCGAGCGTACGCCGGTGGCGGTGAAGCGCCCGATGATCTTGCCTTCCGGCGTCAGCCCGAGGCGTTCATAGCGGAACAGTTCCTGCATCGAGATCACATCGCCCTCCATGCCGGTGATCTCGGAAATCGAGGTCATCCGGCGCGAGCCGTCCTGCAGACGCGAGGCCTGCACCACAAGGTTCACAGCCGAGGCGATCTGTGCACGCATCGCCTTGATCGGCATCTCGATGCCGGCCATGGCGATCATGTTCTCCAGACGCGACATCGCATCGCGCGCGGAGTTCGCGTGGATGGTGGTCATCGAGCCGTCATGGCCCGTATTCATCGCCTGCAGCATGTCGATGACCTCCTCGCCGCGGGTCTCGCCCACGATGATCCGGTCGGGGCGCATCCTGAGCGCGTTCTTCAGACAGTCGCGCGGCGTGACCGCACCGCGGCCTTCCACGTTGGGCGGGCGGCTTTCCATCCGGCCCACATGGGTCTGTTGCAGCTGGAGTTCGGCCGTATCCTCGATCGTCAGGATACGTTCCGAGTTGTCGATGAACGAAGACAGCGCGTTGAGGGTCGTGGTTTTCCCCGAGCCCGTGCCCCCCGAGACGATGACATTGAGGCGCGTGGAGACGGCGGCTTGCAGATAGGCGGCCATTTCCTCGGTGAAGGCGCCGAATTGCACCAGGTCGTCGATGCCGAGCTTGTCTTTCTTGAACTTCCGGATCGAGACGAGCGAGCCGTCTACCGCCACCGGCGGCACCATCGCGTTGAAGCGCGAGCCATCGGCCAGACGGGCATCGACATAGGGGTTCGATTCATCGACGCGGCGGCCCACGGCCGAGACGATCTTGTCGATGATGCGCATCAGGTGGCGCTCGTCCTTGAAGACGGTATCGGTCAGTTGCAGCTTGCCACCGCGTTCCACGAACACCTGTTGTGGGCCGTTGACCAGAATATCCGAGACCGTCTCGTCTTTCAGGAGCGGCTCCAGCGGGCCAAGCCCCATGACCTCGTCATAGAGCTCATTGATCAGGCCGGTGCGCTCGGTAGCCGTCAGCGCGATACCCGCATCCTGCACCACCTCCGAGCCAATGGAGGCGATCTCGCTGCGCAGATCGGATTCACGGGCGGTTTCCAGCGCCGCGAGGTTGAGATCCTCCAGCAGGCGGGTGTGGATTTCGGTTTTCAGCTCGCCCAGTTTCTGACGGCGGCGGCGGTCCTTGTCCTGCGGCTCGGCCTGTGCGGGGGCCGCGGGCGCGATCCGGCGCGTGATAAGGGGGGCTTTTTCCACCTCCGGCTCGGGGGCGACAATGT
Source organism: Thioclava sp. 'Guangxiensis' (assembly GCF_045348365.1). NCBI lineage: Bacteria > Pseudomonadati > Pseudomonadota > Alphaproteobacteria > Rhodobacterales > Paracoccaceae > Thioclava > Thioclava sp. 'Guangxiensis'. The sequence goes on along the minus strand of NZ_CP155822.1, from coordinate 692,463 downwards.
CGTCGAGGACGGGGGCAGGGGCGGGCGGCGTGGCCGGCTTCTTGTAACGCGAGAACATCTTGGTCCTTTCTGGTCCAGCCGGACTCAGCCCTGTGCCGCTTTGGCCGCATGATCGAGATCGTAGACGGTGCGCGCGAGTTTCTGGAACTCGCGGCGCAGCGGCGATTTGGCGGCCGCTTCGGCCATCGGCTGGCCGTGATCATTGGCCTGCGTCACCGCGCGTCCGCCATCGGGCAGCTGCAGCTCGATGGTGATATCGAGGCTCTCTGCCAGACGTTTCACGCGCGACTTGCCGGTAAGGTCGGTGAATTTCGGTGCACGGTTCAGGACATAGCGGAGCTTCTCGATCGGCAGTTCCTCGGCCTGCAACGCGCGGATCATCCGCAGCAGATTCTGGGCCGAGCGCATATCCAGCTCGAGCATCGCGAAATAGAGATCGGAGGCCGAAAGCACGGTCTCGGTCCATTGCACCACGGTCGAGGGCATGTCGATGACGACGAAATCGAACTGGCTCTGCGCGGTTTTGATCAGCCGCGAGATATCCTCGGTCGTGGGCAGGTCGAGCGGCAGCATATCGGCGGGGGCCGTGAAGACATGCAGCTTGTCCTGATAGACCTGCAGGGCCTGATGCAGCAGGTCGCTATCGAGTTGCGCGCTATGGCTGAGCGTATCGAAGATGATCTCGCGGCGCGGCAGGTCCAGATAGGTCGAGACGGTGCCATATTGCAGATCGAGGTCGATCAGGCAGACGCGGGGCGCTTCGGGGATCGCGCCTTTCTTCTTGCCGGTCGCGCCGGGATTGCAGGCGAGCTCCCATGCCAGGTTGACGGCAAAGGTGGAGGCACCGACGCCGCCCGCCATTCCGTGCACCGCCAGAATGGCGCCATTGCGGTCGGTGCTGCTCTTGCGCGCGGGGGCCGGAGCGGCAGGGGCCACCTCGTCTTCCTCGTTACCCAACCGCTGGATTGCCTCGTGCAGCGCCCCTTCGGGAAGCGGATAGGGCACGAAATCATCGGCGCCGAGCCGGAGCAACTGGTGCAGCGCGATCGGCGACAGCTCCTCCGCGATCAGGATGATCCGCAGCCCTTTGTCCTTGGCGGTCGTGATGATGCGGGTGATCCGGTCCAGATGGACTTCGTCATCGCCATCCAGCGCGATGGCGAGAAATTCGAGGTTTTCGGCATCGGGCTGGTTCAGGAACAAGAGGGTGTCATCGAAGCCGAGGTCCCCCCAGCTCTCGCCCAGTTCGGCCTCCATATCCTCGATCAGAAGGTTGAAATTGGACACATCACGCGACACGGTGCAGGCGACCAGCGGTGCCGGTTCCGGGCTAAGGATAGGTGCTGCACTCATCTGCGTGTCGTCCCTTCTGCTTCGGTCATATTCTTGACCTTAGGTTACCCCGCGCCGACTCGGCGGCCGGGGTCGCGCTTTCGTTCAAGATCATGCCGAATTCTGGCAAGAATGCGGCCATACTGTTTCAATTGTGGGGATATAGGCGACGATCAGGAAAACGGGCGAAGCTTGTTTCCAAGCCCCGCCCGCTGAAAGAGTTTTGTAACTATGCTTGTTAACTGCCGCTGTCGGCTGTTCCCACAGAGGTGGTCTGGCCGCCGGTCAATGTGGTCACGGATCTTGCACTCGTGACATAGTCCCTGAAGACGATTTCTGCGTATTTTCCGTTCAGCACCATAGGGTTGCTCGCGACAAAGCCGGAGACTTCGGTCACGGTGCGGCGGTTTTGCATATTGGGGCCGCTGGTCTGGACCACAGGCTGTGTCTCGCCATAGCTGACCATTGCCTCGAGCCGCGAACGCGAGATGCCCTGCGCGGTCAGGAAGTCCACCGCCGCGCGTGCCCGACGCAGGCCGAGCGCCTTGTTATAGGCATTCGAGCCGACCAGATCCGTATGGCCATAGACGCGGAAGCGGACTTCCGGGAACTGGCGGATGAAGCCCGCTTGACGAGCCAGGATCGCGCGGGCCTCAGGTGTCAGCACTGCCGAGTTGAAGGCGAAGTTGATCGTGGTCGGCACGCTGGCGCTGAATTTCCGGTTCAGGTTGATCGCGAAATCCTGCGGATTGGTCATCACCTGCAGGTTATGGGCGGTTGCATTGCCATAGCCGTCGGTCTGTAGATCCGCACCGATTTCCTGTGTGCAGGCGGCCAGTGCCAGAGTCGCACCGCAAATCGCGAGTTTCATTGCAAAATGGTGCATCTGTTATTCCATCATATAGCCGTAAGAGCCTGAATAGTCCTGCTTGGCCACTTCGGCCGCGGCCCCCGACACGGGGCGGCCCGTGGTGCGACCGAAGAGGAACATATCCTTTTCCGACGGCAGTTTGACGCGGTCGGTCGGCAGTGCATAGGCCGTGCCTTTGGTGGGCGTGACCAGATGCGGCGTCACGATGATGACAAGCTCGGACTGTTTGCGCTCGTATTCGCTGGAGCGGAACAGGGCGCCCAGAACCGGCACGTCGCCCAGCCACGGCACCTGACTGTTCAGCCCGTTAAAGTCATCCTGCAGGATACCCGCGATCGAGAAGCTCTCGCCATCGCGCATCTCGACTGTCGTCGAAGTCTCGCGACGCTTGAACGCATTGACCGAGAAACCGCCCGATTCCATCGTGACACTGGTATCGATGGAGGAGACCGCGGCTTTCATTTCCAGATTGATAACGCCATTGTCGATAACGCGCGGGATGAAACTCAGCTCGACGCCGAAGGGCTTGTATTCGATGGCAATGCTATCATCATCAACCACTGGAATAGGGTATTCGCCGCCGGCAAGGAAATGGGCCTCTTGTCCCGAAAGGGCAGTGAGGTTGGGCTCGGCCAAGGTGCGCACGACGCCCTTGCTTTCAAGCGCTTCAAGCAGAACGCTCATCTCGAAATTGCCGCGGCTCAGGCTCAGACCGAACTGGCCGCCTTCGCCGCTGCTGGTCGAGTTGCTGAGCCCCGTCGTGGTGCTGCCGCTATTGCTGGTGAGCCCCAAGCCGATGGAGGCGTTGAGGTTCTTGGCAACAGACCGCTGCATCTCGGCAAAGCGGACCTGCAGCATGACCTGCTGGGTGCCGCCGACGGACATCAGGTTCGAGACGCGGTCCGGTGCGTAGCGATTGGCCAGATCGAGGGCGCGGTCGAGTTTGCCGGTCGAGGAGACGGTCCCCGACAGCACGATGCCGTCATTGGCGGTGCGCACCTCGATATTCTCGCCGGGCAGGATCTGTTTCAGACGTTCCTTGAACTCGGCGATATCGGGGGTGACCTGCACCTCGACATTCGAGATCAGTTTGCCATCCGCGCCAAGGATCGTCATCGTGGTGCGGCCGGGCAGCTTGCCGAGCACATAGATGGTCCGGTCGGACAGGGTGGTGATATCGGCAATGCCCGGATTGGCGATCGACAATTCGGTAAAGGGCTGGTCGCTTTCTACAACCACCGCACGGTTCATCGGAACGGCAAGCGGCGCCGAGGATGCCCCCGACATCACGCGCAGGGTTTCGGCTTGGGCGGCAGAATATGCACCAAAGCTACAGGACAGCGCCAGAAGGCCTGCCGAGAATAAAGTCTTTAGGTTCATTGTGATCCTGCCTCTCCGACCACAGGGAATGTCTCACGGCTCTGGCGTCCGTTTGGCGATCATTAACTGCTTTTGAGGCGAGCATGACCCAAAGACAGGCATTTGGCAATAATTCGCTCGGGCTAAACGTGACGGCCTGTGCCGCAGGGGACACAGGCGGATGTTTCTCTATACTCAGTTCGTGCAAGGAATAGGCGTTTCGATGACTTCGGTGCCTTTGCGCGTCTTGATGGTGCAGACCTTGGGGGCAGGCGCGGCAGCGATTTCGGGCGTGCCCAGCAGCTGATCGCGATCCAGCTCGATCGTGCCCAGATCGCTCGTATCGAGGACATTGCCGACGAGCGAGAGCATGATCTTGCCCGTGCTTTGCGCCAAGGTCAGTGCGGCGACCTGTTCGGGGCTGATCTCGGCGGTCACGTTACGCGCGACAACCGTTTCCTCCGAGCGGTCCGCATCGGCATTCTGATCGATGGCGATCAGTTTCACATTGCTCTCGATCAGCTTTGCGACATCGCGGCCATTGACCTGACCATACCAGTAGACATCCACATGATCGCCCGGACGCAGGAAGCCCGAAACGCCGGAGCTGGCATTTACACCGATGGTGAAGGCTCGCATGCCGGGTTCGAGACGGGCGGTAATACCCGCATCCACGCCCGGTTCGGTGATCTTGGTGGCGATCAGCGGTTCGTTTGCCTCATAGGAGCGCAGCGCCGCGCGCGGGCGTGTCTCGCCCTCGATGAACGCGGCCTTCTTGGCGGCATCCTGTGCGCTCCCGTCGCCCTGCGGGCCGGAAATGGCGGTAAAGGCGCCTTCGGGGAGTTTACCCTTCTGCACCTTGATGACCTCGAGATCGGCTTGGGTAAACCGCTCGCCATATTTGAGCGGATGCTTGACGACGACCATATCGGCCATCTGGGTCATGGATTGCCGCTCTTTCAGCAGGTAGTCACGCTGGGCCTGAAATTCGGCAATCTTGCCTTGGGTCATATACACAGCCATACCGGCCAGTGCGACGCCCAGAATAAAGACCAGTCCAAAGATAAGGCGCATTGTGGTTCCCTTTCTGAGAGTACTTTGCGGCGTAAAACCCTATTTTCGGGTTAAAAATCGTCTTGAATCTCTACTGATTCCAGATAGTCGGCGATTTTGGTAGAAGCAGTATAGGTGCTTTGGCCCACGACCTTCGCCACAGCGAGTGCAACGACTGCAACCACGGCCGTCAAGACGACCCATTCAGCCGTCAATGCACCGGTTTCGCGTTGTGTAAGCTCTTTAAATCGGCGGAAGATTCTCATCTTTACTCTGCTTTTCTGCTGGCTCTCACGGTTGCGGACCGCTTCACAAGAAAGAGCCGCCCGTTGGGGCGGCCCTTTTAAGACATGGCGGTTCTAAATTACTCGCCCGCCTTCAGATCGTCTTCGGTGAGAGCGGCAGCGGTAATATCAATAGCATCAGCCGAGGAATAGATCTTTTTGCCAACCAGGGTCACGATCGCGACGCCGATACCCACGATGGCAGCGGTCAGCACAACCCAGTCAACGGTCACAGCGCCGTCTTCTTCGTTGCGGATTTTTTTGGTCATACGAAACAGTTTCATGGCAGCTCTCCAAGTTTGATTTGGTGTCTCTTTCCGCAGTGCTGGGTCATTCACCCTAACCCCTCTACGCTGCGGCATGAGGTGAATTTGTCGTTGGTTCGTGGCGAGATTGGGGCGGGTTGCGGGCGTTTCATGGACCAAAGGCAGAATCTTTATCTTTTGTTGAGAATTTCGTCTGTCGGGTCCCATAGCGGGAGAATTGACTGGCCCAAAACCTGCCTCGGCGGCGAATTTGCGGAAGGAAACAGGTGCGATTCTCCCGATTCTGGCGGGAAATTCGCGGGAAACGGGCAACGCTTTACGGGGAATCGTATCCGTTAAGCCTTGATGTGCCGAGAAATACTGGCCCCGTGGAACGGATTCGGGGTTAATAGGCGGGGAGGGGATGCCCCATACATGTAGGATGATCCAATGGATGTAAGACAGGCGGCGTTTCGGGGCATCGGTGCCGCTTTGATCGTAGGGGCCGCGCAACTGGCTTCTGCGCAATCGGTGATCACCACGCCCACGGTGCGCACGATGTCGATGCAGAGCCAGACGCCTACGGTCAATCGCTATTCGCCCAAGACGGTGCGCCCGCCCGCGCCGGGCACGAAGCGGCTGATCACCATCCAGATCAATCCCGAGGAGCAGAAGGCGGCGCTGGCGGCACGGTCTGCCACGCCCTTTACGCCTGTGATGCCCCAGACGGCTGCGGCGCCGCCTGCCAATTCGGCCTATAAGTGGTATTGGAACCTGATCTCGCCCACATTGGGCGACAGGGCGGGGCGGTTCGAGCAGGCGATTGCGGCGCTCAGCCAGGGGCCCAAAGGGCAGAGCGTGCGTGCCCCCCGTCTGGCCGACCTGAAGCGGATCGCGGATGTGCATGGCTCGCAGATCCTTGCCGCAACAATCGGTACGCAGGTCTCGCCCGCGCTGGTGCTGGCGATGATCTCGACGGAATCGGCGGGGCGCCATGATGCGATCTCGCATGCGGGGGCGGTGGGACTGATGCAGTTGATCCCCGCGACGGCGGAGCGGTTCGACGTGGCCGATAGCAAGGATCCATCGCAGAATATCAAGGGCGGGGTGGCCTATCTGGACTGGCTGATGACCGAATTCGACCGCGATCCGCTGATGGTGATTGCGGCCTATAACGCGGGCGAGAATGCGGTAAAGCGCAATAACGGTGTGCCTCCCTTCAGCGAGACGCGGGATTATGTGCCCAAGGTGCTGGCGGCCTGGTCGGTGGCGCGCGGGTTGTGCCTGACGCCGCCCGAGCTGGTCACTGATGGCTGTGTCTTCGCCGATCGCGGCTGAGTTTCGCCTCGCGACAAAGAGACCCAAAGGTAAGAAGAGACCCCGGGACAAAGAGAAAAGGCACCCGCCTGCCAGCGGATGCCTTTTTATCTTCTGACGGATCGGGCGGCAGGGCCGCCGGTGATCGTCTGGATGAGGGCCTGTATGATGAACCCATAGCCAATGGCGTCCCCCGGGTGTGATTGGGTGATGCGGAGGGCGATATGTGGTATGGGTCTTGCTTGCCTCGGTCGTTCTGCTCTTTTTATATGGCGTTCTTGGCTTCACCCGCTGCCACAGGATCAAGCGCTGCGCCGATAAAGGCAAGTTGAAGGCCAATTGGGGCAAGAATAAGGCGCTGTTTCCAGATTTGGACGAAATCGGGGGAAATCATGCGAATTGTTCAGGATAAATCCGAGGGTCGATGAAAAAAGGGCGGAAAATCCGCCCTTTAGAAGATTTTCAGCCCGATGGCTCAATCGACCAATGTGGCCTCGGTTGCGGCGCGCAACTCGTCCTCGCTGATGCCTTCGGCCAGTTCCACGATCTTCAGCCCGCCTTCGACCACATCCAGAACGCCCAGATTCGTGATGATCCGGTCCACGACGCCGGTGCCGGTCAGCGGCAGGGTGCAGGCCTTGAGCACCTTCGATTCGCCGGCCTTGTTCTGGTGATCCATCACCACGACGACCTTTTTCACGCCCGCGACCAGATCCATCGCGCCGCCCATGCCCTTCACCAGCTTACCGGGGATCATCCAGTTGGCCAGATCGCCGTTTTCGGCCACTTCCATCGCGCCGAGGATCGCCGCCGCGATCTTGCCACCGCGGATCATGCCGAAACTGGTGGCACTGTCGAAATAGACGGTGTTGGGCAGTTCGGTGATGGTCTGCTTGCCGGCATTGATCAGATCGGGGTCTTCCTCGCCCTCATAGGGGAAGGGGCCCATGCCCAGCATGCCGTTTTCCGATTGCAGCGTTACATTTACGCCTTCGGGGATGAAGTTCGGCACGAGCGTCGGGATGCCGATCCCGAGATTGACATAGGTGCCGTCTTCCAGTTCCTTTGCCGCGCGGGCGGCCATCTGGTTGCGGTCCCAGCCCTTTTGAACGTCAGACATGGATCAGGCCTCCTTCGGGCGGGTGGTGACTTTTTCGATACGCTTCTCGTGCTGACCCTGGATCAGGCGGTGCACATAGATACCGGGCAGGTGGATGGCATCGGGGTCGAGACTGCCCACGGGGACGATCTCCTCGACTTCCATCACGCAGACCTTGCCGCACATTGCTGCCGGCGGGTTGAAGTTGCGCGCGGTCTTGCGGAAGATCGCATTGCCGGTCGCGTCGGCCTTCCATGCCTTGACGATGGCCAGATCTGCAAAGATGCCCTCTTCGAGGATATAATCCTCGCCCTTGAACTGTTTCACTTCCTTGCCCTCGGCGACCTGCGTGCCCACGCCGGTTTTGGTATAGAAGCCCGGAATGCCCGCACCGCCTGCGCGCATCCGCTCGGCCAGCGTGCCCTGCGGGTTGAATTCCAGCTCCAGTTCGCCCGAGAGATATTGCCGCATGAATTCGGCATTCTCGCCGACATAGGAGGACATCATCTTCTTGATCTGGCGCGTTTCCAACAGCTTGCCGAGGCCGAACCCGTCAACGCCCGCATTGTTGGAGGCGACCGTCAGATCCTTCGTGCCGCTGGCAACGATGGCATCGATCAGAAGTTCGGGAATGCCGCAAAGGCCAAATCCGCCCGCCGCAATCAGCATGCCGTCCGACAGAAGCCCGTCGAGAGCCTCTGCTGCGGAGCCGTAAATTTTCTGCATAAATACTCCTCCAATTGTTTATGCCAATAAGGCGCTATCGCTCTGGGCAAGTCAATGCTGCGCTGCGGCAGGTGGTGGGCCGGCACGGAAAACGGGCGGCCCGCTTCGGATCATCTGCCCAAGAAAAAAGGCAGGCTGCCTGCGCACCTGCCTTTCCGTCTTACTCTTCTGCGCCCGACCCATCCTCGGTATCGGGTGTCTTGGCCGTGGCTTTCTTCGGGGCGGCCTTCTTGGCGGTCGTCTTTTTCGCCGGAGCCTTTTTGGCTGCAGGCTTTTTGGCCGCGGTTTTCTTGGCAGCCGGTTTTTTGGCCGGTGCTTTTTTCTTGGGGGATTTGGCCGCCTTTTCGGCCAGCCACTCCACCGCCTGTTCCATCGTTACCTGCTCGGGTTCGACCTCTTTGGGAATGGTCGCATTGACCTTTTCCCATTTCACATAAGGCCCGTAGCGCCCCGGCATCACGGAGACCGCGCCGCCATCGGGGTGGTCCCCCAGCTCCTTCAGCGGCTTTGCTGCCGCGCCACGGCCACCACGGGCCGCCTTCTGCGCCAGAAGCTCGACGGCGTGGTTCATACCAACGGTGAACACATCCTCCACCGAGGGCAGATTCGCGTAGGTCTTGAGGTGCTTCACATAGGGCCCGAAACGCCCGATGGCCGATTCGATCATCTCGCCATCTTCCGGATGCGGCCCGATCTCGCGCGGCAGGTTCAGAAGCAGCATTGCCTTGTCGAGATCGAGATCTTCCAGCGACCAGGTCTTGGGGATCGAGGCGCGCGGCGGTTTTGGCACATCCTCGGTGACTTCGCCCTTCTGCACATAGGGGCCAAAGCGGCCCACCCGCAGAGTGACCTGCATCCCTTCATCATAGCCCAGCAGTTTGCCATCCAGCGCCTGCGCCGCATCATCGCCATCGGGGGCCGAAAGCGGGCGGGTATAGCGGCATTCGGGGTAATTGCCGCAACCGATAAAGGCACCACCCGAGCGGGCGGTCTTCAGATGCAGCTGGCCATTGCCACAGACGGGGCAGATCCGCGGATTCGAGCCGTCCTCACGGGGCGGATAGATATGGGGGGCCAGCACCTCGTCGATCTTGTCGAGCACCTCGGTGATGCGCAACTCCGAGGTCTCGGCCAGTGCCGCCGAGAAATCCCGCCAGAACCGCGAGAGCACTTCCTTGTAGTCGCGGCTGCCCGCCGAGACGTCATCGAGCTGGTCCTCCAGCCCTGCGGTGAAGTCGTATTCTACATAGCGCCGGAAGTAGTTCTCGAGGAAGACCGTCACCAGACGGCCCTTATCCTCGGGGAACAGCCGGTTCTTGTCCTTGCGGACATAGCCACGGTCCTGAATGGTCGTGACGATCGAGGCATAGGTTGAAGGCCGCCCGATGCCCAGCTCCTCCATCCGCTTGACCAGCGTCGCTTCGGTGTAACGGGCAGGCGGCTGGGTATGGTGCTGTGCGCCGAGGATCGCGGCATTCTCGCTCATCACAGCGGCGGGGCAGCGGCGGATACCGGCCTTCTCGTCCTCGATTAGCGCGTCTTCGCCCTGCGCCTTGCCGAAAGCATCCTCATAGGCAGGGGCGAGTTTCAGCGCCTCGCCCTGCATTACCTGCGGCAGGCGGTTGCTGTCCTCGTCATCATCATCGTCACGGCCCTGGTCATAGACCTTCAGGAAGCCGTCAAAGGTCACGACGGAACCGGTGGCGCGCAGCTCGATCTGCTCGTCCTTCGAGCCGATCAGCACGGTGGTGCGCTCGAAACGGGCAGCTTCCATCTGGCTTGCGATCGTGCGCTTCCAGATCAGATCATAGATCTTGCGCTGGTCATCGGCCGAGACCTTCAGCTTGTCGGGCGAGACAAACATATCCGTCGGGCGGATACATTCGTGGGCCTCTTGCGCGTTCTTGGCCTTGTTTTTGTACATACGCGGCGATTTGGGGACGTATTTCTCGCCGAATTTGGCTTTGATCGCGTCGCGCGCCTGCATCACGGCCTCGGGCGCCATGTCGATGCCATCGGTCCGCATATAGGTGATATAGCCCGCCTCGTAGAGACGCTGTGCCGCCGACATGGTGGCCTTCGCGCCCATGCCGAATTTGCGCGAAGCTTCCTGTTGCAGGGTCGAGGTCATGAAGGGCGCATAGGGGTTGCGGGTCGCGGGCTTGGCCTCGACCGAATTGACCATCAGCGCGCGCGAGGACACCGCCTGCACGGCCATTTCGGCATCGGTCTGGTTGGCCAAGTCGTATTTATCGAGCTTCTTGCCGCCCATCATCGTCAGGCGGGCCTCGAAGGTCTGGCCGCGCGGGGTCTCCATCTGGGCCACCACCGACCAGTATTCCCGCGGATTGAACGCCTCGATCTCCATCTCGCGCTCGACGATGAGCCGCAGGCAGACCGATTGCACACGCCCCGCCGATTTCGCACCGGGCAGCTTGCGCCACAGCACCGGCGAAAGGTTGAAGCCCACCAGATAATCGAGTGCGCGGCGTGCCAGATAGGCCTCGACCAGCGCGGTATCGACCTGACGGGGGGATTTCATCGCCTCGAGGATCGCGGTTTTGGTGATCGCGTTGAAGGTCACACGGCTGACATTCTTGCCCTTGAGCTTCTTCTCAAGCGCCTGCTCGAGGTGCCATGAAATCGCTTCCCCCTCGCGATCGGGGTCGGTCGCGAGGATCAGGGTGTCATCGTCTTTGAGCGCATCGGTGATCGCCTTGATGTGCTTTTTCGAATCGGAGGCGACCTCCCATTTCATATCGAAATCATGTTCGGGGTCGACGGAACCATCTTTCGGCGGCAGGTCGCGAACGTGCCCGAAGGATGCGAGGACGGTATAATCGGAACCAAGATATTTGTTAATTGTCTTGGCCTTGGCTGGTGATTCGACGACGACAACCGCCATATGGACCTCGCTTTGGGCATGTTCTTGAGTTGGGCGGAAGATTGGGATTTCTTCGGGCAATGTCAATGTAGGGCCTGATTTTCCTGTGTCGCAGGGCTGGCTCAGGCCAGACTGATCCGGCTTCCGGCGTGGCGCAGGACCAGCCCGTCCAGCTCGAGTTCGGTCAGGATCTGCGCGAAACTTGCCGCATCGATCCGCAAATCACGGATCACATGCTCCTCCAGAACCGGACTGGGACCCAATAGCTCCAGCAGCGCCTGCGCCGGATCTTCGGGCGCCGCGGGCGGAGCCTCGGCGGCAGGGACGGGCGTGGTCTGCACTGGTCCCAGTGCCTCGGCAATATCGGCGAAATCGCGGATCAATGTGGCGCCATCGCGGATCAGCAGGTTGCAGCCTCCCACACGCCCGTCCATCGGATGGCCGGGCACGGCCATGACCTCTCGCCCCTGATCGAGCGCATTGCGGGCGGTCAGCAGGCTTCCCGATTTCGTGGCAGCCTCTATGACAATCGTCGCCCGCGCGAGACCGGAAATGATGCGGTTGCGTTGCGGGAAATGGCGGGCCTGCGGCGGCATCCCGACAGGATTTTCCGAAAGTCGCAGCCCCTGCGCGGCAAGATCCGCATGCAGCGCTTTGTTCTCTTTGGGATAGACGACATCGATCCCGCCGCCCTGCACACCGATCGTGCCGGTGGTGAGCGCCGCCCTATGCGCCTCGGCATCGATCCCGCGGGCCAGTCCCGAGACCACCACATAGCCTGCCTCGCCCGCCTCGCGGGCCAGACCTTCCGCCATCCGCCGCCCGAGAGACGAGGCGCTGCGGGCGCCGACAAAGGCTAGTGCAGGGCGTTTGAGTAACCCGAGATCGCCCATTGCCCACAGGACAGGAGGCGCATCCGGCAGATCGCAGAGCGCCTGCGGGTAATCGGGCGCGCCGAAACAAAGGAGGCGCGCGCCCGCCTTCCGGCCCGCGTTCAGTTCCGCCAGAGCGGCGGCCTCGCTACAAGGAGAATAATCGGTCACACCGGCAGAACGGGCAATCTCGGGCAGGGCCTCAAAGGCCGCCGCGACCGATCCGTGTTCGGCAATGATCCGGTGAAAGGTCGTGGCCCCGATACGACGCGAGCGAAAGAGGCGGAGCACCAGCAGTTCATTTTCTTCCGTGGTGGGTGGGGTGAAGGGGGTGGGGTAAGAAAACAAGCCTGTTTTCATCCGGTCCTCCGCCTCTATCGCAAAACCAGATTGCTGCGTTAAGATTAACGAAAGGTTACCGAATCCGGCATCGCTGGAATTTTGCTAAAAATTTATTTGATCTTTCGATAGAAAAGCCGCCCAGAGAGGCGGCTATCCTGTTGTCATACCAAGGAAATGAGTGCCCCAAGGTCAGGATGCAGCCGAGCCGCCAACCGTCAGCCCGCCGATCATCAGACTGGGTTGGCCGACGCCTACGGGCACCCATTGACCTTGCTTGCCGCAATTCCCGACACCCGGATCGAGCGCCATATCATTGCCGATGGCGCGAATCTTCTGCATCGCGGTCGGGCCGTCACCGACCAGCGTGGCCCCTTTTACCGGCGCGCCCACAACACCGTTCTTCACACGGTAGGCTTCGGTGCAGTTGAACACGAACTTGCCATTGGTGATGTCCACCTGACCGCCGCCAAAGCCCACGGCATAGATTCCGTCTTTCAGATCGGCCAGAATGGAGGCCGGATCGGTATCGCCGCCCATCATATAGGTATTGGTCATGCGCGGCATGGGGCAATGGGCAAAGCTCTCGCGGCGGCCATTGCCGGTGGGCATGACCCCCATCAGGCGCGCATTCTGGCGGTCCTGCATATAGCCCACCAGAATACCGTCCTCGATCAGCACATTCCTGCCCGAAGGCGTGCCCTCATCGTCGATGGTGATCGAGCCGCGACGGTCGGGGATGGTGCCATCATCCAGAACGGTCACGCCCTTGGCGGCCACCTGTTGCCCCATCAGACCGGCAAAGGCCGAGGATTTCTTGCGGTTGAAATCGCCCTCCAGCCCGTGGCCCACGGCCTCGTGCAAGAGGACACCCGGCCAACCCGGACCCAGCACTACATCCATCTGCCCCGCAGGCGCAGCCTCGGCGCGCAGATTGACCAGTGCGATGCGCAGCGCCTCGCGCACGGCGGGCTGCCATGTGTCGGGTGTGATCAGCCCTGCCAGACCGTAGCGGCCACCGCCGCCATGATTACCCGACTCGCGGCGACCGTTTTCCTCCACGATCACCGAGACATTGATCCGCGCCATCGGACGGATATCCGACACCAGCCCGCCTTCGGGGCGCAGGATGAAGACCTCCTGCAGGGAGGCCGCCATCGAGGCCGAGACCTGCACCACGCGCGGATCGAGATCACGGGCGAAGGCATCGATCTCCTTGAGGATGTCGATCTTGGCGGCGAAGGTCGCGTCCGTCATCGGATCGTTATCGGTGTAAAGCCGCAGATTGGTGCCCTGCGGCGGGGGCGCCATCGTGCCGCCACCGGAGCCAACGGCCAGACGTGCGGTCTCGGCGGCGCATTTCAGCGCGCTTTCGGTCAGCTCGGTCGAATGGGCATAGCCCGAGACCTCGCCGCGCACAGCGCGCAGGCCGAAGCCCTCCGAGGCGTCGTAACTTGCATTTTTCACACGGCCATCATCGAAGACGAGCGCCTCGGAACGACGGCGTTCCAGAAACAGCTCGCCATCATCGGCGCCCGCCGTCGCCTCTCGCAAGACGGCAAGCGCGCGCTCTTCATCCAGCTGGGTTTCGAACGGGGCAAAGCGGGTCTCGCTCATGCGGTATCCTTTCCTTTTCGCGCGGCACGGGCGCGCGCGGGTCTGCCTATGGATATGTCGCGTCCGGCCTGCCGTTACAAGTTTTGAAGACAGGATGCGGGGCCGCACGCGCTCATCAGCAGCAAATTTGAACGCTCACACTATGTAAAGATGTGGCGTAATATCAATAATAGGTGTATCCGGCCCCTGCGCGATTTCGCTTTCAGAGGCGGATTGTGCTTGGCTTTTGCCGCATCGGGGCACCTCGTAGCTCTCGGCTCTTGTCGGAAACGTGACAGGTCGGGATGCCGTGGGCAGGAGCTGGACAGGTTTTGTGCCGCGCAGCCGCGCGACAGATGGCAAAGACGAACCGGAAGGCACGGATGAGCGATATCGGCTATGTAAAACCGCAAGGACAGGACGCGCAGTTCAACGATTTCGTGGCTCTCTTGAAGCCGCGCGTGATGTCGCTGGTAGTGTTCACCGCCTTTGTGGGACTTGTGGTAGCTCCTGTGCCTGTGCATCCGCTGGTTGGCTTTATCTCCATTCTTTTCATTGCCTTGGGTGGTGGTGCCTCGGGCGCGCTGAATATGTGGTATGATGCCGATATCGACCGCATCATGAAGCGCACGCAAAGCCGCCCGATCCCTGCTGGCCGCGTCAGCGAGACCGAGGCTCTGGGCTTTGGCCTGGCGCTTTCGGTGATCTCCTGCGTGATGCTGGCGCTTGCGTCGAATATCTTCGCGGGGCTGTTTCTGGCCTTCACCATCTTTTTCTACGTCATCGTCTATACGATGTGGCTCAAACGCTCGACGCCGCAGAATATCGTGATCGGTGGCGCGGCGGGGGCCTTCCCCCCGATGATCGGCTGGGCGGTTGCAACGGGCGGCGTGTCGGTCGAATCAGTGGCGATGTTCCTCCTGATCTTCCTGTGGACGCCCCCGCATTTCTGGGCGCTCGCGCTCTTCATGAAGAGCGATTATTCGGCGGCCAAAGTGCCGATGCTGACGGTGACCCATGGCCGCAAGACCACGCGTCGCCATATCCTTGCCTATGCGCTGATCCTCGCGCCGGTGGCCATCGGGCTGGGCGTGACTTCGATCGGCGGGCCGGTCTATCTGGCCACGGCGCTGGTGCTGAACGCGATCTTCATCCATGGCGGCTGGGTCATCTGGCGCCGCGCCGAAGAGACCGCAGAGGCCGAGGGCTACCGTTTCGAGAAGCGCTATTTCTACTTCTCGCTCCTCTATCTGGCGCTGCATTTCGGGGCACTGCTGGTCGAGAAGGCGCTGCATCTGTGGCCCGCCTATGCGCAATTCGTGCAAGGGTTCACCTGGTCATGAGTGGTCGGCTGTATCCCATGCATCTGGCCCGCGCCTCGCGCAACAAGGGGCTGGGCCTGACGCTTGCCGTGTTCTGTCTCTTGGTCTTCGGGCTGACCATCGTGAAGCTTTCGGCCCAGACAGGAGCCGCCACCGGAGCCGCCACCGAGGCCGCGGCCCCCACAACCATCACCCAGACGCGCTGATCCGCGGGCTTTTCTGCCGCAGATTGCGTTGATTTTTCCATGATATATGCAGTCAGGGATGACAGCGCCCGTGCATTGGCGTATCAGACCCCGACGAACCGAAGGACTGACCATGCGTTATATTTCGACCCGGGGACAGGCCCCGGCTCTGAGCTTTGGCGAAGCAATGTTGACGGGTCTGGCCCGTGACGGCGGGCTCTATGTGCCCGAGACGGTGCCGCAATTCACCGCGGACGAGATTGCCGCGATGGCCGGTCTGTCCTATGAGGAGGTCGCCTTCCGCGTGATGAAGCCCTTCACCGCCGAGACCTTCTCGGATGAAGAGCTGAAAGGCGCGATCACCCGTGCCTATGCCGGGTTCGGTCATGTCGCGCGCGCGCCGCTCAAGCAGCTGGCGCCGAACCATTTCCTGCTGGAGCTGTTCCACGGCCCGACGCTCGCGTTCAAGGATTTCGCGATGCAGGTGATCGGCCAGCTGTTCCAGATCGAGCTGGCGAAACAGAACCGCAAGGTCACGATCGTCGGTGCCACCTCGGGTGATACCGGCTCGGCGGCCATCGAGGCCTTCCGTGGGCTCGATAATGTCGATGTCTTCATCCTCTTCCCGCATGGCCGCGTGTCGGAAGTGCAGCGCCGCCAGATGACCACGCCGATCGAAGGCAATGTCCATGCGCTGGCGCTCGAGGGCGATTTCGACGATTGCCAGGCCAAGCTGAAGGATATGTTCAACGATTTCACCTTCCGCGACGAGGTTGGCCTTGCCGGTGTGAACTCGATCAACTTCGCCCGTGTTCTGGCGCAGATCGTCTATTACTTCACCTCGGCCGTGGCCGTGGGCGCGCCGCATCGCAAGGTCTCCTTCACCGTGCCGACCGGCAATTTCGGTGATATTTTCGCGGGCTTCCTTGCCAAGGAAATGGGCCTGCCGATCGAGCGTCTGGTGATCGCCACCAACCAGAACGACATTCTCGACCGCTGCATCAAGGCGGGCGATTACACCAAACGTGGTGTGAAACCCTCGATGAGCCCCTCGATGGATATCGAGGTGTCCTCCAATTTCGAGCGCGCGCTATTCTGGGCCTATGGCCGCGATGGCGCCGCAGTTTCCGCACTGATGGACGAGCTGAAAAATCAGGGCTCCTTCACCGTGTCGAAAAACGCGATGGGGGCATTGCTCGAGCATTACGACAGCGGTGCCGTCGGCGAGGGCCGCACGCTGGAGATCATCGCCAAGACGCTGAAAACCACCGGAGAGCTTCTGTGCCCGCATTCCGCCGTGGGCGTGGGTGTGGCGATGGACGCGATCGAGCGCGATCCGGCAACGCCGATGATCACGCTGGCCACCGCGCATCCGGCGAAATTCCCCGCCGCCGTCAACGAGGCGTCGGGCGTGCATCCCGATCTGCCGCCGCGTATGGCGGACCTCTTCGACCGCGAGGAGCGTGTGACCCGTGTGCCCAATGACCTGGACGCGCTGGAAACCCTGATCCGTAAAGAGCGCCGCGCATGATCCAGTTCTCGACCCTTCCCAACGGCCTGCGCGTCGTGACCGAGCGGATGCCCTCGATGGCCTCTGCCGCCATCGGCATCTGGGTCAATGCGGGCGGGCGTCACGAGCGCCCCGAACAGAACGGTATCGCACATTTCCTCGAACATATGGCGTTCAAGGGCACCAAGACGCGCTCTGCCTTGCAGATTGCTGAAGCGATCGAGGATGTGGGCGGCTATATCAATGCCTATACCTCGCGCGAGGTGACCGCCTATTACGCGCGTGTCTTAGGCAATGACGTGCCGCTGGCGCTCGATGTCATTGGCGATATCCTGATGAACCCGGTCTTTGACCAGCGCGAGATCGAGGTCGAGCGCGGTGTGATCCTGCAGGAGATCGGGCAGGCGCTCGATACGCCCGACGATATCATCTTCGACTGGCTGCAGGAGGCCGCCTATCCCGATCAGGCGATCGGTCGCACGATCCTCGGTCCGGCGGAAAAGGTCGCAGGCTTTGGCCAGAGCGATCTGGCAGGCTTTGTTTCCGAGCATTACGGCCCCGGTCAGATGATCCTGTCGGCGGCGGGGGATGTGGATCATGACGCCATCGTCAAACAGGCCGAGATGATCTTCGGCCATATGATCCCGCGCAAGGATGCGCTGATCCAGCCTGCGAGCTGGAAGGGTGCCGAATACCGCAAGTCGAAAGACCTCGAGCAGGCGCATTTCGCACTGGCATTCGAGGGTCCGAGCTACCGCTCGACCGATCTTTATGCGGCGCAGGTCTATGCAACGGCGCTGGGGGGCGGGATGTCTTCGCGGCTGTTCCAGAAGATCCGCGAAGAGAAGGGCCTGTGCTACACGATCTTCTCCCAGGCCGGTGCCTATGAGGACACGGGCATGATGACGATCTATGCGGGCACCTCCGCCGAGGAGGTCGAGCAGCTGTCCACCCTGACGGTGGACGAGCTGAAGCGCGCCGCCGAGGATATGTCCGAGGTCGAGGTCGCCCGTGCGCGGGCCCAGATCAAGGCGGGTATGCTGATGGGGCTCGAGAGCCCGTCAAGCCGCGCCGAGCGGATGGCCCGTAATCTGTCGGTCTGGGGCCGTGTGCCCGATCTCGAGGAGACGGCGGACCGTATCGATGGTGTTACCGTCGAGGCCGTGCGCGCCTATGCGGCCAAGCTGATCGCCGAGCCCAATTCGGCGCTCGCCCTTTATGGTCCGGTTGATCGTGCTCCCGATCTGGAGGAATTGCGACGGAGGCTTGCTGCCTGATGCTGACGCGTCGCCGTAAACCGAAGGTGGAAACCGATCGGCTGACGCTTCGCCTGCCGCAACATTCCGACTATCGCGACTGGGCGAGCCTGCGCGAGGAGAGCCGCGACTTCCTGACCCAATGGGAGCCGCTCTGGTCCAACGACCATCTCTCGCGCAAGGCCTTTGCCAATCGGGTCTACTGGTCCGCACGGGCCGAGGCCGCAGGCACTGCCTTGCCCTTCTTCCTCATACGGCGCGGCGACGAGCGCGTGGTGGGGGCTATCACCCTCGACAATATCCGCCGTGGCCCCGCGCAATCGGGAACCATCGGCTATTGGGTGGGCGAGCGCTATGCCCGTCAGGGCTTTATGCGCGAAGCCATTGAAGGGGTTGTGGATTACGCCTTCGCCATCCTCGATCTCAGTCGTATCGAGGCAGCTTGCCTGCCTGAAAACGCGGCATCGCGCGGCGTGTTGGAGAAATCCGGCTTCAAATATGAAGGTGTGGCGCAGGCCTATTTGCAAATCAACGGCCGCTGGCGCAACCATGTGCTCTATTCCAACCTGCGTCCCGACCGCCGTGGCCGGACGGATGTGGGTTAAGTCCAGATTATAAAGGAAATTCCATGCGCGCTGCCGACGATATCTTCCGCGAAGAGCTTTCCGAGCTCCTACCGGATCTGGCGCTCTCGGAGGCGGAGCCGCGCTATCTGGAAGAGCCGCGCGGGCGCTGGTTCGGGCAGGGGGGGCTTCTGGCAAAGCCCGCAAGCACCGAAGAGGTGTCGCAGATCCTCAAGCTCTGTCACGCGCAGAGCGTGCCGGTGGTGCCCTATGGCGGGGGCACGGGGCTGGTGTCGGGGCAAGTCATGCCCGGCGAGATCCGCCCGCTGATCCTCAGCCTCGAGAAAATGACCCGTATCCGCGATGCCGATGCCCATACGATGATCGTCGAGGCGGGACTGACCCTGGCGCAGGTGCAGGAGGCGGCCGAGGCGCGCGGGCGGCTCTTTCCGCTATCGCTGGCCTCTCAGGGCACGGCGCGGATCGGCGGCTGCCTGGCGACCAATGCGGGCGGGGTGAATGTGCTGCGCTATGGCAATACGCGCGAGCTGTGTCTGGGCGTCGAGGCGGTGCTGGCCGATGGCACGATCGTCTCGGGACTCAAGCGCCTGCGCAAGGACAATACCGGCTATGACATCAAGGATCTGATGATCGGCTCCGAAGGCAGCCTTGGTGTGATCACGGCGGCCAGTCTGCGGCTCTTCCCGCGCCCCTCCGAGGTCGGCACGGCGTTTTTCGTGGTGCCCAGCCCCGAAGCGGCGCTGGAGCTGTTGGAGATCGCCGAGGCACGGATGGTGGGCTGTGTATCGGCGTTCGAGCTGATCGCCCGTCAGGGGCTGGAATTTCTGGCGCAGGTCGGCCCCGAGGTGCATATGCCCTTTGCCGAGGCGCCGGACTGGATGGTGTTGTGCGAGATCGGCCTGCCCGCGGGGATGGATGCCGAGGAGGCTCTGGCGGGGCTCTTCGAGGCTGCGGGCGATCTGGTGAGCGATGGTGTCATCGCGCAATCGGGCCAGCAGCGGAACGATATGTGGGCGCTGCGCGAGAATATCCCCGAGGCGAACAAGCGCATCGGCTCGATTTCCAGCCATGATGTCTCGGTGCCGTTGCCCTCGCTTCCGGCCTTCATCAAGGCGGCGGGCGAGGCGCTGGCCGAGCTGGGCGATATCCGCGTGAACTGCTTCGGCCATGTGGGCGATGGGAACCTGCATTACAACGCCTTCCCTGCGGCGGGTAAAACCCGCGCCGATTATGACCATCTCAAGGGCGCGGTGAAGGATTGCGTTTATGCGGTGGTCGACAGTTTCGGTGGATCGGTCTCGGCCGAGCATGGGATCGGGCGGATCAAGACCGGCGATCTGGAGCGCTATGGCGATGCGGGCAAGCTGGCGGTGATGCGCGCGGTCAAAGCGGCGCTCGACCCCAAGGGGATCATGAACCCGGGCGCGGTGGTGGTGGCGGGTGAATGAAAAAGCGCCTCGCCCAATGGGTGGTGGCGAGGCGCTCTGCGAGTGGTTCACGTGTTTGCAAGCAGCAGAACCAGTCTGCGCGATATGTGTAGCACGCTAAAACCTGACAAAAGGTTAGCAGCCTTAACCCTGCGCGATCAAAGCCCTTCGAATTCGCACAAAACCTGCACCTGTTGCCCCATCGCTTCCAGTTTACGGCGTCCGCCCAGCTCGGGCAGATCCACGATGAAGGAGCAGCCCACGATCTGGCCGCCCAGCTTCTCGATCAGCTGTATCCCCGCACCGCAGGTGCCACCCGTTGCCAGAAGGTCATCGACGATCAGCACCCGCTCTCCGGGCTGGATGGCGTCTTCATGCATCTCCATGATCGCCTCGCCATATTCCAGCTTGTAGGCCTGGCTGATAGTCTGGCCCGGTAGCTTGCCCTTCTTGCGGATCGGGACAAACCCTTTCGACAGCTGGTGGGCAATCGCCCCGCCAAGGATGAACCCGCGCGCCTCGAGCCCTACAACCTTGTCGATCGGCTGGCCTGCCCAAGGGTGCAGGAGCTGGTCGATCGCCATGCGGAAGCCGCGCGGGTCGGCGAAGAGGGTGGTGACATCGCGGAACAGGATCCCCTCATGCGGGAAATCGGCGATGGTGCGGATGTAATCCTTGACGGTTTTCATGGGTGTCTCCGTGCGGGCGGGGAGGGGGTCACAGGACGCGACCGGCCACGCAGTTCAGTTTCTCTTTCATCTCGGGATCGCGGCACTCGGGCGCCGTCATGATCGCCCCGTCCAATGCACGGTTACATCCCGAAGCGCAATCGCTTTGCGGCCCTTTGAGGCGCTTGGGCAGCGCCGCGATGACCGAGCGCGCCAGTTGCGCATTGGCCTTGGCGGTGGCCACTACCTGCGCCACATCGACCGCGTCATGATCGGGGTGCCAGCAGTCGTAATCGGTGATCATCGCGATACAGGCGTAGCAGATCTCGGCCTCGCGGGCGAGTTTGGCCTCGGGCATGCCGGTCATCCCGATCACATCCGCGCCCCAGCTCCGGTAGAGGCGGCTCTCGGCCAGAGTGGAAAATTGCGGACCCTCCATCGCCACATAGGTGCCGCCCCTATGCATGGTGCCACCCGCCTCGCGCCCCGCCTCCAGACAGACCTCCGAAAGCCGTGCGCAGGTCGGGTGGGAAAACGGCACATGGCCCACAAGCCCCGTCCCGAAAAAGCTTTTCTCGCGGGCGAAGGTGCGGTCGATATACTGGTCCACCACCAGAAAATCGCCCGGCGCATAGTCTTCTTTCAGCGACCCCACCGCCGAGACCGCCACCAGATCGGTCACACCCATGGTCTTCATCGCCGCGATATTGGCGCGGTAATTCACCGTGGTGGGCATATGCACATGGCCGCGCCCGTGGCGGGGCAGGAAAACCATCCGCACCCCGTCCAGCTCGCCTGTCAGCAGCTCGTCCGACGGGGTGCCGAAAGGTGTCTCGACCGCCTGCCATTTGCGGTTTTCCAGCCCCGCAATGTCATAAAGCCCCGAGCCGCCGATGATCCCGATTACCTTGTCCATCATGTTTTCCTTACTTCAAACGCGGGCGCAGCAGTTCCCATGTATCGGTCACGGTGGCATAATCCCCGCGATAGCCCAGCCGGCTGACCCAGCCTGGCGGATGGTAGATCCCGTCTGTCAGGCAATCCTCTCGCAGATGTACGCCCACCACCTCGGCATGGACAAGCACATCTGCCATACCCAGTAACGGCATCTCGCCCACAAACCGGCATTCCAACGCGGCAGGCGCCTGCGCCACACGCGGGCAGTCGATCTCGCTGCACTCGGCCTTCTCGATGCCGCAGGCCGCGAACTCGTCCACCCCCGCCGGATAGGGCGCGGTGCTGGCATTCATCACCTCGACCAGCGCGGGCTCTACCAGATTGACGCAGAACACCCCGCTCTCGCGGATCTGGGCGAGGCTGTCTTTGGTGCCGTCGCGATCCTCTTTCGCACCCAGCGAGGAAAACACGACCTGCGGGGGCGTATAGGCGGCGGCATTGAAGAAGGAATAGGGCGCCAGATTGTCGCCCAGCTTGCCGCGTGTCGAGATCCAGCCAATGGGGCGGGGCGAGACGATGGCGCTGAACGGATCATGCGGCAGGCCGTGTCCCTGAGCAGGACGATAGAACATTTCGATGCCTCCTATGGTTTGAACCTGACACTGCCGCGTGCTAGGCGGAATGGAAAGCCCCAGCCTTGGTGTTCGGGGATCAGATCGCATGGGGCGTGGCCGATGTATCAGCTCGACGAAGAAAACGAGGCCGACTGGTGGGAAGTCGAGGCGCTCTATGACCTGTGCTTCGCGCCCGGCCGGACCGCGCTTTCCTCCTACCGGCTGCGCGATAACGTGCCCAAAGTCAGCCAGCTCTGCCTTACATTGCGGCAGGACGGCATTCTGGCCGCGGTGATCCGCTACTGGCCGATCCTGGTCTCGGGGCATCGCTGCCTGCTTCTGGGGCCTGTGGCCGTCCACCCCACCCGTCAGGGCGAAGGCCTGGGCGGAATGCTCATGCATGAAAGCCTCAACGAGGCGCGACGCATTGGCTGGGAGCGGGTGCTGCTGGTCGGGGACGAGCCCTATTACCGCCGCTTCGGATTCTGGAAGATCGATGACGTGATCATGCCGCCGCCCACCAACCCCGACCGTGTGCTTGCGCTGGAACTGGTGCCCGGCGCATGGGAAGGCGTGACCGGCGAGGTCGAGAAATTCACGACCCCTTCCCCGGGCGCCTGACCGGCCTCTTGCACTCGCGCCTGCCCGCTCCATATCTGAACGGAAAGGGAGTATGCCCATGTCTCAGACTACCGCCGAAATCTTCGAACCCCTGACCGATCACAGCGTGATGCGCGAGCTGGACGGGCTGGCGCGGCGCTACCGTTCGGCCTCCGGGCCGGGCATGCAGCTCCTGTCCTATCTCGGCGGCTCTGCCGAGACGCTTCTGAATAAACTCCCGAGCCCCGTGCGTGGTGGTCTGGAGGGAATCACGGCCAGGGCGCTCCAGACGGCTCTGGCCGCGGCAGGCCGCTCGCGCGGTGTCGTCGAGGACAAGCCGGACTGGCTCAACAGGGCATTGACGACGGCGATGGGGGCGGCGGGAGGCTTTGCGGGCCTGCCCGGCGCGGCCGCAGAACTGCCGTTGACCATCACCATGCTCCTGCGCTCCATTCAGGGGATCGCGGCCGAACACGGCTTCGATCCGGCCTCTGATGAGGTGAAGACCGAATGCCTGCGCATCTTCGCCTCCGCCGGTCCGCTCGAAGAGGATGACGGCACCGATGTCGGTCTGATCGCCACACGTGTGACATTGACAGGCTCGTCCATGCAGGGACTGATCTCCAAGGTCGCCCCGCGCCTGTCGGCGGTTCTGGGCCAGAAACTCGCGGCCCAGGCGGCGCCGCTTCTGGGCGCTGTGGCGGGCGCTGCGGTCAACTATACCTTCACCAGCTACTATCAGGATGTGGCGCGGGTGCATTTCGGTCTCAAGCGCCTCGCCCGCGATGCGCAGATCGACGAAGGCCTCCTGCGCGAGGAACTGGTCGCGCGGATCAGCCGCAAACGCTGAACCTTTCCAGCGTCCCTAAATATCCCGGGGTGAAGCGGGGCCGTCAGGCCCCGAGAGGGGCAGAGCCCCTTCCTGCCTTACAGATGGGCCAGATAGGTCGTCACCGCATTACGCACAGAGCTATGCCCCTCATTGCGCACGCGCTGTACGATCTGGCGCAGCTCGGCCAGATCGGCGCGGCGGATCAGGTGTTTGATCGGCCCGATCGAGGCTGGCCGCATCGAGAGCGTCCTGAGCCCCAGCGCCGCGAAGGTCAGCGCCTCCACGGGGCGGCCCGCATCCTCGCCGCAGAAACTCAGCACTGTATTGGTGGCCTCGCAGCGCACGATGATCCGCTCGAGGAAGGTCAGGAAGCTGACATCCAGCGTGTCATAGCGCCGCCGCACACGCTCGTTTTCTCGATCCGCCGCAAAGAAGAACTGCTTGAGATCATTGCCGCCGATCGAGATGAAATCGCAGGTCTGGTAGAAACTGTCTGGCGCAAAGCCCAGCGACGGCGTCTCCAGCATGGCGCCGATCTTCAGGCATTCGGGGACGGGGCGGCCAAGGGCGGCCTCGCGGTCGCGCTGGCGCAACAGCGCATCACGTCCGGCATAGAACTCTGACGGGCAGGCGATGAAGGGGAACATTACCTCCAGAGGGCGCGTGCCGGCGGCGCGGATCAGCGCCTGCAGCTGCATCCGCAAGACGCCGGGCTTGTCGAGCCCCACACGGATCGCGCGCCAGCCCATCGCGGGGTTGGGCTCGTCTTGCGGTTTCATATAGGGCAGGACCTTGTCCGAGCCGATATCGAGCGTGCGGAATTTGACCGGCTTGCCTTGGGCTGCATCCATCACGCGGTTATAGAGCTGGGCCAGCTCGTCGCGGCGTGGCACCCGCGAGCGGGTCAGGAATTGTAGCTCGGTGCGGAACAGGCCCACACCCTCGGCGCCGCTATTTTGCAGCGAGGGCAGATCGGCCAGAAGCCCCGCATTCATCACCAGATTGATCCGTGTGCCCTGCCGATCCTCGGCGGGCAGATCGCGCAGATCGGCATAGCGTTTCTGGGCCTCGGCCTGCATCGCGATCTTGTCGCGGAACGCATTGGCCACGGGGTCTTCGGGGCGCAGATGCACCACGCCCTGATCGCCATCCACCAGAATCGGGTCGCCATTGAGTGCCTCGGTGGTGATCCGCTTGGCATGGATCACCAGAGGGATGGCCAGCGCCCGCGCCACGACGGCCGCGTGACTGCCGACCGAGCCTTCCTCCAGCACCACGCCTTTCAGCCCACGTCCGTAATCAAGGAGTTCCGCAGGGCCGATATTCTTGGCAACCAGAACGGGGTTCTCGGGCAGCTCGGCGCCGGTATGGGTGCCTTGCCCTGTCAGGAGGCGCAGGAGCCGGTTCGAGAGATCATCAAGATCCGAGAGGCGCTCGCGCAGATAGGGATCAGCCGCCTGTTCGAGCCGCGAACGGTTCTGCGACTGTTCCTTCTCGACCGCGGCCTCGGCCGAAAGGCCAAGCGCGATATCCTCGGTCATCCGCCGCATCCAGCCGCGCGAATTGGCCAGCATCCGGTAGGTCTCGAGCACCTGCCGGTGGTCCATATCCATATCGCCGGAGCCGGAGATCATGTCATTGACCTGCGCCTGAAGCGCGCCCACGGCGTCTTCGAGCCGCTGTTTCTCGTGATCGGGATCGTCGCCCACGGGATTGGTGACCACCACGCGCGGCTCATGCAGCCAGACGCGGCCCTCGCAGGCGCCTTCCTGACCGGAGGAGCCGCGGAACATCACCGGAAAACGATGGCTGTGCCCGATCCCCTCGCCATCGCCCACAAAGGCGCCCAGCTCGGTCATCTCGGCCAACACCATGGCGACGACCTCGAGGCCATAGACCTCGTCATCCTTGTAATCGCGCGCTTCTTTCGACTGCACGACGAGCACGCCCAGTTTCTCGCCCACCCGCTGGATCGGCACGCCGAGGAAGCTCGAATAGATCTCTTCGCCGGTCTCGGGCATATAGCGGAAACCGGGGGCAGAGGGGGCGTCATGGGTGTTGATCGGGTTGCCGACACGGGCGACGCGGCCCACGAGGCCCTCGCCCAGACGCATCCGGGTCTGGTGCACAGCTTCGGGTTTCAGGCCTTCGGTGGCACAGAGTTCCAGCGTCTCGGGGTCACGGAACAGGTAGATCGAACACACCTCGGTGCCCATGGAATGGGCGATCAGCGAGGTGATCCGGTCCAGCCTGTCCTGACCGTTGCCAGGCTCGGCCAGGACGTCGCGCAAACGGCGCAACAGGTTCCGACTGTCGCTATCACTGCGTTCCGCCATGAGAAAAGGCCGATCCTTTGGTTCGATAGTTACGCCCGAAACAGGGTAGAAAGGCGTTAGCCTTTCTGGTCCAGTTCAAACGCATCATGGAGTGCCTGCACGGCCAATTCCATATATTTCCGGTCGATCAGGACGGAAATCTTGATTTCCGAAGTGGAGATGACCTTGATGTTGATGTTTTCGGCGGAAAGCGCCTGGAACATCTTGGCGGCGACGCCTGCATGGCTGCGCATGCCGATACCCACGACCGACACCTTGGCAACCTCGGTATCGATGATCAGCTGGTCGTAGTTGATCTTGCCTGCGGATTTGGCCTCTTCCATCGCCTTCTGGGCGCGGGCGACCTGATTGATCGGCAGCGAGAAGGTCATATCGGTGACAGCACCGGCATAGGTGTCGTCATAGTCCTTTTCCGAGATGTTCTGCACGATCATATCGACATTCACACCGGCATCGGCCAGCGGGCCGAAGATGGCCTGCGCCACGCCCGGACGGTCGTGAATGGTGAACAGCGTGATTTTTGCCTCGTCGCGCGAGAAGGCGACACCAGAGACGACTTTCGATTCCATGATTTCTTCCTCGCCGCAGACCAGGGTTCCGGAGTTTTCGTCGGTATCCTCGAAGGAGGACAGCACCCGTAGGCGCACATTAAAACGCATTGCCAGCTCGACCGAGCGGGTTTGCAGGACTTTCGCGCCCAGCGAGGCCAGTTCCAGCATCTCCTCGAAGGCGATCTTGTCGAGCTTGCGGGCCTTGCCCGAGACGCGGGGGTCGGTGGTGTAGATGCCGTCGACATCGGTATAGATGTCGCAACGCTCGGCATCGAAGGCGGCGGCAAAGGCCACGGCGGTGGTATCCGAGCCACCACGACCCAGCGTGGTGATGCGGCCTTCTTCCGACAGGCCTTGGAAACCGGCCACGACAGCGACCTTCATACCTTCGGCGAATTTCGCGTCGATATTGTCGCGCGGAATCGATTTGAAGCGCGCGGCGCTATGGGCCGAGGTCGTGTTGATCGGCACCTGCCAGCCTTGCCAGCTGCGCGCGGGCACGCCCATTTCCTGCAGGCGCAGCGCCATCAGACCGGCGGTGATATTCTCACCCGAGGCCACGACGGCGTCATATTCGCGCGCGTCGTAGAGGGGCGCGGTCTTCTCGACCCAGCCCACAAGCTCGTTGGTCTTGCCGGACATAGCCGACACGATTACGATGACGTCATAGCCCCGCTCAACTTCGCGCTGGACCTTAGCGGCCGCATTGGCAATGCGGTCGAGATCGGCCACCGAAGTGCCACCGAATTTCATGACGAGAAGCGGCATATCTTCCCCCTCGCTTCGCTGCCCGGTCCCTGTGCCGGGAGTTCGGGTTTCGGTTAAAGCAAGCGCTACCCCTGCGCAAGAGTGGCGATATGGTGATCCATCGCTTCTGTCATAAGAATGTCGTTGTGGGGCGGTAGCGAGGGCGCGGCGGCCTTGATAGACCGGTGCCGTCGGATCCTTGGCATGTGTCCTGTCTCGGGAGGAGGAGCCTATGAGCTTGCACGAACGCGAGATGGAAGAGCGCAAAGCGCAGGCGACGGGGCTGTCTACGGCGCTGACGGGGCTGCGGATGGCGATGGACGAGCGCGCGCAGGGGCAGATGGACCTGTGGGATGACTGGATCAAACGTCCCGAATTCTACCCCTCAGCCCGCAATCTGGCGGATTACCTCTCGCTTGCGCCGGGCGAGCTGGCCCCGTTCGAGGCGCCTTTCGCCTCTTTCGGGATTTCCTCGCTCAACCGTGCCGAACCGCATCTGCGGGCCTCGATCGATGCGGTTCTGGCGTCTCTGGCGCTGATTTCCGGTCAGGCCGTGGCTGATTATCCGCCGGTCGAGGTCTTTGCTGCGGGGCCTGCACGGCTTGCCGCGCGGCGCGGGCAGATGTTTGGCGCCCGTCGGCACGCGCCACATGCACGGATCATGGCGAGCCTCGGGATCAACTGCATCACCACCCCGCCGGAGGGCGGCGAGCCGCGCACTGCCGAGAGCTATCTGCGACACCTGATCGGGGCAGGCGCCGATGCGCTGCGCATCGATCTGTCCTCGGGCGGGCCGGAGGACTGGAGCGGGCTGGCACAGATGGCCCGCGAGGTCGCGCAGGATCTGGGTCGGCGGGTGCCGGTGCAGATCGACCTTGCCGGGCCGCACTGCCGAGTGGCGCGGATGATCGGCGGCCATGGCCGGTTGCGCATCGGCGACCGGTTCGAGGTCGTCGAAAAACTGGTCAAGGGCGATGTTCCCCGTATCACGCTCAGCCAGCCCGCCCATTGGGAGGCGCTGGCAGAGGGGTGTGTGATTCGGATTAACGGGGGCAAGTTGCAGGGAGAGGTCGTCCGTAGCGGTCCCGACAGGGTGCGGGTAGAGGTGACCGCGACACCTCCACGGGGCGCACGGCTCAAACCGGGGATGCCGGTCAGTCTTGCCGGCGCCGAGCCGGAGTTACCACCGCTCGGGCCGGAGGATCTGCCCGCGCTGGAGGTGGCCCTGCGCCATGCCGATAATCTCAGCGTCTCGTTGCAGACCCCGAAGGCGGTGCAGGCGTTCTTCGCAGAGCTGGAACGGCTCCAGCCGGAGGGGCCGTGGCCGGTGATCATTCTGCGCATCGAGACAGCGCAGGCATGGCACAACCTTCCCGATCTGATCGTGGCCACCGGCGGGCGCTGCGGGGTGGGGGTGATGATCTCGCGCCCCGAGTTGGCGCTCGAGCTGGGCTATGCGCGGCTGAGCGAGGTGCAGGACACGATCTTCTGGCTGTGCCGTGCGGCAGAGGTGCCGGTGCTCTGGGCGCCCGGCCTCATGGAGCGGCTGGTGCAGGAGGGGCGTCAGAGCCGTGCCGAGTGGAACGAGGCAGCGCTGAGCCATCCGGCCGATTGCGTTATGCTTGAGCACGGGCCGCATACAATTCGCGCGATCGGGGAAATGTCGGAGGTCCTGCTGCGGGCCGAGCGGTTCATGACGAGGACCAGCGCGCGGCTTGGAGGCTTCGTCCGCTGGTCCGCATAGCGGGCTGGGGCTAGTTGGTTTTGCGGCGCGGCGCGAAGGGCAGGGGCATGATGCCGATCCCGTCTTCCAGCAGCGCGCGGGCCTCGTCGGGCTTGGCCTCACCATGGATCGCCCGCTCGGGAGCATCGCCCTCATGCATGGCACGGGCCTCGCGCACGAAATCATCGCCGACATAATCCGAGTTTTTCTCGATATGCTCGCGCAGCTTGGCCATGGCCGCTTCCATCTCGCTGGCCGGAGCGCTCAGCGAGGGGGCTTTTTGCGCTGGGGCGGCGGCCATTTTGCGGGGAGATTGCACCGACGGGGCCATCAGGGACTTCGACACATCGGCAGAGCCGCAGACCGCGCAGGTGACCAGTCCCTTGGCGCATTGCGTGTCAAAGGCCTCTCCGGAGGCGAACCAGCCGTCGAATTGATGTCCATCTGCGCATTTCAGCGTGTAGCGGATCATGGATCTACCCTAAAACACCCCGCCCGCGCCCTGTGGCCAATGCTGATCCGGCACGGAGCGGAGCTTCCCGATTGAACGGCCCCGATCGAGGGCCTGCACTTTCGTGCTCGGGTTTACTTAAGCATGATTGCAGTAAACGCAAGATTTATAGCTGCGGCAACCGGTCAGGGAGCTGGTCGGGCAATTCCCGCAGCAGGCGCGCCAGATCGTGTTCCATGACCGATGTCGCGGCTTTGGAGATGTCCATCCATTTGCGGCGGCGCTGGCCTTTTTCGGGGAATTTTGCCTCCAAACGGATCACGCGGACCACATGCAGATCGACATTGCAACGGCGGGTTATGCCGTCCTCGAAGAGCTTCTGGTAGGTGTAATGGCCGACGGGGCCATCCTCGCAAAGCCGGCCCACAACGCCCGCCTCTTCCCATGCCTCGCACAGCGCGGTCTCGCCTGCGGCACAGTCTTTCATCAGCCAGCCTTTGGGGAGGATCCAGCGGCCGCTATCGCGCGAGGTGATCATCAGCACCTGCAGCCGTCCGGCCTTCATGCGCAGGCAAAGGGCTGCTTCCTGCGCCGATTTGCCAAGCGCTGTGCGTTCGAGAAGACTGAGCTTGCGGTCGAGTTTCATTGGGTCTGCGGGCTGCCTGTTGGGAGGGGGCGGTGTTTGCGCCTTTTCCACAAATCTAGCGCATTCCGGTGACCCGCCAATGACATATAGATGAATTTATACATCTGGAGGTGGTATTAAGGGGGCAAGCTGCGTGAGAAAGCCGCTTAAATAGGCAGGATCGGTCTCGGGGAGACCCGAACGGGCAGCGTCCGACATCGCACGGAAGTCGGGCTGGGTGAGGGTGGCCATTGCTTGTGCCAACGCATCTGCATCGGGCAGAAGGCGGGCGCCGCCGCAGGCATCGAGCCGCTCATAGGCTTCGCGCGCATTCTCGAAATGCGGACCGTGGAACAGGGCGCAGCCATAGACCAGCGGCTCGAACGGGGTATGGCCGCCTTTGGGAACGAAGGAAGCTCCGGTGAAACAGGCCGCGGATCGGCCATACCAATGGCCCATCTCGCCCAGCGTATCGGCCAGATAGACCGGCCCTGAGGGCGGCTCCCCCTGCGAGCGGCGCGCGAGGGTAAAGCCACGGGTGGTAATCATGCGGGTGATTTCTGCAGCGCGGCGCGGGTGGCGCGGCGCAAGGATCAGACGCAGCTCGGGGCGGGATGCAAGGGCTGTGGAAAAGGCCTCGAGGATCAGTTCTTCCTCGCCCTCATGGGTCGAGGCCGCAAGCCATGTGTTTTGGCGGGTCCAGTCTGCGGGCCAGGGGGCGAGCGGTGGCAGGTTCTGGGGGACGACAGCCGTTTTGAGGTTAATCCGGGGGAGGAGGTGGGTCGCAAGGACTCCCAAGCGCAGGAAGCGTGCCTCGGAAGCGGCCTCCTGTGCAGAGACGGCCGTTAGCCCTGCAAGGACGTTGCCGGGGGAGAGGCGCTGCCAGAACCGCGCCGAGCCCTCCGACAGCCGCGCTCCGAGCATCAGGCAGGGATGGTTCGCCTCTTGCATGAGGGCGAAACGGTTGGGCCAGATCTCATTTTCGATGACGATGAGAGCCGAGGGGCGGTGATGGCGCAGGAAGCGGCGCAGCACCCAGCGCGCGTCCAGAGGGGCCAGAACGATCCGTGTGCCTGGCGGCAGGCTGCCGGCCTCGCGCCAGTTTCGTGCGAGATCCTGTCCGGTAGCAGAGTTGGTGGTGATGAGCAGGCTATGGCCCTGCGTCACGAGCCAGTCGAGCACCGGACGGGCCGAGGTGAGTTCGCCATTGGAGGCCGCATGCAGCCAGACCGGTCGGGCTGTATGGGGGAGGGGCTGGCTCGGGCCGGATGGCAGGCCACCCAGCCGCTCCGCCAGCCCCGTGCGGCTTTGCCGCCCGCGCGCCCAGCCCCAGAGGAGATGGGCAAGCAGCAAGGGTAGGGCAAGGGACAGGAGCAGGCGGTAACGCAGCAAAGGCAGATCCTCGAACAGGCAGGGGGTGCGCGGCATCCAAAACCTGCCACGACCGCAGATGCAAGCCAAGATGACGCGACCTTGGGGCCAAAGGTTACCGGACGCAGGGTTATAGCGGCAACGACATCGCCCCCATCCGCAGCGGGCTTGCCAAGCGCCCGATCCGTTGCGAAGCTTTCCTTGGGGAAGGAAGCGCATCCGAACGGGTGCTTCTGCTATTTTACAGGGATTAACAGGGAGGAGTATTATGGACAATTTCGATTATGTGATCATCGGGGCGGGTTCGGCGGGCTGCGTGCTGGCCAACCGCCTGAGCGCGGATCCGCGCAACCGTGTTCTGCTTCTGGAGGCGGGTGGCAAGGATAACTACCATTGGGTGCATATTCCGGTGGGCTATCTGTATTGCATCGGGAATCCGCGCACCGATTGGGGCTATAAGACCGCGCCGGATGCAGGGCTGAACGGGCGCGAACTTCTCTATCCGCGTGGGCGCATCCTTGGCGGGTGCTCGTCGATCAACGGGATGATCTATATGCGCGGGCAGGCGGCCGATTATGACGGCTGGCGCCAGCTGGGATGCACAGGCTGGGGCTGGGATGATGTCCTGCCTTTGTTCATGGAGCAGGAGGATTTCTATCGCGGGGCCTCGGATCTGCATGGCGCGGGAGGGCCTCTGCGGGTGGAAAAGGCGCGTGTGCGCTGGGATGTTCTGGATGCGTTCTTGGAGGCGGCGGAGCAGGCGGGCTTTCCGCGAAGTGATGATTTCAACACCGGCACCAATGAAGGCGGCGGGTATTTCCATGTGACCCAGCGTAGTGGCTGGCGTTGGTCTGCCGCGCGGGCGTTTCTCAACCCCGTAAAATCGCGCCCCAATCTGGAGATCCGCACCGGTGCACAGGTCGAGAGGCTGCGCCTCGAGGGGCGTCGGGTCACAGGCGTGGTCTATCATCGGCAGGGCCAGAGCCATGAGGTATCTGCCCATGAGGTGATCCTGTCCGCAGGGGCGGTAGGGTCCGTTCAGGTGCTTGAACTCTCGGGGATCGGCAAGGCCGAGACACTGGCGGGAATGGGTGTCACCCCCCGCATTGAAAGCGCGAATGTGGGGGAGAACCTGCAGGACCATCTGCAGTTGCGGCTGGTCTATAAGGTGCAAGGCGTCAAAAGTCTGAACACGATGGCCTCGACCCTTTGGGGCAAAGCCATGATCGGGGCGGAATATGCGCTCAAGCGCTCGGGGCCGATGGCGATGGCGCCCAGTCAGGTGGGGGTGTTCACGCGATCCTCGCCCGAGAAAGCCACGCCCGATCTGGAATATCACGTCCAGCCGGTGAGCCTTGATAAATTCGGGGATGCGGTGCACCCCTTCCCCGGCATGACGGCCAGCGTGTGTAACCTGCGCCCCGAAAGCCGTGGTTCGATCCATATACGTTCGGGCGATTTCCGCGAGCATCCGGTGATTGCGCCGAACTATCTCTCGACCGAAGGGGACCGGCTGGTTGCGGCACGGGCGATCCGTCAGGTGCGCCATGTGGCAAGCCAGCCCGCCTTTGCCCGTTTCAACCCCGAGGAATACAAACCCGGGATGCGCTATCAGAGCGACGAGGAGCTGATCGGGGCTGCGGGGGATATCGGAACGACGATCTTCCATCCCGTCGGCACCTGCCGAATGGGGATTGATGACGAATCGGTAGTCGATACGCGGCTACGCGTGCGCGGGGTCGAGGGGCTGCGCATTGCCGATGCCTCGATCATGCCGACCATTACCTCGGGCAATACCAATGCACCGACCATGATGATCGCCGAGAAAGCCGCGCGCATGATCCTCGAGGATGCACGCGCGGGCAGTATGGCGGCCGAGTGATTACTTCTCGGTCTTCTTGGCTGCGGCCTTCATGCGGGCCAGCAGGGCGGCTTTATCCGCCTTGCCACCGAAGGGGTTCTTGTCGCTGCCCTTGGCGTTATGTTCGGCGTGGCGCGGCGCATTCTTGTCAGAGGGCGCATTGCCGGATTTGCTGTAATCCATGATCTGGTCTCCTTGGCTTCTATCTCCCTGCCAGAGCGCGGCATATCCGGCAAGTCTGTTCTTGGGGCGATCCGCCCGCGCTGGGCCAAATCGGGCGTTGCCCGGATAAATGGAAAACGGCTACCGGGATCTCTCCCGATAGCCGTTCGTGTTGCCCTATGCCCGAAGGCCGGGGCGCATGGTCCGCTTAGCGACCGGTGCCGATATAGGGAGTCGCGATCGGTGCGACCGAGGTGCGCGAGGTCCCGTTGAGAACGTAATCGGCGTTCTGGATGTTGTTGTCGCGGCGCGCGCTGTCGACGGTGACCAGCTCGGCGAGCGTGTAGTCGGAAGCGTTCACACCCAGCTGTGCGGCCAGCTGTGCTTTGCCGTGGCTGCCTGCCGAGGCATCCGCACGGTTCTCGTGGTTCAGGAAGTAGTTGGCTTTCTCGACATCGCCATCACGACGGGCTTCGTTGATGTTGTTCAGCTCGGCGGTGGTGAATTCGGCGCCGTTCACGTTCAGCAGGGCTGCGAGCTGTGCGTCATTGCTTTGAGCCGAAGCGATACCTGCGGTTGCTGCAACGATCAGGGCGGCGGTGGTCAGAATGGTTTTCATATCTCTATCTCCAGTGATGTGCCGGGTCAGTGCCATCCGGCGTGTTCTTGATGAGTGATATCTAGCAATGTGCACCTCAATAGGTAATTCCCCAAAACTATCCTTTTGATGTGCGGAAAAAAACATAAACGCCCCTTGAAACTGAACTATTAAGTTCAAAAGGCCCCGATGACTGATCATCGGGGCCTTTCCTGAGTGGCTTGTCTTATGGCTCAGCCTGCGGCTATCTTCCGTTCACGGGCCTTGCGCCATGCCTGATCGGAGGGCGAGATGAAGGTGTAGAACATCGGCACCACGAAGAGGGTGAAGAGCGTGCCGATGATCAGACCGGAGAACATCACGACCCCCATCGCCTGACGGGCCGCAGCCCCTGCGCCCTCGGCGATCACCAGCGGGATCACCGCAAGCGCCATGGCGGCGGTGGTCATCAGGATCGGGCGCAGGCGGGTGCGAGCGGCGGCGATGATCGCCTCGCGTCGCATCAACCCGTGCTCCTCGCGCTGCTGGTTGGCAAACTCGACCATCAGGATCCCGTGCTTGGTGATCAGGCCCACAAGGGTGATCAGGCCGACCTGGGAGTAGATGTTGAGTGTGCCGAGCCCGATATTGAGCGGCAGGAGCGCCCCGAAGATCGTCAGCGGAACCGTCATCAGGATGATGAAGGGGTCGCGGAAGCTCTCGAATTGCGCGGCCAGCACCAGATAGATCACCAGAATGGCCGCCGCAAAGGCGATGACGATGGTGTTGCCCTGCGTGACCTCCAGCCGCGACTGGCCGGAATAATCGATGAAGAATCCGTCGGGGATGGTCTCGTTGGCGATTTTCTGGATTTCTGCCAGACCTTCACCGGTGGAAACCGTGGGCAGGGGGAGGGCGGTGATGGTGGAAGAATTGAGCTGGTTGAACTGCTCGATGGCCGCAGAACGCACGCCGCCTTCGATCTTCACCAGCGCCGAGAGCGGCACCATTTCGCCGGTCGAGGCGCGCACGAAGTAATTGCCCAGCTCCTCGGGGTTCTGGCGGAAGTTGCGCGGCACTTGCGTGATGATGTCATAGCTGTTCGAATCGCGGTCGAACTGCGCGACAGAGCCACCGCCCACCAGAAGGCCCAGCGTTTGCCCGATCTGGCTGATCGGCACATTGAGCGAGGCGGCGCGGTCACGGTCGATGGTCACCTGCACCTCGGGCGCATCATAGCTGAGCGAGTTCTGCACGATGATGAACTTGCCCGACTGCATGGCCTTCTGGGTGATCTCCGCCGAGACTTCGGCCACGCGGGACGAGCTGTTGACCGACTGGATGATGACCGAGATCGGCAGGCCACCACCGGCCCCCGGCAGGGTAGGCGGCGCAAAGGCGAAGCCCTGAAGGCCCGGCGATCTGTTCAGCCCTGCCTGAATATCCTGCTGGACCTCGGCCTGCGAACGATCGCGATCGGCCCAGTCCTTGAGCTGCCAGATCTCGATCCCCTGACCGTCATCGCCGCCGAAGCCCGCGATCGAGAAGCTCTGCCGCACCTCGGGGATGTCCTTTGTGTTCTCGTCCACCTGCTTGATATAGGCCGAGGTATAGCGGTCGGTCGCGTATTTGGGGCCCTTCATGATGGCAAAGAGCGCGCCCTGATCCTCTTCGGGGGCCAGTTCGGTGGAGGTTTTGGTGAACATGAAGCCGGTGGTACCTACGAGCACCAACACGATCAGCAGCGTGACCCAGCGCATGTTCAGCGATCCGGTCACGCGGCGCTCGTAGAAGCCCGCGAGCTTTTCGAAGATGCGGTCCACAAAGCCCTGGAAACCGCCTGCATGCCCCGATTTGAGGATCCGCCCCGACATCATCGGCGTGATGGTCAGCGCGATAATGCCCGACAGGATCACCGATCCGGCCAAAGTGAAGGCGAACTCGGTGAAGAGCGCCCCCGTGAGGCCGCCGGTAAAGGCCAGCGGTGCGAGAACGGCGGCCAGCGTGATGGTCATCGCGATCACTGGACCGGTGATCTCCTGCATGCCTTTGACAGCGGCGGGGATCGGCTTCATGCCGTCCTCGATATGGCGGTGGATGTTTTCCACCACCACGATGGCGTCATCCACCACCAGACCGATGGCCAGAACCATTGCCAGCAATGTCAGCAGGTTGATCGAGTATCCCAGCGCCAGAAGCACCGCCATCACCCCCACGAGCGAGAGCGGGATGGTGACGATGGGCATCAGAACCGAGCGCACCGAGCCGAGGAACAGCAAGATCACCAGCACCACGATGATCACGGCTTCGGCGATCGTGTGGAACACCTCCTCGATGGAGGCCGAGATGGTCTCGGTGGAGTCGTAGACGTTCTGAATTTCCATGCCCTCGGGCAGGGAGGCGTTGATGGCGGGGAGCGCGTCGATCACCGCCTGAGCCGTGTCGAGCGGGTTGGCCGCAGGCGTCGGCATCACGCCGATAAAGGTGCCCGACTGACCGTTGAAGCTGACGATCTCGCCGGATTCGTCCGAGGCCAGCTCCACCCGTGCCACATCGCGCAACCGGATGACGCTATCGCCTTCGCCACGGATTGGCAGTGCGCCGAACGCCTCGGGTGAGGACAGCGTGGATTTGAGTGTGATCGACTGGGTATAGAAATCGTTCTCGGTCGCACCGGGGGCCGACAGGAAGTTCGAGGCCTGAATGGCCTGCAGCACTTCTGCCGCGGTCACGCCGCGTGCCGCGAGTTTTTTCGGGTCGATCCAGACGCGCATCGCATAGGTCGAGCCGCCGATGATCTGGATCTCGGCCACGCCCTGAATGGTGGACATACGGGGCCGGATGACGCGGTCGAGATATTCGGTCAGCTGCTCCTGCGTCATATTGGGGTTGGTCGCGGCCAGATACATCAGTGCGAAGGTCATCCCCGTGCCCTTGACGATCTGCGGATCTTCCGCGCCATCGGGCAGATCGGAGCGCACCTGCTGGACCTTGGCCAGCACTTCGGTCAGCGCCACATCGGGATTGGCACCGAGTTTCATATTGACCGAGACGGTCGAGACCGATGGCCGCGAGGAGGAGGTGACGAAGTCGATATTCTCGGTGGTGGCCACCGCCGCCGAGATCGGCGCGGTGATAAAGCCCTGAATGAGGTCGGGCGCCGCCCCCGGATAGGTGGTGGTGATGGTCACCACGGTCTCGTCGACCTCGGGATATTCACGGACCGGCAGGTTGAAGAAGGCCTGCGCCCCGATCAGCAGCATGAAGGCGCCGATGACCATCGACAGCACGGGCCGCCGGATGAAGATTTCGGTGAAATGCATGATCCGTCGTCCTTATTTCGAGGCGTCGGGCGCGATATCGCTACCCGGATCGGCGGGCAGGGTGACGGAATTGTCGATGGTGACGGTCGCCCCCGGATTGAGACGATTCTGGCCGGCATTGACGATCTTGTCGCCCGCCGTCACGCCGTCGGTGATCTCGACCATATCGCCCGAACGGCGGCCCAGTTTCACGAAGACCTGTTTGGCGATCTGGCGTGTCTCGCCATCGCTTTGCTCGTCGCGCACCGCATAGACGCTATCGCCATAGAGGCTCGAGGTGATGACGGTTTGCGGCAGGGCGATGACCCCGTCCTCGGTCGGCAGGATCACCCGCACCTGCAGGAACTGGCCGGGCGTCAGCGCGCGGTCCTCGTTGGGGATCATCGCTCGCACCCCGACCAGACGGGAATTGGCATCGATCTTGGGTTCGATCCCGACGATCTTACCCTCGCGGGTGATGCCGCCGATTTCGGAGGTCACCTGCACATCCTGACCCACCGAGACATTGCGGACCTGCTGCTCGGAGAGGGTAAAATCGACATGCATTTTCGAGGCATTTTGCAGCGTGGCATAGGTGGTGCCGACGGTGGCATATTCGCCCAGATCCACCTGTGGAATACCGATCGTGCCATCGAAGGGGGCCAGAAGCCGTTTGGTTTCAAGCGCGGCTTTCAGCTTCTCGACGCTGGAACGGGCAGTGGTGGCATCGGCAATCGCGCTATCGAGTGTGGAGACGGCCGAAACGCCGCGGTCGCTGAGTTTCTGCGCCCGTTCAAGCGAGGTCTGCGCCAGTTCGAGCGAGGCCTGAGCCGCTGCCAGATCGGCGCGCTCCTGACGGTCGTCGATCTGCACGAGAAGATCGCCCTGTTTGACCTCCGCATTGGCGGTGAAGTTGATCTCGCGCACGATCCCTGCGGCCTCGACCGCCAGATCGGTGCCTTCGGCGGCATTGGCGGTGCCGATGGCTTCGATCCCCGGTGTCCATGTGACGGGGCGGACCTCGGTGACAGAGACCACGACGGGCGGAGCCTGCATCGTGGCGAAGAACTGACCGATCATTTTCTCGCGGAACAGGTTGAAACCGATGATGCCACCGGCGACCACGATCAGAAGGATAATGGCAATGGTAGGGGAGAGGAGTCGTCTGAACATGGTGGCTCCGATTAGCCTGCGGGGAATAATAAGCATCGAACTGAACTATTGGGTTCAGTTAGGTCTTCTTATCCCTGTCACGTTTCTTTGAGCAAGCTTAAAGTTTTCGTGTGCCATAGGGGAAAGAAACTGTGGGTCAAATAACACTGACGCAAGGTAAATGCTGTATCGGCGCTGTTTCTTTTCCATGTTTGCGCAAACGTGTGTAACTGACCGCGTCTCAAACGCGTTAATGGACGGTAAGGGAGCAATATGCCATGCTGCAGGTGCAGCATTGCGCCGGCCCCGTCTGGTGTAGAAAGGTGACCCATGTTCTTCGATCCCACGGCTTCGGCCTCACTGCCTCTTGAAACTGCGTGGCTTGGCTGGGAAGCGCAGGCCGTGATCGCCATGCGCATGGCGGGAATGGCAGGGCTCTGGCATGCCGCGCCCGATGAAATGACCCGAATGGTTACCGAGAAAATCGATGCAGGTTTCGGCGCGACCGAAGCCGCCGCCCGCACCGTGTTTGCAGGGGGCACCATGGATCAGGCAATGCGTGCGATGGTGAAGGAATATAGCCGTCATACCTCGGATAATGTGCAGCGCCTATCCAAGCTGGGCCCCGCGCAGGTCTTCTGAAACCGCGTCGATGAATTTGAACGCCCCATGAAACCCGTGGGGCGTTTTCGCGTTCACCCTGTAATCACAGGAGTTCGCACGCATGTCACTGTCTCAGGTTGATGTAGAAGAGGTTCGCAGTCCCGAGCCGTTGGCTGTCGATACTGCGCAATTCCGGCGCATCTATGTGGTCGCCAACCCCAAATCCGGCCAGAATTCTCGGGCGCGAGAACCCATTGAAGCCGCTCTGGAAGTGTTTGGCGATGAGGCCAAGCTCTATCGCTGGGCGCCGGATGAGGAAGTTTCGAAAGCCGTGGACCGCGCGATTGCTGATGGCGCGGAACTGATCGTGGCCGCAGGGGGGGATGGCACCGTCATGGCCGTGGCGCAGGCGATGCTGGGCAAGAACGTCCCGATGGCGGTTCTGCCTTTGGGCACGTTCAACTTTTTCGCCCGCGGTCTGCGCCTGTCGGAGGATGCGACCGAAGCCGCGCGCCAGATCCTGAAAGGCGATACCCGCCAGATCAGGGTTGGCACTGTCGAGGGACAGGTGTTCCTGAACAATGCCTCGCTCGGGATCTATCCCAAGATCCTCAAAGCGCGCGAGGCGATCTATGCGCGCTGGGGTCGGCACCGGTTGGTGGCCTATTGGTCGGTGATCCGCACTTTCCTGAAATTCCAGAAACCTATGAAAGTTGAGTTCCGGACCGAGGATCTGCACGATACCCGCTCGACCCCACTGATTTTCGTGGCGCGCTCGGCCTATCAGCTGGATTTCTTCGGATTGCGCGGCGTGCGGGCGATCACCGATGACAAATTCGCCGTTCTCATCGCCAAGGGCAAGACCCGTGGCGAGCTGTTCCGTCTGGCATGGCGGCTGGTGACGCGGCAGGTGCAGGAGGGTCGGGATTACGATGTGCTGCGCTGCCGCGAGTTTACCGTCAGCCTGCTCGACAAACGTCGCGCGCTGCTGGCCTTTGATGGCGAAAAGGCACGGATGAACGCGCCTTTCGAATTCCGTATGCACCCCGAGCCGCTGACCATTGTTATTCCCGAGGAGAGCGAGGAGACATGAGACGTATCATCCATCTCTCCGATCTCCATTTCGGAAAGACCGATCCACGGCTGGAGCGGCCTCTTCTGCGCAAGATCGACGAGCTTGCCCCTGATCTGGTGATCGTTTCGGGTGATTTTACCCAGCGTGCACGGCGCCATCAGTTTGCGCAGGCGCGCGCTTTCCTGAACCGGATCAAAGCGCCCGTGCTGGCGGTTCCGGGCAACCATGATACGCCGCTGGATAATGTTCTGGTGCGCTTTGTTACGCCGTGGCGGCGTTACCGGCAGGCGATCGACCGCGAGCTGGAGCCCGAATGGCGCGACGCGCGTGTGCATGTGGTCGGCGTGAACACCGTCAACCGGTTCAAATGGCAGCGCGGACGGATCGGCCCGCATACCATCCGCCGCGTGTGCAGCAGCTTTTCTGCAGTGCCGCGCGATGCTCTGCGAATCGTTGTGATGCATCATCCGCTCGAACATGGGCCGGAGACCGACAAGAAGTTGATGGAGGGTGCTTCCCACGCGCTCAGGCGGCTGTCGAAATGCGGTGCGGATATTGTTTTGTCGGGACATCTTCACGAGGGATCTGCCGCGCCATTCCACGCGGCGCCCGGGCTTTTGTTCGTGCAGGCGGGAACGGGGCTGTCGACGCGGCTGCGGGGCACTCCCAATATGTTCAATCTGCTGGAACACCAGACGGCGGGCGAGGTGTCTATCACGCGCTATCTTTCGAGTTCTGAGGGAAAGTTTGCGCCGGAGGCCGTGCGGCATTTCCGCAAGACCGCGCAGGATTGGTCGGAGGTCGCTTCTCCAAGCCCGATCGAGGCGACCTCCCACGATATGATCCGGTCGGTGGCCTTTGCCCCGTAAGCTGTTTACCAAGCCTTAACCATCATCCGGCCATGCTATGCCTACTCCGTCAAAGAGGGGAGGGCACCATGCGTAGAGAATTTGCTGCTTGTGTGGTCACAGGATGTGTGATGCTCCTGCAAGGCTGTGGTGCCCAACCCGCCCCCCAGTTCTTCAATGCCGAACGCCACGAGATCACGCTCGACGGTATCCGCTTTGTGGTGTTTGACCGCGGAGGCGATGCCGAGGTGATCCGCATGGGGTATCTGACATTGCGCGAGCGTGATCGGGTGCCGCCCCTTATGCGTCGCGCGGCCGAAGCGACGACCGGTTGCAAGGTGACCAGCCCCTCGAGTGGCCCGCTCAGATCCCCCTCGCTGCCCGGGGATACGGGCGAGGCGAGGTTCCGGCTTGAGTGTGGGGCTTAATCCAGAAATTCGCGGATAATGTCCTCGAACTCGCGCGGTTTCTCGGCATGGAGCCAATGCCCGACGCCCTCGAGCCTGACCATGCTGTTCTGCGGGAAAAGCGCGTCGATCCTCGGCTGGAATTCGGGGCGGACATAGTCCGAAGCGCCGCCATAGACAAAAAGGGTCTCGCCGTTGAAGGAGCCTGTCACATCGGGGAAGCCGACGATCTTGTCCATCTCCCGTTCCAGCACATCAAGGTTCAGTTTCCACTGTGCAGGCTCGGATTTCAGATCCAGCGATTGCAGCAGGAAGGCACGCACGGGCTCGCTGGCAACGGTCTCCGATAGGCGGCGATTGGCCTCCGAGCGCAGTGTCAGCCCCTCCAGATCGAGGCCCTTCATCGCGCGCACCAGGGAGTTCTGTGAATGGGCATAACCCACCGGCGCGATATCGGCTACAATCAGCCGGTTGATCAGCTCCGGTCGCGTGAGCGCCAGCACCATCACCGCCTTGCCGCCCATCGAGTGGCCTAGCACGTCCATTTTGCCGCCATGCGCCTCGATCACTTGCGCGATATCCCCGGCCATATCGAAATAGCTCTGGCTGTCCAACTGAGGACTGTCGCCGTGATTGCGCTGGTCTACAGCCAGCACTTCGCGCCCGTCCGACAGGCGTTTCTGGATGACCCCCCAGTTACGGGCGGATCCGAAAAGACCGTGGACGATCAGAAGCGGGGGCTTGCCAGTGGGGCTACCTTGGGAGAGCACGTTCAACATGGGCCCATTGCTAGCGCGCGGGCCCGCGCAATGCCAGAGGTTTCAACGCTTGTCCCCATGCGGTCGCAGGGCTAGCTTGCCTGCAAAGGAGCCCGCGATGAACCCTGCCGAATTTCAAGACAAAGTGGATCATGTGTCTAGGCTGCTGGCCAAGCGGCTGGGGGCCAAGGGGGCGAGCCTTGGCGAACGGATCAACCACCGTGCCCGCGCGCTGCCACGCCGTGTGCGGGTGGCCGCCCGCGAGCTGGCGAGGCTCGAGCCGATGATGGGGGCGCCCAAGTTGATGAAACAGGTCGATCAGAAAAAGACCGACCGGAATTATCGTATCTGTATCAAGTATCTGGAGCCTCTGGGGGCGGAGCAGAGGCTGGTGCAGGGGGTGCTGAAGGTGATCACGGGGATCGTTTTCCTTATCGTGCTCACCGGTGGCGCGATGCTGGCTTATGCCATAGTCCACGGGCAGCTTTGAGAGGGCCGGCCCCGCTGCGGGCCGCCTGGCGATCCTGAGCGCGGATATGGAAAAGGCCCCGGAATTCCGGGGCCTTTTCGGTTGGTTCGAACCGGATCAGAGGTTCGGGTAGAGCGGGAACTTGGCGCAGAGTGCCGCGACTTCCTCGCGCACTTCGGCCTCGACCGCGTCGTTATTGTCTTCGCCATTAGCGGCCAGACCGTCCACGACCTTCACGATCATGCGACCGATCTGGCGGAACTCTTCTTCCTTGAAGCCGCGGGTGGTGCCTGCGGGGGTGCCCAGACGGACGCCCGAGGTCACGGTCGGCTTCTCGGGGTCGAAGGGCACGCCGTTCTTGTTGCAGGTGATGTGCGAACGGCCCAGAGCCTTGTCGGTCGCGTTGCCCTTCACGCCTTTCGGGCGCAGGTCAACCAGCACGACATGGGTGTCGGTGCCGCCGGTGACGATGTTCAGGCCACCTTTCATCAGCTCGTCCGAAAGAGCTTGCGCATTTTTCACGACCTGCTCGGCATAGACCTTGAACTCGGGGCGCAGCGCCTCGCCGAAGGCCACGGCTTTCGCCGCGATCACATGCATCAGAGGACCACCCTGAATGCCCGGGAAGATGGCCGAGTTGATCTTCTTGGCGATCGCCTCGTCATTGGTCAGGATCATGCCGCCACGCGGACCACGCAGGGTCTTGTGGGTGGTGGTGGTGGCCACATCGGCATAGGGGAAGGGCGAGGGGTGCTGACCGCCTGCGACCAGACCGGCAAAGTGCGCCATATCGACCATCAGCAGAGCGCCAACCGAGTCGGCGATCTCGCGCATTTTGGCGAAGTCGACCTGACGCGGGATGGCCGAACCACCGGCGATGATCAGCTTCGGCTTGTGCTCGTTG
Source organism: Thioclava sp. 'Guangxiensis' (assembly GCF_045348365.1). Classification (NCBI taxonomy): domain Bacteria; kingdom Pseudomonadati; phylum Pseudomonadota; class Alphaproteobacteria; order Rhodobacterales; family Paracoccaceae; genus Thioclava; species Thioclava sp. 'Guangxiensis'. The sequence goes on along the minus strand of NZ_CP155822.1, from coordinate 648,669 downwards.
GCCAGTTCCTGGATCTGGTCATAGTCGATACGCTCATCCTGACGGCGCACGCCATATTGCACGGCGTTGAACCATTTGCCCGACTGGTTGGGCTTGGCACCGTGGGTCAGGTGGCCGCCTGCATCCAGCGACATGCCCAGAATGGTGTCGCCCGGCTGCAGCAGGGCGGTGAACACACCCTGGTTGGCCTGCGAGCCCGAGTTCGGCTGGACGTTGACATATTCACACCCGAACAGCTGCTTTGCGCGCTCGATGGCGAGGTTTTCGGCAACATCGACGAACTCGCAGCCGCCGTAATAGCGCTTGCCCGGATAGCCTTCGGCATATTTGTTGGTCAGAACCGAGCCCTGGGCTTCCATCACCGCTGCCGAGACGATGTTCTCGGAGGCGATCAGTTCGATCTCGTCGCGCTGGCGGCCAAGCTCGTTGCGGATCGAGCCAAACAGCTCGGGGTCACGGGTTTCAAGGCTTTCGGTGAAGAAGCCTGCATCACGCTGTTCGGTCATCTCTCGGATCTCCCGGGTAAGGAATTTTCGTGCACCGTTTATCGCAGAAAATCTCTGGCGGAAAGCGCTATAGGCGACAAATATGCGACGAATGGCGGCAGGGGGAGGACTTGCGGTCGGGATTGTATTGCCTTTCATGCCCGTGCTTGATCTATCTTCGGGTCGAATGAAGGAGAAGGCTCGTGCGCTTTCGCAATAAAATCCATTTCACCGCATCGCGTGGCGAGGTTGCGCAGACAGCGCTCAAGGCGCTTACCGCGCATTACGGCCAGTGCGCGGTGACACAGGCCGAGGTGCTGGTGGCTCTGGGCGGCGACGGGTTCATGCTGCAGACCCTGCATGAGGGGCTGGATCTGCCCGTCTACGGGATGAATCGCGGCACGGTCGGCTTTTTGATGAATAAATATGGTTTCGAGGATCTCGAGGCGCGGCTGGAGGCTGCGGAAGAGGCCGTGATCCATCCGCTCTCGATGACTGCCCAGACCGCGGATGGCGAGATCCACAAGGCGTTGGCAATCAACGAGGTCTCGCTTCTTCGTGCTGGTCCGCAGGCGGCGAAACTCCGGATCTCGGTGAACGGGCGCGTACGGATGAGCGAGCTGATCTGCGACGGGGCGATCCTGTCCACGCCCGCCGGATCGACGGCCTATAACTATTCGGCGCATGGGCCGATCCTGCCGATCGGGGCAGGGGTGCTTGCGCTGACCGGTATCGCGTCCTTCCGGCCCCGCAGATGGCGCGGGGCGATTCTGCCTGATCAGGCAAAGGTCCGGTTCGAGGTGCTGGAACCGATGAAGCGGCCTGTGATGGCAGATGCCGATTCCCGTTCGGTGCATCCGGTCAAATGGGTCGAGATCGAGCTGGAGCGCCGCATCTCGCACCGTATCCTCTTCGATCCGGGGCATGGTCTGGAAGAGCGGCTGATGAACGAGCAATTCGCCTGAACGCTCATTCTTCGGTCGCGCGCCATGTCTCCAGCTTGCGGTAGAGCGTCGAGGGCGCCACTTGCAGCCCGCGCGCTGTCTGCGGCACGGACTGATCATTCCGGGCGAGCCGGTATTCGATGATCCGCCGTTCGATCTGGGCAAGGCTTTCCCCATCGAACGCTGCCAGCGCGTCGAGCGGCGTATCATTCTGCGGGGGCGGTTCGCTGATCTGCGGCAGCATGTCGAGCGTCAGCGCATCCCCGTCATTGAGGATCACGGCCGAGCGGATCATGTTCATCAACTCGCGCACATTTCCCGGCCAGAGGGCGGTTTGCAGGCGATGCAATGTCTGCTCCGGAATGGTGGTGAAGCCCCGCTGTTCCTGTGCAGCGAATTTCCGAAGGAAATGTTCGGCCAGCGGGCCAATGTCCTCGCGTCTCTCGCGAAGGGGCGGGATATGAAGTGCCACAACGCAGAGCCGGTAGAGCAGATCAGCACGCAGTTTGCCCTGCTCTACGGCGTCCTGCGGCGGGATGTCCGAGGCGCTGACGATGCGCAGATCAACTTGTCTCTCGGTCGGACTGCCGACAGGGCGGACCTTTTGGTTCTGCAAGAACCTCAGTAATTTGCCCTGAAGCGCGGGGTCGAGCTCGGTCAGCTTGTCGAGAAACAGCGTGCCGCCATCGGCGCGGATGGCAGCCCCCGCATGATCGGAGATTGCACCGGGTAGCGCCCCGCGCATATGGCCGAACAGCTCGGATTCAAAGCGGTCAGCCCGGATGGCCGAGCAGTCGAAGACCACGAACGGGTTGCCCGCGCGCGGAGATAGCCGGTGGATGGCCTCGGCACAGATTTCCTTACCGGTGCCGGATTCGCCCACGATCAGGACCGAGGCATCCGAGGTCGCCGTCTGCCGGATACGGTCGTAAAGCGCGGCCATCTGTTCGGACTGACCGATAAAGGCGCCCACCGCCCCCGGAGACGGGCTGCCACTGGCGCGCTGGCCGCGGATTTGCGCCAGCGCGCGGTTTATCGCGGACTGTAGGCGCGGCTCGCTCACCGGTTTTGTCAGGTAATCGAACACGCCAGCGCGCATCGCTGTCACCGCGCGCTCTGCCATGCGTTCGGCGGTGATGACGATGATCTGGGTATGGGGAGCTTCTGCGCGCATCTGCGCGATCAGATCCATCCCGTCGCCATCCGGCAGCATCAGATCCAGAAGGACAAGCGGGTAGGGGTGCTGGGCAAATAGCGCCATTGCCTGTCTGGTATTCTCGGCAGAATGGGGCACCAGCCCCATCTTCTGCAACTGGGCCATATAGACATGCTGCACGCTGGCAATATCCTCGACAACCAGAACAGGGATCGGGTTGGGGTCGGGAAGGGGCACAGGAGCAGAATTCATCATACCGGCTGTTCTTCGGCTAATGGGCAAGTGATACAGGATACTGTTTCTTTTATCGTAACAATCGCGAGGTTCATAAACCTAATTGCCTCAAGGATGCCCTGCGGACTACCTTTCCGCCTTAGGTTGAGTTGCGTCCGGGGCAGATCAAACGCCGCATCCTTCCGAAAATCTGTCCGGCGGGGGGAGGCTGCGAGAAAGAGGTCTGATTTGATCATGTGCGCTTAAAAGGACTCTATGTTTCCCAGTCCTAGCGCACGGATCTTTGAAAAAGGTTATCAGGCCAGCATCGGGTGGATATGCAGGCACCGGGGGTAGGTCCCGCGGTGCCTGGCAGAGGATTCAGGCGGTTTTGGGCAGTCCCAGACCGTGCAGCGCCTCTTCGATTTCGGTCAGGACCGCTGGATCATCGATTGTGGCGGGAAGCTTGTAGGGCTGGCCATCCGCGATCTTGACCATCGTCGCGCGCAGGATCTTGCCGGAGCGCGTTTTGGGGAGCCGGTCGACCACGCAGGCGGTCTTGAAGGCCGCTACGGGGCCGATCTTCTCGCGTACGAGGCCGAGGCATTCGCGGATGATCTCGTTATGTGCCCGCCCGCAGCCCGCATTGAGGCATAAAAACCCGAGCGGCATCTGGCCCTTCAGCGCGTCCGAGACCCCGATCACCGCGCATTCCGCCACATCGGGATGGGAGGCCAGAACCTCCTCCATCGCGCCGGTCGAGAGGCGGTGGCCCGCCACATTGATGACGTCATCGGTGCGGGCCATGATATAGACATAACCGTCCGCATCGATATAGCCCGCATCGCCTGTCTCGTAAAAGCCCGGGAAATGTTCCAGATAGCTTTTGCGGAACCTGTCCTCGGCATTCCACAGCGTGGGCAGCGTTCCGGGGGGCAGAGGCAGTTTGATGGCAATCGCGCCCAGCTCGCCCTGCGGCATGGGATTGCCCTCATCATCGAGGATATGGATGTCATAGCCCGGCATCGGCACCGAGGGGCTGCCCGGTTTGGTGGGTAGGGTCTCGATGCCGATGGGATTTGCCGCGATTGCCCAGCCGGTCTCGGTCTGCCACCAGTGGTCGACCACCGGCACGCCCAGATGTTTCTGCGCCCATTCCACCGTCGCGGGGTCGGCCCGCTCGCCGGCTAGGAAGATCGCCTGCAGGTCATGCAGCTTGTAGCGCCGGATCCATTCGCCATCGGGGTCCTCGCGGCGGATGGCGCGAAGGGCTGTGGGCGCGGTGAAGAAGCTCTTGATCCGCTGGTTCTGGATGATGCGCCAGAAGACGCCCGGATGCGGCGTGCCCACGGGTTTGCCTTCGAACACCACCGTGGTGGCACCTGCCAGAAGCGGTCCGTAGCAGATATAGCTATGGCCCACGACCCAACCCACATCCGAGGCCGCCCAGAACCTGTCGCCCGCCTCGATATTGTAGATCGCCTTCATTGACCATTGCAGCGCGACCAGATGGCCCGCCGTATGGCGCACCACGCCTTTGGGCTGGCCGGTGGTGCCGGAAGTGTAGAGGATATAGGCGGGATGGTTGCCCTCGACCGGTACGCATTCGGCAGGGCGCACGCCATACTGGAAACCGTGCCAGCTGAAATCGCGCCCGTCGACGAGCTTGGCGACCTCCTGCTCGCGTTGCAGGATGACGCAGAATTCGGGTTTATGGGCGGCCTGATCGATCGCCTGATCCAGCAGCGGCTTGTAATGGACCACCCGATTGGGCTCGAGCCCGCAGGAGGCGGCGATGATCGCCTTGGGGGTGCAATCATCGATCCTTACCGCCAACTCGGTGGCGGCAAAGCCCCCGAAGACGACCGAATGGATCGCGCCCAGCCGTGCCACGGCGAGCATGGCGATCACGGCTTCGGGGATCATCGGCATATAGATGATGACGCGGTCGCCCTTTTCGATGCCACGCATCCGCAAGGCCCCTGCAAGCGAGGCAACGCGGTTCTGTAATTCCTTATAGGTGATACCCTTGGTCGAATGGGTGATCGGGCTTTCGTGCTGGATCGCAATCTGATCGCCGCGCCCTGCCTCCACATGGCGGTCGACGGCGTTCCAGCAGGTATTCACCATCCCGTCGCTGAACCATTCATAAACGGGGGCCTTCTCGTCGAACAGGGCCTTGCTCGGGCGTTTCTCCCAGTCGATGCCGCGGGCGGCCTGCATCCAGAACCCGTCCGGATCCGCCTTCCAGCCCTCATAGACCTCTTTATAATTCATGGGTTCCTCCTCCTACCTCCCTATTTGGTAGGATGCAGGACGAACCCTAGCAACAATGTTACCGCTGAAGTTGCGCCTTTGCCGAAAATATTTGCATAGTCATGCGCGGAAATACGAGAATAATTTGCAAATTGACGAAGGGGAAGGTGGGCCCTGTAAATTCTGTCGATATTTGCAAAGCGCATGAAAAAGCGGGACGCCCGAGAGCGCCCCGCTTTCCGGAAACCGGTGCCGATCAGCTGTAATGCGCGACCGGCGTGCCCGCGATGGCCGACATGTTCAGAAGACCGCGGGTGGTGATCGACGGCGTCACGATATGGGCCTTGTTGCCCATGCCCATCAGGAGCGGGCCGACTTCGAGCCCGTTGGCCTTCATCTTCAGGATGTTACGCACACCCGAGGCCGCATCTGTATTGGCAAAGACCAGCACGTTGGCGGCGCCCTGCATACGCGAGCTGGGCAGCAGGCGCTCGCGGACCGATGCGTCGAGTGCCGCGTCCACATGCATCTCGCCCTCGAAGCAGAAATCGACCTCATGCGCTTCGAGCAGATCCATCGCCTCGCGCATCCGGCGGCCCGAGTCGGTGTCGAGATTGCCGAACTGGCTATGCGAGCAGAGCGCGATCTTCGGCTCCAGACCGAAGCGACGCACATGGCGAGCCGCGCCGATCACCGCTTCCATGATCTGGAGCGGCGTGGGCGAATGGTGCACATGCGTATCGGCGATGAACAGCGGCTCGTCCTCGAGGATCATCAGCGACAGCGCCCCCACCGGATGCAGGCCCCCGCGCGCAAGGATCTCGCGCACATATTTCAGGTGCCAGCCATATTGGCCGAAGGTGCCGCAGATCATCGAATCCGCCTCGTTACGATGCACCATCACGCCCGCAATCGCGGTGGTATTGGTGCGCATGATCGCCCGCGCCAGATCGGGCGTGGTGCCACGGCGCGCCATCAGCTCGTGATAGGTGCCCCAGTAATCGCGGTAGCGCGGGTCGTTCTCGGGGTTCACGATCTCGGTCTGGTTGAGATCCAGCGTGAGGCCCGCCCGTTCGCAGCGCATCTGCATGACCTCCGGACGGCCGATCAGGATCGGCGTATCGGTGGTTTCCTCGATCATCGCCTGCGCCGCGCGCAACACGCGCTCGTCCTCGCCCTCGGCAAAGACGATCCGGCGCGAGGCCTGGGCCGCGGCCTCGAAGACCGGACGCATGAGCAGGGCGGATTTGAAGACCGAGCTATCGAGCTTCTGCTTGTAGGCCTTGATATCGGGCAGCGGGCGCTCGGCCACGCCGGTTTCCATCGCGGCCTTTGCCACAGCGGTCGCCACGATGCCCATCAGACGCGGATCGAAGGGCTTGGGGATCAGATAATCCACCCCGAAGGTCAGCTTTTCGCCCTGATAGGCCGCGGCCGCCTCGGCAGAGGTGGTGATACGCGCCAGTTCAGCGATCCCTTCGACGCAGGCGATCTTCATCGCGTCATTGATCTCGGTCGCACCCACATCCAGCGCACCGCGGAAGATGAAGGGGAAGCAGAGCACGTTATTGACCTGGTTCGGATAATCCGACCGGCCCGTGGCCATGATCGCATCGGGCGCCACTGCGCGCACCTCTTCGGGCATGATCTCGGGGGTGGGGTTGGCCAGCGCGAGGATGATCGGCTGTTTGGTCATCTTCGCGACCATCTCGGGCTTCAGGACACCCGGACCCGACAGGCCGAGGAACAGATCCGCACCGTCGATCACCTCGTCGAGGGTCCGCAGGTCGGAGTTCTGAGCATAGGCGGCCTTATGCGGGTTCATGTCTTCGTTGCGGCCCTCATGGACCAGACCATGAAGGTCGCACAGCCAGACATTCTCGCGCTTCACACCGAGTTTGAGCAGCATGTTGAGGCAGGCAATGCCCGCAGCCCCGCCACCGGTGGACACGATCTTGATATCCTCGGGCTTTTTGCCCGCGATCTTCAGCGCGTTGGTGACAGCCGCGCCCACCACGATGGCGGTGCCGTGCTGGTCGTCATGGAAGACCGGAATATTCATCCGCTCGCGGCAGATCTTTTCCACCACGAAACAGTCGGGGGCCTTGATGTCCTCGAGGTTGATCGCGCCGAAAGTGGGCTCCATCGCGCAGACGATCTCGGCCAGTTTCTCGGGGTCGGATTCGTTCAGCTCGATATCGAAACAGTCGATATTGGCGAATTTCTTGAACAGAACCGCCTTACCTTCCATCACGGGTTTCGAGGCGAGCGCGCCGATATTGCCAAGGCCCAGAACGGCGGTGCCGTTCGAGACCACGGCCACAAGATTGCCGCGCGCGGTGTAGCGGGCGGCATCTTTCGGCTCTGCCTTGATCTCGAGGCAGGCCTCGGCCACGCCGGGGCTATAGGCACGGGAAAGGTCGCGACCGTTTGCCATGGGCTTGGTTGCGCGGATCTCCAGCTTACCGGGCTTGGGGAATTCGTGGTAGTCGAGCGCCGGATGGCGCGGCTTGTCGGACCGGATGTCTTCCATTCTTGCCTCCGATGAGAGTTGGTTTGGTATTAAACTATTTTCTCGTGGGGTCAAATGGCTGTTGGGGCGAATTGTCGCAGGTCTCGCGCGGGCCGCATCACTTCGGCGTGGGGGCGGGCCGTCTGTGCGGGGAGGCGGGGCCTTGCATCGCCTGTCTACTCGGCGCAGAGTCCGGTCAAACAGTCTGCTGACCCGGAGATGATGGGATGACGCTTCTCGATGCTGCGCGCAAGGTGCGCGAAAATGCCTATGTGCCCTATTCCAACTTCAAGGTCGGGGCGGCGCTACGCACGGCCTCGGGAACGGTCTATGTGGGCGTGAATGTCGAGAACGTGGCCTATCCCGAAGGCACCTGCGCCGAAGCGGGCGCGATTGCGGCAATGGTCGCGGCAGGCGAGACCGAGCTGGCCGAAGTCGCTGTCATTGCCGATAGTCCGACGCCCGTCCCGCCCTGTGGCGGCTGCCGCCAGAAGCTGGCCGAATTCGGCGCCAAAGACACGCCGGTTACGCTGGGCACGTTGTCGGGTGCCACGCTGAAGACGACAATCGGCGATCTGCTGCCCGGCCAATTCGACAAGAGCCATATGGACAACGCCTGATGGATGCGCGCCGTGTGATCGAGACGGTCCGCGATGGCTGTGGCCTGAGCGTGGAGGCCGCTGAATGGTTCACTCGCGGGCTGGTGGACGGCTCGGTTGGAGATGCGCAGGCAGGGGCCTTTGCGATGGCTGTCCTGTGTCGCGGGATCGGCACCTCGGGACGGGTGGCGCTGACCGAGGCCATGCGCGACAGCGGCCGCGTCATGCGCTGGGATTTGGGCGGGCCGGTGGTCGACAAACATTCGACAGGCGGTGTGGGTGATTGCACCTCGCTCCTGCTGGCACCGGCGCTTGCGGCCTGCGGCGCCTATGTGCCGATGATTTCGGGACGGGGTCTGGGCCATACGGGCGGCACGCTCGACAAGCTGGAGGCCATTCCGGGCTATACGGTCAATCCCGACGAAGAAAGCTTCCGCGATCTGGTGGCCGCGGTCGGCTGTGCGATTATCGGCGCCAATGACCGGATCGCGCCCGCAGACAAGCGCCTTTATGCGATCCGCGACATCTCCGGCACAGTGGAAAGCATCGACCTGATCACCGCCTCGATCCTGTCGAAGAAGCTGGCGGTGGGGCTTGATGCATTGGTGCTGGATGTAAAAACTGGCTCGGGCGCGTTCATGGCGGGGCATGACCAGTCCCTCGGTCTGGCGCAGGCGCTGGTCGATACGGCCAATGGCGCGGGCTGCCGCACCTCGGCGCTGATCACCGATATGAACCAGCCTTTGTCCTTCGCGGCCGGCAATGCGCTCGAGATCATCGAGGTGATGGAAACGCTGACCGGCAATCAGGTCAATGAGGCGCTGTGGGATGTGGTCTCGGCCCTAGGTGGCGAGGCTTTGCTGCTTGCGGGGCTGGCCAAGACAGCCGATGAGGGATCGGCGCGGATTGATGCCGCACTCGAGAGCGGGCGCGCGGCCGAGGTCTTCGGGCGGATGGTGGCTGGGCTTGGCGGGCCCAATGATTTCGTCGAACATTATCTCGACCGGCTTCCCTCTGTGCCGGTAATGCGTCCTGTGCCGGCACCGCACCGTGGCTATATCGCGCGGATCGACACGCGCGCCTTGGGCGAGACGGTGGTGCAGCTGGGCGGCGGGCGGATGAATGCGGGCGATCGCATCAATCCGGGCGTCGGCCTGTCGAGCCTTGCGATGATCGGCGAGGACCGCGAGCCGAACGAGCCGCTGGCGATGGTTCATGCCGCCACCCCCGAGGCCGCCGAACGCGCGGTTGCGCGGGTGCAGGCCGCCTATCAGCTGAGCGACAGCCGCCCCGAAGAGCCACCGCTGATCCATGAGAGGCTTGCCTGATGACCCGCGCCTTCCTGATCGTGATGGACAGTGTGGGGATTGGTGGTGCCCCCGATGCCGATGCGTTTTTCAATGATGGCACACCCGATACCGGCGCCAATACGCTCGCCCATATCGCGCAGGCCTGTGCGCAGGGGCGTGCCGAAGACGGGCGCTCTGGCCCGCTGCGGATGCCAACGCTCGACCGGTTGGGGCTGGGGGCGGCGGTGCGGCTCGCCTCGGGCGAGGTGGCCCCCGGGCTTGGGGCCGAACCGCAAGGGGCATGGGGCGCGGCCAGCGAGATCTCCAAGGGTAAGGACACTCCTTCGGGTCATTGGGAGCTGGCGGGTGTTCCCGTGCCATGGGACTGGGGCTATTTCCCCGACAAACAGGACAGTTTCCCGCCGGATCTGGTGGACTTCGTGGCGCGATGCGCGGGCACGGAAGGGATCTTGGGCAATTGCCATGCCTCGGGCACCAATATCATCGAGGATCTGGGCGACGCGCATATCCGCACGGGCTGGCCCATCTGCTATACCTCTGTCGATAGCGTCTTCCAGATTGCGGCGCATGAGGAGACCTTCGGCCTCGAGCGTCTTCTGCAGCTTTGCCGCGACATCGCCCCGCGTCTGCACGGGATGAAAATCGGGCGGGTCATCGCGCGGCCCTTCACCGGCAGCGAAGGCAGGTTTATCCGTACACCCAACCGCCGCGATTTCGCCATTGCTCCGCCCGCCCCCACGCTTCTGGACTGGGCGCACGATGCGGGCCGCACGACCCATGCAATTGGTAAGATCGGCGATATCTTCAGCCATCGTGGCATTGCCCATCTGCACAAGGGCAAGAATGATGCCGATCTGATGGATCATCTGGTGCGGCTGGGGACAGAGGCGGAAGAGGGCAGTCTGACCTTTGCCAATTTCGTCGAATTCGACAGTCTCTGGGGGCATCGGCGCAATGTGTCGGGCTATGCGCGGGCGCTCGAATGGTTTGACCGGGGGGCGGCGCGCTTCCTCGAGACGCTGCGTCCGGGCGATCTGGCGATCTTCACCGCCGATCATGGCAATGACCCGACCTGGGCGGGCACCGACCATACCCGCGAGCGGGTGCCCGTGCTCGCGGCGGGGCTCGGGGTGCGGGCGCTGGGGCAGGTGGGGTTTGTCGATGTGGCGGCCTCGGTTGCCGGCCATCTGGGCCTTTCCGTGCCAGCTATGCAAAAAACGGGGAACAGCTTCCTTTTGCACAGTCCCGTTTGATAGCATAAGGGACAGACCGAACCGTTCCGCAGGGAAAGCCACAAGAAGGAGAGGCCAATGGGCCAGCATCTCACCGTCGTCGATCACCCGCTCGTCCAGCACAAGCTGACGCTCATGCGCAAGGCCGATACCTCCACCGCATCCTTCCGCCAGCTGCTGCGCGAGATCAGCCTGCTTCTGGCCTATGAGGTCACCCGCGATCTGGAACTGACCACCTTGCGCATCGACACCCCGATGCAGCCGATGGATGCGCCGATCCTCGAAGGCAAGAAGCTGGCACTGGTGTCGATCCTGCGCGCGGGCAACGGGCTTCTGGACGGGATCCTCGAGCTGATCCCCGCCGCGCGCGTAGGGTTTGTGGGCATGTATCGCGACCCCGAGACGCTCCAGCCGGTGGAATATTACTCCAAACTGCCGAACCTTCTGGAAGAGCGCATGACCATCGTGGTCGATCCGATGCTGGCCACGGGCAATTCCTCGGTCGCCGCCATCGATCTGGTCAAGAAGAAGGGTGCCAAGAACATCATCTTCCTCTGCCTGCTGGCAGCCCCGGAAGGCGTGGCCCGCATGAAGGAAGCCCATCCCGATGTGCCGGTTGTGACGGCGGCGCTCGACGAATGCCTCAATGACCACGGTTATATCGTGCCGGGTCTAGGGGATGCGGGTGACCGTATCTTTGGCACCAAATAAGCCGTTTGAGCTTTACTTGCGGCCCGTCCTCATTCATCTTTAGGTAACTTCTACCTCGAGGATGGAATATGCGTATGGGCCGCCTGTTGACGAGCACTGTGATCCTAGCGGTTCTGGGCACGGCCGGAGCCGCTTTTGCCCAAGAGAGCGCCCCCGCCGAACTTCCTCCTGCCTCCTACAAGGGGCGGCAATATGTGGATAGTCAGGGCTGCGTCTTCGTGCGGGGTGGCTTTGGCAATGTGGTGCGCTGGGTGCCGCGCGTGAATCGTGACCGCACGCCGATCTGTAACTACAAACCTACTTTCGGCAGCAATGAGAAGGTTCTCGATATCGCGAAATCCGCGCCCGAGGCCACGCCTGCGCCCGTGGAGAAACCCGCGCCCGCGCCGAAAATGGCCGCCAGCACGCCTGCCGCGAAACCCGCCGCCAAGCCCGCGTCCGATCCTCTGGCAGGCTATACCGGCGGGCGGAATGCGCCGATGCCCACCATCGCGCTGACCACCACTCCGCCGCGGATCGGACGTGCGGTTGCGACAGCGCAGCCCGTGCCTGCCGCAGGTCAGGTGCCCGCCCCCGTTGCCACGGCCCAGAACGCCATGCCGAGCCGCGTCGCCACCACGATTGTGGCACAGAGCAGCGCACCGGCCTCCGGCTATGTCTCGCCCTATATGGTGCAGGGCGCCGCGCCTGCGGTGACCATTGCCAGCACGCAGGTGGTGGCAGGCGCGACGACGAGCTGCCCCAACAGCCCCGCCCAGGCCACCCGTTATATGCTCAGCGATGGGCGCTCCGTGTTGCGCTGTGGCGCTCCGGTGCAGGATCCGGCCAGCTTCATCAACACCGCGAATGTCGGCAACCTGACAGTCCGGACGAGCAGCAACCCGTCGGGCGGTTACCAGTCGCCCTATGTCGCCGGTGGTGTGGCGGTGGCACAAAACGCCCCGGTTCCGTCGCGCGCCAAGATCAACCATAACACCACCCGTCTGCCCGCACCGGTGCCGAGCAGCACCGAGACCGTGACGGTCGGGGCCAGTTCGCAGCAAGCCTATGCCGCCAGCTCGCCCTATGCGATCCCGCGCGAGGTCTATGTGAAGACGCCGAATGCGCCGGTAAGCCTCGCGCCGGTGGCGATTTCCTCCTCGAACCCGGGTGGATACGAGCCCGCCTTCGATGATGGTCGCCTGAACCCGTTCCGCGGGCCGCGCACGACCTCGGGCGATGCGCAGATGCGTCAGCTCTGGGATGACTCCGTGCCCGCCAAGCTGATCCCCTATCCTACGGCCTATGCAGCCCCCCAGCCGTCCGTGCAGGTCTCTGTCTCGTCAAAATCCCCGCGCACCGCACCCGCGCCGAAAACGCGCAAGGTGGTCGCCTCGGGGCGCTTCGTGCAGGTTGGGGCCTATGCGGATGCCTCGAATGCGGCCTCGGCCAAGGCCCGCCTGCGGGCCAGCGGCCTGCCGGTGGCCTCGAGCCGCACGTCCAAAGGGCTGGTGATCGTCTATGCGGGTCCCTTCGATGGCGGTTCCATTTCCGGTGCTCTGGGCACGGCCCGTCAGGCCGGTTTTCGCGACGCCTATATCCGCTAAGGGTTCGACCGATCTGTAAGAAAGCCGGCCCCGTGAGGCCGGCTTTTTCATTCGGTGTTGCAAATATCCTGTAATGCGACCCACTGGCTGTCATCGAGAAGCGGCATCGGGGCAGGGGCGCCCTTGAACGGATCTGCCTCGATCAGGGGCTGCACCTTTTCGCCCGAGGGATCGAGCGCATAGGCATAGGGGGTCGAGGAGACGCCGACCGTCTTGAAGGCCGCCAGCAGCGCGGTGCTGTCGGGCAGTGGTGCGGATTGATTCAGCATCACACTGTCATAGCCCGTCAGATCATCGCTCCCCAATGCCCCCGTTGTCAGGAGCCGGAACGCCGCGCCGATCCCCGCCCAATCGAGCAGCCGCCGCAGCGGATCATGCGCCTGAGCATCGACCTCGGCGGTGATGATCGCGCCTGCGGCCACCTCGGGGGTATCGTATTTCTCCAAGAGATCCTGACCCATGATCACGATCCCGCCGGGCAACCAGCGCACACCGCTCACACCTTCGGGCAGAACGGCAATGCCTGCGGTGCCGGGAATGCGGGCGGCCAGCTTGCGCAGGGCTTCGTTGCCTGCCTCGCCGCCACAGGGGGCGCCTGTGCGTTTGACGAGATCGCGTAGCAGATGCTGACCGATCTCCTGACGTGTCGGGGGCGGGGCCACGGAGGCCGCATGGCTGATCAGTGCGCTGGGGAGCCAGAAGCCCCCCCCACCCAGCACAGCCACCGCGAGACTGGCATAGAGCACGCCGCGCAGCCGTCCAGGATGGGGTTTGCGCGCGGCGATCACTTGATGGACGCGCTCGATGGCGTCGATCATCGTTTCTTCCTCGATCTCGAGGCGTTCATCGGTCTCTTCGGAGGGCGCATAGATGGCGGGACGCTTGCCCGGATTGATCCGGACCATTGCCGGCAGCGACCAATGCGAGATGAAGCGGGTTTCCTTGACCTCGGACAGGACCAGAGAGGCGCGACCGAAAGAGAGGATGACCTCTTGCGGAGCGGCCTCGGCACTTTGTGTCCAGCGACCAGTCGCCTCGAGGCGATCATATTTCGGTAGGGAAACCATCTGCTACGTTTCTGTTCTTATCATTGCCATTAAAGATAGACGAACGCGGTGCAGGGTCAATCAGGTTGATTGCCGTGTCTTATGGGAAGGAGGCGAATCCCATTGCCCAAAGCCGGCATTGTGCGGCAGATTGGGGGAATGATCGTCTCGCATGGCCGCCGCTATATCTTCGTCCATATTCCCAAGACTGCAGGCACGGCGCTTGCGCTCGCGCTGGAGGCGCGGGCGATGGCCGATGATCTGATGATCGGGGACACGCCCAAGGCCCTGCGTCGCCGCAAGCGTGTGGACGGGATGCGGATGGCGGGGCGGAAGTGGAAACATGCCACACTGTCGGACGGGATCGGTCTCTATACGCCCGAGGAAGCGCGCCGGTATTTTACCTTCACGCTGGTGCGCAACCCGTGGGACAGGTTGGTGAGCTACTATCACTGGCTGCGGGGGCAGGGATTCGACCATGGGGCGGTGTATGCGGCAAAGACCTATGGTTTCGGGGCGTTTCTTGCCCAACCGCTGATCCGGCGCAGCCTTCAGGCGCATTCCTACGCCAGCTATATGCGGCTGCCCGATGGAGGGCTGTGCTGTAGCAGCTTCATCCGGCTCGAGCATTTTGTCGAGGATGTAGCGGCGCTGGAGGCGCATTTGGGGTTTGCGCTTGGCGTCTTGCCTGTCGCCAACCGTTCCGAGCGCGAGGCGGATTACCGTCGGTATTATGATTCTTCCTCGGTCGATCTTGTGGCCGAGATCTGCGCCGAGGATATCGCGCAATTCAACTATAAATTTAATCGTTAACGGACTGAATTTCTAAATGGATGCCTCATTTCGAAGCTTTTGTCTTTAAAGAGAAGGGTTTCCGTAAGGTTTCGCCTTTAATTAACCTTAATTGCGCCGTCGTATTTCCACTACGCAAGGTTGAAACTAGCGTCAGTTCCCCTCGGAGTTGAGGGACTTAGCGATGGAGTTTGGTTGTGTTTGGGTTGAGAACTGGTTCGGAAGTAAAAAATCCTGCTGTGCGGTCTGCCTTCGACACGCGGCCAAATGCACGGCAGATGTTCGCCGCATCTTCGGAAGGCAAGACAGAAGGGCTCTGTGAAGGGACATTGGTGCTGACCAAATTCGGGTGGCGCGCGGTCGAGACGCTTCAGGCCGATGACGAGGTCATGACGTTCGATCATGGATATCGACCCTTGCGCCGGATCGCACGGTCGCTGTCTTTGGCGGGGAGCGCGGATTGTCCCGATCACGGACAGCTCGTTGCGGTTCCGGCACAGGCTTTGGGTAATCGCGATGCGATCGTCTTGCAGCCAAACCAATATGTGATGATCGAGAGCGATATGGCCGAGGATGCGTTTGGCGATCCCTTCGTTCTGGTGCCTGCCCATGCGCTCACCGGCTATCGCGGTATCGCGCGGGCCGATACTGCACAGCGCCTGTCCGTCTACACGCTGCAATTTGCCGATGACGAGGTCATCTATGTTAACGGGGCGGGGCTGGTGCATTGCGGCGGCACTTCGACCGCAGGGCTAGAACAGCTGATCGGGGGCAATCTGCCCTCCTATATCTCCCTTCCTGTCGAGGCGGCGCGTGCCGTGATTGACGCGCTCAAGGAAGGGGATGAAGCCGGCCAAGAGGATGACGCCGCGCTCTGAAAAGCGCGGCGTTGGTTTATGCCGGAGGGCAAGGCTGCCACCTCCCTCCGGCATGCCTTTTGCTGATGATCAGGCTTTGCGCTCGACCAGTTCCGCCTTGAACAGGCTCAGGCGGGCCGACAGATTATCCTCTCGGAAAACCGAACTGAAATTCTCGAAGATGAATGTAAGCGCTTCGTCCTGCGACAGCCCCGCCTCCTGCGCAAAACGCTGGAGGCGGCGATAGCCGTCATTGGTCATGGCGGCAGGGAAGCGGCGGGTTAGTCTGAGGCGTTTGGGCATTGCGATCCTGCTGTTTTTCTCTCGTTAACCGGAGAATATGGCAAGATTTTGAGTGCATGGACAGAAGAAGGCCGGAGTGGTAGGGGCGGGTCCGGTGATCCTGGGCTTTCGGCTTTGCCAGAGTGGATGGCGGCCGGCCGTGGAAAATGGGTCGGACCGGTGGACGGCGCCCCTACCTTTGTCTTGTCTTGCAGGCCAGCTCAGGCGGCCGAGCTCTCCGCGCGGCGTTCCTGCAGCTTGCCTTCGCCTGCCGAGATTTCCGCATCCAGCTCGTTGATCGCCGCGGCCAGTTCGTCGCGTTCCCGCTGCATTTCCTGCAGGCGGACGCGCGCGAGCTTCAGTGTTTCGGTTAGCTGGGTCACCTGATTGTCGCCGATGCTGTAGAGATCCAGCAGCTGCCGGATATCCTCGAGGCTGAAGCCAAAACGCTTCCCCCGCAAGATCAGCTTGAGACGGGCCCGGTCGCGGCGGGTAAAGAGCCGCTTCTGGCCTTCTCGTATCGGGAACAGGAGTTCCTTGCTCTCATAGAACCGGAGTGTGCGCGGGGTTACCTCGAAGGCGTCGCACATCTCGCGGATCGTCATTACTTCATTTTCCATCCGTGCCTCACACAGTCTAATGCACAGGTAGCAGAGAAATTTCCACCTATGCGTTACTCGATATTTGAAAAAAATGCGCTTGTGGTGCAGCGCGTTATGCCCGACTGGACAGAATGTCGTGACATATAAAAGGCTTTGAATATAAGGTGAAAGCCGGAGCACCACCTAGAGGCGATATGCCTTCCCAAGGGTAAAAGATCAAGTTTCTTTCATGTTACTTACTCTGGGTAAGCGCTTGTTCGCGCAGGTTCCTCAACTCGTCAATCGTCTTGTCCAGCTCGCTGCGCTGCTGTTCCAGAACCACCAACTGACGCTCGGAAAGCTCCAGAAAGACACGTCTTTGCTCGTCCGTTCCGTCGGTATCATATATCTCGAGCCACTGGCGCAGCTCCTCCAGAGAGAAGCCGAACCGTTTCCCGCGCAGGATGATCGTCATCCTTGCGACTTCCCTTGGACCATAGAACCTTTTACGCCCCTCACGCATGGGCGCGAGCAGTTCAATGTATTCGTAATAGCGCAGCGTTCGAGGAGTGACGTCGAATTTTGCACACATTTCCTTCAGGTTGAGCATACGCCTCCCCATTCGTCTCAGTGGCGATACGCTAACAGCACTGGCCGTTATTTCAACCGCAATCAGCGGTAGCATCCCGGAGGTGAAGGCCCTTGTATTGGGCGCGCGGGGGCAGATACTGTCCGCGAGAAAAAGATGGAGACAGTCCATGACCGATAATAATAAGCCAACATATGATGGCAAAAGCAGCAATTTTTTGATGAATTCTTTCCTTGAGGGCCTTCCCCACTGCAAATCTCTGGATATGCGGATGGTCGAGGTCTCCGAAGGGAAGGCACGTATGGCGTTGCCATATAACGAAAAATTGATCGGAGATCCGGAGACCGGCGTTGTTCATGGGGGCGCGGTTTCCGTGCTGATGGATACCTGTTGTGCAACGGCGGTCATGGCCCATCCCGCAAACCCCCAGAGCACCGCGACGCTCGATCTGCGGATCGATTATATGCGCCCGGCCGTTCCGGGGCAGACGATCACCGCCTCGGCCGAGGTTTACCGCATCTCGCGCAGTGTGGCGTTCGTGCGCGCGATCGCCCGCGACGAGAGTGGCGGGCCCGATGATGTGCCTGTGGCGCAGGCGACCGCAGCTTTCACGGTCTATCTGCCCGAGGAGGCGGCCCAATGAAAACCCGTCTGTCCCCCGAACCCGTTCAGGTCATCAAGAAACGCCGCGACGAGGCGCTACGCCAGCTGGTGGCGGCAGTGCCCTATATCAATTTCCTCGGCGTCGAGTTCGACCGCCGTGGAGACGAGCTGACCGCGATCCTGCCCTATAAGGACAGCCTCATCGGGGATGCCTCGGTGCCTGCATTGCATGGTGGTGCAACGGCGGCCTTCATGGAGATCACCGCGATCATCGAGCTGAGCTGGTCCACGCTCTGGCCGGAATTCGAGAAGGAGAAGGTCACGCTCGACCGTATCCCGCCGATGCCCAAGACCATCGATATCACGATGGATTATCTGCGGCCCGGTCTGCCGCGCGATGCCTATGCGCGCGCAAGGGTCACCCGTTCGGGGCGGCGCTATGCCAGCGTCTTCGTCGAGGCGTGGCAGGATAACCGCGCGCGTCCCTTCGCACAGGCAACGGGCCATTTCCTGATGCCCGAACCTGCCGATCTGGCCCGATAAGAGACGCCCTCCGTGACAGGTTCCCAAGCGATCACGCATCGCCGCGTTCTGGCCATCGCCCTGCCGGTGGTCCTCTCCAATGTGACGGTGCCGCTTCTGGGGCTTGTCGATACGGCGGTCGTGGGGCAGCTGGGTGAGGCCGCGCCGATCGGGGCTGTTGGGGTGGGGGCGGTGATCTTGTCCTCGCTTTATTGGGTCTTCGGGTTTTTGCGAATGGGCACGACGGGGCTCGTGGCTCAGGCGCATGGGCGCGGGGACAGGGTGGAAACCGCCGCAGGGCTCTTGCGCGCGCTCCTGATCGCGCTGGTCGCGGGTCTGGTGCTGATCGCATTGCAGGGATGGCTCTTTGAACTGGCGTTCCGTCTGGCGCCTGCCAGCGACGCGGTCGAGAGCCTTGCGCGTGACTATCTCGCGATCCGCATCTGGGGGGCGCCCGCCACGATCGGGCTTTACGGGTTGATCGGCTGGCTGATCGCGCTGGAACGCACCCGCTCGATCCTGCTGATACAGGTGGCGATGAATGCGCTGAATGTGGGGCTGGATTTCCTCTTCGTGCTGGGGCTTGGCTGGGGCGTCGAGGGCGTGGCATGGGCGACGCTGATCTCGGAGGTGCTTGGTGCGCTCGGGGCGCTCTGGCTGGCACGCGGGGCTTTCGTGCCTGCCGCAATGCGGATTGCGCGGCTCTTCGACAGGGTCGAACTCATGAAGCTTCTCCGGGTCAATACCGATATCATGATCCGTTCCGTGCTGCTGCAGGCGAGCTTTACCACCTTCCTGTTCCTCTCGGCAGGGCGGGGGGATGTGGCGCTGGCGGCCAATCAGGTGCTCTTGCAGTTCCTGCAGATTACGTCCTTCGCACTGGACGGTTTCGCCTTTGCTGCCGAGAGCCTTGTGGGGCAAGCGGTGGGCGCGGGCTCCGTGGCGCGGCTGCGTCGCGCAGGCGGGATCAGCGGAATCTGGGGGCTTGGCTTCTCGCTGGCGCTGGGGCTGGTCTTCGCGGTTGCGGGCGGGAAACTCATCGACGTCATGGCACAGGCCGGAGAGGTGCGCAGCGTGGCGCGGGATTATCTGCCATGGCTTGTGGTGATGCCGCTGGTGAGTGTCGGCAGCTATATCCTTGACGGGATCTTCATCGGGGCGACCCAGACGCGGGCGATGCGCAATGCGATGATCGTGACCGTCACGATCTATGCCAGTCTGCTGTATGTGATGGTGCCGCTCTGGGGCAATCACGGGCTCTGGGGCGCGCTGATGGTGCTGAATTTCCTGCGCGCGCTCACTTTGGGCGGGCTCTATCCGGGGCTCGAGCGGCGGGTGGCCACGAGTTAGTGGACGATCTCCATCGTCTTGGCGGCAATGAGCGCGACAACGGCATAGCGACCGGTCTTGGCCAGAAACACGATCGGAATGAACTGCCATAACGATTTCCGCAAGATGCCCGCGATAAGGCAGATCAGATCACCGCCCGGCGCCCAGCTGAGAAACAGCAGCCAGTTGCCCCAGCGCTCGAACCAGCGATGCCCGCGCTCGAGCTGTTTCTCGCTGGCGGGAAACCATTTCCGGTCGCGCCAGCGGGTGACGCCCGCACCGATGTAATAGGTAATCAGCGCGCCAAGCGTATTCCCGATGCCCGCAATCACGATCATCAGGCCGATCGGCGCGGCATCAGCCGTCTGCATTGCGACAAACACGATTTCGGATTGTGCAGGGATAGGGGTCGCCGCCAGCAGGCCGGAGAAGAACAGGCCGGCAAGGGAGGCGGTGAGATCGAACATGCAATGGTCCTGTCGATGGCGGTCAGGTGAGGCCGCTAAACTGAAACGGGCGATGGCATGGAAATGCCTCGCCCGTCAAACTGGTTCCGTGAGTGGTGGTCCGGCTCAGCTTTGGTCGTCTTCGCGCGGCTCACGCGGGGGGCGGCCGACAACATCGCGCAGCGCATCCAGCTCGATGAAATTATCGGCCTGACGGCGCAGCTCGTCCGCGATCATTGGCGGTTGCGAACGGATTGTCGAAACGACCGAGACGCGCACGCCCTGACGTTGTAGTGCCTCGACCAGCGGGCGGAAATCGCCATCACCGGAGAAGAGCACGGCATGGTCGAGACGGGGCGCAAGCTCCATCGCATTGACCGCCAGCTCGATATCCATATTGCCCTTCACCTTCCGGCGACCCATGGAATCGGTGTATTCCTTGGCGGGTTTGGTTACCATCGCATAGCCGTTGTAATGCAGCCAGTCGACCAGCGGGCGGATCGGGGAGTATTCCTCGTTTTCCAGCAGCGCGGTGTAATAGAAGGCGCGTACCAGCTTCCCGCGACGTTCGAATTCCTGACGCAGGAGCTTGTAATCAATGTCGAACCCGAGCGATTTCGCCGCTGCGTAAAGATTCGAGCCGTCAATGAACAGCGCAAGCCGTTCGTCTTTGTAGAACATGAAATCAAATTCCTTTCTATTTCACACTCGCTACAACCAAAAGCATCTAGAGTGGTGTGGTTAGATGCTCGAAACTCATCTACTCATTAGACTTCGCGAGTGATATCGCTGTCAGATAGCAATGCAATATGATCATGGGTATCTGTCTAAATGGATAGTAACACGATTATCATCGCCTTTGGGGCCAATGTTCCTTCTGCACTCGGTAGCCCATCTGATGCAATCAAGGAAGCCTTCAAGCGCTTATGTGATGCGTCACTTCGCCCATCGGCAATGTCTCGCTTTTATCGGTCGCCTGCCTATCCGGCGGGAAGCGGTCCGGATTTTGTCAACGCCTGTGGATGTTTCGAGGTATCCGGCAGCCCTTATGACGTATTGTATTTATTGCATGAAATTGAGGCGGAGCTGGGACGGACGCGACTGGTGCGATGGGGCGCGCGGGTGATCGATCTGGACCTGATCGCCTATGGTGACAGGGTCTTGCCGGAAGAAATGACGTTGCGTCACTGGAGAGGGCTTCCCTTCGAAGAGCAGCAGATCGCCACCCCGCAGGAGTTGATCCTGCCCCATCCACGTCTTGAAGACCGCGGATTCGTGCTGATTCCCATGGCCGAGGTCGCCCCGAACTGGCGTCATCCATTGACCTTGAAGACGGTCCGTCAGATGATCGCGGAGCTGCCTGCCGCGCAGACCGAGGGGCTCACGGCCTTCGATCCGGCGCAGTTGTGTGAATGAGCGCTTGTCAATCGTGACGTTTCTGCCTATGTAGGCGGTTCAGACATTCCCCGAGATCCGACTGGAGTGACATATGGCCCGCGTGACGGTTGAAGATTGCGTTGACAAAGTCCCGAACCGTTTCGAACTGGTGATGCTTGCTGCCCATCGTGCACGCGAGATTGCGGCTGGTTCTGCCCTGACGGTTGATCGTGACAACGATAAGAACCCGGTTTGCGCCCTGCGCGAAATCGCCGACGAGACCCAATCCGCAGATGATCTGCGCGAGCGTCTGATCGAGGCGAACCAGACCCAGATCGAAGTCGACGAACCCGAAGACGATCAGATGGCACAGCTGATGTCGGGCGAGCCCGCCACGGCAGACAAGCCCGCCGATGATGACATGAACGAAGAGCGGATGCTGCGCGCGCTGATGGAAGCGCAAGGCCGCGAGTAATCTGAACTTACGAGAAAATGCGGAACGAGCGTAAATGATCGATGTCGAAGACCTGATCGCGCTCGTTCGCAATTACAACCCGCAGACCGATGACGGGTTGATCCGTGCCGCCTATAGCTACGGGCTACAGATGCACGAAGGGCAGTTCCGCCGGTCCGGCGAGCCCTATTTCACGCATCCGGTTGCGGTCGCCGCGATCCTGACCGAGATGCGCCTCGACGATGCGACCATCGTCACCGCCCTTTTGCATGACACGATCGAAGACACCCGCGCCTCCTACAAGGAGGTCGCAGGGCTGTTTGGCGAGCCTATCGCCGAGCTGGTCGATGGCGTGACCAAGCTGACCAATCTGCAGCTGTCCTCTTCCGAGACCAAGCAGGCGGAAAACTTCCGCAAGCTGTTCATGGCGATGTCGAAGGATCTGCGGGTTATTCTCGTGAAACTGGCGGATCGTCTGCATAACATGCGCACGATCAAGTCGATGAAGCCCGAGAAGCAGGCCCAGAAAGCCCGCGAGACCATGGAGATCTATGCGCCGCTGGCAGGGCGTATGGGGATGCAGTGGATGCGCGAGGAGCTGGAGGATCTGGCCTTCAAGGTGCTCAACCCCGAGGCGCGGACTTCGATTATCCGCCGCTTTGTCGGGCTGCAGAAAGAGACGGGGGATGTGATCCCCAAGATCTCGGGCGACATCCGTCTGCTGCTCGAAGAGGCGAAAATCGACGCCGATGTGTTTGGCCGTGCCAAACGCCCCTATTCCATCTGGCGCAAGATGGAGGAGAAACAGCTCGCCTTCTCGCGCCTGTCCGACATCTACGGCTTCCGGGTTATCACCAAGACCGAGGCCGAATGCTATCGCGTGCTTGGGCTGATCCACCATCGCTGGCGCGCTGTGCCGGGGCGGTTCAAGGATTATATCAGCCAGCCCAAAACCAACGGCTACCGCTCGATCCATACCACCGTATCGGGGCGCGATGGCAAACGTGTCGAAGTCCAGATCCGCACCCGCCAGATGCACGAGGTTGCCGAATCGGGTGTGGCCGCCCACTGGGCCTATAAGGACGGGGCGCGCTCGTCGAACCCGTTCGCGGTCGATCCGGCGCAGTGGATCGCGACCCTGACCGAGCGTTTCGGCGAGGGCGATCACGAGGAATTCCTCGAGACCGTCAAGCTGGAGATGTATTCCGATCAGGTCTTCTGCTTCACCCCAAAAGGCGATGTGGTCAAGCTGCCCAAAGGCGCCACCCCCATCGATTTCGCCTATGCCATCCACACACGGATCGGCAATTCCTGCGTGGGCGCGAAGGTTGACGGTATCCGCGTGCCTTTGTGGACGCGGTTGAAAAATGGCCAATCCGTTCAGGTGATTACGGCCTCCGGCCAGCGCCCGCAGGCGACATGGCTCGATATCGTGGGCACGGGACGCGCGCGGGCGTCCATCCGCAAATCCCTGCGCGAGGAAGACCGGACCCGCTTTGTCAAACTGGGCTCCGAGCTTGCGCGTGTGGCCTTCGAGCATGTGGGGCGCAAGGTCTCCGACAAGGCGCTGCGCACCGCCGCCAAGGCTTTGGGGCTGACCGACGAGACCGAGGTGCTAGCGCGGCTGGGGTCGGCGGAGATCACCTCGAGCGAGGTGATCAGCGTCCTTTACCCTGAACTGATCCATCGCCGCGAGGAGACCATCGAGCCGACGCGTGCCGTGATCGGCCTCGGCGCCGATCAGAGCTTCACCCGCGCAGGCTGTTGTCAGCCGCTTCCGGGCGAGCGGATCGTGGGTATCACCTATCGCGGCAAGGGCGTGGTCATCCATTCGATCGACTGCCCGGCGCTGGAGGATGTGGAGAGCGAACCCGAGCGCTGGGTCGATCTGCATTGGCAGGGCGGCCAGCATCCGCCGGTCTATACCGCTTCGCTGAAGGTCACGATCTCGAACGATGCAGGTGTGCTGGGGCATATCTGCACCCTGATCGGCCAGCAACGGGCGAATATCTCGGATCTGAATTTCGTGGACCGGAAACCGGACTTTTACTCTTTGATCATAGAGGTGGAGTTGCGGGATATGGAGCATCTCCACCGCCTGTTGACAGCGCTCGAAGCCGAAACAGATGTGGCACAGGTGGAACGCTGGCGCGATTTATCGCATAAGCCCTGACGATTGGCGGTTGCGTCTACCTTGTAAGCGGGCCTTGATGGTTGCGTGGTAATCCGCGCACAGCCAGTGTCAGCGGATGAAGGGAAGTAAGTTCAACGTGTTCAAGCGGCGTGATAAAAAACCTGTCCTGATCGCCGCGCGGGATGCTTTGTGGCCGCGTACGGGATGGTCGCGTGCCTTCCAGTATGTCAAACACCGCATCAACCGCCTGCCGGACCGCCCGCAGCGTATCGCGCGGGGCATTGCGGCTGGGGTGTTCATTTCTTTCACGCCCTTCTTCGGACTGCATTTCTTCGGCGCTGCGGCTCTGGCGTGGATTTTGCGGGGCAATATCATCGCCTCGATCCTCGGCACATTTTTCGGCAACCCGCTGACCTTCCCGATCATCGCCGTCTCGGCCACCCAGTTCGGGCGGTTCATTCTGGGTGAGGACCATCCGCATCAGACGGAGTTGGGGCAG
Organism: Thioclava sp. 'Guangxiensis'; assembly: GCF_045348365.1. NCBI lineage: Bacteria > Pseudomonadati > Pseudomonadota > Alphaproteobacteria > Rhodobacterales > Paracoccaceae > Thioclava > Thioclava sp. 'Guangxiensis'. The sequence goes on along the minus strand of NZ_CP155822.1, from coordinate 624,154 downwards.
GGCGGATCAATCCTCTCGCCCGATCCGCAGGCCGCGACCACGCTGGGCGAGGTATTTGCCCGGGCAGGCCATGATCTGGTGCATAACCTTTATTCGGTCTTCACGCCTGCGCAGACCGAATGGGGCGGGCTGAGACAGTTCTTCGAGGATGTCTGGCTGCCCTATCTGGTAGGCGGGCTTCTGCCGGGGCTGATCGCAGGGATCGTGATGTATTACGTTACGTTGCCCTTCATCTCGGCCTATCAGAACCGTCGTCGCGCGCGGCTCAAGGAGCGGCTCGAACAGGCCCGCGCCAAGCTTGCCGCCCGCTCGCGCGAGCGTACCGAACGCCGCGCCAGCGACAAGGCCGCAAAGCGCGAGAGCTGACGTCATATTGGGGTTCAATCCGCCCGTGAGACGGGCCATACTCGGGGCAAGTTGATTGCCTTGAAGGTTGGCCCATAAATGTCGAAGAAACTCCGTCTTGGCGTGAATATCGATCACGTCGCTACGATCCGTAACGCCCGCGGCTCGTCCTATCCGAGCCCTGTCCGTGCGGCTAAACTGGCCGAAGAGGCGGGGGCTGACGGCATTACGGCGCATCTGCGCGAAGATCGCCGTCATATCCGCGACAGCGATATCGAGGCGCTGCGGGCCGAGTTGAGCACACCCCTGAACTTCGAGATGGCGTCCACTCCCGAGATGCAGGCCATCGCCCTGCGCCATATCCCGCATGCCTGCTGTATCGTGCCCGAGAAGCGCGAGGAGGTGACGACCGAGGGCGGGCTGGATGTCGCCGCCGATCAGGCGCGCCTGACCGAATATCTCAAGCCTCTGGTCGATGCCGGTATCCGTGTCTCGATGTTCATCGGCCACGAGCCGGCCCAGATCGAGGCTTCGGCCAAGATCGGCGCGCAGGTGATCGAACTGCATACCGGCCATTACTGCGATATGCATTTTACGGGCCGTTTTGCCGAGCGTGATCTCGAACTCGAGGCGCTGGCCGCCGGAGCCGCCTATGCGCATTCGCTGGGGCTCGAGGTCCATGCGGGTCACGGGCTGACCTATGACACCGTCTCGCCCATTGCCGCGATCAAGGAGATCAAGGAGCTCAATATCGGGCATTTCCTGATTGCCGAGGCTGTCTTCCTCGGTCTGCGGCCGGCTGTCGAGCATATGCGCCATCTGATGGATGCGGCCCGCGGTTGAGGGGTCGATGAGAAACGTATGAACTTCAAAAGATATATTCTGGTTCTTGTGGCCACGATGCTCGGTCTGGGCGTCTTGCTAACAGGGCTCTCCATGGCGGGCATCTATATCGAAGCCCGATCAATCGCGCTCATCCCCGTCATCATCGCGGCCTTCGTCGAGGGCCAATGCTATGCGCAGAAGCACGAACGCCTTCCGACAAAAGGTGACGCATGGCGTTTCGGTCTGCAGGCGGGGATGGTCGTTATGGTGTTGCAATGTCTTGCAGGCGCGGCCTTCTACTGGCTCGTGCCCGAGAGCTTCACCGGCTTGACGCTTGCACAATTCGCGGTCTATGTGCTGGCCGCCTTGGGCGCCATCTTCGTGCTGACAGCGGTCGCCTCGCGCTTCATTTTCCGGAATATTGCCAAATCGACGCTGAAGGCGCAGGCGAAACGCGCCGCCAGACAGGCAAAGACATGATCATCGGTATCGGAAGTGATCTGGCCAATATAGAACGGATCCAGAATACGCTCGACCGTTTCGGGGACCGGTTCCGCAATCGCGTGTTCACGGAAGTCGAACAGGCCAAGGCCGAGGCCCGCGCCGATATCGCGGGCACCTATGCCAAACGCTGGGCGGCCAAGGAGGCTTGCTCGAAGGCGCTTGGCACGGGGCTGCGGATGGGGATCTCGTGGAAGGACATGGCGGTGACCAACCTGCCCACCGGCCAGCCGGTGATGGAGGTCACTGGATGGGCGGCCGAGCGGCTCGCGCAGATCACGCCTGCCGGTCACGAGGCGGTGATCCATGTGACCCTGACGGATGACCATCCCTGGGCACAGGCCTTTGTTGTGATCGAAGCACGACCGCTTTCTACCCCTTCCGGCGCTGGCCTTTCTTGACAGCGCCCGCACATCGCGCGAAGGAAGGGCGCAAGCTACAAAGGAGCACGCCCCGCATGGCAGCCAAGTCGAAGCCCCAGAACGGCATCATCGAGACGATCAAGACGGTTTTCTGGGCCTTGCTCATCGCGGGCGTGTTCCGCACGCTCTTCTTCCAGCCCTTCTGGATCCCGTCGGGGTCGATGAAGGATACGCTGCTGATCGGCGATTTCCTGTTCGTGAACAAGATGGCCTATGGCTATTCGCGCTATTCCTGCCCGTTCTCGGCTTGCCCGATCAATGGCCGGATCTTCGCGCATGACCCACAGCGCGGCGATGTGGTGGTGTTCCGCCATCCGACCAAAGGCGTCGATTTCATCAAGCGTCTGATCGGCCTGCCGGGCGACCGTATCCAAGTGCGCGACGGTGTGCTCTATATCAACGACAAGGCCGTGAAGCTGGAAAGCGCCCCCGATTTTACCGAGATCAAGGAGCCGCAAGGTCCGCAGGGCCTGACCCCGCGCTGCGCCAATGATCCGGTGGGCACGGGCGGCACCTGCGTCAAGGAGCGCCAGCGCGAAACCCTGCCCAATGGCGTGACGCATGATATCCTCAACATCACCACCCAGGGATTTGTGGATAACACCGAAGTCTTCACCGTCCCCGAAGGCGAGTATTTCTTCATGGGGGATAACCGCGACAATTCCGAAGACAGCCGCGTGCCGGTGCGCGCAGGCGGTGTGGGCTTCGTGCCTGCGGAATATCTGATCGGTCGCGCCGACCGGATTATGTTCTCTTCGGCAGGGCGGTCGCTCTTCTTCTTCTGGACCTGGCGTCCGGATCGTTTCTTCAAGGCAATCGAGTGAAAATCTCAAGCGACATAACAGACTTCATGGATCGGCTCGGGCATCAGTTTGATAAGCCCGAGCTGATTATTCGTGCATTGACCCATGCGTCGATCTCCACCAAGACCCGGCCCGACAACCAGCGGCTGGAGTTTCTGGGCGATCGCGTTCTGGGGCTGACAATGGCCGAGGCACTGTTTTCTGCCGATAAAGCCGCCACCGAAGGCCAGCTTGCGCCGCGTTTCAACGCGCTGGTGCGCAAGGAAGCCTGCGCCGAAGTGGCCCGCCAGATCGATCTGGGTGCGGTGCTCAAACTCGGACGCTCCGAGATGATGACCGGCGGCCGCCGCAAGGAGGCTCTTCTGGCCGATGCGATGGAAGCCGTGATCGCCGCCGTCTATCTGGATGCCGGTTTCGAGGTCGCGCGCGATCTGGTGCTGCGTCTTTGGGGAGACCGTGTCGACAGCGTGGATGCCGATAGCCGTGACGCCAAGACCTCGTTGCAGGAATGGGCGCAGGCCCGTCACCTCGCACCGCCGAAATATGTTACCATCTCGCGGGACGGGCCGGACCACGCGCCCGTCTTCGAGATCGAAGCCCAACTTGAAAATGGCGAAAGCGCCCGTGCCAAGGCCCGTGCAAAACGTCAGGCCGAACAGGCCGCAGCCCGAGCCCTGCTCGACCGGATGGAGAAGAAAGCATGACCGAAGAGACCCGCGCAGGCTTTGTTGCCCTGATCGGCGAGCCCAATGCCGGTAAATCGACGCTGCTGAACCGGATGGTGGGCGCGAAAGTGTCGATCGTCACGCATAAGGTCCAGACCACCCGCGCGCGTATCCGTGGTGTGGCGATGGCGGGCCAGAGCCAGATCGTCTTCGTGGATACCCCCGGTATCTTCCGCCCGCGCCGTCGTCTGGACCGCGCGATGGTTAAGGCCGCTTGGGGTGGGGCTGCGGATGCCGATGTGGTGGTGCTTCTGGTCGAGGCCCATCGCGGTCTTACCGGTGGTGTCGAGGCGATCATCGAGGCGCTGAAGGAACGCGGGGGCGACCAGCCAGTCGCACTGGCGATCAACAAGATCGACAAGGTGAAATCCGAGGATCTTCTGGCGCTGACCCAGAAACTCAACGACGCTTTCCCCTTTGTGAAGACCTTCATGATCTCTGCCGAGCGCGGCCATGGGGTCGAGGATCTGCGCGAATGGCTGGCAGGAGAGGTTCCTGCAGGCCCGTGGCTCTATCCCGAGGACCAGATCGCCGATCTGCCGATGCGGATGATCGCCGCCGAGATTACCCGCGAGAAGCTGACCCTGCGCCTGCATGAGGAACTGCCCTATCAGCTCACCGTCGAGACCGATCACTGGACCGATCGCGAGGATGGCACCACCCGTATCGATCAGGTGATCTATGTCGCGCGCGACGGCCATAAGGGTATCGTGCTGGGCAAGGGGGGCGAGACCATCAAGGGCGTGTCCACCGCCGCCCGTGCCGATCTGTGCGAATTCCTCGGCAAGACCGTGCATCTCTTCTTGCAGGTAAAGGTGCGTCCGAACTGGCTCGAAGAGCGCGACCGCTATTCCGAGATGGGGCTGGATTTCAAGGACGGCGATTGATGCTGACGGCGGAATTCTGGGTGAAGGCCTATCTCAAACGGCTCGAGCTTGCGAATATTCCGGCCTATGTGACGGCGCATGGCAATGATGCCTCGGGCGCGGTGCTGGTGAAATGCGCCCGCCTTGATGGCACCGCCGAGGCTTTTCAGCGCAGTTTCGATCTGATGACCGGCGCGCGCAAATGGATGTCTCTGGTGTCGGGCCCCGAGCCCGATGTCGATGCCTCGATCCGCAAACAGCGTAGCTTTGATCGTGACCTATGGGTGATCGAGATCGAGAGCCGCGAGGGCGTCACGCTGCTGGATGAAGACGGTTTGATGGATTGAGATGGATTGGGTTGATCAAGGCACCATCCTGACCAGCCGTCCTCAGGGCGAGACCTCGCGCCTGATCGAGGTGTTTACCCGTGATCACGGTCGTCATGCGGGCATCGTGCGGGGCGGGGCCTCGCGCAAGATGGCCGCGCATCTGCAGCCCGGAAGCCATGTAAGCGTGACGTGGCGGGCACGTCTGGCCGATCAGTTGGGGGCCTTCACTGTAGAGCCTCTGAAATCCCGCGCGGGCGCTATGGCGGACAGGATGGCGCTTCTGGGGCTCAATTCGACCTGCGCTCTGCTGGCCTTCGCACTTCCCGACCGCGAGGCGCATCCCGTGCTCTATCATCGCTCCGAGCCGCTTTTCGATGTCATCGGTCAGGCCCATGAGGGGTGGATACTTGATTACCTGCGCTGGGAGATGAGCCTGCTGGAAGATCTGGGTTACGGGCTGGATCTGACGCGCTGCGCGGTCACCGGTTCGTTTGACGATCTGGCCTTTGTCAGCCCCAAAACGGGCCGCGCGGTTAGCCGCGCGGGCGCGGGCGATTGGGCACCGCGCCTTCTGCCCTTGCCGCAGTTCCTGTTGGGGCAGGGGCCTGCATCGCTGGCCGAGGTCGAGGCGGGTCTGGGGCTGACGGGCCATTTCCTGAACGCGCATCTGGCCCCCGCTTTGGGCCATCGTCCACTGCCTGCGGCCCGCGCCCGTCTGGTCGAGGCCCTCGCCCGCTTGTGATATCGCCCCTTCAGGGCGCGGGCCGGTCATCCAGCTTTAGCTGCAACAGCACCAGATTGAGCCAGCGCCCGAATTTGCGCCCGACCTCCGGCATCCGTCCCGTCTCGACAAAGCCCAGCCGTTCATGCAGGCGGATCGATCCGGGATTGTCTTCCGAAATTGCCGCGACCATCACATGTTTGCCTGCCGCGCGTGCATGGGTGATCAACGCCTCGAGCATCGGCGTGCCGAGCCCGCGCCCGCGCATCGACGGGTGCACATAGACCGAATGCTCGATGCTCAGCGCATAGCCATCATGGGGGCGATAAGGGCCATAGCTGGCATAGCCCATCACCTTCCCGTCGATCTCTGTCACAAAGACCGGAAACCCCGCGGCCTGACGCTCGGCAATCCATGCGCGGCGGTTCTCGGCATCGACGAGGATCTCGTTCCAGATCGCGGTCGTGGTCTGGACCGCGTCATTGTAGATTTCCAGAATATCTTCGGCGTCAGTCGCACGCGCGTCTCGGATCATGGCATATCCCTTCTTTTTCCGCCCAGATTGCGCGGATGAAGCCGGTTTGCAATGAAAATCGGGGCCAGAAAGCCCCGAGCGATCATGATCAGCCCAGAAGGCGGCGGGCAATCACTTGCGCCTGGATCTCTGCGGCACCCTCGAAGATATTGAGGATGCGGGCGTCACACAGGATGCGCGAGATCTGGTATTCCAGTGCGAAACCGTTGCCGCCATGGATCTGCAATCCGTTATCGGCGGCGGACCATGCGACGCGGGCACCCAGCAGTTTCGCCATACCCGCCTCAAGGTCACAGCGATGGCCGTGATCCTTTTCCCAAGCCGAGTAATAGGTCAGCTGGCGGGCGATCATGATCTCGGCGGCCATTATCGCGATCTTGCCGGCCACGCGCGGGAACTCGATCAGCGATTTTCCGAACTGTTTGCGGTCGATGGCATATTGCATCGCCACCTCGCAGGCCGATTGCGCCACGCCCACCGCGCGCGCGGCGGTCTGGATGCGGGCGGATTCGAACGTCTCCATCAGTTGCTTGAAGCCACGGCCCTCTTCGCCGCCCAGAAGATTCTCGCCCTTCACGCGGAAGCCGTCAAAGGCCAGCTCGTATTCCTTCATGCCGCGATAGCCCAGCACCTCGATCTCGCCGCCGGTCATGCCCTCGGTGGGGAAGGGGGTGTCATCGGTGCCCGGCGTCTTTTCGGCGAGGAACATCGACAGGCCCTTATAGTCGCTCGTGGCGGGGTCGGTGCGGGCCAGAAGCGTCATCACATGGGTGCGCTGCGCATGGGTGATCCATGTCTTGTTGCCGGTGATCACCCAGTCATCGCCTTCTTTCACCGCGCGGGTGCGCAGGGAGCCCAGATCGGAGCCGGTATTCGGTTCGGTAAAGACGGCAGTGGACAGGATCTCGCCCGAAGCCAGACCGGGCAGCCATTTCTGTTTCTGCTCCTCGGTGCCGCCGCAAAGGATCAGCTCTGCCGCGATCTCCGATCGCGTGCCCAGAGAGCCCACACCGATATAGCCGCGCGACAGTTCCTCGGTCACGACGGCCATCGCCGCCTTGGACATGCCGAAACCGCCATATTCCTCGGGGATGGTCAGGCCGAACACGCCGAGCTCTGCCAGTTCCCCGATCGTCTCCATCGGGATCAGCTCGTCCTTCAGGTGCCATTCATGGGCAAAAGGTTTCACCTTTTCCTCGGCATAGCGGTAGAACTGCTCACGGACCATCTCCAGTTCCTCGTCTAGCCCGGAGGTGCCGAAGATCGAGCGCCCTTGCAGCTCGCGCAACTCGGCCACGAGCGTCTGGCGCGCTTGCGGGCTATTGCCATGCGCCATCAACTCGCGCGCCTCGGCCGAAGGGGTCCAGCTGATCTCCAGATCCGACAGGCGCGCGATCTCGCCTTGGCTCATCGGGATGCCGCCCGCGATCTGGTTGAGATATTCGCCAAAGCCGATCTGCAGCAGAAGCGCATCCATCGTGCTCAGGCCGGTTTCGGCTGCGCGCGCGGCCCAAGCATGGAGCTGTTTGAGGCTTTCCTCATAGGTGGCAAGCCATGCCAGCGCATGGGCCTGGAACTGGTGGTCCTCCAGTGCTGCGGCTGAGATGCGCCCGTCTTTGGTGACCTTGGCGCGCAAAGCGTCCTTGGCCTCGGCCACCAGAACGGCGATCTCGGGGAGCGTCGCCCCTGTCAGCCCGGTCAGCCCCGCCATAATACCCTTCATGCTCATCTCCGCCCCGTCATGCGCCATGAATCAGTCCTCCCTCTCTCGCCTGCAGCATAATCCCTTCGCAGTCGCAGCGCAATAAAAACACAAAAGAGCGTTATAATTTGATTTAAAGTTACCATACGGATTGGATAGTTCTGTCTATTCAATGTCTTCCACGGGTTGTAAGTCTGGGGCGAAACCTCTGGGGGGAGAGTGTGATGTTCGGGATGGAGATCTGGCAGCTGGCTGTGGCTGTCGGGGTGGCGGTGCTTGCGGGTTTCGTCAAAGGGGCAATCGGCTTCGCGCTGCCGATGATCATGCTCTCGGTTTACGCGTCGATTTTCGATGCCGACACGGCGCTGGCGCTCTTGATCCTGCCGGTCACGGCCACCAATGTGGCACAGGCGTTGCGGCAGGGCTGGCGGGCGGCATGGGAGACGGCGGTGCAATACCGCTTGCATCTGATCACGCTATTGGTCTGTATCGCGATCAGCGCCAATTTCGTCACCATCCTGCCGCAGGCTGTGGCCTATGCGCTTCTGGGCGGGCCCATCATCCTCTATTCGGTCTCCGAGATCCTCGGATACGGGTTCCGCCTGCATACCCGCCACGCGAAGCAGTTCGAGTTCTGGTCGAGCGTTGTGGGCGGTCTCTTTGGCGGGATCTCCGGTATCTGGGGGCCGCCGCTGATTGCCTATCTGATGTCGATGAAGGTCGAGAAGACGGAGGCCATGCGGATTATGGGCGTGTCGTTCTTTGCCGGTGGTGTCATGCTGACCGGCGCGCATCTGATGACCGGCGTGATGAATGCCCATACATTCCCGATGTCGGCGCTTCTGGTGATCCCGTCCTTTGTCGGGCTGTGGCTGGGTTTTCGGGCGCATGACCGCCTGAATGCGGTGATGTTCCGCCGTGCGACACTGTTCGTTCTGATGCTGACGGGGATGAACCTGCTGCGAAAGGCCTTCATGGGCTGATGTTGTGCCTCGGCTGTCTTCGCGCTATGCCGAGCAAAACCCCTGACAGGAGCCCAACCCATGCCCATTGATCCCGTCGACCTGAGCGCCCGGCTGATCCGTTGCCCTTCCGTGACGCCGGAAGAGGGGGGCGCGTTGGTGCTGCTGGAAGGGATGCTGGCAGAGGCGGGCTTTGCCTGCACCCGCGTGGATCGCGGCGGGGTGTCGAACCTCTTTGCCCGCTGGGGCGCGAAGAACGCGGCTAAAACCTTCGGCTTCGGCGGCCATACCGATGTGGTGCCGGTGGGCGATGAGGCCGCGTGGTCCAAGCCGCCCTTCTCCGGCCTGATCGAGGAGGGTGTCCTCTGGGGCCGCGGGGCCACCGATATGAAGACGGGGGTGGCGGCCTTTGTCGCGGCCGCCGTGGATTTCGTGAAGGACACGCCCCCTGAAGGTGCGATTGTCTTTGTCATCACCGGCGATGAGGAAGGCCCTGCCAAGGATGGCACCGTGGCTGTGCTGGACTGGATGGAGGCCCAAGGCGAGACGATGTCTGTCTGTCTGGTGGGCGAGCCGACCTCTCCGGAGGTTTTGGGCGATATGATCAAGATCGGGCGGCGCGGGTCGGTGACCTTTGACCTTGTCGCCGAGGGCGTGCAGGGGCATGTGGCCTATCCGCATCGCGCCAAGAACCCGCTCCATGCTCTGGTGGATCTCTTGGGCCGGATGAATGCCCAGCCGCTGGATAATGGCACGGCGCATTTTGACCCGACATCGTTGCAGATGACCACCATCGATTGTGGCAATCCTGCGAGCAATGTGGTGCCTGCACGGGCCACGGCGCGCGTGAATATCCGCTTCAATGATGCCCATAGCGGGGCGTCTCTGACCGAATGGGCCGAGGGTCTGGTGGCGGAGGTGGCTGGGGCAACGGGCGTGAAGATCGGCCTGACGGCGTCGATCTCGGGCGAGAGCTTCTACACCGCGCCGGGGCCTTTCGTGGATCTGGTCTCCGATGCGATTGAAGCCGAATGCGGCATTCGCCCAGAACTCTCGACCTCGGGCGGCACCTCGGATGCGCGGTTCATCAAGAACCATTGTCCGGTGCTCGAATTCGGTCTGGTCGGCAAGACCATGCATAAGGTCGACGAGCGGATCGAGATCGCCCAGATCACCCAGTTGAAGGCCGTCTATACCCGTATCCTGAAAGGCTATTTCGCATGAGAACCTGCGAGGAAGTGACCGATCTGACCGAAGTCTACGCCTTGCGCCGCGCGGTCTTCATCGACGAGCAGGGTTTTACCGAGGCCGATGAATTCGATGGCCGCGACGCGGAGGCGATGCAGATCCTGATGCGCGAGGGGGATCAGCCGATTGCCTCCGCGCGGGTGTTCACCGAGGGCGATACCGCCAAGATCGGCCGGATCTGCGTGGCGAAATCGCATCGCGGTCTGGGTCTCGGGGCCGAGATCCTGCGCGATGCCATGGCGCGGGCCAAGGCGAGGGGCTGCACCAAAGCCAAACTCAGCGCACAGGTGCAGGCGATCCCCTTCTACGAAAAGCTCGGCTATGTGGCCTATGGCGCCCCCTATCCCGACGGCCATGTGCCCCATCGCGATATGGTTGCCCCCCTTTGATCTTTCCCGCGTGACGGAATTGGCGCGCCGTGCTAGGCAAAAATCATGACAACACAGATTCCGTCCCGCAGCCAAATCCTCGATTGGCTCAATGATAACCCGACCACGACCTCCAAGCGTGATATTGCCCGTGCTTTTGGGATCAAAGGCCAAGGCAAGATCGAGCTGAAGCGCATCCTGCGCGAGATGGAGGACGAGGGGTTGGTCGAGCGCCGTCGCAAGTCCTTCCGCGAGCCCTCGAAGCTGCCGCCCGTGACCGTGCTCGAGGTGTTGCGCCCCGACAGTATGGGCGATCTCTGGGCCAAGCCCCTCGAATGGGAAGGTGAGGGGGCAGAGCCTCTGATCCTGATCATCCCCAAAGCGGGCGAAGAGGCGCTGGGTCCGCATGACCGCGTGCTGGCACGGCTGACCGAGACGCCCGACGAGCAATATGATTACGAGGCGCGCCCGATCCGCAAGATCGGTTCGGCGGCCAAGAAGGTCGTTGTGGGTATCTTCCGCAAAACCGCCGAGGGCGGGCGGATCGTGCCGATCGACAAGGGGCAGGACAAGGAATGGCATGTGCCGCATGCCGCCGCGATGGAGGCCCGCGATGGCGAGCTGGTCGAGGCGGAACAGACCGGCCCGCGTGGCCGCATGGGTCTGCCGCTCGCGCGGATCATCGCGCGTCTGGGTGACCCGACCGCGCCCAAGGCCGTGTCGCTCATCGCGATCCACCAGCATGGTATCCCGGACCGTTTCCCCGATGAGGTGATCGCCGAGGCCGATGCCGCGAAGCCCGCGGGCATGGAAGGCCGCGAGGACCTCACGCATATGCCCTTCGTCACCATCGATCCGGGCGATGCGCGCGACCATGACGATGCCTGTTTCGTCGAATATGACAAGGACCCTGCCAATGAGGATGGCACCATCCTTTGGGTCGCGATTGCCGATGTGGCGCATTATGTGACGCCCAATTCCGCGCTCGACCGCGAGGCGCGGATGCGCGGCAATTCGAGCTATTTCCCCGACCGTGTGGTGCCGATGCTGCCCGATCGCCTCTCGGGCGATCTGTGCTCTTTGCACGAAGGCGTGTCGCGCGCGGTCTTGGTGGCAAAGATGACCATCGACGCCGATGGCAACAAGGTCCGCCACAGCTTCCACCGCGCGATGATCAGATCGGTGGCCTCGCTGGAATATGCCCAGGTGCAGCGCGCGCAGGATGGCAATCCCGACGCGCAATGCGAACCTCTAATGGAGGAGGTGATCGAGCCGCTTTACGACTGCTATGCCGCGCTTTTGCGCGCGCGGGCGCGTCGCCAGCCGCTGAACCTCGATCTGCCCGAGCGCAAGATCGTGCTCTCGGATGAGGGTAAGGTGCTGTCGATCCAGTTCAAGGAGCGGTTGGATGCGCATAAGTTGATCGAGGAATTCATGGTGCTGGCCAATGTGGCCGCTGCCGAGGAACTCGAGCGCCTGAAACGCCCGCTGCTCTATCGTGTCCACGAGGAACCGAGCCAGGACAAGCTCGAGAGCCTGCGCGAGGTGGCACAGGCCTCGGGCTTCAAGCTGGCCAAGGGGCAGGTCCTGCGGACCTCGCATCTCAACCACCTGCTGGAGCAGGCATTGGACAGCGATTTCAACGAGCTGATCAATATGTCTACGCTGCGGACCATGACGCAGGCCTATTACTACCCGCAGAATTTCGGGCATTTCGGTCTGGCGCTGAAATCCTATGCGCATTTCACCTCGCCGATCCGCCGCTATTCGGACCTGATCGTGCATCGCGCATTGATTGCGGGGCATAAATGGGGCGATGACGGGCTCAGCCAATGGGATGTCGAGCATCTGGAAGAGACGGCCAAGCAGATCTCGGATACCGAGCGCCGCTCGATGGCGGCCGAGCGCGACACGACCGACCGTTATCTGGCGGCCTATCTGTCCGAACGCGTGGGCAACGAGTTTACGGGGCGCGTGTCGGGCGTGCAGGGGTTCGGCCTGTTCATCCGGCTCGATGAGACGGGGGCGGATGGCATGATCCCGATCCGTGCCATCGGCAACGAGTTCTTCCATTTCGACCGCGAGGCCCAGACCCTGACCGGCGCTGATACCGGCATAGAGATCACCGCTGGCATGCGGGTTCTGGTGCGTCTGGTGGAAGCCGTGCCGGTGACGGGTGGCCTGCTGCTGGACCTGCTGCAGCTGGAAGGGGCAGAACTGCCCAGCTCGCGTCGCGGCGCAAGGCGTAAGGGGCGGCCCGGCACCTCGGCGCCGCGCAAGATCGGGGCGCTCAAGGCCAAAGCCCGCGCCAAGACCCGCAAGGTCAAGCGCGAGCGGAAGTCAAAGTAACCACTCGATCGGCAGAAGAGATCCTGCCACGATCAGCGATCTCTGCCACCACGAGGTATAGGGCTCGTGGTGCCAGACCTCGGTGCCTTGTCCGTCAACCTGCCGCTCCCAGCGGATGCGCTTATGTTCGCGCGTCAGCTGCCATGCGGCGGCAGGGATGACGGTCTCGAAGCCTTTATGCAGGTCTTCCGCCCATTTCTTGTCATGGATCACGATCCCCATCTCGGTGTTGAGCAGAAGCGAGCGCGGATCGAAATTGAACGTGCCGATAAAGACCTTCTCGACATCGACCGAAAGGATCTTGGCATGCAGTTTGGTCCGCGCGAAGGGCGAGGTCCCGCGGCGGTGATGCCCGATCAGCCCGCGGCGGAACTTGACATGCTCGTCATGGGCGAATTCGAAAATCTCCACCCCGCCCGAGAGAAGCTTGCGCCGCTGGCCGGCATAACCCGTATGGACGATCGGCTTGTCCGAGGAGGCCAGAGAGTTGGTGAGGATGCGGACCTTCACGCCCGCTTTGGCCAGTTTGATCAGCTGCCGGCGGCCCGCATTGCGGGGCACGAAATAGGGGGAGATGATATCGAAGCTCTTGGTCGGCGTGCCCATCGCCATATGCATATTGGGAAACAGGAGATTGCGGCGGCGCGCGCGGCCCAGCACTTTCTCGGGCGCATCATAGAGGAGCTTGACCTCTGCCTGACGCAGGGTGGGACGATCGGCTTCCAGCTCGTCGGTGGTGGGCGTTTGCTCCAGAAGGGCCGCGAATTTCTGCGCGCCCTCGCTGGTTAGACATTCGGCATTCTGCGTCCCGCCGGTGGTCTCGTCTTTCAGTAACCGCTGCGGCAGGATCGCGCTTGCGGGCCATGTGGGCTCGCTATTCCAGTAGGTCTCGAATTCCTCGCGGGCTTCTTGCGCGGCCTTGCCCATCACCAGCGCGTCGAAATCCATGAATGTGCCCATGCGGGCAAGATCGTTGTAATATTCGTCCCCGATATTGCGCCCGCCCAGCACGGCGGCGCGACCATCGGCAACCAGCGCCTTGTTGTGCATCCGCCGGTTGAGGCGGGCGAAATCCATCGCATAGCCCAAAAGCCGCATGCCGCGCAGCGGGAAGGGGTTGAAGAGCCTGACCTCCACCTGCGGATGGGCGTCCATCCAGACGATGCGCGGATCAATGCGCTTGGTCGCATTGTCATCGAGCAGGATGCGGACCTTTACCCCGCGATCGGCCGCGCGGCGTAATGCGTTAAACATCAGGCTGCCGCAGGCATCCGGACGCCAGAGGTAATATTGCACATCAAGACTATGCTCGGCCTGCTCGACGAGCTTGAGCCGCGTGGCAAAAGCCTCGATCCCGTCGGGCAGGGGCAAAAGCCCCGTGGTCTCGAGATCCGGCCACATCTTTCCGAGACGGGTTCCATCGGGTGTGGTGACATGATCGGGCGAGAGGTCGGGACGGGTAGGCAAACGCGTGATCCGCCATAGGAAAATCAGCGCGATGGCTAAAATCGCGAATAAAGCAAAGAGCATAGGTCACCACGGGCTTGTTACGGATATTACCTAGTCCGTGGCCGTCAAAGGAAAAGGGCCGGAAAGCCGGCCCTGACGAAGACGGATCAGGCTGCGGGAAGGGGTGTCCTCTCGCGCCGACGCAATAGAGGCAGTCCCGCAATCGCGCATAGAAGTAACAGGGCACTTGCGGGAAGGGGAACCGCGGGGACCGCGGAAAAGAGATCGCTATCGGAGGAGACGGTTAGACCCTCGGTGGTTGCGAATGCCAGCGCAAGGGTGGATGTCGCTGTGGTTGCTCCCCAAGCAGAGAGATAGGTCCAAAGATCCAGAAATGCGGTTTCGCCATCTTCAAGCCAGATCGTTGTGGTCAGGTCGAAGCTGAACGTATCGCCGAAATCATAGCTGCCATCCGCCAGTATCCCGTCATCGGAGAAGGAATAGGTATCGAGATACTGATAATAGCTGGCGCTATCCGATGAAAAACTCTCGGCCCCGTCCGACAGATAATCCGATGTGTAGAGCGTGAGGCCGGCAATGGCCGAGATGTCCGTATAGGTCGAATTCAGGCGCTGGTAGTAGGTCATGGCCACATCCCCGCTGAAAGTGGCGGAGGCGGTCAGATAGCCGCTGCCGGAAGCCGTCAGAGCTCCATAGATACTGGCACCGGCATAGGCGCCCCAGCCACTGTATTCATAGGCCTCGGTCGTCGGATCGTCGCTGACATCATCATTGCTATACCAGTTCCCAAAGGGCTGTTCCTCGACAGGCATATCGCCTTGGAGGTAGCTGGTGCTGCTTGTAATGGCACCGGTGGACCCATCAATCGCGACCGAAGAGGTTTCCTGCCCTGCAACCGCGCCCCGGCTGCCATAGCCTGTATAGGTGTTGTAGGTGATGTAGTTGCGGGGATTGGTGAGCGTTATATCCGTGCAGCTTACATAGCAATATGCGCTGCCTTCAAACGTGCTTACTTCGGCATAGGTGCTGGCCGCATGGACCGGAGCTGTCAGAACCGGCAGGGCAAGCGCTGCGTAGAGCGCAAAATGTCTGATATGTCTCAGGCGCAATTCTATGTCTCCAAAATGTGTGAAATGCTCGTGGAGATAAGAATGCCTGATGTTTACCTTGGGGCAACAAGTGTTTTGAGAAATTGTTGGCCGAGAGGAATTCAACCCCAGAATGAAAAGATCCCGCCACTTTTTATGGCGGGATCTCCGATGTTTTGCGGGGCTGGTCGGATCAGCCGATCGCGACGGCTTTCACTTCGTCGTCGATATAGGGCACGTATTGCTCGAAATTGTCCGAGAACATCTTCACCAGCTTGGCGGCCTGTGCGTCATAGGCAGCGCCATCCGCCCAGGTGTCGCGCGGGTTCAGTAGTTTGGTGTCCACGCCATCGACCAGAACCGGAACGTCGAAGCCGAAATTCGGATCCTTGCGGAACTGGACCGCCTCGAGCGAGCCGTCGAGAGCCGCATCCAGAAGGGCGCGGGTGGCCTTGATCGGCATCCGCTTGCCTTCGCCGAACTTGCCGCCGGTCCAGCCGGTATTCACCAGCCAGCACGAGGCGCCGTTCTTGGCGATCTTTTCGGCCAGAAGCTTGCCATAGACTTCCGGACGACGCGGCATGAAGGGTGCACCGAAGCAGGTCGAGAAGGTCGGGATGGGTTCCACCACACCGATCTCGGTGCCAGGGGTCTTCGAGGTGAAGCCCGACAGGAAGTGATACATGGCCTGTGCCGGTGTCAGGCGCGCGATGGGGGGCAGGACGCCATAGGCATCGCAGGTCAGCATGATCACATGCTTGGGGTTGCCGCCCACCGAGTCTTCCGAGGCATTCGAGATGTAATGCAGCGGGTAGGCGCAGCGCATGTTATCGGTGATCGAGTTGTCTTCGAAATTGAGATCGAGCGTCTCGGGGTCGAAGGTCATGTTCTCGACCACGGTGCCGAACATGGAGCAGGTCGCGTAGATCTCCGGCTCGGCCTCGGCCGAGAGATTGATCGTCTTTGCGTAGCAGCCGCCCTCGAAATTGAAGATGCCCTTGTCGGACCAGCCATGCTCGTCATCGCCGATCAGCGTGCGCGAGGGGCTTGCCGAAAGCGTCGTCTTGCCGGTGCCCGACAGGCCGAAGAAGATCGCGCTGTCGTCGGGGTTGTCGATGGCATGGTTGGCCGAGCAGTGCATCGCCATGATGTTATTGCCGGGCAGGATATAGTTGAGAAGGGTGAAGACGCCCTTCTTGTTCTCGCCCGAATACTGGGTATTGGCGATCAGGATCAGCTTCTTGGTGAAGTTGAGCGCGATGACCGTTTCCGAGCGGCAACCGTGACGCTCGGGATCGGCCTTGAAGCTGGGGCAGTTCACGATGGTGAATTCGGGGATGAAATCGTCCAGTTCGGAGCGCTCGGGACGGCGCAGCATGGTGCGGATGAACAGGTTGTGCCAGGCGAGCTCGGTCACAACGCGCACGTCGAGACGGTGTTCGGGATCGGCACCGCCGAAGAGATCCTGCACGAAGTAATCGCGGCCTTTCATATGCTCGAGCATATCGGCATGGAGAAGGTCGAACTTGTCCTCCTCCATGGGCGCGTTGTTTTCCCACCAGATGGTGTCTTCGACTTCGGGGGTGCGGACGACGAACTTGTCTTTGGGCGAACGGCCGGTATGGGCGCCGGTGGTGCAATAGAATGCGCCGCCTTTGCCAAGCGTGCCTTCATTGCGTTTCAGCGCTTCTTCGACGAGCGCCGGCTCGATCAGGTTGTAATAGACATTGCCCAGTCCAGAAATGCCTTGATCTTCCAGGCGCTGTGCCGGGTTCACGTGTCCGATGATCATCTGTTGCTCCCGAATGCCGTCGTGGTGCGGCGGTTCAATGGAATCCTCCCGATCCTGCCGGGCCTTGGCCGGATCGCCTTCGGTGCCAGAGATGCACCGGATAATCGACCATATATCACGCTGAAATCTTTAGGGAACACAGGGTGCGCTACCGTTAGCGTTATCATTTACACTTTAGCGCAATCACTTATGTGACAGAAGGACGCAATCTTTGCAGTTAATCTTAAATTGAGGCTTTTCGGATGCAATGGAGGGCGGAATTGCTGCGGGATTGAGCTTCGTGTTGATTCTTCTCGCAGGGGCGTCGATGATGGCCATTAAGTATAACCGTCCGGAAGAATGAGGGTGCAGGCACATGTCGCGGATTGCTTTGGTCGATGATGATCGCAATATTCTTACTTCGGTTGCCATGACTCTCGAGGCCGAAGGGTTCGATGTGGAGACCTATAATGACGGGCAATCGGCGCTGGATGCGTTCAATAAACGCCTGCCCGATATGGCCGTTCTTGATATCAAGATGCCGCGTATGGACGGGATGGACCTGCTGCAGCGTCTGCGCCAGAAGACCCAGATGCCGGTGATCTTCCTGACCTCGAAAGATGACGAGATCGACGAGGTTCTGGGCCTGCGGATGGGCGCCGACGACTATGTAAAAAAGCCTTTCAGCCAGCGGCTTCTGGTCGAGCGTATCCGGGCGCTCCTGCGCCGTCAGGATGCGCTGGAGGGTCGCGTGGAGACGGTGCAGACCGAAGAGACCAAGACGATCACGCGCGGGGCGCTGGTCATGGATCCGCTGCGCCACTCGGTCAGCTGGAAGGGTAAGGATGTGACTCTGACGGTCACCGAGTTCCTGCTTCTTCAGGCGCTGGCACAGCGTCCGGGTTTCGTGAAATCGCGCGATCAGCTGATGGATGTGGCCTATGACGATCAGGTCTATGTCGATGATCGCACGATCGACAGCCATATCAAGCGTCTGCGCAAGAAGATGCGCAGCGTCGACGAGGATTTCTCGGCTATCGAGACGCTGTATGGCATCGGCTATCGTTATAACGAAGAATGAGTATCGCAGGACGGATCGGGTTGAGCCTTGGAATGAGTGCCAGGAAACGGAACAGGGATACGGTGGCTGTCGATCCGGGCGAGGACTTGGTCGCGGGCAAGGGCGCCGTCGACGAGAGCGTGAGCAAACGCCGCGAGACACGTAACCTGATCTCGCTCAACCGCTCGCCGCTTGCGCGAAAGATCATCATCTTCAATCTTCTGGCCATGGTCGTTCTCGTGGCGGGGGTGCTCTATCTCAATCCGTTCCGTGACAGCCTTGTGGTCCAACGCGAGAATGCGATCGTGGTCGAGGCCGAGCTGGTTGCCGATGTGTTCGAGGCGCGTCTGCCCAAGACCGCGCCCGTCAATCTGGCGGCAGGCGACGGGATCGATGTCGTGGATACGCTTTCGGGTATCCAGCTTCCCTCGGGCTCTTCGCTTTATGTCTTCGATGCGGCGGGTAACCTGCTGATCAGCTCGGATGACGTGGTGACCGCTCCCCCTGCCGATGTGACCGGCGGACATGACGATACGCGCTCGACCCTGTTGACCGATCTCCTGAGCCGTGGCTGGGGATGGGCGTCCTCGCTCATCCATGGCGATGAGGAGGGTGCGAAGGTCAGCACGCAGGTCATCGCGCAGGATCTCAATGCCGAGTTGCGTCCCGGTGTTACCCGCATGGATACACGCCGCGATACGTCCGGCGCTACGATTTTCTCTGTTGCAACAGGGATTTACCAGGGCGATCGGATCGTGGGCTCTATCGCGCTGACCTCGGCTGCCGGCGAGATTGACCATCTGGTGCGCGTGGAACGCGAGCAGGTGCTGCAGATGTTTGTCATCGCCATCATCGTCTCGATCGGTCTGTCGCTGGTGCTGGCCTCGACGATCGCCAACCCTATCTCCGATCTGGCGGCGGCGGCCGAGATCGGCGGCGAGCGCCATGCCCGCAAGGTCAGTCCCGCGCGGGTCCGCATCCCCGATCTGTCCGCCCGCCCCGACGAGATCGGACGTCTGTCTGGTGCGCTGCGCGGGATGGTGACGGCGCTTTATGACCGGATCGATGCCAACGAGCAGTTTGCGGCAGATGTCAGCCACGAGATCAAGAATCCGCTGGCGAGCCTGCGCTCTGCCGTGGCCTCGCTGCGGATGGTGAAGAAGGAAGAGCACCGCGAGAAGCTTCTCGATGTGATCGACCACGACGTGCGCCGTCTCGACCGTCTGGTGTCCGATATCTCCAATGCCTCGCGGCTTGATTCCGAGCTGGTCAAGGAGGAGGAAGAGCCCTTCGACCTGATCCATATGGTCGATAATCTCGCGCAGTATCTGGGCGATCAGGCAAAGCAGAAAGGCGTGGATTTCATCATCGATCTGCCCGCCGATCCTATCGTGATCAACGGGTTGGAGGGCCGCCTCGCGCAAGTCTTCGTGAACCTGATCAGCAATGCCATTTCCTTCAGCGAAGAGGGAGATGCGGTGCGTGTCTGGGCCCGCAGGCGCGATCATCGGGTGCTGGTGGTGGTTGAGGATACCGGTCCGGGCATTCCGGAAGAGGCTCTGTCGAAGGTCTTCAAACGCTTCTACTCGCAGCGGCCCGAGGGCCAGTTCGGGGATCATTCGGGGCTCGGTCTGGCGATTTCCAAGCAGATCGTCGAGGCGCATGGCGGCGTGATCTGGGCCGAGAATATCCGCCCGACCGATGCCGATGTGACCTCCGAACCGCTTGGCGCGCGTTTCGTGGTCGGGCTTCCGTTCTGATCCATGAGCGTCCGGCACATCCTGCACGCCAGTTGTGTCGCGCTCGATGCGCAGCGTGCGGTGTTGATCCTCGGGGCATCCGGTACAGGGAAATCCACGCTGGCGCTCAAGCTGATGGCCATTGGCGGGCAGCTTGTGGCCGATGACCGCACCGATCTGACGTTTAGGGATGGTGGCTTATTGGCGCGCGCGCCAGCAGCGATCCGCGGGCGGATCGAGGCGCGCGGTGTGGGTATTCTTGCGGCGGATGTGCTGGAGGAGGCTTTTATCTCACTGGTTGTGGATCTTGACCGGACCGAGACGGAAAGACTGCCGCCGCTGCGAAATATCTCTCTTTATGGGGTGTCGCTGCCCCTTGTGCTGCGCTTGCAACATGGTCATCTTGATGCAGCAATCTGGCAATATCTCAAAGCCGGGAGAGTTGCGTGACCCACCACGCCGAATGTGACACCGAAGATCTGAGCCAGCGCGTTGTGCTGGTCACCGGCCCCTCCGGGGCAGGGCGGTCGACCGTGATCGCGGCACTGGAGGATCTGGGCTACGAGACTATCGACAACCTGCCGCTCTCGATGGTGCCAAGAGTGCTTGACGGGCCGGTATTGCAGCCCATCGCACTGGGGATCGATGTACGCAACCGCGAGTTCAGCGCGACGCGCCTTATCGAGCTGATCGACCGGTTGACGCGGGAGCCGAAGATCCAGCTGGAAGTTCTGTATATGGATGCGCGGCCCGATGTGCTGCAGCGGCGCTATTCCGAAACGCGCAGGCGTCATCCGCTCTCGCCCGATGATGCGCCCGAAGAGGGCATCCTGCGCGAGATCGACCTTCTGGTGCCGATCCGCGCCCGTGCCGATATCCTCATCGACAGTTCGGCGATGACGGTCCATGATGCACGCGCCGAGATCAACCAGCTGTTCGATCAGCGCAAGACGGCGGGGCTGGCGGTATCGGTGCATAGTTTCAGCTACAAACGTGGCGTGCCGCGAGGGCTCGATATCATGTTCGATTGCCGGTTTCTGGCCAACCCGCATTGGCAGCCCGAACTGCGCCCAAAGGACGGGCGCGATGCTGCGGTGGCGGACTATGTCACACATGATCCACGCTATCGTGAATTCTTCGACAGGGTGATGGGGCTTCTTCTTTTCACTTTGCCTGCCCATGTTGAGGAAGGAAAAACACATTTGGCTGTAGGCTTTGGATGTACTGGGGGTAAACATCGCTCTGTTGCCCTTACGGAATCGGTTTCTGGTGCTCTTGCAGAGGCCGGTTGGCATGTGTCTAAACGGCACAGAGAGTTGGAACGGCGCGGGCTCGAACTGCCCGCCTCTGGAACGGGAAACGGCGCTTGATCGGAATCGTGATTGTCGCTCATGGTGGTTTGGCCCGCGAGTATCTCGCGGCGGTGGAGCATGTCGTGGGGCCCCAGCAGGGCATCCGTGCCATCACCATCGAGGATGGCCATGATCGGGCCGAAAAACAGATCGAGATCAGGGCGGCAGCCGATGCGGTGGATAGCGGTTTCGGGGTCGTGGTCGTAACCGATATGTTTGGGGCCTCGCCATCCAATCTCAGCCTGAAAGCCTGTGAGAATTGCGAGCGCGAGATCATTTATGGTGCGAATTTGCCACTATTGATCAAGCTTGCGAAGTCCAGAAGCCTCGGCGTACACGCCGCGGTGGAGGCAGCACTTGATGCAGGACGCAAATATATCAATAGTTACTCTGCCTATGGGAGCAGGGAAGGAATGCATGGCGCATCAGGAGCTTAAGATCATCAACGAGAAGGGGCTGCACGCGCGGGCCTCGGCAAAATTCGTTGAGATCGTTGAAAGATTTGACGCTCGGGCCGAAGTGTCCAAAGATGGCATGAGCGTGTCGGGCGACTCGATCATGGGGCTTCTCATGCTGGCTGCTTCACGTGGAACGTCCATCGAGGTCACCACAACGGGAGCCGAAGCCGAGGCGCTGATGACGGCTCTTGCGGAACTGGTTGCCGATTATTTCGGCGAGGGGTTCTGACCCCGCCACCTGACGAAGAGGCCTGTCGTGAACCAGATGCAACAGACCGATTTACAAACGCCTGATGATGGCAAAGGCAGATCGGTCCTGTCCTCGGGGAGTGCAGCGCAGGATATCCGGACAGATGACGGTTTCCAGACCGTTCAGAAACCCTATGACAAACGCCGTCTGTCCTATGCGGGCACCTTCACCAACCCATTCAAACGCGCGGTGATCCGCACAATCGAATGGGGCACCGCCAAGCTGCATATCCTGCGTATAATCCGCAAGTTCGAGGCGCGCGGCATCCCCGAAGGACAGGCGTTCTGGGCGCAGGCGCTCGATGTCATGGGGATCACTGTCACCACTCCCGAGGCGGAGATCATGCGAATTCCCCCCACTGGCCCTCTGGTGATCGTGGCGAACCATCCGCATGGGCTGGTGGATGGGATGGTGCTGGCCGAGGTGATCGGGCGGGTGCGCACCGATTACAAGATCCTCACACGCAACCTTCTGACAGGCCTGCCAGAAATCGCGCCTTTCATGATCCCTGTGCCCTTTGCCCATGAGGCGGATGCGCGGGAGGAAGGGCTGAAGATGCGCGCGGATGCAATGCTGCATCTCAAGCGCGGCGGCTGTATCGTGTTATTTCCCGCAGGGTCTGTGGCGGCCTCCGAGAGCTTTTTCGGGCCGGTGGTCGAGAAGGAATGGAACCCGTTTACCGCCAAGATGGTCGCACGGTCCAGGGCGCAGGTTCTGCCGGTCCGTTTCCCGACGCATAACTCGCGGCTCTACCAGATCGCGAACCAGCTATCGGCGACGCTACGTCAATCTTTGCTTCTTTACGAGATCCGTGCCGCCTTCAACAAGCCGCAGCGCCCGATCATCGGCCATGTCAGATCACCCGAGGAGATGGCGGATGCGCTGAAGACTCCGCGCCAATGGCTCGCCGATATGCGTGAGGAGGTGCTCTCGCTGAAAGAATGAAGCCCGGCCAGAGCCGGGCTTTTGTTCAGCGGGTCGGGACGGGTGTCTCGCCGCGGTAATCATAGAACCCGCGACCGGATTTCCGGCCGAGCCAGCCGGCCTCGACATATTTCGTCAGAAGCGGACAGGGGCGGTATTTGGTATCGGCCAGCCCGTCATGCAGCACATTCATGATCGCCAGACAGGTGTCGAGCCCGATGAAATCCGCAAGCTCCAGCGGGCCCATCGGATGGGCGGCACCGAGCTTCATCGACTGGTCGATGGAGATCACATTGCCCACGCCCTCATAGAGCGCATAGACCGCCTCGTTGATCATCGGGATCAGGATACGGTTGACGATGAAGGCAGGGAAATCCTCGGCACTGGCATGGGTTTTGCCAAGTTTATCAACGACCTCTTTCAGGGCATTGAAGGTCTTTTCATCGGTCGCGATGCCGCGGATCAGCTCGACCAGTTGCATCACCGGCACCGGGTTCATGAAATGCACGCCCATGAATTTCTCGGGGCGGTCGGTCCGCGAGGCAAGCCGCGTGATGGAGATCGAGGAGGTGTTCGAGGCCAGGATGGTATGCGGTGCGAGATGCGGCACGAGATCCTCGAAAATCGCGGATTTCACCGACTCGCGCTCGGTCGCGGCCTCGATAATCAGATCCATCGGTCCGAGATCGGTCAGGGTGAGGGTCGTCGTGACACGCGACAGGGCTGCATCACGCTCCTCGGCGGAAATTTTTTCACGTGAAACCTGCCGGTCGAGATTCTTGCGAATCGTGGCGATCCCCTTGTCCAGACCGTCCTGTGAAATGTCGTTCAGCAGCACGTCAAATCCGGCAAGCGCGAAAACATGGGCGATCCCGTTGCCCATCTGTCCCGCGCCTACGATGCCAACTGTCTGAATCGTCATGGCGATCTCCCTCTCTCTTCTGCACCTGCACAGTAGGGCGGCGAGGGCTTTCGCCGCAAGGGGAAAGCTTATGGTCAACCCTCTATGCCAAATTTTCACCTTAGTGGTTTGGTAATGGGTTTATTGCAGACTGCCTTTGGGTGATTTTGAGACTGAGGTGGGAGATGGCCTTTGAATATCCGGGCGAGGGCGCCCTAGATTACTTCCCGTGCCGTTACGGGAAATCCAAACTATTGTTCCGTGGGCCACGTCGACGGCTGGATGTGCCTTTTGTCTCTGCAATCGGCGGCTCCGAAACCTACGGCAAGTTCGTGGAAAATCCATGGCCGGAGCTTGTCGAAGAAAAAATCGGCATGCAGGTCGTGAATTTCGGCTATCTGAATGCGGGGGTCGATGTGTTCTTGCACGAGCCGCAGATGAGCGAAATCCTTCAGAAGTCGCATGTGAGTGTGATCCAGCTGATGGGCGCGCAGAATATGTCGAACCGCTTCTATGCCGTGCATCCCCGTCGGAACGATCGCTTCCTGCGGGCGTCGAATCTGATGCGCGCGGTTTTCAATGATATCGACTTTACGGAATTCAACTTCACCCGGCATATGCTGACAGCTCTGCATCGCCGTGCGCCGGACCGTTTCGAGGCGCTCGCGCAAGAGTTGCAGATGGCTTGGGTGTCGCGGATGAACAAGCTTCTGGACCGTATCCCGGGCCGTAAGGTGCTGCTGTCGCTGCATGATTACACCGACCCCTCGCAAGGGGACTCGCTTGGACCGGAGCCGCTGCTGGTCTCACCCGAGATGCTGGATCAGATACGCGGTCGTGCAGATGTGGTCGTGGCGATCGAACCGTCGATGAAAGCGCGGCGGTCTGGCACGGAAGGTATGCATTTTGCAGCTATGGAAGAGCCCGCGGCTCTGACGATGCCTGGCCCGCTTGTGCATGAAGAGATTGCCGAGGCTCTGGCGCCGGTTCTGGCAAAAATGATCTAAGCGCAGGCACTGACCGGCGCAGTCAAAAGGGGGCCTTTCGGCCCCCTTTCTTGTCTCAGACCTTGGAGGTCAATTCCGGCACGGCGGCGAAGAGATCTGCCACGAGGCCGTAATCGGCGATCTGGAAGATCGGGGCTTCCTCATCCTTGTTGATCGCGACGATCACCTTGGAATCCTTCATGCCGGCAAGGTGCTGGATCGCGCCCGAGATGCCGCAGGCGATGTAGAGATCGGGGGCCACGACCTTGCCGGTCTGGCCCACCTGCCAGTCGTTGGGGGCAAAGCCCGAGTCGACGGCCGCGCGCGAGGCGCCAACAGCCGCCCCCAGCTTGTCCGCCAGCGTTGAGATGATGGCGAAGTCCTCTTCCGAACCCACGCCACGGCCACCCGAGACGACGATCTTGGCGCTTGTCAGTTCGGGGCGGTCCGAGGCCGCCACGCGGTCCTCGACCCAAGACGACAGGCCCTTGTCGCCAGCGGCTTGACCTGCCTCGACCGGCGCCGCGCCACCGGCTGCGACTGCGTCAAACGAGGCCGTGCGCACGGTCAGCACCTTGGTCGCGTCTTTCGATTTCACCGTCTGGATGGCATTGCCCGCATAGACGGGGCGCTCGAAGGTGTCGGCGTCAACCACCGCCGTCACATCCGAGATCACCATCACATCCAGAAGGGCGGCCACACGCGGCAGCACGTTCTTGGCCGAGGCGGTCGAGGGCGCCACGATATGGCTGAACCCGCCCGCCATGCTGACGACCAGATCAGCCAGCGGCTCGGCCAGACCATGGGCATAGGCCGCATCATCGACATTGAGCACTTTCGCCACGCCCGACAGGCCCGCCACAGGGGCCGCGTCCACGCCGGAACCCGCCACGAGAACAGTCACTTCGCCCAGAGCCGCAGAGGCCGTCAGCGCTTTGGCGGTCGCGTCGAGCGCAACCTCTTTACCCGCGATTTCCGCGATCAGAAGAACAGCCATCACAGAGCTCCCGCTTCTTTGAGTTTCGCCACCAGCTCGTCAACCGACCCGACCTTGACGCCCGCCGCACGGCCCGCAGGCTCGGCGGTCTTCACGATCTCCAGACGCGGGGCAACATCGACGCCGTAATCGGCGGCGGTCTTTGCCTCGAGCGGTTTTTTCTTGGCTTTCATGATGTTGGGCAGCGAGGCATAGCGCGGCTCGTTCAGGCGCAGATCGGCAGTGATGATCGCCGGCAGCTTGACCTTGATGGTCTGCAACCCGCCATCGACCTCGCGCGTGACCTGTGCTTCGTCACCGGTGATCTCCACCGACGACGCAAAGGTCGCCTGAGACCAGCCCAGCAGGGCCGAGAGCATCTGGCCCGTCGCGTTCATGTCGTTATCGATGGCCTGCTTGCCGGCGATCACCAGACCCGGGGCCTCTTCGGCCACCACCTTGGCAAGGATCTTGGCTACGGCCAGCGGCTCGATGTCGGTATGCACGTCATCGGCCGCTTCCACGAGGATCGCGCGATCCGCCCCCATCGCCAGCGCCGTGCGTAGCGTGTCCTGCGCCTGCTTCACGCCCACGGAGACCACCACGATCTCCGAGACCGCGCCCTTCTCCTTCAGACGGATCGCCTCTTCCACGGCAATCTCGTCGAACGGGTTCATCGACATTTTCACATTCGCAAGATCGACACCGCTCCCATCCGCCTTCACGCGGACTTTCACGTTATAATCAATCACGCGCTTGACGGGTACGAGGACCTTCATAAGCGTGGTGCTCCCTTTATTTAATAATCCCTTGCGGGGCTTCGTGGAGTTTCATGGGTAGTGTTACAACGCGGTGATACAGAGAAACAGGGGAAAACCGACCCCCCAGAGCTTCGCTGCGGCATGGGTTGACCATGGCCTCTCCGCGGCATGTTTCACCGGTTGGCGCCAGGAACCCAGAGGATATCTGCGCGCCCCTCATCATTGGCCATGCGCGATGCCGCGAAGAGCCAGTCCGAAAGCCGGTTGAGATATTTGAGGCAATCAGGGGTGAGCGTGGCCTCTGCCATCAGGGCCACGGCTTCGCGTTCTGCGCGGCGCGCGACGGTGCGTGCGTGATGGAGATGTGCAGCGCAGGCCGTGCCTCCGGGCAGGATAAAGCTCTTGAGTGGCTCCAGCACTGCGGTCATCGCGTCGATTTCGGTCTCCAACCTGTCGGTCTGCTGGGCCGTAATGCGCAAAACCTCATATCCCGCCTCGTTGTCCAGCTCGGGGTGAGGGCGGGCCAGATCGGCGCCCAGATCGAAGAGATCATTCTGGATGCGGGCAATCTGCGTCTCAAGCCCGCCCTCTGCATGCAGCCGCGCAAGGCCCAGAACGGCGTTCAGTTCGTCGACCGTGCCGTAGCAGTTCACGCGGGCCGATGATTTGGCAACACGTTGTCCATCAACGAGCGCTGTTTCGCCATCATCACCCGTGCGTGTGTATATTTTATTCAGAACGACCATAAAGTGCCTCTTTTTGATCAAATCCGTAGCGAATCTATACGAGAGATCAGCCCTTGCTTGCAAGCCAGTCCAGAGCGTTAACCGGTAGAATGCGCCGTGCAATTGCCATGATGTGGGTCGGGACAGTGATCGCGTAGCGTGCGCGGGGGCGGGGGGCCTCGAGCGCCTGCAGGATTTTTGCGGTCACGGCCGATGCAGGGAGCTCGAACCGGTCGGGGTCCTTTTTCGGCTCGTAGAGGCGCTTGAGCAGGCTCGCCTCGTATTGCGCGCGTCGGGGCGAGGCACGCCAGTTGATCCAGCGCTCGAAATGCGGGATGGAATTGGCGCGGATGCGCGAAGTGATCGGGCCCGGCTCGATCAGGATGAATTTGATCCCCGTATCCCTCATTTCCTGCCGCATGACATCGGTGAGGCCTTCAAGGGCGAATTTCGTCGAGACATAGGCCGCGCGCCAGCGCACCCCGACCAGCCCCAGCACGGAGGAGCATTGCAGGATCCGGCCTTCGCCATTGCTCCCCTGCTGGCGCATCACCTTTATGGCGCGGCAGGTCAGATCGTGCAGGCCGAAGAGATTGGTTTCGAAGATTTCGCGCAGGGCGCCCGCGGGCAGGTCCTCGGCCGCGCCGGGGCAGGCGAAGGCTGCATTATTATAGAGCGCGTCGAGCCGTCCGCCGGTCAGTTCCATCGCCTGTGCGAAGCCGGCGTCGATGGAGGCGGGGTCGGCCATGTCCATCTGCACGCAGCTCAGACCTTCCTGACGCAATCTTTCGCAATCCTCGGTTTTGCGCGCGCTGGCGATGACCTTCCAGCCCGCGGCTGTCAGCCCGTGCGCGGCGTCATAGCCGATACCGGACGAGCAGCCGGTGATGAGGATTGTCTTTGTCATTGCGTGTCTCCCTTGGAAGCTAAGGAGTAGGGACTGGGGAGGCATGGCGCAAGAGAAAGCCGCAGAGAGTATCTGCGGCTTGCGGAGCGGGTCGGGGGAGTAGGAAATGGTCGGGATATCAGTTCGAGGGGCTCAGGAATTTCTTGGAGACCCAGCCATTGACGCCGTCACCCTCGATCCGAATATGCGCCCAATTCCCTTTTTGCGCCACGATCAGGACTTCCTCGCCGCGCGTGACGCCATCCACGCGCTGATAGGAGGTCGCGGGACCCGAGCGCACGTTCAGCGCGGCCGCGGTCACCCGCCAGAGGGCACCGGCAGGTGCAGCGGCGGTCTCGGGCTCGGCGCTGCGGTATTGCGGCGAGCTGCGCAGGGCGGAGGCGTTGGTCACTTTCGGGAAGGTGCGGGTGATGGCGGGCTCTTGCGGTGCCGCGACCGCCGCGTGTGGGGTGGGCGCGGGGGCATCAAGGGATTCGCTATCGGGTAGGGTTGCCGCCGCAGCGGCCGTGATCAGCGTCGCGCGGTTGCTCTCTTCGGTGGCAACGGCTTTCTGGATCAGCACGGGGTTTGTCTGGCTGTCGCTTGCGCTGGCCTGTAGCACGGGTTGTGGTGCGGCCGGATCGTCGTCACGACCAAAAATGACAAGCACCAGAAAAAATGCGACCAACGTGTTGACGACGAGTTTCAACATAAGAATTTCCCCCTTTCGCCAGAGGGTTATCTACCCTCGGCGAGAATAACGTGCCCGTGAAGCTGTTCGGGGGAGCAACGCGTCAACCCACCGTCGGTTCCGCATCGGCGAAAATTTGCTGCTGGACCGGAGGTCATCACCGCTTTAGAGATTTTTCCCATGAGCGAGCATGATGATGAGATTCCTTCGGCGCTGTCCTCCGAGCCGTTAAGCCGTGCAATCGGCGACCGGTATCTGACCTATGCGCTGTCCACGATCATGCACCGGGCGCTGCCCGATGCACGAGACGGGCTGAAACCCGTGCATCGCCGCATTCTGTATGCGATGCGCGAACTGAAACTGTCCTCCACCGGAGGGTTCCGGAAATCGGCGAAGATTTCCGGTGACGTGATGGGCAACTATCACCCCCATGGCGATGCGGCGATCTATGATGCGATGGCGCGTCTGGCGCAGGATTTTGCCATGCGCTACCCGCTTGTCGATGGCCAGGGGAACTTCGGCAATATCGATGGCGATAACCCCGCTGCCTCGCGCTATACGGAAGCGCGGATGGCCAAGCCCTCGGAAAGCCTTCTTGAAGGGCTGGCCGAGAACGCGGTCGATTTCCGTCCCAATTACGATGGCACGCTGGAAGAGCCGGTGGTCCTGCCCGCCGCCTTCCCGAACCTGCTGGCCAATGGCGCCTCGGGGATTGCCGTGGGGATGGCAACCAATATCCCTCCGCATAATCTCGACGAACTGGTCGATGCCTGCCTCGAGATGATCCGCAAGCCGGATATCGAGGATGACCGGCTGGTCGATTACATTCCGGGGCCGGATTTTCCGACGGGCGGCGTGATCGTCGAGCCCAAGGAGCATATCCTGACCGCCTATCGCACGGGGCGCGGCGCGTTCCGGCTGCGGGCCAAATGGGAGGTCGAGGATCTTGGCCGTGGCCAATGGCAGGTGATCGTTACCGAGATCCCCTATCAGGTGCAGAAATCCAAGCTCATCGAGCGTCTGGCCGAAGTCATCCAGACCAAGAAAGTGCCGGCGCTGGCCGATGTGCGCGACGAATCCGCCGAGGATATCCGCATCGTTCTGGAGCCCAAGACCAAGACCGTCGCGCCCGAGATGCTGATGGGGATGCTGTTCCGGAACTCGGATCTCGAGGTCCGGTTCTCGATGAACATGAACGTGCTGATCGACGGGCGGGTGCCCAAGGTCTGCTCGCTCAAGGAAGTGCTGCGGGCGTTTCTGGACCATCGCCGCGATGTGCTCTGCCGCCGCAGCCAGCATCGTCTGGACAAGATCGCGCACCGGCTCGAGGTGCTCAACGGCTATATCATCGCCTATCTCAACCTCGACCGTGTGATCGAGATCATCCGCACCGAGGACGAGGCCAAGCCCGCGCTCATGCGCGAGAACTGGGCCGTGACCGATGGAGAAGCGGTGTTCCTGACGGAAGTGCAGGCCGAGGCGATCCTGAACATGCGCCTGCGGTCCTTGCGTCGTCTCGAGGAGATGGAGCTGCGGCAGGAACGCGACAACCTTCTGGCCGAACGGGCGGGGCTCGAGGAACTGCTGGGCTCCGAGAAGTTGCAGTGGAAAGCCATCGGCACCGAACTGAAGGACATGCGCAAGCTCTTCGGCAAAGGCACTGCGATCGGCGCGCGCCGCACCCATTTCGGCGCGGCAGGCGAGGTCGAGGAGGTGCCGATCGAGGCGATGATCGAGCGCGAGCCGATCACCGTGATCCTGTCCAAGATGGGCTGGATCCGCGCCATGAAGGGGCATAACGCCCTTGATGCGGAGGTGAAGTTCAAGGACGGTGACGGGCCGCGCTTCGCGCTCCATGCCGAGACCACCGACCGGATCGTTATGCTGGGGGCCAATGGCCGCGCCTATACCGTGCTGGGGGCCAATCTCCCCGGCGGGCGGGGTATGGGCGAGCCTGTCCGCCTGATGGCAGACATCCCGAACGAGGTGGAGATTACCCATGTTCTGGTGCCGAAAGAGGGCGAGAAATATCTGCTGGCCTCATCGGCAGGGGACGGGTTCATCTGTCCTGCCGAAGAACTGATTGCCCAGACCAAGAGCGGCAAGCAGGTGCTCAATGTCAAGGCACCCGATCAGACTGCGGCCTGTAAGCTTGTCGAAGGCGATATGGTTGCCGTGGTGGGCGAGAATCGCAAGGTGCTAGTCTTCCCGATCGACGAGCTGCCCGAGATGTCCAAGGGCAAGGGCGTGCGGCTGCAGAAATACAAGGATGGCGGCCTGTCCGATATCCGCACATTCAACGCAGCCGACGGTCTGAGCTGGAAGGATCCGGCGGGGCGCACACGGAGCGAGAGCGATCTTTCGGAATGGGCAGCCAAGCGGGCAACCGCGGGCCGTATGGCCCCGCGCGGCTTCCCGCGCGACAACAAGTTCAACTGAGGACATGTCTCGGATGGATGTGGAAAAGGCGGCCTTTCGGGCCGCCTTTTTATTTGTCGTATCGGTCGGCTCTTCAGGCCGCAACCAGAAGGGGGGCTACGCCCAGCTCTTTATGGACCTTTTCGATGACCGCCTCGGGCAGGCCGAGCGCATCTGCAAACGCTTCGAGATAGGCGATGTCTTTCGGCTGGTCGGGGTCGATGGCCATGACCGACATCGCGTAGGCCTGCGGCTCAAGGCCCGAGGGCACCTTCAGGCTCAGGCGCTCGATGTCGATCAGCGCTTCGAGGATATGTTTCACGAAGGCCCGCTCGTCGCCATGCATGCCGTCGAGCTTGGCCAAAAGCTTGTCGCGCTCGGGCTGGTCGATCACCTCGTCGGCCTTGGCGGCTTGCAGCAATGCCTTCACCAGAACGGCGGCGGCAACATTCTGGGCGGGCGAAGGCTTTTTCCACGGTTCCGAGCCGCTTGCGAAGGCCGCGTTCAGTTCCTCGCCAAAGGAACGTTCGGACGTCACGCGCTGCGCGGGCGTCTTGCCAAGGCATTCACTACTGGTGGTCTCGGAGAGCTGCTCGAGAAGCTTGCCCAGACCGCCGCGCTTGCCGCACATGTCACGCGCGAGTTGCGAGATCGCGTCGGACATGCCGCCGCTTCCGGCCGAGCTGGAGCGGTGGCGCACCAGCGAGGCGCTCCGCCCGAGCCGCTCCAGCATGGCACCCATGCTATAGCCACTGAACTGGTAGAGGTGGTTTATTTTGCCACCCAGCAATGCGGCGAGGCGCTCTTCGAAATCGCCCTGCGCATCGCCGTTCAAAAGACCACCCGATCCGCCCAACTCGCCTCTGGCCGCACGGGCAAGGTTCGAGCCGCCTTTCGCTTGGGCGATCCCGAGCGTTACCTTGGCGAGTGTTCCGACGAATGACATGATGGCCTCCTGCAGTGTCACATGTAACGAGTCTATGTCGGGACCTACCAAAAGTCAGCGGGTCGGGTTCCTGCTGAGTGGGTGTGTGGCGCGGCTGCTACGCGGAAAGCTGCCATTTACGGGGTATTTTTGGCCATTATGCTCAAAGATCAGGCAGCGATGGCCAAATTGGTGGCGTTTACGCCTATGCGTCCGCGCCCGCCCGCGCGCTTTTGTCGCGCCCGCTCTCCAAGCGCTGCCCTGACTCGGTATCCGCGCCCATTCAGGCGCAGGAAAACTATCGGTGAAAGCGACGGGAATCTGCTTATCGCGCTTGATTTTTCTGCTGTAGGGAAATATCTAGCCCGCGATATTGTCACGGGCCTTCAGACGGCCCCCCAAACCAGAGGCGTCCCGCGAGATGGCAAAGGCAAAGTTTGAACGTAACAAACCGCACGTTAACATCGGCACGATCGGCCACGTTGACCACGGCAAAACCACGCTGACCGCAGCAATCACCAAGTATTTCGGTGACTTCAAGGCCTACGACCAGATCGACGGCGCACCGGAAGAAAAAGCACGCGGCATCACCATCTCGACCGCACACGTCGAGTATGAGTCGGAAAACCGCCACTACGCGCACGTCGACTGCCCCGGCCACGCTGACTATGTTAAGAACATGATCACCGGTGCGGCACAGATGGACGGCGCGATCCTCGTTGTGAACGCAGCTGACGGCCCGATGCCGCAGACCCGCGAGCACATCCTGCTCGGCCGTCAGGTCGGCATCCCGACCATGGTTGTTTACCTGAACAAGGTTGACCAGGTTGACGACGAAGAGCTGCTGGATCTGGTCGAGATGGAAGTCCGCGAGCTTCTGTCGTCCTACGACTACCCCGGCGACGATATTCCGATCGTCAAAGGTTCGGCACTTGCAGCCCTCGAAGGCCGCGATCCGGAAATCGGCGAGAACTCGATCCGCGCGCTCATCGCAGCCGTTGACGACTTCATCCCGACCCCGGCACGTGCTGTTGACCAGCCCTTCCTGATGCCGATCGAAGACGTGTTCTCGATCTCGGGCCGTGGTACCGTTGTGACCGGTCGTGTCGAGCGCGGCGTGATCAACGTTGGCGACGAACTCGAAATCGTCGGTATCCGCGACACCAAGAAAACGACCTGCACCGGTGTGGAAATGTTCCGCAAGCTGCTGGATCGTGGTGAAGCAGGCGACAACATCGGCGCCCTGCTGCGCGGTATTGACCGTGAAGGCGTTGAGCGTGGTCAGGTTCTGTGCAAGCCGGGTTCGGTCAAGCCGCACACCAAGTTCGAAGCAGAAGCCTATATCCTCACCAAAGAGGAAGGTGGCCGTCACACGCCGTTCTTCGCGAACTACCGTCCGCAGTTCTACTTCCGTACCACGGACGTCACCGGGACCGTTACGCTGCCGGAAGGCACCGAGATGGTTATGCCGGGCGACAACCTGAAGTTCGAAGTCGAACTGATCGCCCCGATCGCCATGGAAGATGGTCTGCGCTTCGCAATCCGCGAAGGTGGCCGTACCGTTGGTGCAGGCGTTGTGTCGAAAATCCTCGCATAATCCCACGCGGATCATGTGATCTACGGAAGGGCGGCCAACAGGCCGCCCTTTTGCTTTGCCCGCCCTGCTGATGCGAACGGGCAGGGGATTAGTGTTTTTTCCGAGGCGCTTGGCGAAGGCGGGACCTGCGGGAAAAAGAATTTCGGGGATTGGTCGAAAACCTTGAAATACCCCCTTGCTTTCCTCTCTGCGGGTCTGTATCTCCCGCTCACGGCCTAGGGGTATAGCTCAGTTGGTAGAGCATCGGTCTCCAAAACCGAGGGTCGCGGGTTCGAGTCCCTCTGCCCCTGCCAGTCCTTTCCTTCGATGAAGCGCTCATGTAGGCAGGCTGGTGACGGTCGGCGCTACGGGAACGTAGCGACGCGTGAATGTAGCCCGCCTGTTTCGGGCGACTAGAGGAAGATGGCATAATGGCAAATCCCCTTCGGTTCTTGCAGCAAGTGCGTTCTGAAACGGCCAAGATTTCGTGGCCTTCGCGTCGTGAAGTGGTGCTGACTTCGGTCATGGTGCTCGTGCTGACGGCGCTGACCGCGTTGTTCTTCTCGGGCGTGGATTTCGTGATCCGGCTTGGTGTCGGTCAGCTGATCGGCTGATCCTCCACTCCGGGCGCTATGGGGTTGAAAAGCTCCCGTAGCGTCTGTATGGGAGCATGACTCTCCGGAAAAGGGCGTGCATCGATTCGGATCGTGCGCGCTCGTTTTGTTTCGGTGTCGCGTCTGGGCCAGTTGGCTGGGGCAGGGCAAAATGGGAATTCGCGGCGTTCGAAGCGCCGGTTAAGGAAAAGGCAGGCTCGAGCATGGCGAAGCGTTGGTATTCGGTAATGGTTCTCTCGAATTTCGAGAAGAAGGTTGCCGAGCAGATCCGGCAGTCTGTTGTCGAGAAGGGCCTTGAGGAAGAGATCGAGGAAGTCCTCGTTCCGACCGAAGAAGTGATCGAAGTGCGCCGTGGCAAGAAAGTCACCTCCGAGCGCCGCTTCATGCCGGGCTATGTGCTCGTGCGTATGGATATGACGGATCAGGGCTACCACCTGATCAACTCGACCAACCGGGTGACCGGGTTCCTCGGTCATCAGGGTAAGCCGATGCCGATGTCGGACGCCGAGGTGGACCGGATGCTGAACCGTGGTGGCAGTGCCTCTTCCGAGAAGGCCGAGCCGCGCAGCCTGATCACCTTCGAGGTGGGCGAGAATGTGAATGTGACCGACGGGCCCTTCGAGGGCTTCTCGGGTATGGTCGAGGAAGTTGACGACGCTGCGAGCCGCCTGAAGGTGACGGTCTCGATCTTCGGTCGTCCGACCCCGGTCGAACTGGAATTCACTCAGGTGCAGAAAATCGCCTGAGGGATGTGGGAGGTGTCGGGAATGAGCCCGCGCCGCGACCACTAAACTTGCCCCCGTGGGGCAGAGTGATGAAGGAGAAGCCAAATGGCTAAGAAAGTGATTGGGCAGCTGAAGCTGCAAATCGCAGCGGGTTCCGCGAACCCGTCCCCGCCCGTCGGCCCGGCACTGGGTCAGCGCGGCATCAACATCATGGAATTCTGCAAGGCGTTCAACGCCAAGACGCAGGAAATGGACAAGCAGGCGAAGATCCCGACGGTCATCACCTACTATGCCGACAAGTCGTTCACCTTCGAAGTGAAACAACCGACTGCGTCCTTCTTCATCAAGCAAGCCGCTGGCCTGAAGCCGGTTGGCAAGCGTAACCGCCCGAAGGGTTCGGTTGCACCGGGTCGTGAAGTTGCTGGCACCATCACCGCCGCACAAGTGCGCGCGATTGCTGAAGCAAAAATGTCTGATCTGAACGCCAACGACATCGAAGGCGCGATGAACATCATCCTCGGCTCCGCGAAGTCGATCGGTATCGAGGTGAAAGGCTAAGTCATGGCAAAGCTCGGTAAACGCACCAAAGCCGCTCGCGAAGCATTCGCAGGCAAAGAACTGATCTCGGTTGAAGACGCCGTTGCACTGGTGAAAGCCAATGCAAAAGCGAAATTCGACGAGACGCTCGAAATCGCTCTGAACCTCGGCGTTGACCCGCGTCACGCAGACCAGATGGTCCGCGGCGTGGTCTCGCTGCCGAACGGCACCGGTAAAACGGTCCGTGTTGCTGTCTTCGCTCGCGGCCCGAAAGCCGACGAAGCCAAAGCAGCTGGCGCGGATATCGTTGGCGCAGAAGACCTGATGGAAACCATCCAGTCGGGCAAGATCGAATTCGATCGCTGCATCGCGACCCCGGATATGATGCCGATCGTCGGTCGTCTGGGCAAGATCCTCGGCCCGCGCAACCTCATGCCGAACCCCAAAGTCGGCACCGTGACCATGGACGTGAAAGCGGCCGTGGAAGCAGCCAAGGGCGGCGAAGTCCAGTTCAAAGTCGAGAAAGCCGGTGTAATCCACGGCGGTATCGGCAAGATCTCCTTCACCGAAGAGCAACTGGTCCAGAA
Source organism: Thioclava sp. 'Guangxiensis' (assembly GCF_045348365.1). NCBI lineage: Bacteria > Pseudomonadati > Pseudomonadota > Alphaproteobacteria > Rhodobacterales > Paracoccaceae > Thioclava > Thioclava sp. 'Guangxiensis'. The sequence continues at coordinate 588,033 of NZ_CP155822.1, read as the reverse complement.
CGTTCGTGCATTCGTCGAGGCAGTTGCCAAAGCGAAGCCCGCGGGCGCCAAAGGCAACTACATGAAGAAAGTCTCGATCTCCTCGACCATGGGTCCGGGCGTATCGGTAGACCTCGCTTCGGCAACCGGCAACTAAGCCCGGGTTGCATCGGATAGGGAAGGGCGGTCCTCGGGCCGCCCTTTCTATTTGAAAACATCCGTGAGCTGAGAAATTAAGGCTTCACAAAAGCTGCGTTCAGGTGTAGGAACGCAGCCTGTTGCACCGCTGACCGCTTGGTCAAGGTGGAACGATTCGTCCGAGACGGTGGGTGAGGCGCGAGCCTGGTAAATCCTGCCTGAGGCGGGAAGGACAGATTTCCTAGGTGCTTTGCATGAAGCCCCAAAGGTGATCTTGGACGGACCGTTGCGGACCCCGAGTCGGGGCAAGTGCCCCGGCAAAATGAGCCGGAGGGTCAAACCTCCCAACTTGGAGTGTAACTGTGGATAGAGCCCAGAAAGAGAAAGTGGTCGAGGAACTCGGCCAGATCTTCGAAAGCTCTGGCGTCGTGGTGGTTGCCCACTACGAAGGCCTGACGGTTGCTGAAATGCAGGACCTGCGCGCGAAAATGCGTGAAGCGGGCGGGTCTGTGCGCGTTGCCAAGAACAAGCTCGCCAAGATCGCCCTTGCGGACAAGCCGTGCGAAAGCATCGCTCAGTACCTCACGGGCATGACGGTGCTCTCCTATTCCGAAGATCCGGTCGCTGCGGCGAAAGTGGTCGTGGAATACGCCAAGAAGAACGAGAAACTCTCGATCCTCGGCGGCGCAATGGGGAATGATGCACTTGACGTCGCCGGTGTTAAAGCCGTGGCAGCCATGCCGTCGCGTGAAGAGCTTATCGCTCAGATCGTTTCGTGCCTGGGTGCACCCGCTTCGAACATCGCCGGTGCCATTGGCGCGCCTGCTTCGAACATCGCGGGCATTCTCTCGACCATCGAAGAGAAAGCTGCGTAAGCAAACTGTTATGGCCTTCGTCGTGGCTTGAAGTCCGACGTTGGAAACCAAACCCTAATCTTAGGAACTGAGTAAAATGGCTGATCTGAAAAAACTCGCCGAAGAAATCGTTGCTCTCACGCTGCTGGAAGCACAAGAGCTGAAAACCATCCTGAAAGACGAGTACGGCATCGAGCCGGCAGCCGGTGGCGCCGTCATGATGGCTGGCCCGGCAGCAGCTGCTGAAGCAGCTGAAGAGAAAACCGAATTCGACGTGATCCTCGTCGATGCAGGCGACAAGAAAATCAACGTCATCAAAGAAGTCCGCGGCATCACCGGCCTCGGCCTGAAAGAAGCCAAAGACCTCGTTGAGGCCGGCGGTAAAGTCAAAGAAGGCGCTGCAAAAGCAGAAGCCGAAGAAATCAAGAAAAAGCTCGAAGAAGCAGGCGCAAAGATCGAACTCAAGTAATTGGGTTCGGTGCGCACGCATCGAGTTTGAGATTGGGCTGGGTCCGGAGTTTCCGGGCCCAGCCGAACCTGTCTCGGAGAGGGCTTTTTGATAAAGCGCTCTCCAAGGCGGCGTTCGCGGCTCGGGAGCTGACCGGTGGGACGGTCGGCAGGTATGGAGCCGCCCCCCTTATCGCCAGGCGCGCACCATGGGCCCCGACATAGTGCCGCACGCGAAAAGACGAAAGGTGACGACGAGCATGGCTCAAGCTTACGTTGGTCAAAAGCGCATTCGCCGCTACTATGGTAAGATCCGCGAAGTCCTCGAAATGCCGAACCTCATCGAGGTTCAAAAGGCATCCTACGACCTGTTCCTGCGCTCCGGCGAAGGGGAAGGTCATCTGGATGGCGAAGGCATCAAAGGGGTCTTCCAATCGGTCTTCCCGATCAAAGATTTCAATGACAACGCTATTCTGGAGTTCGTGAAATACGAGCTCGAAAAGCCGAAATACGACGTTGAGGAATGCCAGCAGCGCGATATGACCTATAGCGCCCCGCTGAAGGTCACTCTGCGCCTCATCGTGTTCGATGTCGACGAGAACACCGGTGCGCGTTCCGTGAAGGACATCAAGGAACAGGACGTGTTCATGGGCGATATGCCCCTGATGACCAAGAACGGGACGTTCATCGTGAACGGCACCGAGCGCGTGATCGTCAGCCAGATGCACCGTTCGCCGGGCGTATTCTTCGACCATGACCGCGGCAAGACGCACTCCTCGGGTAAGCTGCTTTTCGCCTGCCGCATCATTCCCTATCGCGGCTCGTGGCTCGACTTCGAATTCGACGCCAAGGATCTCGTGTTCGCACGGATCGACCGCCGCCGGAAGCTTCCGGTGACGACGCTGCTCTATGCGCTCGGCATGGATCAGGAAGGCATCATGGATGCCTATTACGACACGGTCTCCTACACCTCCAAGGGGCGTCAGGGCTGGGTCACCAAGTTCTTCCCCGACCGCGTTCGCGGAACCCGTCCGACCTTCGATCTGGTCGATGCGGACTCGGGCGAGGTTATCTGCAAAGCGGGCGACAAGATGACCCCGCGCATGGTCAAGAAGATCAAGGACGAAGGTCAAGTCACCGACCTGCTCGTGCCTTTCGATCACATTCTGGGCCGCTTCTGCGCGAAGGACATCGTCAACGACCAGACCGGCTTCATCTATATCGAGGCAGGCGACGAGCTGACCGCAGAATACGACCGTGACGGCGACCTCGTGGGCGGGTCGATCAAGACGCTGATCGATAACGGCATCACCGAGATTCCGGTGCTGGATATCGATAACATCAACGTCGGTCCCTACATCCGCAACACGCTGGCCGCAGACAAGAACATGGGCCGCGACGGCGCGCTCATGGATATCTATCGCGTCATGCGTCCGGGCGAGCCGCCGACTGTCGAAGCCGCGTCGAATCTCTTCGATTCGATGTTCTTCGATAGTGAGCGCTACGATCTCTCGGCTGTTGGCCGCGTGAAGATGAACATGCGCCTCGACCTTGATGCGCCGGACACCCAGCGCACGCTGCGTCACGAAGACATCGTGGCCTGCATCAAGGGTCTGGTGGAGCTGCGCGACGGTAAAGGCGAGATCGACGATATCGACCACCTCGGTAACCGTCGTGTGCGGTCTGTCGGCGAGCTGATGGAAAACCAGTATCGCGTCGGTCTGCTGCGCATGGAACGCGCGATCAAGGAACGCATGTCCTCGGTCGAGATCGATACGGTCATGCCGCAGGATCTGATCAACGCGAAACCGGCAGCGGCAGCGGTGCGTGAATTCTTCGGCTCCTCGCAGCTGTCGCAGTTCATGGACCAGACCAACCCGCTTTCGGAAGTCACGCACAAGCGTCGTCTCTCGGCCCTCGGCCCGGGCGGTCTGACGCGCGAACGTGCAGGCTTCGAGGTGCGCGACGTTCACCCGACCCACTATGGCCGGATGTGTCCCATTGAGACGCCGGAAGGTCAGAACATCGGTCTGATCAACTCGCTCGCAACCTTCGCCCGTGTGAACAAATACGGTTTCATCGAAACCCCGTATCGCAAGGTTGAAGGCGGCAAGGTCACGGATGACGTGGTCTATATGTCGGCGACCGAAGAGATGCGCCACACCGTGGCTCAGGCCAACGCCGACCTCGACGAGGAAGGGCGCTTCAAGAACGAACTCGTTTCGACCCGTCAGTCGGGCGAATTCATGCTCAACCCGAACGAAGCCGTCGACCTGATCGACGTTTCGCCGAAACAGCTGGTTTCGGTCGGTGCGGCACTGATTCCGTTCCTTGAAAACGACGACGCCAACCGCGCTCTGATGGGGGCGAACATGCAACGTCAGGCCGTGCCGTTGATCCGTGCCGAGGCACCCTTCGTGGGCACCGGTATGGAAGCGACCGTGGCACGCGATTCGGGGGCTGCGATCTCGGCGGACCGTTCGGGCATCATCGACCAGGTCGATGCGGCGCGTATCGTTATCCGTGCGACCGAAGACCTCGAGCCGGGCGATCCGGGCGTCGACATCTACCGTCTGCGCAAGTTCAAGCGTTCGAACCAGTCCTCGACCATCAACCAGCGCCCGCTGGTGAAAGTGGGCGAAGCGGTCGTGAAGGGTCAGGTCATTGCTGACGGTCCCTCCACCGATCACGGCGATCTGGCCATTGGCCGGAACGTGGTCGTGGCCTTCATGCCGTGGAATGGCTACAACTACGAAGACTCGATCCTGATCTCCGAGCGTATCCACAAAGACGACGTGTTCACCTCGATCCATATCGATGAATACGAAGTCGCGGCGCGTGATACGAAGCTTGGTCCGGAAGAAATCACCCGCGATATCCCGAACGTCGGTGAGGAAGCCCTGCGCAACCTCGACGAAGCCGGTATCGTCTATATCGGTGCCGAAGTCGGCCCGGGTGATATTCTTGTGGGTAAGATCACGCCGAAGGGCGAGAGCCCGATGACGCCGGAAGAGAAACTCCTCCGCGCCATCTTCGGTGAGAAAGCGTCCGACGTGCGCGATACTTCGCTGCGTCTGCCGCCGGGTGCCTATGGGACCATCGTGGAAGTCCGCGTCTTCAACCGTCATGGTGTGGACAAAGACGAACGTGCGCTGCAGATCGAGCGTGAAGAAGTCGAGCGTCTGGCCCGCGACCGTGACGACGAACTCGTCATTCTCGAGCGGAACATCTACGCACGTCTGCGCTCGCTGATCATCGGCAAGACGGCGGTCAAGGGTCCCAAAGGCGTCAAGCCGGGTTCCGAGATCACTGTTGACCTTCTGGCAACCCTCTCGCGCGGCCAATACTGGCAGCTCGCACTGGAAGATGAGGCCGACGCGAAAGAAGTCGAGGCACTCAACGATCAGTTCGAGGCGCAGAAGAAGGCGCTGGATCTGCGTTTCGAAGACAAGGTCGAGAAAGTCCGTCAGGGCGACGATCTGCCTCCGGGCGTAATGAAGATGGTCAAGGTCTTCGTGGCTGTGAAGCGCAAGCTTCAGGCAGGCGACAAGATGGCAGGCCGCCACGGGAACAAAGGCGTGGTCTCGAAGGTCGTTCCGGCCGAAGATATGCCCTTCCTCGCGGATGGGACGCCGGTTGACCTCGTTCTGAACCCGCTGGGCGTGCCTTCGCGGATGAACGTCGGTCAGATCCTTGAAACCCATATGGGTTGGGCATCGCGCGGTCTGGGCCTTCGCATCGACGAAGCGCTGAAAGACTATCGCAAGTCTGGCGATCTGACGCCTGTTCGTGACGCAATGCGTTATGGCTATGGCGACGAGACCTACGAGGAAGAGTTCGCGGCAATGGAAGACGAGCGCTTCGTGGAATCGGCGGAAGCCGTGCGCACGGGTGTTCCGATTGCAACGCCGGTCTTCGATGGTGCGAAGGAAGAAGACATCAACGACGCCCTGCGTCGTGCAGGCTTCGACACTTCGGGTCAGTCGGTGGTCTTCGACGGTCGGACCGGTGAGCAGTTTGCTCGTAAGGTCACCGTGGGTGTGAAATACTTCCTGAAGCTTCACCACCTCGTCGATGACAAGATGCACGCCCGTTCGACCGGTCCGTACTCGCTCGTCACCCAGCAGCCGCTCGGTGGTAAGGCGCAGTTCGGTGGTCAGCGTCTCGGGGAGATGGAGGTCTGGGCTCTGGAAGCTTACGGCGCCGCCTACACCCTGCAAGAGATGCTCACCGTCAAGTCGGATGACGTGGCAGGCCGGACGAAGGTCTATGAATCGATCGTCAAAGGTGAGGACAACTTCGAGGCCGGCGTGCCGGAATCGTTCAACGTTCTCGTCAAAGAGGTCCGGGGCCTTGGCCTCAACATGGAACTCCTGGATGCGGAGGATGACGAGTAAGGGGGGCTTCCCCCTTACTTCCCCCGCCTCTGCTGCCCTCTAACAAGGATTTTCAGATGAACCAGGAAATCACTACCAATCCGTTCAATCCGCTGGCACAGCCCAAGCAGTTTGACGAGATCAAGGTATCTCTGGCATCGCCCGAACGGATCCTCTCGTGGTCCTATGGCGAGATCAAGAAGCCGGAAACTATCAACTACCGCACGTTCAAACCCGAGCGTGACGGTCTGTTCTGCGCGCGTATCTTTGGCCCGATCAAAGACTACGAATGCCTGTGCGGCAAATATAAGCGTATGAAATATCGCGGCGTTGTCTGCGAGAAATGCGGTGTGGAAGTCACGCTGCAAAAGGTCCGTCGCGAGCGTATGGGCCATATCGAGCTGGCCGCGCCCTGCGCCCATATCTGGTTCCTCAAATCGTTGCCCTCGCGCATCGGTCTGATGCTGGACATGACGCTGCGCGATCTCGAGCGCATCCTCTACTTCGAAAACTACGTTGTCATCGAGCCGGGTCTGACCGACCTGATGTATGGCCAGCTGATGACCGAAGAAGAGTATCTCGACGCGCAGGACCAGTATGGCGCAGACGCCTTCACCGCCAATATCGGCGCTGAAGCGATCCGCGAGATGCTGGCAGGGATCGATCTGGAAGCCACCGCAGAGACCCTGCGCGAGGAGCTGAAAGAAGCGACCGGCGAGCTGAAACCGAAGAAGATCATCAAGCGTCTGAAGATCGTTGAATCCTTCCTCGAGTCGGGCAACCGTCCCGAATGGATGGTGCTGACCGTTCTTCCGGTGATCCCGCCGGAACTGCGTCCGCTCGTTCCGCTCGATGGTGGCCGTTTCGCGACCTCGGATCTGAACGATCTGTATCGCCGCGTCATCAACCGGAACAACCGTTTGAAGCGTCTGATCGAACTGCGTGCGCCCGATATCATCGTGCGTAACGAAAAGCGTATGCTGCAGGAATCGGTCGATGCACTGTTCGATAACGGCCGTCGTGGCCGCGTGATCACGGGCACCAACCGTCGCCCGCTGAAATCGCTTTCGGACATGCTTAAAGGTAAGCAGGGTCGCTTCCGTCAGAACTTGCTCGGTAAGCGCGTCGATTTCTCGGGCCGTTCGGTTATCGTGACCGGTCCGGAGCTCAAGCTGCACCAGTGTGGCCTGCCCAAGAAGATGGCGCTCGAACTCTTCAAGCCCTTCATCTATTCGCGTCTCGAGGCCAAAGGTCTGTCGAGCACCGTGAAACAGGCGAAGAAGCTCGTTGAAAAAGAGCGTCCGGAAGTCTGGGATATCCTCGACGAGGTGATCCGCGAGCATCCGGTCTTCCTGAACCGCGCACCGACGCTGCACCGTCTGGGCTTCCAGGCGTTCGAACCGACGCTGATCGAAGGTAAGGCCATCCAGCTGCACCCGCTCGTCTGCTCGGCCTTCAACGCCGACTTCGACGGTGACCAGATGGCTGTGCACGTTCCGCTGAGCCTCGAGGCCCAGCTGGAAGCGCGCGTCCTGATGATGTCGACGAACAACGTTCTGTCGCCCGCGAACGGCGCACCGATCATCGTTCCGTCGCAGGATATGATCTTGGGGCTCTACTACCTCACCATGCAGCGTAAGGGCATGAAGGGCGAAGGCATGGTCTTCGGCTCGATCGAGGAAATGGAGCACGCGCTGAATGCAGGCGAGTTGCATCTGCACGCCAAGATCCACGCCCGTGTGAAACAGATCGACGAAACCGGCAACGAGGTGTTCATCCGCTTCGAGACCACGCCGGGCCGTCTGCGTCTTGGCGCGCTCCTGCCGCTGAACGCGAAGGCACCCTTCGATCTGGTGAACCGTCTGCTGCGGAAGAAAGACGTTCAGAACGTCATCGACACCGTCTACCGTTATTGCGGCCAGAAAGAGTCGGTGATCTTCTGCGACCAGATCATGTCGATGGGCTTCAAGGAAGCGTTCAAGGCAGGTATCTCGTTCGGCAAGGACGATATGGTTATCCCCGATAGCAAGTGGGAAATCGTCAATGACGTGCGCGATCAGGTCAAGGACTTCGAACAGCAGTATATGGACGGCCTGATCACTCAGGGCGAGAAGTACAACAAGGTTGTCGATGCGTGGTCGAAATGTAACGATCAGGTCACCGAAGCCATGATGTCGACCATCTCTGCGTCCAAGTTCGACGAGAACGGCGCCGAAATGGAACCGAACTCTGTCTATATGATGGCCCACTCCGGTGCACGGGGCTCGGTCACGCAGATGAAGCAGCTGGGCGGGATGCGCGGCCTGATGGCCAAGCCGAACGGCGAGATCATCGAGACGCCGATCATCTCGAACTTCAAGGAAGGTCTGACCGTTCTTGAATACTTCAACTCGACCCACGGCGCCCGTAAGGGTCTGTCGGATACCGCGTTGAAGACGGCAAACTCGGGGTATCTTACCCGTCGTCTGGTGGACGTGGCTCAGGACTGCATCGTGCGTGCGCATGATTGTGGCACCGAGAACGCGATCACCGCATCGGCCGCCGTCAATGACGGTGAGGTCGTGGCACCGCTATCCGAGCGTGTTCTGGGCCGTGTGGCTGCAGATGACGTTCTGGTTCCGGGCTCCGACGAGGTGCTGGTGCGCCGTAACGAGCTGATCGACGAGCGTAAAGCCGACCAGATCGAACAGGCTGGCGTCCAGTCGATCCGTATCCGTTCGGCTCTGACCTGTGAGGCCGATGAGGGCGTCTGCGCACTCTGCTACGGTCGTGACCTTGCGCGCGGCACCATGGTGAACCAGGGCGAGGCTGTCGGTATCATCGCGGCCCAGTCCATCGGTGAACCCGGTACCCAGCTGACGATGCGGACCTTCCACATCGGCGGCGTCGCACAGGGTGGCTCGCAATCCTTCCTCGAGGCAAGCCAAGAGGGTAAGATCGAGTTCCGCAACCCGTCGCTGCTTGAAAACGCCAATGGTGAGCAGATCATCATGGGCCGGAACATGCAGATCGTGATCGTCAACGATCATGGCGAGGAGCTGGCCAGCCACAAGGTCGGTTACGGTACCCATGTCTTCGTGAAAGAGGGCGAAAGCGTCAAACGCGGCACCAAGCTGTTCGAATGGGACCCCTATACCCTGCCGATCATCGCCGAGAAGGCCGGTAAGGCCAAATTGGTGGACCTGCTCGCGGGTATCTCGCTGCGCGAGGACACCGATGACGCGACCGGTATGACACAGAAGATCGTGTCGGACTGGCGCTCCTCCGCCCGTGCGAAGGACCTGAAACCGGAGATCATCATCGTTGATGCGAATGGCGAACCCGTCCGTAACGATATGGGCCACCCGGTGACCTACCCGATGTCGGTCGACGCAATTCTGTCGGTCGAAGAGGGGCAGGACGTCCGTGCAGGTGACGTGGTTGCGCGTATCCCGCGTGAAGGCGCGAAGACGAAGGACATCACCGGTGGTCTGCCGCGTGTTGCCGAACTCTTCGAGGCACGCCGTCCGAAGGATCACGCGATCATTGCCGAGATCGATGGCTATGTGCGCTTTGGGAAAGACTACAAGAACAAGCGCCGCATCGCGATCGACCCGCGCGACGAAGGTCTGGAGCCCGTCGAATACATGGTGCCGAAAGGCAAGCACATCCCGGTGCAGGAAGGCGACTTCGTGCAGAAGGGTGACTACATCATGGACGGGAACCCCGCACCGCATGACATCCTGCGCATCATGGGGATCGAGGCACTGGCCGAGTATCTCATCAACGAGGTGCAGGACGTCTATCGTCTGCAAGGCGTGAAGATCAACGATAAGCATATCGAAGTGATCGTGCGCCAGATGCTGCAGAAGATCGAGGTGCTGGATTCGGGCGAGACCACGCTGCTCAAGGGCGAGCATGTCGACAAGGTCGAGTTCGAAGAGGTCAATGCCAAGGCGCTTGCACGCGGTGCACGTCCGGCACATGGCGAGCCTGTCCTTCTGGGGATCACCAAGGCCTCGCTGCAGACCCGTTCGTTCATCTCGGCGGCATCCTTCCAGGAGACCACCCGCGTTCTTACCGAGGCGTCTGTCCAAGGTAAGCGCGACAAGCTGGTCGGCCTGAAAGAGAACGTTATCGTGGGTCGTCTGATCCCGGCGGGGACTGGTGGGGCAACCAGCCAGGTCCGTCGTGTGGCGACCGAGCGCGACAGCGTCGTGATCGAGGCCAAGCGCGCCGAGGCCGAACAAGCCGTGGCTCTTGCCGCACCGGCCGACACCGATACCGGTGCCGATTTCGGTGTTGTCGAAACGCCGGAAAGCCGCGACTAAGACGCGTCTGACTGAAAGAAATAAGGGGCTCCGCTATAATAGCGGGGCCCTTTGTCGTTAAAGTGTCTAGCCCCAGCGCCGCCAGACGGCTAGACACAGGGCGAATCCACGACGAGATCGCTGTCGCCCCGTTGTTACGAGGGTGTGGCACAACCCAGATACGAGACGAATGCTGCGGTAGATGACAGAGCTAACAATAATAATTCCCGCTAAGAACGAAGCCGAGAACATCGCCGCGCTGGTGGAGGAGATTCACTCTTTCTGCGATGCGCGATACGATTACGAGGTGATCGTGATCGATGACGGCTCGACCGATGCCACGCGGCGTATCCTGACCGAGCGTCTGGCGGTGGATCACCGTCTGCGCCTTCTGGCCAATGACCGATCCGGCGGACAGAGTGCCGCGGTCCATAGCGGCGTGCTGGCCGCGCGCGGGGCAATCTGCTGCACACTTGATGGCGATGGCCAGAACCCGCCCGAGAATATCCCGAAGCTGGTGGATGCCCTACTGAACGATCCGCAAGCGTCTCTTGTGGCCGGGCAGCGGGTCGGGCGTCAGGACACATGGTCCAAGCGTTATGCCTCGAAATTCGCCAATGGTTTGCGGGCGCGGGTGCTGCAGGATGGCACGCGCGATACCGGTTGCGGCCTCAAGGCCTTCCGCCGTGAGGCGTTCATGGCGCTGCCCTTCTTCAACCATATGCACCGCTATCTGCCCGCGCTCTTCAAGCGCGATGGGCTGAAAATCATTCTGGTGGATGTGACGCACCGTGCACGTCTGGGTGGACAGTCGAATTATAATAATTTCCAACGGGCGATGGTGGGAATTGTCGATCTGTGCGGCGTCGCATGGCTTCTCAAGCGTAAGAAGACCGCTCGCCCGACTGAAGTTTCCGTTGCGGAGGAGACGCAATGATCGATCATCTGTTGAAGCTGTTCCATGTCGATAACGGCACCGAGCTGGCATGGGTCCTGTTCGGTCTTGCCGCGCAGCTGATGTTTACCGCGCGGTTTCTGGTCCAGTGGATCGCGTCCGAGAAGGCTCAGGATTCGGTGATGCCGGTGACCTTTTGGTATTTCTCGCTCTTGGGCGGGGTGATGCTGCTCTCCTACGCGATCTATCGTCATGATCCCGTCTTTGTGCTGGGCCAGTCGCTCGGCGTGGTGATCTATTCCCGGAATCTGTGGTTGATCTATGCGAAACGTCGTCGGAACGCCTGAACGCGGCTGGCTACCGCAAGCCTTTGCTATCGTTGCGCTGATTACGGCGCTGCGGCTGGTGGCGCTGGCCTTCAACAAGGCCGAGCTGTTCGTCGACGAGACGCAATACTGGTTCTGGGGCCAGAATTTCGACTTCGGATATTATTCCAAACCGCCACTGATCGGCTGGCTGATCCGGGCCGTGACCGATCTGGCGGGCAGTTCGAGCCCCTTCTGGGTGAGGATGCCCGGATCGGTGCTGCATGGGATCACGGCTCTGGTTCTGGGGCTGACCGCGGCGCGGCTCTTCGATGCGCGCACCGCGTTCTGGACGGCGCTGACCTATGTCACGCTGCCCTTTGTGGCGCTGGGATCGCTGTTGATCTCGACCGATACGGTCATGGCGCCCTTCTTTGCGGGTGCGATCCTGTTCTTCGTGAAGACCTGCCAGACCCGCGGCGCAGGAAGTGCCATTCTGGCAGGGCTCTGCGCAGGGGCGGGGTTCATGGCGAAATATGCTGCGATCTATCTGATCCCCGGCGCGCTTCTGGCGGCGTTGTTCCTGCGTGATTTCCGTCCCGGTTGGCGCAATGCCGTGCTGATGCTGGTGGCCTTCGGGCTGATGATCGCGCCAAATGTGATCTGGAACCTGACCCACGATCTGACCACGGTCGAACACACGATGGATAATGCGGGCTGGGTCCGCACGGGCGCACATCTGAACTGGGCCTCGCTGGGCACGTTCTTTGCCAGCCAGTTCGGGGTGTTCGGTCCGGTTGCCATGGTGGCGCTTCTGTGGGGGTATCTGCGCGGCGGCACCTCCGCACGGGCGGGGCTTGCCTTCCTGTCGGTGCCCGCGCTTGCAGTGGTGCTGGTGCAGGCGCTTCTGGACCGGGCCTATGCCAATTGGGCGGTGGGCGCCTATTTCGCGGGGACCATCCTTGCGGTGTCGGTCCTTGGCCCGCGTATGCGCCGGATCTCGCTGGCGATCAACCTGATCCCCTGTATCCTTCTGCCTCTGCTGACCGTGTTGGCACCGTGGCCGGTGATTGATGGCAAGCCGCTTCTGCAGCGCTATCTGGGGCGGGCCGAACTGAGCCACGCCGCTCTCGCGATCGGGCATGAGACGGGCCTGCCGGTCGTTTCGGAAAACCGCGATATCCTGGCGGATCTCTTCTACCAGAACCGCGATGGCGATGTGCCGGTCTATGCCGTTCCGTCCAAAGGCCGTCCGGGCAGCTATTACGAGCAGATGTTCCCGATGCCCGCCGGGCTGGGGCAGGTGGTTCTGGTGGATCGCGATCTGCCCGAGGGCTGCAGCCCGAGCGAGACCCGTGATCTGCCGCGTGGTGGCTACTGGACCCGCTATGACGTGAAAGCCTGGACGGTGAATGCGGAGTGTCTCTATGCGCATTGAATCCTATCGTGGAGCAGGGTTCTGGCTGTTGGGCGCATGGGCGGTGGCCGTCTGCCTCTTCGAGGCGGCGCCCCGGTTCGATCTCTGGGTGTCGGGCCTCTTCTACACGGCGGGGGAGGGGTTCACCGCCGGCTGGCTGGACCCCGTGCTCGAATTCCTGCGCCAACGCATCTGGAACCTGTCGGTGATCCTTGCGCTGGTCTCGCTGGTGATGGTTCCGGTCTGTGCGGTGCTGCGCAAGCCCGTCTTGCGGCTGGGTTTGCGGGATTGGGCGTGGATCACGCTGGGCTATTTCCTCGGCTCCGTCATTCTTGTGAACGGGCTTTTCAAGACCTATTCCGGCCGCGCTCGTCCCGCTAGCACTGTCGATTTCGGCGGCGAGCATCTCTTCACCCCCGCATGGCACTTTGCCGACCAGTGCTCGCGCAACTGCTCTTTTGTCTCGGGCGAGGGGGCGGCGGTCGTGATTCTGTCGCTGGCGGTCTGGTTTGTGGCCAAACGCTGGTGCGGGCCGCGCGGGCAGGGATGGGCGACCGGCATCGCGTGGGCCCTGTCGGTTTTCGTTCTGGCCCAGCGGGTCGTGACGGGGCGGCATTTCCTGTCGGATGTGACCTTTGCGGCCCTTATCTCGCTGACAATCGCATGGGCGCTCTGGGGCATGCTGAAGCTCGGCACGGACTATCGTGAAGGCAAGGCCGCAGCAGACAAAACGGACAGTCCCGCAGGGTAACATCGTCCGAGTTGACAAGGGCGGGGCAAGAGCCTATACGCCGCCCATCCCCTCGGGCTTGAAAACCGTGCGGGAGACAGAAACAGCGGTGGTCCTAGGCCGGACCCATGTCCGACCCCCCTTGTTTCGCACGCAGTCTTCGAAGGCCGAAAGCCCGCGAAGGTTGCGATTTGGCGTTTGTGCGAATGGGCGCATGACGCTGTCGAGAAGTGGCGCCATCATCCCGGTGGCGAGTATTGACAACCTGATAGAAAGCGAACGGGGAACCGAATGCCGACAATCCAGCAGCTGATCCGCAAACCGCGTCAGCCGAAAGTGCAGCGCTCTAAGTCGCAGCACCTCCAGCAGTGCCCGCAAAAACGTGGCGTCTGCACGCGTGTGTACACCACCACGCCGAAGAAACCGAACTCCGCTATGCGTAAAGTCGCCAAAGTGCGTCTGACGAATGGCTTCGAGGTCATTTCCTACATCCCGGGCGAAAAGCACAACCTGCAAGAGCACTCTGTTGTTCTGATCCGCGGCGGCCGTGTGAAAGACCTTCCGGGTGTCCGTTACCACATCCTGCGCGGTGTGCTGGATACCCAAGGTGTTAAAGATCGTCGTCAACGTCGCTCCAAGTACGGCGCGAAGCGTCCGAAGTGATCGTAGGAAAGGGATACACATATGTCTCGTCGTCACGCCGCTGAGAAGCGCGAAGTTCTCCCGGACGCCAAGTTTGGTGACCGCGTTCTGACCAAGTTCATGAACAACCTGATGATCGACGGTAAGAAATCTACCGCCGAACGCATCGTTTATAGCGCGCTGGACCGCGTCGAAGGTAAGCTCAAGCGCGAGCCGATCGAAGTGTTCCACGAAGCCCTCGACAACGTGAAGCCGGCTGTTGAAGTCCGTTCGCGTCGTGTGGGTGGTGCAACCTACCAAGTTCCGGTCGAAGTTCGTCCGGCACGCCGCGAGGCGCTGGCAATCCGCTGGCTGATCTCGGCTGCACGTGGTCGTAACGAAAACACCATGGAAGAGCGCCTTGCAGGCGAGCTTCTGGATGCGGTGAATTCGCGCGGTTCTGCAGTTAAGAAACGTGAAGATACGCACAAGATGGCCGACGCGAACAAAGCGTTCAGCCATTATCGCTGGTAAATCCAACGGAAGGACGCCCTATGGCACGCGACTATCCCCTTCAGCGGTACCGCAACTTCGGGATCATGGCCCACATCGACGCGGGCAAGACGACCACGACCGAGCGGATCCTCTACTACACCGGCAAGTCCCACAAAATCGGCGAAGTCCACGACGGCGCCGCAACCATGGACTGGATGGAGCAGGAGCAGGAACGCGGCATCACGATCACGTCTGCTGCGACCACGACTTTCTGGCAGCGTCAGGAAGATCCGACCGCAGAAGGCACCTCGGACACCAAGTACCGCTTCAACATCATCGACACCCCCGGCCACGTTGACTTCACTATCGAAGTCGAGCGTTCGCTGGCCGTGCTCGACGGCGCAGTCTGCCTTCTCGACGCCAACGCAGGCGTTGAACCGCAGACCGAAACCGTTTGGCGTCAGGCTGACCGCTACAAGGTTCCGCGGATCGTGTTCGTCAACAAGATGGACAAGATCGGCGCGGATTACTTCAACTGCGTCAAGATGATCAAGGACCGCACCGGCGCCACTCCGGCTCCCGTGTGTCTGCCGATCGGCGCAGAAGATAAACTTGAAGGCATCATCGACCTGATCAAGATGGAAGAATGGGTCTGGAAAGGTGAAGACCTCGGCGCAAGCTGGGCTCGTGAACCGATCCGTGCCGATCTTCAGGACATGGCAGACGAGTGGCGCGCCAACCTCGTCGAGATTGCTGTAGAGCAAGACGACGCGGCCATGGAAGCCTATCTCGAAGGCAACGAGCCCGACGAGGACACCCTGCGGAAACTGATCCGTAAGGGCACCCTGTCGCTCTCGTTCGTTCCGGTCTTCGCCGGTTCGGCCTTCAAGAACAAGGGCGTCCAACCGCTGCTGAACGCGGTTATCGACTTCCTTCCCTCGCCGCTCGACGTGCCCGCCTATACCGGCTTCGCACCCGACGACGAGACCGAAACGCGTAACATCGAACGTCACGCGGACGATGCAGAACCCTTCTCGGGTCTTGCGTTCAAGATCATGAACGACCCCTTCGTGGGCTCGCTGACCTTCACCCGTATCTATTCGGGCGTGTTGAAGAAGGGCGATTCCGTCCTGAACGCAACGAAGGGCAAGAAAGAGCGCATCGGTCGTATGATGATGATGCACGCGATCAACCGTGAAGAGATCGAAGAAGCGTTTGCAGGCGACATTATCGCGCTGGCCGGTCTGAAAGAGACCACCACCGGTGATACCCTCTGTGACAGCTCGAAGCCCGTCGTTCTCGAAACGATGACCTTCCCGGAGCCGGTGATCGAGATCGCCGTGGAGCCGAAGTCCAAAGCTGACCAAGAGAAAATGGGCATCGCCCTGGCTCGCCTGGCAGCAGAAGACCCGTCCTTCCGCGTCGAGACCAACTTCGAATCCGGTCAGACGATCATGAAGGGCATGGGCGAACTTCACCTCGACATCCTTGTTGACCGCATGAAGCGCGAATTCAAGGTTGAGGCGAATATCGGTGCTCCGCAGGTGGCTTACCGCGAGACCATCTCGCAAGCGGCAGAGATCGACTACACGCACAAGAAACAAACCGGTGGTACCGGTCAGTTCGCGCGCGTGAAACTGGCGATCACTCCGACCGAGCCGGGCGAAGGCTATTCGTTCGAATCGAAAATCGTCGGTGGTGCTGTTCCGAAGGAATACATCCCGGGCGTCGAGAAGGGCATCCAGTCGGTTATGGACTCCGGTCCGCTGGCAGGCTTCCCGGTTATCGACTTCAAGGTTGCTCTGCTTGACGGTGCCTTCCACGATGTCGACTCGAGCGTTCTCGCCTTCGAAATCGCAACCCGTGCCGCAATGCGCGAAGGTCTTCGTAAGGCCGGCGCAAAGCTGCTCGAGCCGATGATGAAAGTGGAAGTCGTGACGCCGGAAGAATACACCGGTTCGATCATCGGCGACCTGACCTCGCGTCGTGGTATGGTTCAAGGGCAAGACACCCGCGGCAACGCGAATGTCATCAACGCCTTCGTTCCGCTCGCCAACATGTTCGGCTACATCAACAACCTGCGTTCCATGTCTTCGGGCCGCGCAGTGTTCACGATGATCTTCGCGCATTACGAAGCCGTTCCGCAGAACATCTCGGACGAAATCCAGAAACAATACGCCTGATCTGATATGCGTCCGCGGTAGCTCCGCGGGCGCACCCCTTAGATCAGTAGCCTGTGACAGGAGGCCATTATGGCAAAGGCAAAGTTTGAACGTAACAAACCGCACGTTAACATCGGCACGATCGGCCACGTTGACCACGGCAAAACCACGCTGACCGCAGCAATCACCAAGTATTTCGGTGACTTCAAGGCCTACGACCAGATCGACGGCGCACCGGAAGAAAAAGCACGCGGCATCACCATCTCGACCGCACACGTCGAGTATGAGTCGGAAAACCGCCACTACGCGCACGTCGACTGCCCCGGCCACGCTGACTATGTTAAGAACATGATCACCGGTGCGGCACAGATGGACGGCGCGATCCTCGTTGTGAACGCAGCTGACGGCCCGATGCCGCAGACCCGCGAGCACATCCTGCTCGGCCGTCAGGTCGGCATCCCGACCATGGTTGTTTACCTGAACAAGGTTGACCAGGTTGACGACGAAGAGCTGCTGGATCTGGTCGAGATGGAAGTCCGCGAGCTTCTGTCGTCCTACGACTACCCCGGCGACGATATTCCGATCGTCAAAGGTTCGGCACTTGCAGCCCTCGAAGGCCGCGATCCGGAAATCGGCGAGAACTCGATCCGCGCGCTCATCGCAGCCGTTGACGACTTCATCCCGACCCCGGCACGTGCTGTTGACCAGCCCTTCCTGATGCCGATCGAAGACGTGTTCTCGATCTCGGGCCGTGGTACCGTTGTGACCGGTCGTGTCGAGCGCGGCGTGATCAACGTTGGCGACGAACTCGAAATCGTCGGTATCCGCGACACCAAGAAAACGACCTGCACCGGTGTGGAAATGTTCCGCAAGCTGCTGGATCGTGGTGAAGCAGGCGACAACATCGGCGCCCTGCTGCGCGGTATTGACCGTGAAGGCGTTGAGCGTGGTCAGGTTCTGTGCAAGCCGGGTTCGGTCAAGCCGCACACCAAGTTCGAAGCAGAAGCCTATATCCTCACCAAAGAGGAAGGTGGCCGTCACACGCCGTTCTTCGCGAACTACCGTCCGCAGTTCTACTTCCGCACCACGGACGTCACCGGGACCGTTACGCTGCCGGAAGGCACCGAGATGGTTATGCCGGGCGACAACCTGAAGTTCGAAGTCGAACTGATCGCCCCGATCGCCATGGAAGATGGTCTGCGCTTCGCAATCCGCGAAGGCGGCCGTACCGTTGGTGCAGGCGTTGTGTCGAAAATCCTCGCATAATCCCACGCGGATCATGTGATTTACGGAAGGGCGGCCCTAGGGCCGCCCTTTTGCTATGCGAGGGCAGGGGCAAAAGAGATTGTCTCCAACAGGGCCCGGCGCTAGCTATGCGCCACGATCCAAGGAGCGCGCCGTATGACAACCAGCCCGATCAAGCTTTCCCATATCCTGACAGGCCATCCCTCCGCGAATGACCTCCTACATGCCGACGAGGCCCATATCGTTGCAGCGCTGCGCGATGACCGGCTGGCTTGGGTCCATCTGGACGGCACCCATCCCGAGGCGCAGAGCTGGATCCGGCAGGAGCTGGATTATCTTGAACCGCAGGCTGTCGAAGCACTGCTGGACCGCGATACCCGTCCGCGCACGACGGTTATCGGAGAGGGGATGCTGATCATCCTGCGGGGGATCAATTTCAACGAGGGTGAGGATCGCGAGGATATGGTGTCCCTTCGCATCTATGCAGATAGCAAGCGGATCGTAACGATTGCGCGCAAGCGGGTGCGGGCGATCGAACGTATGGACGACGCGATCCGGTCGGGACAAGTGCCGGAGAATGCCGGGCTCTTCGTCGTGCGGCTGACGGAGGATATCGTTGGCCGTATCGGCGCCTTCCAAAGCGAGCTCGACGAGCATGCCGAAGCTCTCGAGGATAAGGTCTACGGGCAGGGTGGGGACCATCTGCGCCGCGATGTGCTGGATCTGCGGCTTCAGGTCATCGCTGTGCGACGCTATCTGGGGCCGCAACGCGAGGCGCTACTGAAGGCCTCCCAAGCGCAATGTGCTTTGGTAACCGAAGAGGTCCGGCGCGAGCTGGAAGAGGAAGCAGTGAAAATGACCCGAATCTCGGAGGACATGGACGAGCTGCGTGATCAAGCGCAGGTGCTGCGCGAGGAGTTGTCGACCCAGCTTTCGGACCGCGTGAACCGTAATACTTTTGTCCTATCGGTGGTCTCGGTAATCTTCCTGCCGCTGGGCTTCCTGACGGGACTCTTCGGGGTCAATATCGGGGGCATGCCGGGACTGAACAGCGACAACGCCTTTATGTGGCTCTGTCTCTGGTGCGTCGGGCTGGTCATGGTGCAGCTTTTGTTCATGTGGCGGCTGCTGACGATGGGGCGCCAATAAGGGCGCGCCACCCCGGGGAGGCGGCGCGCTTTGGGTCAGGCGGCTTTGCTGCGCTGGGTGTGGCGGCCCTCCTCAACCTCCTCGATGATCTTGTTGACAAAAGCGTCAAGATCGCCGGGATTGCGCGAGGTGATCAGTGCCTGATCATTGACCACTTCTTTGTCCTCCCAGTGACCACCAGCATTCAGGATATCGGTCCTGATCGAGGGGTAGGAGGTCAGTTTGCGGTCTTTCACAACACCGGCTTCAACCAGCATCCAAGGCCCATGGCAGATCGCGGCGACGATTTTCTTGGCGTTGTAGAAGTCCCGCACCAGATCGACGGCCTCGGGTTTCGTGCGCAGAACGTCGGGGTTGATCTGGCCGCCCGGCAGGATGATGGCGTCATAGTCGTCGACATTGGCATCGGAAATCCTAAGCTCGGCCTGCGCCATCTCGCCCCAGTCAGTTTCGTCCCAGCTGCGGATCGGGGCACCATCGAGCGAGGCAATATCGACTGTCGCTCCCGCCTCGCGCAGCTTGTCGCGCGGAACGGTCAGCTCGGTCTTCTCGAAGCCATCGGTGGCAATAATCAGGATCTTGCTGTCGGTAATCTTCGGCATGGTGTCCTCCTTTGAATATGGTATCAGATAGGGTGTATGCCCCAGCTGCGTTCGTTGGGGGCACAACACCTCGGGCCTGAAACTGTTCCTTTTCTGCGCCTCAAGGTCGCGTGAGACCCTCCGTCCACAGGGCAGGGTGGGGCCAGACGAGAAAATCACCGCTAATCGCCCAGCATGGGTTGACAGAATCCTTCAGGCGGCCTATTCGCGCAGCTCGATCTACCCATCAGATCTTAGGTTCGAAGCAGGCGTCACATCCGGTGCTGTCTGCCTCTCAACCTTCACGCCATGCGAGAGGCATGACATATGAACGGTCAAAACATCCGCATCCGGCTGAAGGCGTTCGATTACCGCGTACTGGATGCCAGCACGCAGGAAATCGTTAACACCGCCAAGCGCACGGGTGCACAGGTTCGCGGCCCCATCCCGCTGCCGAACAAAGTTGAGAAATTCACGGTTCTCCGTGGTCCGCACATCGACAAGAAGTCGCGCGACCAGTGGGAAATCCGTACGCATAAGCGTATGCTCGACATCGTCGACCCGACCCCGCAAACCGTTGACGCACTGATGAAGCTCGACCTCGCCGCCGGCGTTGACGTCGAGATCAAGGTATAAGGGAGGTCACGATGCGGACTGGTGTTATCGCCAAGAAGCTGGGCATGACCCGGCTTTTCCTTGAAGACGGCAAGCAGGTTCCTGTTACCGTTCTTCAACTCGACAACCTGCAGGTCGTTGCCCAACGTACCACCGATCGCGATGGTTACGTTGCTGTGCAGCTGGGTGCAGGCGACGCAAAAGCCAAGCGCGTAAGCGCGGCTGTGCGTGGTCACTTCGCGAAAGCTTCCGTTGCGCCCAAGCGCAAGGTTGCCGAATTCCGCGTATCCGAAGAAAACCTGATCGAAGTCGGTTCGGAAATCGCAGCAAGCCACTACAATGAAGGCCAGTTCGTGGACATCGCGGGCACCTCCATCGGTAAAGGTTTTGCTGGTGCGATGAAGCGCCACAACTTCGGCGGTCTGCGTGCATCGCACGGTGTGTCGATCTCGCACCGTTCGCACGGTTCGACCGGTCAGTGTCAGGATCCGGGCAAGGTCTTCAAAGGCAAAAAGATGGCTGGCCATCTTGGTGCCGTGCGTGTGACCACCCAGAACCTGCAAGTCGTTCGCACCGATTCCGAGCGCGGTCTGATCCTGGTAAAGGGTTCGGTTCCGGGTTCCAAAGGCGGTTGGGTCACGATCAAGGATGCGGTCAAGAAACCGCTCCCCGAGAACGTTCCGATGCCGGCGGCTCTGAAAGGCGCGGCTGCTCCTGCCGAGGAAGCTCAGGCAGAAGGGGGTGAAGCATGAAACTTGATGTGATCAAGCTCGACGCTGGCAAAGCTGGCGATATCGATCTGGCTGACGACATCTTCGGTCTCGAGCCGCGTGCAGACATTCTGCACCGCGTTGTTCGCTGGCAGCGTGCGCGTGCACAAGCCGGCACGCACTCGACGCTGGGCAAGTCGGACGTGTCCTACTCGACCAAGAAGATCTACCGCCAAAAAGGCACCGGTGGCGCACGTCACGGTTCCAAGAAGGCTCCGATCTTCCGTCACGGTGGTGTGTACAAGGGTCCGACCCCGCGTTCGCACGCCCACGATCTGACGAAGAAGTTCCGTGCACTGGGTCTGAAGCATGCTCTGTCGTCCAAAGCGGCAACCGGCAATCTGGTGGTTCTCGAGGACATCAACCTCGGCGAATCGAAAACCAAAGCGCTGGCCAAAGCGGCTAAGGAACTGGGCTGGAAAAAGGTCCTGATCATCGACGGTGCAGACGTGAACGACAACTTCGCGAAAGCAGCTCGCAACATCGAAGGTATCGATGTTCTGCCGTCGATGGGCGCCAACGTTTATGACATCCTCAAGCGTGAGACCCTGGTTCTCACCAAAGCGGGTGTCGAAGCACTGGAGGCTCGCCTGAAATGAGCGCGAAACCCGAACATTACGACGTAATCGTCAAGCCGATCATCACCGAAAAAGCGACGCTCGCGTCGGAAAACGGTGCCGTGGTTTTCGAAGTGTCGAAAGACTCCTCGAAGCCCGAGATCAAAGCAGCGGTTGAAACCCTCTTCAACGTCAAGGTGAAAGCCGTCAACACGACGATCACCAAAGGCAAGACCAAGCGTTTCCGCGGCATCGCGGGCAAGCGCTCGGACGTGAAGAAGGCCTATGTGACCCTCGAAGAGGGCAACACGATCGACGTGACCACCGGTCTGTGATCTGTTGATCCTTAAGACTACCGAAAGCCCCTGCTGTCGCGGGGGCTTTTGCTTTGGGCGGGCTCGGAGTGCCGGAAAATCCAGATGCTTCAATCCTTTGGGCCGCGTCCTTAAATATAAGGGCCGAAAGCGCCAAAACATCGGATTCAGCAGTAGACGGATTGCGTTTGATTTGGTAGCTACGCCCATCGCCAGAGGCTTCGGATTCGTCCGGGGTCAAATCGCGTTGTTATCTGGGGACCTTAGGGGCCCTTCACATAAGGCGGTACAACCCGCCTTCAGCTAACGGAAGACAGAAAGCATGGCACTTAAGTCGTATAAACCGACTACGCCGGGCCAGCGTGGGCTGGTTCTGATCGACCGTTCGGAGCTTTGGAAAGGCCGTCCGGTCAAAGCCCTCACCGAGGGTTTGACGAAGACTGGTGGCCGGAACAACACCGGACGCGTCACGATGTGGCACAAGGGTGGTGGCGCCAAGCGTCTCTACCGTATCGTTGACTTCAAGCGTCGCAAATTTGATGTTTCGGCTATCGTCGAGCGTATCGAATACGACCCGAACCGGACCGCGTTCATCGCGCTGATCCGCTACGAAGATGGCGAAGCCGCTTATATCCTCGCACCGCAACGCCTCGCCCTCGGCGACAAGGTCGTTTCGGGTGCAAAGGTCGACATCAAGCCGGGTAACGCAATGCCGTTCTCGGGTATGCCGATTGGTACCATCGTTCACAACATCGAGCTGAAGCCCGGCAAGGGCGGTCAGATCGCGCGCGCAGCTGGCACCTATGCCCAGTTCGTGGGTCGTGATGGTGGCTACGCTCAGATCCGTCTTTCTTCGGGCGAACTGCGTCTTGTGCGTCAGGAATGCATGGCCACCATCGGTGCCGTGTCGAACCATGACCACTCGAACCAGAACCTCGGTAAAGCAGGTCGTAAGCGTCACATGGGCGTCCGCCCGACCGTTCGCGGTGTTGCAATGAACCCGATCGACCACCCGCATGGTGGTGGTGAAGGCCGGACCTCCGGTGGCCGTCATCCGGTTACCCCGTGGGGCAAGCCGACCAAGGGCAAACGCACCCGTTCGAACAAGTCGACGGATAAATATATCCTGCGCTCGCGTCACGCGAAGAAGAAGGGTCGCTAACATATGTCTCGTTCTGTTTGGAAAGGCCCCTTCGTCGATGCCTATCTGCTGAAAAAAGCAGAGAAAGCACGCGAGTCGGGCAAAGGCGAAGTGATCAAGATCTGGTCGCGCCGCTCCACCATCCTGCCGCAATTCGTTGGCCTCACCTTTGGGGTCTACAATGGTCAGAAGCACATCCCGGTCGCCGTGACCGAGGAAATGATCGGTCAGAAGTTCGGTGAATATTCGCCGACCCGTACCTATTACGGTCACGCTGCTGACAAGAAAGCCAAGAGGAAGTAATCGTCATGGGTAAGGAAAAGAATCCGCGCCGCGTGGCGGATAACGAAGCAATGGCAAAATCGCGCATGCTTCGCACCTCGCCGCAGAAACTGAATCTCGTTGCAGCGATGATCCGCGGCAAGAAGGTCGACAAGGCTCTGGCCGATCTGACCTTCTCCAAGAAGCGTATCGCTCTGGACGTGAAGAAGTGCCTGCAATCGGCGATCGCCAATGCGGAAAACAACCACGGTCTGGACGTTGACGAGCTGGTCGTCGCGGAAGCATGGGTTGGCAAGAACCTGGTCATGAAGCGCGGTCGCCCGCGTGCTCGTGGTCGCTTCGGCAAGATCATGAAGCCGTTTTCGGAGCTCACCATCAAGGTGCGTCAGGTTGAGGAGCAAGCATAATGGGTCATAAGGTAAATCCGATCGGTATGCGTCTCCAGGTCAACCGCACCTGGGACAGCCGCTGGTTCGCTGAAAGCAAGGATTTCGGTGATCTTCTCCTCGAAGACATCAAGATCCGTGAGTTCATCAAGGACGAAGCCAAGCAAGCTGGCATCTCGCGCGTTATCATCGAGCGCCCCCACAAGAAGTGCCGTGTGACCATTCACGCAGCACGTCCGGGTGTGATCATCGGCAAAAAAGGCGCCGATATCGAAGCTCTGCGCAAGAAGCTGGCAAACTTCACCGACAGCGAACTTCACCTGAACATCGTTGAAGTCCGTAAGCCGGAAATCGACGCGCAGCTCGCAGCAGAGTCCATCTGCCAACAGCTCGAGCGTCGTGTGTCCTTCCGTCGCGCGATGAAGCGTACCGTTCAGAACGCGATGCGCATGGGTGCCTTGGGTATCCGTGTGAACGTTGCGGGCCGTCTGGGCGGCGCCGAGATCGCGCGTACCGAATGGTATCGTGAGGGTCGCGTTCCGCTGCACACGCTGCGCGCGGATATCGATTATGCACACGACGAAGCCATGACCCCCTACGGGATCATCGGTGTGAAAGTGTGGATCTTCAAAGGTGAGATCATGGAACATGATCCGCAGGCACGTGAGCGCAAAGCTGCTGAAGCCCAAGAGGGCCCGGCACCGCGCGGTCCGCGCCGTGAGCGCGAGCGCTGAGGAGTAGTATACCATGTTGCAACCGAAACGGACTAAGTTCCGCAAACAGCACAAAGGCCGGATCCACGGTGAAGCCAAAGGCGGCACCGATCTGAACTTTGGTCACTTTGGTCTGAAGGCCGTCGAGCCCGAGCGTGTCACCGCACGTCAGATCGAAGCTGCCCGTCGTGCGATCAACCGTCACATGAAGCGCCAGGGCCGCGTCTGGATCCGGATCTTCCCGGATACCCCGGTCACCGCGAAACCGACCGAAGTCCGTATGGGTAAAGGTAAAGGTTCCGTGGACTTCTGGGCAGCCAAAGTGAAGCCCGGCCGCGTGATGTTCGAAATCGACGGCGTGAACGAGACCATCGCACGCGAGGCCCTGCGCCTTGGTGCTGCGAAGCTCCCGGTCGCGACCCGCATCGTCGAGCGTCAAGACTGGTAATTCCGGTCTCTATGAATCGGAACAAGGCGCAGGGGGAGACCTCTGCGCCTTGTTTTATTGGATTTCCCCTTGCCAGGGCGGGCTGATGATGTTAGTTGGCCCGAGTTCCTGGTGACAGGACCGACATAACCCACCAGAATCAGGGTCACCCCAAGTGTGTCAATGCACCCAAGCGGGGCCCTCTGGTGCTATTTAAAGGACCAAAGGCATGAAAGCCCAAGAACTCAAGGCCAAGACGGCCGATGAGCTCCGTGACGAGCTCGTCGCGCTGAAAAAGGAAGCGTTTAACCTCCGTTTCCAGGCAGCCACGAACCAGCTGGAAAACACTGCTCGCATGCGCGCCGTTCGTCGTAACGTCGCTCGCGTGAAAACCGTGTTGAACCAAAAAGCTGCTGACGCTGCTGCGAACTGAGGAATCTTCCCATGCCCAAACGTATCCTTCAAGGCGTCGTGACCTCGGACAAGAACGAGCAGACGATCACTGTCATCGTTGAACGCCGCTTCACGCACCCCGTTCTGAAAAAGACCATTCGTAAATCCAAGAAGTATCGTGCGCATGATGCGAACAATACCTTCAAGGTAGGTGACACCGTTCGTATCGAAGAGTGTGCGCCGATTTCGAAGACCAAGCGCTGGACGGTCGTCGTCGAGGCCTGATTTCCGCAAGGAATGACAGGCCCGGCGATAAACACCAGTTTATCGAAACCCTGGGGCGCCAACTGCATGGTCGTCTCCAAAGGTCGGGAGTAACCCTATGATCCAGATGCAGACCAATCTGGATGTTGCTGACAATTCCGGTGCTCGGAAAGTTCAGTGCATCAAGGTTCTGGGTGGTTCGCACCGTCGCTATGCGTCGGTCGGCGACATTATCGTCGTCTCCGTAAAGGAAGCCATTCCGCGTGGCCGTGTGAAAAAAGGTGACGTGCGTAAAGCCGTCGTCGTTCGCACCGCTAAAGAAGTTCGTCGTGAAGATGGCACCGCCATCCGTTTCGACTCGAACGCAGCAGTCATTCTGAACAACAACAACGAGCCCGTTGGTACCCGTATCTTCGGACCGGTTGTTCGCGAACTGCGCGCCAAGAACTTCATGAAAATCATCTCGCTTGCTCCGGAGGTGCTGTAATGGCTGCTAAACTCCGTAAAGGTGATAAGGTTGTTGTTCTGTCCGGTAAGGACAAAGGCAAACAAGGTGAGATCACCTCGGTTATGCCGGCTTCGAACAAAGCCGTTGTCGATGGCGTGAACGTCGCTATCCGTCACACCCGTCAAACCCAAACGAGCCAAGGTGGCCGTCAGCCGAAGGCAATGCCGATCGACCTGTCGAACCTCGCTCTGCTGGACGCAAACGGCAAAGCGACCCGCGTTGGCTTCCGCATGGAAGACGGCAAAAAGGTTCGTTTCGCCAAGACCACAGGGGACGTAATCTGATGCTCGATCAAGCTACCTACACCCCGCGCCTGAAGGCAGAGTACGAATCCAAGATCCGTGCTGCCATGAAGGAAGAATTCGGTCTGAAAAATGACATGATGATCCCGAAGATCGAAAAGATCGTGATCAACATGGGCGTTGGCGAAGCCACGAAAGACACCAAGAAAGTCAAGCAAGCCGCTGAAGAGCTGACGCTCATCGCCGGTCAGAAGGCTGTCATGACGAAAGCGAAGAAGTCCATTGCAGGCTTCCGCGTTCGTGAAGAGATGCCGCTCGGCTGCAAGGTGACCCTGCGCGGCACCCGTATGTACGAATTCCTCGACCGCCTGATCAACGTGGCACTGCCGCGCGTTCGCGACTTCCGCGGCGTGAAGCCGTCCTTCGATGGCCGTGGCAACTTCGCAATGGGCCTCAAGGAACAGATCGTGTTCCCCGAGATCGATTTCGATAAAGTCGACGAAGTTCTGGGTATGGACATCATCATCGTGACCACGAGCAATGATGACGTGCAGGCGAAGGCGCTTCTGAAGCACTTCAACATGCCGTTCACGGCTTGATCGCGAGGAGAGTGAACAATGGCTAAAAAATCCATGGTTGCGCGCGAAGTGAAGCGTGAGCGTCTTGTTAAACAATACGCCGCCAAACGCGCCGCGCTGAAAGAAGTCATCGCCGATCAGGATCGTCCGATGGAAGAGCGCTTCAAAGCTTCCCTGAAGCTGGCAGAACTGCCGCGCAATTCGTCGGCTGTCCGCTTGCACAACCGTTGCCAGCTGACCGGTCGTCCCCACGCTTACTACCGTAAGCTCAAAGTCTCGCGTATCAAGCTGCGTGACCTGGCCTCGTTCGGCCAGATCCCCGGCATGGTCAAGTCGAGCTGGTAAGGAGGTCGGAATATGTCTATGAACGATCCTCTCGGCGATATGCTGACCCGTATCCGCAACGCGCAAATGCGCGGCAAGTCCACCGTCAAAACCCCCGCGTCGAAACTGCGCGCATGGGTTCTGGATGTGCTTGCAGCGGAAGGCTACATCCGCGGCTACGAGTCGACCACCGACTCGCGCGGCCTGCCTGAGCTCACCATCAGCCTCAAGTACTACGAAGGCACGCCGGTTATTCGCGAAATCAAACGCGTTTCGACCCCCGGCCGTCGTGTATACATGGCTGCAAAAGACGTCCCGTCGGTCCGCCAGGGCCTCGGCGTTTCCATCGTCTCCACGTCCAAGGGCGTGATGTCGGATGCAGAAGCTCGTAGCGCCAATGTTGGCGGCGAAGTCCTCTGCACCGTCTTCTAAGGAGGTCTCACGATGTCTCGTATTGGTAAGAAGGCAGTGGAACTTCCGAGCGGTGTAACCGCTTCGGTGTCCGGCCAAACCATCGAAGTGAAGGGCCCGAAAGGGACCCGGACCTTCACCGCCACCGACGATGTGACCCTCGCGGTTGAAGACTCGTCGGTTTCCGTGACCCCGCGTGGCCTGTCCAAGCGTGCGCGTCAGCAGTGGGGTATGGCCCGCTCGATGATCGCGAACCTTGTGACCGGTGTCACTGTCGGCTTCAAGAAAGAGCTCGAAATTCAAGGTGTGGGTTACCGCGCCACGATGCAGGGCAACACTCTGAAGCTGGCTCTGGGCTATTCGCATGATGTGGACTTCGTTGTTCCGGCCGGCGTGACCATCACGTCGCCCAAGAACACCGAGATCGTCATCGAAGGCATCGACCAGCAACTCGTTGGTCAGGTCGCTGCGAATATCCGCGAGTGGCGCGCTCCCGAGCCCTATAAAGGCAAAGGGATCCGCTACAAGGGTGAGTATGTCTTCCGTAAGGAAGGCAAGAAGAAGTAAGGGGCGCGAAAATGGCGAACAAGAAAAGAGAACTGTTCCTGAAGCGCCGCCTGCGCGTGCGGAACAAACTGCGCAAAATGGCCAATGGCCGTGCGCGTCTGTCGGTTCACCGCTCGTCGAAGAACATCAGCGTCCAGCTGATCGACGACGTCAACGGTGTGACCCTTGCAGCAGCTTCGACCCTCGAGAAGGATCTGGGCCTGGTTGGCAAGAACAACGTGGAGGCAGCGACCAAAATCGGTGCAACCATCGCAGAGCGCGCGAAAGCGGCTGGCGTGACCGATTGCTACTTCGACCGCGGCGGTTTCCTGTTCCACGGGAAAATCAAAGCTCTGGCCGATGCAGCACGCGAAGGCGGTCTGAAGTTCTGATCCTTTCTGCCTCAGGGCAGCGTGATCGAAATCTCTCGAAGGGCGCCCCAAAGCGCCCTTCGATTTTAGAGCAGGGGGCAACCCCTCGATGATCCAGGGACATAAATCCACTTGGATTGGGAAAAGGACTTCGGTCCATATCAGGAGATGTTTTCATGGCAGAACGTGAAAACCGCCGGGATCGCCGCGACCGCGAAGAGACCCCGGAATTCGCAGATCGTCTTGTCGCGATCAACCGCGTGTCGAAAACCGTCAAAGGCGGTAAGCGTTTCGGCTTCGCAGCTCTCGTCGTCGTTGGCGACCAGCGCGGCCGCGTTGGCTTCGGCAAAGGCAAAGCGAAAGAGGTGCCGGAGGCAATCCGTAAGGCGACCGAGCAAGCAAAGCGCAACATGTTCCGTGTTCCGCTGCGTGACGCGCGTACGCTGCACCACGATATCGAAGGCCGTCACGGCGCTGGCCGCGTGATCATGCGCACCGCACCGCAAGGTACCGGTATCATCGCAGGTGGTCCGATGCGTGCCGTCTTCGAGATGCTGGGCGTTCAGGACGTGGTTGCCAAGTCGACCGGTTCGCAGAACCCCTACAACATGATCCGTGCGACGCTTGATGCGCTTCGTCAGGAACAAAGCCCCCGTAACGTCGCGGCTCGCCGTGGCAAGAAAGTGGCTGACATCCTGAAGAAGCCGGAAGCCGAATCGGCTGACGCGTAAGGAGATCAGGACATGGCTACTATCGTTGTGAAACAAATCGGTTCGCCGATCCGCCGTCCCGCTTCTCAGCGCGCTACGCTGAAAGGCCTCGGTCTGAACAAGATGAACCGCACCCGCGAGCTCGAAGATACCCCCGCCGTCCGCGGCATGGTAAACTCGATCCCGCACCTTGTTGCGATCGTCGAAGAAAAAGCCTGATTTCGTTCAGTATTTTTCACAAAACGCCCCGGCATTGTCCGGGGCGTTTTGGTATCAGCCTGTCCTTGCGGGAGAGTAATGATGGATATGAAAGACCAGAAGGCCGAGACCTTCCAGATTTTCGCCGAAATCGCCAAGATGGATGCCGTGCCGGAAGAGGGCGTTGTGGCCTTCCAGTTCGTAATGGATGACGCCGGTGCCAACTGGGACGAGCTGTCGGACGCTGCCGAAGGGCTTGGCTACAGTGTCGAGTTCTATGAGGCGCAGGATGATGAGGACGAGGCCGTGGCCGAGATCACGACGCCTGTCATCGCGTTGAATGCGGAGAGTCTGTGGACCCATGAAGAGCAGCTGACATTGCTGGCCTCGATCCACGGCTTTGCTCCCGACGGGTGGGCGTTTTCCGGTAAATGAGGGCAGGGGCCCTGCTGATTGGGCGCTTTGTCTAAACGGTTGCCTGTGGGCGTTTGCGGCTGTATAGCGGCGGCAGGCCCCCTCGCGGGGCCCGAATCAATTGCGTAAGCAGAACAAGAAATGCCGAGGCTGACCCAGCTACGCTTCTGGGGTCACGTCCGGCGATAGGAGAAGCGATATGAAACTTCACGAACTCCGTGATAATGCGGGCGCTGCCCAGAAGAAAAAACGCGTTGCCCGTGGTCCGGGCTCGGGCAAAGGTAAAACGGCTGGCCGTGGTATCAAAGGTCAGAAGTCGCGTTCGGGTGTTGCACTGAACGGTTACGAGGGTGGCCAAATGCCGCTCTACCGTCGTCTGCCGAAGCGTGGCTTCTCGAAGCCCAACGCCAAGCACTTCGCGGTTGTTAACCTCGGCCTGATCGAGAAATTCATCGAGGCCGGCAAAATCGACGCGAAAGCAGAGATCAACGAAGACGTTCTGGTTGCTTCGGGCCTCGTGCGCCGCAAGCTCGACGGCATCCGCGTTCTGGCCAAAGGCGACGTGAAGTCGGCTCTGACCCTGAACGTCACCGGTGCTTCGAAATCGGCTGTTGAAGCTGTCGAAAAAGCAGGCGGTAAACTCACCGTTGCGGCTGCCGCTGCCGAGTAAGGCTTAATCAGCTGTTGTGAGCAGGCCCCGGTCTGCTTACAAAGGCATAGGTTTTCTGGCGCCGCCGATCGGGATACCGGTCTGGCGGCGCTGACATGAAAGAGACAGGCATATGGCATCTGCTGCAGAGCAAATGGCGGCGAACCTCTCTTGGGGCGCCCTGGGCAAGGCCACCGAGCTTCGCCAACGGATTTTCTTCACCATCGGCTTGCTGATCATCTACCGGTTGGGGACCTATATCCCTGTCCCGGGGATTGACGCACAGGCCCTGCGCGACTTTATGGACAGCGCGGGCGCTGGCCTCGGGGGCATCCTTTCGATGTTCACGGGCGGCGCACTCGGCCGTATGGGTATTTTTGCTCTGGGCATCATGCCGTATATCTCGGCCTCCATCATCGTTCAGCTGCTGGCCGCAATGGTTCCGGCGCTGGAGCAGATGAAGAAAGAGGGCGAGCAAGGCCGCAAGAAGATCAACCAGATCACGCGTTATGGCACCGTCGCTCTGGCGACGTTCCAGGCCTATGGTCTGGCGAAATCACTTGAAGCCGGTGGTCTTGCGCACGATCCGGGCCTTTATTTCCAGGCAGCTGTGGTCATCACGCTGGTTGGGGGCACCATGTTCCTGATGTGGGTGGGTGAGCAGATCACCGCACGCGGCATCGGTAACGGGATCTCGCTGATCATCTTCGTCGGCATCGTCGCCGAAATCCCTGCGCATTTCGCGAGCTTCCTAGCCCAGGGCCGCGCCGGCGCGATCTCGCTGCCTGCAACCATCGCCGTGATCGTTATGATCATTGCCGTGATCGGTTTCGTGGTCTTCATGGAGCGCGCGCTGCGCAAGATCCATATCCAGTATCCGCGCCGTCAGGTGGGGATGAAAATCTATGATGGCGGCTCCTCGCATCTGCCGATCAAGGTGAACCCCGCAGGCGTTATCCCTGCGATCTTCGCTTCGTCGCTCTTGCTCCTGCCGACCACCATTGCGACATTCTCGGGCGGCAATACCGGCCCCGTGATGTCGACCATTCTGGCCTATTTCGGGCCGGGTCAGCCGCTTTATCTGCTGTTCTACGTGGCGATGATCGTGTTCTTCGCGTATTTCTACACGGCGAATGTGTCCTTCAAATCGGATGAAGTCGCGGACAATCTCAAGAACCAAGGCGGTTTTATTCCGGGTATCCGTCCCGGTAAGAAAACCGAAGATTACCTTGATTACGTGGTTTCGCGTGTGTTGGTGATCGGTTCGGCTTATCTGGCGGCTGTGTGCTTGCTGCCGGAGATCCTCCGCTCGTCGCTTTCGATCCCGTTCTACTTTGGCGGCACCTCGGTCCTGATCATCGTCTCCGTGACGATGGACACGATCAATCAGGTGCAGTCGCATCTTCTTGCGCACCAATACGAAGGTCTGATCGAAAAGTCGCAACTTCGTGGCAAGCGCAAGAAGTCCGGCCGTAAGGCCCCTGCGCGCCGCTAAAAGGAAAATTGATTATGACCAATATCATCTTGCTTGGCCCGCCCGGGGCCGGCAAAGGGACCCAAGCCGGTAAACTCGTCGCGGAACGCGGTATGGTCCAGCTTTCGACCGGCGACATGCTGCGCGAGGCCAAAACCTCGGGCACCGAGATGGGTCTGAAGGTTGCCGAGGTGATGGATCGCGGCGAGCTGGTCACCGACGAGATCGTGATCGGCCTGATCGAGGAGAAGCTGAGCAATACCGATGGTAACGGCTTCATCTTCGACGGTTTCCCGCGCACGCTGGGGCAGGCGGACGCCCTCAACGCGCTTCTGGCGCGTATGGGGCAGAAGCTTGACGCCGTGATCGAGCTGGTTGTCGATGATGCGATTCTGGTCGGTCGTATAGTGGGCCGTGCCGAG
The DNA here is from genome assembly GCF_045348365.1 of Thioclava sp. 'Guangxiensis'. NCBI lineage: Bacteria > Pseudomonadati > Pseudomonadota > Alphaproteobacteria > Rhodobacterales > Paracoccaceae > Thioclava > Thioclava sp. 'Guangxiensis'. The sequence goes on along the minus strand of NZ_CP155822.1, from coordinate 555,641 downwards.
GAAGCTGCCGCCAAGGGGCTGCCGGTCCGTAAGGATGACAACGCTGAAGTTTTCGGTGACCGCCTGCGGGAATATTACAAGAAGACTTCGCCGCTGATCGGTTATTACTACCACTCGGGCGATCTGTTCCGTGTGGATGGTCTGGCCGAGATTGATACTGTCGCCGCCCAGATCGCGGCGATCCTGGATCAGCAGCAATAAATCATCAGGGAGGCTTGACGTTGCGGGCGGAACCTCGTAGGTGCAAGTCTCTCTTATGAGAATCAATTTTTCGACAGGATTTATACCCTGTCGGAATCAGGGTCCGAAACATGAGGTTTCGGGCCATCTGTTGTGAAAAAAGGTTCTGGAGTTACGGAACCGCAACGTGAAGGAAGCACGCTTTGGCACGTATTGCTGGCGTCAACATCCCGACCGGGAAACGCACCCCGATCGCATTGACCTATATCACCGGTATCGGCGACGACACCGCGCGTAAAATCTGTGAAGCCGTTGGCATCGACGCGACCCGTCGTGTGAACGAGCTGTCGGACGCAGAGGTTCTCGCGATCCGTGAATATATCGACGCAAACCTCACCGTTGAAGGTGACCTGCGCCGTGAAGTTCAAATGAACGTTAAGCGTCTGATGGACCTGGGCTGCTACCGCGGTCTGCGTCACCGCCGGAACCTTCCGGTTCGCGGTCAGCGTACCCATACCAACGCTCGTACCCGCAAGGGCCCGGCAAAAGCCATTGCTGGCAAGAAGAAGTAAGGGGAGGCTTGACACATGGCACGTGAAAAGGTCCGCACGAAGCGTAAAGAGCGCAAGAACATCGCCGCTGGTGTTGTTCATGTGAACTCGTCGTTCAACAACACCAAGATCCTGATCTCCGACGTTCAGGGCAACGCCATCTCGTGGTCGTCCTCGGGCACCATGGGCTTCAAGGGTTCGCGTAAATCGACCCCCTACGCCGCTCAGATGGCTGCAGAAGATGCTGCACGCAAAGCACAAGAGCACGGTCTGCGCACCGTAGACGTCGAAGTTCAAGGTCCGGGTTCGGGTCGTGAATCGGCTCTGCGCGCACTGGCTGCTGTCGGTCTGGCTGTCACCTCGATCCGTGACGTCACCCCGATCGCGCATAACGGCTGCCGTCCGCCGAAGCGCCGCCGCGTCTGATTTTTGAATTCCGGTTGGGCCGTGTGGGGTTTCCCGCGCGGCCCAATCGTGTCCGCATTCTATCCTCGGGCGTTCCCTGCTTAGGACATGGGTTGGGAACAGGTATGGAGGCACTGCATGATCCACAAAAATTGGGCCGAGCTGATCAAGCCGACGCAACTGGAAGTGAAACCGGGTAACGATCCGGAGCGTCAGGCTTCGCTCGTGGCAGAACCGCTCGAGCGTGGTTTCGGCCTCACTCTGGGCAACGCTCTGCGCCGCGTTCTGCTGTCCTCGCTGCAAGGCGCGGCCATCACCAGCGTTCAGATCGATAACGTTCTCCACGAGTTCTCGAGCGTGGCCGGTGTGCGTGAAGACGTCACCGACATCGTGCTGAACCTCAAAGGCGTGTCGCTGCGCATGGACATCGAAGGTCCGAAGCGCGTGTCGGTCTCGGCCAAAGGTCCGGGCGTTGTCACGGCTGGCGATATCGCGGAGACTGCGGGTATCGAGGTTCTGAACAAAGAGCACGTTATCTGCCACCTCGACGATGGCGCCGACCTGTTCATGGAACTGACCGTGAATACCGGTAAAGGCTATGTTGCCGCCGATAAGAACCGTCCCGAAGATGCGCCCATCGGTCTGATCCCGATCGACGCGATCTACTCGCCGGTGAAAAAGGTTGCCTACGAAGTCACCCCGACCCGCGAAGGTCAGGTTCTGGACTATGACAAGCTGACCATGAAGATCGAAACCGATGGCTCGATCACGCCGGAAGACGCTGTCGCTTTTGCGGCGCGTATCCTGCAGGACCAGCTGTCGATCTTCGTCAACTTCGAAGAGCCCGAATCGGCGTCGAAGCAGGACGCGGAAGACGGTCTCGAGTTCAACCCGCTCCTCCTCAAGAAGGTCGACGAGCTGGAACTCTCGGTCCGTTCGGCAAACTGCCTCAAGAACGACAACATCGTCTATATCGGCGATCTCATCCAGAAAACCGAAGCCGAGATGCTCCGCACCCCGAACTTCGGCCGCAAGTCGCTCAACGAGATCAAGGAAGTGCTTTCGGGCATGGGGCTGCATCTCGGGATGGAAGTCGAAGACTGGCCGCCGGAGAATATCGAGGATCTGGCCAAGCGTTTCGAAGATCAGTTCTGATCTCGCGCTTACAGGCTTGACGGATAGGGGGGCGTGGGCTACACGCCCCCCATTCAATGCCAGCGTAGGCTGGGAATATCGGGCTCCGCCCCAACTGAGGCACCGGCACGCATCGGCGCCCTGACAAAGCAAAACGCAATTACGGAGAATTCACATGCGTCACGCTCGCGGTTACCGCCGTCTCAACCGTACTCACGAACACCGCAAGGCGCTGTTCGCCAACATGTGCGGCTCGCTCATCGAGCATGAGCAAATCAAGACCACCCTGCCGAAAGCAAAAGAGCTTCGTCCGGTGATCGAAAAGCTGATCACGCTGGCAAAGCGCGGCGACCTGCATGCACGTCGTCAAGCGGCTTCGATGCTGAAGCAGGATAAAGACGTTGCCAAGCTGTTCGACGTCCTCGGCCCGCGTTTCAAAGAGCGTAACGGTGGTTACACCCGCGTTCTCAAAGCCGGTTTCCGTTACGGCGATATGGCTCCGATGGCCTTCATCGAGTTCGTCGAGCGCGATGCGTCGGCCAAAGGTGCTGCAGACCGTGCGCGCCTCGAAGCAGAAGAAGCTGCTGAATAATTCGGACCTACCTTTAGGTCTACAAGGTCAAACCCCGTCCCTCTGGGCGGGGTTTTTCAATGCTTTATTTAAGATTTTAGGGGAATGCTTGGGGCAGGCATCCGAAGGGGAGATCCGGTGCCATAATCGGTGTTTGGTTTGAATGACTGTCGGCGGCTTCGACCTAGCTGTTGGGGCGCGCACATATTTTGGCTAGATATTGGGATGCCATGGCATTTGATTCGGAAACAGAGGCATTGCTTGACGAGCTCGATAAGCTCGCCCCGGCCGGATATATGGTCGGACTGCATATCCGTCTGGCGCAGCCCCGTATCTATCACAGCAGCTATCCGCCCGACTGGGTGACGCGCTATAACGAGCGATCCTATTATCTGCGTGACCCTGCGGTGTTCTGGGGAATTTCCCATACCGGTGTGACACGATGGAGTGCAATCCGGCTGCCGGATCCGTTTGGTCTCTTCGATGAGGCGGGGCGGTTCGGGCTCTGTTTCGGCGCGAGCGCCTCGGCGGGTCCGATGTCCTCGCGGTCCATCATCGGCATCGCGCATGCAGAGCGCGAATTTTCGGATGAGGAGTTGGCAGCGCTGGCGCGGATCACGCAGGCGCTGCATGCCCATCACGAGGAGTGCCTGTCGCTCACGCCGGCCCAAGCGGAGGCATTACGCCTGCTTGCCTCGGGAGATCGCCATACCGCGGCGGCGGCCCGTCTGGGGATCAGCGAGAGCGCCTTCAAGGCGCGGCTGAAATCGGCGCGGCTCAGGCTCGAGGCGCGCACCACCTCCGAGGCGATCCGCAAAGCCCGCGAGCATCGCCTGATCTAGCTATTGCGCTTGGAGCGGAGCTTGGCGAACCAGTCCACCCGCTTGCGCATCTCGCGTTCGAATCCGCGATCGGGCGGGTCATAGAGCTGCGCACGGGGCACATTGTCTGGGAAGTAATTCTGTCCCGAGAACCCGTCCTCGGCATCATGATCATAGGCATAGCCCGCGCCATAGCCTTGCTCTTTCATAAGGCTGGTCGGCGCATTCAGGATATGCTTGGGCGGCGGCGCCGATCCGGTCTGCTTGGCCAATGCCCGCGCACCCTTATAACCCACATAGCCCGCATTGGATTTGGGGGCCAAAGCCAGATAGATCACCGTTTGCGCCAGCGCCAGCTCGCCTTCGGGCGAGCCGATGCGCTCATAGATCTCCCAGGCATGGAGGGCGTGGGTCTGGGCCTGCGGGTCGGCCAAGCCGATATCCTCGACCGCCATCCGCACGAAGCGCCGTGCCAGATAGCGGGGGTCCTCGCCGCCCTCGAGCATCCGCGCATACCAGTAAAGCGCCGCATCGGGGTCGGAGCCGCGCACGGATTTGTGCAGGGCCGAGATCAGGTTATAATGCTCGTCGCCAGATTTGTCATATTGGGCGGCGCGGCGTTGCAGCCGCTGGGCCAGCTCTTTGGCATCCATCGGGGCGCTCACCCGGATCGCCGCGACTTGCTCGACGAGATTCAGCATGGCGCGCCCGTCGCCATCGGCCATCGCCACCAATGTGGCGCGTGCCTCTTCGGTCAGGGGCAGGGGGGTGCCACGGGCGGCCTCGGCGCGCGAAAGAAGCTCCCCTAACGCGCCCGCATCGAGCCTGTGCAGCACCATCACCTGAGCGCGCGACAAGAGTGCGCGGTTCAGCTCGAAACTCGGGTTCTCGGTGGTGGCCCCCACGAGCACGATGGTGCCGTCTTCCATATGCGGCAGGAAGCCGTCCTGCTGCGCCTTATTGAAACGGTGGATCTCGTCCACGAAGAGGAGCGTCCCTTGGCCCGCGCGGCGGCGGGTCTTGGCCGCATCGAACACCTTGCGCAGTTCCGGCACCCCCGAGAAAATCGCGCTGATCTGCACGAAATGGCGGTCGGAGGCGTCCGCGAGAAGCCGCGCGATGGTGGTCTTGCCCACACCGGGCGGGCCCCAGAGGATCATCGAGGACAGTTTACCCGAGGCCAGCATCCGGCCCAGCGGGGCCTCCTCGGCCAGAATATGGGCCTGGCCGATTACCTCGGTGATATCTTTCGGGCGCAGACTGTCGGCCAGCGGCCGGTCGCGCGACTCGGGCTCGGTTGCGGGGCGCTGGTCGGCCATGTCGGGGCTGTTGTCGAAAAGATCGCTCATGGGTGCACAGTAATCGCCCTTTCAGGCAAGATGAAGACGGGATTTGCGGTGCATCATCCGTGCAGATATGGCACAAGCACACCAAAGATGAAGGATGCAGGGCCCGTCAAGGCGGCGGGTTTCGGCACGCAGGCGGGGCAAAAGCGCCTGCGATAGGAGATGAAGATGTTGTTGACGATGTTGCAAGTGGCGCTGGGTGGCGCGATCGGTGCCTCCGGGCGCTACCTCTCGGGGGTGGCGATCCTGCGGATGATGGGGCCTCAACAGATCCCTCTCGGGGTGATCTTCGTCAATATCGTCGGGTCGTTTTTGATGGGCGCTCTGGTGACGTTTCTGGGTCAGAAAGAATTGACCCACTGGAACGCCTTTCTGGCGACAGGGATCCTTGGCGGGTTCACCACATTCTCCTCCTTCTCGCTTGAAACATGGATGCTGATCGAGCGGGGCGAAACGGGGCTGGCTTCCGTTTATGTTGCGATCTCGCTCGGGGCGTCTCTTCTGGGTCTTATTTTCGGGGTGCATGTAATGCGCTGGGTGCTGGCATGAGCAAGGTTCAAAACGTCAAGGTCGATGCGGATGGCGCGGAAATGCGGCTCGACCGCTTCCTGAAGAAGCGCTTTCCGCAGATGACGCAGATCATGGTGGAAAAACTCTGCCGCAAGGGGCAGATCCGCGTGGATGGCGGGCGGGTAAAGCCGGCCCATCGTCTGGAAGAAGGGCAGGAGGTGCGTGTGCCCCCGTTGCCCGAAGAGCGCCCCGAGCCCAAGAATGATGGTGCGATCACCTCCGATCAGGAGAAGATGATCCAGTCCTGCGTGATCTGGAAGGACGAGCATATCATCGCGATCAACAAGCCGCCGGGTCTGCCTTCGCAGGGCGGGTCGGGGCAGGGCAATGTCCATGTGGACGGCCTCGCCGACGCTCTGATGTTCGGCTATAAAGAACGCCCGAAACTGGTGCACCGTCTGGACAAGGATACCTCGGGCGTGCTGCTTCTGGCGCGCACCGACCGTGTGGCACGCCGCCTGTCGGAGGCTTTCCGCCGCAAGACCACCCGCAAGATCTACTGGGCGGCCGTCGCGGGAGCACCGCAGCCGAAATTCGGCACAATCCGCTACGGGCTTGAAAAGCAGGGCGGTCACGGGCCGCATGGCGCGGGCGAGAAGATGATCTGCATCCATCCCGCCAAGATGAACGAGCATCCCGAGGCCAAGCGTTCTACTACCGATTATTTCACGCTGCATATCCTTGGCCAGCGCCTGTCATGGGTCGCGCTGGTGCCGATCACCGGGCGCACCCACCAGCTGCGCGCCCACATGGCCGAGATCGGTAACCCGATCGTGGGCGACGGCAAATATGGTGGCTCGAGCCAGGAAAACATGGGCGATGGCTGGGGCGCCCAGCTGGGTGGCGAGGTCTCGCGTAAGCTGCACCTGCATGCCCGCCAGATCAGCTTCGATCACCCGATCACCGGCAAGCGCATCACCGTCGAGGCGCCCTTGCCCGAGCATATGAAAAAGACATGGAAGTTGCTGGACTGGAACGAGAAAGATGTGCCCGCCGATCCGTTCGAGGATCTGATGTAATGCTTGCCATCTTCGACGTCGATGGCACGATCTCGGATAGCCAGCACCATATCACTCATGCGATGGCGCTGGGGTTCGAGGCAGTAGGGCTGACGCCTCTGCCTGCCTCCGAGGTGTTGTCGATCGTCGGGCTCTCGTTGCCCGAGGCTCTGATGCGGCTTCTGCCCGATGCGCCGCAAGCGACCCGCGATGCGGTGGTCGAGGGCTATAAGGCCAGCTACAAATCCGCCCGCGCGGCCAGCCCCGCTCCGCTCTATCCGGGGGCCAAGGACTTGCTGGACCGTCTGCAGGCGCGCGAGGATACCGTGCTTGCGGTGGCGACCGGAAAATCGCGCCGCGGATTGCGCGCGCTGGTCAAGCATCATGGGCTCGAGCGGCATTTTGTGTCGCTGCAATGCGCCGATGACCATCCCTCCAAGCCGCATCCTGCCATGGTGCAGGCGGCGCTCGAGGAAACGGGCATGGAGGCTGCGCAGGCGGTCATGATCGGGGACACGAGCTACGATATCGAGATGGGCCGTGCCGCCGGTCTGCGCACCATCGGGGTGGCATGGGGATATCATCCGCTGGACGCGCTGGAGGCTGCCGGTGTTGATCATATCGTTCACGATTTCAAAGAGTTGGAGGCGCTTCTGACGCGCCTAACGGAGGAGGTGGCATGAGCAGCTGGACTGCGAAACGTTTCTGGAAAGAGGCAACCGTAGTGGCGTCCGACGACGGGTTCGGCGTGGCGCTCGACAGGCGTCCGGTGAAGACCCCCGCAAAGGCGCCGCTGGTGGTGCCGACACAGGCGCTGGCGCTTGCGATTGCCGCCGAATGGGACGCGCAGGAGGGCGAGATCAAGCCCGAGACCATGCCACTCACCCGCGCGGCCAATGCCGCCATCGACAAGGTCGCCGTCCAGCATGAGGAGGTTGCGGCCTATATTGCGGAATATGGCGGCACCGATCTGCTATGCTATCGCGCCGATCAGCCGGAGCGTCTGGCCGAGCGCCAGGCCGAGGGCTGGGACCCGCTTCTGGCTTGGGCCAAGGCGCGTTACGGGGTCACGCTTGCGGTCACGCAGGGGCTTCTGCCCGTCCCGCAACCGGAAGTCGACCTCCGCAAACTGCATGACGAGGTGCGCGCGCTGACCCCCTTCGAGCTGTCGCCGCTACATGATCTGGTGGGAATTAGCGGCTCGCTTATTCTGGGTCTGGCCGTGATCGAAGGTGAGATCGACGCCGAACAGGCCTTCACGCTGTCGCGAATTGACGAGAGATTCCAAGCGGAAGAATGGGGCCGGGACGAAGAGGCCCATCTTGCAGATCTGGTCAAAAAACAGGCTCTTCTGGACGCCGCGCGGTTCTGGTCCTTGTTACACGAGTGAACGGCCTGTCTAAAAAGGCAAGTTTGAGTCCCTTTCCTGAGCAATTGCCTAATCGATGAGCGAATTTATTGCAAAATGATGGTTTGGGTTCTTGACCTTAAAGCCAATACGCGCTCACAATTCTGGCACTGGGGATAACCTCACAGTCTCCCGACGGCACAAAGCCGCGTGAGAACCGTTCAAGAACCGCCCTCAAGGGCGGCAACTCAGGAAGAGGTAATAATGAATAAACTAGCACTTCTCGGCGCTGTAGCTGCCACTGGTCTGACCGCAGCCGCGGCACAAGCTGCAACGCTGGATGATGTGAAGGCACGCGGCACGCTCAACTGTGGCGTGAACTCGGGTCTGGTCGGCTTTGCTACGCCGGATGCCAACGGTAACTGGACCGGCTTCGATGTCGCGATTTGTAAAGCCGTAGCCGCCGCCGTTCTGGGCGACGCGAGCAAAGTGAACTACGTTCCGGTCTCGAGCCAGAACCGCTTCACCGCACTCAGCTCGGGCGAGATCGACCTGCTGTCGCGGAACACCACCTGGACCTTCTCGCGTGATGTCGACCTGAAACTCGATTTCGCGGGCGTCAACTACTATGACGGTCAGGGCTTTATGGTCCGCAAGGATCTGGGCGTGACTTCGGCCAAGGAACTGGATGGCGCGACCGTCTGTATCCAGACCGGCACCACCACCGAGCTGAACCTTGCCGATTACTTCAAAGCCAATGGCATGACCTATAATCCGGTCTCGGTTGACACCAACTCGGAGGGCGAGCAGCAATTCCTCGCCGGTGCATGTGACGCATACACCACCGACGCATCGGGTCTGGCCGCAACCCGCGCAGCTTTCGCCAATCCGGGTGATTACATCATCCTGCCGGAAATCATCTCGAAAGAGCCGCTCGGACCGTCGGTCCGCCACGGCGATAACGAGTGGGGCGATATTGTCCGCTGGACGCTGAACGCGCTGATCGCTGCCGAAGAATACGGTATCACCTCGACCAATGCCGATGAGCTGGCAACCACCAGCGAGAACCCCGAGATCCGCCGTATTCTCGGTGCAGAGGGTGATCTGGGCAAGATGTTCGGTCTGGACGCCGAATGGGCCAAGCGCGCGATCAAGGCGGGCGGCAACTATGGCGAGATCTTCGCTGCCACCATCGGTGAGGATACCCCGATCGGTCTGGCGCGCGGTCTGAACGCACAGTGGACCCAAGGTGGTCTGCTTTACGCTCCGCCCTTCCGCTAATATAGATCCTGAAGGGGGGCGCTCGGGAGACCCGGCGCCCCTTTTCAATTCAACGAACAAAAAATGGCCCGCGGGCGAGGCAACGACCTCATTGGCGACAAACAGCCGCCCAGCACAGGCACAGGGGTATACCAATGGCAAATGCGCATGATGGGCCGGAGCGTGGCTTCCGGCTCAGCGATCTCATATACGACACGCGCTACCGGTCTTTGACCATCCAGACAATCACGCTAATCCTCGTCATGCTGGGCGTAGTCTGGCTGGTGGATAACGTGATCACCAATTTCCAAGCGCTTGGAAAAGATTTCAACTTCAGCTTCCTCGGACAGCGCGCGGGCTATGACATCGCCCAGACGCTGATTCCCTACAGCAATGACGATACCCATGCGCGGGCGGCTCTTGTGGGGCTGCTCAACACGCTCTGGGTCTCCTTCCTCGGCTGTATTGCGGCGACCATTATCGGGATCGTCGTGGGGATTCTGCGGCTGTCGAATAACTGGCTGATCTCGCGGCTGATGACGGTCTATGTCGAAGCGTTCCGTAACGTTCCGCTTCTGCTGTGGATTCTGGTGGCGATTGCCGTCATGACCGAGCTGACGCCCTCTCCGGCAAGCTATCGCGGCGAGAATTCCGCCTCGTCGATGCTGTTCTTTGACACGGTGGCCTTTACCAATCGTGGCACGCATATTCCGGGCATCGAGTTCACTCATGGCCTTGGTTCGATCGATACCGCGCTGGCGCCGATCTCGCTGAATTTCATCGCCTTTGTCATCGTGGTCGCCGTGTCGATCTTTGCCAACCGCAAGCTGCGTGATCATGCGGCGCGTGTGCAAAGCGCGACCGGCGTCCGCCCGACGACGTGGTGGAAATCACTCCTGATCCTCTTTGTGCCTGCGATCGCCCTTCTGGCCGCGCTCGGGATGACGCTGAACGCGCCGATGCTCGAGCGGTTCAACTTTACCGGCGGTATCGATGTGTCGAACGCGATGGTCGCGCTTTGGCTGGGGCTGTCGCTCTATACCGGTGCCTTCATCGCCGAGATTGTGCGCGCGGGCATCATGTCCGTCTCGCGCGGGCAATCCGAGGCGGCCTTCGCGCTGGGTCTGCGGCCCAACCGCACGATGAAGCTCGTGATCCTGCCGCAGGCACTGCGCGTGATCGTGCCGCCACTGATCTCGCAATATCTCAACCTCACCAAGAACTCGTCGCTGGCAATCGCCGTGGGCTACATGGACCTGCGCGGCACGCTGGGCGGGATCACGATGAACCAGACCGGTCGCGAGATCGAAGCCATCCTCTTGATGATGCTGATCTATCTCGCCGTTTCACTGGCAATTTCCGGCGTCATGAACCTCTACAACCGGTCGGTAAAGCTGAAGGAGCGGTGAGATGAGCGATACACATGCACAATCCGTCGCCTATGTGCGCGACACCATGCTGCCCCAGCAACAACCGCCGTCAAATCAATCCGGCGCGGTGAAATGGCTACGCGAGAATATGTTCTCGGGCTGGGCGAACACGGTGCTGACCCTTCTGGGCATCATCGTTGTCTATCTGTTCGTCTCGCATTTCTACGCGTGGTTCCTCCATGGCGTCTGGAATGCCGAGAGCCTGAGCGAATGCCGCCAGATCATCACCGAGAAATGGGGTGAGGGGGCAACCGGCGCTTGCTGGGCGGTGATCCATCACCGCTGGAACCAGATCATCTTCGGCTTCTACCCGCCAGAGCTCTACTGGCGCCCGGTTGTGGTCTTCCTTGGCCTGTTCGTGGCAATCGCACCGGTGCTGTTCTCGCAGCTGCCGCGCAAGATGCTGGCGTTCTCCGCCCTCTACCCGCTGGCTGCCATCTGGCTTCTGTGGGGTGGCTCGATCTGGCCGGTGGTCATGATCGCTGCGGGTTTCTTCATCGGCTATGTCCTGCTGAAAGCACTGGCGCCGGTGAACAGGGCCCTCGCTGTGATCGCTGCAATCCTCGTGCCGGTGCTCTTCTGGGTCTACGCGGTTGACCCGCTGGATGCGGGGCTGAGTGCCATCCTTCCGGTCGCGATCGCCTCTGTGGGGTCCAACCAGTTCGGTGGCTTCCTGCTGGCGATCGTCATCGGGGCAGGGGGCATCGGCCTGTCGTTGCCCTTGGGGATCATGCTGGCGCTTGGCCGCCAGTCGAATATGTTCCTGATCAAGACGCTGTCGATTGTCTTCATCGAGTTTATCCGTGGCGTTCCGTTGATCACGCTTCTCTTCGTGGCCTCGACGCTCCTGAACTACTTCCTGCCGCCAGGTACGAATTTCGACATCATCCTGCGGGTAATGATCCTCGTTACGCTGTTCTCGGCCGCCTATATCGCGGAAGTGATCCGTGGCGGTCTGGCGGCCCTGCCGCGCGGCCAATACGAGGCGGCGGATGCGCTGGGTCTGGATTACTGGAAAGCGCAACGGCTGATCATCCTGCCGCAGGCGCTCAAAATCTCGATCCCCGGCATCGTGTCGACCTTCATCGGCATGTTCAAGGACACAACACTCGTGACCTTCGTGGGCCTCTATGACCCGCTGAAATCCATCCCCGATGCGATCCGCAACAATTTCGAATGGAAGGGCGTCTATTGGGAACCCTTCCTCTTCGTGGGCGTGATCTTCTTCCTCTTCAATTTCGGCATGTCGCGCTACTCGATGTATCTCGAGCGCAAGCTGAAACGTGACCACCGATAAGGAGGCCAGAGACAAATGGCTGATATGACTATGGCAACCACCAATCCGAAAGCCTCCGACGAGGTCGCGATCCGTATCGAGGGCATGAACAAGTGGTACGGCCAGTTCCACGTCCTGCGTGATATCGACCTGACGGTCACCCGTGGCGAGCGCATCGTCATCGCGGGTCCGTCGGGGTCGGGGAAATCCACCATGATCCGCTGCATCAACCGTCTGGAAGAGCACCAGTCGGGCAAGATTGTCGTGGATGGCACCGAGCTGACCAATGATCTGAAAAACATCGACAAGGTGCGCTCTGAAGTGGGGATGGTGTTCCAGCACTTCAACCTCTTCCCGCATCTGACGATCCTCGAGAACTGCACGCTCGCGCCGATATGGGTTCGCAAGATCCCGAAGAAGCAGGCCGAAGAAACCGCGATGCATTTCCTCGAGAAGGTGAAGATCCCCGATCAGGCCCATAAATATCCGGGTATGCTCTCGGGCGGTCAGCAGCAGCGTGTGGCGATTGCCCGTTCGCTCTGCATGATGCCCAAGATCATGCTCTTCGACGAGCCGACCTCGGCGCTTGACCCGGAGATGATCAAGGAGGTGCTCGACACCATGATCGAGCTGGCGGAAGAGGGGATGACCATGCTCTGCGTGACCCACGAGATGGGCTTCGCGCAATCCGTGGCCGACCGCGTGATCTTCATGGCCGATGGCCAGATCGTCGAGCAGAACAATCCGCATGATTTCTTCCACAACCCGCAATCGGAACGCACCAAGCAGTTCCTGAGCCAGATCCTCAACCACTGAGTTGGGCGGTGGAGGGGGCAGAGCCCCCGACCGGATTGGCTTGGGGTTCAATGCCCCAAGCCAATCCGGCCCCGCCATCACATGAAACCGGAAGGGGCCCGCGCGGCCCCTTTTTCCATGCCGCGTTGCAGCAGCAGTTGACAGTGCACGGGCGCAGGCGTTCTATCTGCCTATTATGACACAAAAACCCTGCATCATATGCGTTGCCATTACAGGCTCGCTGCCCCGCAAAGCCGATAATCCGGCCGTGCCGATCACGGTGTCGGAACAGATCGAATCCACCCATGAGGCTTTTGAAGCCGGTGCGACCATCGTCCATGCCCATGTGCGCAACGACGACGAGACCACCTCTTCGGACCCCGAAAAATTCGCGGCCCTCAAGGAAGGTCTCGAGAAGCACTGCCCCGGCATGATCATCCAGTTCTCTACAGGTGGGCGTTCGGGCGCGGGCCAGGCCCGCGGCGGTATGCTGCCGCTGCGCCCCGATATGGCCTCGCTTTCGGTCGGCTCGAACAATTTCCCGACCCGCGTCTACGAGAACCCGCCGGATCTGGTCGACTGGCTGGCCTCGGAGATGAAAACCTATGGCGTGCGCCCCGAGATCGAGGCGTTTGACCTCAGCCATATCCATCAGGCCGCGCGGATGCATGCCGATGGCCGTCTGGTTGATAGCCCCTATGTGCAATTCGTCATGGGCGTGAAAAACGCCATGCCGGTGGATCGCGATGTCTTCGATTATTACCGCAAGACCATGGCGCGGCTCTTGCCCGAGAGCGAATGGTGTGCTGCCGGGATCGGGCGCGACCAGATCACCGTCAACGAGTGGTCGGTGGCCAATGGCGGTCATGCGCGTTGCGGGCTCGAGGATAATATCCGTCTGGATAAAACCACATTGGCGCCGTCAAACGCCGCTCTCGTGCGCCGTGTCACAGATCTCTGCGAGACATACGAACGCCCCGTTGCCACATGGAACGAGGCGCGCGAACTGCTCAAGCTGCCTCTGCCGCAACCGGCCTGATCAGCGGTGGGGCCTCCTCTTGCGGGTGGCCCAGCCTCAGCCGCGGCGGCTCGGTGTGAAGAAATCGAGCACTGACCCTGTGCCGGGCTTCAGATCGGACCAGCTGTCGATCTGGAAATCCACGATCAGCGTGGCACAGGTCACATAACGGCGGAAATCACCGTTCAGCGGCACCCTCGCAGGCAGGCTGGCCGCGAAATCGGCGATGCCCGGATTATGGGCCAGCATCATCACCGTGGGCATCGTCGCCTGTTTCAGCGAGGCCAGAAGCTGGGCGGCATTGGCCTGATAGAGCTCGGGGATGATATGCTCCTCGGGCAGGCTTTCAAGCACCGCGCCCTTGACCCTTGCCCAGGTCTCCTGCGTGCGAGCGGCAGGCGAGCACAGCACCTCTTCCGGCTCGAGCCCGCGGGAGGCCAGAAAATCTCCCAGCTCGCTTGCGGCAAACCGCCCCCGCGCATTCAGCGGGCGGTCAAAATCGTCCTGCGTCGGATCATCCCAGCTGGACTTTGCATGTCGCGTCAGGATCAGTCGGCGATATCCTGCAGGAGTCGTCATATGGCAAGCCCTCTGGTCTAGTGTCGGAATATTGATGGGAACGCGGCCACTGTGCCAAGCCAGCGGACCCGCCGCAAGCCCCCACGCAAGGGGAGCTTGCGGATTTCGCACGGTATTTACGGGTAGGCTTAACCGTTCTTGGGCGCCACGCGCGGCGCGCTCGAGCGGATCATCGAGCCCGCACCGCCTTCGGTGAACAGCTCCAGCAGGCAGGCATTGTCCACGCGCCCATCAAGGATCACCACCGCACGAACGCCCGCCTCGACAGCAGCCAGCGCGGTTTCGGTTTTGGGGATCATGCCGCCGGCAATGGTGCCGTCCTCGATCATTGCCCGGACATCCTCGGGGGTCATCTGGGTGACAACCTCGCCTTCCTTGTTCTTCACGCCCTTCACATCGGTCAGCAGCAGCAGGCGGTCAGCCTTCAGAGCACCGGCAATCGCGCCGGCGGCGGTGTCACCATTCACATTGAAGGTCTCGTTATCGTTCATGCCGGTGGCAACCGGCGCGATCACCGGAATGATTCCCGCATTGTAGAGATCGCGGATCACCTGCACATTCATCTCGACGGGACGGCCGACATAGCCCAGCTCGGGATCATCAGCCTCACACACCATCAGGTCGTCATCCTTGCCGGAGATCCCCACGGCGCGTCCGCCCTCATCCATGATCGCCTGAACGATCCGCTTGTTCACGAGGCCGGTCAGCACCATTTCGACCACTTCGACCGTGGCCTTGTCGGTGACACGCTTGCCGCGCACCCAATCCGATTTGATGTTCAGCTTTTCCAGCATCTCGTTGATCATCGGGCCGCCACCATGGACCACCACGGGGTTTACACCGACCTGTCGCATCAGCACGATGTCGCGGGCGAACTGGGCCATCGCCTCGTCATCGCCCATGGCGTTGCCGCCGAATTTCACAACAACGACGGCTCCGGTGTAGCGCTGCAGGTAGGGCAGGGCTTCCGAAAGGGTGCGGGCGGCGGCTGGCCAGTCTTGGTTCATGGTCTGGGGTCTCATGCGCTGTCTCCGAAAGGATTGTCCTTTGTTAAGCCGTTCTGGCCGGAGTGTGAAGGCCCCTCTCCGGAGCTTCGCGTGACACGGAGCGCTCTGAGCTAAGGCTTGCAGTTCCTGACGGAACTACTAGGGTTTGGCCATTCGGTTTAAGGAGTCGTGCTGATGGACGAACGCAAAGTGATCCTGTTGACGGGCGCAAGCCGGGGGATCGGCCACGCGACGGTCAAACGCTTCGATAGCGAAGGCTGGAGGGTGCTGACCTGCTCGCGCCAGCCCTTCGATCCGCGCTGCCCCTGGGGCGGCGAGGAGGACCATATCCAGATCGATCTCGCCGATCCGCAGCAGACGATGGATGGGATCAGCGAGATCCATTCACGCCTCGATGGCAAGCTGCATGCGCTGGTCAATAATGCGGGGATCTCGCCCAAGACCGAAACCGGCGGGCGGCTCTCGGCGCTGGAAACGGATCTGCGGACATGGGGAAAAGTGTTCCATGTCAACTTCTTCGCCTCGATCGTTCTGGCGCGCGGGCTGAAAGAAGAGCTCTGCGCGGCCAAGGGATCGGTGGTCAATGTGACCTCGATCGTGGGCTCGCGGGTGCATCCCTTTGCCGGTGCGGCCTATGCGACCTCCAAGGCAGCCCTCAAGGCGCTGACCCGCGAGATGGCACATGATTTCGGTCCCTATGGTGTGCGGGTGAATGCCATCGCACCGGGCGAGATCGCAACCTCGATCCTCAGTCCCGGCACCGAGAAGATCGTCGAGAATATCCCGATGCGCCGTCTGGGCGAGCCGAAGGAAGTGGCCGATCTGATTTATTATCTCTGCTCGGATGCGTCGAGCTATGTCACCGGCACCGAGATCGAGGTCAATGGCGGACAACACGTCTGAGTGAGGCACCCGAAGCCGCCCCTCGGGGGCGGTCTTCGCGAGGCGCAAGGGGCTCGATGCCCCGCCGCGCCGAGGCCCGCCTTCCTCACCAGTGCGGCGGGCGCTGGTCGGCTAGCGGGATCGCGCTGCTGTCGTCATATTCGCGCTGCGCCTCGCGCTCCAGCAACATCGATACCCGACGCTCCAGTTTGGTGATCTGCGCATCCTGCCGTGCGACGACATCCGACAGGTCCTCGACCGTGCGGGTCAGGTGGGCGAGTTTCTCTTCGAGTTCCGTGCTGCGGTCCATTGCGCTCTCCGTTCCGTGGGCGGCGCGTGCCGCCCGAAAGGTCTGGCGTGCTTATGCCACGCCCGTGCCCGAAGGGAAATCATCAATCCGACCCTGTCCCAAAGCACCCTGAAACCCCTCCCAAAGCCTTGCCCCCCTTGGCGCAAGCCGCTATTGCCTTGCGCACAACCAGTATTGGGAAAGACCATGGCCAAGCAGAAGAAACAGCCCCGCCCGAAGGCCGAAGCGCCGAAAGGCTTCCGCGACTACTTCGGTTCGGAAGTGACCGAGCGTCAGGAAATGCTCGCGACCATTGCCGAGGTCTATCGCTCCCATGGATTCGATCCGCTGGAAACCTCGGCTGTGGAAACGGTCGAAGCGCTTGGCAAATTCCTTCCCGATGTGGACCGCCCGAATGCCGGCGTCTTCGCATGGCAGGAGGAAGATGACGGCAAATGGCTGGCGCTGCGCTATGATATGACGGCTCCTCTCGCGCGGGTTGCGGCGCAGTTCCGCAATGACCTTCCGAGCCCCTACCGCCGCTATACGATGGGGCCTGTCTGGCGCAATGAGAAACCCGGTCCGGGACGCTTCCGCCAGTTCTATCAATGCGATGCCGACACGGTTGGTGCGGCATCGGTCGCAGCGGATGCCGAGATCTGCGGCATGCTCTCCACCGCGCTCGAGGCGGTGGGTATCCCGCGGGGCGACTATCTCGTGCGGGTCAATAACCGCAAGGTGCTGAACGGCGTGATGGAGATGGCGGGCGTGCTCGACCCCTCCGATCCGGCCCGTTTCGAGGACGAGCGCGGCACGGTCCTGCGCGCCATCGACAAATTCGACAAATTCGGCGAGGAGGGCGTGCGCCTTCTGATGGGCCCCGGCCGTCTCGACGAGTCGGGCGATTTCACCAAGGGCGCGGGGCTTTCCCCCGAACAATGCGACATCGTCATGGGCTTCATGTCGGCAAAACGCGAGAACGGCACCGCCACGGCCGCGCGTCTGCGTGAGCTGGTCGGCGGGTCGCTGATCGGCGCCGAGGGCGTCAACGAGCTTGAGGAGATCGCGGAACTCCTCGACATCCAGGGCTTCGGTTCCGACCGGATCGAGATCGATCCTTCCGTCGTGCGCGGCCTTGGCTATTACACCGGACCCGTCTTCGAGGCGGAACTCACCTTCGAGATCCTTGACGAGAAGGGCCGCAAGCGCCAGTTCGGTTCGGTCTCGGGCGGCGGTCGCTATGATGATCTGGTCAAGCGCTTTACCGGTCAGGAAGTGCCCGCCACCGGCGTCTCCATCGGCGTGGACCGCCTGCTGGCCGCCCTGCGGGCCAAGGGCCGGATCGGTGCCAGCCACCAAGGCCCCGTGGTGATCACGGTCATGGACCGCGACCGGATGGGGGAATACCAGTTGATGGCGGCAGAGCTGCGCGCCGCCGGTATCCGCGCCGAGGTCTATCTGGGCAATCCCAAGAATTTCGGTAACCAGCTGAAATACGCAGATAAGCGCGAAAGCCCTGTGGCGGTGATCCAAGGCTCGGATGAGGCGGATCGCGGTGTGCTGCAGCTCAAGGATCTGGTTCTGGGCGCCAAGCTTGCGCAAGAGGCCAGCCTCGAGGAATGGAAATCCCAGCCTGCTCAGGTCGAGGTCCCGCGCGCCGATCTGGTGGCGGAGACCCGCAAGATGCTGGCCCGCTACGAGGTGAAATGATGGCGACCAAGACCGAAGCCCGCGCCACCGGCCAGCGCTTGCTGCAATCTTTCCTGTCGGCAGGGGCTGTCGAGATTCAGCCCGATATCTTGCAACCTGCCGAGGTGCTTTTGGACCTTTACGGCGAGGATATCCGCGCCCGCGCCTATGTTACCCACGATCCGGGACAGGGCGAGATGATGCTGCGCCCCGATTTTACCGTGCCTGTGGTGCAGGCGCATATGAAGGGCGGGGCCGAGCCTGCGCGCTATTGCTACTTGGGCGAGGTTTTCCGTCGTCAGGACCATCTGGGCTCCGCCCGCGCGGTGGAATATCAGCAGGTGGGCTACGAGGTCTTTGACCGCGAGGATCCCGAGACTGCCGATGCCGAGGTGTTCGCGCTCTTCAACGGGCTTCTGTCGCGGCTGGGTCTGACCGCCACCATGGGTGATTTCGGTATCCTGCGGGCGGCTGTGGACGGGCTCGATACGATGCCCGCCCGCAAGGCGGCGCTCTCGCGTCATATCTGGCGGCCCGCGCGGTTCCAGAAACTGCTTCAGCGTTATGCAGGTTTGGTCCCCGTGCCCGAGACCCGCCGCGAGACGCTGGGCGGCATGCGCTCGGAAGCGCCGTGGATCGGTCTGCGGTCTTCGGGCGAGATGGAGCTGCGGATTTCCGTGCTGAAGGAAGAGGCCGAGGAAGCGCCGATTTCCCGCGCCGATGTCGAGAAACTCGATGCGCTCTTTGCGCTCAACTGCGCCGCCGAGGATGCACCCGCCGCGCTTCGTGCGCTGGATATTCCGGCGATTGCTCCGGCGATCGCGCGGCTCGAAACCCGTCTGGCCGCCCTCAAGGCCCGCCGGATCGATCTATGTGCCTTGCGCTTTGACGCGAGCCACGGGCGCTCCACGATGGAATATTACGACGGGTTCGTGTTCAGCTTTGCCACCGAAAACCCAGATATGCCGCCTGTGGCCACGGGAGGGCGCTATGATGCGCTGACCCGCATTCTGGGGCAGGGCGCCGAAATTCCCGCCGTAGGGGGCGTCATCCGTCCGGGCGTTCTGGCAGATCTGGAGGCAGGCCGATGAGCATGATCAAGCTGGGTGTGCCGTCCAAGGGGCGGCTGATGGAAAAGACCTTTGCGTGGTTCGCCGAGCGCGGTGTGACGCTGAAACGCACAGGGTCCGACCGAGAATATGCCGGCGCGGTCGAGGGGGCTGAGGGCGTCGAACTGGTGCTTCTGTCGGCCTCCGAGATTCCGCGCGAGCTGGCGGCGGGGCGTATCCATCTGGGGGTGACCGGGTCCGATCTGGTGCGCGACAAGCTGGTCGATTGGAATAAACAGGTGGTGGATCTGGCCCCGATGGGCTTTGGCCATGCCGATCTGATCATCGCCGTGCCCGATTGCTGGGCCGATGTCGATACGCTGGAAGATCTCGACGCGGTGGCGCATGCCTTCCGCACGACCCATGGCATGCGGCTGCGGATCGCCACGAAATACCACCGTCTGGTGCGCGAGTTCCTGACCCGCGAGGGCGTGGCCGATTACCAGTTGGTCGATAGTCAGGGCGCGACCGAGGGCACGGTGAAAAACCTCACCGCCGAGGCGATTGCCGATATCACCTCCTCGGGCGAGACCCTGCGGGCCAACCACCTCAAGATCCTGTCTGACGGCTTGATCCACCAGTCGCAGGCGACGCTGTTTGCATCCCGCTCGGCAGACTGGGGTTCGGTTTCTGACAATTTCGCCCGCTTTGCGGCGCAGCTACAGGTCGAGACGCAGGATCTGTGACAGGAAAGGCGCCCCGTGGGGCGCCTTTTTCAATAGCCGCGGGTGCGGTCGACCAGATGCAGGAGCGGCTGGCCCGCTTCCGCGCGCGCGATATTCTCGGCAATCACCCTCGATGCCGTCTCGGGGCGGGTGGCCGCGGCGATATGCGGGGTCACGGTCACGCGCGGATGTGCCCAGAACGGATGGGCGGCGGGCAGAGGCTCCACGCGGAACACATCCAGCACCGCATGGCCGATTTCGCCGGCATCCAGCGCCGCCAGCAGTGCCTCGTCCACCAGCACCGTCCCGCGCCCCGGATTGAGGATTACAGCCCCCTCCGGCAAAAGCCCCAGATGGGGGGCATCCAGCAGATTGGTGGTCTGGGGCGTTTGCGGCAGCAGTGTCACGAGGATCTCGGCCTCGATCAACGCCTCTTTCAGCCCCGCATCACCCGAGAGGCAGGTAATCCCCTCGATCTCCTTCGGGCTGCGGCTCCAGCCGATGACGTTGAAGCCCACTTGCGCCAGCATCTTGGCGCAGGCCCGTCCCAAGGCACCAAGCCCCAGAACGGTTACCTTGCGGTCGGAGGCCAGAGGCGCTGCATGGCCATTGCGCCAAACGCCATCCTGATGGGCGGCAAAGAAGCCGATCCCGAGATGGTGCGCCATCACATGGCCCAGCACCCATTCGACCATCCCGCGCTCCAGCCCGTGGTCGACCATGCGGCAGAGGGGCTGGGTGAGGCTGGCGTTGCCCACGATCTTTTCGACCCCCGCCCAGAGGCTGAGCACGGCGCGGGCCTTGGTATAGGGGCTGAAATCCTGAAGCGGGCCTGCCGGCGCATAGACGATATAGTCTACCAGCGCGGGGTCCATGCCCTCATGCACGGGCACCAGCTCGGCCTGGATGCCCTTTTCCTGCAAGGCGCGGGGAAGGCAATGGCGGTAGTCGTGCCAGTCGTCTTCGGTGGCGGCAAAGAGGATACGGGGCATGGGGAATTCCTATCGGGTTCGGGGGCGGTGGATATGGGCGCTTTGCACGAGGCCGAAGGCCGCAAGCAAGATCATCATCGCGGTTCCGCCATAGGATACAAGGGGGAGGGGCACACCCACCACCGGCATCAGCCCCATCACCATCGCCATGTTGATCGCGAAGAACAGGAAGAATGTCCCCGCGATCCCTAATGTCAGCAGTGAGGAGAAGCGGTCCTTGTTATGGAGGGCGGAATGGATGCAGAACCCGATAATCCCGCCATAGAGACAGAGCAGAGAGAAGGCCCCGACAAAGCCGAATTCCTCGGCCAGTGTGGTGAAGATGAAGTCGGTATGTTTCTCGGGCAGGAAGTTCAGCCGCGATTGGGTGCCCTGCATATAGCCGCGCCCATGCAGCCCGCCCGACCCGAGCGCGATCTGCGCCTGCATGATGTTATAGCCTGCGCCCAGCGGGTCCGCGCCCGGATCGAGGAAGGTATCGATCCGTTTGAACTGGTAGTCATGCAAGAGCTGCCAGTCGGTGCCACGGCTTTCCATCACGGTAAAGACCAGAGCGCAGACGATGGCGATGACGGTCCCGAAATACCAGAGGCTGACACCGGCGCAGAACATCAGCAGTCCCCCGCCTGCCACGAGGAGAACCGCCGTGCCCAGATCGGGCTGAGTCAGCACAAGGAAGGTCGGGATTAAAATCAGCACCACAGGGATCAGCACCCAGAGGGGACGCGAGACCTTTTTCACATCGAGCCAGTCGTAATAGGCGGCCAGCAGCATCACCAAGGCGATTTTCATCAGCTCGGAGGGCTGGATACGCAGGGGGCCGACCTCGAGCCAGCGCTGCGCGCCCATGCCGATCGCGCCGAACAGCTCCACCGCCAGCAGCAAAAGCAGCGCGATGATATAGATGACCGCCGAGACGTTGCGCCAGAACCATATCGGCGTGAAGCCTACGATGAACATCGCCGCGATCCCGATGCCGAAGCGTTCCATCTGCGGCTGGGCCCATGTCTTGATGTCACCGCCTGCCACCGAGTAGAGCATCAAAAAGCCTACCGAGGCCACGGCCGAGAGCAGGATCACCAGCGGCCAGTTGATATAGAGGATCTTGCGCAGCCCTGTGGGGACGGTCTTGAGATTGGATTCGAGATAGCTCATGTCAGGCCCCTTTACGCTCTGCTGGTGCCCGAGGGCTTGGCCAGATCGGGATCGACGAGGTTAAGTTTCGAGAAGCGCTCCTCTATCTCGCCGCGCTGGCTACGCGGATAGGCATCAAGCGGCGGCAGGCCGTCGGCCAGTGCAAACAGCATCACATCGCGCGCGATCGGCGCCGCGGCGGTGGCCCCGCCCGAGCCGTGTTCGACAACCACCGAAATGGCATAGCGCGGGTTATCCACCGGCGCGTAGCACACGAACAGACCGTGGTCGCGGCGCCGCCACGGGAGTTGGTCGTTGCGGATCACCCCGCGGGCGCGCTCGGCGGCCGTGATGTTACGCACCTGTGCCGAGCCCGTCTTCCCCGCCATGCGCCATTCGGATTTCACAACCTTCGATTTGCCCGCCGTCGCATGTGTGCCGTTCACCACCATATCCATACCGCGGCGCACGTTGTTGAGCATCGCTTCGGGCAGGTCCATATGGGGCATCTCGGGGCGGGGCACCTCGATCCCGTTTTTCGATTTGACGAGATGCGGCACGATCTCCTTGCCGGAGGCGATCCGCGCCGTCATGATCGCCAGCTGCATCGGCGAGACCAGCACATAGCCCTGACCGATGGACGCGTTGACCGAATCGCCCACCTGCCAGTCCTTGCCGAACCGCTCGCGTTTCCATGCCCGAGTGGGCGCGATACCGTCCTGCACCGCAGACATCGGCAGATCGGGTTTGTGGCCGAAACCCAGACGCTCGGCCATGGCCGACATCCGGTCGATGCCGCAGCGCTGCGCCATCTCGTAATAGTAGCAGTCGCAGGACTGCTCGAGGCTCTGGGACATGTTGAGCCAGCCATGCCCCGAGCCTTTCCAGCAGTGGAAGCGGCGGCCCGCGATCTCGGTATAGCCGCGGCAATAGACCTTTTCGTCGGGGGTCACGAGGCCGGCCTCGAGCGCCGCCAGTGCCGCGACCGGTTTATAGGTCGAACCTGGCGGGTAAAGGCCCTGCACGGTCTTGTCGGCCAGCGGACGGTGGTCATCCTCGGTCAGGGTCTTGTAATCGGCCACCGAGATGCCGCGCACGAAGAGATTGGCGTCAAAGGAGGGCGCCGAGGCACAGGCCAGCACATCGCCATTCGTGATATCGAGCACCACGCAGGCCGCCGACTCATCGCCCATCCGCTGCAGTGCGAAATTCTGGAGTTTGTAATCGAGTGTCAGTTGCAGGTTCTCGCCGGGCGTCCCCTCGCGGCGGCCCAGTTCGCGCATCTCGCGACCCGTGCTGTTGACCTCGACCTCGCGCTGGCCCGCCTCACCGCGAAGCTCCTCCTCGAATTTCGCCTCCACACCGATCTTGCCCAGCTGCACACCGGGGAGCATCAGAACGGGGCTCGGATCGGGAATTTTCGAGAGATCGTAGCTGGAAACGGGGCCGACATAGCCCAGAACATGGGCGAAATCATCATGGCGGGGATAGATGCGCGAGAGGCCCACCTCGGGGGTGACGCCCGACAGCGAGGGCGCATTGACCGCCACGCGCGAGAATTCCTCCCAGCTGACACGGTCGGCCACGGTCACCGGCACGGTGCGGGCACGCTTGCGCAATTCGTCGCGGATATCGGCGACCTGCTCATCGGTCATCGGGATCAGTGCGCGCAGATCGGTCATGACACGGTCCAGATCGTCCACATCCTCACGGGTAATGGAAATGCGGTAGAGCTGTTCATTCCCCGCAATCAGCACCCCGTTGCGCTCGTAGATCAGCCCGCGCGTCGGCGGGATCAGCCGGAACTTGACCGAGTTGCCCTCGGCCATCGTCCGGTATTGCTCGGAATCCTCGAGCTGCATCTTGCGCATACGCTCGCCCAGAATGCCCATGACCCCCAACTGGATACCGCCCAGCATGAGCGCGCGTCGCGTAATGCGGCTTTTGCTCTCGCGGATCGTTTTCTCGGTCTGTTTCATGGGCGGTCCTTCCTTCGGAAAGGGGCTGAACTTCGGCGGGGCCGCGGGCAGTGGCTGCCTGCGGGAGTTTTTTGGTCAGACGCGATGTCCCAGATCGTCCACCTCGCCCGGCACGGCGCGTTTGACCCCGAAGGCCAGCCGCGACAGCGCCACGACGAAGGGATAGGCGATCAGCGTGGTCAGCGCCTGCAGCAGCACGCGGCCCAAGGGGGGCTGGTCTACCATCATCAGGGTCATCACGATCCGTTCCAGGAAGACCATCATCACCAGAAGGGCGGCGATCATGGCCAGTTCCATGGCAAAGGGCATCTCGCGTAGGCGGGTCTCGCGGCGGCGCAACCATTGGGTGGCCATCAGCACGATCAGCGTCCACAGCCCCGGTGCGCGCCAGAAGACCAGATCCTGCACGAAAAACACTGCGATGATCAGGATGGCAGGCACATAATCGGGTTTGCGCTGCACCCATGCAAGGGCGAAGGCAAGGCACAGATCCGGCCCCGGTATCCCGTGATAGGTGGGCGAGATCGGTAGCAGGCGGATGAAGATGATGACCGAGATGATCACCACAAACAGCAGCCTGTGCGCCCAGATGCGGGAGGTGAGCGGGTCAACCATTGCTTTGCCCGGTGGATGTCTTGGGGGCGGGGGGCAGGGCCTGCTGCTCGCGGTCGATTTTGCCGACGGGCGGCGGGATGAGGGCGCCCACGCCCTTCAACTGCTCGGCCGGATAGGAGCGTAAGACCTTGAGGAATTCGAGCTGCTCGTAATCGGCGGCAAGCCGGACCCTCAGGCGGCCGTTGCGCTCGACCACCTGACCCACCAGCAGACCCGCCGGAAATACCCCGCCATCGCCCGAGCTGATGATGCGGTCGCCCGCACGGATCCGGTCGGGATGTTCGATGAAATCGAGCGCGGGGAAGGGGGAGTTGTCGCCCGACATGATCGCGCGCTGGCCGGAGGGCTGCAGCGTGACCGGAATGCGCGAGGAAGAATCGGTCAGCAGAACCACCCGCGAGGTGGTCTTGCCCACACCCGAAATGCGCCCCACGAGCCCCAAGCCATCCATCGTCGCCCAGCCATCCACGATCCCGTCGCGCGAGCCGATATTCAGCAGCACCGACTGCCGGAAGGGCGAGCCGCTATCGGCCATCACCACGCCCGAGACGGAGGTCAGTTTGGGATCGAGCCGGACATTGTTCTGCGCCAGCAGCTTGGCGTTTTCCTGCTCCAGCTGGACGGCGGCCTCTTTCCACGCCTTCATCTGCTGCAGCTCGCGGCGAAGCTCCTGGTTCTGTTCATAGATCCGCGTGTAGGACTGGAAGCCCTCGGCCATGTCCAACACCTTGGTCACCGGCACCATCGCCCAGTCGAAGGTCGGCACATAACGGTCGATAAAGGCCGAACGCAGACGCTCGACGCGCGGATTGTCCACGCGCCACAAGATGACCGCTGCCACGAGGGCGAGCACGAGAATGGCAATGACGATCCGGCGCAGGGGGCCGAGATAGTCCTCTTCATCGCGGTTTCGTGCCACTGTCCACTCCGGAATTCTGGGGTTGGGCCCGAGCGGCCCGATCTGGCGGGGTTATAACGAAAACGGGCGCCCCGCTCAACGCAGCAGACGCCCGCCTCTCATCACATTCCTACACGCGTCTTAGCTGTCGAAATCGATCACATGACGCAGCTGTTTTTCGTATTCCAGTGCCTTGCCGGTGCCGAGGGCCACACAGTTCAGCGACTGGTCCGCGATCGAGATCGACAGGCCCGTCTGCTCGCGCAGCGCCAGATCCAGTTCGCCCAGAAGCGCGCCGCCACCGGTCAGCATCACGCCACGGTCGACGATATCGGCGGCCAGATCCGGCGGGGTTGTCTCGAGCGCCTGCATCACCGCATCGCAGATCTGCTGGACAGGTTCGGCCAGCGCCTCGGCGATCTGCGCCTGCGTGATCTCGACCTCTTTCGGCACGCCGTTGAGGATATCGCGGCCACGCACCGACATGGAAGTGCCACGCCCGTCATCGGGCATACGGGCCGAGCCGATGGAGGTCTTGATCCGCTCGGCGGTGGCTTCGCCGATCAGGAGGTTCATGTTGCGGCGCAGATAGGAGATCACGGCTTCGTCCATGCGGTCACCGCCCACACGCACCGAACGTGCATAGACGATATCGCCCAGCGAGAGCACGGCCACCTCGGTGGTGCCGCCGCCGATATCCACGACCATCGAGCCCGTGGGGTCGGTGATGGGCATGCCCGCACCGATGGCTGCGGCAATCGGCTCGGCGATCAGGCCGGCGCGGCGGGCGCCTGCCGAGATCACCGACTGGCGGATCGCGCGTTTTTCCACCGGCGTCGCGCCATGGGGCACACAGACGATGATCTTGGGCTTGGACAGGGTCGAGCGGCGATGCACCTTACGGATGAAATATTTGATCATCTCTTCGGCGCTGTCGAAATCGGCGATGACGCCTTCGCGCATCGGGCGGATCGCCTCGATGGAGCCGGGCGTCCGGCCCAGCATCAGTTTCGCGTCCTCGCCCACGGCCAGCACCTGCTTCTTGCCGTCCTTGACGTGGTAAGCCACCACGGAGGGCTCGTTCAAGACGATGCCACGCCCTTTCACGTAGACCAGCGTGTTCGCCGTCCCGAGGTCGATCGCCATGTCTGATGAAAAGATTCCGCCCAAGCTAACCATGTTTCGTCCTGCACTGCCCTGTAAAGCCTTCGGCGACTCATACGGTCGCCCCCAGCCCGTATAGTCAAGGAATAGGGACGCGGAAAGTCCAATTGCCCTCACGACATTGCAATGACGCACCTATCCGCCAATCACATACTTGCGAGTGTGATTTACGCAATTTTTGGCCGCCAAATAGGCGGTTTTCCGCGTGGATAGTGTCACTTTTCGAACATGCCTGATTTTCACGCGATGGTGTCGGACCTGTGCCTTCCGTCTTGTCGTTACGCGCGTCAGGAGGAGCCATGACACAGAGTTTGCAATGGGCCGGACGTGACGCGCAGCCGCATCCAGGAACGCAATCCACGCGGATTGCCGCGATCGAATGGACGAAGATCCTATTCGCGCTCTCGATCGTGTGTCTGCATACCGGTATTTTCAGCGATCTGTCGCGCCCTCTGAATATCCTTATCGGCAACAATCTCGCGCGGCTCGGGGTGCCGTTCTTCCTGTTTGTGACGGGGTTCTATTTTGACAGACAGGTTAAACGCGGGATCGGGCACCTCTTGAGGCGGATGGCGGGGCTCTACGCGATCTGGACACTGATCTATCTACCGTTCTGGATCAGCGATGCGACCCTTCCGCTCTTCGTCACCAATGTCATCGTGGGTTACTGGCAACTCTGGTATCTGCTGGCGGCGCTGATCTCGGCGGTGATGCTCTATCTGGTGCGGGGGCTCTCCCCGAAAGTGCTGATCGGGCTTGCGGTGGCGATCCTCTTCCTCGGCGCGGCGCTGCAATATGGCCAGCGGGTGGACCAGAGCCCGGTCCATGAAAGCCTGCCGATTTCGGCGGATGGAGCATTGGCGCGGAATTTCCTGTTTTTCGCCTTTCCTTTCATGGCACTGGGATATGTGGCGGCACGGCTACAGGGCCACTGGGATGGGCTGACACAGACGGGTCGGCGCCTCCTTCTGGGCGTTACAGGCGCGATCTTCGCCGCCGAGATCGGGATGAACGATCTGGTCTTCAACGCGGTCGGGCCGTTCGACATCTTCCTGTCGAGCGCGCTCTTTATCCCTGTGCTGTTCCTGACGCTGAAAGGGCAGGGCGGCGGCTGGCAGATCTCGCCCGTATGGTCCACGGGGATCTATCTGGTCCATGTGCTGTGGATCAATGTGCTGGGGATGGCGCTGCCCGACTTGCCAAAGCTGGCGCTGGGGCTGGCGGTGATCGCGCTGTCACTGGCCTCGGTGCCGGTCCTGCGGCAGGTCAACCGGTCTATTCCCGTCTTGTGAAAACGGCGCGGGGGATGCCCGCGCCGTTCTGCTTTATTCCTTGAAGGAGACCGTCTTCATATCGGCATCCGGTGCCGTCTTGGTGCGGCGCAGAATCAGGCGGTTGAGCGCACCGACATACGCCTTGACCGAGGCCAGAATGGTGTCGGTATCTGCCGCCGAACCGGTCACGATACGGCCATCCTCTTCCAGACGCACCATCACGGTGGCCTGTGCATCAGTGCCATCGGTCACGGCCTGCACCTGATAGAGCTTCAGGCGCGCGCCATGCGGGAAGATCTGTTTGACCGCATTGAAGCAGGCATCCACGGGGCCGTCGCCCTCGCAGGTGGCCTTTTTCTCCTCGCCCGCAACGGTCATCACCAGATCGGCTTCCTGACCGTCCGAGCCGCAGACCACGCGCAGTTTCTTCACCTGCAGATGGTCCTCGCCGGTATTGACGACGCTATCGGTCATCAGCGCGAGGATGTCCTCGTCATAGACCTCTTTCTTGCGGTCTGCCAAAGCCTTGAAGCGCACGAACACGTCCTGCAGCTGGTTATCGGCCAGATCGTATCCCAGTTCCTTCAGTTTCGAGCGCAGCGCGGCACGGCCCGAATGCTTGCCCATCGCGATATTGGTCTCGGTGATGCCGATATCGGCGGGCTTCATGATCTCGAAGGTCTCGACGTTTTTCAATACGCCGTCCTGGTGGATGCCCGATTCATGCAGGAACGCGTTCTTGCCGACGATCGCCTTGTTGAACTGCACCGCAAAGCCCGACACTTGGGACACGCGACGCGAGAGGTTCATGATCTTGGTCGTGTCGATCTTGGTCTCGTAGGGCATCAGATCTTTACGGACGCGCAAGGCCATGACGACCTCTTCGAGCGCGGTATTGCCCGCACGCTCGCCCAAGCCGTTGATCGTGCACTCGATCTGGCGCGCACCTGCCGAAACCGCCGCCAGGCTGTTGGCGGTCGCCATGCCGAGGTCATTGTGGCAATGGGTGGCAAAGATCACATCCGAGGCACCCGGAACCTTCTCCAACAGCATACGGATGATGTCGGCCGATTCGTCGGGCAGGGTGTAGCCTACGGTGTCGGGGATGTTGATCGTGGTGGCGCCGGCCTTGATCGCGGTTTCGACCACGCGGCAGAGATAGTCACGCTCGGTGCGGATCGCATCCATTGCCGACCATTGCACATCCTCGCACAGGTTGCGGGCATGGGTGACGGTCTCGAAGATGCGCTCGACCATTTCGTCCTGATTGAGCTTGGTGATCTCGCGGTGGCTGGGCGAGGTGCCGATGAAGGTATGGATGCGCGGGCGGGCGGCGTGTTTCACGGCCTCCCAGCAGCGGTCGATATCCTTGAAATTGGCGCGGCTCAGGCCGCAGATCACCGAATTCTTCGAGTTTTTGGCAATATCGCTGACAGCAGCGAAATCGCCTTCGGAGGCGATCGGGAAGCCTGCCTCGATAATATCCACGCCCATTTCATCGAGCAGCCCTGCGATCTCGAGCTTCTCGTTATGGCTCATCGTCGCACCCGGCGATTGCTCGCCATCACGCAAGGTGGTGTCAAAAATCAGAACTTGGGAATTATCGGTCATGTTCGCAGCCATGGTTGTCTCCTCGTAATCGGCTCTTAACGCGTCTGAACCCCGATGGCCAGCAAACCGCTTGGGCATCGGGTGGCTTGGGCGCTGGCTACCTCCGAGCGGTCGCGCCCAAGGGCACGCTCAGAGGCGCGTAAGAAGAAGGAGAAGGCCGCGCAGCGCACCGCCACCAGCCGTCAGGCCACGCCCTTGGGCGGCCAGCGAGGTGGGGTTATGTGCGGTGCGTGTCATCATGGGCTGGACTATAGGGGCAGATTCTACGATGAAAAGCCCAAAATGGCCGGACCGGTCCTTTTTTTGGGGTTGAAATCATGCTGCGGCGCGGCAATTTCAGGAAGGGAGCTTAGGGAGGCACTTATGCGTGCACTGATCATTGGCGATACCGGCGGTATTGGCGGCGCCTTGCGCGACCGTCTGGAACAGGGCGAACACGAGGTCATCGGGCTTTCGCGCGCGCGGGACGGGTTCGATATTTCCCAAGAGGCCAAGATCGAGGCGGTGATGTCGGGTCTCGACGGCACATTCGATCTGGTCTTTATTGCCTCCGGTATTCTCGGCACGCCCGAGAAGTCGCTCTCGGCACTGAAGGCCGAGGATATCATGCGCCAGTTCGCGGTGAATGCGATGGGGCCCGCGCTGGTGATCAAGCATGTGCGCAGGCTTCTGCCGCGCGACAGGCGAGCCACGCTGGCCGTGCTGTCGGCGCGGGTGGGATCGATTGGTGATAACCACCTGGGGGGCTGGTATTCCTATCGGGCCTCCAAGGCCGCGCTGAACCAACTCGTGCATACCTCGGCCATCGAATTGCGGCGCAAATTCCCGCAGCTTGTAGTGGCTGCCCTCCATCCGGGGACTGTGGCTACGGCCTTCACCAGCAATTACACCGCCGATAAGGTTTCTCCCGAAGAGGCGGCCGAACGGCTATTGACCGTGGTTCAGGGTTTGACGCCGGAACAAAGCGGTGGTTTCTGGGATTATTCCGGCAGACCAGTGGAGTGGTGACTATATGAAGACGGCGATCGTAACGGGGGCGGCCTCGGGGATCGGGCGGGCGATTGCGCTGCGTCTGGTCAAAGAGGGCTGGCAGGTTGCGGCGCTCGATATCGACGAGGAGGCGCTTGCGACCCTGCCGCACGAGATGGCGCTATGGGATTTTGTCTGCGATCTGGGCGATGAGGCCTCGGTCAAGTCGGCGGTGGAGCAGGCGGGTTTTGACCGGCTGGATCTGCTGGTCAATAACGGCGGCCCCGCCGACCCGTTCTCCGGCCCGATCGAGACCATGACGCTCGCCGATTGGGATCATTGGCTGGAGCCCCATCTGACCGGCACCTTCCTGATGGTGCGTGAATGTGCACCCGCTCTGAAGGCGGCCAGGGGTGCTGTGGTGAATATGGCCTCCACCCGCGCCTTCCAGTCGCAGCCGCAGACCTATGGCTATGCCGCGGCCAAAGGGGGTGTGGTGGCACTGACCCATGCGCTGGCGGTGGGGATGGGGCCCGATGTGCGGGTCAATGCCATCGCTCCGGGCTGGATCGATACGGTGGGCGAGCCGCTCAGCCCGCGTGATCATATGCAGCATCCCGTGGGGCGTGTGGGCCTACCCGAGGATATTGCCGATGCGGTGATGTATCTGGCGGGGGCGGGGTTTGTGACGGGGCAAGTATTGCCCGTCGATGGCGGCATGACACGGCGGATGATCTATGGCGAATAAACCACGCCTCGTTCTGGTGCTGGGCGACCAGCTGACGGCCGAGGGTGCCGCCCTGCGCGCCGCCGACAAGACCCGCGATGTGATCGTGATGGCCGAGGTCCGCGCAGAGACCGATTATGTGGGCCATCACAAGCAGAAGATCGCGCTGGTCTTTGCCGCGATGCGGGCTTTTGCCGAGGGCTTGCGGGCCGATGGCTGGACCGTGGCCTATACGCGGTTTGGCGAGGCGGGAAATAGTGGCTCGATCACCGGCGAAATCCTGCGCCGCGCCGAGGAACATGGGGCGGCTTCGGCTGTGACGATTGCACCGGGCGAGTGGCGGCTGCGGCAGGCATTGGAGGATTGCCCGATCCCCGTGGTGCAATTGCCCGATGACCGCTTCCTGTGCTCGGAGGCAGAGTTTGCCGAATGGGCCAAGGGCCGCAAATCGCTCAGGATGGAATATTTCTACCGCGAGATGCGCCGCAAAACGGGGCTCTTGATGGCAGGAGATGATCCAGAAGGTGGGCAGTGGAATTACGACGCCGAGAACCGTAAGCCCGCGCAGGCCGACCTATTCCGCGTGAACGCGCCGCGCTTTGCGCCGGATGGCACCACGCGCGAGGTGCTGGATCTGGTGGCGCGGGAGTTTGCCGATAACTTCGGCGGGCTCGAAGGGTTCAATTGGGCAGTGGACCGCAACGGGGCCCAAAAGGCGCTCGCTCATTTCATCGCGTATAATCTGGCGGATTTCGGCACCTATCAAGATGCGATGCTGGAAGACGATCCGCTTCTCTATCACTCGCTCCTCTCGCCCTATCTCAATCTTGGCCTGCTGGGGCCTTTGGAGGTGTGTCTGGCGGCAGCCCGCGCCTATGCGGCGGGCAAGGTGCCGCTCAATTCTGCGGAAGGCTTTATCCGGCAGATCATCGGCTGGCGCGAATATGTGCGCGGCATCTATTTCCATGAGGGGCCGGACTATACCGCGCGCAACCATCTGGATCAGCACCGCAAACTGCCTTGGGCCTATTGGGGCGGCAAGACAGAGATGAACTGTCTGCGCCACGCCGTGGCCCAGACCCGCGATCTGGCCTATGCCCACCATATCCAGCGTCTGATGATCACCGGCAATTTCGCGCTTCTGGCGGGGGTGGATCCCGCGCAGGTGCAGGAGTGGTATCTGGCGGTCTATATCGATGCGTTCGAATGGGTCGAGGCGCCCAACACGGCGGGCATGAGCCAGTTTGCCGATGGCGGCGTGATCGCCTCCAAACCCTATGTCTCCTCGGGCGCCTATATCGACCGGATGTCGGATTATTGCGGGTCTTGCGCCTATTCGGTGAAGAAGAAAATGGGTGAGGGGGCCTGCCCGTTCAATCTGCTCTATTGGCACTTTCTCGACCGCAACCGCGATAAATTCGCGGGGAATCCGCGTATGGCTGTCATTTATCGGTCATGGGACAAGAGAAAACCCGAGGACCGGAAGATGATCCTCGGGCAGGCCGAAACGATGCTCAACAAGATCGCGCAGGACGCGTTTTAATCGAGGCCCGTTCTTAATCGAGACCGGCGATGATCGCGCGGAGCGTCTCGATGCCAACGCCCTTGTCCGACGAGGTCAGGATGATCTCCGGATGCGCGGCTGCGTGTTTGGCCAGAGCCCCCGAGACCTGCTTGAAGAGCGCCTCGTGATCCTTGGCATTGATCTTGTCGGCCTTGGTCAGCACCACCTGGAACGTGACGGCGGATTTATCCAGAAGCGTCAGGATCTCCTCATCCACGGCCTTCACGCCGTGGCGCGAATCGATCAACACAAAGACGCGGCGCAGGGTCGGGCGGCCCGCCAGATAGGCGCGCAGCAACTCTTGCCATTTCTTCACGATCGGCACGGGCGCTTGGGCAAACCCATAGCCCGGAAGGTCGACCAGATAGGGGCCGTCCTGCGTGGTGAAGAAGTTGATCTCCTGCGTCCGGCCTGGGGTATTGGAGGCGCGTGCAAGGTTCTTGCGGCCCGTTAAGGCGTTGATCAGGGATGATTTCCCGACATTCGAGCGGCCCGCAAAACAGACTTCGATCCGGTCGGCAGGCGGCATGCCCGACATCGCCACAACGCCTTTGAGAAACTCGACAGGAGCCGCGAACATCAACCGGCCACGTTCGGCGGCGAATTGCTCGGGGGCGGGGGCTTCCTTGAATTGGATTTGCATCAGATCACCTCGATTTTGCTGCCGGTCGCGATTTGGCCGGGTTTCGTGACGCGCACGAAAATCCCGAAATTTGTATGCCCATAGCGGTCTTTCAGCAGTTTGAGAAGGTCTTGATCACGCGCACCGGTTTCGGGGTTGCCGTCGGTGGCGCGGCAGCGACCTACGGGTTCGACCACTTCCAGCTCCGCCTCGCCCAGACGCAGGCGCTTCCCGACCAGCTCCTGCTCGGCCATGGCACCCCAACCCGAGACCCAGAGATTGGCACGGAACCGGCGCATGTCGAGGGTGGTGCCCGCCGCCTGCGACAGATCGCCCAGCGAGCCGGTGCCGATCAGCGACAGGACCGGCGTTTTCTGGTCGGTCAGGGGTTGATCGATTGCCGCGACCAGTCCGGTGGGGCGGGGACGATGCGCGGGCCAGAGATCGTCAAGCCATGCCAGAAACCGCGCGTGGTCCTCGGCGTTTTGCGGTGAGAAAACCAGTGGATCTTTCGTAGGATGCGAGAGGCAGAATGCCTCGCCGCGCGTCTCGAGCGTGACAGCCATCAGGGCAGGGGCGGAGACGCCCACCACGAAATTGAGTTTTTGAGCCCAATCGGCGCGGCCCTCGCGGAGTTCGATCTTGGAGCGCTCGTGCAGCACGGCCCAGACCCTGTCCAAAGGCAGAGCGCGCCCCTCTGTGAGGGACGCGCTGTTGATGGCTTCCGCCCCGATCGCTTTGATCGGATGGCGGAAGATATGGCTCAGAATGCCGGTCATTTGGCCTTTCCGTCGGCTTTCTTCTTCCCGAAGCTCGACTTGATGTTGCCAAAGATGTCCGGGCGTTTCCCGTGCATCGACATGATCGTATATTGCTGGATGAAGGTGATCGTGTTGTTCGCGATCCAGTAGAGCACGAGGCCCGACGCGAAGCTACCCAGCATGAACATGAAGATCCACGGCATCCATGCGAAGATCATCGCCTGGCTCTTGTCGGCGGGGGCGGGGTTCAGCTTCTGCTGGAACCACATCGACACGCCCAAGAGGATCGGCAGGATGCCGAGGCTGAGGATGAACAAGAAGCTGCCCGGTTCCGGCGTGCCCCATGGCAGCAGGCCGAAGAGGTTCAGGATCGAGGTCGGATCGGGAGCCGAAAGGTCATGGATCCAGCCGAACCACGGCGCGTGATACAGCTCGATCGTGACATAGATCACCTTGTAGAGCGAGAAGAAGATCGGGATCTGCAGCAGGATCGGCAGACAGCCCGCGGCGGGGTTGACCTTGTTCTTCTTGTAAAGCTCCATCATGCCCTGTTGCAGCTTCTGGCGGTCGTCGCCTGCGCGCTCCTTGAGGGCTTCCATTTCGGGCTGCAATTCCTTCATCTTCGCCATGGAGATGTAGGATTTGCGGGCCAGCGGGAACACGATCAGCTTGATAATGCAGGTCAGCGCGATGATTGCCCAGCCCATATTGCCGATGGCGGCATGCAGCCAGTGCAGGAGCCAGAAGATCGGCTTCGTCAGGAAGTAGAACCAGCCCCAGTCGATCGAATCGACGAATTTGGTGATCCCGAGATTGTCCTGATAGCCTTTGATGACCTCGTATTCCTTTGCACCGGCAAAGAGATAGGTGTCTGCCGACTGGGTTGCCCCTGCGGCCACGGTCATCACGGGCAGGCGGGTCTCGGTCTGATAGATATCGGAGTTCTCGCCCGAATATTTGACGACCGAGGTGAAGGGGCCGGTTTTCGGCGCCAGCGTGGTCATCCAGTATTTATCGGTGAAACCGGTCCAGCCGCCTTCGGAAACCGAGATCAGCTCGGCCTGACCCTCGCCCGCGCTTTGCTCGAGATCGCCGAATTTCTTGTATTTGATCTCTTCGAGTTTGCCATCGCTCATGCGCACGGCGCCCTCATGCAGGACATAGGTCGCTTTCGACGGCGGCAGGCCGTGACGGGCGATGATGCCATAAGGCGCGAGACGGACCTCGGTGTCTGTGGTGTTCTCGACCGATTGCTGGACGGTGAACATGTAATCGTCATCGACCGAGATCGTGCGGCGGAAAATCAGGCCAGCGCCATTGTCCCAGGTCAGGGTGACGGGGGTGTCGGGGGTTAGCTTGGCGCCTTCAGGGGCGGTCCAGACCGTGCGGGGCCCGGGAACCTGATCGGCCGAATAGCCGCCTGCGGGGGACCACCCATAGACCACATAATAGGGTTTGGCGGCGTTGGGCTCGGTGCCGCTGATCGGCGCGAGCAGCCGCACATCAGGGGAGTCGTCGGCCAGCGTTTCCTTGTATTTCTCGAGAGAGAGGTCGTCGAAACGGCCGCCCATCAGCGAGATGGAGCCTTTCAGATCCGGCGTCTGGACCGGAATGCGGGGAATGTTCGCCAGCTCATCGCTGGTGGCATTCGCTACATTCTTGGCGTCCTGCGTCGCGGTATTCAGCGCATCCGGTGTCGGTGCGATGGTGGGCGCGGTTGCCGAGGCGGCCTGATCCGAGACGGTTTCACCACCCTCCGGATTGGTCGTCTGCTCCGGCGGGAAGAAGACTGTCCAGCCGATCAGCACGAGTGCGGATAATACGGCTGCGATGATGAGGTTCTTATTCTGGTTTTCCATGGGCGATGAGGATCCGTCTGCCTTTCGGGAAGTCGTGTCGGTTCAACAGAAGGGGGGGCAAAAGGTCAAGCCCTTTCCCCCCGTTCCTTCGCTTCCTAATAGGATTCGTGATGATCGCGCCGGTTTTACGACCCTCGGCGGGTATTCAGCCTTGGTGTTTTCTCCAGCTTGGCCATGTGGCGGGCGATCCAGTCATGGGTTTCTTCCAGCGGCATCGGGCTGGCAATACCGCGGCCCTGCACATGGTTGCAGCCCAGCTGCGCGAGCATTGCGTGCTCTCCGATGGAACCTACCCCCTCTGCGATGGTCTGGATGCCCAGCCCCTCGGCAAGCGAGATGATGGCGGCTACAAGGCGCTGTTGTTCGGCATCGTGATCGACATGGGCCACGAAGCTGCGATGGATGCGGATCCGCTCGGCGCAGGCATTACGGACCGAATTGATCGAAGCCGGGCCGCTTCCGAAACCGGCAAGCTCGATCTTACAGCCCATCTTGCGGCAGGCGCTGAGCGTATGGGAGATCATATCATCGCTGAGCTTCGAAACGATCTCCTGTTCGAGCACCAGACGGATCTGGTCCGCAGGAAGCTCGAACCGGTCGAATTCCCATTGCAGGCGCTCGGGCATCTTCGGGTTGGCGAGCAATTCCTCGTTGATGGGCAAGGAGATCACGCCGACCAGTTCTTCCCGCGCATTCCATTCCTTCAGCCCGTTGAAGACCTGGAACATCATGACTTCGTAGAAGCGGGTGCGCAGGTTTGCGGCCATGACTGCGGGCATGATATCGGTTTCACCCAGCACGCCGCGATCACGGTGCAGCCAGCGCGGCATCGCCTGCATACCGGAGATCAGGCCGGTATCGGTGCAGATCTGCGGCTGGAAATAGGCGACGATCTCGCCGTTCTCCAACGCATCGCCCACCTCTGCGGAAAGCGCCGAGCGGATTTCGGCAGAGCGGCGGATTTCGTTGGAAAAGGCTCGGATCGCCGATGTGCCGTTGCGCGAGGCTTCCTCTGCCGCAATCTCGGCGGCGTCCAGAATGCTTTCGGCATCTGGCTTAGGGCTGCGGCTCATTTGGCAGAACCCGATATGGAAGGTGGGCGACAGGGTGCGCCCGCCGATGGAGAGTGGCTCTTCCAGCGTGCTTTGAAGCCGGACGGAAAGCTGGATCATGCTTTCGAGATCGGGATTGGGTGTCGGTTTCAGCATCACCATGAAGCGCGCGCCGCCCAGGCGTGCGATGTAATCCGAATCGCGTAGCACGGAGCGCAGACGCTCTGCCGAGCGACGCATCGTATCATCGAACTCGCGGGTGCTGGTGTTGGCAGTAAAATTCTGCGGATCGTCGATGGCGATCACGAAACAGCTCGTCAGGCGATTGCTCGTGCGCGCTTCGGTCATGATCTTGTCCATCATCGGTAGGGCCAGTTCGCGTAGCGGCAGCCCCGTTGCCGGATCGAGAGTGGTCATTTCCAGATCATCGGAAGGCAGGACAGGGCGGGTCATCCAGCCCACCGCCAATGCGGTAACGCCGAGGAGGATCATCGCTTCCAGTCCGATCCAGTAGCCCGCCAGAATGATCGCCGGGACAAAGGCGATCATTTCACGACGCATGAGAATCGGGCCCCCTTTCAGGGTGGGTTTTCGATTCTTTTCCTTCGACATCACCATACCTCGTCAAACGGCGCATAAATTAATAGCCGTAGTCTTAGGCGGGTTTTGTCAGTGATCGGTTAATCGTGCTGGCGCAAATCGGGGATGTTATCGTTCAAATTTGAATCACCGCCCGCTTTCAGCGACAGGCCGGCAAAGTCGAACAGTCCCGTATCCAGCAGATGCGAGGGGCGCGCATTCATCAGCGAACGGAACATGACCTGTCTCCGTCCAGGGCGGTTTTTCTCCCATCCATCAAGCATTTGCTTGACCTGCTGGCGTTGAAGCCCGTCTTGGCTGCCGCAGAGATCGCAGGGGATGATCGGATAGTTCATGTCGCGGGAGAACTTCTCGCAATCCTCCTCGGCCACGAAAGCCAGCGGGCGATAGACGAAAAGATCGCCCTCCTCGTTTACCAGCTTCGGCGGCATCGTTGCCAGACGCCCGCCATGGAAGAGATTCATGAAGAATGTCTCGAGGATGTCGTCGCGATGGTGCCCCAGCACAACGGCCGAGCACCCTTCCTCGCGCGCGATACGGTAGAGATTGCCGCGGCGCAGGCGCGAGCAGAGCGCACAATAGGTGCGGCCCTGCGGAACCTTGTCCATCACGACCGAGTAGGTGTCCTGATACTCGATCCGGTGCGGAACCCCCATTTTCTCAAGAAATTCGGGCAGAACGGTGGCCGGAAAACCCGGCTGGCCCTGATCGAGGTTGCAGGCGAGGATCTCGACCGGCAGCAGCCCGCGCCATTGCAGTTCATGCAGGACCGCGAGCAGCGTATAGCTGTCCTTGCCGCCCGAGAGGCACACAAGCCAGCGGGCACCACGCTCGATCATGCCATATTGCTCGATCGCCTCGCGGGTCTGGCGCACGATGCGCTTGCGCAGCTTCTTGAAGGCCGTCGTCGAGGGGGCGTCGGCAAAGAGCGGATGGATCGGGGCGTCGTCATCGTCCAGCATGGTCATGCTCCTTTGCACAATGGCATTTCGCGTCATGGTCGGGGTCGGCGCCCGGAACGGGGTCATAGCCGCGTCCGCCCCACGGGTGGCAGCGCAGGATGCGCCGGACGCCCGTATAGGTGCCTTTGACGGCCCCATGCAGGGCAAGCGCTTCCAGCATATAGGCCGAACAGGTCGGTTGATAGCGGCAGCCATTCCCGACCCACGGGCTGGCGACCAGCCGGTAAGCACGCACGGGCAGGGCGATGATATGGGCCAGGGGGCTCATGTCTTGCCTTTGCCGCGGCGCGGGCCACGGGGAATGTTCGGTTTCGGGCCGCGGGGCTTGGGTGGACGGTAATCCTCGGCATGGACCCGCTCCAAGGCGCGGACCAGATCGTCCTGCATCGCCTTGAAATCATGCGTGGCGGTGGCGTCTGCACGCCCGATCAGCACATAATCCCAGCCGGGCTTGCCATGTTGCGGCAGCACAAGCCGCGCGATCTCGCGCAGGCGACGCTTGGCGCGGTTGCGGGCCACCGCATTGCCGACCTTTTTGGAACAGGTAAAGCCTACCCGCACCAGACGCGGCGAGACGGTGTCATCCGTACGTAGCCGTGCCTGCAGGAGCCCTGCCGGCATGCCGGCACGACGCGCGGAGGCCGCACGCAGGAAATCGGCCCGTTTGCGAAGGGTCGCAACGGGTGGCGGGGTGACGGGATGGCTGGCATCCGCGCATGAAGAAACCGCCGGAGCCGTGCCCGCGTCCTGACCTTGGGGGTCTGTCACGGAAGCCTCCGACGGTGTCATAGGATTAGCCTGTCGCCAGTCGTGACGGCTTATGCCGACAGCGACTTCCGGCCTTTTGCACGGCGTGCATTCAGGACCTTACGGCCACCTTTGGTTGCCATACGGGCGCGGAACCCGTGGCGACGGGCGCGAACGAGGTTCGAGGGCTGGAAAGTGCGTTTCATCGCTTAACTCCGGGTTCTGATACGGTAGGGCAACACGACGCCAAACGGATTCGGCTGCCGCTCATATTCGAGGCCCGGTCTTTAGTCAGGATAAGATCACAAGTCAATTGACCCGGGGCAGTTTTTTGCCGATTGCCCCGAAGTTGATGTCGAATTCACGATAATTCGGGCGGTTGTCTCTTTTGTCTTTTGCCATCACGCCCTATTTATCGCAACAAAGCAATAATATTTGCAGATCCGTCCCGCAGTCATAGTCGCGGAGCCACCCGAGACAGGTAATGAAGATCAACTCGCTTTCCGGCCGTTTCCTTATCCTGACGACGATCTTCGTCGTCCTGGCGGAGCTGTTGATTCTGCTGCCGGGAATCGCGACCTACCGCGAGAACTATCTGCTCACGCGTCTGGAGCGTGCCCAGATCGCCTCTCTCTCGCTGCTGGCCACGGATCAATCGACTATCGATCCCGATCTGGAGAACGAGCTTCTGGCCAATGCGGGCGTCTATAACGTGGTGTTGCGCCGCGATGCGGTGCGTCAGCTGGTGCTGTCCTCGCCGCTCCCCGAGGCGATCTCGGGCACCTATGACATCCGCAATGCCTCGCTCTGGAGCCGGATCCACGACGCGCTCAGGATCCTGATCGACCCGGAGAACCATATCATCCGCGTGGTGGGGGAACCGGTGCAGAGAGGCGGGCAGGTGATCGAGATCACGCTCGACACGAAACCGATCCGAATCGGGATGATCGAATACGGGCTACGCCTGCTGACCCTGTCGGCGGTGATCTCGGGGATTACGGCCGTGCTTCTCTTCGCCTTGGTGCAGCGCCTGATGGTGACCCCGATCAAGAGGCTGGTGGCGCATATGTCCTCCTATTCGGAGGCGCCCGAGGATAACCGCCGTATCATCGCGCCCAATGCCCGTATTCAGGAGCTGCGTGTGGCCGAGGATGCCCTGGCCGATATGCAGACCCAGTTAACGGCGGCCCTGCGCCAGAAGGAGCGTCTGGCGCAGCTGGGGCAGGCGGTGGCCAAGATCAGCCACGACCTGCGCAATATCCTGACCACGGCGCAACTCTTTGCGGACCGGATGGAGTTCTCCGAGGATCCGGTGGTAAAGCGCGCCGCCCCCAAGCTGATCAATTCGATCGGGCGGGCGGTCAATCTGTGCGAGACGACACTGGCCTTCGGCAAGGCCGAGGAGCCGCCGCCCTCGCTTTCGCGTTTCATGCTGGCGCCGCTGGTGGCCGAGGTGGTCGAGAGCGAGCAATCGCTCGAGGGGGCTGGACTTGTCGATTTCATCGTTGATATCGCGCCGAATCTCACCATCCGTGCCGACCGCGAGCAGCTTTATCGCGTGATCTCCAATCTCGTACGCA
Source organism: Thioclava sp. 'Guangxiensis' (assembly GCF_045348365.1). Classification (NCBI taxonomy): domain Bacteria; kingdom Pseudomonadati; phylum Pseudomonadota; class Alphaproteobacteria; order Rhodobacterales; family Paracoccaceae; genus Thioclava; species Thioclava sp. 'Guangxiensis'. The sequence continues at coordinate 514,608 of NZ_CP155822.1, read as the reverse complement.
ATGCGCGTCAGGCACTGGAAGCCACGGGCGAGCATGGCACGATCGAGGTGGGCGCGGGCGAGACGCGCGATGATTGGTGGATCCGCGTTCAGGATACCGGTCCGGGCCTGCCCGCCAAAACGCGCGAACATCTGTTCCAGCCTTTCACTGGAGGCTCGCGCAAGGGCGGCACGGGGCTGGGGTTGGCGATCTCGGCCGAGCTGATCCGAGGCCATGGTGGCCGGCTGGAGCTGAACCGGAGCGACGAGACGGGTACGCAGTTCATGCTCTATCTGCCGCAGGAGCTGTCGATGCAGCCTGTCTGAGAAGCGCATTTCCCGAGAAATGCTGTCTTGTGAAAAAACTTTCATTTTTCCTCTTGCGCCCCCCCGACTTACCCAATAGATAGCCCCCCACGACGGACCCGTAGCTCAGCTGGATAGAGCACTTGACTACGAATCAAGGGGCCGGGCGTTCGAATCGCTCCGGGTCCGCCACTACCTCTGGCTTTGCCAGAAACGACATAGCCTGATTACTCAGGTGCAGATATTGCGGACCCGTAGCTCAGCTGGATAGAGCACTTGACTACGAATCAAGGGGCCGGGCGTTCGAATCGCTCCGGGTCCGCCATTTCTGAAACTGTCGAATGTCAGACGAAACTAGCTTTTCTTTTACATAGATGTCCACGAATGTGTTTTTGACCTATGCTTGGTATATTGGTCGATTGAGCGGGCTGGCCTAGGGTTGGGGCGATCTCAATGCCTAGTTCCGAAAGACTCGCGTGGCAAAAAGTCGACCTGTAGATCCCGATGCCCATTTCGCGCCGCTGCCGCTGACCGTGCAGCACGCGTGCTTTGAACCGGCATCGTCTCTGCTAACGCGGTTGGCAGCACGCAATGGTGCGCCTTCTGTCTACCAGTTCTGCGCCGACCTGGCCTTTCCGGTCGATCCTCTGTTTCGCGGCGAGCCTCTGGCAATCGCCCAGCTTGCGCAGCTTGCAGGCTGTGACGCTGCCTCGGTCGCGCGGGTTTCCATCCGTCATCTCGGTCATAACCGCTTCCGCCTGCGCGACGAGATCGCGACGACCCATAGCCTGCAGCGCACGCGCATACGCATCTGCCCCGAATGCCTGCGCCAAGACCCACACCGGAGTTAGGGCCGGTATGTTTAACGTGAAGATCGTGGTGCTCCGGTTCTTCTTCGGCATGACTTGCGGGCGCGAGACCATGAAGCGCTACATGCAGGTCCGTATCCAGCCGCGGAGGCCGCCGGTGGTGTCCCGCATCTCCTGCGGAGCTGGCCTGCGGCTCACCGAGGTCTGTAGTCTCAAGATCGGCGACATCGACAGCGACCGGATGCTGCTTCATGTCGAGGAGGGCCAGGGGCGGAAGAGCCGCAAGACCAATGCTGTCAAAGGGGTTGCTCGAACTCTTCCGAGACTATTGGCAGGAAGCAGAGCCCGAAGGCTGGCTGTTTCCGTGCAAGCCGGAGATCGACCCGATCTCGCCGCGCCATCTGAACTGTGCCTTTCATGTCTGCTAGGACCATGGCGGGGGTCAAGAAAGCGGTCAGTTCCCGACCTTCGGTGACATCGTATTCAGGTCCGGTCAAAATCCGGCTGAGGCTGTGTTCTGCCAGCTCTGATCGCCGCAGGGCGTCCGGAGGCGTAGCGGTTCGATCATGTTCTGAGCATGAAGCCGCTTGGCCTGCGAGGGCCTCATCCGGTGAGTGAAGGCTGGCAGGCCGGAACTCGCCTGACATGCGCGGAAAGGTCGTTGCACGGATTTATGGGCTCATCTGGATTGTCCTTGGAAATATTGAAAGACCCCGGCAAGCGGGCAGGCGCCCGTTGACGGAAAGGGCCATGGCCCTGGCTCTTGAAGGTCAGCTCCCGGAAGAGACTGCTCTTTCGCCCTGCACTTCCTGAGTCCACACTTCAAACTCCGACAGGGTTCCCGGCCCGAATATCTGTGTCAGCGGCACGTCTGCGGCGTCCCTGCCGCGCGCCACGAGAATGCGCCCGGTGCGCCGTTTGTTGTTTCGAGGATCGAACACCCACCATTGGCCGCCCAGATAGACCTCCATCCATGCAGCGAAATCGTCTTCGGCATGGGGCAGCGGCTCGCCGATTTCGCTCAGATAGCCTGTGCAGTATCTGGCCGGAATGTTCATGCAACGGCAAAGCGCAATACCGAGATGGGTGAAATCGCGGCAGACCCCGAAGCCTCCGGCCAAGGTCTGCGCTGCCGTCCGGGTTGCGTCGGCTTTCATGTAGTCGAAGCTTATGGTGTCATGCACATAGTCGCAGATCGCCTGCACCCGCGACCAGCCCTGATCGGTCTTTCCGAACAGCGCCCAGGCGCGCTCGGACAACAGGTCCGTATCGCAGTAGCGGCTGCCCAGCAGGTAGACGAGCGTATCGAAGGGCAAGTCTTCCACGGCATGTTGCTGTGCATCGGGGCAATAGGGATCAGGGTTGCCTGCATCGCGGAAGATACCGTCAGTCGTCAGGGTGAATTCTCCCGGGGGGGCCACCATGCGCGTACACCAGTTACCGAAGCCGTCGCGATAGCTTTCGAGCGGAACGCTGGGCCGGGTCACAAGGTAATCCGCGCGCTCGAGGTCGCCGAACCGCGAGTAATGCACATTCAGCAGCGCGATCAGAGGAGTCGGCTGGGTCAGGGTGTGGGTGATAGTGCACCCGATATTCATACGCAGCGCCGAATTCCGGTCTGCCATCGAAGAGGGGCGGGTGTCCTTGGTCACGGACGATCCTTTCAATCACCTCGCAAGAGGTTGTTGCGGTTGCTTGGTCAGAGGCGGGGCAGAAAAAAGAGCCTGCCTGAAAGCCAGTCCTCGGCGCCGATCCGTTCGGCGCGTGAGATGTCTGGGCGTGGGGTCGTTCTGCGGAAGCGAGCGGCGCATGAGAGCTCCGGTATTGGGGCCGCGCATGCCGGACAATCGGCCGGGGCAACCTTTCCCTCTGAAGCTCTAAATTTGGGATGCGCGACAGGTGTTGATACAAAATATAGAGCGCCGCGCCTGAATTGCAATGGCAGGTCTGTCACGATTGACGGCCTCGGACCGTGCGGTCTCGCCGAGCGTTGCCGAGCGTCGCCGTAGGGCACAGGGCATGGTCTTTGGAGGATATCGGCGTCCATGCCGCTGTCGCGGGTTTCGCGCATATTATTCGTCATGGAAGCGGCGCCGGCCCTACTGGAGGCGCGGTCTTACTTGACAATTTTACTCAAAAAATCATGGGCCGAAAAGAAAAAGGGGAACGCGTGTGCTCCCGAGCCGTTGTCCTGAGTATCGTAGAGCGCGCGAGCGCTGGCTGCGTTGCAGTTCACCTGTAGGATTGGAGCGACCGCATGACTGACAAGAGCCTGACGATTCTCGTTGTCGAGGACGAGCCGATAATTCGCATGGATCTGGCGCTCGGTTTTGCGGATCTGGGATATAATGTTCTGGAAGCGGAAGATGCGGCAACGGCACTTCGTGTCATAGACGGTGGCGATACGGTTGACGTGCTTGTCACCGATATCGATATGCCGGGCGACATGAACGGTGTCGCCCTTGCATCGCAAGTGCGGCGGCGGTCTGACAGTTGCCGGATCCTCATCATGTCGGGTGGCACACGCCCCGCCTCTCATGCCATGCCGGAACACAGTCCATTTCTCGCGAAGCCTCTTGCCGCCGAGGATGTTATTGCGGCGCTTGGCCGGATGCCATGATCTCAGATCACGCGCTCAGGCCGGTTTGGCCGGCATATGCAGGGTGAATGTCGTGCCGGCCTCCGCCGAAGACGAAACGTCGAGCCGTCCGCCATGCGCCAGAGCGATCTGCGACGCGATGTATAGGCCCAGGCCGAGGCCTTGAAGACCCTTCTGATTGCTTTCATTGCGCGAGAAGGGGTGGAACAATGACGGGTGCATCTCTGGCGGGATCGGCGTGCCCTGGTTCGTGACACTGGCGACCAGCTCACCGTTTCGCTCGGCAATGTCGACCGAAATCGGTTGGTTGGGGGCGCCGTGGGCCACGGCATTGCCCAGAAGGTTTGACAAAAGTTGAGCAAGCCGCTGCGGATCGGCAACCAGAGCACGCGGCAGGTCGATCGAGGACAGGACTGGTTGACCGGCAATCTGCTCGATCTCGCCAATCACGTCACGAAACACCGGCACGAGGTCGATCGACGCGGGCGCATTCACGTCTATCCCGGCCCCGAGGCGGCCACGGGCAAAATCCATCAAGTTGGTTATGATCTGGCTGGCCCGCGTCAGCGCTCGCTGCATCTCGAACACGAGCATCGCCCGGCGATCCGGAGAAATGTCGGGTTTCTCGATCATCCGTAAGCCGGATGTAACCGCGGCGATCGGATTGCGCAGATCGTGCCCGACGATGGCGATGAACTCTTCCCTCAACCGTGCCGTATCGCGTTCGGTCTGAAGGGTGGCGCGACCTTCTGCCAGCTCTTCACGCCCCTTGGTAAGCTCGTCCTGACGGTCGAGCTCGCGGGCGATCAATCTTGCAAAGATCGTAAACAGCTGTTCCGCATGCGACCCGATTTCGCGCGGGTTCGGGTCGATGGCGCATAGCGTGCCCCAGATGCTGTCATCGCTTTTGATGATCGGAACCGATATGTAGCTCTTGAAACCGTATTGACGGGGCGTGGGGTGGTCGCGGTAGATCTCGCTATCATCCACATCCGAAATCGTGATGCTGCTGCGGCAGGCTCGTACTTCGCTGCAGATTGTCGATGCCACATCAAGCTCATCGCCGGGCGTCAGACCGAAATTCACCCGATCACGGGACGCGCAGGTTATCCAGCGGTTGTCGGTTACCCGAGCAACGGCAACAAAACCCATACCGGTTGCCGTTCCGCAAGCGTCGAGGATCATCGAAATATCGGAGACAAGATCGACCTGCCGGATACTGTCTTGAAGGGGATCAATATTAGGTAACACGCGCCTGGCCAGTAAGATGGTCTCGGGGCAACTTACTTGACACGATGTTGAATTCCAAGGGCCGATGCGTGTCCCCGAATGTCCGGGGAGCCGAAGAGCGCGCCTTCGGGAGTATCCCCCGTGGACAATGTGGCGACGACGCAAGCAGGGCGGGGCAGATGACACATGTTTTCCAGAGAGCCGAAGCGTTTCGCGACACTCTCCTGTGCCGGATTGAGGGTGACCGTTTCCTCTTGTCCTGGCAACATGGTTTTGTTCCGGTCCGGGACTGCAGTCCCGGCGCTGCCTGTCCGGAAGGGTCGCCCGCAACACTTGTCGAAAATGCAGGAGATCGCCAGTTTGGCGCGACGATGGTCACGACAGGTCCCGCATCAGGGCACTGCCGGATGGAAATAGCCTGCGACCGCCCTTTCGTGTTGCTCGGGTTATGATGAGCTGCAGGAATGTTTGTGGAAAATTTCGTGCAGGCAGAAGCGTGGAAAGCGGCGGTATCGGGATGGGGATCCGTCGCTATCGTCCCGTGCTTGTGAGCGTCTTTTCAGGCGCAGTTACGACATTTGCAGCCGGAATGGAAAAGGCGGGCGTCAAAAGCCGCCCGCCTTTTCTTTTCTGAGCCGGAATACCTTCAAGCAGGTCTCCCAGCTATGTCTTCACGCAAGTGCCAAGTTGACAGCGGATTCGCGACCGTCACGACCGCTTTCGATGTCGAAAGTGACAGCCTGACCGTCTTCAATCCGGCTGATCCCGGCGCGTTCGACGGCAGAGATGTGCAGGAAAATATCTTTATTGCCGTTTTCGGGCTGAATGAAGCCGAAGCCTTTGGTGCTGTTGAACCATTTCACGGTGCCGTTGGCCATGTCCGTGGTCTCCTTGATAAACGCTGCCCACAAGATCGCGGCAGCCCGGCATAGTCGATCCAAGCCGATCAACCGAAACCAAGCTAGTGGCGGCGGAATAACGAAGAGAAGAAACGTAAGCACGTCCTACATAGTGCCGGCCCGAAAAAAATCAATAGTTTAGTTGTGGTCGATTGCATTCCTGTCCAAGGTCGGTGACCTGTGCGGAAGCGCGAGGGGAACGGGGCGCTCTGTCCCGTATCCGCTTCCTGCGCATATGGCTATCTGTCTCAGACGCGTCAAAGGTCGGATTTCCGCATTCTTTCCTGTGTCTCCTGCCTTTGTGCCGGGGGTGACCCGGCCTGGAGAACGCTTTCCTCTCGCCGTCTTCCGCCCGCGCTCTGGAGAATGCGGAGCATCCGGCGTCTGTCTTGGGCCACGGCGGCGTCAATCACCCCGTCGAGGCATCCGCGGCGTTTCAGATGCGGTAACAAGGAGGAATGATCGAGATCGTCGAAGAGGATGTGATCCACACCCCTTGCGGGCCGGAAGCTCTGCGCATGGTCCAGATCGTCGCGCAGGGCGTGAACGAGGAAGGTCTGACAGGGCGCGGCGGGAAGGGGGGCTATTGGCCAAAGGGGCTGGTCGATGCGCGCGACCCAAGGCTGCCATTCCCTCCGGTTGGCGGCCAGTTCCAGTGAATATTGCGGCCCGAAGGCCAGCACCGTGTCCACTGGCAGGATCTGCGCGGCAATCAACGCCTGATAGGCGCCCATGGAAAGCCCGAGCGCGATCAGCTGGCGCACAGGGCGCTGCGCACAAGCATGGGCATAGGCGCGCCGGACGATCTCGGGGAAAAGCGGCGTATTGCCCCAGCTGCGCGCGGCATCCATGAAGAAAAGTGCACGCCGGTTGCCACCCTGCCGGTGACCAATGGCAGAGGCCACGAATTCCGGCGAGGGCAGACGCGTCGCATCATGGCCTATCGAGGAAAAAGACAGAACCAGCGCATCCCCATCCCCCTGATGGTGATCGACGGCAAATGCGGAGGTGTCATAAAGGCGGGTCAGGGATAGGGGCGGCACGGTGATCTCCTCTCCCCCTTCATATCGCGCAAGTCCAGCCCCTGCAATTTGCCGCCTCAAACGGGGTTTCACGTGAAATGATCGGAGACGCGGCCATGCAAAAAGCCGACGGGATGATCCCGTCGGCTTTGCTTTCCCGCAGTCCGCGCCGGATCAGCGTGCAGGGCAGGCTGCAGTGTAGGAGCGGCCATAGGAGTCGGTATAACGGCAGGTCTGCGCATCGGGATTGGTGCGGCTTGCGACAGCCTGACCCGCGATCAGGCCGACAGCGGCACCGGCTGCCGCACCCGAGATGGCGTTCTCGTCATTGTTGTCGGCGATATTCGCGCCAAGCGCCGCGCCACCCAATGCGCCTGCGGCGCGGGTCTGGTTTGCGGTCTGGCAGGCTGCGAGAGCGGCGACCATCGGCAGAACGAGCAGAAGTTTTTTCATTTTGATCTCCAGTTACCGGCCTTTAACGGGCCTTTTCATGGATCGCGTCTCCGATCCGTCGGAGACCCAACGCGCGTCGTCGCGACAAGTTCCCGTCAATGTTATCGTCCGCACCTTGCCGACCGTCATGAATGCTTCATCTATGTGTCATTGGAACTTCGTATCCGCTTGGCACCAAAGACAATAGAAGACGTATAAGGATCAGGGTATGACCGGCAGCTTCATCCCGCCACTGCGCCCGAGGCGTGTCAGAACGCTTTTCGTATCGGACCTGCATTTGGGAGCGTGGGGGAGTCAGGCGGGGCGGTTTCTGGAATTCCTGCGCCAGACCGAGGCCGAGACGATCTATCTGGTGGGCGATATTCTTGATATCTGGCATGGTGGCAAGCCCAACTGGTCGGCCACTCATGACGCGGTGATGGACGAGTTGCGTGCCCGTATCCGCGCGGGCGTCAGGGTGGTCTACCTGCCGGGCAATCACGATGCAGAGCTTCGCAAACGTCTGGGGCGCCAGTTTCAGGGTATGGAGCTGGTCAATGAGGCGATCCACCAGAGCGCCGACGGCCGCCGCTTTCTGGTCCTGCATGGCGATCAATGCGATGCACGGCTCCTGCGCTTCCATTTCATGACACGGCTCGGGTCGCGGCTGGATGCGGGGCTGCGCCGGTTTGACGCGTGGGCGCGGCGGGGACTGTCGCGGTCGTTCCACCGTGAACCCGAGCGGAATCTGGTCGAGATGCTTGTGACGGGTGTGAATATGCTGATGACCGCAGGCAATCGCTATGAGGGGCGCCTGATGGAGCTGGTGCGGGCGCGGGAGGCTGATGGCGTGGTCTGCGGCCATTTCCACAAGCCGGCCCTGCGCAATGTCGAGGGGCTGGTCTATGCCAATTGCGGCGACTGGATCGATAGCTACACGGCGATGGTCGAAACCGAGGACGGACGGCTGGAGTTGCTTGAGCTGCGGCCTGTGGCCAAGCGCCAGAGCCGCAAGCTGCCGCAGCCTGCGGAGGTGCGGGTATGAGCTGGTCCATGATCTTTCTCGCGATCTTCGGCGTGCTTTTCGGTGTGCATCTGGTGACGGTGGCGCAGGGGCTCTGGCGATATCGCCGCAGACCAGCCGCCGAGATCGCGGCGCGCCCGATGGTCACCCTCCTACGGCCGGTCTGCGGGCTTGACCGGTTCGACGCCGAGACGCTCGAGACCAGCTTCAAACTCGATTATCCCTCTTATGAAGTGATCTTCTGCGCCGCGGTGGAGCATGATCCGGCGGTAGAGGTGCTGCGCGCGCTTGCGGCGCGTTATCCGCGGGTGTCATGCCAGATCCTGATTGGTGAGGACCGGATTACCGGCAATCCCAAGCTGAACAATCTCGAAAAAGGGTTCAGGGCCGCGCACGGCGAATGGATCGCGATGGCCGATGCCAATCTGCTGCTGCCGCCCGATTATATCGACCGGATGCTGGAGGTGGTGGAAGCCGATACGGGGCTGGTGACCAGCCCGCCCATCGGGATCCGCGCCGGAAATTTCTGGGGCGCAGTCGAGGCCGCTTTCCTCAACAGTTTCCAGGCCCGCTGGCAGTTATCGGCGGATATGCTGGGCAATGGGTTCGCGCAGGGCAAGACGCTGTGCTGGCGTCGCGATGTGCTGGAAAAAGCGGGTGGTCTGGTGGCTCTGGGGCGCGATCTGGCCGAGGATGTGGCCTCGACCAAGGCCGTGCGCCGTCAGGGGCTGAAGGTACGCGTGGTCCGTAAGCCCTTTGCGCAGCCGGTGGGCTCCCGTGGTTTCCGCGCGGTCTGGGACAGGCAGCTGCGCTGGGCGCGGGTCCGCCGCGACGGATTCCTGATGATTTTCGCCGCCGAGATCTTGCTTGGGCCGTGGTTGCCCGCGCTGGCTCTGGGGCTGGCGGGAGCATGGGCGCTGATCCTTGTGCTATGCTGTGTGTGGTATCTGGCGGAATGGGCGCTGGCCAAACGGGCGGGCTGGCCGCATGGCGCGCGTGATGTGGCGGCGATGGTCGCGCGCGATATCCTGATGCCCGCGCTCTGGGTCATGACATGGGCGCGGCGCGGGTTCGAGTGGCGCGGCTCGGCTATGGACCGGAATGGCGCCCTGACACCTCCGAAAGCCGCGAAGTAACCCTATGTTCGGTCTCGACCAGATTATAGCGCTTTTGTCGTCCCACGGGCTTGTGCTGGTGGGCGGCCTTTCCATTCTGGAAGGGCCTATCGTGACCGTGCTGGCCTCGTGGCTCGCCTCGAATGGCGCCTTCGACGTGGTGCCCTTGTTCTTCGTTCTGGTCGCAGGCGATCTGATCGGCGATCTGGGTTTCTATTTCCTCGGCCGCAAGGGGCTGGGGATCGTGCCGCCGAAATGGCGCCACAGGCTGGGGCTCGACGGACGGCGCCTGCGCAAGATGCTGCGCCATTTCCGCGAGAAAGGCGGGCGCACCCTGATCGCGGGTAAAATTACCCATTCCGCAGGGGCGGCCATTCTGGTGGCGGCCGGTATCTCGCGGATGCCGATCGTCCCGTTCTTTCTGTATAATTTGCTGGCGACGATCCCCAAAACCGGCGCCCTCATGGCTCTGGGCTATTTCATGGGCTCGGCCTATGCGCGGATCGACGGATGGATCTCGAAGGGCTCCATCATCGTTCTTGCAATACTCGTTATCGCCGGTATCGGCTGGTATATCCATCACAAGAGGCAGTCGTCATGTCCGCAGGACTAAGCATCAGTTGCGTGATCCCCGCCTATAACGAGGCGCCCCGTATCCGCCGCGTTCTGGAGGCGGTGCTGTGCCATCCCGCGATCCATGAGGTCATCGTGGTGGATGACGGATCGAGCGATGGCACCGCCGATGTGGTGGCAACGCTGCCCTCGGTGAGGCTGATCCGGCAGGCGCAGAATGGAGGCAAATCGGCCGCGGTGGCGCGGGGGATCGCGGCGGCGGCGGGCAGCCATGTGATGCTCCTCGACAGTGATCTTCTGGGGCTGACGGGGCTGCATGTGTCGGAACTGCTCGACCCCGTGCGGAGGGGGCGCGCCGATGTGGCGATCAGCCTGCGCCGCAATGCGCCCATGGTCTGGCGGATGATCGGGCTCGATTACATCTCGGGCGAGCGGGTTCTGCCGCGTGACTGGCTCATGGAGGGGCTCGACGATCTGCCGCATTTCGGGCTGGAGGTGCATATGAACCGCCTCTTGATCCGCAACAATGCGCGGATTGCGGTGGTCGAATGGCCCGATGTGGCAAGCCCCTACAAACACGCGAAACTGGGCAGCTGGGTGGCGGGTCTGCGCGCCGATGCGGCAATGCTGGCCGATATGTTCCGTGTGGTCAGCCCGCTGGAGGCGGGAGGGCAGATCTGGTCGATGCGCCGGATGCGGGTGCGCGATCTTTCCGGCGGTCACGCCCCCATGTAACGCAAAAAGGCTGCCGTTCTGGCAGCCTTCTGTGTCGGGTCAGACCTGTCCGCTGGCTTCGAGCGTATCGGCAAAGGTGCGCAGGCCCGTTCTGGTTGCTTGCACCAATACCGCCATGTTCCCCGGCTTATGCTGGTTATGCATCATCTTCGTATGGGATTGCGGGATTTCTTCCCACGGGAACACTTCCGACATGCAGGGATCGAGCCGCCGTTCGATCATCAGCCGGTTGGCCGAGGCTGCCTGTTTGAGATTGGCGAAATGGCTGCCTTGCAGGCGCTTCTGGTGCATCCACATATAGCGCACGTCAAAGGTGCAATTGAACCCGCTCGTGCCCGCGCAGATCACCACCATGCCGCCCTTTTTCACCACGAGGGTGGAGACGGGGAAGGTGCTCTCGCCCGGATGCTCGAAGACCATATCGACATTCACGCCCTTGCCGGTGATGTCCCAGATCGCCTTGCCGAAGCGGCGGGCCTCTTTCAGCCAGTCGTTATATTCGGGGCTGTTGACAGTGGGTAGCTGCCCCCAGCATTTGAATTCCTTGCGGTTGATCACGCCCTTGGCGCCCTGTGCCATGACGAATTCGCGCTTGGATTCATCGGAGATCACGCCGATCGCATTGGCGCCCGCGGTATTGGCCAGCTGGATTGCATAGGAGCCGAGGCCGCCCGAGGCGCCCCAGACCAGCACGTTCTGGCCCGGTTTCAGCTCATGCGGGTGATGGCCGAACAGCATACGATAGGCAGTGGCCAGCGTCAGCGTATAGCAGGCACTCTCTTCCCATGTCAGATGCCGGGGGCGCGGCATCAGTTGCTGGGCCTGCACGCGGGTGAACTGCGCGAAGGAGCCGTCCTGCGTCTCGTAGCCCCAGATGCGCTGGCTGGGCGAGAACATCGGATCGCCGCCATTGCATTCCTCGTCATTGCCATCATCCTGATTACAATGGATCACCACCTCGTCGCCGACTTTCCAGTTCTTCACCTTGTCGCCCACGGCCCAGACGATGCCCGAGGCATCGGAACCGGCGATATGGTAGGGGGCCTTATGCACGTCGAACGGGCTGATCGGCACACCGAGCCCTGCCCAGACGCCATTATAGTTTACGCCCGCGGCCATCACGAGGACGAGCACCTCGTTGCTGTCGATAGTCCATGTATCGACGATTTCTTTCTGGAAGGAGTCTTCGGGGGCGCCGTGGCGCTCGCGGCGGATTGCCCACGCATACATCTTGGGCGGCACATAGCCCAAAGGCGGGATTTCCCCGATCTCGTATAGGTCTTTCTCTTCCGCCTTATACGGAATGATGTTGCTGTCGCTATCCAATGCCATCCCCATCTTCCTCTTCCCAAGATGCCGCGCCGCAGAATCGTCTGGGTGCTCCTCAGTTCTACAATCGGATACGCAACAAAGCAACTATATAGATTTTGATTTTGTAATTTTGTGTCGCAATGGGTATTTTCCCGAGCGTAGCCATACCGGCCAAGCCACCCGCTTTGGTGCCCTGTCCTGTCGCGATTTCGTGTAGTCCGGCCTTGCTGTGCTGACTTTCCGCAGAAATTTTATAGCATGACTCTGGCGGCAAACGGTAACTTTCGGGTAAAAAGAAAGGAGAGCTTTACATATAGCTCTCATCTTGGGCGTGTGGCGCGCAAACGCGCGTTTTGCCGGACAATCTCTGCGATGCAGAATTTTCTTGTTATTATAAAGTTGCGTGTAGTATCTAATTTCAGGAATTATGTTTCCATATTGGATTCGTGGAGGGGAGGCCGCCCATGACCGAGACCAGAACCGATCTACCCGTTCGTGACAAGCCGTGGCTGTTTCGCACCTATGCCGGTCATTCGACCGCTCGGAAATCGAATGAGCTTTACCGCACGAACCTTGCCAAGGGGCAGACGGGGCTGTCCGTGGCCTTCGATCTTCCCACCCAGACGGGCTATGATAGCGATCATATCCTCGCGCGGGGCGAGGTGGGCAAGGTGGGTGTGCCGGTCTGCCATCTGGGCGACATGCGTGCGCTGTTTGCCGATATTCCGCTCGAACAGATGAATACCTCGATGACGATCAACGCGACCGCGCCGTGGCTTCTGTCGCTCTATATCGCGGTGGCCGAGGAGCAGGGCGCCGATATCTCGCGGCTGCAGGGCACCGTGCAGAACGATCTGGTGAAGGAATATCTCTCGCGCGGGACCTATATCTGCCCGCCCAAACCGAGCCTTGCGATGATCACCGATGTGGCGGCCTATACCCGCGAGCATCTGCCCAAATGGAACCCGATGAATGTCTGTTCCTACCACCTGCAGGAGGCGGGGGCCACGCCCGAGCAGGAGCTGGCCTTCGCGCTTGCCACGGCGATTGCCGTGCTCGACGACCTGAAGACCAAGGTGCCGGTGGAGGCGTTCCCCGAAATGGTCGGGCGGATCTCGTTCTTCGTGAATGCGGGCATCCGCTTTGTCACCGAGCTGTGCAAGATGCGCGCCTTCACCGAGCTATGGGACGAGATCTGCCGCGAGCGTTATGGGATCGCGGAAGAGAAATACCGCCGCTTCCGCTATGGGGTGCAGGTCAACAGCCTCGGTCTGACCGAACAGCAACCCGAGAATAACGTCTATCGTATCCTGATCGAGATGCTGGCCGTGACGCTCTCGAAGAATGCCCGCGCCCGTGCGGTGCAGCTGCCGGCATGGAACGAGGCTCTGGGCCTGCCGCGCCCATGGGACCAGCAGTGGTCGCTCCGGATGCAGCAGATCATGGCCTACGAGACCGATCTGCTGGAATATGGCGATCTCTTCGACGGCAATCCGGCGGTGGCCGCCAAGGTCGAGGCGCTGAAGGACGGCGCGCGTTCGGAGCTGGCGCAGATCGATGCGATGGGGGGGGCGATTGCCTCCATCGATTACATGAAATCGCGTCTGGTGGAGGCCAATGCCGCCCGGATCGGGCGGATTGAGGCCGAGGAGACGATCGTGGTGGGCGTGAACCGCTGGCAGCAGGGGGAGCCTTCGCCGCTGACCGCCGGGGATGGCGGGATCATGGTTGTGGACCCTGCGGTCGAGGCCGAGCAGGTGGCGCGTTTGGCCGAGTGGCGCGCGGAACGTGACGGGGCGCGGGTGAGCGCTGCGCTGGAGGCGCTTCGGCTTGCGGCGTCAAAGGGCGAGAATGTCATGCCTGCCTCGATCGAGGCGGCCCGCGCGGGCGTGACCACGGGCGAATGGGCGGGGGTCATGCGCGCCGTTCATGGCGAATATCGCGGCCCGACAGGTGTGGCCAGCACGCCCTCCAACCGCACCGAAGGGCTGGATGATATCCGCGAGGCGGTCGAGCAGGCCTCGCGCAAACTCGGGCGGCGCCTCAAGTTCGTGGTGGGCAAGCCCGGGCTCGATGGCCATTCCAACGGGGCTGAGCAGATCGCCTTCCGCGCCCGCGATTGCGGCATGGACATTACCTATGAGGGTATCCGCCTGACGCCCGAGCAGATCGTGGCCCGTGCGCTCGAGGAAAACGCGCATGTGGTGGGCGTCTCGATCCTGTCGGGCAGCCATCTGCCGCTGGTCGAGGAGCTGATGGAGCGGATGCGCGAGGCGGGGCTTGCCGATGTGCCCGTGCTGGTTGGCGGGATTATCCCCGACGACGATGCCAGACGCCTGATGGGCTATGGCGTGGCACGGGTCTACACGCCCAAGGATTTCGAGCTGAACCGCATCATGATGGATATCGTGGGGCTTGCCGTGCCGCAGGCCGCGCAATAGGGGCGGCTGCTCGAAATCCGCGTGGGCGGGGGGCTTTCGCTCTTCCGCCCGTAGACGGGCTTCTTTATGGTCACGGCCATGAATGATGTGCCCGCAATCCAGTTTTCCGAAGATCAGGCCGAGGCCTGGGATGCCGTAGCCGACGCTCTGCGCAAGGCAGGGGTCGATGTTGATGACGGTATGGTGATGCCCGAAACCTCGGCGGCCCAAGTGCATTCGGTGATCGGCAAGGCGGGCTCCGGCAAGACCATGCTGCTGTCCTCGCTCTACAAGGCCCTGCAGGAGGCTGGCGTCGAGATCGTCTCGGGGGATTACGAAGGCAAGAAAAAGAAGGAACGCCGGACGCTGGCGATCCTTGCGCCGACCAATAAGGCGGCCTCGGTGCTGCGCTCGCGCGGGGTGCCGGCAACCACCATCCACCGCATCCTCTACACCCCCGTCTATGACCCAGAATACGAGCGGATCGCCGAGTGGTTGGGCGGCCAGGGTGAGCGCCCGAATCTCGATATCCTGAAGGTCGAGGGGTTGACCGAAGAGATGCTCGACCGTGCCAAAGCCTTCTACGATATCCACAAATCCGTGCCCGCCGCGCTCGCATCGGCGGGGTTGCGCGGCTCCGATTTCATTCAGGGCTGGAAACGGCGCGAGGACCCGCTCGATATCGGCTTTGTCGACGAGGCCTCGATGCTGGACGAGCGCCAGTTCGACGATCTGCGCGAGATCTTTCCGACGCTGATCCTGTTCGGCGATCCGGCGCAGCTGGCGCCGGTGAACCAGTCGGGCCAGATGAGTTTCGAGAAACTTCCCGACGAGCGCAAACATGTGCTCCACCGGATCCACCGCCAGACGCAGGATAATCCGATCCTCGATCTGGCCCATGCGCTGGCCGATGACGCCCTCACCTTCGACCGGTTCGAGCGGATGATCGAGGACCGCGCCGCAGGTGACGAGCGTGTGGTCTGGGCGGGCCGCGTCGAGGCCGATCTGATGGCGCGCTCGCCGGTGCTTGTCTGGCGCAATGCCACGCGTATACGGCTGATCCATGCCTTCCGCGGCGCCTTCAGCGCGCCGGTCGATGAGCTGCTGCCAGGCGAGCCGCTGATCTGCGACGGGATCGAGCTGCCGGTGAAGCACCGCAAACGCCGGATCGATCTGGAAGCGCGCGGCCTGATCAAGGGCGCGCAGGTCATTTATCTGGGGCCGGGCAAGAAACCCGGTTTTTCGCGGCTGCATGTGATCGGCTCGGAAGATCCGCGCCTGTCTGCGGCCTCGATCGTGAAGATCGAGCTGCCCGACGAGGAAGAGCCCTTCATTCCCTTTGCCGCGCGCATGGGGGCCACCTTCCTGCACGGGGCGGCGGTGACCATCCACAAGGCTCAGGGCTCGCAATGGCGCGATGTGCAGGTCTTCGCGCCCGATATCTATGCGGCCGCCCGTGCGGGGCGGGTGGAGGCAGGTATCCCCTTGTGGAAACGTCTGGCCTATGTGGCGATCACCCGTGCCGAGCATCGCCTTCTGTGGGTGACGCGGGCGCGGCTGGCACGTCCTTCGGCGCCGCTGGGCGTGGAGGATCTGCCCAAAGGGGCGGCGCAGGCGCTCAAGCTCGAGATCCAGGACGCGCCTGAAGGCTGATCAGCTGAAGAACCTGCGGAAGGCCGCATTGGCCGCCCAACCCGCAAACACCGCGAGCGCCAGCGACATGATGCCGTAAAGCGGCGGATAGTTTTGCGACAGCGCATAGAGCCAGCGCTCGAGCCCGACTTTGCGCACGCTCACGGGGGCGGTATATTCGTCGATCACGCGGTATTTGCGCACGAGGAAGATCCGCACCTTGTAATCGCCCTCGATCAGATTGGCCGGCAGTTTGAAATCGGCGCGGAAGAGCGTGTCGTCGAGCAGTTTCACATCGCCCGGATTATCCTTGTAGAGGCTCTGGCGCAGCCGGATACGCTGTAACGCCTCGGCATAGGGGGCGGCATTGGCGCGCTCGATCGCATCGGTATAATTGCGCAGGGCCTGCGGCACGGTGATACGGTAGATCTCGTCAACCTCGGGAGCGAGGAACTGGCGCTCGGGGCGGGTGGTGGCCACGGCGTAATAGCTGGGGGCCGAGGGGATCTCGACGGAGCCCGTATTGATCCAGATCCCCATCTGGCGCGATTTACGGCGCACGGTCACGGGGCCTTGCGGACCTTCCAGCGTCACGATCACATCCAGCGGGCCGCTCGGCTCGGGGGCGGCGCGTTTGACCGCGCCGAAGATCAGGATCTCGGAGCCGTCGAAGGAGGTGGTGATCCCGATACTCTCGCGCGAGAGACCGGCCACCACGGTTTCGGCGGCACGGGCGGGCAGGGCGATGACAATCAGGAGAAGGGCAAGACGCAGCATCAGCCATCTCCCAGCGAGATCGAGTAAAGCTCGCTCGGCTTCAGCACCAGATCGAAGCCCAGTTTCAGCGCGACGAGCAGCACGAGCGCCGCCAGCAGGATGCGCAGCTGTTCGGCCTTGAGCCGCCCGCCCAGCACCGAGCCGATCTGTGCCCCGATCACCCCGCCCAAGATCAGCATGATGGCCAGCATGACATCGACCGACTGGTTGGTGATGGCATGCATCATCGTGGTAAACGCCGAGGTGAACAGGATCTGGAACAACGAGGTGCCGATCACGACCTTGGTGGGCATGCCCAGTAGGTAGATCATCGCAGGCACCATGATGAAGCCGCCGCCCACGCCCATTACCGCGCCCAGAATCCCCACGCAGAACCCCACCAGAAGCGGCGGTATGATCGAGATATAGAGACCCGAGGCGCGGAATTTCATCTTGAAAGGCAGTTTATGGACCCAGCCGTGGCTGTTGCGCTTGCCGCGGCGGGCCGAGGCGCCTTTGGTGCGCCGCAGCGCCCGCAGGCTCTCCAGGAACATCAGAAGACCGACGCCGCCCAGAAAGACCACATAGCACAGCTGCACGGCCAGATCGATCTGGCCCAGTGCCTGCAGGTAATTGAAGATCGAGATCCCCGCGACCGAGCCGATCAGACCGCCAATCAGCAGGATCATCCCCATCGGGATATCCACGGCCTTGCGCTTGAGCTGGCTGAGGACACCCGAGACCGAGGACGCCACCACCTGATTGGCGCCGGTGGCCACCGCGACGGTGGGCGGAATGCCGATGAAGAACAGAAGCGGCGTGATCAGGAAGCCGCCGCCCACCCCGAAGAGCCCCGACAGGATGCCGACGATCCCGCCGATCCCGAAGAGGAGGAAGAAATTGACCGAGACTTCGGCGATGGGCAGATAGATTTGCATGTGGATCCGCGCAATGTCAGTGACTTACTGTGAGCGCCTCTTGCCGGTCTGTCAAACCTTTGCGAAAGGCAGGTCGTCCTCGCCGCCGGAGGCGGCAGGGTCAGAGACTTCGCAGATATCGTCGCAGGATCTTTTCGAGCTTGGCAGCGCCTAGGGGCGCCATCGCCTTGGTCTGGGCATGGCTGATCTGCTCGTCGGCTTTCATGCCCGCCCCCATATTGGTGATGACCGAAATGGCCGCGGCCCTGAGCCCCAGGAACCGCGCGAGGATCACCTCGGGCACCGTGGACATGCCCACGGCATCCGCACCAAGGATTTTGGCGGCGCGGATCTCGGCTGGGGTCTCGAAGGATGGACCGGAGAACCAGCAATAGACACCGGTGGGCAGATCGATGCTCTCGGCTTGGGCCGCGGCCATGAGACCCGCGCGCATCTCCAGGTCATGGGCGTCCGTCATCGGCACGAAACGCGCCTCCGTGGGTTCGCCGATCAGCGGGTTATGGCCCGCGAAATTGATATGGTCTTCCACCATCATCAGCCCGCCCGGCGGGATATCGGGGCGTAGCGAGCCTGCCGCATTGGTCAGGATCAGCCGCTCGCAGCCCAGCTCCTTCAGGATCTCGAGCGGCAGGCGCATCTCGGCGGGGTTACCATGCTCGTAATAATGCACACGGCCCCCGAAGACGGCCACGCGCACCCCTTCGAACTCTCCGATCACCAGCTTGGGGTTATGGCCCGAAACGCCCGCATGCGGAAAGCCCGGCAGGTCGGCATAGGGAATGGCTGTGCCGTCGATCTCTTCGGCCAGATGGCCCAGACCCGACCCGAGAACCAGCCCGATAGCGGGGGGCGTATCGCCCGCCCGCTCGCGGATGAGGCCCGCCAGCTCAGCGCTCTTTGACATAGGGTTGCCCTCCGGCCTTCGGGGGATGGGGTTTGCCGACGACACCGGCCAGCACGATCACCGTCAGGATATAGGGCAGCGCATCCAGAAGCGCGCCCGGAACCGACAGATGAAGCGTGTTTTGCAGCACATCGGGGCGAAGGGCCAGTGCCTGCAGGAACCCGAAGAGCAGGGTCGCCCAGAGCGCGGACCACGGTTTCCAGTTGGCAAAGATGAGGGCGGCCAGCGCGATATAGCCGCGCCCCGCCACCATCTCGCGGCCAAAGCCTGCCTGCAGGCCGGTGGCCATATAGGCGCCCGCGAGCCCGCAAAGCACGCCTGTGATGGTTACCGCGCCATAGCGCAGCCCGATCACCGAAATACCCGCGGTATCGACGGATTCGGGGTTTTCGCCCACGGCGCGCAGCCGCAGCCCGAAGCGGGTGCGGTAGAGCACCCACCATGTCAGCGGCACGCAAAGGAGCGCCACATAGACGAGGATCGAATGGCCCGAGAGGACATCCGAGTAAAGCGGGCCGATCACGGGCACCTGCCGGACGGCATATTCGAAGGGCAGGTGCAGCTCGTTGAACCGCGCCTCGCCTGAAAGCGCCGGTGTGCGCCCGCCCTGATGGAAGAGTGCCTGCGCGATGAGCACCGTCATGCCCGAGGCAAGGAAGTTGAGTGCCACGCCCGAGATCAGCTGGTTGCCACGGAAGGTGATCGAGGCCAGACCATGCAGGAGCGAGAACAGGATCGAGGCCACGATCCCCGCCAGACAGCCGAGCCAGACATTGCCGGTGAGGTAGGCCACTGCGCCCGAGGTCATCGCGGCCATCAGCATCTTGCCTTCGAGCCCGATATCGAACACGCCCGAACGCTCGGAGTAAAGCCCCGCCAGGCAGGCCAGAAGCAGCGGCGTCGCCAGCCGCAGGGTGGAATCGAGAATGGCGATTAGGGTTGCGTAATCCATCACTTGGCCCCCTGTTTCACGCGGAAGAAGGGCAGGAGCATCATCCGCACCATCCCGTCAAGCGCGCCGGTAAAGAGCACGACCAGACCCTGGATCAGCAGGCGCAGCTCGATCGGGATCGAGGTCCAGAGCCCCATCTCGGCACCGCCCTGATAGAGGAAGCCGAAGAGGAACGCCGCAAGGAAGACCCCCAGCGGATGGTTGCGGCCCATCAGCGCCACGGCGATCCCGATAAAGCCCGCGCCTTCGGCGGAGTTCTGCAACAGACGCTCGGCCTCGCCCATGACGTTATTGATCGACATCAGTCCCGCCAGCGCGCCCGAGATCAGCATGGACCCCAGAATGATCTTGGTGCGCGAGATACCGGCATAGCTTGCGGCTTTCTCGTTCAGGCCGAAGGCGCGGATTTCGTAGCCGAGTTTCGTCTTCCACAGGAGCACCCAGACCAGCACACAGGCCGCCACGGCGATGAAGAAAGTGATATTGGCCGGAACCGAGGGTTTGAAGATCGCGCCAAGCCCCGGAATATCGTGGAAGGTCGGCAGGCTCGCCCCCGCAGGAAAACGCGCGGTGGCCGGATCCATCGCGCCTTCGGGGCGCATGACGGTGACCAGCAGATATTGCAGCAGGCTATAGGCGATGTAGTTGAACATGATCGTGGTGATCACGATATGGCTGCCGCGTCTGGCCGCAAGCCAGCCCGGAATGGCGGCCCATGCCGCGCCAAAAAGTGCAGCCCCCACCATCGCCGCAGGAAGCGCCAGCCACCACGCTGGCCAAGGCAGCGCGAGGCAGACCAGCGCCACGCCAAGCCCGCCCAGCTGGGCCTGACCCTCGGCGCCGATGTTGAACTGGCTCGCGTGATAGGCGACCGTCACGGCAAGACCCGTGAAGATGAAGCTGGTAGTGTAATAAAGCGTGTAGCCCCAGCCATAGGGGGTGCCCAAAGCGCCCTCGAACATGACCGAGATCACCTCGATCGGGTTGCCGCCGATGGCCAGCACCACGATGGCCGAGATGATCGCAGCCAGCAGGATCGAGATCAGCGGCACAAGGACCACATCGGCCCAAGTCGGTAGTTTTTTCATCAGCCTTCTCCGCCGTCATCGCCATCGCCGTCATCCTCATCATCGTGAAGATGGTCGTCATGGCGGTGCTGGTCGTCGTTATCTTCGCGGGCAATCGGGCTCGGGTCACGCATGCCCGCCATCAGCAGACCGAGGTCTTTCTCGTCGGTGGTGGCCGGATCGCGGAAGCCCATGATCTCGCCATCGAACATCACCGCGATCCGGTCCGACAGCGACCGGATCTCGTCGAGTTCGACCGAGACCAGCAAAATGGCCGCACCCGCATCGCGCAGTTCGATGATGCGCTTGTGGATGAACTCGATCGCGCCGATATCCACGCCCCGCGTCGGTTGACCGATCAGCAGAAGGGCGGGATTGCGTTCGATCTCGCGCGCCAGCACGATCTTCTGCTGGTTGCCGCCCGAGAAATTCTTGGCCGCCAGAGACGGGATCGGCGGGCGCACATCGAAGCGTTCCATCGCGCCTTCGGTCGCCTTCACGATGCCCGCATTATCCATCAGAAGAGCGTTCTTCTGGTATTCCGGCGCACCGTGATAGCCGAAGATGAAATTCTCCCAGGCGGGGAAATCGAGGATCAGCCCGTGGTGATGGCGGTCTTCGGGGACATGGGCGATGCCATCGCGGCGGCGGCTTTGCGCATCGGCGCGGCCGGTCAGGTCCAGAACCTTGCCGTTCACGCTGATCTGGCCCCTGGCCACCTGATAGCCGCCCAGGACCTCCAGAAGCTCGGTTTGGCCATTGCCGGCCACACCGGCAATACCCACGATCTCGCCCGCGCGGATCTCCAGATCGACGCCTTTCAGACGCTCGACACCGGCCTCGTCGCGCACGCGCAGGTCGCGGATCTCGAGGATCGGCTTGCCGGGCCGAGCTTTGGTCTTCTCGACATTCAACAGAACCTTGCGGCCCACCATCAACTCGGCCAGTTCGGTGGGCGAGGTCTCGGAGGTCTTCACGGTGGCTGTCATCTCGCCGCGCCGCATCACGGAGACCGTATCGGTCGCCATCATGATCTCGCGCAGCTTATGGGTGATCAGCAGGATCGTCTTTCCCTCGGCCCGCAGCGTGTCGAGAATGCGGAACAGGTGGTCGGCCTCGGCGGGGGTCAGCACGCCGGTAGGTTCGTCCAAAATCAGGATCTCGGCCTGACGATAGAGCGCCTTGAGGATTTCAACCCGCTGCTGGTGGCCCACACTCAGGTTCTCGACCAGCTCGTCGGGGTCCACATCCATTTCATAGTCTTCAGCCAGCCGCTTCAGTTCGCGCCGCGCCTTGGCGATGGAGGGGCGCAGCAGCCGGCCGTCCTCGGCGCCGAGGATCACGTTCTCGACCACGGTGAAATTCGGGACCAGCTTGAAATGCTGGAACACCATACCGATGCCCGCGCGGATCGCGGCCTGACTATCGGGGATGAAGGTCTCGCGCCCGTTGATCAGGATTTCGCCACGGTCGGCCTTGTAGAAGCCGTAAAGGATCGACATCAGCGTGGATTTCCCAGCGCCATTCTCGCCGATAATGCCGTGGATCGTGCCGGGCATCACCTTGATGGAGATGTCCTTGTTGGCCTGCACCGGCCCGAAGGCCTTCGAGATGCCGCGCAGCTCGATTGCGGGGGCGGGCTTAACGCTAGACGCGGCAGTTTCCTGCCGCGTCATATTGGTTGCCATATCGCTCATGGGATCACTCGACCGGGCAGGTGCTGTCCGTGGTGTAATCATGCACTTCCAGCTCGCCATCGGCGATCTTCTTGGCGGCCGCATCTACCGGTGCACGCATCTCGGCGGTGACCAGATCGGCATTGTTCTCGTCCATTGCATAGCCCACGCCGTCATCGGCCAGACCCAACGTCACAACGCCGGTTTCCATATCGGGGCCCGCGGTGAACATGTCATAGACGGCGTTATCCACGCGCTTGACCATGGAGGTCAGCACTTTGCCCGGATGCAGCATGTTCTGGTTGCTGTCGACGCCGATCGACAGGATGTTCTCGTCGGCTGCGGCCTGCAGGATACCGATACCGGTGCCACCGGCGGCGGCATAGATCACATCCGCACCCTGGCTGATCTGCGCCTTGGCAAGCTCGGCACCTTTCACGGGATCATTCCATGCGGAGGGCGTGGTGCCGGTCATGGCCTGAACGACCTTGATGTCGGGATTGGCCGCTTTGGCGCCCTGCACATAGCCACAGGCGAATTTGCGGATCAGCGGGATGTCCATGCCGCCGATAAAGCCGACGGTGCCGGATTTGGAGGCCTCTGCCGCCAGCATGCCGACCAGATACGAGCCTTGTTCTTCCTTGAACACGACCGAGCGGACATTGGGCAGATCGACGACCGAGTCGATGATCGCGAATTTGGTGTCCGGATAATCGGGCGCCACGGTGTTCAGCGTATCGCCGAAAGCGAAGCCGGTAGTAATGATCGGGTTCGCGCCGGATTCGGCCAGACGGCGGAGCGCCTGCTCGCGCTGTGCTTCCGATTGCATCTCGAGTTCTTTATAGCTGCCGCCGGTCTCCTCGACCCAGCGTTTCGCGCCATTGAACGCGGCCTCGTTGAAGCTCTTATCGAATTTGCCACCCAGATCGTAGATCAAGGCCGGATCGGCAAGGCTGGCACCCGCGGTCAGCGCAAGCGTCGCGGCAGCGCCGAGAATGGATTTCATAAAGCTCATGGATATCTCCCCGATCATGGCTTGGCCGGCCCGAAGGGGCCGGTGGAAGGGCATTCTATCTGTGCCCCATAGCCAATTCAGACCGAACTCGGCAAGACGCGTCAAGTCAGATTTGACCCCTCCGTAGGGGGCGGTCGTCATTTTTCGTCTGATTGGTCAGAAAATGTCCGGCCCGAAGTCGCGCACCATCAGGATCGCGTCACTCCGCTTGCCATCAGGATGGCGGTAATAGTTCTCGCGGATACAGCTGTCGGACCAGCCCGTCGCTAGGTAAAGTGCGTGGGCGGAATGATTTTCCATCGCGACCTCGAGATGGGCGATCTCGGCGTTGCGGGCGCGTAACTCGTCATCGAACCGCGCCATCAACCGGCGCGCAATGCCCTGACGCCGCGCGGCGGGGGCCACCGCGATGGTGGTGAGCTCCGCCTCTCCGGCGATCACCCGACCGATCAGGAAGCCCTGGTCTTCCGAAAGGCAGAAGTAGAATTTCTTCGAGAGCGTCTCGGCGAATTCCTCGGCCCGCCACGGGCGCGGGGTCGTGAAACACTGTTTGTGGATCGCGGCCATCTGGGCAGGTGTCATGGGCGGGCTCTTAGTCGAGGATAACAGGCGGCGCATCCGAGGGCGGGGCGGCATCGGCGGCGCGGATATAGAGGGGCGCGGGGCGCGCGTGATCGGTCTGCGTGGCCAGTTTGCGCGCCGCGATACGGGCGATGCGCTCGGGCACCTGTGCCATCTCGCAGGGCAGGGCCTGCGCAATGCCCAGAAGGCTGGCGATCCGTTCGGCCTGCGCGCCGATCACCCGCTGGGCGCCCAGAACGGTCAGCGCGGTGTCGGGCGCTTCGGGGTCGAAATGCACAGGTTTGGCGGCGGGCGCCCCCTGATCGAAGAGCTGCAGATAGACCTGATCGCGCGGGGCCGCCACGGAGACGATCTCGCGGCCCGCAGACTGGCCCTCGCGCAGGATCTCGAAATTCGACACGCCGATTGCGGGGATGTTGCGGGCCAGCGCCAGACCGCGCGCGGCCGAGACCGAAATCCGGATGCCGGTAAAATTGCCCGGCCCGATCCCGACGCCGATCGCATCAAGGTCGGCCCAGCTAACGCCCTGATCCGACATCATTTCTTGCATGATCGGCATCAGGCGCTCGGCCTGACCTCGCGACATTTCCTCGGTGCGCGCGGCCAGAAGCGTGTCGCCGCGCAGCAAAGCGGCCGCGCAATGCGCGGCCGAGGTGTCGAAAGACAGTATCAGAGGCTCAGCCTGCAACGGGGCGGACCTCGGTCACTTCGGGGATGTAATGGCGCAGCAGGTTCTCGATGCCCATTTTCAGGGTCAGCGTCGAAGAGGGGCAGCCCGCGCAGGCGCCCTGCATATGCAGATAGACCACGCCACGCTCGAAACCGTGGAAGGTGATGTCGCCGCCATCCTGAGCCACGGCGGGACGCACGCGGGTATCGAGAAGATCCTTGATCTGCGCCACGATCGCGCCGTCCTCGGCATCACCCGTATGCTCGGCATGGCCGCCAGAGCCAGCACCTTCGCCGTCCATCACTGGCGCGCCGGACTGGAAATGCTCCATGATCACGCCGAGGATTGCAGGTTTCGCATGATCCCAATCGGTCGCATCATCTTTGGTCACGGTCACGAAATCGGACCCGAAGAACACGCCCGTCACGCCGGGCACGGCGAAGATGGCCTTTGCCAACGGTGATTTGGCAGCCGCGTCCGCGGTCGGGAAGTCGGCAGTGCCCATCTCCAGAACGGTCTGGCCGGGCAGGAATTTCAGCGTCGCCGGGTTCGGCGTGGTCTCGGTCTGAATGAACATGATGGGCTCCTTCGGCTTTGGGCACCTGATATGCGCTTCAGGGGCCCCGATGTCAATGTTTAGAAAAGTTCTAAACTATTCCCGATCAGGTGATCTGTTCGAGCTTTTCCTTCGACATATCGCCCGGCACGATGGTCAGCGGGAAGGGCAGGGTTCCGGCGATCTTGGTCATCTGCGTCACCAGCGGACCGGGGCCGCCCTTGCCCGAACCCGCGCCCAGAACCAGAACGCCGATCTCGGGGTCATCCTCGACCAGTTTGAAGATTTCCTTGGCCGGTTCCCCTTCGCGGATCACCAGCTCGGGGTTCACCCCCTGACGGTCGCGCATCCATTTTGCGAAGACCTCGAAATGTGCCTCGATCCGCTCGCGGGCTTCCTCGCGCAT
Source organism: Thioclava sp. 'Guangxiensis' (assembly GCF_045348365.1). Taxonomy (NCBI): domain Bacteria; kingdom Pseudomonadati; phylum Pseudomonadota; class Alphaproteobacteria; order Rhodobacterales; family Paracoccaceae; genus Thioclava; species Thioclava sp. 'Guangxiensis'. Next base: position 489,001 of record NZ_CP155822.1, on the reverse strand, counting down.
CAGCTCGGCCACCCCCATCCAGTGCTGGTATTCCTCTGGCGGGATCACCGAGATGATGGTCACGCCGCCACCCGTGTGGCTGGCGCGCATTGCCGCAAAACGCATCGCGTTCAGGCATTCGCGGGTATCATCGAGCACGACAAGGAATTTGCGCATGAAAGCTCCGGGAAAACGGGGCCAAGCGCGGCTTGGCCGTGAAAGGAGTGCCCATAGGAGGGGCGGGTGCATGATTGCCCGCCGCTCCGATCTTTGCAACCGCCTGTGAAATCAGAGCGGGCAGCTCGTCGCCCAGTCCATATACAGCTCGCGCGCCTTGCGGGTCAGCGGGCCGTATTCATAGCTCACATCGTCGAAGGCCTTGACATATTGCACCTTCGAGAAGTTGCCGGTCAGGAAGACCTCATCGGCTTTACGGAAGTCTTCCAGCGTCAGAACCGTCTCGTTGACGGTATAGCCCGCCTCGCGCAGGTTCTTCATATGGCGCTTGCGGGTCAGGCCCGCGAGGAAGGTGCCGTTGGCGACTGGGGTGAAATACTCGCCATCCCTGACCATCCACACATTGGCCGAAGCGGTCTCGGCCACATTGCCGAGCGCATCCTGCACCAGCGCATTGCCGAAGCCCTTGCGCTGCGCCTCGACCAGCATCCGCGCGTTATTGGGATAGAGGCAGCCCGCTTTGGCATTGCAGACGTTGTCGGCCAGCACGGGGCGGCGGAACTGGGTGGTGGTCAGCGTGGTGGCCGCATCCTCGGCGGGCATCGGCACTTCCTCGAGGCTGATCGCGAAGCCGGTGGAGTTCGGCGCGGGCGAGATCCCCAGTTCGGAGCCGTTCACCGCCCAATACATCGGACGGATATAGACGGCGGTATCGGTGCCATAGGGTTTGAGCCCCTCGCGCACGATCTCGACCATCTCGGCGGCGTCCATCGTCGGGGTGATCATCAGCGCCTCTGCCGAGCGGTTCAGGCGGGCGCAATGGGCGTCCAGATCGGGGACGAGCCCGCCAAAGAGGCGCGCGCCGTCAAAAACATTGGACCCTTGCCAGAGCCCGTGATCGGCCGCGCGCATGACCATCGCATCGCCATCGTGCCAAGCCCCGTCAAACCATGTGCGGATATTCTTACCGAATGCCATCTTCTTCTCTCCAAATTCTGGCGCCAAGCAATCATCTTGCGCCGCAAAGGTCCAGAGAGGCGGAACGTAAAAACGCTTGTGCAGGGCCGCCATGCGCTCAGGGAGCGGAGCGCATGGCGGTTATATGATCAGAAGTTGTCGACGCGGGCCGCCGAGGAGACCGTCGTGTTGAACAGGCTGAACAGCGTCTGGGCCTTCACGATCGGGCTTTCGGTGGCCAGAACCACATCCTGCGGCTGCAGATAGAAGTTCTGTGCCGAGAAGAGGCCATCCGTTGTGGTCAGGTTGATCGAGAAGATCACCCGCTGGTTCGACGGACCGTTGGGGCCCACGGCACTGGCCGGATAGTCGCGCAGGATCAGCACGCCTTTCGGGTCGGCGCGGCTGTCATTGACGCCGCCTGCAAGGGTGATCGCCTCGAGCGCGGAAACCTTGTCACGCGGGAAGGGCACGATGGCTTCCTTGCCGGTGGCGCCCATCGAGAGGAAATAGCGCGGATCTTCGGTCACCAGCAGTTTGTCGCCTCGGCGCATGCCGGTGTCGAGCGTGGGATCGTCGATCAGGCGCTTCATCGAGATTTCATAGACCGAGTTGCCGCGCAGCAGACGCACCTGCGGGTTGGCGAAGGATGACGACACCCCGCCGCCCTCAGTGATGGCCGACAACACGCTCATCGGACGTTGCGACAGATCGATGGATTTGGGTGCGGCCACACCGCTGACCAGATCGGCGGTGTTGCGTGCACCGGGCTGGCGCGAGAGCTGGACCTGTGCGGCGGGAAGGAGCGAGCTGAGCGCGTCCTGCACCCGCTCGCGGGCGGTCTCGACCGTGAGGCCCGCCACATGGATCGGCCCCGCATAGGGGACAAAGAGCGTCCCGTCATCGTTGATCTGCGTGGCCTGCAGCGCCACCGAGGGGGCGCCTTCGGTTGTCAGCAGCTTGTTGTCACCGTTTTCCCAGACCGCCAGACCGACGCTGTCGCCGGCGCTCAACGTGCCGGGCTGGGAGCTTGCGCCGCCCCGCAGCCATGCGCGCGGCGGCAGGGCATGGGCACCGGCAGGCCAGCTATGGATCTGGGCGAGATGGGCACGGTCAATCTCGTAATGGGCGAATTGAGCGTTTTCCTTGCCTTCGTTCTTGAGGATCTCCGAGCGCATGGCCGCACCGCGCGGGAGCGTGCAGGCGCCTAGGGCGACGAGGGCCGCAATCAGAAATACTGCGCGACGGTTTTTCAAACTCATTCACTTCCCCCGTTTCGCATCCTTGAAACGGATGCTAAGTCTTTGGCAGGCTTCAATCGCATAGGCGCGTTCGGCGCTATTCATGGCCTGTCCGAGAAAGATTTACAAGTTGGCAGATAATTTTTCGACCCAGCCCGCCCTCGCGCAACCTGCCGCTCTGGCGCAGCGTCCCGTCAGGGTGCTGGCTGTCGGCGCGACCGGACGGCTGGGGCGGCTCCTCGTGCCGGCATGGCGCTCTTCGGCCTTCGGCCTGACCTCGGGGCTCGAACTTGCGCTGCAGGCACGCAGCGAGGGGAAGGGGGCCGATATTCTCTTTGATCCACTGGCAGATAGCGTCGATTTCCGCCGCGCGGCCGAGGCTGCGGATGTGGTGCTGTGTCTGGCGGGTGTGACGCCGGGACAGGACGTGGAAATGGGGCTCAATGTGACGCTCGCGCAGGCTGCCTGCGAGGCGGGAAAGACCACGGAACGGCCGGTCATTCTGGCCTCTTCGGCGGCGGTCTATGGGCGGGGCTCCGCCGATCTGCCGCTTGCCGAGGATGGGCCGCTCGCGCCCCTGTCCGATTACGGCCGTGCCAAGGTCGCAATGGAGGAAATGGCACGCGGATATGCGCGGACCTGCTGTCTGCGCATCGGGAATGTGGCGGGGGCGGATGCGCTTCTGGGGGCCGAGGCTCCCGCGGCGGGGCGCGTGCTCGATATGTTCGGGGGCATGGCGGATAAGCCGCACGGGCCGCTGCGGAGCTATATCGGGCCGGTGACGCTGGCGCAGGCGCTTGCGCGGCTCGCGCGATTCCTGGCGGCGGGCGCGCGCGTGCCCGAAATCCTCAACATGGCCGAACCCGATCTGGTGTCGATGGACGCGCTGCTGCGTGCGGCGGGCGAGCCGTTCACCCCGCGTCCGGCGCCGACCGAGGCCATCGAACGGGTCGAGCTGGATGTCAGTCGCGCGGTGGCGCTGGGGCTTGTGCCCGAGCGCCCCGTCGAGGCCACGCGACTGGTGGCCGAACTTCGTCAATTGCGTGGAGATCTTCGATGACATTCGGCAAACGCCTCTTTGATCTGGTGCTTGCGCTTTTGCTGGCTCCGATCCTGCTGACGCTGATCGCGATCGTGCTGGTTACCTTGGCCTTTACCGAAGGGCGGCCCTATTTCTACGTTGCCGAGCGGATGAAGAGCCCGACCGAGAGCTTCCGGCTCTGGAAGTTCCGCACGATGAGCCTCGTGGAGAGCGATAGCGGGGTCTCGGGGGGCAACAAGGCGGCACGGATCACCCGAATCGGACGGATCCTGCGCAAGACCCGTGGCGACGAGCTGCCCCAGCTGTGGAATATCTTCAAAGGTGATCTGAGCTTCGTGGGTCCACGCGCACCGCTGCGCGAATATGTCGAGCGGTTTCCCGCCATCTATGGTGAGGTGCTCAAATCCCGCCCCGGCGCGACGGGTTTGGCCTCGCTCTACTACCATCGCCATGAAGAATGGCTGCTTTCCCAATGTGATACGCCAGAGGAGACCGATCGTGTCTATTGCGAGACCTGCATTCCGGCCAAGGCAAAGCTGGATCTTATGTATCAAAAACATCGCTCCGTCTGCTTCGATGCCCGAATTGTCTATGATACGATCAAAAAAGTTCTCGACTGACAGAGTGCGAGGCTTATTCTGCACATGCAGCACCGACTGACGAACTCTATTTGACCCCGAGAGGCCTATGCCTTCTTTGACACGGCGCCTCGTGGCGTTGAACCAGAAAACGAAATTCTGCATTCTGGCGGTGGTCGACCTGATGATGGTCCCGCTGACCTTCTGGCTGGCGCTTATTCTGCGCTTCGGGCTGGAGGAGGCGGTCAATACATTCCGCTTCACGCTGGTCTATCTGCCCTTCCTGCTGATGGTCAGTGTCGGTCTCGGTTCTGTGCTGGGGATGTTCAACCGCAAGCTGAAGGATTTCGATGGCGAGGCCGTGCTGCGGTCACTGGCGATTTCCGTAGCGCTCGGGATCTCTTCTTATCTCCTGTCGACCATCTCACATGTGAATGCTGGGCTGCGGCTGCATATCCTCTTTGCCATCGTGCATTTCGTGGCGACGGTGGGGATGCGGCAATTCCTCTATTTCCTCTTGGTGCAGATCTACCGGCAGTCGAATGTCGTCAGCCGGATCGCGATCTATGGCGCGGGGCGCACCGGCATGGCGCTGGCGCATGAGCTGCGCAACCGGCCCGGCATGATGATCTATGCGTTCCTTGATGATAACGGCACGCTGGACGGGATGAACCTCAACGGTGTTCCGATCTTCTCCGGGGTGCATGCCGACAAGGTTATCGAGCGTCACAAGATCAACCGTGTGATCCTCGCGATGCCGTCGGTCTCGGTGCAGAAACAGACCTTCATCTCCAAGCGTCTGGCGCGTCTGGGGATCGATGTCGAGACGCTGCCGGCCTTCGCGCGGCTGACCGGCGAGACCAATCTGCTGACCAAGCTGATGCCGGCCGGCACGGCAGCGCTTCTGCCGCGCGAGAATCTCGAGAAGAAAATCAGCAACAGTCATACCGCCTATCGCGGACGTGTGGTGATGATCTCGGGGGCGGGGGGCTCGATCGGGATCGAGCTATGCCGCCAGGTGATGACCAGCCGTCCGAGCAAACTGGTGCTGTTCGAGCTGTCCGAATATGCGCTCTATCAGGCCGAGGCCGAGATGCGGGTTCTTGGCGAGGCGATCGGCTGCGAGATCGTGCCGGTGCTGGGCTCGGTCTGCGATTCCGTGCATGTGCGCGAGACGCTGGCCCAGCATCGTGTCGAGGTGGTGCTGCATGCCGCCGCCTACAAGCACGTCCCCCTCGTCGAGAGCAATGCGCGTGTCGGGATCTCCAATAACGCGCTCGGCACCGCCGTTCTTGCACGCGCCGCCCGCGATTGTGGAGTGCGCCGTTTCGTGCTGGTCTCCACCGACAAGGCGGTGCGCCCGAGCAATCTGATGGGCGCTTCCAAACGGTTCGCCGAACTCACCGTGCAGGATCTGGCGGGCCGCTCGCAGGGCACGATCTATTCCATTGTGCGCTTCGGCAATGTGATGGGATCCTCGGGCTCGGTCATTCCGCTGTTCAAGGAGCAGATCGCGCGGGGCGGACCGGTAACGGTGACCGATCCGCGCATGACGCGCTATTTCATGACCATCCCCGAAGCGGCGCGGCTCGTGCTGGCCGCTGGAGCCTTTGCCGAGGGCGGTGAGGTCTATGTGCTGGATATGGGCCGCCCGATGAAGATCGTCGATCTGGCCGCCAAGCTGATCGATGCGGCGGGCTTCACCGTGCGCAGTGAGGAAAATCCCGAAGGTGATATCGAGATCGCCTTCACGGGTCTGCGTCCGGGCGAGAAGCTGCATGAGGAGCTGATGGTGCGCAAGGGCGCGCAGACCACGGATCACCCTAAGATCATCCGCGTGCGCGAGGATATGCTCTCCGAAATCGAGATGGCCGCCGCGCTGCGCGATCTGCGCGAGGCGGTCGATCTGGGCGATACGGCGGGTATTCTGGGCGTGATCCTGAAATCCGTGCCCGAATATGTGCCGCGCAGCCTGCCCGAGGGATCCCTACAGCTGCGCCTTGCCCGTGAATTGCGCGAAATCCGCAAAGACGACGCGAGTGGCACCCCCGCAGAATAGGGCAGTTCAGTCCGTGAAGGGGTCCTGCGGGTAGCCCACGCCACACAGGTAGAGCCCCTGAGGCGGGCAGACGGGGCCACAGGCCGCCCGGTCGCAGGCCTCGAGCGCGTCTTTCACCTGATCGGGCGCCCATGCGCCGCTGCCGACCTTTTCCAGCGTCCCCACAATCGAGCGCACCTGATTATGCAGGAAGCTGCGGGCGCGCAGGAAGAAGCGGAATTCCTGCCCATGCGGTATGGGGCGTTCCTCGATGGTGATCTCGTCGATCGTCTTTACCGGCGATTTTGCCTGACAGATCGAACTGCGGAAGGTGGTGAAATCATGCAGGCCCACCAGATGGGCGGCCCCCTCGCGCATGGCGTGGAGATCGAGCGGGTTGCGCACCCGCCAGACCTGACCGGCCTCATGCGTCATCGGTGCGCGCCGCACCACGAGCCGAAAGAGATATTGCCGCTCTACGGCACTAAAACGGGCGTGGAAATCGTCGGCCACCTTTGCGGCTTTCAGGATGGCCACGGGGGCGGGCTTCAGATGGAAGTTCAGCGCCTCGGAGAGCCGGAACGCATCCCAGTCCTTTTCAAGATCGAAGGTCGCAACCTGCGCGGTGGCATGCACGCCGGCATCGGTGCGGCCTGCCGCCGCAATCGTGTGCTCGCGTGGTTCCAGTCGTGCCAGTGCCGCCTCGATGGCGCCTTGCACCGAGGGCTGGTCGGCCTGTCTTTGCCAGCCCGCGAAGGGCTTGCCGTCATATTCGATCTTGAGAGCATATCTGGGCATAAGGCTTCCCTAGCGAGGGCTGTTCGCCCTTGCAAGTATCTCGCTATGGTAAATGACATATAGAAACCCTGCGTCCCATGCTAACCTTACCGTGATTGCGGGGTGGATCGGGCGCGCTGAATGCCTATCTTAGTGCCGCGACCAGAAGGGGAGGAAAGAGACATGAAACTCAGCCGCATTCCATCCATCAACGAGGCCCTGCCGGGGCGCGAGATGCCGATGCCCGTCACCCAACCGCATTTCGTCACCGGACGCGATCTCGAGGCCCCCGTGCCCGCGGGAATGCAGCGCGCCATGTTCGGCATGGGATGTTTCTGGGGCGTCGAGCGGCTCTTCTGGCAGCTGGACGGGGTCTGGCTCACCATGGTGGGCTATGCGGGCGGTCATACGCCCAATCCGACCTACGAGGAGGTCTGTTCCGGCCTGACCGGCCATAACGAGGTGGTTGGCCTGATCTATGACCCCAAAACGATCTCTTACGAGGCGCTTTTGCGGGTATTCTGGGAAGGCCATGACCCGACGCAGGGCATGCGGCAGGGCAATGACCGCGGCACACAATACCGCTCGGGCGTCTATACCTTCAGCCCCGAACAGGCCAGAGCCGCCGAGGAAAGCCGCACCGTCTATGCGGCCAAGCTGGCGCAGGCCGGCCACGGGGCGATCACCACCGAGATCTATCCCGCACCGCCCTTCTATTATGCCGAAGACTACCACCAGCAATATCTGGCCAAGAACCCGCGTGGCTATTGCGGCATTGGCGGCACTGGGGTCTCTTGTCCCATCGGACTGGCGGTCTGATAAGGGGGGCGCTATGGCGCCCTTCTTCTTCTGCTGACAGGCTTGTTCGGCCTGTGGAGTGCTTGACGATAGGGCCAAAGCCCGCCAAAGCAGGGAGAAGCCCGAAAGGAGATCTCCATGCCCACCTATACCGCTTTCACCACGCTTTCCGACCGCGATCTTGCCGATGCGCTTGAAGAGCGCGTGGGCGAGATCGAGCCCGCCCCCTATGGCACGGGCGTCTTCGAGATCGAGGACGGGTCGGGGCGTTACGAGATCGGCGCCTATTTCACCGAGAAGCCCAACGAGATCGCGCTGGCTCTTCTGGCCGCCGTGCATGGCGCGCAGGATTTTGTAGTGTCCGAACTGCCCGATCAGGACTGGGTCGCGCATGTGCGCCGCGAGTTGGCGCCGGTCGCTGCGGGCCGGTTCTTTGTTTACGGCAGCCACGATGCCGACAAGGTGCCCGAGGGGGCCATCGCGCTGAAGATCGATGCGGCGATGGCCTTCGGCACCGGCCATCATGGCACAACGCTGGGCTGCCTTCTGGCGCTGGATGCGCTGGAGAAAGACGGCTTCCACGCGAAAAACACGGTCGATATCGGCTGTGGCACTGCCGTGCTGGGGATGGCCGCGGCCAAGATCTGGCCGGAAACCGTTCTGGCCTCGGACATCGATCCGATCGCGGTCGAGACGGCCCGGGCCAATGTCGAGGGCAATGATCTTGCGGGGCGCGTAATCTGTCTCGAGGCTGCGGGCTTTGGCAATCCGGCCCTGGCCGAGGCCGCGCCGTTCGACCTGATCTTCGCCAATATCCTCAAGGGCCCGCTGCTGGCGCTCGCCCCCGATATGGGTCGCAACTGCGCCGAATCAGGCTACGCAATTCTAAGCGGAATCCTTCATGAGCAGGCTGATGACGTCGTGTCAGCTTACGAAGCGGAAGGGTTCAGTCTCCGCCAGCGAAACGAACATGGCGACTGGACGACATTGGTTCTTCAAAAGAGCTAGTCGCCAAGATTTTGAATGGGTTTTTGCTAAAAATGCTCGAAATAATTTAACAATCCCTTCATAAGTGCCGTAGCGGCAATGACTGCTGCGGCACTGTGGAGGATGTTATGGGCACGCATATTTCGAAAGAATTCGCCGAGCGTATCGACCGTATCGCGCGAACCCACAAGGCCGGTGGCGGTTTCGAGGCTGTGGGGGCTCTGGGGCGTCTGGATCAGGTCAAGCCGCAGTCGTCGCGCCGGATCAGCCTGCCGCTGAAAGCGCTCGTCTTCCTGTTCCTGGGCTTTTTCCTCTTTAAGGGTGCGATGATCGCGCAGATGGGCGAGCAGAGTTATCTGCTGCGTCTGACGACCCTCAAGGCGGATGGTGGTTTCGATGCTGCGGTCGCTCTCGTCATGGCGCCGGATACGCTCAGCCACATCGCGGCGCGTTTTATCTCGCAACTGCTGGGATAAGGCTCAGCCCGCATCGGGCCAGATGTCAGACAGAAATAGAAAAAGCCGTGCACTCTCAGAGTTGCACGGCTTGTCTTTTAGCTTCGTAAGCGCGGGTGAGGAGAGTTAACGTCCTTACATCCATAGCTTAGCGGATTTTTGCGATATCGAAGCGGCTCAGGCCGATGTCGTTGAGTTCGCGATCGGTCAGTTTGGACAGGGCGATGCGGGTCATGCGGCGGTCGTTCCAGTTCGCGATCATGTCGATCACCTGTTGGAAGAAGCCAGCGCGGACGGTGCGCATTTCGATACGGTTTGCAGTTTGCAGCGACATGGGGTCACCTTTTCAGTTCGTGCTAATAGTTGATCTCTTCTCTTATGAAGCTGCACATAATGTGAGCGGTTTATAAAAACAAATGGCGCTTGGGCAGTCCCGCCATGCAGTTTTTGCATGGCATATTTTGTAGCGTTTCATGCCTTCTTTTTAGACGTTTATGCCGTTCGCGGCGGTGTCCCCTTCCTGATGTTCCTGTTTCGTGCTAGCAGTCGTAAAAGAACGGTAAAGGGGCAGGCTATGCGGGTGATCGGAATCGATCCGGGATTGCGGAATCTCGGCTGGGGCGTGATCGAGATGGAGGGATCGCGCATGCGTCATCTTGCCAACGGGACGCTGCATTCGGCAGGTGATTCTCTGGCGAGGCGGCTGATGGAGTTGCATGCGGGCCTGACGCAGGTGTTCGAGATCCATAGCCCCGAAGCGGCCGCAGTCGAGCAGACCTTTGTCAACAAGGATGCGGTGGCCACGCTGAAGCTCGGGCAGGCGCGGGGGATCGCGCTGCTGGTGCCGGCGCAGGCAGGGCTCGAAGTGGGTGAATACGCCCCCAATGCGGTGAAAAAGGCCGTGGTGGGCGTGGGTCATGCCGATAAGGTGCAGGTCCAGCATATGGTCAAGCACCAGCTGCCTGGCGTCAGTTTCGACAGCCCCGATGCGGCGGATGCGCTGGCGATTGCGATCTGTCATGCCTTGCATCTGCAATCGGCGCGCCGCATGAATGCCGCGCAACTGTCGCGCGCGGCTTCGGGCAGCGGGCGGATCAAAAGGAGCGCATCATGATCGGACGTCTGGCCGGAACCATCATCCATCGCGGGCTCGATCAGGTGATGATCGATGTGCGTGGCGTAGGCTATGTGGTGCATGTGAGCGCGCTGACTTCGCAGAGCCTGCCGCGGGTGGGCGAGCCCTGCGCTCTCTATACCGACCTGCTGGTGCGCGAGGATCTGTTGCAGCTCTTCGGTTTTGCGAGCCTTCTGGAGAAAGAGTGGTATCGCCTGCTCATTTCCGTTCAAGGGATCGGGTCGAAAGCGGCGCTGGCGATTTTGGGAACACTCGGGCCGGAGGTTCTGGGGCGTTCGATTGCCTTGGGCGACTGGTCGGCGGTAAAAGCTGCGCCCGGTGTGGGGCCGAAGATCGCCCAGCGAGTGGTGAACGAGCTGCGCGACAAGGCGCCCTCGATCATGGCGATGGGCGGCGATCTGACGGTGGAGGCCGCGCCGGTGATCGAGGCGGATGGCGAGGTCATAGAGATGTCACCGAAGACGCCTCGCCCTGCGCCTGCGGCGACGCCAAAGACCAATTTCACCGCCGAGGCGCTGTCGGCGCTGACCAATCTGGGCTATTCGCCGACCGAGGCCGCGGGGGCGGTGGCGCAGGCCTCCGAGGATCCGGCGGCGGTTGATACCGCCAAGCTGATCCGGCTGGCACTGCGTCTGCTGGCGCCGAAAGATTGAGGGGAGTGCGATGCTTGAGGGCATCGAGCCCTCTTCGCATCGCGGGCGGCACAGCCGCCCATGGACAGACCTCCGAGCTTGCGCGAGAATGAGAGCATGAACGAGCCAGACCCCACCCTTCGCCCCGACCGTCTGCCGGAAGATGCCGACCGCGCCTTGCGGCCGCAGGGGCTTGATGAATTCGTGGGGCAGGCCGAGGCGCGGGCCAATCTGCGCGTGTTCATTGCCTCGGCCCGCATGCGCCAGCAGGCGATGGACCACACGCTGTTCCACGGCCCGCCCGGTCTGGGCAAGACCACGTTGGCGCAGATCATGGCCCGCGAGCTGGGGGTGAATTTCAAGATGACCTCTGGCCCTGTTCTGGCCAAGGCGGGGGATCTGGCGGCGATCCTGACCAATCTCGAGGCGCGCGATGTCCTGTTCATCGACGAAATCCACCGGCTCAATCCTGCGGTCGAGGAGGTGCTTTACCCAGCGATGGAGGATTTCGAACTCGATCTGGTGATCGGCGAGGGGCCTGCCGCGCGCACCGTGCGGATCGAGTTGCAGCCCTTCACGCTGGTGGGCGCCACCACGCGGCTGGGGCTGCTGACGACGCCGTTGCGTGACCGGTTCGGTATTCCGACGCGGCTGCAGTTCTATACAGAGGACGAGCTTGACCAGATCGTGACGCGGGGCTCGCGGTTGTTGGGGATCCCCTCCGATCCCGAGGGCACCCGCGAGATCGCCAAACGTGCCCGTGGCACGCCGCGGATCGCGGGGCGGCTGTTGCGCCGTGTGGTGGATTTCGCGCTGGTCGAGGGCGATGGCCGCCTGACCCGCGAGATTGCCGATAGCGCGCTGACGCGGCTGGGGGTCGATACGCTCGGTCTCGACGGGGCGGACAGGCGTTACATGATGCTGATGGCCGAGCATTATGGCGGCGGGCCGGTCGGGGTGGAGACACTCTCGGCAGCGCTGTCGGAAAGCCGCGATGCGATCGAGGAGGTGATCGAGCCCTATCTCTTGCAGCAGGGCCTGATCCAGCGGACGCCGCGCGGGCGGATGCTGGGGCAACGTGCCTGGCGCCATATGGGGCTTGCCGAACCGCAGACGACCCCGCCCGCACAAAGCGATATGTTCGAGTGAGGCGCTGATGACCGACCCCTTGGCCCGTTTCCCGATTACCGGCCCCGAGATCGACCGCGTTGTGGCGGCCTTCTACGCCCGTGTGCGCGAGCATCACATGTTGGGGCCGGTCTTTGCCGCCCATGTGACCGACTGGCCGGCCCATGAGGAAAAGGTCGCGGCCTTCTGGCGCGGATCGATCCTGCATGAGGGGGACTATGACGGATCCCCGATGATGGCACATCGGCGGGCGGGCAATGTGCGGCCGGGCATGTTTCCGGTCTGGCTGGGACTTTTTGACGACACATTGCGGCGCGAGTTGGACCCGCTGGCCGCAGCTGGCTGGTCGGCGCTGGCGCACCGGATCGGCACCAGCTTGCGGGCGGGTGTGGTGGAGCGCGAGAAACTGCCGGGCGGTATCCCGAAGCTGCGATGAGAAGCGAGAAACAGAAGATGCTGGCGGGTGATTTATATTGCGCCGCCGATCCCGAATTGCAGGCCGATATGGCGCGGGCGGCAGCGGTGCTGGCCGCGTTCAATGCGCGGCTGGATGCGGGGGCCTGCGCCGAACTTCTCGGGCCGTTGCTGGGCGCTTTTGGTGAGGACACGCAGATCAAGCCGCCTTTCCGCTGCGATTATGGCCAGCATATCCGTGTGGGAGCCCGTAGCTTTATCAATTTCAACGCCACCATTCTGGATTGCGCTCCGGTCACGATCGGTGACGAGGTGCTGATCGGCCCCAATGTGCAGATCTTTGCGGCCACCCATCCGATCGAGGCCGCGCCCCGTCGCGCCATGCTGGAATCGGGCAAGCCTGTCACCATCCATGACGGGGTCTGGATCGGCGGGGGCGCGATTGTCTGCCCCGGTGTGACGATTGGCGAGAATGCCGTGGTTGGGGCAGGGTCCGTGGTGACCCGCCACGTGGCACCGAATACGCTGGTGGCGGGAAATCCCGCCCGTCTGATCCGGAACCTCTGATCCGTCAGCTCTGATCCTTCTCGCGGCCCAAAAGGCCCGTCAGGCTGCGCGAGAGGATATTGGTCACTTTCGGTTTGCGCAACGTCGCGAAGGGCATCGGCCGGCAGACCTCCATCGCGGCAATGCCTACGCGCGCGGTCAATGCGCCATTCACCACCCCCTCGCCAAAGCGGCGCGAGAGTTTGGCGGCCAGATGCCCCCCCGCGACTGTCTCGATCAGGTCATCGCCTGCCGCAACCGCCCCCGTGGCGACCAGATGCGTCATCACCGAGCGCGCCAGCCGGATCGAGCCGAGGCTTCCTGCGCGACCCCCGTAAATCTCGGCGATGCGCCGGATCATGCGGATATTGGCCATCAGCGCGGTGCCCACATCGGCCAGTGCCAGCGGCACGAGCGCGGTGGTGGCTGCGACCATGCGCGAGGCGGCCTCGATCTCGAGGCGCACGGCTTGATCGAGCGGCTCCATCAGCGTTGTTTCGGTGAGGCCGATCAGCGTCTGCACATCCAGCTGCTCGGGGGCCTGCTCGGCCAGCCGCGCGCGCGACCAGTCCATCTCCTTGCGGGCCGCGTAGATGGAGGACACGCGGGCCGAGACCTTCCGTGCGCGGGCAAGATCATCGCTCTGCACGCATTGTGTGACCTCATGGTGCACCGTATCGAGCCGTTTGAGCCGCGAGAAGGCAGCGATCTCGCGCATGGCCACCATGAGGGCGGCCAGAACGAAGAGCCCCAACAGCCCGCCCCCGATCCATCCGAGGAAGGGGTTCGCGGCAAAGAGGCTTTCGACGAAGCGCCATGCCGCGACCGAGGCCAGAAAGCCGATCAGTGCCACGAATGACCGCCAGAAGAACCGCCCGATCTTCGAGGGAGGGCGGGCGGCAAGTCGTGCCGCAATCTGCATGGCGCGGCCCTCGAGCCGCTCCTGCGTGGCGTCTGGCAGGTCGGCCACGGGGGGCGCATCGGCGGGGTTCTGGGGCGCGTCATCCAGCTCGATCATCACGGGCTTTGTCACGGGCTTTGTCACAGGCGGTCTCCCAGCAGGAATTCGGCAGCACGGTCGAGGCGGATATGGGGTGGCCCGTCTCCGGGACGCAGGGCGAGAGGCGCGGGGGCGAAATCCATGATGGAGTAATCTCTCGCCAGCCAGTCCTCGCGCCCGCGCCGTGCCGAGGACAGAAGCTGGGCGGGGTCATCGGGCAGCTCGCCCGGATACAGCGCCACATTGCGCCCGTCGGGCAGGCGACCCCGCACCGCAGGCAGCACCGTTTCGCCCTGCGAAATATCGGCCTCGGTCGTGGCGCGTAGCGCGGCGATGGCCAGCGCCTGCGTTTCGGCACCGGCAAAATCGGCACGGTCGCGGGCCTCGCGCAGGAGGGCCTGCGTGATATTGGCCAAGCGGGCATGCTGGCTGTGATGCAGATGGTCGGCCTTGGTCGCTGCGAAGAGGATGCGCTCCACCCGATGCCCGCCGATCAGGCTCGTGAGCCAGCTCGCCCGCCCGGGGCGGAAGGCGGTGAGGATATCGGCCATGGTCTGGCGCAGATCCTCTAGGGCTGCCGGCCCCGCATGGATGGCGCTGAGCACATCCACCAGAACTACCTGCCGGTCGATACGGGCGAAATGGTCGCGGAAGAAAGGGCGCACGATCTCGCGCTTATAGGCGTCATAGCGGCGCTCCATCTCGCGGGCCAGCGAGCCGCGGGGGCTGGCCGAGGGCGGCAGCGGCGCAAAGGTGAGGGCGGGCGATCCGGCCTTCTCGCCGGGCAGCAGGAACCGCCCCGGAGAGCAGTCCGAAAATCCGGCATCCTTGGCGCTATGCAGATAGGCGGTAAAGCCCTGGGCCAGACGGTCGGCCACGGGCTCGTCATGGCGCTGGTCGGGGTCGGTCTGGCGGGCCAGCGCCAGATAGTCCGCCCCGCCCGGACGCGTCGAGAGCCGCGCGAACGCCTCATCCGCCCATTGCCGGTAGCTCTTCTCCATCAGCCCCAGATCCAGAAGCCATTCTCCGGGATAGTCGACGATATCGAGATGCACGGTGCGCATGCCCCGCATCCCCGCCAGAAGCCCGCCCGGCTGGACGCGGAAACTCAGCCGCAGCTGCGAGACCGCCCCCGTGCCTTCGGGCCAATGCGGATCGGGGCCGGTAAGGGCGGCCAGATGGCTCTCATAGGCGAAGCGCGGGACGGTATCATCGGGCTGGGGCTGCAGGAAAGCGGCACGGATGCGCGATTGGCCGGTAAGCGCGGGCATCCGGCCACGGTCAAGGAGATTGGCCACAAGGGATGTGATGAACACCGTCTTGCCCGCGCGAGAGAGCCCCGTCACGCCAAGCCGGATCACCGGCTCGAACAGGCTCTCGCTTACCGAGGATCCCAGACCCTCGATCCGCCGTGTCAGCCCGTCTGCCAGATCCGAAATGCCCAAAACGCGCGCCCCTATACGATTGATCCCGCTTAGATATAGGAGGGGGGCTGGCGGGGTTCAATCGTGGTGGCCCTTGCTTGGCTCTTGTGGCGAGGGCCGATGGGCGTGCCGCAGGCCGCCCATCCGCGCGCGAAGCGGGGCTCGATGCCCCCGAGCGCGCGCCCCTCACGCAGAGCAGGCTCAGTTCGGCGCGCTGCTGGCAGGCGGTGTGGCCATTTCGGGGGCAGGGGCTTCCTCGGCAGGGGCTGCGGGCTGGTCTGGTGCCGGTTTGGCCTCGCCACCGGCTTCGGTCAGGGTGTTGTCCGACCAACTGCCTGCGGCCGTCTGCCCGTCGGCATATTTCATCACGCCCGCCCCCTGCCGCTTTCCTTGCGCGAAATGGCCGGTATAGACATCACCATTGGCATAGGTGGCCACGCCCTCGCCGTCGATCTCGCCCTCGCGCCAGTCGCCCTCATAGGTGAAGCCATCGGTCATCGTGAGGCGGCCCTTGCCCGAGCGCTGGCCATTCTCGAAATTGCCCTCGTAGACCGTGCCATCGGCATAGCTCGCGCGGCCCTGTCCCTGACGCTGACCGCCCTTCCAGGACCCCTCGTAGACATAGCCGTCGGGATAGGTCATCCGGCCCTGACCCTCGTTGCGGGCATTCACGAAATCGCCCTCATAGGTCAGGCCATTAGCATAGGTCGCGCGGCCCTTGCCCTCGATCTGTCCCGCTGACCACTGCCCGTCATAGCTCGACCCGTCGGGATAGGTGATCTTGCCCTGTCCGTCGGGGAGATCGTTGACGAACGCGCCCACATAGACCGAGCCATCGGGATAGGTGACCTTGCCCTGACCCTCGATCCGGCCCTCGACCCAGTCGCCCTCATAGACATAGCCATCCGTCCCGCGGAACGTGCCCTTGCCCTGACGGCGGTCCATCGCGAAATTGCCCTCGTAGGTATCGCCATTGGCATAGGTCACCTTGCCCTGACCGTTACGGCGCCCGTTCTCCATCGCGCCCTCATAGGTATCGCCATTGGCCTGTGTCAGATGGCCGGTGCCGTTCATCTGGCCCGCCTTCCACAGGCCGGTATAGCTCAGCCCGTCGGCCATGGTCAGCGTGCCCATGCCGTCGCGCTGACCCGCCTTCATGCCGCCCTCATAGGTCGCACCATCGGGATAGGTGATCTTGCCCTGACCCTCTTTTGCGCCATTGACCCAGTCGCCCTCGTAGCGATAGCCGTTCTCGCCGGTCAGCACGCCCTTGCCGTCATGGCGGGCATTCCTGAACTGGCCTTTATAGGTCGTCCCATTGGCATAGCGGGCGGTGCCTTCGCCGGTGATCTCGCCCGCACTCCACTCGCCCTCATAGGTGCCGCCATCGATAAAGGTGATCTTGCCTGTGCCGTCGGGCTTTCCGGCGGTGAACTGGCCCTCATAGACGGAGCCGTTGGGGAAGCGTGCGCGGCCTTCGCCCTGGATCTGTCCCGCAACCCAGGAGCCCTCGTATTCATAGCCCGAGGGCAGGGTGTATTTGCCGTGCCCGTCCTGTTTGCCATTGCGGAAGGTGCCGGTATAGATGCCGCCATCATCATATTCCTTGGTCGCCACATCGCCTGCATTTTCCTGTGCGGCCACGGCACCTGCCGTGCCGAGACCCAGAGCAAGGATGAGGGCGATATTGCGAAGCGGGGCGAAAGTCATGGGGCGCGGCTCTCCTGTGTGGCCCGCCGGCCCGTCGGGCTGCGGCAGGTCTTTGCCGCTAAACTACGGGCAGAGCGCGTATGAGACAAGGGTGGCGCATGGTGCCTTCGCCCTATGTGATGGAACGCGATGCCCTTCCCCTCGCGCGCGCTTGCCGTTACACCATCCCTCGAGACTTAATGAGGATCTGTCCCATGGCCGCGACCTTCCGTTTGACCCTTGCCCAGCTGAACCCCACGGTGGGCGCGCTTGATGCCAATGCCGCCAAGGCGCAAGCCGCATGGGAGGAGGGCAAACGGGCAGGGGCCGATTTCGTGGCCTTGCCCGAGATGTTCCTGACCGGCTACCAGACGCAGGATCTGGTGATGAAGCCCGCCTTCATCGCCGATTGTATGGCGCGGATCGAGGATCTTGCCGCGCGCCTGGCCGACGGTCCGGCGCTGGGGATCGGCGCGCCCTATCAGGACGCGACCGGCCATTACAACGCCTACTGGGTGCTCAAGGGCGGCAAGGTCGTGGCGCGGATGCTCAAGCACGAACTCCCGCATAAAGAGGTCTTCGACGAGCACCGGATCTATGATGTGGGCCCGATCTCGGGGCCCGTGCAGATCGGCGCGGCGCGGATCGGTCTGCCTATCTGCGAGGATGCGTGGCACCCCGATGTGGCCGAGACACTGATGGAGACCGGTGCGCAGATCCTGATCGTGCCCAATGGCTCGCCCTATTTCCGTGACAAACACGAGGTGCGGCTCAATCATATGGTGGCCCGCGTGGTCGAGACCGGCTTGCCGCTCGTCTATCTCAACTCGGTGGGCGGGCAGGATGATCAGGTCTTTGACGGGGCGACATTCGTCCTCAATGCCGACCGTTCCCTGGCCGCGCAATTCGCTCCTTTCGAGGAAATCATCGACCATATCACCTTCACCGAAACGCCCTCGGGCTGGGTGGCAGGCGAGGGCCGCTTCGACCCGCAGCCCGACGCTTGGGAGCAGGATTACCGCGCGATGGTCATGGCGACCCATGACTATCTGGCGAAATCGGGGTTCAAGAAGGTGGTGCTGGGTCTCTCGGGCGGGATCGATTCCGCCATTGTGGCGACCATTGCCGCCGATGCCTTCGGCCCCGAGAATGTGCATTGTGTGATGCTGCCCTCGGAATATACCAGCCAAGGCTCGCTCGATGATGCGGCCGAACTGGCGCGGCGTGTGGGCACGAAGCTCGATACCGTGCATATCGAGCCCGCCCGCGACGGGGTGACCAAAGCGCTGGCCCATGTGTTCGAGGGCATGGCGCCTGACGTGACCGAGGAAAACATCCAGTCGCGTCTGCGCGGCACGATCCTGATGGCGATTTCCAACAAGTTTGGCGCCATGCTGCTGACCACCGGCAACAAATCCGAGATGGCCGTGGGCTATTGCACGATCTATGGCGATATGAATGGCGGCTATAACCCGATCAAGGATCTCTACAAGACCCGCGTGTTCGAGACCTGCCGCTGGCGCAATGCCAATCACCGCCCGTGGATGAAGGCGCCCGAGGGCGAGGTGATCCCGAGCATTATCATCGACAAGCCGCCTTCGGCCGAACTGCGCCCCGACCAGAAGGACGAAGACAGCCTGCCACCCTATCCGGTGCTCGATGACATCCTCGAGCGGCTGGTGGAGGGCGATCAGTCAGTGGCCGAGATCGTGGCGGCAGGCCATGACCGCGAGACGGTCAAACGCATCGAGCATCTCCTGTATATTTCCGAATGGAAACGCTTCCAGTCGGCGCCCGGCACGAAGCTGACGCGCAAGGCGTTCTGGCTTGATCGCCGCTATCCGATGGTCAATCGCTGGCGCGACCAGTCGGGCCACTAAAAGCGCCAATAATCAGACGGAATGCAGGGGGCATTGCGGCAGCAATGCCTCGATATCCTCGCCATGGCAAAGTTCGGTGGCGGGCGTCATCACCGCCGCCGAGGCGGCCGCTGCCCCATGCTGCAACGCCTGCGGCAGGTCCAGCCCGCGCGCCAGTGCCCATGTGAAGCCGGCCACGAAACTATCTCCCGCTCCGACCCTGGAGGCGATCTTCACCCTGGCCGCATCCGCCACCCAGCGCCCTTCGCGCGTGGCCATCACATTGCCATCGGCGCCGCGTGCAATCAGAACGCAATCGGCCAGACCCAAAACGACCAACTCTTGTGCAAAATCGGCCGTGTCGCGACGGGTGGGCAGGGGGCGTCCTGCCAGTTCCTCGGCCTCCAGATCATCCATCCGCAGAAAATCGGCGGCGCGGTGCTTGCGCTGCATCAGATGCAGAAGGGCGGGGCCGGACGTGTCGAGAAACAGCCGCGCTCTGACGGGTGCCAGATGATCGGCGAGCCTCGCGGGGAAATCCTCGGGGACACCGGGCGGTTGGCTGCCCGACAGCACCACAATCCCGCCTTCGGGCAGGGCGCGGGCGATCTGGCTCAGAGCTGACGCCACATCGGATGCGCTCCAGCAGGGGCCCGGCATGACAAAGCGGTATTGCTGATTGCTGGCCAAATCATCCACTGTCAGGCTCTGCCGCGTCTCGCCCGGTGCGGGAAAAGGCACCACGCCGATGCCTTGTGCCGCCAGCAACCCCGTGACCTTGGTGCCAATCGCCCCGCCCAAGGCCACGAAGGCCGTGCTCTGACCGCCCATCGCGGCAATCGCGCGGCTGACATTGATCCCGCCGCCACCCGGATCCTCTTGCGGCGCGGTGCAGCGTAGCTTGCGATCGGGGAGCACCTGCGCCGTGGCAATGGACAGATCGACGGTCGGATTGAGCGTAACGGTCAGGATCGGTGTCATTGATGTCCGGGGTTATGAAGGAATTTACCTCGAATTTAAATTATAAGCTGACGATAGGGTGGATTGCTAGCTGAGCTTACGTTGGGAAAGCAAAACTTAAGAGTGTGTGCCTTATATCATCTCATAGAGTTGAGGAGAGAGACGTAATGATTCCCGATACGAACGACCCGCGCTGGAAGCGCGTTCTGACTTCCGAGTCCGACCTGTCCGCGACCTCGCTGGCCACCCGTCTTATGGTGTCCCGTCTCCGTCGTGAAGTTGCAGCAAGCCCCGCAGCCCTGGCTGCAAAAATCGGGGAATTGCGCGATTTTGTGGTCAAGAACCCCTTTGCCACTGCTGATATGGCCAAATTCTGAAGCTGGAGCCTCCGATGAAAAATGAAATGCTGAGTGTTGCGGATGTGTCCGTACGGATCAATGACGGTGCAACGATGGTCATCGCGGGGGCCGAGGAACTGCTGCGTCAACTGCCCAAGGGGAAATGGATCGGCGGCACGACCGTCTATTTCGTGACCGATCAGGGCGGGGCCGTTGTGCGTGACAAGCTGTTCTGCACTACCTTCGACCGCGTGGCCGAAACGGATATGCGCTATGTGGATGTGGACGCGCTGCCCACCATCGCCGAGGGCTATAAGCCTAATGGCTTTACGATGATCATGATTCCCGCTTTCTCGGTGGCGCATTCGAATTTTGCCGTCGAAGGCCAGACCTATGACAATCTCTTCAATCAGCCATTGGCGGGCTGGATCACCGGTGTGCATCTCGACGATCTGGGCAGGAAAGCCCCGATGATCTTCGATGGCGCCACGGGGCAAGGCCATGACGAAGGGGCGGTGCTGCTGCATGTGGGCCTTCCGGCGGATGCGAAAGCCGATCTCGATATTCTCAATATCTTCGCGCAGGGAGACAGGGAGGATCTGACCTTCCGTTTCAAAAAAGACGGCTTTGTTGCCAGCAGCGTAGAGGTGAATGGCGAGGAGGTCGATTTTGCGACCTATATCGAGGAGAACCAGATCGATACCCGCCTGCCGCTGGTGGCCAACTATTCCGGCGCGATGGTCAATGTCTCGATCCAGTCGGTCGATACGGTTTCGGGGCAGGTGAAGTTCTACGCGCCCGTCGTGGCGGGGGTGGAATACCGCATGGCCAATGCCCTTGGCAGCTATGCACAAGCCTTTGCAGAGGGCGCAGGCAATACGGGAGAGGGGCAGTATTCGTGCAACTGCATCCTGAATTATCTCTATGGCGAGCTGGAAGGCCAGCGCACCGGTAATTTCACCGGTCCGGTCACCTTCGGCGAGATCGCTTATATCCTTCTCAACCAGACGCTGGTGCGGATGGATATCTCGGATACGGACGCGGCTTGAGCCGCGCCTGACCGGCAGAAGCCACAATGCAAAAGGCCCGCCGTAATGGCGGGCCTTTCTGTGTATCGCACGGCAGATCAGGCCTGTTCGGGCAGGTTGAACTGGTAGGAGGCGGGGATGAACTCGTATCCCTCGTCTTTTGCACGCAGGAAGCCCAGACCCGGGAAGGGCATGTGGTAGCCGATGAAGGGCACACGCGCATCGGCGATACGCTTGAGGATGCGGTCGCGCGTTTCCTTGGCCTTCTCCTTGTCCATATCGAAGCGCACTTCCCAATCGGGGCGCTGCAGCGACCAAACATAGTGATTGGCGGTATCGGCGGTCAGGGCAAATTCCTGCGCGCCGCTGGTGATCCAGAAGGCCAGCATGCCGGGCGTATGGCCATAGGCTTCCATCGCCTTGATGCCGGGCACGACCTCGTCATCGGGACCGATGAAGCTGAACTTGTCTTCCAGTGGGCGGACCTTTGCCTCGAAGGTCTCGTTCTTGGCCTGTGACCAGTAATCCCATTCGACCTGACCGGTAATATAGGCGGCATTGGGGAAGGTCGGGCCACTCTCGCCCATCAGACCCCCGATATGGTCGCCATGCATATGGGTGATGACCACATGGGTGATCGCCGAGGCGTCGAGCCCCGCGGCTTCCAATGCGGCGAGAATGCCATCGGAGTTCAGGCCGGTGTCGAACAGGATTTTCGCGTCGGCGGTTTCGATCAGAACGGGCGTGAATCCGTTCAGCGAGCGGTCGGCGGGGATGAAATTGGCCTCGGACAGGGCGGTGAACTCGCCATCCGACGCATTCAGCCCGAAGGTGCCATGCGGGTCCGCCATCGGCATCGTGCCGGCCAGCAGCGTCGTCACGGTCATATCGCCCAGTGTAAAACGACGGTATTGCGGGATCGCGGGCGTGGATTTGGGCATAGAGGGCTCGTTTTCTTGTGCCGTCGCCGCTGTTGCTGCTGCAAGCGCAGCGCCGGCAACCGGTGCGGCCACGGCCGAGAGCAACGCGTTACGACGTGTCATATGGGTGGTCATTGGGCCTTCCCCTTTGGAAACCAGTTGCTAGTGCAAACTAGGTGCTCTGGAACGAATTGCGACTCACGGCTGCGTTATATCTGATGAGTTATATGTGCGGGTGTGCATAATTATTCCCACCAGCGGTCGATCTTGGCAATTTGCGCATCGGACCAGCCGAAATGATGGGCAAGCTCGTGCACATAGATATGGGTTACCAGATCGGCCAGACCGATATCGCCGCGGGCAATCCACTCGTCCAGAAGCGCGCGCCGGAAGAGCCAGATCACGCTCGGGCCCTGCGGATCGCTGAAAGCGACCTCGGTCAGGGGCACCCCCTCATAGAGGCCGGTCAGCGAGAAGGGATCGTCAATGCCCAGATCGCGCAGCATGTCCTCGGGGGCCAGCTCGGCCACATGCAGGCGCACGGCCCTTGCAGCCTGCCGGAACGGGTCGGGCAGGGCATCGCGCGCAGCCAGCGCGAGCGCTTCGATCGCGTCGAGCGAGGGCGGCAGATCGGACCCTGCGTCAGGATCGGCGCTAGGGCGTGGGGTGCAGGGCTGGTCTGAGCGATCATTCATGCCGTAGATATGGACAAATTCGTGCTTTTATGGAAGACGGAAGCCGCATCAGGAGACTTTGAATGACCGTTACACGTTTTGCCCCGTCGCCCACCGGCTACATCCATGTCGGCAACCTGCGCACCGCGCTGATGAATTACCTCATCACCCGCAAGCAGGGAGGCACGTTCATTCTGCGGATCGACGATACCGATCAGGAACGCTCCAAACAGGAATATATCGATGGTCTGAAAACCGACCTCGAATGGTTGGGCATCACATGGGACCGTGAGGAATACCAGTCCAAGCGCTTCGACCGCTATTATGCGGTGGCCGAGGAGCTGAAGGCGGCTGGCCGTCTCTATGAATGCTTCGAGACCCCGACCGAGCTGGATCTTAAGCGCAAGAAACAGCTGAACATGGGTAAGCCGCCGGTCTATGACCGCGCCTCCCTGCATCTGACCGAAGAGCAGAAGCAGGCCTATCGCGACGAGGGCCGTCAGGGCTACTGGCGCTTCCGCCTCGATCTGGAGCGGATCGAGTGGAAGGATGGCATTCTTGGCGATCTGTCCATCGATGCGGCCTCGGTGTCGGATCCCGTGCTGATCAAAGCCTCGGGCCAGATCCTCTATACGTTCGCCTCCTCGGTCGATGATACCGATATGGGGGTGACCGATATCGTGCGCGGCGGCGACCATGTTACCAATACCGCGACGCAGATCCAGATCATCCGCGCCATCGGTGGCACGCCGCCCAATTTCGCGCACCACTCGCTTCTGACCGGCCCGCATGGCGAGGAGCTGTCCAAACGTCTGGGCGCGCTCTCGCTGCGCGACCTGCGGGCCGAGGGCATCGCTCCCGAGGCGCTGCTGTCGATGATGGCGCGTCTGGGCTCGAGCCAGCCGGTTGAGCTGAAAATGTCGATGCAGGAGCTGATCGACGGCTTCGAGATCAGCCAGTTCGGTTCCGCCCCCACCAAATTCGACCGCGAGGACCTGATCCCGCTGACCCGTGCGCGCAACCAGCATCTGCCCTTTGCCGATGTGAAGGAGCAGATCCTCGCGCTCGGCATTCCCGCCGCTCAGGCCGAGCAGTTCTGGAAGGTCGCCTCGCAGAATATCGACAAGCTATCGGATCTGGCAGGCTGGGCGGATCTGTGCCTCAACGGGGCCGAGCCGCTGATCGACGAGGAAGATCGTGCTTTTGTGACCGAGGCTCTGGCGATCCTGCCGGAGGCTCCATTCACCGAGACGACGTGGAAGGACTGGACAACGGCGGTGAAGGCGCAGTCGGGCCGCAAGGGCAAGGGGCTGTTCATGCCGCTGCGCAAGGCTGTCACCGGAATGGAGCACGGCCCCGATATGGGCGAGCTGATGCCGCTTCTGCACAAGGTGCGTGCCCGCGCCTGAGCGAAGCCTCTGACAAGACGATGGAAGGGTGCCTGAAAGGGCGCCCTTTTTTCATGTGCGGGGCAGGAGAAAGTCCCCATGTTTCCGTAGGGGCACGGAAAAGTGAAGCGCACAGGGAGGCGCGGATAAGAGCGCGTGGAACAATTTTCGCGCAAGACAGGGGCGGGTTGCGGAATCGTCACAGCGAATCGGCAAGCTTTTGAACTACCGTAAAAATTCGATTCGGTGGTTGCGAATCCCCCTCGAGTCAGGCGATGCAGGAGGCCGTGAAACATTTCTGGGAAGGTCTGCGGGATGTTATCCACAGGCTTATGACCGGATTCGTCCATATCTGTGGTGGGGACATTTTTTTATCCCCAGATATCGTGTTCGGATCTAGAGTTATCCACGAGTAACACGTTTACACCCTGTTTCACACAAGTCACGATATCTGGTATGAACTAGGAACGGATCCGCCGTCCCTAGTATGCATGACAACCCGTTGCGGTTCATCGCAGGGGAATGAACAAGAGCAGAAGGACCAGAGATATGGCACTCAGCGACGATTATATCGGCGACGACGCCCACCCGATCGATGTGGTCGAGGATCTGGCCGAAGCCCATGCGTGGGAATTCAACCGCGTAACCGATGACCAGATCGCGATGGTGGTGGAAGGGCAGTGGCGCAGCTATTCGCTGACGCTTGCATGGTCCGATCAGGACGAGGTGCTGCGCCTGATCATGACCTTCGAGATGGATCCGCCTGCCGAGCGCCTGCCGGTGCTCTATGACATGATGAACCGCGCCAATGATCAGGTTTGGTCGGGCAGCTTCGTCTACTGGCCCGAGCAGCGTCTGATGGCATGGCGCTATGGTCTGGTGCTGGCCGGTGGCCAATGCGCCTCGATCCAGCAGCTCGACGAGATGATCGGCACCGCATTGATGTCGGCCGAGCGGTTCTATCCGGCCTTCCAGCTGGGCTGCTGGGGCAATCGCACGGCGGCAGATGCCATTCAGGTCGCCATTGCAGAGGCTTACGGTCGCGCCTAAGCTGCGCCCCGCAAAAGAAGGGGTGCAGAATGGATTTTTCCGATATTTCCGAACGTGGTCTGGTTCTGCTGGGCTGCGGTAAGATGGGCTCGGCGATGCTGGCGGGCTGGCTGAAGGGCGGCCTTGATCCGAAATCGGTGACCGTCATTGCCCCGCGTCCCTCCGATTGGGTCCGTTCGACCGGTGTGCGCATCAACGAGGATCTGCCTGCGTCTCCCGCGGTCGTGCTGCTGGCCGTAAAGCCGCAGAAGATGGGCGAGGCCCTGCCGCAGTTGGCGGCCCTTGGCAATGGCGCGACGCTGTTCCTGTCGGTTGCGGCGGGACTGACGCTCGCGAAATACGAGGGAATCCTCGGAGCGCAGACCCCGATCGTGCGCGCCATGCCCAACACACCCTCGGCCATCGGGCGCGGGATCACCGCGATCATCGGCAATGCGCCGGTCAGCGACGCGCAGATGGATCAGGCCGAAGGGCTGTTGCAGGCCATCGGGCAGGTGGTGCGCCTTGACGCCGAGGACCAGATGGATGCGGTCACCGCCGTGTCCGGCTCGGGTCCGGCCTATGTCTTCCATCTGATCGAGACGCTGGCCGCGGCCGGTGTGGCTCAAGGGCTGCCCGAGGATCTGGCGATGAAGCTTGCCAAGGCGACTGTGGGGGGGGCGGGGCAGCTCGCCGAGGATGCGCCCGAGGATCCGTCGCAGCTGCGGGTCAATGTGACCTCGCCGGGCGGGACCACGGCAGCGGCTCTGGCCGTCCTGATGGACGAAACCTCCGGGTTTCCCGCGCTTCTGGAGCGCGCGGTGAAAGCTGCGGCGGATCGCGGGCGGGAGTTGGGCGCGTGAGCGTGACATTCGAGGATTTCCTGAAGCTCGATATCCGTGTCGGGCGCATCACCCGCGCGGACCCTTTCCCCGAGGCGCGAAAGCCTGCGATCAAGCTCTGGATCGATTTCGGTGGCGAGATTGGCGAGAAACGGTCCTCGGCGCAGATCACCACACATTACGCGCCCGAGACGCTGGTCGGAAAACAGGTTATGGCGGTGGTGAATTTCCCGCCGCGCCAGATTGGTCCAGTCATGTCGGAGGTGCTGGTGCTGGGTGTGCCTGATGAAGAGGGCGGGATTGTCCTGATCGGGCCGGATCAGGATGTGCCCGAGGGGGGCCGCCTGCACTGACACTCCCAGTCAGGTGAACCATTCGACAAGGGGGTGTGCGCGCGCCGCGAAGCGGCGCGCCCGGGGCGCGCAGGCGCGGCTTCGCCGCGCTCGCGCGCAATCTCTCGGACAGGTGCGGGATTATTGCCCCATTGCCTCGCGCCAGTGCCTGCGGCAAAGCGAGACATAGGTTTCGTTGCCGCCCACCTGCACCTGATCGCCGCCGCGCAGCGCCTGTCCGTCAGGCCCCATCCGCACCACCATCGTGGCCTTGCGCCCGCAATGGCAGATGGTGCGCACCTCGCGCATGTCATCGGCCAGCGCCAGCAGCGCCGCCGAACCGGGGAAAAGCTCGCCCATGAAATCGACGCGCAGCCCGTAGCACATGACCGGAATGCCGAGGTCATCGCAGGCCCGCGCCAGAGCCCAGACCTGTTCGCGGGTCAGGAATTGGGCCTCGTCGATGAAGACGCAGGCACAGGGACCTTGGGCAAGGCGGTCCTCGATCATCGCGAACATGTCGGTCTCGGGCGTGAAGCAGAGCGCATCGGCACCGATGCCGATCCGGCTGCCGATCCGGCCTGTCCCTGCGCGTGTGTCGAGCTGGGCCGTGACCAGAAGCGTCTGCATCCCGCGTTCGACATAGTTGTGGGAGGCCTGCAGCAGCAATGTGCTCTTGCCGGCATTCATGGTGGAATAATGGAAGTAAAGCTTGGCCATAGGCGGGGGATAGCTGTGCTGCGGGAGTTGGGCAAGAGCCTTGCAGCCCTCTTGGTGCGGGGAATTCGGCGGATGACTGCGCCGGGGGCGCGGGGGCGGTGGCAAGGCGGCATCGAGCCCCCTTGCCACCGCCACATCCCCTGCGGGGCTGTGAAGCCCAAGGCCGGCGTTCAGGCGCGGTCGGCGGTGTCGAGCCAGATCGTGATCGGGCCGTCATTGGTCAGGCTGACGGCCATATCGGCGGCAAAGATCCCGTTTTCCACAGGCAGATCCAGCTTGCGAAGGGCCTCGCTGAAATACTCGTAGAGATGTTTGCCGGTCTCGGGGGCGGCGGCGCTGGAAAATCCGGGCCTGTTGCCGGTGCGGGTATCGGCGGCCAGAGTGAACTGGCTGACCACAAGGCAGGCCCCGCCCACATCGCTGACCGAGCGGTTCATCTTGCCCGCCTCGTCCTTGAAGATGCGGAGCTTGGACACGCGGGCCGCGAGCTTCTCGGCCTGCACTTCGGTATCGCCATCCATCGCGCAAACAAGCACCAGAAGGCCGCGCCCGATCTCGCCGGTGATCTGGCCGTCCACTTCGACCTTGGCGGAGGTGACACGTTGGAGGAGTGCGCGCATGACGATGCCTTTCTGAGGGTTTTTTGGCAGCATAGCCACTCTGGCGCTGCCATGCAGGCATTCTACGTCACTGTCGGGCGGAATGCGACCTAGCGGGCGATGTAGAAGAGCACCCCCGCCACCAGCGCGGCCAGGAGGGCGGCCAGCGCGATCTTCCATGCCGACCATGGCCTGTCGCCGGATACGACCCCTGTCTGGCCATTGACGATGAACCGGTAGCTCCGGCCCTGAAACCGGTAGGCGGCGGACCAGATCGGCAGCAGGATATGTTTGAAAGTCTCGTCATGGAATTGCGGATCCATCACGCCAAGGCGCTGGGTATCGCCGCCGATATCGCGGCGGATATCGCTCTGGATCACCTGCAGCATCTTGGCCTGCGCCTGATGGTGGGCCTCGGGGATCTCGACCGTATAGCTCTCGGCCGAGAAACCCGCCAGAAAACTCCCGTCATAGGCGGCCACCCGCGAGAGGTTCCACGGGTGCAGGCGCCCCACATGGTCATCGGGCAGCGAGCGGGCGGCATAGACCAGCACATCGTCGAAATCGCGCGCGACCTGCCCTGTGACGGGGGTCCAGCGGATGCGGCGTTCCTGCTCTTCGCGCCGCACGGTCTGGCCGTTCTCGTCGACCGTGACCAGCCGTGTCTCGTAGTAATAATCGCCGCGCTGGCCGGAATAGCGGGTGCGCGAGCGCGCATCAAAGGTCCAGAATGGCGCATAGACGCCGGTCATGCGTCGCCCCTTGCGGGCAAACTCGGCCAGCCCGTTGGGGGCGAACCAGCGGCCCTTGAGCCATTTTGTCAGCGCCGCGCGGGCCTCGGTCTCGGTCACCGTAAAGGGCAGCACGCCTTGCGGCGCAAACTGGCGGGCCCCGCCCGCTTCGGCCACGATCGGGGTGGCACAGAACGGGCATTCCGTGGCCTGCTGGTCCGGTCCCAGCTCGATTTGGGCCGAGCAGTTGGGGCAGGACAGATGGCGCTGACCTATGCTCTCGGTCTCCGGCAGACCCTGCACAAGCACCGGCGCAAGCGGCAGCTCGCGCAGCCCGCTCTCTCCGCGATGGGTGATGGCGGGAATGTCCTGCATATGGCCACAATGGTCGCAGACCATCCGCGTCTCGCCCGGATTGAAGCGCAGATCGGCGCCGCAGGCTTCGCAGGGGTAGACGCTTGGCGTGTCGCGGCGTACGGCACGGGGGACTTGGGGGAGCTTCATGGCGGCGGGCCTCGTTCGGGGTGCGGTTACGCGCCCGGCGGCGGTGGCGGCTGGATGGTGAAGAGCTGTGCCAGTTCGGGGATCTCCTCGGCGGCCAGCCAGCCCGATTGTCCCGGCGCCCAGACAAGCGAGGCGCGGGTGAACTGCCCCTCCGCTTTCATCTGCGCCAGCTGCCCGCGCCCGAACGGCCCGAGCGTCTGGCCGTTCACCGCCATGTGCCAGACCTTCTCGACAGCCGGCGGGGGCGGAAGAGGCGGTGCGGCGGTGCCTTGGGGCGCGGGGGCTTGCCCCGGGGCAACGCCTTGCGGAGCCATCTGGCCCCAAGGGCCCGCCTGCGGGGCGGTATGTGCGGGTTGACCCCATGGCCCCCCCATCTGCTGGCCCATCGCCATGCCCATCCCCGCACCGAGCCCAGCACCCATGGCAGCCCCCATACCGGCGGATGCTCCCGATCCGGGTTGGCCCATGGCCTCTGCGGCATTGAACTGCATGTAGCGGTTGAGATCGCCCACGATCCCCATCGAGGTCCGTTTGTCGAGCACCGTCTCCACCTCCGAGGGCAGCGAGATGTTCTCGATATAGAATTCGGGCAGGCCCAGCCCGTATTCGGCAATCGTCGGTGCGATGGCCTCGGCCACCAGCTTGCCCAGATCGGCCGTATTGGCTGCCATATCGAGCACGGGGATATTCGCGCCGGCCAGCGCGCGAGAGAATTCCTGCACGATAATATTGCGCAGCTGGTAGCTCACCTCATCGGCGGTAAACTCGCCGTCGGTGCCCACGATCTCGGTGATGAACTTGGCCGGATCGGTGACCCGCGCCGCATAGGTGCCGAAGGCCCGCAGCCGCACGGGGCCGAATTCGGGATCGCGGGTGATCACCGGATTCTTGGTGCCCCATTTGAGATCGGTGAAGCGCGTCGTGTTGACGAAATAGATCTCGGACTGGAAGGGCGATTTGAAGCCATGATCCCAGTGTTGCAGCGTCGTCAGGATCGGCATGTTGTTGGTTTCGAGGAGATAGAGGCCGGGGGTGAAGACATCGGCCAGCTGCCCCTCATGCACGAAGACGGCGGCCTGTCCCTCGCGAACGGTCAGTTTCGCGCCGTATTTGATGGCATGTCCCTGCCGCTCGAAGCGCCAGACCATCGTATCGCGGGTGTCATCCACCCAAGAGATGACGTCGATGAATTCTCCGCTGAGAAAGTCGAGAATACCCATGATCCGGTCTCCGCTTGTCGGTTTGGGGGAGGGCGCGCAGGCCCTCGTTCAGTCGTTCGGCATCAGCTCCGCGGCGACCTGCCGGATCACCGGCATGGCCTCGTCTTCCGACATGCCCGGGCGCAGGCGCGGATCGTAGAGCATCTTCAGCATCAGCTCGTCCTGACGGGTCAGGCGGGCGAATTCCTCGTCATCATTGAAGATCGAGGGGCGCGCGCGGGGATAGTCATTGGCCAGCCCGAGACCCTGCGCCAGCTCCTCGTCATAGCAACTTTCGCGCATCGCATCGGGATGCTCGCCACGGATGATCGCGACCGCGCGCGAATAGTCCGAGCGGTCGCCCTCGGAGAAGGCGAAGACCACGCAGAAGGTCGTGGTGGGCAGGTTGGTGATCGCATGGATCGAGCTCTCGTCGATGCCGGGCACCATCTTGCGCAACAGATCCTGCGATTTCTCGCGCTCGTCCTCGTTCAGCACAAGGATCGAGAAATTACCGTTATCGGGAACAAGGCTGACCGGATGGCCGCTGGCACTGGCCAGTTTGCCGGCATAGGCGCGCACGGTAGCGGTGTCCTTGAGGCGTTCTTCTTCGGGGATCGAGGCCCCGAAATGCAGATCCATGCGCACCGGTTTTTCCCAGCGCCGCAGCTTCGACACGGTCGGTCTGGCAATGAAGGCGCCGTTGCGGTGCTCGTATTCGTCGTAGAGCGCCACATTGACGAAGTTATCGATCAACTGGTGCCGGTGGAAGGGCGCATCGCGCGGCGCGACATCGGTGCGCAGCAGCCCCTGCGCCAGAAGATTGTCCTGCACCTGCTGGAAATAGGCCGAAAGCGCGAGACTGTCCTGCGAGCGCGGCGCGACCTTGGGTGGGCCGGAGGAT
This sequence comes from Thioclava sp. 'Guangxiensis', assembly GCF_045348365.1. Lineage (NCBI taxonomy): Bacteria > Pseudomonadati > Pseudomonadota > Alphaproteobacteria > Rhodobacterales > Paracoccaceae > Thioclava > Thioclava sp. 'Guangxiensis'. The sequence continues at coordinate 457,977 of NZ_CP155822.1, read as the reverse complement.
TTCGGGGGCGCCAGCAGCGGGCGCGGCGTCGCGCGCGGTGCCTGTGCCGAGCCGTCCATTCCGGGCAGGTTCGAGCAACCGAGCACCGCCAGCAGGCAAAGGCCGAGCCCTGCGATGCGCAGCCTCGGGCCGTGTGATCCCGCAGGGATGCCCGATCTGGAGGGCGTGCTCGGGCCGGAGGTCATGCTCGGGGGGCTCCTTTATCTGCGGAGCTGCGCGGGCTGCGGGCCGAGGCCAGTGTATCGCGCAGGCGGCCTTCCATCTGGACCAGCTCGGCTTCGGCTGCTGCGCGCTGGCGCTTGCCTTCGTCGGCGATCGAGAGGCTGTCCTCGATGGTGGCGATCAGCGTCTCGTTGGCCTGACGCACGGCAGCGATGTCGAAAACGCCGCGCTCCATTTCTTGCCGCACGGTCTGGTTGGCCTGACGCAGGTTCTCGGCATTGGCGGTCAGCAGTTCATTGGTCAGGTCATTGGCGGCCTTCACGGCACCTGCAGCCTCGGCCGAACGCTGGATGGTCACCGCCTGAGCCAGCTGGGTCTCCCACAGAGGCACGGTATTCACCAGCGTCGAGTTGATTTTCGACACCAGCGCCTTGTCGTTTTCCTGCACCAGCCGGATCGAGGGCAGCGATTGCATCGTCACCTGACGGGTGAGTTTGAGGTCATGCACGCGGCGCTCCAGATCATCGCGGGCGGCACGGATATCGCGCAGCTCCTGCGCGCGGATCAGCTTGTCGGTCTCGCTGGCCTGCGCCACCTCGGCCTCTTTCGCGGGGATGATCTCGGCATCGGCCTGCGCCAGCTTGGCCTCGCCCGCAGCAATGTAAAGCGCGAGCTCATCGTAGAATTTCAGCGTCTTGGTATAGAGAAGATCGAGCGATTTCAAATCCTTGAGCAGCTTCGTCTCATGGGACAGAAGCACATCGCTGATCTTGTCGATCTGGCCCTGGACCTCCTCGTAACGGGCGAGGAATTTGGCAAAGGGAGCGGCGCGTCCCATCAGCTTTTCCCACCAGCTCTGCTTGCGGCGCACATCCAGTTCACTGACCGAGAACCCGCGCAGGGTGGTCACGATATTGCGCAGGCTGTCGCCCGCAGGGCCGGTATCCTTGTTCTTCACATCGACCAGCATGGCCTGGCTGATTTCCTGCAGCTCGGACTGGGCGCGGGTGCCGAAACGTAGGATCGTGTTGGAATCGCTCAGATCCACCTCGTCCATGCGCGAGCGGATCTCGATGGCGGTCGGAGCCTCGGCGCCCTCGAGCGCCACGCCCACCTCCTGCGGATCAGGCAGCCGGATCGCGGCCACCTGTTCGATTTCGCTCACATTTTTGGCGGCGGCTTCGCGGGTCGTGTCGCTCATAGGATGGTCTCCTCAGGGCTTTCGGTGTCATTTATGCGCGGACGGAGGGGGCGGGGCAATGCCTTCCCGCTCCAGCCGTTCGCGCAGCACGTCGATTTCGATCTCCAGCCCCTCGCGACCGCTCTCGATGAGCTGGCGCGATTTGGCGGTAAAATTGCGTTCGAGGTCATCGAGAAGGGTCTCGTAACCGGCCCGCGCCTCAGCGTCGCGCGTCTGGGCATATAGGTCGGCAAAGCGGATGGTCGCATCACGCGCGCCTTCGAGATAGAGCGTCAGATAGCGCCGCGCCGCGCGCAGATCGTTGGGCTCTTCCTCGACCGTGCGGAAGAGATCGCGGGCATGGGTGGCAAAGATCTCGACCCGCGCGGTCAGCTGGGGCGTGCCGGCGCGGGCGATGGCCTCGCGCATGGCGGCCAGATGCGCCTCGCCGGTGGCGATGGCCTCGGCGGCACGCTCCTGCTGGAATGGGTCGATGCCCTCGAGCCCCTTATCCTTCAGCGGGTCGATCCCGAAGGCCACGAGGCCCAGAACGGTGCCGATGAGGCCGCAGCCTATGGCGCCCGTCAGCCCCATCTCCTGCGCGCCGATCGCCAGCCCGAGGCCAAAGCCGAGGCTGCCCAGTATCTTGCGGGGAAGGGCGGGGCGGCGGGCCTTGCCACGCGCCTCATAGGCGGCTTGCGCTTTCAGCCCCTCGCGCAGCAAAAGCGCCGCACCCGCACAAAACCCAAAGCCCAGAATACCGCGTGCCAGTCCCACCGGCCCGTCGCCGAAAGCGCCAAAAAGGAAGGGCAGGGCACAGACCGCCAGCCAGAAGGGGCGGCCCTCATAGGGGTGCTCGGGGCGGGGCAGCCGCTCGGTAGGGATGTCTTCCTGTCCGGCGCTGCGGGGCGGGGCATCGGGGCTGTATCTGCCAGAGAAACGGCGGGCCATGGCTCAGACGCTGCCTGTTGCCGCGATCTTCAGCACCAGCGCCAGCATCAGCAGGAAGGCGATGCGCTGGATGGCTTTTTGCGACATGGGTCCCCCTAAACTTGCCCGAATGGTCATGGTGGTGCTCATCTTAAGCGGAGAATAGGTATTTCGGCACGTCTGTGCCAGAGGGGGATGGCAGAAAAGCGCCCATACGCAGGCGCTCTGTCATGACATCTGTATGAGCTATGGGGCCGGAACGACAAACGGCGCCAGATCTCTCTGGCGCCGTTCGATGTTTACTTATTCGCTGCGGGGCTTGCGCGGACCTTTGGGGCCAGAGCCGCGCGGTCCGTTGCTACGGGGGGCATCCCCACGGGGGCCGCCTTTGAAGCCGCCGCCCGGTTTGCCACCAAATTTCTTGTCACCGAAGGAACGGCCTTCGCCGCCTTCACGACGCGGACGGTCACCGAATTTCTTGTCCCCAAAAGAACGGCCTTCGCCACCCTCACGACGCGGACGGTCGCCGAATTTCTTGTCACCGAAGGAACGGCCTTCGCCGCCTTCACGACGCGGACGGTCGCCGAACTTCTTGTCACCGAAGGAACGGCCTTCGCCGCCTTCGCGACGCGGACGGTCGCCGAACTTCTTGTCGCCGAAGGAGCGGCCTTCGCCGCCTTCACGACGCGGGCGGTCGCCGAACTTCTTGTCACCGAAGGAGCGGCCTTCGCCGCCTTCGCGACGCGGGCGGTCGCCGAACTTCTTGTCACCGAAGGAACGGCCTTCGCCGCCTTCGCGACGCGGACGGTCGCCGAACTTCTTGTCACCGAAGGAACGGCCCTCGCCGCCTTCGCGACGCGGACGGTCGCCGAACTTCTTGTCACCGAAGGAGCGGCCTTCGCCGCCTTCACGGCGCGGGCGGTCGCCGAACTTCTTGTCGCCGAAGGAACGGCCCTCGCCGCCTTCGCGACGCGGACGGTCGCCGAACTTCTTGTCACCGAAGGAACGGGTGTCGCTGCGATCTTCGCGCGGTGCGCTGCGCTTTTCGGGCGACCAGCGTTCCTTGCGCGGACGGTCCTCTCCCTCGGTGCGCGGTGCGCGCTCGGGACGGTCGCCACGGCCTGCGAAATCCTTCTGGCGGCCAAAGCTGCGCTCGGAATTGCCACGGCCCTCGCCATCCTCGCGGTCGAAGCGTTTCGGGCCACGATCCCCGAATTTCTTGTCGCCAAATTTCTTGTCACCGAAGCTGCGGCCCCCGCGGTCGCCGCGATCCCCCCGATCACCGAACCTGCCGCGCGGCCGCTCGCCATCATCGCGACGACCCGCAGATTTGCTGCGGTCGGCGGGTTGGGCGTTGGGCGTGTCTTCCAGAAGGCTTCCCAGCTGGTCATGGAGCACGCGGCGCTTGATTTCCACCACATCACCCGGTTGCATCTCGTTGAGGCGGAACGGGCCATAGCTTACGCGGATCAGGCGGTTCACGGTCATGCCGATCTCGGTCATGGCGCGGCGGATCTCGCGGTTCTTGCCTTCGCGCAGGCCCACGGTCAGCCAGGCATTCGCGCCCTGCTGGCGGTCGAGAGTGATCTCCATCGGCTGGAAATCCTCGCCATCGATGGTGATCCCGGCCCGCAGCGGGTTGAAGGTCTCGGGTGTCGGGCGGCCATTCACGCGCACGCGGTATTTGCGCAGCCAGCCGGTTTCGGGCAGCTCGAGGCGGCGCTTGAGGCCGCCATCATTGGTCAGAAGCAGAAGACCCTCGGAATTGAGATCGAGACGGCCGACATTGAGCACACGCGGCATACCTTCGGGCATCTCGTCGAAGATCGTGCGGCGGCCCTGCTCGTCTTTCTCGGTGGTGACCAGACCCAGCGGTTTGTAATAGAGCCAGACACGGGTTTCCTGCGGCGCGTCGATCGGTTTGCCATCGATGGTAACCTTGTCCTTTGGCGTGACATCAAGAGCGGGTGAGGCCGCCTGTTTGCCATTGACCGCCACGCGGCCTGCGAGGATCAGCTTTTCCGCATCGCGGCGCGAGGCCACGCCCGAGCGCGCGATAACCTTGGCGATACGTTCGCCGGAAGAGGGCGTCGTATCCGGTTTCGGCGTGTTGTTGGAATCATTGGTCATGGCAGGCGGCTCCCGAGGCGGTCTTGAAGGCGCCTCTCTATAGTGTCTTATCTCCTGTGGGAAGAGCCTTGCACGAGAGAAGCGAAACGGCCAAGAGAAGATATGTTCAGAAGTTTCATGGATCAGGCGCTGGAGGAGGCGCGGGCGGCCGCTTTGCGCGGCGAGGTGCCGGTCGGGGCGGTGATCGTTGCGCCATCGGGGCAGGTGGTGGCACGCGCCGGAAACCGCACCCGCGAGCTATGCGATCCGACCGCCCATGCCGAGGTGCTGGCCATCCGCGAGGCCTGCCGGAAGGCGGGATCGGAGCGGCTGGTGGGGCATGATCTCTACGTCACGCTGGAGCCATGCCCGATCTGCGCGGGCACGATCTCTGCCGCGCGGATCCGGCGGCTCTATTATGGCGCCGCAGATGTCAAATCGGGCGGTGTGGCGCAGGGCGCGCGGGTATTCTCGCATCCGCAATGCCATCATGCGCCCGAGATCTATGACGGTTTGGCCGCCGCCGAGGCCGAGGCGCTTCTGAAGGGGTTCTTTGCGGCGCGGCGGGACGGGTAGCGGGAGCAGGGGCTTTGCCCCTCTTCGACTGCGTCGAATTCACCCCAGGATATTTGAGGACGCTGGAAAAGGCGGTGGTTTCGCGCTTGACCTGTTTGCGGGTTCCGGCCTAAGGCTCGGCTTGCGCAGGGGGCCGGATGGCCGCGGCGGTTCGTAGCTCTGCTTTTGTAGACAGCCGGATCGCCGAGGAAAGTCCGGACTCCATGAAGTGACGGTGCCGGGTAACGCCCGGCGGGGGTAACCCCAGGGATAGCGCCACAGAGAACAGACCGCCCTGCATCATGCACGGGTAAGGGTGAAACGGTGGGGTAAGAGCCCACCGCGGGACTGGTAACAGGACCGGCATGGCAAGCCCCACCGGGAGCAACGCCGAATAGGGATCGCGTGCCGCGGGCATCTGTCTGACGGTAGGGGAGCTTCGCCCCGAGTGATCCGGGTTGGCAGCTGGAGCCTGCAGGCAACTGCAGGCCTAGAGGAATGGTCATCGAGGGGGGCAACCCCTGAACAGAATCCGGCTTACAGGCCCCCTGCGCAAAATTTCTTCGGCTGATAGTGGAATTTCCCGAGAAGGGTGCGATTGGCTGTTGACTCTGGGGTGAGTCTGGCTAAAAGGCGGGCTTCAAGGATTTCGATGGCAGTGACGCGGATGTTGGCTGCCTGACTCAGGAGATGAAACATGGCGAAGCCGACGACGCAAAAGATCCGTCTGAACTCGACGGCGGGCACCGGGCACTTCTATGTGACCAAGAAGAATGCCCGCACCATGACCGAGAAAATGGTCGTGAAGAAATACGACCCGGTTGTGCGTAAGCACGTCGAATACAAAGAAGGCAAGATCAAGTAAGATCTGACCGTCTTTGACGAAGCGAAAGCCGCCCTTGGGCGGTTTTTTGCTGTTCTGATGACTGATTCCGGCTGCGAGATTATGTGGTCCGGTTGCCGGAGCTAGGCTGTGGCGATGCATCTGCATTTTCTGAATGCGCACGGACGCTATGTGCCTGCAATTGCACCCCTGCGGCAGGTTGTGGCCGATGCGGAGGCGGGTCTTGCGCCTCTTTGGCCGGTTTTATGGCTTGATGTGGTGGGTAAGGTGGTGGAATGGCTGCCTGACCATTTCCTCTGTTGCGGTTTTGATCTGATGGCGGGCGCGAGTCTACGCAACTTCAATCCCAAACATGTTGTCGCGCCCGAACTGGCTGATGGGGCGCTTCGGGTGGTGCTGCAGGAATATCATCACGCGCTGCGCCGGGACGGGCCGGGATATGGAGCGACTTTGGGCGGTGCATTAGTGTTGCGGGTTTGGGAGGTGCTACATCGTATGGGGCGCGTGGCTGGCCTGCGGCACGGTTTGAAACGGTCTTGGAAAAATTGACCGAGTAAAACAATCGGGATTTACATTCCCGAGTAAATGTGTCACTTATCCGTGAACTCCAGTTACACTGATCCGAGGCACCGCATGACCCGTCCCCTTTCCGCGCTGCTTGCCAGCACTGCCCTGTTTGCTGCGCCGCTGGCAGCCTTTGCCGAGGCGCCGCAGCCCGAAGCCGTGATCGAAACCTATGCCGATATCGCGCAGGCAGGGTTCGAGGACAGCCTGACCACCGCGCAGGCGCTGGAGGCGGCGGTTGACGCGCTGGTGAAAGAACCCTCTGCCGAGACGCTGCAGGCGGCCAAGGATGCGTGGGTTGCGGCCCGCAAGCCCTACCAGCAGACCGAAGCTTTCCGCTTTGGCAATGCGCTGGTGGATGACTGGGAAGGCCGTGTGAACGCCTGGCCGCTCGATGAGGGTCTGATCGACTATGTCGATGAGGATTCGGCGGCCAATAACGAAGAGAATGATCTGGCTCTGGCCAATGTCATCGCCAATAAATCGCTCACCATCGGTGGCGAAAAGGTGGATGCCAGCACGATCTCGCCGGAATTCCTCGCAGAGACCCTGCAGGAGGCCGAAGGCATCGAGGCCAATGTGGCAACCGGCTATCACGCCATCGAATTCCTGCTCTGGGGGCAGGATCTGAACGGCACCGGGGCGGGCGCGGGTGCGCGCCCCTATACCGATTACATTCAGGGCGAGGGCTGCACCGGTGGCAATTGTGACCGCCGTGCCGAATATCTGCAGGCAGCCTCCAAGCTGCTGGTTGCGGATCTGCAGGAAATGGTCGGCAATTGGGACGAGGAAGGTGCTGCACGCACCGCGCTGACCGATGATGCCGATGCGGGCATCACCACGATCCTCACCGGTATGGGGTCGCTGTCCTATGGCGAGCTGGCGGGCGAGCGCACGAAGCTGGGCCTCATGCTGCATGATCCGGAAGAAGAGCATGATTGCTTCTCCGATATGACCCATGTCTCGCATTATTATGACGCGTTGGGGATCCAGAACGTCTATACCGGCAAATACACCCGTGTGGACGGCTCGGTCGTGGAAGGCGCCTCGCTGTCGCAACTGGTGGCGGCCAAGGATGCCGATGTGGATGCGCAGCTGACCAAGGATCTGGACGCATCGGTCGCTGCAGCCGATGCGATCTACCAGAAGGCCGAAGGCGGTATGGCCTATGACCAGATGCTGGCGCTTGGCAATGACGAGGGGGCAAAGCTCGTCAACGGTCTGGTCGATGCGCTGGTCACCCAGACCCGTTCGATCGAGCGCGCGGTCACGCTTCTGGGCTCCGAGGTCGAGATCGAGGGGTCCGACAGCCTCGACAACCCTGATGCAGTCTTCCAGTAAGACTATTCAAAATAGGGGCTTATGCCCGACACTTCCCCGTGGCAGCGATGCCGCGGGGTTTTGCATGGTGATGTGATGCGCGCTCTTCTTGCTTTCTGCCTTGCTGTGCCAGTGGCGGTGCAGGCCGCCGAGGTGACAGCGCCGGCCACCGAGTTCGTGCAACCCGAACGCTACGAGGCCAATCCGGCAGGGGCGGCCACGGTGGCGGCCACGGTGACGGGCACGGGGTTCCGCGCGCCTGCGGCCAATCTGCCCCCATCCCTGCGGATGGGGTTCACCTTGGGCGAGGCGTTGTTCGACAAACTCTGGGTGCCTGCGCCCTCGAGCACGCGGGCCTCGGACGGGCTGGGGCCCTTGTTCAATGCGCGGGCCTGCGCCAATTGCCATCCCGGAAATGCGCGGGGGCGGCCCGAGGATGGCCAGGGCATCTCGGGGATGGTGCTGAAGCTCTCGCGGCGCTTTCCGCCCGGCGATGGCGCAGAGGGCATCGACGGCTGGCATGGTATGATCGCCGATCCCGCGTTCGGCTGGCAGTTGCAGGATCGGGCGCTGCCGTCGCTGGAACCGGAGGGACAGCTGGTGCTGGACTGGATTGAGGAGGGCGATCTGCGCCATCCCGAGGCCCGTCACGGCTTTGCGCCCGAGACACTGGTCTCGCTGCGGGTCGCGCCGCAGATCATCGGGCTGGGGCTTCTGGAGGCGATCCCCGAGGCCGATATTCTGGCACATGCGGACCCCGGGGATGCCGATGGCGACGGGATCTCGGGGCGGGCGCAATATGCGATCGGCCCCGATGGTGTGGTCCGGCTGGGCCGGTTCGGCCATAAGGCGGGCATGGGGCGGCTCGTCGATATGACGGCGCAGGCTTTCAGTCAGGATATGGGGCTCTCGAGTGTGCTGTTCCCCGCAGGCGCGGGCGATTGCACCTTGGCGCAGACGGATTGTCTTTCGGTTCCTGACGGGATTGACGAGGGGCTGCGCGACAATGCCGAGGTCTCGACCGAGGCGCTGGAGGCGGTCACCGCCTATGTGACGGGGCTGGGCGTGCCAAAGCGCCGTGATGTGGGGGCGCCGGATGTGCTGGCCGGCAAGCAGGCTTTCTATGAGGCGCAATGTATTGCCTGCCATGTGCCGAAATTCATTACCGCAACCAGCGATAATCCGGTCACCTCGCGCCAGCTGGTCTGGCCCTATACCGACCTTTTGCTGCATGACATGGGCGAGGGGCTGGCCGATCACCGTCCCGAAGGCGTGGCTACGGCGGCGGAATGGCGCACGGCGCCGCTCTGGGGGATCGGGTTGACCGGCGAAAATTCGGGCCATGCGCCGCGCTATCTGCATGATGGCCGCGCGGCCACATTGGACGAGGCGATCCGCTGGCATGGTGGCGAAGCGGGGCCCGCCCGTGATAGATATCTGGCACTGCCCGCCAAGACGCGCGCCGATCTTATTCGCTTTCTGGAGACCTTGTGATGCGTAATCTGCTGTTCTCGCTGCCTCTGATGGCGATCTCTGTGCCAGCTCTGGCCGATACACGCGCCGCCGTCACGCAAGACATCCTGCCCGGATATACCGCGCTGACCAATGCCACGATCGCGTTGCAGAAGGGGGCCGAGGCGGACTGTTCCATCGCGACGATGCAGCCCTTGTGGAATGACGCGGTCGATGCGTGGTTGGGCGTGGCGTTTTTGCGGCTCGGACCGGTCGAGGAGCAGGGGAGGGCGCTGGCCTTTGCCTTCTGGCCCGATGCCAAGGCCACGGGGCGGCGCCAGCTCTCGGGGCTGATCGAGCAACAAAACCCGCAATTCACCGACCCGGCAGAGTTGGCGAAAGCCTCTATCGGAGTGCGCGGCTTTTTCGGTCTGGAGCATCTTCTCTATGGCGAGCTGGCCACGGATGACGACTATACCTGCAAGCTGCGCGTGGCGATGGCCGGTGATCTGGCGCAGATGGCCATCGATGTCGAGGTCGGCTGGCAGAACGGTTTTGCCGATGAACTCCTGAGCCCCGGCACCGAAGGTCATACCCTTTATCTGACCGAATCCGAGGCGCGGCAGGCGCTTTATACGCAGTTGGTCACGGGGCTCGAATTCAACAAGGACACGCGGTTGGGCCGCCCTCTGGGCACGTTTGAGCGCCCGCGCCCCGAACGGGCCGAGATGCTGGACGCGGGCCGCTCCGCCCGCAACGTGACGCTGTCGCTGGTTGCGCTGCGGGGGTTTGCCGACAGGCTGGCGCAGGGCATGGGCGAGATCCCCAAGACCGACGCCGCGTTTGACCGCGCGATCGAGCTGGCACACGATCTCGATGATCCGGTCTTTGCCGGTGTGGCCGATCCGATGGGCCGGTTGAAGGTGGAGATCGTGCAGCAGCAGATCGGGCTGACGGTCGAGGCCATGCAGGCCGAGCTGGGGCCTTTGCTGGGTGTCAGCGTGGGCTTTAACGCCGCGGATGGAGATTGATATGAAACGACGCCATTTCCTTGCCAGCCTTGCCGCTGCGGCGACAGTCCCACGGCTTAGCTGGGCTGATGCAGGCAGCCCCGCTTTTCTGGCGGCGGCCAAAGCGCCCGACGGGAGCTATGCGATCTGGGGACTTGCGGCGGATGGGACGCAGATCTTTTCGCAGCCACTCCCCGGACGTGGCCATGCCGCGACCGCCCATCCCGAGCGCCCCGAGGCGGTGGCCTTTGCTCGCCGTCCCGGTGTGTTTGCGTTGGTGATTGACTGTGTAACCGGCGGGCTGGTCGCGCGGCTGACCCCGCCGGAGGGGCGGCAGTTCAACGGTCATGGTGCGTTTTCGGGCGATGGCACACGGCTTTATACCTCCGAAGTGGTGGCCGAAGGCTCCGAGGGCCGGATCGGGATCTGGGATGTGGCGCGCGGCTATCAGCGGGTGGGCGAGTTTGCCTCGAACGGGATCGGCCCGCACGAGATCCTGCGCCTGCCGGGGCAAGAGGTTCTGGTGGTGGCCAATGGCGGGATCCAGACCGATCCGACGGATCGCACGCCGCTGAACATCGAGACCATGCGCCCGAACCTGAGCTACCTCTCGCCCGAGGGCGAAGTGCTGGAGGTGGTCGAGCTGGAGCCCGATCTGTGGAAGAACTCGATCCGTCACCTGTCGGTGCGCAGTGACGGGCGGGTGGCGTTCTGCATGCAATGGCAGGGCGATCTGATGGAGCCCGTGCCGCTCCTGGGCCTGCATGACCGCGGGCGGAAGGCGGTGCTGGCCGAGCCGCTGCCCGGTGAGGAATTCGCCATGAAGGGCTATGCCGGATCGGTGGCCTTTGGCCGCGCGGGCCGCGAGGTGGCCATCACCAGCCCGCGTGGTGGCATGGTGCAGGCCTATTCTGCCGAAGGCGAGGCGCTCTGGTCGGTGCGCCGTGCCGATGTCTGTGGTCTGGGTGTCTGTGCGCAGGGTGGCTTCACTGCCACCGATGGTGCGGGGCTTGTCTCGCAGATCACCCGAGACGGTATCACACCGTTCAAACGCTCGGACGTGGCATGGGATAACCACCTGATCCCGATCGGGGTCTGATCAGAGCTTGCGCTCGAACATCAACGAGAGATGGATCTGATCGGTCAGATCCCCCTCGACCCCATCGACCCCGAAACGGGTGCTGAGCGTGCCCAGCCCCTTGCGGTCCATGTCCACACCGACCTCGACGCGCGAGGTGAACCAGTCGGTCGCGGGATAGGCCTCGTCCAGCAGGCCTGTGCCCATGCTATGTTGCGCCACAAGCGCGAATTGCCCCGTCAGCCCCATCTTCGCCCAGCTGCTTTCCAGCGGATGCGCGAATTCGACCCCTGCCGAGAATTGCGATAGCGACAGCTCTTCGCCATCAATCCTTGTGCCATCAGCAATGCGGAAATGATCGGTCAGCTCGTTGACATGGCTGGCGATGATATTGGGGGTCAGCTCGGTCGTGCCCATCTCGAACCTCCCCTCCATCCGCGCCTGAAACAAGGTGCGTTGGGATTCGGCATCACGGCGGATCGAGCCATCGGGGGCGAACTGGTTATTGGTGCGTCCGTGCAGAAGGCGCATCGACCAGTCGAGTTCGGTTTTGGGCAGCCTGCCCGCCAGATAAGGGCCGACCAGGAAACCTACGCCATCGCCCGAGGCATCAGCATCCACCTTGCGGTCTGCGGCGTCCAGCTCCGCCATTGCACCGATATAGAAACGGTTGTTCAGTTTCTTATGTGCGCCCAGCGACGCGAAACTGTATTGCAGCGAGCTGCTCTCGCTGCGGGTCCAGTTCGATTCCACCACCGCCCAGCTCTGGCGGCCTTTCGCGGTGTTGAAGCTCAGGTCGCCCAGCTCGTCGGTCAGATGCGCGTCAAAAACACGCTCCTTGCTGTTCTCGAACATGAAATCCAGCACGTTGGGCTGGCGGGCCAGCAGGCGGTCCTGACGCATTTTCTGCAATCCGGCAAGCGCAACGGAGGTTTCGCGTGCGGTCGGGAAATCGGCCTCGCTCGCGGCGGCCTGAGGCATCGACAGGGATGCGCAAAGAAAAACCGTCATGATCGCGGGGAGGGTGCCCCGCTGTAGCGCCCGTCTGTTCATAGAACGCCTCGCTGGTTACGTCGTGCCTGATGGCGGGTTTGTCGGCGTAGCGGTTGACCCCGTCCACCCCGTCTGGGCAGCCATGGTTCCGGCAGGGCCGAGGGCCCGTCTGTTTTCTTTTGGTATGGGACAAAAGTAACAAATGCGCAGGGGCACTGGCAAGTTATTGCCGGTCGGATATGTGAAATGTGATCAGAAACGATGATGTTTCAGGCAGGGGCAGCGGAACAGCGGCGCTGCGCCATAAAAAAAGGCCGCGCAGGATACCTGCGCGGCCCGCAATCCGGTAGAGGCGGGTCTGTCAGGCTTCCACGACGAGGTGGCCGCGCGGGTTCGAGCAGCAGGCGAGGATATAACCCTCTTCGATATCGTCATCGGTGATGCCGCCATTATGGACCATATGCACCTCGCCCGAGACCTTCTTGATCTTGCAGGTGCCGCAGACCCCGAACGTGCAGCCCGAGGGAATGTTGAGCCCTGCCTGACGGGCCACGGCCAGAACGGTATCGGTCTCGGCGCATTTCTGGGTGACGCCGGAGTCGGCGAATTCCACCTCCGCCACGGCGCCTTCCTCGGGCAGCTCGTCCTCGGGAATGATGCGGACCTCTTCGATGGGCGCACCGAAGCTTTCCTGATGGTAGTGGTCCATATCGAAGCCGAGGCCCGCCAGTGCCTCGCGCACGGCGGTCATGAACGGCTCGGGGCCACAGCAGAACACTTCGCGTTCCAGATAGTCGGGGGCCATCAGACCCAGCATCAACTGGTTGAAATAGCCCTGATAGCCGGTCCATGGGTCATATTTGTCCGAGCCTTCCACGACCCATTTCAGATCGATGCCGCTGACGCGCGAGGCCATATGCTCGAGCCGTTCGCGGAAGATGATCTCCGAGGGACGACGGGCGCAATTGACGAAGACGATGTCGCATTCGCGGCCAAGGTCATACATCTGCGTCGTCATCGACATCATCGGCGTGATGCCGGAGCCTGCCGAGATAAAGAGATATTTCTCGGCAGGGTAATTGGCATTGGTGAAGCTACCGGCAGGGCCGATAGCGCGGATCCTCATCCCCGGTTTGAGATTGTCGAACATCCAGCGGGTGCCGATCGACTCCTTCTGGGCCTTGACCGTCACCGTGATCGACATCGGCCGCGAGGGCGAGGACGAGATCGTATAGGTGCGATACAAAGGCCCGCCCGGCACCGGAATTTCCAAGGTCAGGAACTGGCCGGGCATATAGTCGAAGATTGCCCGTGAAGGTGCCTGAAAACAGAAGGTCATGACATTGGGCACCTCGGAAAGCACCGAGACGCATTCAAGCTCTTCCGAATCGTTCCAGATCTTGATCGCGGTTTCGCCGGGAATGAGGGTCATCAATTTACTCCGCTGCCAGCTTCACGGGATCCAGCCGCGAAGTCATGGTGTCACAATACCAGTTAACGAACTGGATCACCCCGTCCTCATGGGTGGCCGAATAGGGGCCGGGCTCGTAGGCGGGCGAGTTGATCCCCTGCTGGTTGTCCTCGACGACCTGACGGTCCTCGTCATTGGTATGTTCCCAGACCGTCGTGAGGTTCTTGAGATCGTAATCCACGCCCTCGACCGCATCCTTGTGCACGAGCCAGGTGGTGGTGACCTCGGTTTCGGTCGGGCTGATCGGGGTCACGCGGAAGGTGATCGAGTGATCCGACAGGAAGTGGTTCCAGGTAGTGGGGTAGTTGAACAGCAAGAGTGTGCCCGCATCCAGAACCGGCACGCGGCCCAGACGTTTCTGCACGGCGATCTTGCCGTTCATCGTGTAGCTTTCGGCCCCGTCCAGCAGCGGCATACGCGCCACGCGGTATTCGCCGTTATCGGCCATCTTGAAGCGCGAGGGTGCGCCCATACCCTCGAGACGGTTGAAGTGGTTCTCGACCTTTTCGGGGAAGGTGCCATCGGCGCTGACGCCGGTAATGGTCGGATCCTCGGGATAGGTGCGGCACAGATCGGGGTGGTTGCCCGCGCAGTGGTAGCACTCGCGGTTGTTTTCCCAGACGAGTTTCCAGTTGCCGTTCTCGATGATCGTGGACTGGAAAGCGACCTTGGCGTTGGAGAGGTCGTGGACCTCCAGATAGGGCGTCACGGTCTCGGCAAAGGCGTCGAAATCGGGGGCGGTCTCTGCGAGGCAGATATAGATGAGCCCTGCCACTTCACGGCAGTTAACGGGCTTGAGCCCGTGTTTGGAGGCGTCGAAATCCGGCCCCATGTCGCGCGCCCACAGAAGGCGCCCATCCAGCTCGTAGGTCCATTGGTGATAGGGGCAGACCAGCTTGGCAGCTGTGCCTTTCTTATGCTGACAGATGACCGAACCACGGTGACGGCAGGTATTGTGGAAGGCGCGGATGACATCATCCTGGCCGCGCACGATCATCACCGTATAGGCGCCGACCTTATGGGTGACATAGGCGCCTTTTTTCGGCAGTTCGGCGCGGGAGGCGGTAAAGAGCCAGTTCTTGTACCAGATCTCTTCGAGATCGGTCTGGTAGATCTCCGGGGAGGTGTAGAAGGCCTGTTCGAGCGCATGGCCGGGTTTACGGCGGGCGAGAAGCTCGGTGAGGGAAGCGGAGGGTTGCATGGCCTTGTCTCCATGGCACGCTAGTGCTGCGCGGCTGTGGGTTTCAATAAGATGAGACTACTCAGGAATGGCAGGAAACGACGGCGCGTTTGCGACTCCTCCCGCGGGGATTTGCGACATAGGCGTAAACTTGTCGTAAAAAATTCGGCGCCGGGCCATGGCTGCAGAATTGGAGGAAATCTGTGTTTCTAATATATTTTTAGCGGTCAGGGATCCCGAATGGAGACGCCGCGCAAGGCGGACTTGCGCGGCGTGCTTGTTCAAATACGACTCAGACGGGGATCAGAGACCCAGCGCCTCTTTCACGACCGGAAGACCCTCTTTGCCATCCTTGGTGGTGACACCTTCGAGCCACGGGGTGACGACATCGGGATGCGCCTTGAGCCATGCCGGAACCGCTTCGTCGGGGTCCTGACCGTCATTGAGGATCGCGCCCATGATCTCGTTTTCCATCGGCAGGGTGAACTTCATGTTCTGCAGAAGCTTGCCGACATTGGGGCATTCTTCCACATAGCCCTTGCGGGTGACAGTCTGCACGGTGCCTTCGCCGCCGAAGAAATCTTCGCCGCCGGTCAGATACTTGAGGTCATAGGTAGAGTTCATCGGGTGGGGCGCCCAGCCAAGGAAGACCACGGCTTCCTTCTTGGGGTAGAGGCGGCCAACCTGCGCGAGCATACCCTGCTCGGAGCTTTCGACGATCTGGAAGCCCTCGAGGACACCGCCCTTTTCGGTCAGGTCCATCAGATAGCCATTGCCTTCGTTACCCGGCTCGATGCCATAGATCTTGTGATCCAGCTCGTCGCCGAATTTCTGGATGTCGGCATAAGTATGCAGGCCCTTGTCATAGAGATAGGTCGGCACGGCCAGCGTATAGTTGGTGCCGGTCAGGTTGGTCGCGACCACATCGATTTCGCCCTTGTCGAGATAGGGGCCGATGGCGGCCTGCTGTGCGGGCATCCAGTTGCCGAGGAAGACATCGATATCGTTCGAGGCCAGCGACGAGAAGGTGACCGGCACGCCGAGCACATTGACTTCCACGTCATAGCCGAGCGCGGTCAGGATTTCATTGGCGGTCTCGGTGGTGGCGGTAATATCCGTCCAGCCGACATCCGAGAAACGCACGGTGCCGCAATCGGCAAAAGCGGCAGCGGCGTTAAGGGCGATGACGGAGGCGGTGAGGCCGCCCAGAAACTTGGCTTTCATTTGTACTCCCGTTGTCTTCGTGTTTTTTTGATTGACGAGTCAATTAGTGCATTCCTACGTTAGCATGGCAATCAGTTTTTGTCATGGTTCCGGTGGAGAGTTTCCAGATTGACCTCACAGGACCGCTTTGCGCCCGCTTTCTGGGCAGGCGCCGATCTTTCACTCTAACAAAGAGAGCCCTTTTAAATGTCGCAACCGAATATCCTGATCTTCATGGTGGATCAGCTCAACGGTACCCTGTTCCCCGATGGTCCGGCAGAGTGGCTGCACGCGCCGAATCTCAAAAAGCTCGCGGCGCGGTCGGTGCGCTTTGCCAATGCCTATACCGGCTCGCCGCTCTGCGCACCGGGGCGTGCGGCATTTATGTCGGGGCAATTGCCCAGCTCGACGGGTGTCTATGACAACGCGGCCGAGTTCCGATCGGATATCCCGACCTTTGCACACCATCTGCGCCGCGCGGGCTATCAGACCTGCCTTTCGGGAAAGATGCACTTTGTAGGTCCCGACCAGCTGCACGGGTTCGAACAACGTCTGACCACCGACATCTACCCTGCCGATTTCGGCTGGACGCCGGATTACCGCAAGCCTGGCGAGCGGATCGACTGGTGGTATCACAACATGGGATCGGTCACAGGCGCAGGCGTAGGGGAGATTTCCAACCAGCTGGAATATGACGATAATGTTGCCCATGAAGCCAAGATGAAGGTCTATGATCTGGCGCGTGGTCTGGACGCACGTCCGTGGATGCTGACCGTCAGCATGACCCACCCGCATGATCCCTATGTGGCCCGCAAGAAATATTGGGATCTCTACGAGGATTGCGAGCATCTGCTGCCCACCGTGCCGGATATGGGCTACGACAATCAGGACAACCATTCCAAGCGTATCTTTGATGCCAATGACTGGCGCAACTTCAATATTACGGAAGACAATATCCGCGAATCCCGCCGCGCCTATTTCGCCAATATCTCCTATTGCGACGACAAGATCGGCGAGATCATGGAGGCGCTGGAGAGCACCGGCCAAGAGGCGATCATCCTCTTCGTGTCGGATCATGGCGATATGCTGGGCGAGCGCGGGCTGTGGTTCAAGATGAACTTCTACGAGGGCTCGGCGCGGGTGCCTTTGATGATGGCGGCCAGCGGGGTGGAGCCGAAGCTCGTCGAGACGCCCGTCTCGACCATCGACGTGACGCCGACGCTCTGTGATCTGGCGGGGATCGATCTGGAGGAGATCGCGCCGTGGCTCGATGGCGAATCTCTCGTGACTCTGGCCAATGGCGGCACGCGCGAATCGGCGGTGAAGATGGAATATGCCGCCGAAGGCTCCTATGCGCCGCTCGTTTCCCTGCGTAAGGGTGATTACAAGCTGAACCTGTGCAAGCTCGATCCCGACCAGTTCTTCCATCTGGGGGCCGACCCGCACGAGCTGGTCAACCTCGCGGGCGATCCTGCCCATGCTGAGGCCTATGAGGCGATGAAGGCCGAGGCCGCGGCGCGGTGGGATCTGGAGCGCTATGATGGCGATGTGCGCGCGTCCCAGGCGCGGCGCTGGGTGGTTTACGACGCGCTGCGTCAGGGCGGCTATTACCCGTGGGATTACCAGCCGCTGAAGGATGCGTCGGAGGCCTATATGCGCAATCACATGGACCTCAATGTGCTGGAATCCAACAAGCGCTTCCCGCGGGGCGATTGAGCGGTTGACCGGGTCGTGAAGCGAGGGGGGCGGGAGACCGCCCCTTTTTCGTGGCGCTTTGCCGGCGGCGGCCTATCCTGTGCACAGCCAACACGGAGGGTTTCATGACGACGCATTTCTTCACGGCATCTGATGGCGCGAGGCTCGCCTATCGCGATGAGGGGCAGGGGGTGCCGATACTGGCGCTCACCGGCCTGACCCGCAATATGGCCGATTTCGACTATGTCGCCCCGCATCTTCTGGCGATGGGCGTGCGTCTGATCCGCATGGACTATCGCGGGCGGGGGCAGTCGGACTTCAGCGGTGCCGAAACTTATACCGTGCCACAGGAAGGCGCGGATGCTCTGGGGCTTCTGGCACATCTCGGGATCGCGAAAGCAGCAGTGCTGGGCACGTCGCGCGGCGGGCTGATTGCGATGTATCTGGCTGCTGTGGCGCCTGACAGGCTTCTGGGCGCGGCGCTCAATGATGTCGGCCCCAAGCTGGAGATGGAGGGGCTGAACGCGATCTTCGACTATCTCGGGCGCAATCCCGCACCCAAGACCTATGATGCGCTGGCCGCCCGTCTGCCCGAGCTGATGACAGGCTTTGCAAATGTGCCAGCGCGGCGCTGGGCACAGGAGGTCCGCAACCAGTATATCGAAACCGGCAGCGGGCTGCAGCTGCGCTATGACCCCGCATTGCGCGACCCCTTCCTGAAAGACTTCAAGGGAGACCTGCCTGAAGCGTGGCCCTTCTTCGAAGCCTTTGGAGAGCTTCCGCTTTTATTGATTCGCGGGTCAAATTCCCGCCTGTTGAGCGCCGATACCGCGGCCAGAATGCAGCAGCTCAAACCCGCTATGATCTTTGCCGATGTGCCGGATCGGGCGCATATTCCGTTCCTGGACGAACCCGAAGCCTTGCAGGCATTATCAACATGGGTTGGCAAGCTGGCTCATGGTGATTAAGCTAAGTAACTGAAAATTAAGCACATATTTAATTTCAATTTTACAAAATGTCTATCGGTCTGCTAGAAAGTCCTTGCCTCAGCTGAAACGCGCGAGGTTGCGGCGGGGGTGTATCGCGTCTCTTGTTCACCAGTCATTCCCCCGTCGCACTTAACAAGTTCTGTGGTTTGTGCGTAATCAGTAAGCTGGTCTGTTTCTTGTTATGAGTGCCCCGAAGCTCTGGTTCCGGCTTCGGATGTTAAAGCCGCTCGAGCGTGCGAGGGCAGCGGCTGCCATTGTAAAAGGTGACAAGCACACGAGTAAAAATGGCGCTGCTGTCCGAGCTGGAGAGTGTTTCCGCGGCTTCGAAAAGGGTCATCGACGAGCGCAATTTGCGTGCATCGATTGTGCCCAGGATCTGTTCTATCTCCTGATCCCGATGAGACAGAACCGCCTCGCAGGCTTCTGTTAACCGGGTTTGCAAAGTCATGTTGTCGAGATAGGCGGTGGCTTCGGCCATATCCTCAAGCCCGAAATCCTTCGATCTTGGCGAGACGCCGAGGGCGGCGAGCTGCGGGAAGATCCACCACATCCAATGGCCGCGTTTGCGGCCCGCCCGCAATTCGGAGAGCGCGACCGGATAGTCGCGCTCCTGTTCTTTCAGAAATCGAGCAAGGCCCGGCATCAGCCCCAGACGGCTTCGAATTCGCGCCATTCGCCCTTGGACATGCCCGAGGTCTCGGCGGTTACCGTCTCGCCCGCCAGGCGGCGTTTGAGCACCTCGACCGCGCGGCCCGACAGGTTGACCCCGCCCAGACGGTAATCCTCGAACGCCTCATAGGCCGCGGGCACCCAGTCCTTGACGATCTCGCACATCGTATCGGCATAGGCGCGGATCTCGTATTGCGCATGGGCATCGGCGCGCAGGCGCAGGAAATGGAAGAGGTTGTGCAGATCGACCTTCCAGTACCATTGGGTATAGGTGTTCATTGGCAGGTTCATCCGTGCCAGCTCACGGGCCAGACCCTGTTTGCCAGCCTCCGCATCGGGCGTCAGCATGTCCTCGTAATGGTCATAGGAGCGCATCGCGTCCTCGCGCAGGATATCGAGCACGCGGGCGGCTTCCTCGCCCTGCAGGACCGCGCCACGCCCCTGATGGTTCACCGTGGATTGCGCCGCCAGTTTGTCGGGTTCGGGAATGTAGAACTCGCGGTCCAGAATCGAATAGCGCGCCGAGTATTCATTGACGTTCGCGGTGCGGTGGCGGATCCATTGGCGCGCAACGAAGACCGGAAGTTTCACATGGAACTTCACTTCGCACATCTCGAACGGCGTGGAGTGCCAGTGGCGCATCAGATAGCGGATCAACCCGCGGTCATCGGAGACCTTCTTGGTGCCGCGGCCATAGCTGACACGCGCGGCCTGCGTGATGGCACTGTCGTCGCCCATGTAGTCGATGACGCGGACCAGTCCGTGATCGAGCACCGGATGCGCGGTATAGAGACGCTCTTCCATGCCGGGGGAGACAGCACGGCGGGTCGGCTGTGACAGCGAACGCTGTTCCTCGATTTCGGCATGCTGTTCGGGGGTAAGCGTCATGGCGGTCTCCGTGATGTCTGGCTCGGATTCGTTAGGTCCTTTGTATCGCGGTAAATGCAACGCGGGGCAACTGCTTGCTCTTTCAAACCTGTGGATTACCTTGCCTCTCAACGAAAGGAGGCCCTCATGAAGGTCGAATATCTACACACGATGGTCCGCGTTCTGGATCTGGAGAAGACCAAGGCATTTTTCGAGCTGCTGGGTCTGGTCGAGCGGCGCCGCGTGGAAAACGAGAAGGGCCGTTTCACGCTGGTGTTCATGTGCCCGCCCGATCAGGCTGATGGCCGTGCCGATGTGGAGCTGACATGGAATTGGGATGGCGATACGGGGCTGCCCTCCGATAGCCGCCATTTCGGGCATCTGGCCTATAAGGTCGAGAATATCTACGACATGTGCGCCAAGCTGCAGGAGGCGGGCATCACGATCAACCGTCCCCCGCGCGACGGCCATATGGCCTTTGTCCGCTCTCCTGACAATGTGTCGATCGAGCTGTTGCAGATGGGGGATGCGCTGGCGCCGGCCGAGCCTTGGGCCAGCATGGAAAATACCGGCCACTGGTAAGCAACTCACGCCTCATCGAAACGGGCGCTCTCTCTACGCGAAAGGGGCGCCCGATCTCATTTCCCGAACTTGTCTTTCAGCTTCTCCAGCGGCGAGCGGGAGTCTTCCGGATCCGGCGCTGGTTTGGCAGGACGTTCGGTCTGGGTCTTTGCGGTCTGGGCCTTTTCGGGGTGATTTCCGGTCGAGCTGCGCGGCGGGGCCGTGCGCAGGCTGACGGCATTGAGGAATTTCTGCCCGTCGCCCGCCGCCAGTGCCGCCGCCCCGTCCGAGAGGCCGCGCATCAGATCATCCAGCATCTCCTGCTCGGCCTTGGCAAAATCGGCCAGCACATAGCCCGCCACGCGGTCCTTATGACCCGGATGGCCGATGCCGAGCCGCACACGCTGATACTCGGGCGCCAGATGCGCATGGATCGAGCGCAGCCCGTTATGGCCCGCATGGCCGCCGCCCTGCTTCAGGCGGCACTTGCCCGGCGCCAGATCCAGCTCGTCATGGAAGACGGTCAGATCCGCCACGGTGAATTTGTAGAAATCCGCCGCCGCCCGCACCGATTGGCCGGAATTGTTCATGAAGGTCTCTGGCTTGAGGAGCACGATGCGTTCCGAGCCCAGCCGCCCTTCGCTGATCTGGCCCTGGAACTTCGATTTCCACGGGCCGAAACCGTGATCATCGGCAATCCGGTCCAGCGCCATAAAGCCGATATTGTGCCGCGTTGCCGCATATTTCGCGCCCGGATTGCCGAGGCCCACCCAGAGTTGCATGTCGTCTTCCTTCGGTCCTGTTGCCCCTCGAGATAGGCCAGCGCGCCTGCGGAGAAAACCCCTAACTGCCCTGTGCCTGCCCGAAACGCTGCCGCCATGCCGCGGGGGGCAGGCCGTAACGTTTGCGGAAATGGTGGCGCAGGAGCGCGCTAGAGGCAAAGCCGCATTGCGCGGCGATCTCTTCCATGCCGGCCTCGGGGCGCTCAAGAAGGTGAGCGGCCAGTTGCAGCCGCTCCTCGATCAGGAAGCGGATCGGGGTGGTGCCCGTGGCTTCCTCGAACCGGCGCAGGAAGGTGCGCTGGCTCATCGCGCAGCTTTTGGCAAGCGCGGAGATCGTGGGGGTGTGGCGCAGGTTCTGGCGCAAGCGGTCGAGGAGTGGCGCGATCTTGTCGGCCTCGGTGGCGCGTGGCACGGGGCGGGGCAGGAACTGGTTCTGCCCGCCGTCGCGATGCGAGGCGATCACCAGACGGCGGGCGACCGAATTGGCCGCCTCCGGCCCGAAATCCTGCCGCACGATGTGCAGGCCCAGATCCAGCCCTGCAGCCGACCCCGCCGAGGTATAGAGCGGCGCATCATCGGTATAGAGATTGTCGGCCCGCATGGTCACTTGCGGAAAACGCGCTGCGAAATCCTCGGCATAGCGCCAATGGGTGGTGGCGCTATGGCCATCGAGCAACCCTGTCTGGGCCAGAATATAGGCGCCCGAGCAGATCGTGGCAATCCGCGCCCCCCGCGCATGGGCGGCGATGAGCGCCGCGACCAGCTCGGGTGAGGCAGGGGTGTTGACCCCTTTCCAGCCGGGAATGACGATGAGCCCTGCATCGTCTAACAGCTCCAGCCCGCCATCCGTGCTGACCATCAATCCGCCATGGGCGCGTAATGGGCCCGGCTCGACTGCAGCCGTGCGGAACCGGTACCAGTCCGGCCCCATCTCGGGGCGCGGCAGGCCGAAGATCTCGGCCGTGACGCCGAATTCGAACGTGCAGAGTCCGTCATAGATCAGGGCAACCACCAGATTGTTGGGGATCGGGCGGAGGGAAATAAATGGCAGGATATTATCTGGCGTTGTCATTTTGCCAGCTTACGGCAACCCGATCCGTCTGGCAATCTGGCATCATCATTGCAAGGAGATTTGAAATGAATGCAGTCCTGTCCCGCCCGCCCGTCGCTTCCGCCGATATCGTGACCCTTCTCGAGCGCCAATGCGCCCTGCATACCGATTGTTCGGATGTCCATGCCGCCATGTCCGGCGGGGATGCGGGGTTTGTGCTGATCCATGCGATGGGCACGCCCGCCACCTATGCGCGCCGCCATATCCCTGATGCCGTGTTCATGCCGCACCGGACCATCTCGGCCGAGGCTCTGGCCTCCTATCCGCAGGACACGCTCTTCGTGGTCTATTGCTCCGGCCCCCATTGCAACGCGGCCGAGCAGGCGGCGCTCGCCTTCGCACGGCTCCGTCGGCCGGTGAAGATCATGCTGGGCGGGCTGATGGGCTGGGAGTATGAGGGGTTCGCCTTCGCGGGCGAGGCGGCTCTGGCCTGATACCCCTAATACCCAATGCAAAACGCGGGGCATTGGCCCCGCGTTCCGTAAGACAGATGTCTTCCAGCAGCTTATTCGGCTGCTGCTTCGCCTTCGGCTTCCTCGTCGTCGCCACCGGCAAGGCCCTTGGGCGCTGCGATGTTCGCGATGACGAAGTCACGCTCGATGGTCGGTTTCGCGCCATTGGGCAGCGTCACGTCGGAGATGTGGATCACGTCGCCGATCTTGCGACCGGTCAGGTCGACAACGATCTGCTCCGGAATATCACCCGCCAGAACTTCCAGCTCGACTTCCTGACGCACGACGGTCAGAACGCCACCGCGCTTGAGGCCCGGTGCGGCTTCGTGGTTCTCGAACTCGACATGCACGAAGAGTGCGATGCGCGAGTTGCGGTGGGTACGCATGAAGTCGACGTGGGTCGGCAGGTCCTTGACGACGTCTTTTTGAACGCCGCGGCAGATCACGCGGACGTCTTCCTGACCTTCGACCTTCAGGTTGAACAGGGTCGACAGGAAGCGGCCTTTGCGCAGACGGGTCAGAAGCGGGTTAAACTCGAGGTTCAGTGCCAGCGGTTCTTTGCCGTCGCCATAAACGATTGCAGGTACTTTGCCCTCACGACGTGCTGCGCGAGCGGCCCCCTTGCCCGTCCCCGAACGCACGACGGCTTCGATCGTTTCGATCTCTTTTGCCATTTTGCTATCTCCGATATGGAATGTAAAAGGGCCGCCTCCAAGGGTGCGACCCATGAGCGCCTGCCATTAGGCGAGAATCCCCTTTATGGCAAGCCCAAAACACCCGCTCAGATGTATTCTTCCATGAACCCGCGGGGCAGCAGAAGATTGTGACGGCCCAGATCGTGCACGTCTTTCTCGCCGCAGAGCGCCATGGTGATATCCAGCTCCTTGTGGATGATGTCGAGTGCTTTGGTCACGCCTTCCTCGCCCAGAGCCCCCAGGCCATGGATGAAAGCGCGCCCGATAAAGGTCGCATCCGCCCCGAGTGCCAGGGCCTTGAGCACATCCTGCCCCGAGCGGATCCCGCTATCCATGAAAATCTCCATTCCGGGTCCCACTGCCTCGCGGATGCGCGGCAGCATGCGGATGGCGCTCAGCGCCCCGTCAAGCTGTCGTCCGCCATGGTTCGACACGATCATCGCATCGGCACCGAAGTCACGGGCCAGACGCGCATCATCCTCGTCGAGTATCCCCTTCAGGATCAGCTTGCCGCCCCATTGGTCGCGGATACGGGCGATCTTCGACCAGTCGAGCTTGGGGTCGAATTGCTCGGCGGTCCAGCTGCTCAGGCTCGAAGCATCGCCCACGCCCTTCGCGTGACCCACGATATTGCCGAAGAAGCGCCGCTTGGTCTGCAGCATCTCCATCCCCCATTGCCATTTGGTCGCCATATCCATCAACACCGGCAGGGTTAGCTTGGGCGGGGCGGTCAGCCCGTTCTTGAGATCCTTATGCCGCTGGCCGAGGATTTGCAGATCGAGCGTCAGCACCAGTGCCGAGCATCCCGCCTTCTTCGCACGTTCCAGCGTGGCATCGACGAACTCCTCGTCCTTCATCACATAGAGCTGGAACCAGAACGGGTCGGTCGTATGGGCGGCCACATCCTCGATCGAACAGATCGACATGGTCGAGAGCGTGAAGGGCACACCGGCCTTCTCGGCCGCCCGCGCCGCCTTGATCTCGCCATCGGCGCGCTGCATCCCTGTCAGGCCCACGGGCGCCAGCGCCACCGGCATGGTCACATCGCGCCCGATCATCTTGGTCGCGCTCGAGCGCCCCTCCATATCCACGGCCACTTTCTGGCGCAGACGGATCTTCTCGAAATCGCTGGTATTCTCGCGGAAGGTCTGTTCCGTATAGGAGCCACTCTCGGCATAATCATAGAACATCTTCGGCGTGCGGCGCTTATGAAGGCGCTTGAGATCGTCGATGCAGGTGATAACGGCCATGAAAATGCACTCCCGATAAGTTTGTAGGAGGCTTAGCAATGCAGCTCGTGCAGGGCAATCGGCCATTTCTGCATGGCTGTCGTGCGATCAGGCGTATTCGGCCCCGGATTTCGTTTCCGTCATAGAAACAGTAATGCAATTTTAAGGCGAATGTCCCAATCTGATCGGGCGGCACAGGCGGGGACGCCGATGACCGTGACGATGGAAGAAGAGGCATCCGGGACTGCTCCGTCGGGGACAGCAGATGACGGTCGATATGCCCGGGTGCCTCTGGTTTTCCAGCGTCCTCAAATATCCCGGGGGAGGCGCCGCTCAGGCGCCGGGGGCAGAGCCCCCGCACCCGTGCGCCACGCGCCATAGATCAGGCCGAATGCGCGCCGCCTGCCAGAGTGGCCACAAATTCCGCAACCTCGGCTGCGGACTTGCCCTCGGCGACCTGTTTCACGATGGCCGAGCCCACGACACAGCCATCGGCAATCGCGGCGATCTCGCGCGCGGCCTCCGGAGTGTTGATCCCGAAGCCAACGATCACCGGCAGATCGGTCGAGGCCTTGATCCGCGCCACTTCGGGCGCCACATCCGCAGCCTGCGCGGCAGCGCCTCCGGTGATGCCCGTCACCGAGACATAATAGACGAAACCGGAGGTGTTCTGCAGCACCTTGGGCAGGCGTTTCGCATCGGTGGTGGGGGTTGCCAGCCGGATAAAGTTGATCCCGGCCGCCTGCGCCGGAAGGCACAGCTCGCTATCTTCCTCGGGCGGCAGATCCACCACGATCAGCCCGTCGATCCCGGCAGCTTTCGCATCCGCCAGGAACCTGTCCACACCGCGCGAATAGATCGGGTTGTAATAGCCCATCATCACGATCGGGGTCACAGTGTCGGTCTTGCGGAACTCGGCGGCCATATCCAGCGTCTTCTGCAGTGTCATGCCGCCATCGAGCGCGCGCTGTCCTGCAAGCTGGATGGTCGAGCCATCGGCCATCGGATCGGTGAAGGGCATGCCCAGTTCGATGATATCCACGCCCGCACCCGGCAGCGCCTTCATCACATCGAGCGAGCGTTCCACATCGGGATCGCCACCCATGATATAGGCGACAAAGGCCTTTTTACCTTCGGCCTTGAGCGCTGCGAATTTCGCGTCGATGCGGGTGGTTTCCATGACATGCTCCCTGATCTTTGCGCCTCTTTTCGCGTAAGCCGCCGCTATTGTCTAGCAAAGCCTGCATCACAAGCTCTCGCCACGCCGCGCAATCTTGCATGAAATGCCCGGGCGCTTTAGGAACGGGCCAGAAATTCAGGACCGTTTTGCCAAGGAGAGCGTGATGGGCTTTAAGATGGGTATCGTGGGTCTGCCGAATGTCGGCAAGTCGACCCTGTTCAACGCGCTGACCAAAACGGCAGCGGCGCAGGCTGCAAACTTCCCGTTTTGCACGATCGAACCGAATGTGGGGGATGTGGCCGTGCCCGACCCGCGTCTGGAAAAACTGGCCAGCATCGCAGGGTCCAAGGAGATCATCCCGACCCGCATGACCTTCGTCGATATTGCCGGTCTGGTGAAGGGCGCGTCCAAGGGTGAAGGTCTGGGCAACCAGTTCCTCGCCAATATCCGCGAGACCGATGCCATCGCGCAGGTGCTGCGCTGCTTCGAGGATGATGACGTCACCCATGTCGACGGCCGTATCGATCCGGTGGCCGATGCCGAGACCATCGAGACCGAGCTGATGATCGCCGATCTGGAATCGGTCGAGAAGCGTCTGGCCAATCTCGTGCGCAAGATCCGTGGTGGTGACAAGGACGCCAAAGAGCAGGAGAGGCTGCTACTGGCCGCGAAAGAGGCGCTCGAGGCGGGCCGTCCGGCCCGCACCGTGCAGATCTCGGACGAGGACCAGAAAGCATGGCGCATGCTGCAACTGCTGACCTCGAAGCCGATCCTCTATGTCTGCAATGTCGAGGAAAGCTCGGCCTCGACCGGCAATTCGCTCTCGGCCAAAGTGGCCGAGATGGCCGCGGCACAGGGCGCGGGCACGGTGGTGATCTCGGCCAAAATCGAGGAAGAGATCAGCCAGCTCGACGCCGAGGAAGCCGAAATGTTCCTTGGCGAGATGGGGCTCGAGGAGGCCGGTCTCGACCGTCTGATCCGTGCGGGCTACGAGCTTTTGGGTCTGCAGACCTATTTCACAGTGGGCCCCAAAGAGGCGCGTGCGTGGACCATCCCGCAGGGCACTCTGGCCCCGCAGGCCGCAGGTGTCATCCATGGTGATTTCGAGCGTGGTTTCATCCGTGCCGAGACCGTCGCCTATAACGACTATGTCGCGGGCAACGGCGAGGCCGGTGCCAAGGAAGCGGGCAAGTTCCGCGTGGAAGGCAAGACCTACGAGGTCAAAGACGGCGACGTCCTGCACTTCCTGTTCAACGCCTGAGCGCGTCCCGAAAATCAGGACCGATCCGGAAGGGGTGGCTTGCGCCGCCCCTTTTTCGTGAGGGACGACCCCATCCGCCATACCGCTTCACAACGTAGAAAATAGGCGAAAACCGAGCCTAATCAGGTAGATATGTGAGAGTGTAGATGGATGCGCTGGCAGCCCGTAGGGGAATCGAACCCCTCTTTCCAGGTTGAAAACCTGGCGTCCTAACCGATAGACGAACGGGCCACTCTGGCGTGTTCGGCGGTGTCAGTGGCAGCCCGTAGGGGAATCGAACCCCTCTTTCCAGGTTGAAAACCTGGCGTCCTAACCGATAGACGAACGGGCCATTTCTGACACGCCTGCGTTGCAAGTGGCAGCCCGTAGGGGAATCGAACCCCTCTTTCCAGGTTGAAAACCTGGCGTCCTAACCGATAGACGAACGGGCCATGCTTGCGGCGTGGGGCGGTAGATAGTCGAGGTTTATCCGCCGCGCAAGAGGTTTTTTCACGATATTCTCACCTGTCGTAATGCATGGTGGAAAGAGCTATGAAAATAAGGCGTTTCAAAGGGTTTCGACAGCCGGAGACGCATCCTCGAGCCGCAATTGGACCTTGTTGCGGCCGCCCCACGAGTTGATTTCCAACCGTCCTGCCAAGTGGAATCGCGTGGCCCCCGGTTTGGCGAGGGCCGGACCGATGGCGCTGTCGAAGGCCCCGAAGGCGATGGCATCGCGTTTCTGGCCGAGCCCGTCACCAAAGGAGAATCGCAGATGCGACTCGCCCACCTGACGCGCGCCCGTGATCTCCATTGCGGGGAAGGCGAAGCGTGGCGCGGGCGCGCCCTGACCAAAGGGGCCGGCCTGTTCGATCTGCTCGATCAGATCGGTGGTGGCCGCGCCCGGCATCAGGAGCGTGTCGATGCGCAGATCGCGCGGACCACCGGTGCCTGCGCCCTGTTTGGCCAGCAATTCCGCCAGACGCTCCATCGCGGCCTCCAGCTTGCCTTCCTCGACCGTCAGGCCGGCAGCCATCTTGTGGCCACCCCCTTTCAGCAAAAGCCCCTCGGCGGCCACACGTTGGATCGAAGCCCCCAGATCCACACCATTGACCGAGCGCGCCGAGCCCTTGCCGATCCCCTGATCGAGCCCGATCACCACGGCGGGGCGGTTGGTGGCCTCCTTGAGGCGGGCGGCGACGATCCCCACCACACCCGGATGCCAGCCTTCGCCCGCAGCCCAGACCAGAGGCGCATCGAGGCCGCGTTCCTCGGCCTGTTTCAGGGCGGCTTCGCGCACGCGGTTCTCGATATCGCGGCGGTCGGTATTAAGCTGGTCAAGGCGGGCGGCCAGCGCCTCCGCCTCGGCGGTATCATCGGTTGATAGAAGCCGCGCGCCCAGATCGGCGGCGCCGATCCGTCCGCCCGCATTGATCCGCGGCCCCAGAAGGAAGCCCAGATGATAGGCATTGGGGGCCTGATCCATCCGTGCCACATCGGCCAGCGCGCGCAGCCCCACGCGGTCGCGCCGCCCCATGACCTTCAGGCCTTGGCGCACCAGCGCGCGATTGCAACCAACGAGCGGAGCCACATCGGCCACCGTGGCCAGCGCCACCAGATCCAGCATGGCGATGAGGTCCGGGCCCTTGAGGCTCTCGCTCCGCATCAGGCGGTTCACATCGACCAGCATCAGGAAGACCACGGAGGCGGCGCAGAGATGCGCGAGGTCCTTTGTCTCGTCCTGCCGGTTGGGGTTTACGCAGGCGACGCAATCGGGCAGGGTCTCGCCGCCCAGATGGTGATCGAGGATAATTACATCCGCGCCCCTGGCCGCCGCCACCGGCTCGTGCGAGAGCGTGCCGCAATCGACGCAGACGATCAGGTCGTGATCCCGTGCAAGGGCCTCCATCGCGGGGACATTGGGGCCATAGCCCTCGTCGATCCGGTCGGGGATGTAGAGCGTGGGGGTTACCCCCATCTGCTTGAGCCAGACCATCAGGAGCGCGGCAGAAGACCCGCCATCAACATCGTAATCGGCAAAGATCGCGATCCGTTCGCGGCGTTTGACCGCGGTCAGAAACCGGGTCGAGGCTTTCTCCATATCCAGCATCTCGCGCGGATCGGGCAGCAGGTCGCGTAAGGTCGGCTCGAGGAAGCTTGCCGCCTCCATCGGCGGCACGCCGCGCGCCACGAGGATGCGGGCGAGGGGATGGGGCAGGCGGGTTTCCTGCACCATGGCTTCGGTCAACCGATCGGATTCGGGGCCGGGGCCCACCCAATGGCGATTGGTCAGCGATTGTTCGACATTCAGAAAGGCACTCATGGCGCAGTCCTAGCCCAAAAGAGGGCGGTGCCGCCAGAGGCAACTGGGGAAAAGCAGCGCGGGTTACAGGCTGCGCTGGCGTCGGGGATAATAGGTCCATGCGATGAAGCGGCTGGTCTTTTGGCCCTGCGCCATTTCGACCATGCGCATCTCGTCCACCCTCGCGTCACGCAGCAGCCGCTCGAGCACGCGCAGATTGTCCTTCTTGGAGACGAGCGAGGTGAACCACAGGCATTGCTCGGCATAGATCCGGCTTTGGGTGATCATTGTCGAGAGAAACCCGATCTCGCCGCCCTCGCACCATAGCTCGGCATTCTGCCCGCCGAAATTCAGCGCCTTCGACTTTCCGTGGCCGAGATTGCGCCATTTGCGCTCGGTGCCCTTTTGCGCCTCCTCCATCGAGGCATGGAAGGGGGGGTTGCAGAGTGTGACGTGGAAAAGATCATCGGCAGTGAGGAGGCCCTTGAAGATATTTTCGGGGTCGGGCTGCTGTCTCAGCTCGATCGGCAGCGCGTTCCGCTCGCAGATTGCCTGCGCCGAGGCGATGGAGACGGGGTCGATATCGGCGCCCGTGAAGCTCCAGCCATATTCGCGCAGCCCTGTCAGCGGATAGACGAGGCTCGCGCCCGTCCCGATATCGAGCGCACGGATACCCGGCCCGCGCGGGATGCGGCCCCGATCGGCCTCTGCCAGAAGATCGGCCAGATAATGGATGTAATCGACACGACCCGGAATGGGCGGGCAGAGATAGGTTTCGGGGATGTCCCAGTCGTCGATGCCGTAATGCGTCTTCAGTAATGCGCGGTTGAGGGCGCGGACCGCTTTGGCATCCTTGAAATCGATGGTGGTGCCGCCCGAGGGGTTGAGCGTGGTGAAACCGGCCAGATCGGGGCTGTCCGCCAGAAGGCGCGCAAAATCATAGCCGTCCCGATGCTGGTTGCGGGGGTGGAGCAGGGGTTTGCTGGCCATAGGGCGCATCCTCGGATTGCGGCAAAAGGAAAGGCCACCGGACCTGTATCCGGTGGCCATAGGCCCTGTCCTAGCCGACAGAGCGCGCTGGGAAAAGCCGCTTACTTGCGGGTGGTGGGGTTGCGATAGAGCATCCGGCGCACCGAGCCGGTTTTCGAGCGCATCAGCACCGTCTCGGTCTCGATGTAATCGGGGGTGCGCTTCACGCCCTTCATGATCGAGCCATTGGTCACGCCCGTCATCGCCACGATCACATCCGAGGTCACCAGCTCGTCGCGCGCATAGATCTTGTCGAGATCGGTAATGCCTGCCTTTGCCGCGCGGCCCTTCTCGTCATCGTTGCGGAACAGCAGCTTGCCCCACATCTGGCCGCCCATGCATTTGAGAGCGGAGGCCGCCAGAACGCCCTCGGGCGCGCCGCCCGAACCCATATACATATCGATGCCGGTGGCCTCTGCCTCGGCGCAATGGATGATGCCGGCGACATCGCCATCGGTGATCAGGCGGATCGCGGCGCCGGTCGAGCGGACTTCCTTGATCATGTCCTGATGGCGCTCGCGGTCGAGGATGCACACGGTGATGTCACGCGGTGCCACGCCTTGGGCCTTGGCGAGCGCGTTCACGCGTTCGGCGGGCGACATATCGAGGCTGACGACGTCTTTCTCGTAGCCCGGACCGATGGCGAGCTTTTCCATATAGACATCGGGCGCATGCAGCAGCGTGCCGCGCGGTGCCATGGCGATCACGGTCAGCGCATTGGGCATGTCGAGCGCGGTCAGCGTGGTGCCTTCGAGCGGGTCGAGCGCGATATCCACGGCAGGGCCGGTGCCGGTGCCGACTTCCTCGCCGATATAGAGCATGGGGGCTTCGTCGCGCTCGCCCTCGCCGATCACGACCACGCCCTGAATGTCGAGCATGTTCAACTGCTCGCGCATGGCGTTCACGGCCGCCTGATCCGCGGCTTTCTCGTCACCGCGCCCGATCAGATCGGCGCTGGCATGGGCTGCGGCCTCCGATACGCGGGCCAGGCCCAGCGAGAGCATGCGGTCATTGAAATCTACGGGAGTGTTCATGTCTTGTCCTGTTTAATGCGCTTGCGCGCAGTGCAAATGGGCCAACGCCAAGAAAACCCGTTTGCCAGGGCAGGGCAACCCCCGTGACCGCTAACAGCCTGAAGTTAGTGCTTTTGGCGGGCGGATTTCTGCGCGCGGAGCGGGGCAGGGGAAGGCATGCTGCGGTGGGCTGTCCCGCAGGCACAGAGCGGGGGACGCGTCATGAAGAAGGCGGGGACTGGCCCCGCCTTCTCCTTACACTTCCTCGATACGCAGGGCGACGGGGTCGCCTTGCACCACGCCGGTCTGCGGGAAGCTGGCGATTGCGTGGTCGATTGCATCAGTGGTCGTCTTATGGGTGACGATCAGCACGGGGGCGGCGCTATCGGCATGGCCATATTGACGCATCCGCGAGATCGAGATGCCCGCATTACCGAGCGCCTGTGCCACCTTGGCCAGCGCCCCCGGTTTGTCGGCCAGATTGATGCGCAGGTAATAGGGCGCGGGGGCCGTGGCCGAGGCATGGGTCGCATCGCTCAGCTGGGCGGCCGGAATGCCGAAGGTCGGCAGGCGCAAACCGCGCGCGATATCGGAGACATCGCCCATCACGGCGCTGGCGGTCGGGCCCTCGCCCGCGCCTGCGCCCCTCAGCACGATCTGGCCCACGCTATCGCCTTCGATGACCACCATATTCGTGCCGCCCGAAAGCTGGCCCAAGGCCGAGGTGGCAGGCACGAGGCAGGGGGTCATACGCTGCTCGAGGCCACGGCCCGTCATCTGCGCCACGCCCAGCAGCTTGATCTTGTAGCCCATATCGCCCGCACGACGGATATCGTCGATCGAGATGCGCCCGATACCTTCGAGGACCACATCATCGAAGGCCACCTTGGTGCCGAAGGCGATGGAGGCCAGAAGCGAGAGCTTGTGACCGGCATCGATGCCGCCCACATCGAGATTGGGGTCGGCTTCCAGATAGCCCAGCTGGCGGGCTTCCTCGAATACGGTCGCATAGGGCAGGCCCGCATCCTCCATCCGCGTCAGGATGTAGTTGCAGGTGCCGTTCATCACGCCCATGACGCGGCGGATCTGGTTGCCGGCCATGCCTTCGGTCAAGGTCTTGATCACGGGGATGCCACCGGCAACCGCCGCCTCGAAACGGATCACGCGGCCAAGGCTCTCGGCCAGTTCTGCCAGCGCCTGCCCGTGATGGGCCAGCAGCGCCTTATTGGCGGTGACCACATCCTTGCCGGTTTTCAGGGCGGCTTCGGTCGCGTCCTTTGCGGCACCTTCATGGCCGCCCATCAGCTCGACGAAAACATCAATGTCGTCGCGCTTGGCAAGGCTGACCGCGTCGGTTTCCCAGGCGTAGCCCGACAGATCGGCATCGCGGTTCTTGGTCCGGTCACGGGCGCAAACGGCGGTGATTTCCACGCGACGGCCCGTGCGGGCGGCCAGCAGCTCGGCATGGCGCTGGACAATCTTGACGACGCCGATCCCCACTGTGCCAAGGCCGGCAATGCCGAGACGAAGAGCGGGGCCGGTCGCGGGCTGTGTGGACATGAGATACCTCATCGGAATTGGTCAGAGTTGGGGTCTGTTAGCCGGAAAACCCTGTCCGTGCAACGCGCATCGTCGGCAAGGCACGGCAGAGATCCATCAGGTGGCGACAGCGAGGTGAAGCTCAGTTCTCGCCGGTCGGGGCATTGCGCAGCGCCTCGGCCTCGGCCCTGAGCGCGTCGGCCCGTGCTTCGAGCGCCCGGCTTGCGGTGTAATCGGGCTCGGGCGTGGGGGTGAGAATCTGGTCGAGGGGAAGAAGCTCGGGATAGCCGCCGTCCATCATCGGCCCTCCGCCACAGGCCGAAAGCGCGGCGCAGAGCAGCGGGATCAGGGCGAGGCAGGGCAGATGTCGCATCGATTCTCCTTCCGACGGGGCAGGACCGACCATAGGCAGGGCCGCAGGTCTTGACCAGCCCGATCGGGGTCCATTGACACGATCAGAATGCGTCATCCCAAGTGATGGCGGTGCCACGCCGACGGGTCACGATGAAGTTCCCGATAGGGATCCCGTCGGCGCTCTGTTCCATGCCGACATTGAACGTGCTCTGGGTGCCGCCACTGCCCGGCAGGAGAAGCACGAGATTGCTGAGATTGAAGGGCGGGCGGTAGCGATAGATCGTCTCGACAATGACCGCTGTATCGCCCGCACCGAGGATCGGAATACGGTCCGCCTGTGTTTTCAGGGATTTCTTCGTTTGCGGTGTCAGCCCGTCAGGCGAATAGGATTCGTCCACACCGACAAACTTGTCCACCCCGTCGCAGACATTGGTATTGTTCTTCGCGCCGCATGTGATGAGGGTGACCCGCAGTGAGGTCTGCCCGTCGAAGCTGGACCGCGACGCAAAGTCGAAGACCTTCTTCATCCCCGCGATATAGGCGGGGCCGATGGCCGAACGCTCGCGCGAGAGGATATCGGCCACATCATAGGACGCGCGGGCGACCTCGCCTTTGGTGCGGAACGCATCGTAGAACTGGAAGGCCAGAAAGACCCAGACGGTCAGGATCAGATAGCCGAAGACCGCCTCGATCGGGATCGAGCCGTCTTCATTGTGGCGCAAGCGGGAGAGGCGGAGGCGTATCATTGCTGGATCGGTTCGTTGGCAAAGACAGTGATCGATACGAGGTTCATCTCTCCGTCATCATCCTTGGCAAGCATCGCCCATTTCAGAATGCTCGCGGCAGAGATATTCATCAGCGTGTCTGTCAGCAGGGAAGGCACTTTGAGACAGGCCCGCATCAGCATGATCTGGTTCTCGGTGCCCTGCTGGAGGACGGGTTTCGCATCTAGTGCCTTGCCGTCGCTATAATCATGACAGATGGCCGTCGTGCTCCAGTCGGGAGCGGTCCATGTGCTCCGGTCGACGGCGACAAGCTCGATGGTCAGCTGGTCTGTGCAGTTCTTGATTAGGCCGATATTGCGGCACATATTGCTCTTGATCTTTTCCTGGGAGGGGAAAGTGCTGCCATAGGTCTGCAGTCGCAGGTTGCGCGCGGTAATCTCGAGACCGCGGTCGAGCATGGTCTGTTTGCTCTGCAGCACAAAGATCTGCACACCCGCAAAGACGAACATCAGGAAGAAGGGCAGCACGATGGCCGCGGCCACCGTGCTGGCGCCGGATTGGTCGTGGTGGAAACGTCCGAGTAGGCTTCGTCGCATCGTCTTCCCTCAATTCGTCAGGCGTAGCGAGTTGATCGAGGCAGCGATCTCGGCGAAGGCATCGGTCAGTTCGTCTGAGGTGATGTCATAGTAATAGCCATCGCCCGACGAACAGGATTTCAATATAGCGGCACCGTTATCGGGGGCATCGACCGCGAGCGTATAGATCAGGATGTCATTGGCTTTCGCGGTGGTGCAGATCGCCTTAAGCGCCGTGTCCTTTTTGGTGAAGGTGTTGCCATCGGAAAAAACGGCGTAGGTGCCCGGGAAAGATGTGCTGCGTTTGATGGTCTTATAGACTGCATCGAAATAGGTGTAGGCAACGTATTCGTGCCGGAAATTGAGTTTGCCCCAGACCGTCGACCAGTCGATTTGGTAGAGCTTGCCCGTGTCGGAGACATAATTCTTCTGTGTGCCGCCATAACGGGATGTGGAGGTCGTGTAGAAGCCATTGCTGTCGCGGTAATACCACTTCTTGTTGGTCAGACGATACCATTTGGTGGTGCTGTAGCTATCGTCGTGCCAGTAGAGCGAGTCCCATTCGCTGGTCGTGGAGCTGTTGGTGGAGCCGGAATCGGCAGGGTTCAGCGAATCCGCGCTTTTGGTCGAGTAGAGTTCGGAGGGTCCGCTTTGATATTTCTGTTTGATGCTGAACGACCCGGTATTCTCGCCATCCGTCATCAGGACCATTACCTTGATCGAACGGTCGTCGATATCTGCCGTGCCATCAAGGTCGTACTCATAGGGGCGGGCGTCGAGGGAGGAGTCCACGTCCCCTTCGCTGATCAGATTGTCGACGACCGGCTGGGCCGCAGGATCAAGCAGTGCCAGACCCCAGCGCGCACCGATATCGATGGCCGTATCGCCACTGGCCTTCAGGCTGCCGATCTTTTTCTCGATGTCGGTCTGTGAATTGCTGAAGGGCAGGACCGGGGAGTAGCTTTGCTCGTCACAGTTCGACACCCAGGTGTGATAGGGGAACTGCCATCCGTTATAGTTGTCGGCATTATAGCCGAAGCGCACATAGTAATCGAGGCTGTCGCCCGACATCGTGCGCTGGATCGCAGTGGTCGGGCTGATGGCGATGGTATCGGTCGGCAGCAGGAAGACATCACCACAGGTCGTGTCCGTCTGTTCGGTGGACAGGTTGAACTGTGCCGCCAGATCATCGCCCAGAACGACCTGCTGGTTATAGGGGATGACCGAGATCGACAGCCGTCCATCGGGGGCGTTTTCGGGCTGCACCTTGGTAAACATCTGGTCCACGAATGTATCCGCGCCCTCCTGCAGGGCCGCGAGGCGGGTCACGCCGTCACCGACATCGGTCGCCATCGAGCCCGACACGTCGAGCACCAACGAGACCTCGACATTGCCGATGGCCTCATAGGCCTCGCTGACGATCTTGGTGGAGAGCGTCTTGATGCCGATCTGCGCGAGTTGTCCCATGAAGCTCGTCGTCATGGTATCGGTCGCCTCGATGCGGACCCTGCGCCATTCCCCGTAGCTACCTTCGGTGACGGTCACGGTCCGGTCGACATCCTCGAGCCCCGCTTTCTTGAGATAGTCATCCACCACAAGCTCGGGATCGAGTTCCTGGCTTAGCGAGGCGGCTGCAAGGGAGGCACGGTCAAGGACCGCAAGGATCTGGGTCCGGCGGGCTTCGAAATGCATGAAGTCGAGCGCCACGCCCGAGAGGACCAGCAGCACCGTCAGCAGGATGATCGTCAGCGGAAGGATCGCGCCGGTTTCCTCGTCGCGCATCCGCATGGCAGGCCGTAGGCTCCGGCAGGCCATATCGGGCAGGCGGGTGCGGCTATGGACCATTGGACGAACTCCGGGCGGGCAGAGGGGGACGTGTAACGAGGCTACTTCTTCATGTCTTCTTAATCTTTTGCATGGGGCAGAATTGGGGCAATTCTCGGGCAGGAATGGTGTTTGTGTTGAGCATTCAGGGAGGATTGCAGCGAACTGTTCAGATTGGATCAATCACGGTAGGCAAAGCGGCCTGAATCTAGCGCGTATTTTAGCTATCTCGGCACTTTTTTGATGCTTTGCGGCCAAAACATGTCGGATCGGATCCGGCGGCAGGCCGGAGAATTTTGCGTCAACTTGATCCCGCACCCTCTGGACAGGGGCGCGAACTGCGCCGATATACTCCCTATGAGCTTGCCGCCAGGATTCCTCGACGAACTACGCAACCGCCTCTCGATCTCGCAGGTGATCGGGCGGAAAGTCATGTGGGATAATCGCAAGTCCAATCAGGCCAAGGGCGATATGTGGGCACCGTGCCCGTTCCATCAGGAAAAATCCGCGTCTTTCCATGTGGATGATCGCAAAGGCTACTATTACTGTTTTGGCTGCCATGCCAAAGGTGACGCGCTGACCTTCGTGCGCGAGACCGAGAATGTCGGGTTCATGGAAGCGGTCGAGATCCTCGCCACCGAGGCGGGGATGCAGATGCCCGCCCGCGATCCGCGGGCGCAGGAGAAATCCGACCGCCGGACCGAGCTTGCCAAGGTCATGGAAGAGGCGCTGAAATTCTACCGTCTGATGCTCAACACGCAGGCGGGGCAGGGTGCGCGCGACTATCTCGCACGGCGCAAGTTGGGCCCCGAGGCGCAGGCGCGTTTCGAGATAGGTTTTGCCCCCGATGGCTGGCAGGGCCTGTGGGATACGCTGCGCGCCAAGGGAATCGCCGAAGACCTGATCATCGGTGCGGGGCTCGCCAAGGCCTCGACCAAGGGAAAGCAGCCCTATGATGTCTTCCGCAACCGCATCATCTATCCGATCCGGGACCCCCGCGGGCGGTGTATCGGCTTTGGCGGGCGGGCGATGGACCCCAATGATAACGCCAAGTATCTGAATTCGCCCGAGACCGAACTCTTTGACAAGGGCCGCTCGCTCTATAATCACGGGCCCGCCCGCGAGGCGTGCGGCAAGGGGGCGCAGCTTGTGGTCTGTGAAGGCTATATGGATGTGATCGCGCTCGTGGAGGCGGGGTTTGGTGGCGCGGTAGCGCCTCTGGGCACCGCTGTCACCGAGACCCAGTTACAGCTTTTGTGGCGTATCCATGACGAGCCGGTCATCGCGCTTGATGGTGATACGGCCGGTATCCGCGCTGCCCATCGGGTGATCGATCTTGCACTGCCGCTGATGGAGGCGGGCAAGGGGCTGCGCATCGCGATCATGCCCGAAGGACAGGACCCCGACGATCTGATCAAGGCCAAGGGGCGCGAGGCGATGGCCGAGGTGCTGAAGACCGCGCGTCCGATGATCGAGCTGATGTGGAGCCGTGCCATCGAGGGGCGTGTGTTCGACAGCCCCGAGCGCAAAGCCGCGCTCGACAAGGAACTGCGCGCGGCAATCTCGCAGATCAAGGATCCCTCGATTCGCGCGCATTATGGTGAGGAAATCCGCCAGAAGCGCCGCGAACTGTTCGGGCTGGGCCGCGAGCCCGAGCGGGATTTCTCGGGCCGTGGGGCTTACTCACAGAGCTATCAACAGGATTATCAACAAGGCGGTGGTAATTTCCGCCGTAATTATCCACAGGGCCGCAATGGCGGGCGGGGCGGTTGGGGCAAGCTGCCCGCGCTGCCGCTCGAGCAGACCCGCAACTCCATGCTGGCCGTGGCGCAGGATGCGGCGGTGGCCGAAAATCTGCGCGCGGCGATGGTGCTGGCGATCTTTGTTTCGCATCCACGGCTGGTGGCCGAGTTCGAGGCACAGCTGGAAAATGCACCCTTTGCCAATCCCGATCACGACCGGTTACGCAATCTGATGCTCCGGAATCTGGGGCTTGAGCCGGAAGAATTGACGCGGCTCTTGCAAAATCAGATGGGGGACTATCTTGAAAATATGATGAGTTTGCCCCATCTCCGTAGCGCGCCGCCCGTGGTGAAGGTTACGGATACGGCGCTTGCGCGTATGTGTCTGGCCGAAGAACTGGCAAAACTCGACGCCGAACGGGCCGTGCGGGCCGAAGTGGAAGATGCGATGGAAGACTTGGAAGGCGTCGCCGATGAAGGGCTGACATGGCGCCTGAGCCAAGCAACGCGACAAAAACAGAAGGCGTCGCGTTCAAAACTGGATGATACGAGTGATATGGGGGAAGACCGGGCCGCGCTTTCGGCGTATTTGCAATCGGTCATCGATCAAGAGATATGGCGGAAGAAAAAATGACGCGGTGATGCAACGCCCTGAATATGATCGATTCACCCCCCTGTGATTCGGTCGAATGATTCGATAATACAGCGGGATATGATTCGTACCCGCCCTAGCCGTGCTACAGCCCAAGCCGATCAAGGAGCGCCCATGGCCGCCAAAGACATCGACGATAACAAGCCTAATACCGCCAATGACGATGGTACGTCCTTCGACATGTCGAAGACGGCGGTCAAACGCATGATCGCCGAGGCCAAGGAAAAAGGTTACATCACCTATGACCAGCTGAACGCGGTCATGCCGCCCGATCAGGTGTCGGGCGACCAGATCGAGGACGTCATGTCGATGCTCTCAGAGATGGGCATCAATGTGATCGAGGACGAGGAAGCAGACGAGGATGCGTCCGAGAATGACGGCTCCTCTTCCGGCGGTGCGCTGGCCACTGTTGGCGGGGGTTCGCGCGAGGTCGCGCTTTCGTCAGGCTCCGGCGAGACGTTGGACCGCACCGATGACCCCGTTCGGATGTATCTGCGCGAGATGGGCTCGGTGGAACTGCTGTCGCGCGAGGGCGAGATCGCCATCGCCAAGCGGATCGAGGCGGGCCGGAACACCATGATCGCCGGGCTGTGCGAAAGCCCGCTGACCTTCCAGGCGATCACGATCTGGCGTGACGAACTTCTGGAAGAAGACATTCTGCTGCGCGACGTGATCGACCTCGATGCGACCTTCGGCCGCTCGCTCGATGAAGAGGGCGAGGATGACGAGCATGTCGTTGGTGGCGTCGGCGGTGGTGATGCGCAGGTGCGCCCTGCCGAAAAGACGCAGGAATTCGACGCCGACGGCAATCCGATCGATTCGGATGACGAGGATGAGGACGACGCGCCCAACATGTCGCTCGCTGCGATGGAAGCCGCGCTGAAGCCGCGTGTTCTCGAGACGCTCGAATCCATCGCGCTGCTTTATGACGATCTGGCCGAAATGCAGGATATGCGGATGTCGGCCACCCTGAACGAGGATGGCACCTTCTCGGTCTCCGATGAGGCGGCCTATCAGAAGAAGCGCTCCGAGATCGTCGAGTTGGTGAACTCGCTTCATCTGCATAACAACCGGATCGAGGCGCTGATCGATCAGCTTTACGGGATTAACCGCCGTATCATGTCGACCGATTCGGCGATGGTGAAACTGGCTGATCAGGCCCGTATCAACCGCCGCGAATTCGTGGAATCCTATCGTGGCTACGAGCTGGACCCGACCTGGGTCGATGCAATGGCTGCCAAACCCGGCCGTGGCTGGCAGGTCCTGATGGAGAAATATCGCGACAAGGTGGAAGAGCTGCGTGGCGATATGGCCCAGATCGGGACCTATATCGGTGTGGATATCACCGAGTTCCGCCGCATCGTGAATCAGGTCCAGAAGGGCGAGAAAGAGGCGCGCGCCGCCAAGAAGGAGATGGTCGAGGCCAACCTCCGTCTGGTGATCTCGATCGCCAAGAAATACACCAACCGCGGTCTGCAATTCCTCGATCTTATCCAGGAAGGGAATATCGGCCTGATGAAGGCTGTGGATAAGTTCGAATATCGCCGCGGCTACAAGTTCTCGACCTATGCGACCTGGTGGATCCGTCAGGCGATCACCCGCTCGATCGCCGATCAGGCGCGCACCATCCGTATTCCGGTGCACATGATCGAAACGATCAACAAGCTGGTCCGCACCGGTCGTCAGATGCTGCACGAGATCGGCCGCGAGCCGACGCCGGAAGAACTGGCCGAAAAGCTGCAGATGCCGCTCGAGAAGGTCCGCAAGGTGATGAAGATCGCCAAGGAGCCGATCTCGCTCGAAACCCCGATCGGGGACGAGGAAGACAGCCAGCTGGGCGATTTCATCGAGGACAAGAATGCCGTGCTGCCGCTCGACAGCGCGATTCAGGAAAACCTCAAGGAAACCACCACGCGGGTTCTGGCCTCGCTCACCCCGCGCGAGGAACGGGTTCTGCGGATGCGTTTCGGCATCGGCATGAATACCGACCATACGCTCGAAGAAGTGGGTCAGCAGTTCTCGGTGACGCGCGAGCGGATCCGTCAGATCGAGGCGAAGGCGCTGCGCAAGCTGAAGCACCCCTCGCGCTCGCGCAAGCTGCGGTCGTTCCTCGACCAATAACCTATGTGGCCAGAAACGATTGAAGGCCCGCTGGATCGTATCGCGCGCGTGGTGGAAACCGCGCGCGCTGCGCATTTCAGCGAGGCGGTAACGCTCGAGAATGCCCATTGGGGCGAGGATCTGGACGCCCGCTTCCCGTGGGAATGTGGCGCGATCTATCTGATCGAGGATCTGGGCGATCCGGCGGAGACGGCGGAGGCTTTTACGCTCTATCGCCAGAACCTGACACCGCAGAACCGCCACCGGCTGAAGATCTTGCAGCCCACCGGCAGCGGGTCACAGGTGCTGCATGTGGGGGCCTGCAGCCGTAATCTGCGCGGCGCGCTGCGCCAGCATGTGATGTCGGTCACCGCCGCCACCCCCGCGCTGAAACTCAGCTGGTGGTATACCCCGCGCCCCTACCGCATCCACCTGCGTCGCTATGATGTGGACCCGCCAGTGCTGGACCTGATCCGTTCGGCAATGGTCGAGGAAATGCGTCCGGCCTTCGCCTGACGCTGCGGTGCGGAAAAAGCTGGAAATCCGGCGCAGGCTCGGCATGATGGGCCGTGTTCCATGTATGCGTTTCGGCCAGGTTTTCCGGCCTTCACCCTCTGCGGACATCGAAGGAGCCAGCCCATGTTCTCGCTTGCCGGTCAGAAAGCCCTGATCGTTGGGATCGCCAACGAGAGCTCCATCGCCTATGGCTGCGCCAAGGCGCTGAAGGCCCAAGGGGCGGATCTGGCGATCACCTATCTCAATGAAAAGGCCGAGAAATATGTGCGCCCGCTGGCAGAGGAGCTGGGGGCAGAGATCTTTGCTCCGCTCGATGTGTCCGACCCAGACCAGCTGACGGATCTCTTTGTGCAGATCACCGCCAAATGGGGGCGGCTCGATACGCTTTTGCATTCCATCGCCTTTTGCCCGAAGGAGGATCTGCATGGCCGCGTAACCGATTGCTCGCGCACGGGGTTCACGCAGGCGATGGATATCTCGGTCGGGAGTTTTATCGAACTGGTCCGCCGCGCCGAGCCGCTGATGGGGCAGGGTGGCACCTGTATGACTGTCAGCTTCTACGGCGCCGAGAAGGTCGTGAAGGATTACAATATCATGGGGCCGGTCAAGGCCGCGCTGGAATCGGTCTCGCGCTATATGGCGGCGGAACTCGGGCCCAAAGGTATCCGCGTACACGCGCTCTCGCCCGGTCCGCTCAAGACGCGTGCCGCCAGCGGAATTGCGCATTTCGACGAGATGATGGATGCCGCCAGCGCCCGTGCGCCCACCCATCAGCTTGCCACGATCGAGGATTGCGGGGCCTATGCGGCCTTTCTGGCGAGCGCCGAGGCTGCCAATATCACCGGCGGACTGCATTACATCGACGGCGGTTTCAACATCACCGGATAGGGGCTAGCCGAACCGCATTTCGGGCACATCTCCTGCATGGATCAGAGGGGCTTCGGTTAGTGCCTCGATCTCGGCCACGCTCACTTCCGGCGCCCGCTCGATCAGATGCAGCCCGTTCTCGCGCGGCTCGATCACGGCCAGATCAGTGACGATCAGGCTCACGCGGCGCTCGGCCGTGAGCGGCAGGGTGCATCGCGTGACGATCTTCGGCGCGCCATTGGCAGCATGCTGCATCGCCACGATAACCCGTTTGGCCCCCGCCACCAGATCCATCGCGCCGCCCATTCCGGGGATGCGCTTGCCGGGCACCATCCAGTTGGCAAGATAGCCGCGCGCATCCACCTGCAACCCGCCCAGCACCGTCACATCCAGATGCCCGCCACGGATCAGCCCGAAGCTCATCGCGCTATCAATGGACGCCGCTCCCGGCACGGCAGTCACAAACGTGCCGCCCGCATCGGTCAGATCGGGGTCTTCCATCCCGTCCGGCGGGCGCGTGCCCAGCCCGATCACGCCGTTTTCGGCCTGAAAGAAGACATTCCTCTCGGGCGGGACATAGGCCGCCACCAGCGAGGGCAGGCCGATCCCCAGATTGACCAGCGTTGCCGGCTGGATCTCTTGCGCAACACGTCGAGCGATGAGTTCTTTCGGCTCCATCAATGTGCCCTTTCCAGCAGGTGATCGACCAGCACACCGGGGGTCTTTACGCCGTCCGGCGGGATCGCCCCCACCGGCACGATCAGGCCGGGTTCGGCGATGACAGTGGTTGCGGCCAGCGCCATCACCGGATTGAAGTTATGGGCGGTCATCGAATAGGTGAGATTGCCAACATAATCGGCCTCATGCGCGGCAATCAGGGCGAAATCGGCGCGGAGCGGCTTTTCAAGCAGGAACGCCTTGCCATCAATCGTCAGCACCTCCTTGCCCTCGGCGATCCGTGTGCCCACGCCGGTGGGCGTCAGCACACCGCCAAGGCCCATGCCGGCGGCGCGGATCCGCTCGGCCAGCGTGCCCTGCGCAACCAGCTCGACCTCGATCTCGCCCGCAATCATCTGGGCCTGTGTCTCGGGGTTCAGTCCGATATGCGAGGCAATGACATGGCGGATGGCCCGCGCGGCGATCAGCTTGCCGATCCCCTCATTCGGGCGGCAGGTGTCATTGGCGATAACGGTGAGGTCTCTCACACCCGCGGCCACAAGCGCGTCGATCAGGCGGTGGGGCGAGCCTACGCCCATGAACCCACCGATCATCACGGTGGCCCCCTCGGGAACGAGGGCTGCGGCTTTCTCGGCAGTCAGGGCAGGTTTCACGACAGCTCCTCCATTCCCGCAACGAGGCGGTGCGAAATGACAGATCATCAAGCGCGTGATCCGACTATCGGGGAGGAGAATTACGAAGACAACGTGTGATTGAGATGTATCTTTGCGCGCAATCCGAAAGCGGGGGCCGGAAGATCCGGCCCCCGCCTATCGCGTCAGAGGGCCTTTGCGACCGTCTCGGCCATCGGCTCGGTCGGGCGGCCCAGAAGGCCCGAGAGGGTCTTCGAGCTGTCATCCAGCCAGCCTTCTCCCGCGCGCACCGAGCTGTCGACCAGCACATCGGCAAAACCGTCGGGGATGCCTGCGCCAACGAGCGCGGCCTTGTACTCGGCAGGCGGCAGATCGGCATAGGCCACCGGCTTGCCCGAGGCTTTGGCGACCATTGCCGCCAGTTCGGCGCCCGTATAGCCCGCATCGCCCGCCAGTTCGTAGACCTTGCCCGCGTGATCGCCCCCCGCCAGTACGATCGCTGCGGCTTCGGCATAATCTGCACGCGGGGCCGAGGCATAACGGCCCTCGCCCGAAGCACCGATCATCGCGCCATGCTCCACGGCATAATC
The DNA here is from genome assembly GCF_045348365.1 of Thioclava sp. 'Guangxiensis'. Lineage (NCBI taxonomy): Bacteria > Pseudomonadati > Pseudomonadota > Alphaproteobacteria > Rhodobacterales > Paracoccaceae > Thioclava > Thioclava sp. 'Guangxiensis'. The sequence goes on along the minus strand of NZ_CP155822.1, from coordinate 413,318 downwards.
GAGCCCTCCCAGCATGTTTTCCGAATACCAGCCATTGCGCAGCAGCGCATAGGGGATGCCCGAGGCGGCCAGCGCCTCTTCGGTGGCTTTATGCTCGACCGCAAGGATCATCGGGGACACGGTTGCCTGCAGGAGCGAGGTATAGGCGATAAAGCCCACGCCCGCCGCCTTGGCCGCAGCCACCACATTGCCATGCTGGCGCGCGCGCTGGCCGACCTCGGAGCCCGAGATCAACAGAAGGCGGTCGACGCCTTTGAAGGCGGCAGTCAGCGCCTCGACATCGTCATAGGAGGCTACAGCCGTGCCATAGCTCTGGGCGGCCAGAGCAGTTGCGGCCGCTTCACGGCGCACGAGTGCGGTGATGTCGGATTTCGCGACGCGGGTGGAAAGCTGTTCGAGAACGGTAGAGCCGAGCTGGCCGGATGCTCCGGTGACCATGTAACGCATTGTCTGTTCCTTCGGTTACGAATCTAGTATAGGTCTCGTTTAGAGACCAAAGGCCCCCGTGGGAAGGAGGCAGGTTTCGTGAACAAGGTAACACAGAGGGAACCATCATGACGCAGGCAGAGATATTGCTGGATGCCAAAGGGCGCGATCTGGCCGATTGTCCGGTGCGCCATGTGCTCGACCATTTGGCCGCCAAATGGACGACGCTGATCGTGCTGGAGCTGGCCGAAGGGCCGCGCCGGTTCTCGCAACTCTCGAAAGCGCTGCCCGATATTTCCAAGCGGATGCTGACCCAGAGCCTGCGTGATCTGGAGCGCGACGGGCTGATCTCGCGCGCGGTCTTTGCCACCAAGCCCCCCAGCGTCGAATACAGCCTGACCGCGATGGGGCATTCGCTTCTGCCGCCGCTGATCGGGCTCATCGACTGGGCCAAGGCGAATGGGCCACAGATCGCAGATGCCCGAACGGCATTTGCCAGCTAATCTTTTCAACTTGCCTCTTGCTTGCTATGCCTTAACAAGTTGCAGCCCAGAGGTGAAAATGACGCGTAGATTCCTGTCCCTGTTGTGCCTGCCGCTTCTGGCGGGCTGCACGCTGGATGCCAATGGCCGTCCGGCCTTCATGATGCATAATAGCGGTCCGTCGATGGATCAGCCGGGGACCTGCTTCCTCTATGTCGAAGACCCGAAGGACGGCACTTATAATCTTGTAAGCGGGATCGGTAACGGCACGATGCGCCCCTGGGCCACGCGCAAACGCGATCTGGATGCGGCGGCGCTTGACGCGGCATGGGCCAAGGAACGGCGTATCATGGATGTTAATCCCGAATGCTTGGCGATCCTCGCCAGCGACCGTAGCGATCCGCGCCCCGTTTCGGAGTAACCTCCATGGCGCATCGGGACTTTCGGGTGCAGACCCGCGGGCAAGGGCTTTACGAGGTCACACGCGAGCTGGCCGCATGGGTGGCGGAGGTGGCCCCTTCCGAGGCACTGCTGACGCTGTTTATCCGCCATACCTCGGCCAGTCTCCTCATTCAGGAAAATGCCGACCCCGATGTGCAGACGGATCTGAAGGGTTTTTTCCACCGGCTTGTGCCACCCACGACGGACCCGAGCCAGTCGTGGATGGTGCATACCTATGAGGGCCCCGACGATATGCCCGCCCATGTGAAGGCGGCACTTCTGCCGGTCTCGCTGCAGATCCCGGTTCTCGACGGGCGCATGGCTCTGGGCACATGGCAGGGGGTCTATCTCTTCGAGCATCGCGATAATCCCCATAGCCGTCATATCACCGCAATGCTGCGCTGAGTCTGATCGGCCACAGGTCCGTATCTACATGATTTGGTAGCGTCACTTTATGGCTACCCAATGATTCGCGTCTCCCCTATAGTCTTGTGGATAAGTGGGGCATTAGACCCCATAGAGGCGGTTTTTACAGGAAAAGGGGGACGCGATGCGCTGCCCGTTTTGCGGAAATGTTGATACGCAGGTAAAGGACTCGCGTCCGGCCGAAGATCATGTCGCGATCCGGCGCAGGCGTTTTTGCCCCGCCTGTGGTGGACGGTTCACGACCTATGAGCGGGTCCAGTTGCGCGATCTTGTCGTGGTGAAAACCAATGGCAAGCGTGAGGATTTCGAGCGCACCAAGCTGGAGCGGTCTATCCGGATCGCCATGCAGAAGCGTCCCGTAGACCCCGAGCGCATCGACCAGATGATCTCCGGCATCGTGCGGCGGCTGGAAAGCATGGGCGACACGGATATCCCCTCGAAGACGATCGGCGAGATCGTCATGGAGGCGCTGGCCCGTATCGATACGGTCGGGTATGTGCGCTTTGCCAGCGTTTACAAAAACTTCCAAGAAGCGGACGATTTCGACAAATTCGTCTCCGAGCTGCGTCCGGGCACGCCTGACTGATGCAGGCGGACGAACGGTTCATGCGGTTGGCCCTGTCGCTTGCGCGGCGGGGTCTTGGCAATACATGGCCCAACCCTGCGGTGGGCTGCGTGCTGGTGAAGGATGGCGTGATCGTGGGGCGCGGCTGGACCCAGCCGGGCGGGCGTCCCCATGCCGAACGCCATGCGCTGGCGCAGGCGGGCGAGGCCGCGCACGGTGCTACGGCCTATGTCACGCTCGAACCCTGTTCGCATTATGGTCATACGCCGCCCTGTTCGCTGGGGCTGATCGAGGCCGGGGTCGCGCGGGTGGTCTCGGCGCAGACCGACCCCGATCCGCGGGTGGCCGGGCGCGGTCATGCCATGCTGCGCGAGGCGGGGATCTCTGTCACGGAAGGCACGCTCGAGGCCGAGGCACGCGCGCTTCAGGCCGGTTTTCTGTCACGGATCGAACATGGACGTCCCTGGCTGGCGCTGAAACTCGCCACTTCTTTCGATGGCCGGATCGCCCTGTCCAACGGCCAGAGTCAATGGATCACCTCCGCGCAAGCCCGCGCGCATGTGCATGCACTGCGCGCCGAGTTCGATGCGGTCATGGTGGGCGGGGAGACGGCGCGCGCCGATGATCCTCTGCTGACAGTGCGTAATTTTACCCCGATCCGGCAGCCGGTGCGGGTGGTGGCGGCCTCACGGCTCGATCTGCCGCGCGCCCGCTTGGCGGGCTCTGTTTCCGATGCGCCGCTCTGGCTGGTCCATGGCCCCGATGCGCCGGCGGAGGCGCGGGCCTATTGGCACGGGCAGGGGGCGGATCTTACGCAGGTGCCACTTGGCGCGGGCGGGCTCGACCCAAAGGCGCTGATGGCGGCGCTTGGGGCGGCTGGGCTCACGCGGGTCTTCTGCGAGGGCGGCGGGCGGTTTGCGGCGGCCCTGATGCAGGCGGGGCTGGTCGATGAGCTGATCGGCTTTACCGCAGGCAAGGTTCTGGGCGGAGATGGCCGCGCGGCCCTTGGCCCGATGGGGCTGGAGGCGCTGGATCAGGCCCCGCACTACCAGCTTGTCAGCCAGCGCGAGATCGGTGGCGATGTGTTCCACCGCTGGCGGCGGACCTAACCTCTGGGCGGTTTCAGTAGATCCTGAAGTTTCGATAAGATCCGAAGCCCGATAGGCGCGGGGAGCGATGCCGCCAGCCTGTCCACGGCCACTTCGGGCGGGCAGGGCAGCCCGCTGACCGGATCGCGATAGCGCGGATAGGCGATCAGCGTGGCATGGGCCAGCTGCCACAGATCGGGCCGCGCCAATCGGCGGGCGGGCGCGGGCTGCAGATCGCGCGTCAGCCCCCAGCCGGCATAGAAAGGTGTGCCGAGGCACGTCACCGGCTTGCCGCGGATCAGCGCCTCGAACCCCATGAGCGAAGTCATCGTCCAGACCTCGTCACAGGCCTCGATCAGCGCGACCCCGTCGGCATCCGCGCAGACCTGATTGGCCAGACGCGCCAGATCCTGTGGCGCGACCGCGCCTTTACGCAGCCCTGCCTCGACATCGGGATGGGGCTTGTAGATCACCACCGCTTGCGGGTTCTCGCTGCGCACCCGCTCGAGAAGCGCCAGATTGCTCTGCGTGCTCGGGCTACCCTTCAGGATCGAGGCGTCATCCTCCACCTGTCCGGGCACGAGGATCCGATGGCCCTCGGGCAAGGTAGGCCGTGCGCCGGTGAGGTTGTATTTCGACAGACCCGCCTTCACGATCCGGTCCAGCAGCGCCTCGATGCGCCGACGCTCGGGCTCCGAAATCGGACGGGCGATCAGCTCTTCCAAATCCGAGGGGGCGGACGGGTCGTAATAGATCCCCTGCCGGTCGGTCACCAGCGACAGGGGCGGCGTCAGTTTTGCGCCGAGGCCACGGGAGCGCAGGAAGCCGTCCTCCATCCGCCACGCGCCCTCGGGCCTGCCGGGTTTGGACGCCCAATGGACGGGCTGGCCCGCCCCCGTGGCTTGCCCGAAGCCGACCTTCCCGTAGTCGCCATAGACCTGCCGCAGATGTTTGTGCTTCCAGCGGCTCATGCCGGTCATTCTATAGCCGTGCTGGTCCTCGCGGTAGGCGCGGGTCTGGGCGGCGAGCTGGTTGGTGGCCTCCTCGAAGCTGCAGATCCGGTTGTGGCACGGGTCGAACCAAGTCGGTGCCATGAGGTGCGAGACGGCGAAGATCTGTGCGCGGGTCAGGCGGCGCGCGCGGCGCGGGGGGGCGTTTTCGTCAAGGCTTAACCCCCATCCGGCATAGAAAGGCTGGCCGAAGACCCGTGGTTTGTGTCCCGCAAGGATTGCCTCGTAGCCCATCAGCGAGGAGACGGTATAGACAGCGATCGCTCCCTCCAGAAGCGCCCATGGCGAATGGGGCGCGCTGACCAGCTCGGTCAGCGCAGCGCAATTCTCGGGGCCGTAATGGCCTGCGCGCAACCCCGCACGGGTCTCGGGATGGGTCTTGATAAGGATGCGCGCCTTAGGGTTCTCGATCCGCGCCACGGCCAGCATCTCGCGGAAGGTCCGCGCGGACGCCGCGCCATAGGTGATAGAGGCATCGCCCTGGGTCTGGTCGATCACCAGCACATAACCTGGAGCGGGGGGCTGCAGGGAGGGATCGAAGGCGTTGTATTTGGAAAGATCAAGCGCCTTGAGGCGGTCGATCCCTTGGCGTGCGCGGGTTAGGAGGGCCGCATCATCCAACGGGGCCTTTGCCAGCAGCATCTCGATCCGCGAGGGGCGGGTGCCATCGAAATGCACCCCCAGCGGGTCAATCATCAGCCCCAGCGGCGGGTCCCCCTCGCGCCCTGTCCGCACCGATCTGAGAAAGGCATCCTCCAGCCGGACCAGCGTCGCACCTGTGCGGGCCGCGATGGCCTCACCGCGCTTTGCATAGGGCGAGCGGCCCCAGACGACCACGCCATCCCCCGTGGACGGGAGGCCCAGATGCAGGCTATGGCCTGCGGCCTTGAGGATCCGGCGCAAACGGGGCTGGCGCAAAAAACCGCCATTATAGAAGAAAAGCCGCCGGGGAACCCCGGCGGCCATATCGTCATCTTCGGCCAGAGGCATTAATTGGCCAGATTGTTCAGCGTATTGACCGTGCCCAGCGAGCCGGTCAGCGCCGAGAGCGTCTTCGACCATTGGACATAGGGTGCTTCGGTCACATAAACCGTATCACCATCGCGGATGGCGAAGTCGCGGGCCATGAACATCCCGTTGGGCTCGGTCAGGTTGAGGACATAGACCATGCGCTGGTCGCCCACGAGATCGTCGCGGCCAAGGACGGCGCGGGCGATCTCCTGCGGCTCGTTGCGGAAGACGAAGACGCCGGTCGGATCGGCGGTGCTGGTCTGCAAGCCGCCCACGGTGGCGATGGCCTCGAGGGCCGAGAGGGTCTTCGTCTCGAAGGGCACACGCGCCTGCGTGCCGGTCGCGCCGAGGGCGGTGAAGGCGCGGGTATCTTTCTCGATCAGGATCTTGTCGCCATTGCGCAGGGCGATATCCATCTGCGGATTGGAATAGAGATCCGAGAGCCAGACGGTGCCAGTCTGGCCGGTCTTGCGGGTCACCGTGACCCGTGCAATCGCGGGATCGATGGAGACGCCGCCTGCACGGGCGATCATCGCCGAGAGGGTGCGGGTCGGACGTTCGATCGCGTAGACGCCCTGACCGCCGATCGTGCCGGTCAGCGAGACGGTGGAGCCGTCGCCCGCCACGCGCGAGACGGCGACCTGCGGATCGGGCGTCTGGGCGTCGAGCTTGTCGGTGATCAGGCGGCGCAGCCCTTCGGGGGTATTGCCCGCAGCCTTGATGCGGCCTGCATAGGGCACGAAGATATAGCCCTGTCCGTCCACCTGCACATCGGTGAGCTGGGTCGCGCTGGTACCCTGCTGCACGAGGAGACCGTCATCGACGTTTTCCCACACGGTCAGCGCCAGCGTATCGCCGGGATTGATGGTATCGGACCCGAGCACTCCGGCATTGCGGAAGCTTGACGAGAAGCCGAATGCGGGCTGCACGGCGGTGGCGCGGGCCACATGGTCATTGACCGAGACGACAAAGGCATCGCCCTGACGCATGACGGAGCCTGCGAAGATCTCGCGCTTGTTGGGGCCGGAGCGCGGGAGCGCGCAGGCGGCCACGCTGAAGACCAGCGTCGAAAGGACCAGCACGCGCGTGGCTCTGGAGATAGTCGTATTCACTGCTCGAGCTCCTCTTTCGGGATGCTTCTCAATAGATATGCAATATGCATTTTGTGGGGCAGCGTCGCAGAAAGCCTAAGTAAAATCCAGTTACGTCACTTTATTACGCGCAACTGTTGCCGAGGTGCCGCTGTTCCGGAGGTCAGCGCATCATAGGGATCTTCGGTCGAGAGCATCATGTCGACGACCTGCCGCAGAAGCGTCCGCCGACCCTTGGCCGAGTAGAAACCGCCAGGGACTTGGCTGGTTTCCAGCAGATAATGGCGGTAATCGCGATAGGCGCGGGTGTCCGGGCGCGCAGGCGCAGTGAAGAAATCGGGCAGCGACTGCTGCGAGACGAATTCGGGCTTGTCATAGACCGCCGCGCCGAAAGCCTTGATTGGTAGCCCGCGCCAGAGCACCTGTTGGGCGGCGGTGGAGTTGACCGTAACGGCGGAGCGGGCCTGTGCCAGCAGACCGGCCAGTTTGCCGCCGCGCACGAAATGGACCCGCCCCTTGAGCCCGTAGCGGGCCACACCGTTGCGGATCGCCGCTTCAATGGGCGCACGGCCATCTTCAAGCGGATGGGCTTTCAGCACCAGATGGTGATGGCTGGGCGCGCCTGCGGCAAAGCCCTTCATCACCAGATCGAGGAAGTCGGTCTGGCTGGCAAAGGGGGAGTGCATGACGAAGCTACTGTCATGTTCAAGCTGCATCAGCACAAGATGATAGGGAAAACCGCCATATTTCACGCGCGAGGTCGCGAGCCAGCGTTGGAGCATATGCAGGGGCATCCGTAGCATGCGGCGCAGATAGAAGCGGAACTCCTCCATCACCGTGACCCCGCGATGCGAGCGGAAATTGGGCCAGCGACTGGCCCCGCGCATGACGCGGAAATGGTAGAGCGCGCCGTAGAAGACATGATGGCGCATATCGCCCCAGCGCGGCGGCGCATCGGGGAAGTCGATATCGGATTGGTCGAGCGCCGCGCGCATCTGCTCCACGCTCATCTCCATCAGCCGCGAATGCCCGTTGGAGCCGCCGCGTTCATAGGTGATCCAGTAGGGGCGCAGATAGCCCTCCTCGAAGACATGCACGCGGATACCTGCGGCCCGCGCGGCGATGATGGCTTGTGCATGGATCGCGCGGGTGTCGCCATAGAGCACGATATCGGTGATCTGTTTCTCGAGGAAGAGATCGGTCACGGCCTCGGGCCATGCCTCGGGAGTGCCCTGCCATGGGATAAAGGTCTCGGGGTCATGCCAGAAGGCCGCATCCCCGCCATTGAACCCCACACGCCACACCTTGGCCCCCGCACGGCCCAGCATCTGGGCCAGCTGACGGAAGAAGGGCCCATGAGGGCCTTGCAGCAGCAGGAAATGGCGATTGTCGAACAGGGGCATAGGCGGAGTGATCCGGGACTGATGACGAAGTGGTGCGACGAGGAATCGCACGAATTCCCTTGGGTAAGGTGAATTTGTGTCACAATTCTGGCCAAGAATAGATCAATATTTAGACAAATCATATAGGGCCACGGGGATGCTGAGAATATGTGCGTATATGTAGCGACCCCAGTTCTTGCACCGCTCTGCCCCTCGGGCTAGGGGAAGGGGGACTGAAAAGGAGAGACGGATGTTCACCGGGATCATTACCGATATGGGCGAAGTTCTTGCGCTGGAACAGCAGGGTGACCTCTGGGCGCGGATCGGCACCTCTTACGATGTGGATACGGTGGATATCGGGGCCTCCATCGCCTGCGACGGGGTCTGCCTGACCGTGATTTCCAAGGGTAAGGACCCGCAGGACTGGTTCGATGTGCAGATCTCGGCGGAAAGCGTCGCCAAGACCAATATCGGACGGAATTCATGGCATGTGGGCCGCCGCCTGAACCTCGAGCGCGCGCTCAAGGTGGGCGACGAGCTGGGCGGCCATATCGTGGCGGGCCATGTCGATGGCGTGGCCGAGATCGTGTCGATCCGTGACGAGGGCGACAGCTCGCGCTTCACCTTCCGCGCACCCGATGATCTGGCCAAGTTCATCGCGCCCAAAGGCTCGGTGACGCTTAATGGCACGTCGCTTACCGTGAACGAAGTGTCGGGGGCGGAATTCGGTGTGAATATCATTCCGCATACCAAAGAAGTGACAACATGGGGCACGGCCAAAGCCGGCGACCCGATCAATATTGAGATCGATACGATGGCGCGTTACGTCGCGCGCCTGCAGGAGTGGAACGCATGAGCGAGATCAAACCCGTGGACAAATCCGGCACCCATGATGTTCCGGGCCCCGTCGAGGAAAGCTATCGCGATGCGATCTCCTCCATCGAGGAGATCATCGAGGATGCCCGTAACGGGCGCATGTATATCCTTGTCGACCACGAGGACCGCGAGAACGAGGGCGATCTGTGTATCCCCGCCCAGATGGCGACCCCCGATGCGATCAATTTCATGGCGACCCATGGGCGCGGGCTTGTCTGCCTTGCGCTGACCTCGGACCGCGTGGATGCGCTGGGGCTGCCGTCCATGGCGGCCTCCAACAGTTCGCGTCAGGAAACCGCGTTTACCGTCTCGATCGAGGCCCGTGAGGGGATTTCGACCGGTATCTCTGCACATGACCGCGCGCGCACCGTATCGGTGGCCATCGACCCGATGAAGACGGGCGAGGATCTCGCCTCGCCGGGCCATGTGTTCCCGCTGCGTGCCCGCGATGGCGGTGTGCTGGTGCGGGCCGGCCATACCGAAGCCGTCGTCGATGTCTCGCGTCTGGCGGGCATGAACCCTGCCGGTGTGATCTGCGAGGTCATGAAGGAAGACGGCACCATGGCGCGTCTCCCCGACCTTATCGCCTTCGGCCAGAAATACGGTATCAAGATCGGCACGATCTCCGATCTGATCGCCTATCGCCGCCGCTACGACAACCTCGTGACCGAAACCGCCCAGAAGCCCGTGACCTCGGTCCATGGCGGCGATTGGGCAATGCGTGTCTTCACCGACGATCTGGAAGGCGCCGAACATATCGTGCTGTCGAAGGGCGATCTGACGGGTGAGGCGCCGGTTCTCGTGCGTATGCATGCGCTCGATCCGCTGGGCGATGCGCTGGGTCTCGTTCCGGGCCGCGAGGGCGATATCGGGCGTGCGCTCGATGCGATTGCCGCTGAGGGCCGTGGCGTGTTCGTGGCGCTGCGCGATCCGGGCATGAAGCTGCCGCTGGTTGATGAGGGCAGCCCCAACACGCTGCGCCAATACGGCCTGGGCGCGCAGATCCTCGCGGCACTGGGCCTGTCGAAGGTCGAGCTGCTGACCAATTCCCCCCTTCCCAAAGTCGTCGGGATCGATGGCTACGGGCTCGAAATCTGCGCGACGCGTAAATACTGATAGGACAAGACGATGGCCGAATCTGAGACCCATTACACCCTTCCGGCGCCGAGCTTCGACAAGCCCGTGCGGATGCTGATCGTGGTGGCGCCCTATTACAAGGAGATCGCGGATCACATGGTGAAGGGTGCGCGCGAGATGGCGGAAAGCTGTGGCGCGGTGGTCGATATCGTCGAGGTGCCCGGTGCGCTGGAGATCCCGACCGCGATCAAACTGGCCGCGCGTATGGCCGATTACGACTGTTTCACCGCTCTGGGTTGCGTGATCCGCGGCGAGACCACGCATTATGACACGGTCTGCAATGACAGCTCGCGCGCGATCCAGCTGATGGGGCTCGAGGGTATCTTGATCGGCAACGGCATCCTGACGGTCGAGAATTACGATCAGGCCGAGGTGCGCGCCAATACCGCCAAGGCGAACAAAGGTGGCGGAGCTGCTGCTGCGGCCTTGCATTTGCTCGCTCTATCGCGCAAATGGGCGAACCGGACAAAAGGGATTGGCTTCCGCCCGCAGGGCGAGTCGGTCCGCATTGCCGGTGAAGCCGAAGGAACCAAGACCGCATGACCGAAGATATGCCCGCCGAAAAACCGCGCAAACCCTCGCTCGAGGAAAAGCGCCGGATGAAATCCGCAGCACGGCTCTATGCCGTGCAGGCCCTGTTCCAGATGGAAGCAGGCGGTCAGTCTGCGGATAAGGTGCGGGCAGAGTTCGAGAATTTCCGCTTTGGGGCGGTGATCGACGATGTCGAGATGTCGGAAGGAAATGTGGATCTGTTCCGCCGGATCTTGGATGACGCGGTAATGTGGCAGGGCAAGATCGACAAGGCCACCGATAAGGCGCTGCTGGAGAGCTGGCCGCTGAACCGGATTGATTCGGTTTTGCGTGCGCTCTTCCGTGCGGCAGGGGCCGAGCTGGTCAATCCGGCGACTCCGCCGAAAGTAGTGATCAACGAATTCGTGGAAGTGGCTCGCGCCTTCTTCCCCGATGGCCGCGAACCGAAATTCGTGAATGCCGTCATCGACAATATGGCCCGCCAGCTGCGCGACGATATGGCCTGAGCCGTTGCAGGACGGGCTGCAAGAAGGGGCTGCGGCCCCTTTTTTCATGCCTGCATGCGGGAAGTGTTGTCCGAATAATAAGCAATTTGAGAATCGCCTCTTGGTTTTTGGAAACGATGCGTTACATTGAATGTAACAACTAGAGGACGCGCCCATGCTTGTTCTGCTCAACACCCTCGTTTCTTCTGCAACAGAGCTCGTTTCGGGCCTGACTGGGTTATTCCGGCATGATGGCCGGTCCGGTCACGGGATGCGCGCGCAGGATCTGCAGTTGCAACCGGTGCGCGTCCGTGCCGATGCACCGACGAAGCTCCAGCGCCAACTGCGCCGTTAAGTTCACCGGTTTTCAAATCAAGAGGCGTGCCCGAGGGTGCGCCTTTTCGCGTTTTGGGCTTTGGGCTAAGCTGTCGGCATCAGGGGAGGTCTTTCATGATTACCATTCTGCGCGAACATCCTGTTCAGGAAAATCTGGCGCTTCTGCACAAGCGCCATTTCGATGCGATGCATGCCGACACGCCGCCCGGCTCCATCCATATGCTGCCGCCCGATGCGCTGGCCGCGCCGCAGATCCGGTTTTTCGTGATGCGCGAGGAAGGCCGTGCCATCGGCATGGGGGCGTGGAACCGCCATGGACCCGATCTGGCCGAGCTGAAATCCATGCATGTGCTTTATGAGGAGCGCGGCCGCGGGCTGGCGCGGATGATGCTGCGCCACCTTCTGGCCGATGTGGCGGAGGCAGGGATCCGCGAGGTGCGGCTGGAAACCGGTGCGCAGGCCAGCTTCCAGGTTGCGCGCAGCCTCTACGAGACGGAAGGCTTCACGCGATGTGCACCTTTCGCCGACTATACCCTTGATCCGATGAGCGTCTATATGGCGCTGAGCCTGCCGGTCGCGGTGAAAACCTAACCGCTTGCCGCACCTCGAAATTGGCGGGGCAAGATGCACGGAGCGGATTGCAGCTTCGCGATTGTCACGCTATCAAGGCGTCAATGGCCCCTTAGCTCAGCTGGATAGAGCATCCGCCTTCTAAGCGGACGGCCGAGGGTTCGAATCCTTCAGGGGCCGCCACTTCCATTATTTCGCAGTCTCCGGCGCGGTCTCCTCCAGCAGATCGTCGATCGAGATACCACGCTTTTCGGCGGCCTCGCGGGCGGCCTCGCGGATGGCGGGGCTACGGCGCAAGAGCTTGCGGAACCGTTTGTCATCCAGCTCCAGAATCGTCGAGGGCGCGATGGCACGCACATCGGTGCGCCGCGGCTTGCCGGTCAGCAAGGCCAGTTCGCCGAACATATCGCCCCGTCCGAGGCGCGAGATCTGCCCCGCCGTTTCCAGCTCGACCGCTCCCGAGGCGATGAAAAAGACCGAGCGGGCATGGCTTTCCTTGCGCATGATCTTGTCACCCGGATCGAAATAGCGCGTGCGCAGGCTGCGGCCCAGAGGTTTGCGGATACGTTCGTCCAAATCTTCGAACAGCCGCATCCGGCGCAGGATGTCGGCCCGCTGCACCTGCAGGTCCAGCATCGGGCGTTCCTCGGCCTTCAGGCGGCGTGCAGAGATATCCTGCATGAGCGAGGTGAAGACCTCCTCGGAGATCAGTCCGTCCTCGTGCATCGTGTTGTATTCGCGCTCTTCCATCCGCAGGGCAGTGCGGCGGATCAGGCGGCGCTCGAGCTCTTCGGCATAGCCCGGATATTGCAGGCGCAGACCGTAGAGCGCGGTTTCCAGCGCCTCCACACGGCGCGCGAGCAGCTCGTGGAGCAGGTCGGCCACGCGGCGGCCATGGATGCGGCGGATGCGGGCATCGATGAACGCATCCAGATCGCGCAGGATCATGCGCTGTGACAGGAGCCTTTCGAACCGGTCGGCGGTCAGCAGGGCAAGCGGCATCGAGAAGCGCAAGCGGTTGTGCAGGAAATTGGCGATCCGGAAGGCGCGCCCGTAATCAATGGCGCTGCGGGCCGCGCGCTGGTAACCGGTCCGGCCTTGAGCGCGTGCGCCTTCGATCAGATGGTCGGTCTGGCTGAGTGCGGCCTCGCCGATACGCGACGAGATCGAGCGGTCGCGCAGGCGGCTTAGCACCTGTTCGCGCTCGAACCCTGCCAGCGCGATCAGACCCAATGTGATCCGGTCGCGATCCAGAATATTGGCACCGGCTTCGGCGGCCCGCACGACAGAATCCAGCCTCTCGCCGAAGCGCTTCGCCTCGGCGCGGATGATCTCGTGGTTGAGGTTGTAGTTCTCGCTGGATTTGGCGACATCCTCGCGCACGGTCTGTAGCGAGACGGCGATGACCTGATTGGCCAGCGCCTGATCGAGCGGCGAGAGCTTGTCGAGCCCCAGCTTGCCGATCACGCTGCGCAGGGTCGTCCCTTGGACGATCAGGGTGAACAGGGTGAAGCCCGTGGCAAGGATGCCGACAACGCGCTTGATCTCGACGGGCACCAGAGCGTTCTCGGTCACGGCCAGTGCGAGCGCCAGCGTTACCGCGCCGCGCAACCCGCCCCAGAGAATGGCCACGCGATAGGGCCGCTCGACCGGCGGCGAGAGGCGCAGAAGCGTTAGCACCGGCAGCAGTCCCCAGAGGATCACCGCGCGCGCGGCGATGGCCGCCATGACGACCACACCGATCAACAGGAAGTCGGTGACAGTAGTGCCTTCGAGAAGCCGCGGGATCAGGAGCGCGGCCAGAATAAAGATCAATGCGCCAGCCCAATGGGCCACCAGATCCCAGGTCTCGCGCATGTTGGTCCATGTCTGCGGCTCGATCCGGCCGGGCCCCGCGAGGTTGAGCGTCAGACCTGCGGCCACCACGGCGATCACACCGGAGGCCCCGATCAGCTGTTCGGCGATAATATAGGACAGATAGGGGAGGGCGACCGAAACCGACATCTGCGCCAGCTCGTAACGGGGAAAGAGCCCCATGATGCGCAGGCCGATCTGCGACAGCACCCAGCCGGTGGCGGCGCCGCCCGCGATCAGCATCGGGAAGCGGCCCAAGGCCTCGCCCAATTTGGGGTCCGGCACGCCCAGCATCACATAACCGATGAAGAGGCCGAAGAGCGCGATGGCGGCGGCGTCGTTCAGAAGGCTCTCGCCCTCGATGATCCGCGCCAGCCGCTGCGGGGCCGAGAGCGAGCGGAAGATGCTGACCACGGCCGAAGGATCGGTCGTGGAGACAATCGCGCCGACCAGTAGACAGGCAGCGAGCGGCAGCGAGGAGATATAGGAAAGCGCGTATCCCACCGAAAGAGTGGCCACCACGACGGCCACAACCGCCATCACGAGGATCGGCACCCAATCATCCATCATCCGGCGCAGGTTCATGCCCAATGTTACCTGGAACAGCAGGAGTGGCAGGAAGATATAGAGGAAGACATTGGCACGGATCGGCAGGCCGAGGATCGCCTCGGCCACGGGATTGAGCGCATCGGTCAGCGTGGTCTGTAAAAAGAAGATCGCCGCCGAGCCGATCAACATGCCCAACGCGGCGATGATCACCGAATAGGGTAGCCGCAGGCGGGCGGCGAGAGGCTCGGCCACGCCGATCACGAAAAAGAGTGACGCGATAATCGCGACAATAATGACGATATCCATGATCGGAAACTAGCGGCTCGGAGAGGAAAGGGAAGGGGCTGACATGAAACAGCCGCCGGAAACCGGCGGCTGTTTGCGTAGTATCGGAGAGAGGCGATTACTCGCGGTTCCCCATAAAGTTCAGGAGCAGCATGAACAGGTTGAGGAAGTCCAGATAGAGGCTCAGCGCGCCCATGATGGCAGCCTTGCCAAGGAAGTCCTCGCCCGAATGTGCCATCTCGAGATAGGTAGTCTTGATCTTCTGCGTGTCATAGGCGGTCAGACCCGCGAAGATCAGCACACCAAGAACGGACACGGCGAAGGCCAGAGCCGAGCTCGCGATGAAGATATTGACGATCGACGCCACGATCAGGCCGATCAGACCCATCATCAGGAACGAGCCCATCGGCGACAGGTCGCGTTTGGTGGTGTAGCCATAAAGCGAGAGCGAAGCGAAGGCGATCGCGGTCACGAGGAAGGTCTGGGCAATCGATACGCCGGTGAAGACGAGGAAGATCGAGGAGATCGATGCGCCCACAAGCGCCGCATAGACCCAGAAGACCAGCTGTGCCGCACCGACCGACATGCGGTTGATCGTGGCCGAGAACAGGAAAACGACGGCCAGAGGCGCCAGCATCACCACCCATTTCAGCGGCGAGGTATAGAGCAATGCGCCGAACTGCGTCAGCATGGTGCCATTGCGCATGGTGCCGACCGCGGCGGCCGGATCATTGGTCATTGCAAGGCCGGCAAGCGCCCATGCCACTGCCCCGGTGATGAGCATCGCTGCCGACATCAGCCCGTAGACCTTGTTCATGTGTGCGCGCAGACCTGCGTCAATCTGCGCCTGACGCGCGCCGGTCGCGGTGCGCATCGTGTTAAAACCAGCCATCAAATCCCTCCATGAAGTGGCATGCGCCCTCAATGGCGCTCTTATCCCTGCCGATATTGGCAGACCATGCTTCCATTTCAAGATAGCGCTTGGCGGCTTTATGCGGAAAACGACCAAATAAACGTGGTAATTTTTGATGACGGTTTAAAAACTGCTGCCATCGATGGCGATCACGATCTTGCCGGTCGACTGTCGGTTGCGTAGCAGCTCCAGCGCCTCGCCCAAACGGGTGAAGGGGAGCCGGTGGGAGACATGCGGGCGCAGACGGCCCGCCGCGTGATCGCGCAGCACCTCATCGAGCGAGCGACGGAAGGCTTGGGGGGCGATTTCGCGGTATCCGCCCCAATACAGCCCGTGGATCGAGATATTCTTGACTAGCGCGTGATTGAGCGGGAGCGCCGGTGGGGTGCCCCCCGCAAAGCCGATCAGCAGAAAGCGGCCGCCACGGTTCAGCGCGCGGAAGGCCGCCTCGCCAAGTGTGCCGCCCACGGCATCATAAACCACATCAACCCCGCCCAGAGCCTTCAACCCTGCCTTGAGCCCGCCTTGTTCTCCGGCCGTATCGCTGTCGATGGTCTCGGCCGCACCTGCCGTTCGGGCGATGGCGCATTTCTCCGCACCGCGCGCCACGGCGATCACCCGTGCCCCCAGTTGCGCCCCGATCTCCACGGCGGTCAGCCCGACGCCACCTGCCGCACCGATTACCGCAAGCGTTTCTCCGGCGCGCAGGCCCGCCGTGTGGGTCAGTGCGAGATGGGATGTGCCGTAGGTGATGAGGAGCCCGGCAGCCTCGTCATAGGGGGTGTCTGGCGGGAGCGGGATGCAGGCGGCTTCCGGAAAGCTGCCATATTCGGCCAGCCCGCCCTGTCCTGCATAGACGGCGACCCTTGTGCCGAGCGGAATGGTGCAGCCGACCCCGCGCCCCACGACCTCGCCCGCACATTCCAGCCCCAAGGTGAAGGGCGGGGCAGGGGTGTCCTGATACCGGCCCTGCATCATCAGCAGATCGGCGAAATTCAGCCCGCAGGCATGGATACGGATCAGCAGCTCTCCCGCTTCGGGCTCGGGCCTTGCGCAGGGGCGGTGCTCGGGCGGGCGCGCGAAATCGACGACTTGGAAGGCGGTCATCTGGGGCATCGGATCTCTCCTGTAACGGGGGCCAGACTAGCGGCTCCGCGCGTTACGACAAGTCGTCAGGTGATTCGCGAAAGAATATTTCCATAACAAGAACCTTTTCAATTTCGCATTTTGCGATGCAAATTGCGAAACATCCTGAGGATGATACAGTTTCGCAAGGCTCGCTTTAAGCATTGGAACAAAAAATTTTAAGAAATTGGCCTGAAGATTAACTTCGTTTAGTCTTTTTATACTAATTTTGACGACCTTTTGTGAGGAAATGCCGCCCTATGCGTGTGTCGACGTGATAGGTTCCTATTTGTAGTGTTGTAAGGACGATTGAATGAAACACCCAGTTGATGCCCATGTAGGTAAACGTATTCGCCATCGTCGCTGGATGATCGGCGTCACGCAGCAGCAGCTCGCGGACAAGGTTGGAATCAAGTTTCAACAGATTCAGAAATACGAAACCGGCATGAACCGCGTTTCGGCATCGCGTCTTTGGGACATCTCCGAAGCTCTCGATGTTCCGATCTCCTTTTTCTTCGAAGGTCTGGACGGTCAGGTCGACAAGAAGGAAGTGGAAGGCGACATCCTTGCCGACAAGGAAGCTCTGGCGCTCGTCCGCTCCTACTACGCAATTCCCGAAGAACAGCGCCGTCGCCTTTTCGATCTGGCAAAAGTGCTCTCGGCTTCTTCTGCAGCCTGATTCACCCATATCGGCTGTCCGGCCTTCCACGGCCGGACGGCAATTCGCGGCTCCTGCCTTGACCTTGTGAAACGTGCTGGCTACCGCTTGCAAAACAGCGGGAGAATAGCATGAGCGCGTCACACGATCTTTCCTCCAATGACATCACCGCGCTGACGGAGCTCGCAGGGCGGTTGGCAGATGCGGCCCGACGCGAGACGCTGGCCCGTTTCCGGCCCGCAGGCGGTATAGCCGCCGCCAACAAAGAGGCTGCGGGCTTCGATCCGGTGACCGAGGCCGATCGCGCAGCCGAAGCGGCGATGCGCGAGATCCTTGGCCGTGAACGTCCCGAAGACGGGATCTATGGCGAGGAACAGGGGCAGTCGCTAGGCACGAGCGGCTATGTCTGGGTACTCGATCCGATCGACGGCACACGGGGCTTCATGTCCGGCACGCCCACCTGGGGAGTGCTGATCGGGCTCGCGCGGGTGGTTGATGGCGCGCTCGGCGCGCCGTTTCTCGGGATCGTGGACCAGCCCTATATCGGCGAGCGGTTCATCGGCGGTCCGGGGATCGCCAGGCTGATCGGACCGCATGGCGAACAGGATCTCAAAACGCGTAGCGCGGCCACCGATGCGCTCGCCGACGCCGTGCTCTTTACGACATTCCCAGAGGTCGGCACCCCCGAGGAGGGCGCGGCCTTCAAGCGCCTGTCCGCGCAGGCCAAGCTGACGCGTTATGGAATGGATTGCTATGCCTATGCGCTTCTTGCGGCGGGGCAGATCGATCTGGTGGTCGAGGCACAGCTGCACCCTTATGACATCCAAGGCCCGATGGCTGTGGTCGAGGCCGCAGGCGGGATCGTCACCAACTGGCAGGGGGGGGCGGCGCATCTGGGGGGGCAGGTGATTGCCGCCGCCAATCCCGAGATCCATGCCGCAGCTCTGGCTGTGCTGAACGGCTGAGCCAATCCCCCCTGCATGTCCGACATGCAGGGGGGATATCTTTATTTCCAGCAGCTTACATGCACCACCATGCCCTGCACCTCGCGTGTCAGGTCTTCGGTGGCAAGCGCGCCATGGGGCTCCGCGGCTTCGGGCGGGGTGCCCATGCTTGCCATCGCATCGGCCATCGGTTGCGCCTGTAGGGCCAGCGAGAGATCCTTGGGCAGCACCTTGTCGCCTGTAGCTTTGGGCAGCACTATCCCGATCACCGCGCCGGAACTGTCCAGCACAGGTCCGCCCACATCGCCGGGCAAGGTGCGCAGGGTCAGGCGGGCGAGCGACGGATTGGTATTTTCCAGCCCCTTGAGGGCCGCCAGCGTGCCGAAGCTCAGCACCGGCGCTGACATCGCCTCCGGATAGGAGAAGCCCGCCGCCGCGATATCGGAGCCCACAGCCGCGCCCCCCGTCTGGAAGCGCGCGACCGTTTTCGGCGCGAGTGGCTTGTCGGGGCTCAGCAGCGCCAGCCCCAGCGCCTTGTCCTGCGCCTTCAGCGTGGCCGTGCCATCCTGGATGGTGATCCTCTTGCAGCTGTCGATACCGGCAGCAGCGGTGGCCACGGTGCCGCGATCATCCACATAGAAGCCCGAACGTGAGAAGACGGGTTTGCGGATGTCGGTCCCGCGTGTCAGGTCTTCATGGCTGACGGTCATCGGTTTGCCCAAGGTCGGGTCCAGTGCCTGATTGCCGATGGGAGCAAAATTCTGTTCCATTGCGGCCAGAACGCGCCTGCGCTGTGCCATATCGCCATCCGCTGGCCAGATCAGGGTGAAGCCCTTGATCAGGCCGTCCGAAAGCGTGGCTTGCGTGTAGGAGATGACTTTGTCGTTGCGTCCCTCGATATGGAATCCCGTGGCTTCGAGGGCGCGAGGCCCATCGGCGGGCACGGCATCGAGCGTCTGCATCACCTTGTAAAGGGCGGCCAGCGCATCGGCATCGCCCTTGCGCGAGATCAGCAGCGCCGTGACACCGGAGCCGTCTTTCGGACCATATTGCACGAAGGGCGCGTCATATCCTTTGAACGCGACAAGCGCCTCGGGCAGGGCGATACGGATGCCGGCATCGCTGTTTTCCACTACCGCCAGCCCGAGGGCCGCACGTTCGGTCTCGACCTCGTCCAGAAGGGCGGCCTGCTGGGTCGAGGATAGTACCCCCGTTGGTTCATCGCCCTGCGCGCGCTGCCATTCGGCGATGGAGCTCCGCGTGCCCGGCCCGAACGAGGCATCGAGCGCGCCCTTGTAATAGCCCTGCCATGTCAGCGCATCCTGAATGGCCATCTTATCCGCGCGCGACAGGAGCTGTTCGAGGCGCCGCGATTCGGCCAGTGTTTCCCCTTGCGGCGCGGGAGGTGCCGCCGTTTCGAGGGCTTGTTCGGGCGTGGGCGCTGGTGCGGCTGCAGCTTCGCTCGGGCCGGTGACGGTATCGATTCCGGTCTCCGGCACGGTGTCATCGGGCAGGGCGGTCGTGTCGACGGTGCCAGTGGTCACGCCGGAGGTGATGGGCGCATCCGGAGAGGGTTCGCCGGCAGAAGGCTGGGCGGGAGACGGCTGGGCCGCGGGGGCCTGCAGGAAACGTGCGCCCACGGGCCAGAACTGCGCGCCATAATTCGTGCCTTCCGTCACATAAGCATCCGAAGGGATCAGCCCCTCGCGCTGGAGCGCGCGGCGGCGGTCATTGGCCGCGTCACGGGTTTCGAACGGGCCGATCGAGATCGCATACCAGCCGGTCGACATCGAGAAACCGGACAGATCGGGTAGGCTGGACCAGCCGCGCGCCGATTGTTCGGCCTGTGCCAGAGAGGGTTGCGCTTCGATCTGCAGCCAGACGGGAGCGGCCCATCCGGCACCGGCCCAGACCATGCCCGTGAGACCCGCGCCCACCAGCGCTGACACAGCTTTGCGCATAACCCTCATTATAAAACCTGCCCTGTTCAAAATTGCAAAGTTGTCGCAAATTAGCAGGCTTTTGTCCCGCGTCATCCCCCAAAGCCCATGTCACAGTATGACGTCGTGACGTTGTTGCACGTTGACCCCGCTTGCGGCCTTGCCTATCAGGCATAGGCAAGTTTCGATGACAGATCCGTCTGGGAGAGTTCGCATGTCAGATGCCACCGCCACCAAACCCGCCGCGCCGCGGTCGTTCCAGGAGATTATCCTGCGACTGCAAGCCTATTGGGCGGGTAAGGGCTGCGCGATCATGCAGCCCTATGACATGGAAGTAGGGGCGGGCACCTTCCACCCCGCGACCACGCTGCGCTCGCTGGGGTCCAAACCTTGGGCCGCCGCCTATGTGCAGCCCTCGCGCCGTCCGACCGATGGCCGCTATGGCGAGAACCCCAACCGCCTGCAGCATTACTACCAGTATCAGGTGCTGATCAAACCGAGCCCGCCGGATCTGCAGGAGCTCTATCTGGGCTCGCTGCGCGCGATCGGGATCGATATCGACCTGCATGACATCCGTTTTGTGGAAGACGACTGGGAAAGCCCGACGCTGGGCGCCTGGGGCCTTGGCTGGGAAGTCTGGTGCGACGGTATGGAAGTGTCGCAGTTCACCTATTTCCAGCAGGTCGGCGGCCATGATTGCCACCCCGTTTCGGGAGAGCTGACCTATGGTCTGGAGCGTCTGGCGATGTATGTGCTGGGCATCGATCATGTGATGGACATGCCCTATAACGACCCCGACGCGCCGATCGCGCTGAAATATGGCGATGTCTTCAAGCAGACCGAGCAGGAATATTCCCGCTGGAACTTCGATGTGGCCGACACCGATATGCTCTTGCAGCATTTCAAGGATGCCGAGGCGGAATGCGAGCGTATTCTGGCCCAGGCCGATGAGGATGGGGCCGAGCGCCGGATCATTATGGCCCATCCGGCCTATGACCAGTGTATCAAGGCCAGCCATCTCTTCAACCTGCTGGATGCGCGCGGCGTGATCTCGGTCACCGAACGTCAGGCCTATATCGGGCGGGTGCGGGCGCTGGCCAAGAAATGCGCCGATGCCTTCGTGCGCACGCCTGCAGGCGGCGCCGTCTGAGATGGCATATCGGTACAGGATACTGGCCGCGCTGGCCATAGGGGCGCTTGCGCCGCTTGCCTCGGCGGCCACACCGCCTGCGGGCGAGATCCGTCTTGTGTCGATCTCTTCGGGGCAGCCCGAGCCTATTCTGACCGAAGATCTGAAAACGACGCAGAATACCGAGTTCCGGGGCTGTTTCCACACGCCGCTGAGCCTCGGTATGCTGACCGAAACCTTCACCGTAGATCCCAAGGCCGCGCCCGAGCCGGAACAGCAGGGGTTTTCCTGCTATGATCCGGCGCGCCTGACCGAGGATCTGCGCACAGGCGAGGCGATTGCCTTCCTGTCCGAACCCGACATCACCCCCGGCATCGACCGGGTGGTGGCCATTTATTCCGATGGCCGGGCCTATGCCTGGCATCAGCGACACGCCGCGGAGAATTGACATGCCCGATCTTCTAATCGAACTCTTTTCCGAGGAAATCCCCGCGCGGATGCAGGGCCGCGCGCGCGAGGACCTCAAGAAGCTCGTGACCGACGGGCTGGTCGAGGCGGGCCTGACCTACGCCTCTGCCGGCGCCTTCTCGACCCCGCGCCGCCTTGTGCTGACGCTGGAGGGACTGTCGAAAGAGAGCCCGACGCTGCGTGAGGAGCGCAAAGGCCCCAAGTTCGGCGCGCCAGAGAAAGCGATCGAGGGGTTCCTGCGCTCGACCGGTCTGACGATGGACCAGCTGGAGATCCGCGACGAGAAAAAGGGTCAGGTCTATTTTGCGGTTGTCGAGAAAGAGGGCCGCGAGGCGCCTGCGATCATCGCCGAGGTGCTGGAAAAGACCATCCGCAATTTCCCCTGGCCCAAATCGATGCGCTGGGGCGCGGGGAGTTTGCGCTGGGTGCGCCCGCTGCATTCGATCCTGTGCCTGCTGTCCGATGAGGGCGGGGCCGAGGTGGTCGATCTGGATATCGACGGGATCACATCCGGCAATACCACCGAAGGCCACCGCTTCATGGCGCCGGGCCGTTTTTCTGTCACCGGTTTCGAGGATTACTGCGCCAAACTGGCGGCGGCCAAAGTCGTGCTGGACAGCGCCGAGCGCGAGCAGACCATCTGGCACGATGCCGAGCAGATGGCTTTTGCCCGCGGGCTCGAACTGGTGGCTGACCGCGGCCTGCTGACCGAGGTGGCAGGGCTCGTCGAATGCCCTGTGGCGCTGATGGGCCAGATTGATGACGAGTTCCTCGAGCTGCCGCCCGAAGTGCTGCAGACCTCGATGAAAGAGCACCAGAAATTCTTCTCGGTGAAAAACCCCAAAACCGGCCGGATCGAGGGCTTTGTCACCGTGGCCAACCGCGAGACCGCCGACAACGGCGCGACGATCCTCAAGGGCAACCAGAAGGTGCTGTCGGCGCGTCTGTCGGATGCCAAATTCTTCTGGGAAAACGATAACCGTCTGGTCAAGGCCGAGGGGCTCTCGGGCATGGGCGCGGGGCTTGCGGATGTGACCTTCCACAATGCGCTCGGCTCACAGGCCGACCGTATCGCGCGGATCGCGACACTTGCCACGGAGATCGCGCAAAAGGTCGGCGCTTCGCCCGATCTGGCCCGCGAGGCCGCCGAGGTCGCCAAGGCCGATCTGCGCTCGGAAATGGTCTATGAGTTCCCCGAATTGCAGGGGATCATGGGGCGCTATTATGCCCAACGCGCGGGCCTGCCCGAGGCCGTGGCCGATGCCTGCCGCGACCATTACTCGCCGCTCGGCCCGTCCGATGATGTGCCTACCGCACCGGTGACGGTCGCCGTGGCGCTGGCTGACAAGATCGACACGCTGACCGGCTTCTGGGCGATCGATGAAAAGCCCACCGGCTCCAAAGACCCCTTCGCGCTGCGCCGTGCAGCGCTGGGGGTGATCCGTCTGATCCTGACCAATGACCTGCGCCTGAACCTCACCGAGGTCTTCGCCAAGGGCTATGAGGGTGCGGATGCCGCCGATCTCTTGTCCTTCTTCCATGATCGTCTGAAGGTCTATCTGAAGGATCAGGGCATCCGCCATGATGTGATCGACGCAGTTCTGGCGATGCCCGGAAATGATGATCTGACACTGCTGGTCAACCGTGCCGAGGCGCTTTCGGGCTTCCTGAAAACCGATGACGGCGAGAACCTCATTCAGGGCTATAAGCGCGCCAATAACATCCTCACGCAGGCAGAGGAGAAAGATGGCGTGGAATACAGCTTCGGTGCCGATGCGAAATTCGCCGAAGGCCCCGAGGAGAAGGCGCTGTTTGCCGCGCTCGATAAGGCCGAGGCGGAAATCACACCGGCCATGAAGTCGCAGGAATTCGCCAGCGCGATGGGGGCTATGGCCCAGCTGCGCGCGCCGATTGATGCGTTCTTCACCGCCGTGCAGATCAATTCCGATAATCAGATCGTGCGCCGGAACCGCCTGAACCTGCTCTCCCGTATCCGCCAGATCTGCCTGTCGGTCGCCGATCTGAACCGGATCGAGGGCTAACGCCTTGTTTTCGCGCCACGAGTGAGGCGCGCAAGCAAGATAACACGTTCATCATGCGAAACCGGCGGGACGCGCTTTGCGTGCCACCGGTTTTCATGTATGCTGCACCTGCACAATGGGGCTCGCTGCAATGCAGAAATTTTATGATTTTCCCGAGTTCGTCGAGCTAACCCCCACCGCCAAGGTTGAAAAATCTCGGCACGGTTGGCGCGCGAAATGTCTACAACGGTTGATTCGGCTGGATCTGCCGGTGCCGCCGACCGTGGCCCTGCCCGTCGAGACGGTAAAATCCATTGCGACGGGCCAGATGCCCGATCTTGCGCCGCTGACCAATGTCTTCGGGCAGGATTTCCTGATTTCCGTGCGCTCGAGCCCCGAGAACCCCGAATGGGGCGGTCCGGGGACGGTCCTGAATGTCGGAATGAACAATGCGATGCATCAGCGCCTGTCCGAAACCCACGGGCGGGAGGCGGCGGATGCACTCTATCTGAATTTCGTGCAGGGCTATGCGATCCATGTCGCCCGCCTCGACCCCGATATGTTTTCGGCCGAGGCGGGTGAGGGGGCGCTGCAGGAGGCATTGGACGCATTTGCCGAGGAAATGGAAGAGGATTTCCCGCAGGATCCGCTGACCCAGCTGCGCGAGGTGCTCAGGTCGATGGCGCGGGCATGGGAAGGCACCACCGCGCGTCTTCTGCGTCAGGCCAAGGGCGCGCCTGCCGAGGCGACGCTGGGGCTGGTGCTGCAGGAGATGGCGCTGGGGATCGGGCCGGGGCTTTCGGGGTCGGGCACGATCCAGTTCGTGGAAAGCGTGACCGGCCAACCGCAGATCACGGGGCGTTTCCGTGGCCAGTCCCAAGGACGGGCGAATTCGGTCGAGACCCATTATCTGACGCGCGACGAACGCGGTGCCTCGCTCGAGGAGATGGCGCCCGAGGTCTTTGCCCAGCTGGTTGCCTTCAGCCCCGTCTGCCGCAAGCGGCTGCGCGAGGAGATGCAGATCGAGTTCACCATCGAGAGTGGCCGCATTGCCGTGATCGATGCGGTGCGGGTGCAACGCTCGGCACGGGCGGCTGTGCGGATCGCGGTGGCTCTGGCCGAGGACGGGGTGATCCCGCGCGACGAGGCGCTGTTGCGGATCGAACCGCGGGCCCTGACCGAACTCCTGCACTATCAGGTGGACCCGCGCGCCCCGCGCGATGTGATCGCCCGCGGGATCGGGGCCTCACCCGGTGCGGCGACCGGCAAGATCGTGTTCTCGGCCGCGGCGGCGCAGGCTGCGGCCTCGCGCGACGAGCCCTGTATTCTGGTGCGCCGCGAGACCCAGCCCGAGGATATCCGTGGCATGCACGCGGCCAATGCCGTGCTGACCGAACGCGGTGGCATGACCAGCCATGCAGCGGTGATTGCCCGTGGTCTGGGGCTGCCTTGCATCGTGGGTTGCACCAATATTACGCTCAATGCGCGTGATCACAGCTTTACCGGACCCAAAGGGAGAGTGTTCCGCGAGGGCGATATCATTACCGTCGATGGCACAAGTGGCGAGGTGCTTCTGGGCGAGGCCGAGATGCTGGAGCCCTCGCTCGATGACGGGTTCCGCACATTGCTGCATTGGGCCGATAATGTGCGCGATATCGGCATCCGTGCCAATGCGGACACCCCCGATGATGCCCGCACCGCGCGCAATTTCGAGGCGGACGGGATCGGGCTGTGCCGGACCGAGCATATGTTCTTCGACGAGGACAGGCTTACGGTGATGCGCGAGATGATCTTCGTGGACAGCCCCGAGGACCGTGCCGCCGTGCTCGAACGTCTGTTGCCGATGCAGCGCAACGATTTTATCGCGCTTTTCGATATTATGGCAGGGGCGCCGGTCTGTATCCGGCTGTTCGATCCGCCGCTGCACGAGTTTTTGCCGCATAGCCGGGAGGGGATGCGCGAACTCGCCGAGGCTTTGGGGCGGCCTTTGTCGGAAGTGACGCGGCGCTGCGAGGCGATGACGGAGTTCAACCCGATGCTGGGGATGCGTGGCGTGCGTCTTGGCGTAACCTTGCCCGAGATCTACGATATGCAGGCCCGCGCCATCTTCGAGGCGGTGGTCGAGGCGGGGCGTCGGGGCTCGGTCATCGTGCCCGAGATCATGATCCCGCTGGTTTCCGCCTCGCGCGAGGTGGAGCTGGTGAAGACCCGCATCGATGCGGTCGCAGCCGCCGTGCGTAACCAGCAGAAGGCGCAGTTTTCCTATAAACTGGGTGTGATGATGGAAACGCCGCGCGCGGCGCTGCGCGCGGGCGAGATCGCCGAACATGCAGAGTTCATGTCCTTTGGAACGAACGACCTGACCCAGATGACCTATGGTCTGTCGCGCGACGATGCGGGGCGGTTCATGTCGACCTATGTAAACCAGCGCGTCTTCTCCGAAGATCCGTTCCATATTCTGGATATCGAAGGGGTGGGCGAGTTGTTGCTGATCGGGGCAGGGCGCGGCCGCGCGACACGGCGCGATATCACGATCTCGGTCTGCGGCGAGCATGGTGGCAACCCCGAATCGATTGCATTCTGCCGCGCTGCGGGCTTCGATTATGTGTCCTGCTCACCATTTCGTGTTCCGGTTGCGCGCCTTGCTGCGGCCCATTTTGCCCTTCTGGCTCCGAAGCAGCAGTGAGGGCCGCTCGCAAATCCGTGATCCTAAAAGTTTAGATAATTCAGTTGGTTTTCTGGATATGGCGCTAAAAAATAACGTTAAGGTGACGTTAGGGTAGGCGGATTCTCGCCGCCTTTCGCCGAAGAAACTGTGGCAAAAACATCTGCTTGTAGATTTTTAACGATTTCCGCGGTAGGTCCCCCAAGTCTTGTTGGCCAGCGGTCGGCAGGGCGCGAAACCACTGCGAGACGGACACATGACGAAGTTTATCGGTAAGATTGTAGCGATTTTCGCCTTTGCGCTCTGTGCGCAGCTAGGTGCAGCCCAAGCCGAAGTGACAGTAAGCGGGTCCAACGACCCTACAATCGATATCGATACGCCTCTGGTATCCATGCTCTCGGGGGAGCGTGACACGCTGGGCAAGTTCTCCGCCGCTCAGGTATCCAAACTCATGACCCCGCCGGAAGGTTCCACACCGCCCTCGCTGACGGCCTCGTGGCTGGCAGCCCAGCCTGCCGCACAGGGCGGTGCCCAGTTCGACTGTCTGGCGCAGGTGATCTATCACGAAGCGCGCGGCGAGAGCCTCAAGGGCCAGCAGGCCGTGGCCGAGGTGGTGCTCAACCGCGTTGATGATCCGGCCTTCCCCAATACCGTTTGCGGTGTGGTCCATCAGGGCACCAAACGCGCTTGCCAGTTCAGCTGGACCTGTGATGGCAAATCCGATGCCATTGCCAACCGTGCCAGCTATGCCCGTGTGGCCAAGGTCGCCCGTGCCATGATGGATGGTGCCCCGCGCAGCCTGACCGATGGCGCGACCTTCTTCCATACGCCCGCCGTGCGCCCCGCATGGTCGAAGCGTTTCGTGAAAACCACCCGCGTGGGCTCGCATATTTTCTACCGCAAACCGGTGCGGACCGCTTCCAACTAACACGCTCGTGTCGTTTCTCGCTGCTATCCGACGTTTCGGGGTGGGCATTTGCCCGCCCTTTTTCTATTTTCCGCCCAAAGAAAAGCCCTGCCGGCCAAGCCAGAGAGATCCCCATGTCCAGCGATATCGTTCAAGCCTTTGCGCATCCCGAAGAGCGTTCGATTGCCTCGGCTCCGGCGGATCCGCGTGACCGCATCAGCCTGCGCGATCATATCGTCACCGCCGATATCGGCGCGTTCCAGCAGGAGCGCGGGCATGGCCAGCGGCTGCAATTCAACATAGTGGTCGAGGTGCGCCCGGTGGCCGCACCGCTCGAGGATGATGTGGACCGCATCCTGTCCTATGACCGGATCACCGAAGCTGTGGCGGCAGAACTTGCGGCCGAGCGCCTGAACCTTCTGGAGACGCTGGCCGAGCGGGTGGCCGAGCGCATTCTGGCGGCGCCTCAGGCGATGCGTGTCTTCGTGCGGATCGAGAAGCTCGACCGCGGTCCGGGGGCGCTTGGCGTCGAGATCGTGCGCTCGCGGGCCTCGGTGCCGGTTCAGGCGGCAGGCGAGGCGGTGCATCCGGTGCTGGCCTATCTCTCGAACGAGACCATTGCCGCCCCCGATCTGTCGGCGCGCCTCGATGCGCTCGAAGCGGGGGCTGCGGCGGTGGTTCTGGTGGTGGGCATGCCCGAGGGCACGCCCCCGCAATCGGCCCAGGGGCCGACCCAGCGCCGGATCGATCTGCTGGCGATCGAGCAGAACGCCTGGGTTCTGGCGGGGCGTGATCCGCGCTGTGTGGTGGTATCCTCGCGCACCGAGCTCGACTGGGCGATGAAACACGGCAAGACGGTTGTCTGGGCGCCTTCGAAGATTGTGCTTGATGCGGTGGATGGCCCCAAAGGCAGCCCGCGCGATGCGGTGGCGCTGGCGGTATGGCTGGCCGAGCAGCTGGCCGCCGACCGGCTGGAACTTCACGGAAATATTGCAGCTCCGGCAGGTTCCCGCGTGAAGGTGCTCGCGCAGCGCTGAGCGCGGCCAAAGATGGCTTGCCAAATCACGGCACATGCGGTGAATGGAGGCCATGGAAAAGCTCTATTATCGCCCGATCCCGCGCACGGATCTTGCCCGCCCCGACACCGCCTTCCGCTTGGCCGGAGGCTGGTGCTGGTTTGATGAAGTCGAGGTTCTGCGCCGCGGATTGCCGCCCGAGGTGATCCCTGCGCAGCATTGCCCCGAAGAGGTGCTGGAACGGCTCACCGCCAAGCGCCGGATGATCGGGTCGATGCACCTTGAGGTGCCGCGGGTGATGGGCATCCTGAATGCCACGCCCGACAGCTTCTCCGATGGCGGCGATTATTTCGATATGCATGCGGCGATGGAACGTGCCGAGGCGATGGTCGAGGAAGGCGTCGATATTTTTGACATCGGTGGCGAGAGCACCCGTCCGGGTGCCGAGACCGTGCCCGAGGACGAAGAAATCGAACGCACCGTGCCGCTCATTCAAGAGCTGCGCGACATGTTCGATCTGCCGATCTCGATCGACACCCGCAAGGCGCTGGTGGCCGATGCCGCGGTCGAGGCGGGCGCCGATATGATCAATGACGTCTCGGCGATGGAATATGATCCGGGGATGGCGGAGCTGGCGATGGTTTCGGGCCTGCCGATCTGTCTGATGCATGCGCAGGGCGACCCCGAGAACATGCAGGACAAGCCCGAATATGATGACGTGCTTCTGGATGTTTATGACCATCTCGAGGAGCGCATCGCGCTGGCCGAGGCCGAGGGGATCGACCGCGCGGCGATCATCTCGGATGTGGGGATCGGCTTTGGCAAGACGGTCGAGCATAATCTCACCCTGCTGCGCGGGCTCTCGCTGTTCCACAGCCTTGGCTGCCCGATCCTGCTGGGTGTTTCGCGCAAACGCTTCATCGGCACCATTGCGGGGGTCGAGACCGCAAAGGACCGGATGCCCGGCACGCTGGCGGTGACCATCGCAGGGATCGCGCAGGGCGTGCAGATCCACCGTGTGCATGATGTGGCGGAAATCAAACAGGGGGTGAACCTCTGGGCGGCCCTGACGTTGGGCTGGGAGGAAGAGAAATGAGCAGGAAACTTTTCGGCACCGATGGGGTGCGTGGCGAGGCCAATCAGGGCCATATGACCGCCGAGATGGCGCTGCGTCTGGGGGCGGCGGCTGGGCGCTATTTCCGCCGTGCGGGCACCAATGGCCACCGCGTGGTGATCGGCAAGGATACGCGCCTTTCGGGCTATATGTTCGAGAACGCGCTGACCGCCGGTCTGACCTCGACGGGGATGAATGTGCTCCTTCTGGGGCCGGTGCCGACGCCTGCGGTGGGCTATCTCACGCGCTCGATGCGCGCCGATCTGGGGATCATGATCTCGGCGAGCCACAATCCGGCCAAGGATAACGGCATCAAGTTCTTCGGACCGGACGGGTTCAAGCTGTCCGACGAGGCCGAGATGGAGATCGAGGCGATGCTGGAGGGTGAGATCCGTCTGGCGATCCCCGACAATATCGGCCGTGCCAAGCGCATCGATGACGGGCTGGGGCGCTATGTCGAATATGCCAAGACGACCTTCCCCGCCCGCGACCGGATGTCGGGGCTGAAGGTGGTCGTCGATTGCGCCAACGGGGCTGCCTATAAGGCCGCACCACAGGTGCTGTGGGAACTGGGCTGCGAGGTGATCCCCGTGGGGGTTGCGCCCAATGGCTACAATATCAACAAAGGCGTCGGATCGACCCACCCCGAGGCCTGCGCCGAGGCGGTCCGGACGCATGGCGCGGATCTGGGCATCTCGCTCGATGGTGATGCGGACCGCGTGATGATCATCGACGAGACGGGCCGTGTGGCCGATGGCGACCAGATCATGGCGCTCTTTGCCCGCCGCTGGGCCGGGAAGGGTATCCTGCAGGGCGGATCGCTGGTCGCCACCGTAATGTCCAATCTGGGGCTCGAGCGCTTCCTGCAGGGCCACGGGATCGGGCTCGAGCGCACCAAGGTCGGCGACCGCTATGTGGTCGAGCGGATGCGCGCGGGTGGCTTCAATCTGGGCGGTGAGCAGTCGGGCCATATCGTGATGACCGATTACGCCACCACCGGAGACGGTCTGATGGCGGGGCTGCAATTCCTTCTGGCCATGGCCGAGACGGGGCAGCGTGCGTCGGAACTGGTAAGCCAGTTCGAGACCGTGCCGCAGCTTCTCAAGAATGTGCGCTATCAGGCAGGTCAGGAGCCCCTGAACAATGCGCAGGTCCAGAAGGTGATCGCC
Organism: Thioclava sp. 'Guangxiensis'; assembly: GCF_045348365.1. NCBI lineage: Bacteria > Pseudomonadati > Pseudomonadota > Alphaproteobacteria > Rhodobacterales > Paracoccaceae > Thioclava > Thioclava sp. 'Guangxiensis'. Next base: position 382,704 of record NZ_CP155822.1, on the reverse strand, counting down.
CAGACCGAGGCGCGGCTACAGGGCCAGGGGCGGCTCCTGATCCGTAAATCCGGCACCGAACCCCTGATCCGTGTGATGGCGGAATGCGAGGATGACGGTTTGCTGGCCGAATGTGTGGATGCGGTGGTCGATGCCGTGACTGTCGCGGCAGGATGATAGCAGGCGGCCCTCGGGGCCGCCTTTTTTCTGTCAGGTCCGTTTCGCTTTGGATGTGCCGCTACCCGCAGGGAACATGGCGGCTATGGGCTGGGCGTGATGCGGGGCTGTGACCCGGTTGACGGGGCCGGCCGGATATGGGAGCCGCAGCCCCGAAAATTTCCACAGCTGCCCAACCGAAGGAAGGACCTATGGCTCTTACCCTGCGCCGGAACCACGATCATGATCTCGCCCCGCTGGCCGAAATGCTCCCCGACGAGGACGTTCCCCTGATCAATCCCAATGCCAAAGTGCCTTTTGACGAGCGCGAATGGCACCGCAAATGGCTGGGAGATCGGGATGATGTCTCCTTCTATCTGCGTGATGAGGCGGAACAGGATGTAGGGTTTTTCGCCCTGCGCGTGGGGGTCGGTCCGGAGGTGCGCCATCTGACCTATGTCTATCTGGTCGAGGACGCACGGGGCGGAGCCGCTTCCGATGTGACGGGCCGCGTCGAGGAGGCCGCGCGCGATCTGGGGGCTGCGGTCCTGACGCTGAAGGTCGAGCTCGACAATGTGCCGGCAGTGCGGGCCTATCGTTCGGCAGGCTATGAGGAGCTTTCACGCCGCAATGGCATGGCGACGATGCAGCTCGAGCTCGACACAAGAGAGGCGGCCTGAGCGCCCTAGCGGCGCTGTTTGCCGCTGATCCATAGATCACTGATGGCGCGGTCATCGCCCATCATGATGGTGGCAAAAAGCGCCTCGTCGAAACTTTCGGCACGCGCCATACGCTGGCGGATCGCGGGGGTGGAGTGGAGGTCGATGACCACCAGATCCGCTTCCATACCAGGGCTGATATTGCCCACGCGGTCGTCGATCTTCAGGGTGCGGGCCGAGCCCTGGGTCGCGAGCCACCACAGGAAGGCCGGATGCAGGGGGGTGCCGCGCAGCTGGCCTACCTCATAGGCGGCGGCCATCGTGCGCAGCATCGAGAAGCTCGATCCGCCGCCCGTATCGGTGGCGAGCCCCACGCGGGTGCGCCCGGCCATACCCGCCATGTCGAACAGACCCGAGCCGATGAAGGTATTCGAGGTCGGACAATGGGCGATGCCCGCATTCAGCTCCGACAGGCGGTCGATCTCGCGCGGCTCGAGATGGATGGCATGGCCATAGATGCCGTTCTCGCCCAGAAGCCCGAAGGCCTCGTAGGTGTCCAGATAATCGCGGGCCTGCGGAAACAGCGATTTCACCCAGTCGATTTCGTCGGTCTGTTCGGACAGATGCGTCTGCATCAGGCAATCGGGATGCTCGGACCACAGATCCCCCAGCACACGCAGCTGCTCGGGCGTCGAGGTGGGCGAGAAACGTGGAGTGATCACATAGGACAGCCGGTCCTGCCCGTGCCATTTCCGCAGGAGCGCGCGGCTGTCATCATAGGCCGATTGCACCGTGTCGCGCAGCCCGTCGGGCGCGTTGCGGTCCATACAGGTCTTGCCCCCCATCGCGCGTAGCCCGCGCTTTTGCGCCGCCGTAAAGAAGGCATCCACGCTGGCCGGATGGATGGTGCAGAAGCTGCACATCGTGGTCGTGCCATGCGCCAGCGCCAGATCCATATAGCTCTCGGCAATGGCCTCGGCATAGGCGGGGTCGGCCAGACGGATCTCTTCGGGGAAGGTGTAGCTGTTGAGCCAGTCGATCAGCCGCTTTCCCCAGCTGGCAATAATGGCGGTCTGCGGGAAATGCACATGCGCATCGACAAACCCCGCCGAGATCAGTTTGTTGCCATAGTCATGGACCACCGCTTGCGGCCAGTCGCGCTTCACATCTTCGGCAGGGCCGACGGCTGCGATATGCCCGTCCTTTACAACAATCGCGCCATGGGTCAGATGCTCCATCCCGTTGGCGCTGTCTGTCATGGGCATGTCACGAAAACGGATCACCTGTCCCAGCAGAAGATCGACCATCACCATTCCTTTTCTCTCGCGCAAATCACTCCATCTTACGCACGAGGCAAAAGCGGATACCAGCCTCTTCTGCCCGCCCAGCAGATAGGCTAGTTTGAAGACCAAGTTGCGGGCCAATAAAAACGAGGGGGCCGGATGGCGGACTATCTGATCGACGAACAAGAGCGCGAAGAGCAGGAATACGGTCTTGATGGCGAGCGCGTGGAGAAGATTCTGCACGCGGTCGAGGCGGAGGATGCCGATCAGCTGAAAACGCTGCTCGAACCGTTGCACGCGGCTGATATCGCTGACCTTCTCGAACAGATTTCCGGTCCGGAACGGCGCGAGATCCTGCGGCTCTGGGGTCGCGAGATCGATGGTGAGATCCTCACCGAGATCGACGAATCGATCCGCGAGGAAGTGATCGCGAGCCTTGCGCCCGATGTTCTGGCCGAGGCCGTGCGCGAGCTTGATTCCGATGACGTGGTCGACCTCATCGAGGCGCTCGAGGAGCCGCAGCAGGAAGCCATTCTGGAAATCCTCGATGATCGCGACCGGATTGCGGTCGAGAAATCGCTAACCTATCCCGAATATTCGGCAGGCCGGATGATGCAGCGCGAGGTGGTGACCGCGCCCGAGCACTGGACCGTGGGCGAGACCATCGACTATCTGCGCTCGTCCGAATGGCTGCCGGACCAGTTCTACCATGTCATTCTGGTCGATCCCGCGCATCGGCCCTTGGCCAATGTCACACTCGGGCGCATCCTGTCGGCGCCGCGGGGTTCGGGCCTGAAGGATATCGCGGAGGAAGAGTTCCGTACGATCTCTGTCTATCAGGAAGAAGGCGATGTGGCCTATGCCTTCAACCAGTATCACCTGATCTCCTGTCCGGTGGTCGACGAGAATGACCGTCTTGTTGGCGCGATCACTATTGATGACGCCATGTCGGTGCTTGATGAAGAGCATGAGGAAGACATCCTGCGTCTGGCCGGTGTGGGCGATGAGTCCTCGCTGTCCGATACCGTTCTGGAAACCGTGCGCCAGCGCCTGCCTTGGTTGATGGTCAACCTGTTGACGGCGATCCTGGCCTCCTTGGTGATCTCGATGTTCGAGGGCACGATCCAGCAGCTGGTGGCGCTGGCGGTTCTGATGCCGATCGTGGCGTCGATGGGGGGCAATGCGGGCACCCAGACCCTGACCGTGGCGGTGCGGGCATTGGCCACCAAAAGCCTGACCGAAAGCAACGTCTGGCGGGTCGTGCGGCGGGAAACCGTGGTGGGGCTTCTCAACGGCTTCGCTTTTGCCGTGGTGATGGGGGCCGTGGCATGGTTCTGGTTCGACGGCGCGACGCTGGGCGCGGTCATTGCGATTGCGATGGTCATCAACCTGGTGGTCGCGGCACTGGCGGGGATACTGGTGCCCTTGACGCTCGAGAAACTGGGTGCGGATCCTGCGCTGGCTTCGGGCACATTCGTGACCACGGTGACCGATGTCGTGGGCTTCTTCGTCTTCCTCGGTCTGGCCGGAGCGATGTTGCTGTGAGCCTGTCAGAGGACAAACAGGCCGCCCGAAAGGCCGCTTTTGCGGCACGCAAAACGGCGTTCGGCGTCGAGGGTCTGGCAGACAGGGCCGCCGACCGGCTGGCGGAGGTGTTGCAGGGGTTCAGGGGGCTGACGGTTGCGGGCTATATGCCGATCCGCACCGAGGTTGACCCACGTCCGGCCATGCTGCGCCATGACGGGCCTTTGTGCCTGCCGGTGGTGGAGGGCGAGGCGCGGCCTTTGGGCTTCCGCCCGTGGTCGGCTGCCGCCGAAATGATCCCCGGCGCTTTTGGCGCGGCGATTCCCGCCGAGACCACTGCGGTGATCCCGCAGGTGGTGATCCTGCCGCTGGTGGCCTTTGATGCCCGCGGTTACCGGCTGGGCTATGGCGGCGGTTTCTATGACCGCACGCTCGAACTTCTGCGCGCGCAAGGTCCCGTAACCGCGATCGGTTTTGCCTTTGCGGCACAGGAGTTGCCGCAGGTGCCGATCGAGTCCACAGATGAGTTGCTGGATCTGATGGTGACAGAGCAGGGCGTGCTCGGCCCGTTTGCCTGAGGCGCAGCCCGCAAAACCAGTTGCCCTTTCGCGCCGGAGCCCCTAAGGCAGATGCCCATGAAAATATTGTTTCTTGGCGATGTAATGGGCCGCGCAGGCCGCACGGCAATCAGCGAACGTCTCGCGGGTCTGCGCGAGGCGTGGAAGCTTGATTTCGTGGTGGTCAATGGCGAGAACTCCTCCAACGGGATGGGGCTTTCGGCCGAGCATGCGAAGCTTTTGCTGGATGCGGGCGCGGATGTGGTGACGCTGGGCGATCATGCCTTCGACCAGAAGGACATGATGCAGTTCATCGCGCAGGAGAAACGGGTGATCCGCCCGTTGAATTTCGCCAAGGACGCGCCGGGTGCAGGAGCGCGGCTGTTCGAGGATCGCCGTGGCCGCAAGATTCTGGTCGCGCAGGTGCTGGGGCAGGTCTTCATGAAGCGTCCCTTCGATGATCCCTTCGCCGCCGTAGAAAAGACGCTCAAGGCCTATCCGCTGGGCGGGCAGGCGCAGGCGATCTTGCTGGATGTGCATTGCGAGGCGACCTCGGAGAAAATGGCGATGGGCCATTTCTGCGATGGGAAAGCCTCGATGGTCGTGGGGACCCATACCCATGTGCCCACCGCCGATGCGATGGTGCTGCCCGGTGGCACCGCCTATCTGACCGATGCGGGGATGTGTGGCGATTACAATTCGGTCATCGGGATGGAGAAGGCCGAGCCCCTGCGCCGTTTCATCACCGGTATGCCCAAGGACCGCTTCACGCCGGCCAAAGGCGAGGCCTCGCTCGCGGGGTTCTATGTGGAAACCGATGACCGCACGGGGCTTGCCAAACGCTGCATGGCGGTGCGGGTCGGCGGACGTCTTCCCGAACAGACGCCGATTTCGGCATAAACGGTCCGCCCGCCTACCCGTTGCGGCGGAAAGGCTCCCGAATTTCAAACTCTGCTTGTGCCTTTTGCCGCGCTGATTAGTATCCGCCCGAAGACGCTTGAAAAAATCTTGGGGTCATGATGATCGATCTACCGATATCCGACACGTGGCGCGCCGTTTTGCCGCTTTTGATCGTGGTCTGGATGTTCGTCATGTTCATCCGCGAAACGCGTCCTCCCGAAGTGATCGCGATTGCGGGGGCTGCGCTTATGGTGGTCTTCGGCTTCGAGCCGGTCAAACAGGCCACGGAGAGCCTCTCGAATTCCGCACCATGGACGATCGCCTTCATGTTCCTGATCATGGGGGCGCTGGTGCGCACGGGCGCGCTGGATGCGATGACGCGTTATGCCGAGACCCATATCTCGAAACACCCCGTCTTTACGGTGGCGTTGATGTTTGCCATCACGGCGGTCGCCTCGGGGGTGATGAACAACACACCCGTCGTGGCGGTGATGATCCCCGTGTTTATACAGGTTGCACGAAAACTGGGTAAGTCGCCCTCGAAGTTCCTGATGCCGTTGAGCTATTTTACGGTGATGGGAGGCATGCTGACGCTTCTGGGCACCTCGACCAATATCTTGGTCGATGGTGTGGCTCGGCGCAGCGGGCTCGAGCCCTTCGGTGTGCTCGAGATCCTGCCGGTGGGCGTGGCGGTGCTGCTCGCGGGCTCGCTGTTCATGGCACTGACGTCCAAATTCCTGCTGCCCGAACGCCAGTCCATGGCCTCGCTTCTCGGCCAGCGTCCGAAGATGAAATATTTCACCGAAGTGGCGATCCCCGAGGATAGCTCGCTGCTGGGCACTCCGGTGCTCGAGGTCGATGCGTTCAAACGCGAGGGCGTGCGGGTGGTCGATGTGCTGCGCGGTGATGCCTCGCTGCGCCGCGATCTGCCCAATGCCATCCTCGAACAGGGTGACCGGATCGTTCTGCGCACCGAGATGACCGAGTTGCTGGGCATGCAGAAGAACCCCGATCTGCGGATGATCGACAAGCTCAGTTCGGTGCAGACGGAGACGGTCGAGGTGCTGATCTCGCCCGGTTGCCGGATGATCGGCCGATCCTTGGGCGAGCTGCGCCTGCGCCGCCGCTATGGGGTCTACACGCTGGCCGCCCACCGCCGGAACCAGAATATCGGGCGCCAGCTCGACGATCTGGTGGTGGTCGTGGGTGATACGCTCCTGCTGGAGGGCGCGCCCGAGGATATCGCGCGTCTGGCCTCGGATATGGATCTCGTTGACGTGTCCAAACCGACCGCCAAAGCCTATCGCCGGAGCCATATGCCGCTGGCCATCGGCGCGCTTCTGGGTGTGGTGGGCTTTGCAGCCTTCGATGTGGCGCCCATTCTGGTTCTTGCGGGCGTAGCGGTTGCGATCATTCTGGTCAGCAAATGTATCGATGCCGAGGAAGCTTTCACCTTTATCGACGGGCGTCTTCTGGCCATGATCTTCTCGATGCTGATCGTGGGGGATGCGCTCGAGGCGTCGGGCTCTGTCGCGCTTCTGGTCAGCTATATCTCGCCATGGCTGACGCATCTGCCGCCTTTCGCCACATTGATGGCGGTCTATTTCATCGGGCTCATCTTGACAGAATTCCTGTCCAATAACGCGGTCGCGGTGATCTATGCGCCGATCGCGATCAGCCTTGCGCAATCGCTGGGGCTCGACCCGCGCCCCTTCGCGATCGCGGTAATGTTTTCGGCATCGGTGGCATTCGCGACCCCGATCGGCTATCAGACCCATATGATGGTCTATGGTCCGGGCGGATACCGCTTCAACGACTTCCTGCGTTTCGGGATACCGCTCGATATCGTTACGGGCCTGACCGCCTGCCTGATCATTCCCTTGGTCTGGCCGCTTTAACTGATTTCGGGAGAGTTCCCATGAAATACCTGATCGGTCTTGGCCTTCTGCTTGGCCTTGGGGCCTGCGCCGCGACAACCGGCTGGAAGGCAAACCCGCAGGGCGTGACGCTGCATGGCGAACAGCTGGCTGTTACCTTCTTCGACGGCGAGGTCTGTCGGGTGAATATGGGCGGCGCGCATTCAGGTCAGTTGCCCGGCTGTTCCAATCCGCTGCATTACAAGGTGGATGTCGAAAGCGATCCGATCCTGCCCGGTGCCTCTGCCGTGCTGGAAACCAAATCCACGGTGGTGCTGTCCAACGGTCAGGGCCGGACATGGACCTTCCATACGCCGGAACTCCGCGACGCGGCAGGCAATAAGATCGAGCCGCCGGTGGCGCTCCACTAAGGCTTTTTGCGCAGCACCTTGCGGCAGGGGCCCCGAATGCCCTATATCGTCCCCAAATTATATGACAATCTGACGGAGAAGACGGCTCATGGCAGGCCACTCAAAATGGGCAAACATCCAGCACCGTAAAGGCAAGCAGGATGCCATCCGCTCGAAAATGTTCTCGAAGCTCTCGAAAGAGATCACTGTTGCCGCCAAGATGGGCGACGCCGACCCCGAGAAGAACCCGCGTCTGCGTCTGGCGGTAAAAGCGGCCAAGTCGCAATCCATGCCGAAAGACGTGATCGACCGCGCGATCAAGAAATCGCAGGTGGGCGATGGCGACGAATATACGGAAATCCGTTACGAGGGTTATGGGCCCGAGGGGATCGCGGTGATCGTCGAGGCGCTGACCGACAACCTCAACCGCACCGCCTCGAATGTCCGTTCTACCTTCACCAAATGCGGCGGTAATCTGGGCACCAGCGGCTCGGTGAGCTTCATGTTCGACCGTCTTGGCGAGATCATCTATGATGCGTCTGTGGGCGATGCCGATACCGTCATGATGGCGGCAATCGAGGCAGGTGCCGAGGACGTGGAATCGGATGAGGAAGGTCACTGGATCTACTGCCCGATGGAAGATCTTTCGGCTGTGACCGATGCGCTCGAGAAGGAACTCGGCGAGGCGAAAGAGGCCAAGCTGATCTGGAAGCCGCAGAACCGCACCGAGGTCGATCTCGAAACCGCGCAGAAGCTGATGCGCCTGATCGACACGCTGGAAGACGACGATGACGTCCAGACCGTCACCGCCAATTTCGACGTGCCCGAGGACGTGGCCGCCCAGCTCTGAGCTGGCATCCCACCGCATGACAGAACCCGCAGCCGCCACAGCTGCGGGTTTTTTCATGCGGTGGGGTCAGTGGGTGAGGGCCGCGGCCAGATGCTCTATGAAGGCCTCGACACGACGGGCAGGGCGCGCGTCACCCGGGGTGACGGCATAGATATTCACCTCGCCGCGCGAATATTCCTCCAGCACGGCTTCCAGCCGGCCCGCCTGGATGTCGGGCTGGATGTCGTTGGAGGATTTGAGCGCCACACCGCCGCCGGCAATCGCCCATTCGCGCACCGCGCCCCCGTCATTTGCGCTGCGGTCCCCCGAGACCGGCACCGAGATATGCTCGTCGCCGTCGTTGAAATGCCAAGTGGATTGTGGCGCCCCGTCGCGGTTGATGATCAGGCAGTTATGTTTGGCCAGATCGCGCGGATGGGACGGGCGCCCGTGCCTGTCCCAGTAGCCGGGTGCCGCGCAGACCTGCCGCGTGCCGCGCAGCAACAGCCGCGATTTCAGGCTCGAATCCTTCAGTGGTCCCGTGCGGATCGCCAGATCGATCCCTGAGCCCACGATATCGGTCACCCCGTCATTCAGCATCAGATCAATGCGGATATCGGGATTGCTTGCCAGAAAACTGTCGATGATCGGCGGCAGACGGGTGCGTCCCAGATCATTGGTGGTGGTGATACGGATGCGTCCGCGCAATGAGCCATGGGGGGCAGCACGGTCAAAAGCGCTGTCGATCTGTTGCAGGATGCGGCGGCAATCGGCCAGAAACAGATCGCCCTCGGGGGTGAGGCTCAACTTGCGGGTGGAGCGCTGCACCAGCTGGACACCCGCGATATCCTCGAGCCGTTTGAGGCTTGCGGTGATTCGCGAGGGCGTCTGCCCGCGCGCCCGCGCCACCGCCGCCATCGAACCCAGATCGGCAATGGCGGTGAAGATCTCTAGGAGGTCGATGCGATCCATTATGCCGCCTTTGCGTAATGCACTCTTTCAAAACACGGCCCTTGTCGGGGTAGGGGCGAATAATAGCGTAGCCAGCAGCAATGACAACGCGCCAATGGCGCTGCCGTACGGTCAAACGCCCGGACCCATGCAAAGGGGTAATGCGTTGGGAGCCAAGAAGTTTTGAAACGGAGCATAATATGAAAATCGATCTGAGCGGAAAATCTGCCCTTGTCACTGGCTCGACCAAGGGGATCGGCTTTGCCAGTGCCAAAGGTCTGGCAGCCTGTGGCGCGCGCGTGACCCTGACGGGGCGCAAGACGGAAGATGTGGACGCCGCCATTGCCGAGATCCGCAAGAGCCTGCCCGACGCCGAACTGTCCGGCGTCGCGGCCGATCTGGGCACTGCCGAGGGCTGCGAGACTGTGGTGAAGGCGCTGCCCGACTGCGATATTCTCGTCAATAATGCGGGGATCTTCGGGCCGGTGGATTTCTTCGAGACCGAGGATGCTGTCTGGGACAAATATTGGCAGGTCAATGTGATGTCGGGGATGCGGCTGGCCCGAGCCTATCTGCCTGCGATGGAGAAGAAGGGCTGGGGGCGTGTGGTTTTTCTGGGTTCGGAATCCTCGTTCAACATTCCCGAGGACATGGTGCATTACGGCGTCACCAAAGCCGCCGATGTGGCATTGGCGCGCGGGCTTGCCAAACGGATGGCGGGCACGGGGGTGACAGTGAATTCCGTTCTGCCGGGGCCGACGCTGTCTGACGGGATGAAAGCGGGCTTGAAAGACACGGTCGAGAGCACCGGCAAGAGCTATGAGGACGCGGCAGCCGATTTCGTGGCCGCCAATCGCCCCGCTTCGATCCTGCAGCGCGCCACCTCCACCGAAGAGGTAGCCAATATGATCGTCTATGCCTGCTCGCCCCTGTCCTCTGGCACGACAGGGGCCTCGCTGCGCGTCGAGGGCGGGGTGATCAACAGCCTGTGACATATCGGGGCGCGCGGGCCGTCCGTGCGCCCCTGCACTGGTCTTGGGCCGCGGATCATGGGAAGAGACCGGACCTGCCTTCGGAGGGCCTATGGACCAGACCATTCTCTATCTCATCGCCGCCCTGATCGTGGGTATGTCGAAAGGCGGACTGGCTTCGGCGGCCGCCATCGCTGTGCCGATGCTGGCGCTGTTCATGAACCCCGTGACGGCGGCGGCGACGCTCCTGCCGGTCTATGTGGTGACCGACTGGATCGGGGTCTGGCTTTTCCGCAAGGATTTCTCGGCCAAGAACCTGTTGATGTTCACGCCTGCGCTTCTGTTCGGCGTGGTGCTGGCCACGGTGATCACCCCCTATACGCCCGAGCCGGTGCTGCTGGTCTTCACCGGTGCGATCGGTCTGTGGTTCTGTCTCCGCGCATGGTTCGGACGGGGATCGGACCATGTGACCAAACCCGCGCTGGTGCCTGCCCTGTTCTGGGGCACACTGACGGGTGTGGCGAGCTTCATTACCCATTCGGGCGCACCGCCCGCTCAGGCCTATCTGCTGCCCCAGCGCCTGCCCAAGCTGAAATTCGCGGGCACCATCGCCATCTCCTTTGCCATCGGCAATCTGGCCAAACTGCCCGCCTATTTCGCCATCGGTCAGCTCGACGGGTTGAACTGGGGGCTGATCGTGGCGCTCGCGGCCACCGGCATCATCGGCACCTTTATCGGGCGCTGGCTGACGGTCAAACTCTCGGATACCCATTACGTCCGTGTCATCCAGGGGATGCTGTTTATCCTGTCCGTTATTCTGCTCATCAAGGGCGGGATGGCGCTGATTGGCGCTTAGGGCTTGCTTTCCCAACTGTTACAGACATGTCATAGAGCATCCCTAAGAGAGCCCTGCGCGTGACGCGCCACAGACTTACTGCCCGAAAGGTTGCCATGACCCGCATCGTTCAATCGCTTGCTGAAATCTCCGAACCCTATGATGCGCTGTTCTGCGATCTTTGGGGCTGCCTGCATAATGGCGTGACCGCCTATCCGGCGGCGGTGGCCGCGCTTCAGACGTTCCGTGCCAAGGGGGGGCGTGTGGTCCTGCTGACCAATGCGCCGCGACCGGCGGATTTCGTCAAGGAGCGCTTTGCCAAGATGAATATCCCCGATGATGCGTGGGATATGATCGTCAGCTCCGGCGATGCGGCGCAGGATGCGATGTTTGCCGGTGCCGTGGGCCGTAAGGTCTGGCATCTGGGGCCGGAAAAGGATGATGGCTTCTTCACCCATATTCCCGCCGAATGGGAAGGTCGCGCCAATATCGAGCGTGTGTCGTTCGAGGAGGCCGAGGGCATTGTCTGCACCGGTCCGTTCCATGAGGACACCGAGACCCCCGAGGACTATCGCGCGCAGTTTCTGGCCGCCAAGACGCGCGGGCTGAAGATGCTTTGCGCCAATCCCGATCTGGTCGTGGATATGGGCGACAAGCGGATCTATTGCGCCGGTGCGCTGGCCGAACTGTATGAGGAAATGGGGGCCGACGCGATCTATTGCGGCAAGCCGCACCCGCCGATCTACGATCTGGCGCGGCGCAAGCTCTCGGCGGCCTTCGGCCTGCCCGATGACAGCCGCATCCTGACCGTGGGCGACGGTATCCTGACCGATGTGGCGGGTGCTGCGGGTGAGGGGCTTGACTGCCTGTTCGTGACCGGTGGGCTGGCTGCGGAAGCTTTTGGTCCTGATGTCGAGAATCCCGATGCCGGGAAGCTCGAAGACTGGCTCGACGGGCAGGGGCAATCGCCGCTCTATGCGATCGGTCGCCTGCGCTAACCAGTCCTCCCGTATTCCGATGATCTGGCGCCCCTTGGAGCATGCTGTTCCGGGGGCGTTTTGCCATACTGTCTCGGAATCGAAACAATCTTGCTCGCAATAATATGATGCCAAGCTAGTATACTGCGATATATTGTTTCGAGTGTAATTGTTTCTTGAGCCATTCCGCGCTATGCTGCGGTGCAACATGGCCGCGTAGCGGGGTAGGGGAAAGGGAGTCGTGATGACGATGATGAAGGAAATCGAAGGGTCTACGATCTTCATCGAGGATCTGCAGATGGGGATGTCCCGCCAGTTGGTGAAAACTGTCACCGACCGCGATATCGAGTTGTTTGCCGAAGTCTCGACTGACCGAAATCCGGTGCATATGGATGAGGACTATGCCCGCACCACCCTGTTCAAGGGCCGGATCGCGCACGGGATTCTCTCGGCGGGGCTGATTTCGGCGGTGATCGGCGAGCAGCTGCCCGGACATGGGGCGATCTATCTCAAACAGTCGCTGACTTTCATGGCACCGGTGCGGCCGGGGGATGAAGTTTGTGCAACTGTCCGCGTGGCGGCGATTGATCGGGATAAGCGGCGGGTCACACTTGCAACCCAGTGCACGGTGGGCGATACGGTTGTTCTGAAGGGTGAGGCCCTTGTGCTGGCGCCGTCGCGGGAAACCCTGCGCGGCTGAGGCTCTGGTTCTCGCCGGAATGCGGGAACGGACGGCTTATGCGAGTTTACGACCACTGGCAGATCCCTGAAGAGGCACGCGGGGCCTCCATCGCCATGGGCAATTTTGACGGCGTCCATCTGGGGCACCAGTCGGTGATCGATCTGGCGCGCCGCGATGGTGCGCCGCTGGGTGTGCTGACCTTCGAGCCGCATCCGCGCGAATTTTTCCGGCCCGATGATCCGCCCTTCCGCCTGATGAATGCCGAGGCACGGCGGAACCGGCTGGAGAAGCTGGGGGTCGATTTCCTCTATGCGCTGCCCTTCGATGCGGCGCTGGCCTCGATGGAGCCGGAAACCTTCGCGCGCGAGGTGCTCTCCGAGGCGCTCGGGGTGACCAATGTCACAGTGGGACGCGATTTCCGCTTTGGCCGCAAGCGGGCGGGCGGTATCGAGGAGCTGAAAGCCTGCGGGCAGACATTCGGCTTCGATGTGACCGTCGCGCCGCTGCTCGAGGTGGAGGGCGTGCATGTCTCCTCGACCGCGATCCGCAATGCGCTGAGCGAGGGCCAGCCCGAACTCGCCGCCGCGATGCTGGGCCATTTACACCGGATCGAGGGCGCGGTGATCCATGGCGAGAAACGCGGGCGCGAGCTGGGCTATCCCACCGCCAATATGTCGGTTGACGGGCTGCATCTTCCGAAACTCGGGGTTTATGCGGTGAAGGTCGATGTGATGACCGGCCCGCAGAAGGGCAGCTATATGGGCGCCGCGAGCCTTGGTGTGCGGCCGATGTTCGGGGTCAATACACCGAACCTCGAAACCAATCTGCTGGATTTCAAAGGCGATCTCTACGGCCAGCATCTGTCGATCGCATTGGTCGAATATCTGCGCCCCGAAGTGGCCTTCACCGGTATTCCCGATCTGATCAGACAGATGGATCAGGATGTGATCCGAACACGCGAGATCTTGACCGCCTGAGCCAAGCGACGCATTGCAATTCCTACCCTAAAGGATGAGTCTCGCCCCATGGCTGATAAGAAACGCAAGAAATTCTGGGAACTGCCGCTGGGCGATCTGAACCCGACCGAATGGGAGGCGCTCTGTGACGGTTGTGGCAAATGCTGCCTCAACAAGCTGGAATTTGTGGATACGAACGAGGTGGAGTTCACCCGCGTCGCCTGCCGCCTGCTGGATGGCCAGACCTGCCGCTGCTCGCAATACGAGATCCGGCACCATTTCGTGCCCGAATGTGTGCGCCTGACGCCCGAGTCGATCTCCGAGATCGCCTACTGGATGCCGCGCACCTGCGCCTATCGGCTGCGCTTCGAGGACAAGCCCTTGGAAAGCTGGCACTACCTTCTATCTGGATCGAAGGAGACCGTGCATGAGGCCGGTCAATCCGTGCGCGGCTGGACCGTGCCGGAATATGAAGTCCCGGAAGAAGACTGGGAAGATTACGTCATCGAGGATCTGTCATGAATTTCGGGTCGGACAATACATCGGGCGTGGCGCCGCGCATCATGGAAGGTCTTGTGGCTGCCAATGCGGGCCATGCACGCTCCTATGGCGCCGATGATCTGACCAAAGCCGTCGAGGCCCGTATCCGCGAGGTGTTCGAGGCGCCTGAGGCGCGGGTCTTTCTGGTGACCTCCGGCACTGCGGCCAATGCGCTCTCCTGTGCGCTGCTGACCAATCCGTGGGAGGCGATCTTCTGCCATCGCAATGCCCATATCGAGGAAGACGAATGCGGCGCGCCGGAGTTCTTCTCGGATGGGGCCAAGCTCGTGCTGGTCGAGGGCGAGGATGCCAAGATGACGCCCGAGACGCTGGCGCAAAAGATCGGCCATACGGGGGCGGCGATCCATAATATCCAGCGCGGTATGGTCTCGATCACCAATTCCACCGAATTCGGCACGGTCTATAACGCGCAAGAGGTCCGTGCGCTTTGCGATGTGGCCAAGGCCCATGATCTGCCTGTGCATATGGATGGAGCGCGCTTTGCCAATGCGCTGGTGCGGCTGGGTGGGAGCCCTGCGGAGATGACATGGAAGGCAGGCGTCGATGTGCTCTCCTTCGGCGGCACCAAGAACGGGTGTATGGGGGTCGAGGCGGTGGTGATCTTCGATCCCGCCCGCGCGCAGGAATTCGAACTCCGTCGCAAACGCGCGGGGCAGCTGATGTCCAAGCACCGCTATCTGGCGGCCCAGATGCTGGCCTATCTCGAAGAGGGTTACTGGCTGGAGCTGGCGCGTCATGCCAATGCGATGGCCGATAAGCTCTCGCAGGGGCTTGCGGCATTGCCGTCGGTCCGCCTTTTGCATCCGGTGCAATCAAACGGTGTCTTTGTGGCGCTGCCGCGCCATCTGCACCGCAAGCTGATGGGAGAGGGCGCCTATTACTATCTCTGGCCCTTCGATCAGGATCTGGAAACCGGTGACCCCGAGGAGCTGATTTCGGCGCGGCTTGTCTGTTCATGGTCCACGACCGCGCAGGAGGTGGGCGCCTTCCTCGATCATCTGGGCGGCCAGAGCGCCAGCCAGGCGGCATTTTCTGAAGCCTGAAACGCAAAAAGCCCGAAGCATCCGCTTCGGGCTTTTCCGATAGGGGGGGCAGGGGCCGGTCTTACGACTGGCTATACATGCCCTCGTAGATCGGCTTGATCGTTTCGGTTTCGAAGAGCGAGGAAACCGAGGTGCCGGACCAGGTGTTCAGGATCGCTTGCGCGAACATCGGTGCGGTCGGCACGATGCGGATATTGGGGCAGTTCTTCACCGCGTCGGTCGCCTGGATCGAGTCGGTGATCACCAGAGATTTCATGACCGATTTCGACACGCGCTCGACGGCGGGGCCGGAAAGCACGCCGTGGGTGATGTAGGAATGCACCTCGGTCGCGCCCGCTTCCATCAGCACTTCCGCGGCCTTGCACAGGGTACCTGCGGTGTCGCAGATGTCATCCACGATGATACATTTCTTGCCGGTCACGTCGCCGATTACGGTCATGCCTGCGACTTC
The DNA here is from genome assembly GCF_045348365.1 of Thioclava sp. 'Guangxiensis'. Lineage (NCBI taxonomy): Bacteria > Pseudomonadati > Pseudomonadota > Alphaproteobacteria > Rhodobacterales > Paracoccaceae > Thioclava > Thioclava sp. 'Guangxiensis'. The sequence goes on along the minus strand of NZ_CP155822.1, from coordinate 367,124 downwards.
ACCCGCTTTTTCGCGGCGCTTGTCGACGATGGCCAGCGGTGCGCCGATGCGCTTGGCGATCTCGCGGGCACGGGCCACGCCGCCGACATCGGGGGAGATGACCATGACATCATCCATATTGCCCTTGAAGTGGTGCATGATATCGAGCGCGAAGACCGGCGAGGCATAGAGGTTGTCCACCGGGATATCGAAGAAGCCCTGGATCTGGGTCGCGTGCAGATCGAGCGTCAGGATGCGGTTGACCCCGGCTTCGGTCAGCAGGTTGGCGATCAGCTTGGCCGAGATCGGCGTGCGGGCCTTGGTGCGGCGGTCCTGACGGGCATAGCCGAAATAGGGGATGACGGCGGTGATGCGGTCTGCCGAGGAGCGCTTGAGCGCATCGGCCATGATCAGCAGTTCCATCAGGTTGTCATTGGCCGGATTGGAGGTTGGCTGGATGACATACATGTCCTCGCCGCGGACGTTCTCGTAGACCTCCACGAAGATCTCCTGATCGTTGAAACGCTCGACGCGGGCATCGACGAGGCCTACGGACATTCCGCGATGCATCGACATGCGGCGGGCAATGGCTTCGGCCAGCGGTCGGTTGGCATTACCGGCGATCAGTTTGGGTTCAGTCATGGCGGACATGGGCTTTGGCTCCGGGCAGCGCCGCGAGGGAAGGGTCACGGCAGAGATTCGCTTACATTGCGCCTGCCTTAGCACCGAGGTAGCCTCGGGGCAAATCCAAGGGTGCAAGGGAGACATGCGAATGTCACATATTGATTACTACTTCTCGATCTTTTCGCCTTATACCTATCTCGCGGGGCTGCGTCTGGAGGAAATCGCCCGCCGCCACGGGGCCGGTGTGACATATCGTCCCCTCGATCTGATGGCGCTTTTCGACCGCACCGGAGGCACCCGTCCTGCGGCGCGCCACCCCTCGCGGATGGAATACCGTAATCAGGAGGTCACCCGCTGGGCCGAGAAGCTTGGCATGCCGATGCCCGATATCTCGGTGCCGTTGCCCAATGCGGCACCCGCCTCCTATGCGATCATCGCGGCCCAGAAAGCCGGTGGTGGTGATCTGGGCGGGCTTGTCCATGCCATTGCGCGCGCCCGCTGGGCCGAGGGGCGCGATATCGGCGAGGAAGATCTGATCCGCGCGGCGCTGGTGGAAAACGGCTTTGACGGCAATCTGGTGACGACAGGGCTGTTCGACGGCGCCATCGCCTACGAGAAGAATCTCGAGGATGCGGTCGCCGCCGGTGTGTTCGGCTCGCCCTTCTATATCGTGACCGATACGGATGCGCGCTTCTTCGGGCAGGACCGGCTTGAGTTTCTGGACGCGCATCTGGGGACGCTTTCATGATCGACGAACGTCAGGGCGTCGTCATCTCTTCCGAACAGCTGGGGCAGGGCGACCGTCCCGCTCTGGCGGTCCATTGCATGCTGGGCAATGCCCGCGCTTGGGAGCCGTCCTTCGCGCTCTTGGAAGACCGCCTCTCGGCGCGTGTCTTCGATCTGCCGGGACACGGGCGGTCGGGCGACTGGGCCTATGACGAAACGCCGGGGGCGTTCGAGCGGCTGGCTACGCAGATCACCGCCAGCTTCATCGACCGGCCCGTCGATCTGATCGGGCATAGTTTCGGCTCTTCGGTAGCCCTGCGGCTGGCAGTGGCCGCCCCGCATGCGATCCGCAGCCTGACGCTGATCGAGCCGATCCTCTTTGCTGCCATCGAGGGCGCACCCGAATATGATGCGGTGGCCGCGGATCAGGCGGCGCTGAGCGCACTTCTGGCGGCGGGCCAGCATGAGGCGGCGGCGAAAGCCTTCATGGCGCAATGGGGGGCAGGTGTGCCGTGGGAGGCGCTCCCCGAGCACCAGCGCATCCGGTTTGTCGCGCAGATGCCCATTCTGGGGAACGCCGCGGCTGCCAATTTCTCCGATCCGGGCAATATCCTTCGCCCGGACGGGATCGAGGAAATCGATGCGCCGGTGCTTCTGGTCCATGGGCAGGAGACACATCCCTCGGTGCCGCTCGTCTGTGCCGAGCTGGCGGTGCGGATGCAGGATGTGGGCACGGCGACCGTGCCCGGCGCGGGGCATATGCTGCCGCTGACCCATCCCGAGAGCCTGGCCGATCTGATCGGGGTCAATCTCGACCGCTCCTAAGACTAACGCCGCGCTGATGCGCGGCGTTTCCGGTTAGAGAACCTTGTTGATATGGCCCATCTTGCGGCCCGGTTTGGCTTCGGCCTTGCCGTAGAGATGCACCTGCACACGCGGCGTTTTGGCGAATTCCGGCACGCGCAGCACATCATCGCCGATCAGGTTGAGCATCTCGACATCGGCGTAACGCGTGCCATCGCCCAGCGGCCAACCGGCTACGGCGCGGATATGCTGCTCGAACTGGTCGACGGTGCAGCCCGCCTGCGTCCAGTGGCCCGAGTTATGCACGCGCGGCGCGATCTCGTTCACGATCAGCCCGCCCTTGGTGACAAACAGCTCGACCCCCATGACGCCGACATAATCGAGCGTATTGAGGATCTTGGCGGCCATCAGCACGGCATCCATCCGCAGGCTTTCGGGGATCTGCGCCGGCACCGTGGTCGTGTGCAGGATGCCGTTTTTGTGCACGTTCTGGCCGGGATCGAAACAGGCGACCTCGCCGGTGGTGCCACGCGCGGCAATCACCGAGATTTCCATCGAGAAATCGATGAACCCTTCGAGCACAGCCTCGGCCCCTGCCATCGCGGCAAGCGCCTCGGAGGCCTCCTCGGGCGCCATGATCCGTGCCTGACCCTTGCCGTCATAGCCCAGACGGGTGGTCTTCAGGATCGAGGGCGTGCCCACGTCCGCGATCGCGACCTCAAGACTTGCGGCATCGGTGACCTTTGCCCAAGGCGCGGTCTTCAGGCCGATCTCGTTCAGGAAGCTCTTCTCGATGATCCGGTCCTGCGAGGTGGCCAATGCGCGGCGGTTGGGATGCAGCGGACGGATCGCTTCGAGGATATCCAGCGCCGAGGTCGGGATATTCTCGAACTCGTAGGTGATCACATCGACAGATTGCGCGAAGGCGCGCAGCGCATCGACATCCTCGTAGGAAGCGGTGGTGACCGTCTCGGCCACATGGCCTGCGGGCGGGTTGCTGCCCGGTTCGAAGATGTGGGTCTTGAAGCCCAGACGCGAGGCCGCGACCGAGAGCATCCGGCCCAGTTGGCCACCGCCCAGGATACCGATCGTGGCGCCGGGTTGAAGCGAGGTGGTCATAGATGTTCGTCCTGCGGCTCGTCGGGAATTGAGGCCGAAAGCGCCTCGCGCCAAGCGTCCAGACGCTGCGCCAATTCGGGGTCCTGAAGCGCCAGAATACCTGCTGCCATCAGGGCCGCATTGGGCGCCCCGGCCGAACCGATCGGCATGGTTGCCACGGGGTAGCCCTTGGGCATCTGCAGGATGGAATAGAGACTGTCCACGCCCGAAAGCGCCTTGGTCTGCACCGGCACGCCGATCACCGGCACGCGGGTTTTGGAAGCCATCATGCCGGGCAGGTGGGCCGCGCCGCCCGCACCTGCAATGATGACCTGCAGACCGCGCTCGACGGCTGTCTTGCCATAGGTCCAAAGGCGATCGGGGGTTCTATGTGCCGAGACGATTTTCGTCTCGTAGCTGACCCCGAGATCATCAAGGATCTGTGCTGCGCCCTTCATGGTCGGCCAATCCGACTGGCTCCCCATGATGATTCCGACTTGTACGCCCAATGGTACCTCCTGAAACTTTGAGCGCGCACTATAAGCGCGCCACCGTTCTGGGCAAGGGCTTGGGCGGCGAAAGCCCCGTGTTTTCGCAATGTGGGCTGGATTATGCGAGAATGTCGGGGATCAGCTTGTCCTCGATCCGCGCGATTTCATCCTTCAGCTGGAGCTTCTGGCGTTTCATCCGCGACAGGCGCAGCTGGTCGCAATGCGCCACCGCCTGAAGTGCGGCAATCGCCTCGTCCAGATCGCGGTGTTCCTGACGCAGCACCGCGAGCTTTACCCGTAGCACTTCCTCATGTTCCATTTCGACATGCGCATTCATGATGGCGTCCTAAACATATCTATAACCCCGCTCGGGGCGCCGCGGATGCGGGTGACTCGGCGGGTGTTCACGTTTATTAATACACGATTTTTCGGATTTCAGGAAGGAAATCGACGTTAATCCTTTCATGGCAGGGTCTTGCAGTGTCCGCTTTGCCTGACCATATTGAGATGAAGGGGTTGCCGGATCGCGGGGCCCGATAACCGCATGTCGCTTTGAAAAGGGCTTGCCTGATGACGAAACTGAGCTTTGGATCTCATCCCTATCTGCTGGGCTTTGATCAGCTGGAACAGCTGGTGGAACGCACCGCCAAATCCGGATCGGATGCCTATCCGCCCTATAATATCGAACAGTCCGGACCCGATAGCTACCGGATCTCGCTGGCGGTGGCGGGGTTTGGAGAGGATGACCTGTCGATCACCATGGAAGACCGTGCGCTTGTGATCCGTGGCCGTCAGGGCGATGATCTCTCCGAGCGGATCTATCTCTATCGCGGGATCGCTGCGCGCGCCTTCCAGCGCAGCTTTGTGCTGGCCGATGGTGTCGAGGTGGCGGGCGCGTCGATGGAGAACGGGCTCTTGCATGTGGATCTGCGCCGCGTGATCCCCGATCCGGTCGTGCAGACCATTCCGATTTCGAAAAAATAAGCAGGCAGGAGGACTTGTGATGAATACCAAATTCAACTTCGCCCCCGAAGACCAGACAGAGCGTCTCGCCTATATCCGTGCCGTGGATGCGGGCGAGCTGCCCGAGGATATCAAAGCGCAGCTGGGGGAGGTGAAGCAGCTTTACGCGCTTCACGCCTCCGATGGCGAGCGGCTGGCGCTGGTGAAGGACCGTGAGATGGCTTTCATTCTGGCGCGCCAGAACGATCTTGCGCCCGTTACGGTGCACTGAGTTGACAGGGCGGCCTCAGGCCGCCCTTTGCCGTTTGCCGGCGGATAACAGATCCGCGCCGAGCTGGCGGCGGATCTTTCCCGGTAGGTCGGGATAGGCCAGCGGGCCATAGCTTCCCGGCAGATCCTGCGGATGCGGTAGCGCCTCATGGATATGGCGATGGCAGGCGGGTCCCAGCATGTTCCACGCCTGGGATCCGGGATAGAGAGTTTCGAGCCAGGCGCCTTCGGCCATGATCGCCTCGTGATACTCGGTCAGGATGTGCCAGTAGTTAATATGCGCGCGCGGTGCAGGGCGGATATCGGGGTGCAATCCGCATAGATGCCGCGCGGCCACGAAACCGTGGCAGTAGCCTGTCAGTTCCTCGAGCGCCGGATGTCCGACCAGCACGCGGTGATGGGGGGAGAGGTAGAGCGGACGATGATTGCCGATGCTGCCCTTGCCGAAACGGATCGGTGCGGCCTTGCCGGTTGCCACGACCGTGCGGCAGCCGACCCAGACGACAGCGGCGGCTTGCCCGCCATGCGTTATCAGCCTGTCATCTGTCGTGATCGTCTCGACCGGTCGCGGCCCTTCGGTGGTCATCACCATGCTGTTTTCGGCAAAACAGACGAAAGGATCATCGATATGCGAGATCGTGACCCCGTCATATTCAACGCCATCCCATGTTCCGAGGGTGACCGAGTCGACATTCTGGTAGTTCACCCCGTTGGGTAGCGAGCTATCCAGCAAGCGCGCGCTCCATGTGCCGTTGGTATAAAGCGTGACCTCCATATCAAGGCCGGTATAGGTGACTCCGTTTACTGTGATGGATGAATTCGAATAGCGTGCGATTTCATGCGCAAAGAGCGTCAATTCCTCGATGACGATTGTGTCGTTGTCATCGGCCCGGTGGACATCATCGCTGTCGTCATCCCAGATATAACCGTCGTTATCGGCGTCATGCAGGGTAACTTCGACATAGCTGTCGGGATCGACCGACAGACCGTTACCGGATGTGTCGAGGTTATTCTGCTCGGTGAGGGAGGCACCGGGCCATAAGCTCGAGGCATACCAGCCCCAGGAATTTATATCGGACATAGCAAATCGTTACTGTAATAAAGGACACGATTGCTTACCTGTTACGCCCCTGCCAATTCTTTAATTTATGTGATCATACTAACCTAAATATCAGATGTATATTTTGTAAAATTCTAGTGTTTTCAACATGCTGAATTGTTGGGCGCGAAAAAGCCCCCGACGCTGGGGTCGGGGGCTTTCGCTGTCCGCTTACAAAGTCGTGTTACTCGGCCAGACCCTGCTCGGCCAGCCAGCGCTCTGCATCAAGCGCCGCCATGCAGCCCATGCCGGCGGAGGTAACGGCCTGACGATAGGTGTGATCGGTCAGATCGCCTGCCGCGAACACGCCTTCGATCGATGTGCGGGTGGAGCCCGGTTCAACCCAGACATAGCCGCCATCTTGCAGTTTCAGCTGGTCTTTCACCAGTTCCGATGCGGGCGCATGGCCGATGGCCACGAAGAAGCCGTCACAGGGGATCTCGCGCTCGGCACCGTCTGCGGTGGATTTGACGCGCACGCCGGTCACGCCCAGCGGGGCCTCGGTGCCGAGGACCTCCTCAACGGTGTGGTTCCAGACAACCTCGATCTTGGGGTTCTTGAACAGGCGTTCCTGCAGGATCTTCTCGGCACGGAAGAAGTCGCGGCGGTGGATCACCGTAACCTTGGAGGCGAAATTGGTGAGGAACAGCGCCTCTTCCACCGCGGTATTGCCGCCGCCGATGACCACAACTTCCTTGCCGCGATAGAAGAACCCGTCGCAGGTGGCGCAGGCCGAGACGCCGAAGCCCTGGAACTTGTCTTCCGAGGGCAGACCCAGCCATTTGGCCTGTGCGCCGGTGGCCAGAACCACGGCATCGGCCTCGTAGGTGGTGCCCGAGTCGCCATGCGCCTTGAACGGGCGCTGCCCCAGATCGAGCGAGGTGATATAGTCACCGATGATCTCGGTGCCCATCGCGCGGGCATGCTCTTCCATCTGAACCATCAGATCGGGGCCTTGGACCTCCGTGTGGCCGGGCCAGTTCTCGACTTCGGTCGTGATGGTCAGCTGGCCGCCCGGTTGCAGGCCCTGCACCAGAACCGGCTGGAGCATTGCCCGCGAGGCATAGACGCCTGCGGTATAGCCAGCAGGGCCGGAGCCGATGATGAGAAGTTTGGTTTTCTTGGTCGTCTCGGACATGCGGATCTCCTGAGATTCCTGTCTTGCAGCGGGTTTGTTGCGGATATAGACACCTCCACCTGCAACGAAAACCCCCGAGCGGGGCAGAGCGGCAGAATGAAGCGGATCTGTCACCCGTCTTCGTGATGAAAAACATTGCGGCATGTCGCGCGATTGCGCTTGCAGTCAAATGTGTGAAATATTATTGCGCGACTGTGAAATATTCGATAGTTTTCGGCGCAAGGCGGAGGTGTATTCATGGCCAGTTCAAAGCTTGACGAAATCGACCGGAAGATTCTGGCCGAGTTACAGGCCGACGGTCGTATGACGAATGTCGAACTGGCGAAACGCGTCGGGATCTCGGCACCGCCTTGCCTGCGCCGTGTGCGCACGCTCGAGGAGGCCGGTTATATCCGCGGCTACCACGCGGATGTGAACCCGCGCGAGCTGAATTTCGAGGTGCAGGTCTTTGCCTCTGTGCGGTTGCATTCGCAATCGGAGGCCGATCTGGCCCAGTTCGAGGCGCTCTGCAATGCTTGGCCGCTGGTGCGCGAGTGCCACATGCTCAATGGCGAGATCGATTTCATCCTGAAATGCGTGGCGCCCGATCTCTCGACGTTCCAGAGCTTCCTGATGAGCCATCTGACCGCGGCAGAAAACGTGGCGAGTGTAAAGACCTCGCTGGTGATCCGTTGCGCAAAGGACGAGCCGGGTGTGCCCTTCGATGTGCTCGAGAGCCGTCTGGCAAAACAGGCCTGATCGCCGTTGAGGCCGTGGCGGAGGGGCGCTGCCCCTCTTGGCGGCAGGGCCGCCAATTCACCCCGGGATATTTAGGGACGCTGGAAGGGCCTGTTTTGCGCAGGGATATGTGACCGGCTGTGTGAATTTGCCGGTGTGAAACTTTCGGAATTCGGGCTACACTAGGGTTTATGGACAAGCCTCTTTCACTCTGGTCTCGGATCGCGGCGGCGATCGCTTCCCTCGCACGGGGGGAGGCGCTGTCGGATGTGTTCGACCAGTTGCGCGCGCCGCCCGAACGGTCGGTGGCTTTCACCATTGCTGTCATCGCGCTCGGAGCGAAGATGGCCAAGGCGGACGGGCAAGTGACCCGTAACGAGGTGGAAGCGTTCCGGCGGATTTTTTCCATTCCAGAGGACGAAGAGATCAATGCCGCGCGGGTGTTCAACATGGCGCGCACCGATGTGGCGGGGTTCGACGCCTATGCGCGCAAGATCGCGGCGATGTTCGGTGAGGGCAATCAGGTCCTGAAAGACGTGCTCGAGGGGCTGTTCGCGATTGCGGTGGCCGATGGGGATTTCCACGAGAACGAAGAAGTTTTCCTGCAGGAAGTGGCACGGATCTTCGGGTTGAAGGAGTGCTGCTACCGGGCGCTGCGGGCGAGTTATGTGGCGGGGTCCGATCCTGATCCGTGGACCGTGCTGGAGGTGGAGCCCGGAGCGAGCCTCGAGGAGGTGCGCCGGGCGTGGAAGGCGGCGATCCGCGAGGCCCATCCCGACCGGGCGATTGCACGTGGTATGCCCGAGGAGGCTGTGCGTCTGGCCGAGGACCGTGTCGTGGCGCTGAACCGCGCATGGGAAGAGATCCGCGCGCGACCGGAGCTGGCCTGAGGGCATCATGACCCGCGATATGAACCTGCGGATTGCCACCTACAATGTGGAATGGTTCACCAATCTGTTCGATCGGGATGGCAGGCCCGCTTTTGACGACCGACCCATGCGGCACGGGCAGGTGAGCGCACGGGAGCAGGCGGAGGCCATCGCACGGGTGATGGCGACGGTGGATGCCGATCTCATTCTGGTGGTCGAGGCGCCCGATGACGCGGTGGGGCGATATACGCGGGTAAGCCTCGAGATGTTTGCCGCAGCCTTTGGCCTGCGCACCCGCGCCTGTCTGCATGGCATGGCAAGCACCACGGCGCAGGAGATCGCGCTGCTCTATGATCCCGACCGGGTCCGGGTGGGGCTCGCGCCCGAGCCCGGACGGCATCCTGTCCCGAAAGTCCACGGACTGAGTTCGGGCGATCATGTGTTCGACAAGCCCCCGCTCGAGGCGGTGGTGCAGGCGGGGGCACAGGATTTCCATCTGATCGGGGTGCATATCAAATCGAAGATCACCCATGGCGAGACAGCGAGCAATATGCACCGTCTGGCGTTGCGCAACCGTCGCAAGCAGCTGGCGCAATCGCTCTGGCTGCGCGAGCGGGTCGAGCAGCTTTTAGAGGAACGTAAATCGGTGATCCTGCTGGGAGATCTGAATGACGGGCCGGGGCTGGATGAATACGAGGAGATCCTGGGCCAGTCGGCGCTCGAGGTGATTGCCGGGCAGCTGGGCCCCGGGCACTATCTTCTGCATGATCCACATGCGCGGATCGGGACCGCGCCGACACTTGCGCAGCCGGCCTCGGCGCGGTTCTGGTCGGTGGCCGAGCAGCAGTATTTCGGGGCGATCGTGGATTACATCATGGTGTCGGGCGATCTGTGCGCCAACCGTCCGGCATGGCGGATCTGGCATCCGTTCGATGATCCGGCCTGCTATAGGGATCCGGAACTGCGCGACGCGCTGCTGGCGGCATCGGACCATTATCCGGTTTCGCTGGATCTGGTGGTGCATGCCCCGCCCGAAAGCGGGGCATAGGGTCAGGGCTGGGTAATCACCGCTTTGACACCGAGCGAGCTGCACAGCGATGAAAACCGCGATTCGGTTACCTCGCCAAAGAGTTCCGCGCCTTTCGAGGTCAGTTTCAGCTCGAGGATCTTGTCCTCACGATGGCGGACCAGACGTCCGGCATCGCCGGGATCATCGATCGAGAACATCGCCGCGAAGCGCATCGCCTTTCCGAGGATCTCGGCCTCGCGGATCTGGTCCTTGGACAGCAGCTTGAACAGGTCCTGATGGGCCGAGTTCGAGCGGTTGTTCTTGTAGCGGTGCAGCAGGGCAAGGCCGATCAGCACCCGTTCGGGATGCGAAAGCGCGGCCATATTGGCACGGGTCACATTCTCGAAACAGGCATCGGCGCGGTAATCGGGATGGGTGCGCCACGTCGTGTCATGCAGAAGGCAGGCGGCGCGGATCACCCGATAGGTTTCGGGCGGCACCTCGCCCCAGATCGGCTGGATGAAGCTGTGCATCTTCTTGCCGAAACCGGGCATGCGGGCGGCGCGGCGCTCGGCATGGCGACAGGCCTCGATCAGGGGATCGCGCTTGCGTAGCCTGTCGGGCATCTGTTCGTAAAGAAGCCCCTCGCGGATTCCGTAGGACGAGACATCGATCTCGGCAGGCTGGAAGACCGCCACCAGCTCGCGCAGCACCAGCGCTGCATAGGGCACCAGATCCATCCGCGCCGAGCCGATCCCCGTGCTTGCCCGCAGATCCGACAGAGCCGCGCTTTCGATCATATCGATGGTCTTGCCGACCGCCTCCGGCGTCATACGGTATTCATGAAGCACCAGGAGGGGGTATTTCTCGCGCTCCATATCGATGCGGGCAATTGCGCGCCACGAGCCGCCCACCAGATAGATGCGTTCGTAGCCGGTGCCGACCTCTGCGGCGAGCCGCTGCATGGTGTCCTTGATATGGGCGATCTGCGCCTCGCGGTCACCCACCAGCTGCAGACGGAAGGGGCCCAGCTGCGAGGAGACCCGCCGCCAGACCTTGCCGTCGCGCACCTCGGCCAGCTCCATCGAGTTGCCGCCGATATCGCAGATGAGACCATTGGCATCGGGCCAGCCCAACAGGACGCCCTGCGCCGAGAGCCGCGCTTCCTCGGGGCCGTCGACCACATGGATGGTCAGGCCGGTCTCGTTCTCGATCAGGCGGTGGAATTCCGGCCCGTCCTCGGCATCGCGCATGGCTGCGGTGGCCACGCAGGTCAGCGAATTGACCTTCATGCCCTTGGCGAGCGCAGCAAAACGGCGCATCGCGGTGAGCGCCCGTGTACGGCCTTCGGGGTTCAACCGACCGGTTTCGGCGAGCCCCTGTCCCAGACCCGCCATGACTTTCTCGTTGAAGAAATAGGCGGGCGAGCGGGCCGCGCCGTCAAACACCACCATCCGGATGGAGTTGGAGCCGATATCGACGACCCCCACACGGCTGAGTGCGCGAATCGAGGGGTCGTCGAAGAGCGGTTTGCCAAAGGGATCCCACTCGTCGTTGTCAGTGCTGTTACCGACGGCCACTATATCTGCCATCTGAGCCTTCCGGACTAAACAAACTTCGCCCAAACATTAGGCTTAGTCGAAGCTATGGGCAAGCTTTGGAACGTCACTTGCGCCCGCAGAGCCCCGACCGGAAAGCGAGGGGTTCTCCATGAAGAAGCGGTGGCAGTTGAAAAGCGTCTGGTTATCTTCCGGAAGATGGCGGATGAACTTGCCATCGGGTTGCAGGATCCAGCTCTGGGCCTCGTCGGCCATGTTGGCCGCCATGATCTGCTCGGTGATCTGCGCTTTCACGGTGGGGTTGGTGGCCTCGACCAGCGTCTCGACACGGCGGTTGAGGTTGCGGCCCATCCAGTCGGCAGAGCTGAAGAAGACCCGCGCCTTCTTGGAGGGCAACCCATGGCCATTGCCGAAACAGACGATGCGCGAATGTTCCAGATAGCGGCCTACGATGGATTTCACGCGGATATTCTCGGACAGCCCCTTGATGCCGGGGCGGATGCCGCAAATACCGCGGATCACGAGGCTGATCTTCACGCCCGCCTGACTGGCGGCATAGAGCGCGTCGATCACCTCGGGGTCGATGATGGAGTTCATCTTGCCCCAGATCTCGGCAGGTTTGCCGGCCTTGGCAAATTCCGCCTCGCGGGCGATCATCTCCAGAAGGCGCGGCTTCAACGTATGGGGCGAGATCGCGAGGTTCTCGAGATTTTCGGGCTGCACATAGCCCGAGAGATAGTTGAAAACCTTGGTCGCATCGCGTCCCAGCGCATCATCACAGGTGAAGAAGCTCAGGTCGGTATAGATCTTGGCCGTGATCGGGTGATAGTTGCCGGTGCCGTAATGGGTATAGGTCACGAGGCTGTCGCCCTCGCGGCGCACCACGGTGCTGATCTTTGCATGGGTCTTGTAATTGGTGAACCCGTAGACCACATGCGCTCCCGCACGCTCGAGCATGCGCGACTGGCGGATATTGGCGGCCTCGTCGAAGCGCGCCTTCAGCTCTACCAGTGCGGTGACCGATTTGCCGTTCTCGGCGGCCTCGCAGAGCGCCGAGACGATGGGCGAGTTCTTGGAGGTCCGGTAAAGCGTCTGCTTGATGGCCAGCACATTGGGGTCATTGGCCGCCTGCGTCAGAAAGCGCACCACCATGTCGAAGGTCTCGTAAGGGTGATGGAGCAGCATATCCTTCTGGCGGATCGCCGCGAACATATCGCCTTCGTGGTCCTGCACGCGCTCGGGGACGCGCGGCGTGAAGGAGGGCCACAGGAGATCGGGCCGGTCGTCGATGATCAGCTCTTTCAGATCGGCCACGCCGAGAAGGCCGCGCACCTCGACCACCTCGTCTTGCGTCACATGCAGCTCGTCCATGATGACCTGATGCAGGCTTTCGGGCGCGCCTGCGGTGATCTTCAGGCGGATCACCTGACCACGGCGGCGGCGTTTGAGGGCCGTCTCGAACTCGCGCACCAGATCCTCGGCCTCGTCCTCGACCTCGAGGTCGCTGTCCCGCAGCACGCGGAAGGCGCAATGGCCGCGCTCGCGGAAGCCGGGGAAGAGCGAGTTGAGATGCAGGAGGAGCACATCCTCGAGCGGCAGGAACCGCGCCTCGCCGGGCAGGCGCACAAAGCGGTCGATCTGCTGCGGGATCGGCAAAAGCGCCTGCATCCGGCGTTTGTCGCCCGGGCGTTCCAGCTCGAGCGCCAGACAGAAGCCCAGATTGGGGATGAAGGGGAAGGGATGTGCGGGATCGATCGCCAAGGGCGAGAGCACCGGAAACACCTTCTGCAGGAAGTGGTTGCGCAGGAAGACGAGGTCATCCTCGGTCAGGGTCGCGCGGGTCACCACATGGATGCCCGCCTCATCCAGCTCGGCGCGGATCTTGTTCCAGCTCGATTGCTGCATATCCATCAACTGGCGGGCGTCCTCATTGATCAGCTGGAGCTGCTCGCGCGGGGTCAGGCCGTCATGGGAGGGCAGGTTGTTGCCCTCGCGCACCAGCTCGCGCAGCCCCGCCACGCGGACCGTGTAGAATTCATCAAGGTTCGTGGCCGAAATCGAGACGAAGCGCAGCCGCTCCAGCAGCGGCACGCGCGGATTGGTCGCCTCTTCCAGAACCCGCCAGTTGAACGCGAGCCATGACAGCTCGCGGTTGAAGAAACGTCCGGGGCCGGAGATAACCTCTTCGGGAAGCTCGACGGGCGCAGGAAACGGGGTTTTGAGAAAATCAGCCTGTGTCATGCCGCGGTTATTGCCCTGAGTTGTAACGGAAAGATGACGGTTTGATTAATCTTCTTCGTGAAGCCCGAGACTGTCCAGAACATCGGAGGCCAGCGAGCGGGTAATCGCCCGTTTTTCCGTAAGTGACCTTGCGTCAAGCGCGCCCACCAGCGCCCGTGCCGTGGCCAGCGACCGGTCCATCCGGCTGACGAGCCACGGGATCAGCGTGACCGGCACATGGATCTGGCGATCGGCGAACATCTTCACCAGCACGGCGGCCAGAAGCGCGTCATCGGGCGGCATGATCTTGGCGGAAGTGGTCGCCTCCATCCGTGAGCGCAGATCGGGCACCACGAGGCCCCAGTCGCGCGGCGGCGTGCGCGCGGTCAGCAGGAGCTTCACGTTTTCGGCCTGACAGAGATTGCACAGATGGAACAGCAGCGATTCGCGCTCGCGCGTGCCCGCAATCTGGTTGGCGTCATCCACAACGATGGCACCGGCGGTCGCCAGCCATGGCGCGTCGTAATCGGCCAGCTCGCGGGCAGGGATCAGGGGGGCACGGTTGGCATCGGCCCAGATCTGCGCGAGATGGGTCTTGCCCGCGCCCGCATCGCCCGTGAGGATCATCCGTCCCGAGGTCCAGCTTTCGGGTGTGTCCAGCATCGCCAGCGCCAGCGCATTGGCCTGTGCGACATAGTAATCCTCGCGCCCCTGCGACTGGCGCAGCGGCAGGTCGAATATCAGCTGTCTGCCCATTATCCTGCCTCCCCCGGTCTGGCCGGGCCGCCCGCCTATTTGGTGAAATCTTCCGGCGGAAGATCCTTGGCGCCGACCCCTTTGTAAAGCGGTCCCTGCATGTACTGCTGGATGCCGAAACGTGCAAGCACGCCGAGCATCGCCGCAACCGGAACCGCCACCAGCATCCCCACAAATCCGAAGAGCGTGCCGAAGGCCGAGAGCGCGAAGATCAGCCACAAAGGATGCAAGCCGATGGAATTGCCCACGAGTTTGGGCGTGATGATATTACCCTCGAGGAACTGGCCGATGGCGAAGATCCCCGCGACGATCGCGATATGCCACCATTCGCCCCAGAACTGGAACAGCGCCAGCCCGATGGCCAACCCGCCGCCGATGATCGCGCCGACATAGGGAATGAAGGTCAGCGAGCCCGCGATCGCGCCTGCGATCAGCCCGAAATTCAGCCCCGCCAGCATCAGTCCAACAGCGTAGAACGTGCCCAGGATCAGGCAGACCGTGACCTGCCCGCGCACGAACCCCGATAGAACACGGTCGATATCGCGGGCAATGCCGCGGATGGTCTCGGCGCTCTGACGCGGCAGCATGCGGTCGACCTTGGCCACGATCGGATCCCAGTCGAGCAGCATGTAGAAGGCCACGACCGGCACCACTACGATGAAGACCACGAAATTCACCACACCCATAGCCGAACTGAGCACCGTTGTGGCCAGCTCGCCACCACGGCTCTGGATGGTCTGGCCGATAGAGACGAGCGCATCATTGACCGGCGAGCCGTTCTCCACAAGCTGCGGGAAATTGGTGGTCAGGAAATCCTTGAGACGGGTAAAGATCTGCGGCGCGGTGGCGATCAGCTGTGTCAGCTGGTCGACAAGGAGCGGGATGATCGCGATGCCCAGCACCACGAAGATCAATGTGGCGGTGACCGCGATCACCGTGGTGGCCAGCGCCCGCGACATGTATTTCTCGAGCCGGTCGGCCAGCGGGTCGAGGAAATAGGCGATGGCGCCGCCCACGATGAAGGGCAGAATCACATCTCCCATCAGCCACAGCGCCAGAAGGAAGACCACGATGGCAATGGACCAGATGAGCGCTTGGTTGCGCATTGTGAAAGACATGATTGCTCCAGAAAATATACTCGGGCAGAATGGCATTATATGAGGCAAACGCAACCGCTCGATGATGCCATTTTAGGGCGGATCGAGAACACGGCAAGAACCGACACGTCCGGCAACAAGGACGACAGTCTAACGTGGCGCTTGAGAAAAGGTGATCGGAGGCGCGGGATGCAGGGCTTGCATCCTTTGCCTATGGTCGGCATGTCATGCAAGGCGCCTAAGCAGGAGCAGCAGATGAAGACCCTTATCGCTATGGTGATCGCGTCCCTTTCCGTGGCCGTCACGGCACAGGCAGAGACCGCGCGCGCCGATCTGGTGGATGCCCAAGGTCAGGCGCTGGCCTCGGTGACGGTGGCCGATCTTGCCCCCGAGGATGGCTCGGTGCGGCTGATGCTGGCCACGATCGAGCTGAGCAGGGGCGACCAATTCGGAGCTGGGGTGGAGCTGGCCTCCACCAGCAGTTGCGGATCCGCGCAGGGCACGCTCCTGATCCCGCAGGCCGATCTTGTGGCACAAGGGGAACACCCCGCGCTTCCCATGCCCGCGCTCGGGCGCCAGAAGGCCGAGTTCATTCTGGCCGATACCGATGTGCGCAGCGCCTTTCTTGCGCGCAAGACCCGCGCGATCAGCCTGCGGCAGGACGGTGTGCAGCTGGCCTGTGCGATGTTCGAGCCGGTTTCCGACGGGCCGGATAGCGCCTCCACGGATCTCTGAACGCGGCACGGCGCGGTTGCTCTTGCCCAAGGGCGCTATATCGGCTAGCCCCGAGCGCAGTTTAACATAACCGACAGGGACCGTCCGTCATGCGCCTTTCCCGCTACTTTCTTCCCGTTCTGAAGGAAAACCCGTCCGAGGCGCAGATTGCCTCGCACCGGCTGATGCTGCGTGCTGGTATGATCAAGCAGCAGCAGGCAGGGATCTATTCGTGGTTGCCGATGGGCTATAAGGTCCTGCGCCGTCTGGAACAGATCGTGCATGAGGAACAGGTCCGCGCGGGCCATATTCCGGTGCTGATGCCCACGATGCAATCGGCCGAACTCTGGCAGGAATCGGGCCGCTATGATGCCTATGGCCCCGAGATGCTGCGCATCAAGGACCGCCACGGCCGTGACATGCTTTACGGGCCCACCAACGAGGAGATGATCACCGACATCTTCCGCGCCCATGTCGAGAGCTACAAATCGCTGCCGATGACGCTCTACCAGATCCAGTGGAAATTCCGCGACGAGGTCCGCCCGCGGTTCGGCGTGATGCGTGGCCGCGAGTTCTTCATGAAAGACGGCTACAGCTTCGATCTGACCAAGGAAGATGCGCTTCATGCCTATAACCGCCATATGGTCTCCTACCTGCGCACCTATGAGCGCATGGGCCTGACCGCGATCCCGATGCGTGCCGATTCCGGCCCGATCGGTGGCGACAATACCCACGAGTTCCTCGTGCTGGCACCTACGGGCGAGTCGGAGGTGTTCTACGATTCCAACGTGACCGACCTGACACTGGGCGATCGCGAGGTGGATTACGACAATCGCGACGAGGTCGAAGCGATCTGCAAGGAGTTCACCACCCTTTACGCCCGTACCGACGAGACCCATGACGAGGCAATCTTCAACGAGGTCCCCGAAGAGCGTCGCAAATCGGCCCGCGGGATCGAGGTTGGCCAGATCTTCTATTTCGGCACCAAATACTCGGAATCGATGGGCGCCAATGTGCAGATGCCCGATGGCTCCAAGGTTCCGGTCGAGATGGGCTCGCACGGGATCGGCGTCTCGCGTCTGGTCGGCGCGCTGATCGAGGCGAACCACGACGAGAAGGGCATCATCTGGCCCGAGGGCGTGACACCCTTCCATGTGGGCATCGTGAACCTCAAACAGGGCGATGCGGCCTGTGACAGTGCCTGCGACGCGCTCTATGCCGCGCTGACCAAAGCCGGTCTGGACCCGCTCTATGACGACCGTAACGAGCGCGCGGGTGCCAAATTCGCGACGATGGACCTGATCGGTCTGCCGTGGCGCGTGACCATCGGCCCGCGTGGCGTTGCCGCCAACAAGGTCGAACTGACCTCGCGCCGCACCGGCGAGAGCGAGGAAATGTCGGCCGAGGCCGCCGTGGCCAAGATCATCGAGATCTACGCCAAGCACCGCTGATCCGCGCCTCTAGCGTTTCTGGAACGCCCCGGCTTGTCCGGGGCGTTTTGCTTTGCGTGCCTGACGTTCCTGATTGAAAAGATCAGGAAAATAGGGCATGAACGGGCCGTCTCAAGGAATGTGCCCATGATGTCCCGTTCTCTCGTTCTTGCGGTTATCGCGCTCTGGCCTCTGCAGGCATCCGCCCAGGAAGGGCCGGTAAACCTCTGGGCTGATTGGGGCGAGACGCTGTTCCATGATACGGAGCTTTCACAGAACGGCTCGCAATCCTGCGCGACCTGCCATGATCCGTCCTTCGCCTTCACCGATCCACGTGAATCAGAGGCGGGAAAGGCGGTCTCGCTGGGCGATGATTTCGAGAGCCTTGGCGACCGGAACGCGCCGACGCTGGGCTATACCTCCTTCTCGCCCGATTTCGCGATGGACGCTTCGGGGATCTATCGCGGCGGTCAGTTTCATGACGGACGCGCCAGGGATCTGGCCGAGCAGGCGCGCGGGCCGCTGTTCAACCCCGTCGAGATGGCGCTGCCATCCCCCGAGATCTTCGCGCAGCGTCTGGCGCAGAACCCCGATCAGGCGCGGATGGCGCGCGAGGTGGCGGGGATCGCGGACCTCGAGACCGATCCCGAGGCCACGCTTGCCGCCGCGACCAAGGCATTGGCCGAATTTCAAAGCACCGAGGATTTCGCGCCTTTTGATAGCCGCTATGACCGGTTCCTGCGCGGCGAGATCGAACTGACCGACGAGGAAGAACTGGGGCGCATCCTGTTCTTCTCGCAGCAATTCACCAATTGTAACCAGTGCCACCAGCTGCGCGCCACACCCGGCGAGGCGGGCGAGACCTTCTCGAATTACGAATACCACAATATCGGTGTGCCGGTGAATGCGGCGGTGCGCGGGCTCAACGGCAAGGGAGAGGCCTTTTTCGATCGGGGGCTTCTGGACAATCCCGCGATTACCGATCCGGCGCAGGCCGGAAAGTTCAAGGTGCCGACCCTGCGCAACGTGGCCGTGACCGGCCCTTATATGCATAACGGGGTGTTCTCGGACCTGCGCACGGTGATTCTGTTCTACAATATCTATAATACCAAGCGCCCCGAGCGGCATATCAACCCCGAGACCGGCGCGCCCTTTGCGCCGCCCGAGATCGCGCAGAATATCTCGCTCGACAAACTGGAGATGGGGCCTGCGCTCGATGATCAGCGGATCGATGCGCTGGTGGCCTTCCTCAGGACCCTGACCGATGCGCGTTACGAGCATTTTCTGGAAGAATGATGTCGGCAGTTTGATGCGGGTGGCCCTCGCCAGCGCTTGACCTTTGCTCCGCACGCCGCAACTGTGCCGCGCGGTTACGTTTATCGGAGAGACCATATGGCTGGCCAAAGCAGGCCCTTCTCGGCGTTTGAGTTTATGATTGCCTGGCGCTATTTGCGGGCACGTCGGGTCGAGGGCGGGGTCTCGGTGATGACCTGGATCAGCCTGATCGGCATCACGCTCGGGGTCGCGGCCCTCATCATCACGCTGGCCGTGCGTGCGGGCTTCCGTGCGGAGTTCGTCGATACCATTCTGGGCGCCAATCCGCATGTGACCGTTTATTCGGCCCCGACCGAGGTGGTCGAGGGCTCGGGCGTCTATAGCCGGATCATCCGCGACTATGACGAGCGCGCCAAACGCATCGCCGCCATTCCGGGTGTGACCGATGCCGCTCCCATCGTGAAGGGGCAGGTCATGGCCACCTTCGATGACCGCAACAATGTGGGGCAGGTCTTCGGTATCCGCCTTCAGGATCTGGAAAAGATCCCCGGCGTGGCGCATTCCGACGAGGCGATCGGGTCGCTGGAGAATTTCGATCAGGGTATCGCCATCGGCGCGGGTATGGCGCGGGATCTGGGGATCGGTCTGGGCGACAAGCTGCGGCTTCTGTCGCCCGAAGGGGCCAAGACCGCCTTTGGCACCAGCCCGCGGGTCTCGGCCTATACGGTCACCTATATCTTCTCGGCGGGGCGCTACGATATCGACCAGACCCGCATCTATATGCCCTTCAAGGAAGCGCAGAGCTATTTCAACCGCGAGGGCGGGGCCGACGAGATCGATGTCAGCGTGACCGATCCCGAGAATGTGGATGACTGGACGCCCCAGCTGATGGAGGCGGGCGGCGAGGGCACCATGCTCTGGTCGTGGCGCGACAGCTCGGGGAGCTTCCTCAAGGCGCTGACTATGGAAGACAACGTGATGTTCATTATCCTCTCGGTGCTGGTGCTGATCGCCTCGATGAATATCACCTCCGGTCTCATCATGCTGGTCAAGAACAAGGGCCGCGATATCGGGATCCTGCGGACGATGGGGCTGACCGAAGGCTCCATCCTGCGCGTGTTCTTCCTGTGCGGGGCGTTTACGGGTATCATCGGCACCTTCGCAGGGCTGATCCTCGGGGTCGTCTTCTCGCTTAATGTCCAGCATATCATCGACGGGCTGAACGCGCTCAATGGCGGCGATGTCTGGGATGCCTCGGTGCGCGGCATCTACGAATTGCCCGCCAAGCTGCAGGTGATGGATATCGTCAAATCCGTGGGGCTCTCGCTGGGCCTGAGCTTCATCGTGACCATTTTCCCTGCCCGCCGCGCGGCGCGCCTGAACCCTGTGGAGGCCCTGCGCTATGAATGATGTCCTGCAACTCTCGGGGATCGAGAAGATCTATAACCGCGGCACGCCGAAAGAGATCGCCGTGCTGCGCGGTCTCGATCTGTCCATCGCACCGGGGCAGGTCGTGGCGCTGGTTGCGCCCTCGGGCACCGGCAAATCGACGCTCCTGCATATCGCGGGCCTTCTGGACACGCCCGACACCGGCGGAGTGATGATCGATGGCGAGGATCTGGGCCGCGCTTCCGACAAGCAGCGCACACAGGCACGGCGCAACTCGCTGGGCTTTGTCTATCAGTTCCACCACCTGCTGCCCGAATTCACCGCCGAGGAGAACATCATCCTGCCACAGCTCGCCAACGGGATTGCGCGTAGCGAGGCCACGGCCCATGCGCGCTCGCTTCTGGAACGGGTGGGGCTCAAGGATCGCGCCAGCCACCGTCCCTCGGCGCTATCGGGGGGCGAGCAGCAACGCGTGGCCTTCTGCCGTGCACTGGCCAACAAGCCTCGGCTTCTTCTTGCCGATGAGCCCACGGGCAATCTTGATCCCCAGACCTCGGACACGGTATTTGCTGCCCTTATGGACCTTGTGCGGGAGACGAATCTCTCCGCTCTGATCGCGACCCATAATCTGGATCTTGCGAAGCGGATGGATCGGGTTCTCCGGCTCGAGGAGGGAGTTCTGAGGGAATAAGATGGACCTATACGGTATCAAGACCTGTGATACCTGCCGCAAGGCCCGCAAGGCGCTGGAACAGGCGGGCAAAGAGGTGGCGTTTCACGATATCCGCGAGACGCCGCTGTCGCAGGATCAACTGGAGGCTTTTTATGCGGCCTTCGGCGACAAGCTTCTCAACAAATCCTCGACCACATGGCGCGGGCTCGACGAGGATGCGCGGTCCGGACCCGTTCTGGACCTGCTGGCGAAGCACCCGACCCTGATGAAGCGGCCTGTCATCGTGGCCAATGGCGCGATGACACTCGGCTGGACCAAAGACGCTCAAAACCACTGGTTTTAAGGGGCTGGCGGGAACTTTCTCTGCCAGCTCACGTTTTCTAGCCAAATATGCCGCCGGATGCGTCGGAATTTTTAACCGTCGTCGTTCATAGTGGTGAAGATTAGGAAGTAACGGAAGGATTCCGTATGGTTCAGCTTAGCAGCCCTGCCCAGATTATGTCTGCGCCAGTCCGCCCGGTTGCCTCAGTGCGCCCTGATTACTGGACACATCTCGCGTGGATCACGGCAGGAGCGACGCCGCTTTGTGCATGGCGTCATGCGGCCAATCTGCCGACCGCAAGTCTGGCAGAGGCAATCGGGATATCCCCCGCGCGTCTTGCCCGGATCGAGGGCCGTCAGGAGACACTCGGGGCCGATATCCGCCGCCGGGCCTCGGAGGTGCTCGGGGTGCCCGAGACAGATCTCAGCGAATGAACGCCTGAACAGGCATGATAGACAACGCGCCCGTGTGGCGCGTTTTTCTTTTGCGGCACCGCACCGGCAAAACCGCGCAGCCCCATGCGTATCTCGTGGCCGGACACGAAAAAACGGCCCGAAATTCGGGCCGTTCAGATGCGTCTATAGTCAAAGCTCAGAGAACTTTGAGGTCACCAGCAGAGGCACGACCGTCACGGCCGCTGATCAGTTCGTACTCGATTTTCTGGTTGTCGGCGAGGCCGGTCAGCCCTGCGCGCTCGACTGCAGAAATATGCACGAACACATCCTTGCCGCCTTCATCGGGCGCGATGAAGCCGTAGCCTTTGGTGGTGTTGAACCATTTTACGGTGCCAGTGGCCATTCCCGTATCTCCTTCAGGTCTTCCCGGCGGCGATATTGCAACCGGGCCGCGCTGCCTGGTCTTCCAAGTCGCCCGGCAGCCTAAGGGCACGGGGTAGAAAGTCAGCGTTACACGCATCTACGAAGATGAAGCATGTGCATGAAAATGCAATGACGAAATGGCGAGGAAGCGAACTCCCTCACCTTTCTGTGATGTTGCACTGCGGCATGGCCGGATTTGCCCTAAAAATCAGCGCAGATCAGGGGCCATAGCTTCCGATGCGAGCGTTGCGAGAACGTCATCGAGCGCAACGATCTCGGTCCGGTTCTCGCCCAGCTTGCGCACCGAAACGGTGCGGTCCTCGACTTCTTTCATCCCGATCGCGAAGATATAGGGCACTTTCCCGAGACTATGCTCGCGCACCTTGTAGTTGATCTTCTCGTTGCGGGTATCGGCCTCCGCACGGATGCCGCGGGCTTTCAGGGCTTCGGTCACTTCGCGCACATAGTCATCGGCATCCGAGACGATCGAGGCCACAACAACCTGACGCGGCGCGAGCCACAGGGGCAGCTTGCCTGCGAAGTTCTCGATCAGCATGCCGATGAACCGCTCGAACGAGCCCAGAACCGCGCGGTGCAGCATGACAGGGCGGTGACGCTCGCCATCCTGACCGATATAGCTCGCATCCAGACGCTCGGGGAGGTTAGGGTCCACCTGCAGCGTGCCGCATTGCCATTCACGCCCGATCGCATCGGTCAGGGTGAATTCGAGTTTGGGGCCATAGAAGGCACCTTCGCCTTCCTGGATCTCGTATTCATAGCCCGCGTGGTTGCACGCATTGCCGAGGGCGGCCTCGACGCGGTCCCAGCTTTCTTCGGAGCCGATGCGCTTCTCGGGACGGGTCGAGAGCTTGATCGTCCAGTTGTCGAAGCCCAGATCCGAATAGATACCGGCGAGGAAGCTGATGAATTTCGCGGTTTCCGTCTCGATCTGGTCTTCCGTGCAGAAGATATGCGCGTCATCCTGCGTGAAGCCGCGCACACGCATGATCCCGTGCAGCGCGCCCGAGGGTTCATAGCGGTTGCACGAGCCGAACTCGGCCATGCGCAGGGGCAGGTCGCGATAGGATTTCAGCCCCACATTGAACACCTGAACGTGGCAGGGGCAGTTCATGGGTTTAAGCGCATTAACGGTTTTCTCGCGGGCATGATCCTCGTCCACTTCGACGATAAACATGTTCTCCTGATAGTTTTCCCAGTGGCCCGAGGCTTCCCACAGCTTGCGGTTCACTACCTGCGGCGTATTCACCTCGACATAGCCGTCAGCGCGCTGCTTGCGGCGCATATAGTCCTGAAGCGTCGTGTAGATGGTCCAGCCATTGGGGTGCCAGAAGACCTGACCGGGGGCCTCTTCCTGCATGTGGTAGAGATCCATCTCGCGGCCCAGACGGCGGTGGTCGCGCTTGGCGGCCTCTTCCATCATCGTGGTCCAGGCGCTCAGGTCTTTCTTGGACTTGAAGGCCACGCCATAGATGCGCTGCAGCATCGGGCGGGTCGAATCGCCCAGCCAGTAGGCGCCCGCCACATGGGTCAGTTTGAACGCATCGGCAGGCACCTGGCCGGTATGGACAAGGTGCGGACCACGGCAGAGATCCTGCCAGTCGCCATGCCAGTACATCCGCAGATCCTCGCCCTCGGGGATGCGGTTGACCAGCTCGACCTTGAAGGGCTCGCCCCTGTCCTCGTAATATTTGATCGCATCCTCACGCGACCACAGCTCGGTCTTCACCGGCTCGCGGGCATTGATGATGTCACGCATCTTCTTCTCGATCACCGCGAGGTCTTCGGGGGTGAAGGGCTCGGCGCGGTCGAAATCGTAGAACCAGCCATTGTCGCGGACCGGACCAATGGTCACTTTCACATCCGGCCAGATCTCCTGCACGGCGCGGGCCATGATATGGGCCAGATCGTGGCGGATCAGTTCCAGCGCGGGCGCGTCATCGGACATGGTGTTGATGGCGATCTGCGCATCCTGGCGGATCGGCCATTGCAGATCCCAATGCTGGCCATTCACCTGCGCGGAAATCGCTTTTTTCGACAGGGATTTGGAAATGCCTTCGGCGACTTCCAGAGCCGTAATGCCGGCATCGACCTGCTTCTGGTTTCCATCGGGGAAGGTGAGGGTAATCTGGGACATCTGTCGTCCTCCTCGTCGGTTTGGCGCCCACGGAACGCCCGGTTGCAAGTTATGTTCGTGCGGGCCTTGTGCGACCGGCGGCCTGTGGTGTCAAGTCTCAGAAATGGATTGCCCCGCAGAATCGGGGGATTAGACGGAACCGCGTGCTCACGGCGCCGTTATCCGTGGAAGCCAAAGCGAGGTCCTCATGCCCAGCCAGTTCAGCCGGTCCCTGTTCAACCGTCTTGTCGATGATCCTGACCGCGATGGCGGGTTGGAGGCTGCACCATTGAAGGCCGAACCGGCCAATTTCCTGCGCCACATCGTGGGCTTGGGAGCCACGAAATCGGCAGACGGGCTGATCGACCCCAAACTGGTGCTCAGCTGGCTCCTGAACCATCTGGGCGCCGGGGCCTTCTATGCCGGCCTTCTGGTGCCCGTGCGCGAGGCAGGGGCGCTTTTGCCACAGATCTTCACGGCCGCGCTGATCCACGGGCGCGGTCGGCGCAAATGGGTCTGGGCTCTGGGCGCGGCGGTGCAGGGGCTGGCAGCGGGCGGGATCGCGCTGGCGGGGTTACGGCTCGAGGGTGCGGTCGCGGGGATGGTCATCGTGGCGCTGCTGGCAGTGCTGGCGGTGGCGCGCTCGGCCTGTTCGGTGGCCTATAAGGACGTTCTGGGCAAGACCATCGGCCAGAGTCGCCGCGGCACGGTCACGGGCACGGCCTCGACCATTGGCTCGGCGGCAGTGGTCATCTTTGCGCTGGTGCTGCTCTTCATCCCCGTGGATCGCTACGCGCTGGTCGAGGTGGCGATTGGTTTGGCGGCCATCGGCTGGATTCTCGGGGCGGTGATGATGGCGCTGATGGTCGAGGAGGATGACGGCGGCACCGGCGAGAGCGGGTTGCCCAACCCATGGACCCTGATGCGCGAGGACCGCCAGCTGCGGCTCTTTGTCATCGCGCGTTCGTTATTGGTGGGAACGGCTCTGGCGCCGCCCTATCTGGTGTTGCTGGCGGCCAAGGGAAGCCAGGATTTCGCCGAGCTTGGCGGGCTTGTGCTGGCATCATCTGTGGCGGCGGTCCTGTCGGCCTATATCTGGGGGCGGCTCTCGGACCGCTCCTCGCGCCGTGTGCTGATCTATGCGGGGCTTGCAGCCGCCGTGGCGTTGGCGCTGGCGCTGGGGCTCAACGCCTCGGGCCTCGCACAGACCGTCTGGGCGATGCCCTTGGTGCTCTTCTGCCTGATGCTGGCCTATCATGGGGTGCGTCAGGGGCGCTCGACGCATCTTGTGGATATGTCAGGCCCCGGGGAGCGGGCCGATTACACCGCCGTCTCCAATACAGTAGTAGGGCTCTTCCTGCTGATCGCGGGGGCAGGGGCCGCCGCATTGGGAAGTGTCTCGGTGCCCCTTGTCATCGGGGTCTTTCTTGTGATGTCTGTGGCGGGCGCTTGGATTGCAACGAAACTGACCGAGGTTCAGACATGACCGATTTCCTGACCACAGCCGAAGGCCGCAAGATCGGCTATAACCGTATCGAGGGTAGCGAGCCGGGGATCGTGTTTCTGGGTGGCTTGCGCTCGGATATGGAGGGGACCAAGGCGCTGGCACTCGAGCAATGGGCCAAGGCGCAGGGCAAGGCCTTTTTGCGCTTCGATTATTCCGGTCATGGCGTGTCATCGGGCACATTCGAGGAGGGCGCGATCGGTGATTGGTTCGAGGATGCGATGGCCGCAATCACCACGTTGACCTCCGGCCCGCAGGTGTTGGTCGGCTCGTCGATGGGGGGCTGGGTTTCGCTTCTGGTGGCGCGCACCATCCCCGACCGTGTGGCGGGGCTTGTGACGATCGCGGCTGCTCCCGATTTTACCGAGGACGGATACTGGGCAAGCTTTAACGAGGCCACGCGCGAGAAACTCGAACGCGAGGGCCATATCGCCATACCGTCAGAATACGGGGCGCCGATGATCATCACCCGCCGCCTGATCGAGGATGGCCGCAACCGGCTGGTGCTGCGCGATCCGCTGTCGCTCCCCTTCCCGACGCGGCTGTTGCAGGGCACCGATGACGAGGCCGTGCCCTATGACTGGGCGATCCGGCTGCTGAACCACGCGGATTGCCCCGATCTGACCCTGACACTGGTCAGGGGGGCCGATCACCGTTTCTCGGACGAGGATTGCCTGAAGATGATCGAACGCGCCGTGGCGGATGTGCTGGCGCGTATTCCCTGACGGCACGACCGGCAGTCCTCCCCGGTGCCGCAGGCGCGGCGAAAACATGACGGGGACATGACGTTTGCGCTTCAATCCTCTGGCTCCATCGGTCACATTACGCGTAAGAGCGGGCAAGCCGCCGAGGGTGGAGAAGGGAATTCGAGCAATGACCGCTGAACCGCTGGTTCTGCTGCCGGGCTTCATGAGTGACGCGCGGCTCTATTGGCATCAGTTGGCCGAGCTTTCGGCCGAGCGCGCCGTGATGGTCTGTCCTTTGCGCGGCGACAGCATCGAGGATATGGCGCGCAGCGTTCTGGCCGAGGCACCGCCGCGTTTTGCGCTGGCGGGGCACTGGCTGGGGGCGCTGGTGGCCATGGAGGTTCTGCGGCAGGCGCCCGAGCGTGTGACGCGGATCGCGATGATCAATGTCTCGCCGCTACCCGAAACCCCCACGATGGCCGGGCTGCGCGAACAGCGCATTCTGAAAGCCAAGACGGGGCGTCTTGATGATGCGATGCTCGAGGAGGTGCCCGCGAGTGCTCTGGCCGAGGGCGAGAGCCGGATCAATGTGCAAGCGATGATGCTGGATATGGCACAGACGCTCGGTCCCGACCGTTTTGCCGCGCAGTCCCGCGCGCTGATGCGCCGTCCTGACCAGCAGCGGCTTCTGCGCAACTCGCCTGTGCGGGCGCTACTTCTTTGCGGCGTGCATGACACGATCTGCCCGCCGCGCAGACACCAGTTCCTGGCCGAGCTGATCCCGCATGGAACCTATACCGAGATCGCGCAGGCAGGGCATCTTACCCCTCTCGAACAGCCCGAAGCGGTGACATCCGCGCTGCGTGAATGGCTCAACGCCCCTGTATCATTCAAATAATCGATTTAAAATTTGTTATTTGTTAATGTTTCTCCGACAGTGTTGTCGAGGAGAGGCAGAAAGAACTTTTGCGCCTCTATTCTCTTATTTACGGTGAATAGTGTGTTCTGTTTTTTCATTGCCTTACACGAAGGCGATCAATGGCGAGGAGGGCCAGATGATCCATATCGTGAGCTGCACTTTCAGAACGAGCGGTCTCGTCTATGATCATCGCCAGATGTCGGGTGGCGCAATCCGCGTCACGGCGACCGATAGCGGGCGTGATTTGGTCAAATGCAGATTTTTCGGGGTTGGACGCGAGAAGGGGAGCCAGCCTGCAAATGATGTGCTCTGCTGTCCCGCTTTCTCGAAACCGTCATCGCGGGCGGCCGCTGGTACGAACGGGGCGGATGCCGTGCTCGACCGGCATATGGCAGAGGCCCGGCGCGTGGACGAGCTGATGCGGATGATCGAAGGCGCGCTGAATGGCGGGCTACCACGGCAGGACCATCCCTGAACGTAACCCTGCGAACAAAAAACGCGGCCTCTGGGGCCGCGTTTTTGTTTTTGCTGTTTCAGACGCCGCGCGAGAGCGCCGCGACACCTGTGCGGGCCACATCACTCAGGCCCAAGGGGCGCATCAGCTCTGCAAAGGCGTCGATCTTTTCCGGCGCGCCGGTCATCTCGAAGACAAAGCTCTCGAGCGTGGAATCGACCACATTGGCGCGGAAGATCTCTGCAAGCCGCAGTGCCTCGATCCGCTTGTCGCCAGAGCCTACCACCTTGATCAGTGCCAGCTCGCGCTCGACCGCCTGACCCTCGAGCGTCAGGTCGATCACCTCATGGACCGGCACGATCCGGCCAAGTTGTGCCTTGATCTGCTCGATCACGGCAACGGTGCCGCGGGTCACGATGGTGATGCGCGAGCGGTGGCCCTTGTGGTCGGTCTCGGCCACGGTGAGGCTGTCGATGTTATAACCGCGCCCCGCGAAAAGCCCGATCACACGGGCCAGAACGCCCGCCTCGTTCTCCACGATCAGCGCCAGCGTATGGCTCTGGACCACATCGGAATGGAAATCCCGCAGGTCATAGGCCGAATGGCTCGTGGAGCCTTGTTTGATGTTCAGAGCGGCCATGGCCGGTCTCCTTTCAATCCATGCGTTTCAGCGCTCGGGCGGGGCGCACCCGCCCGATCAGGCTTACACGAGAGCGGCGCCCTCTTTGAAGGCCTGCGCATCGGCGGCCAGAAGCATCTCGTTATGCGGCTTGCCCGAGGGAATCATCGGGAAGCAGTTCTCGTGCTTCTCGACAAGGCAGTCGAACAGGACCGGACCGTCATGGTTCAGCATTTCCATGATCGCGTCATCGAGATCGGCCGGATCATGGCACTGGATGCCCTTCCAGCCAAAGGCCTCGGCCAGCTTCACGAAATCGGGCAGGCTTTCGGACCAGCTCGAGGAATAGCGCTCGCCATGCAGCAATTCCTGCCACTGGCGGACCATGCCGAGCCGTTCATTGTTGAGGATGAACTGCTTCACCGGTGCGCGGAACTGGGTCGCGGTGCCCATCTCCTGCATATTCATCAGCCACGAGGCTTCGCCCGCCACGTTGATCACCAGTGCCTCGGGGTGCGCGATCTGCACGCCGATCGAGGCGGGGAAGCCGTAGCCCATCGTCCCCAGACCACCGGAGGTCATCCAGCGATGGGGTTCGTCGAAATGCAGATATTGCGCGGCCCACATCTGGTGCTGGCCCACCTCGGTGGTGATGTAGCGGTCACGACCGGCGGTCAGGGCCTGCAGACGCTCGAGCGCGTATTGCGGCTTGATGGTCTTTTCCGAGTTCGTATAGGCGAGGCAGCGCACGGCGCGCCACTCGTTGACCTGTTTGTGCCATTCGGCAATGGCCTCTTTGTTGGTCTTGCGGCCACGCGCTTTCCAGACCTTGAGGACGTCTTCCAGAATATGGCCCACATCGCCCACGATCGGCAGATGCACGGGGATGATCTTGTTGATCGAGGAGGGGTCGATATCGATATGGACCTTGGTCGACCCCGGCGAGAAATCGGCCACGCGACCAGTGATCCGGTCATCGAAGCGCGCGCCCACATTGATCATCAGGTCGCAATCATGCATCGCCAGATTGGCCTCGTAGAGGCCATGCATCCCCAGCATCCCGAGCCAGTTCTTGCCCGAGGCGGGATAGGCACCGAGGCCCATCAGCGTGGAGGTGATCGGGAAATCGGTGCCATCGACCAGCTCGCGCAGCAATTGCGACGCGGCCGAGCCCGAATTGATTACACCGCCGCCGGTATAGAAGACGGGCTTCTTGGCGTTTTCGATCAGCTCGACGAGCTTGGTGATCGCCTCGATATCGCCTTTCACCTTGGGTGTATAATGGCTCACATCCACCTGTTTCGGCTCGGAATAGGTGCCGAGAGCGAACTGCACGTCTTTCGGCAGATCCACCAGCACCGGCCCCGGACGGCCCGAGGTCGCCACGTGGAAGGCCTCGTGCAGGGTGGCGGCCAGCTCCTCGGTCTCTTTCACCAGCCAGTTATGTTTGGTGCAGGGACGGGTAATGCCCACGGTGTCGGCTTCCTGGAACCCGTCGGTGCCGATCAGGAAGGTCGGCACCTGACCCGACAGCACGACCAGCGGAATGGAATCGAGCAGCGCATCGGTCAGGCCGGTGACCGCATTCGTGGCCCCGGGGCCTGAGGTGACCAGTACAACGCCCGGTTTGCCGGTCGAGCG
Source organism: Thioclava sp. 'Guangxiensis' (assembly GCF_045348365.1). NCBI lineage: Bacteria > Pseudomonadati > Pseudomonadota > Alphaproteobacteria > Rhodobacterales > Paracoccaceae > Thioclava > Thioclava sp. 'Guangxiensis'. The sequence goes on along the minus strand of NZ_CP155822.1, from coordinate 337,127 downwards.
CGCATAGCCTTCGGCCATATGAACAGCGGCCTGCTCATGGCGGACAAGGATATGGCGAATGTCGTTTTGCTGGAAAATCTCGTCATAGATCGGCAGGACAGCGCCACCCGGATAGCCGAAGATTACTTCGACACCCTGATCCTTAAGCGCCTGAACCACCATTTTCGCGCCAGTCATCTGCCGTGACATCGCATACTCCATCCATTGCCCGTGATCGGGCCCGTTCCAATCCAACCCAGTGTGTCGATATGAAAAAGCCCCCGACCTGTGGCGGGGGCGCATGGGAACCATCATGGTCTAACCGTCACCGGCCCATGCGCTTCCTTCTAATGACGACGAGGAGCGAGTTCATCGCTAATCCTTTCACTGTGGTTGGCGGCACATTATGTCGCACCGTCCGGCCCGTCAATCGCAAAATCCGAAATAATATGATTTCAATCGGCCAAATTATAACTTTTTATTGCGCTGAAATCCTATAAAGCTGGAATAATCGCAAAACCGTGAGAGGTTTTGCAGTGTTCATCCGCCGGATTCGGAAATTTACCGGCGGGGCAGGCTTAAATGGGTTCACATCCGCGCGAGACATGGTAAGCGAGGCCGGATCGGTAAATCTTCATGGTTTTTGAGTTCCAGACTGCGGTAAATCTGCAAAGTGGTCAATTAATCTCACCAGATTGAGGCAATTGTCTTGACCAAGCGGCGCCGTTTGGACGAAGAAATATGTCATCATGTGGTCCTGCCCATCGGGACCTGATGTGAGGGAGGGAAATTATGGGCGCCTTACTGGCGTTTGCGCGGGTCATTGACCGCGTGAATGAGTTCATCGGAAAATCCGTCTCATGGCTTATCCTGCTGGCGATCCTCGTCAGCGCGGTCAATGCCGTGGTGCGCAAGGTCTTCAGCATCTCGTCCAACGCGTGGCTCGAGCTGCAATGGTATCTCTTCGGGGCGGCCTTCCTGCTGGCCGCAGCCTATACGCTGCAGAAGAACGAGCATATTCGTATCGACATCCTCTACGGCGCGCTGAAACGGCGCACGCAGAACTGGATCGATCTGTTCGGGCATGTGGTCTTCCTGCTGCCCTTCACCTTGCTCATGCTCTATTTCCTCTATCCCTATGTCATGCTCTCGCTGCGCTCGGGCGAGGTCTCGACCAATGCGGGCGGCCTGATCCTGTGGCCTGCGAAGATGCTGCTGCTGGTGGGGTTCATCCTGCTTTTCGCGCAGAACATCTCCGAGATCATCAAGAAGATCGCCATCCTGCGCGGGCTGATCGAGGATCCGCATGCGGGCCAGCCGGCGCATGGCGATATGTCCGATGAACCCGTCGTGAAAGAGGAGGCTCTGTGATGTTGATGGAGCTGATCGCGCAGAACCTTGCGCCCATCATGTTCGCCTCGCTGGTGATCTTCCTGCTTTTGGGCTATCCGGTGGCCTTCTCGCTGGCGGCCAATGGTCTTTTGTTCTTTGTCATCGGGGTGTTTCTGGCACCGATGTCGGGTGGCTCGATCCATCTCAGCTGGCCCTTGCTCAACGCGATGCCGGAGCGGATGTGGGGGGTCCTGTCAAACGAGACCCTGCTCGCCATTCCTTTCTTCACTTTCATGGGGCTGATGCTGGAGAAATCCGGTATGGCCGAGGATCTTCTGGATACGATCGGCCAGCTCTTCGGCCCCGTGCGCGGTGGTCTGGCCTATGCCGTGGTCATCGTGGGCGCGCTGCTGGCGGCGACCACCGGCGTGGTTGCGGCCTCGGTGATCGCGATGGGGCTGATCTCGCTGCCAATCATGCTGCGCTATGGCTATGACCGCAAGATCGCCTCTGGCGTGATCACGGCTTCCGGCACTCTGGCGCAGATCATCCCGCCCTCGCTGGTGCTGATCATCCTCGCCGACCAGCTGGGCCGGTCCGTGGGCGATATGTATAAGGGCGCACTGATCCCCGGTATGATCCTGATGGGGCTCTATCTGGGCTATGTCTTCGTCGTATCGATCATCCGCCCGAACGCCATGCCCGCACTGCCGAAAGAGGCGCGCACATTGGGCTCGGGCGTGACTTCGCTGATCGTGGTGCTGGCGATTGCGGTCGCGGTTTTCTATGGCGCCGACCTCTATCTGGCGGCGAACCATCCGGCCAATGACGCAGGTATTCTCGCGGTCTTCGCTGCCGTAATCGTGGCCTATGTCATCGCGCTGGCCGATCGCGGGTTGAAGACCAATCTGATGAGCCGTCTGGCCCAACAGGTGGTGATCGTGTTGATCCCGCCGCTGGCGCTGATCTTCCTCGTGCTCGGCACGATCTTCCTCGGGGTGGCGACGCCCACCGAGGGCGGGGCGATGGGCGCGGTTGGCGCGCTGATCCTTGCGGCGATGAAGGGGCGGCTGAAATTCGATGTGGTGCGCGACGCGCTGACCGCCACCACACGTCTCTCGGCCTTCGTTATGTTCATCCTGCTGGGCGCGCGAGTTTTTTCGCTGACCTTCTACGGGGTGAACGGGCATCTGTGGGTCGAACATCTGCTGACCTCGCTGCCGGGGGGACAGATCGGCTTCCTGCTGGTGGTCTCGGTTCTGGTCTTCTTCCTCGCCTTCTTCCTCGATTTCTTCGAGCTGGCCTTCATCATCGTGCCGCTCCTGGCACCGGCGGCGGAAGCCATGGGGATCGACCTGATCTGGTTCGGGGTGATCCTGGGCGTCAACATGCAGACCTCCTTCATGCACCCGCCCTTCGGTTTCGCGCTGTTCTTCCTGCGCTCGGTGGCACCCAAAGTGCCCTATCTGGACCGTATCACCGGCAAGACGATCGCGCCCGTGAAGACCTCGCAGATCTATTGGGGGGCAGTGCCTTTCCTCTTCATCCAGATCGCGATGATCGGGCTGGTGATCGCCTTCCCGCAGATGGTCATGCACTACAAGGGCCCGACCATCGATCCGGCGAGCATCGAGATGAAGCTGCCCGATATGCCGGGTCTGGGCGGGATCGGCGGGGGTCTTGCACCGCTGGGCGGCGCCCCCTCGGGTGGCGCGGGGTCGAACCCGCTGGGTCTGCCGCCATTGGGCATGCCCGGTGCGCCCACCGGCCAACCGGCCCAGCCGCCGCAGGGCGGAGATGCCAGTCTGGGCATTCCCGCACCCGCAGGGCTTGGCGGACTGAACTGAGCGACACAGTCAAGGAAACGGCGGCCCTCGGGCCGCCGTTTCCATATCGTCCCCTCCGCTGCCGGGGCGGGCGGGCTATCCGTTGATCGGGATCGGCTGCCGCCGCGTCCCGACCCGTTGCGCCGGAGCCATGGTCTGATCCGCTCTTGTTCCGCGCCGTGCGATCGGGCCTAGTGGGGGAGAACAGGATCGCGAGGAGAGAGATATGCTGGAACGGATGAGGATCGGATTTGTCGGCGGGCGCGGAATGCTTGGCCATGCTATGGTATTGGGGCTCCTGAAGGCAGGCATGCCCGCCGCAAATCTGACAATCTTCAGCCGCAGCGACAGGCCGCTCCCTGCGGTATTCGAGGGGGTCGGGCTGTCGCAGGAACTCGGGGAGATCAGCGATCTATGCGATATAGCCGTGCTGGTGCTGCCCCCGGCCGAGGCAGGAGCGCTGCGGATCCGGTTCGAGGGGCGGCTGGTGGTTTCGGTGATGGCGGGGGTGGATTTTTCCCGGCTTGGCCGCATCGCACCGGGCGCGCAGCTGGCGCGGGCCATGTCGAGCCCCGCCGCCTCCGGTGGGCTGGCCTATTCGCCATGGGTCGCGCAAGAGGAGCCTACCTCCGATATGGTCGTGCAGATCGAAACGATGTTCGGCGCGCTCGGCCAGTGCGACAGGTTGGAGCGCGAGGAGGATCTTGCGCTTTTCACGGCGATGACAGGCCCCGTGCCGGGTTTTGTGGCGCTGTTTGCGGAATATATGCAGGACTATCTGGAAGAGCACGGTATTGCGCCGGAGACCGCAGATCGGGCCACGCGCCAGCTGTTTCTGGGGGCGGGGCAACTGCTGTCTTCCGAGGCACCGCGGGCCGCGCAGCATGTGCAGGGCATGATCGATTATGATGGCACGACAGCCGCCGGATTGCGGGTCATGCGCGAGAGCGGGATCCGCGAGGGCATCTTTGTCGGGCTCGATGCGGCAGCGCAAAAGGCGCGCGAGATCGGGGGCTGAAGTTAGCAGGCCTTTGCCTGTCGGGGCAACACCAATGAAAAAGGGCGCGACGAGGTCGCGCCCTTTTTCATTGCGGAGAGGCCGAGGCCCGTCCCTAGTTCTTGGCGTCGTCCTTTGCGGCCTCGGCTTGCGCGGCAGGTTTTGCTGCCGTTTCGGTCTGCGGGGAAGCCGCTGCCGGCTTGGGAGCCTCGGCCTTTGCGGGCTCGGCCTTTGCGGGCCCCGTCTTCGCGAGGTCGGGCTTGGGCTCTGCCGGTTTGCTTTCCACGGCTTTAGGTGCTGCGGGCGACGGGGCGGGGGCGGCAGACGTTGCTATAGGGGCCGATGCGGCTTTGGTGGCCGATTTGGGCTTGGTTGCGCGCGGTTTGCGGGCAGGGGCCGCGGCCTTTTTCGGCTCTTCCGATTTGGTCACGGCCGCAGTTGCGGCGGCTGCCGCCGGTTTGCGGGCGCGGGCCTTGCGCGCGCCCATCGGTGTCACGCCGCTATTGACCTTCACCTCGCGCGAAAGCTCCTCGTCGGAGGCGTGATCGTCAATGAATTCCAGCACCAGCGGGCGGATATTGTTGCGCCATGCCCCACCGGCAAAGATGCCGTAATGGCCCGCTTTGGGTTCCAGATGCTGCTGCTTCATGCTGTCGGGCAGACCAGTGCACAGATCGAGGGCTGCCACACACTGGCCGGGGGCGGAGATATCGTCCTTCTCACCTTCGACGGTTTTCACCGCGACCGTGGTGATCTTGCCGATATCGATCTTCTTGCCCTTGATGGTGAAATTGTTCTGCGCGATCTCCAGACCCTTGAAGATACGCTCCACCGTCGAGAGATAGAATTCGGCGGTCATGTCCATGACCGAGAGATACTCGTCATAGAAGCGGTTGTGGCGGTCGCGCTCGGCGGGGCCGTCCTTGGCATCGTTCATGATCTTGTCGAGGAAGGCTTTGGCATGGGTCTCGGCATTCATCGAGATGAAAGAGGCCAGCTGCATCAGGCCCGGATAGACCATGCGGCCCACACCCTTGTAGCGGTAGCCCACACGCTGGATCACCATCTGCTCAAGCTGGCCCATCGTGATGCGGCGCCCGAAATCGGTCACTTCGGTGGCGGCGGCATCGGGGTCAATCGGGCCGCCGATCAGGGTCAGCGTGCGCGGCTGGGCCTTGGGGTCCTCTTCCGCCAGATAGGCGGTGGCGGCCAGCGCCAGCGGTGCCGGCTGACAGACCGCGATCACGTTGATATCGGGGCCCAGTTCGCGCATAAAATCGACGAGATAGAGCGTATAGTCCTCGACGTCGAACTTGCCCTCGCTCACCGGAATGTCGCGGGCATTCTTCCAGTCGGTCACATAGACCTCGGCATCGGGGAGAAGCGAGATCACTGTCGAGCGCATCAGCGTCGCATAATGGCCCGACATCGGGGCCACGAGCAGGATACGGCGGGGCATCTTGTCACGGCCCTGCACGTTGAAATGGATCAGCGAGCCGAAGGCCTTGTCCATGATAGTATCGACTTCGACCATATGGTCCCGCCCGTCGGCGGCGGCGATGGCGCGGATGCCCCAATCTGGTTTCATCACCATGCGCGAGAAGCTGCGCTCGGTCACCGCCCCCCATGATTCGAGCATGCGGTAAGCGGGGTTCGGGGACAGGCCGAAGACAGGGTAGGACGCCATCGCGCGCGCAGAGGCGCCGATCCATTCATTGGTGTTCCTGATGCTCTCCATCAGATCGTAGCTATAGATGCCTTTCATCGCGTCGCTCCTTTGGCCGACCAGTCCGGACATTTCACACGCTTGAGGTGAAAATCTGCTGAATGCCCGCTTTACCGTAGAGAAGAGAAGTCTATGGTTGAGAAAAAGATAGGAGGAGCGCGAGGTCATGACAACAGGGGAGACACAGGTTTCTGCTGCATCGCAGAAAATGCAGGAGAATCTGGCAAGAATAGAACAGCTTTCGCAACGTCTGGTCGAAGCTTTGGGCCGCAGACGTATGCCGAACCCTTCTTTGGAGGGGCCGGGCGTCGATCTTTATATGTCGACCACTGCCGCCGTCATGAAGGAGCTATCCGATAAACCGGCGCAAATCCTTGAAGCCCAAGTGAAATACTGGGGCGATGCAATGAGCCACTATATTCAGGCGACCCATGCGCTGGCGACTCAGGGGTTCCGCCCGCCCGAGGATACCGGCCCCGAGGACAAGCGTTTCTCCAACCCGCTCTGGGCCACCCATCCCTATTTCAACTTCGTCAAACAGCAATATATGATCGCCTCGCGCGCCATAGACGAGGCTACGGATGCGCTCCCCGGACTGGCCGAAAAGGACCGTAAGCGACTGAAATATTTCACCAAGCAACTGGTGGACATGATGGCGCCCACGAATTTCTTCGCCACCAATCCCGATGCGCTCGAACGCGCGATCGAGACCGAGGGCGAGAGCCTCGTGCAGGGGCTCGAAAACCTCGTGCGCGATGTCGAACAGAATCAGGGCGATCTTCTGGTGACACTGGCCGACCGCACGGCCTTCGAGGTCGGGCGCAATCTGGCCACGACCGAGGGCAAAGTGGTCTATCGCTGCCGGATGTTCGAGCTGATCCAGTACACGCCCAAAACCGAAAAGGTCTATCGCACGCCGCTGCTGATCTTCCCGCCTTGGATCAACAAGTTCTACATCCTCGATATGAAGGAGCAGAACAGCTTTATCCGGTTTGCAGTCGAGCAGGGCTTCACGGTTTTTGTGGTCAGCTGGAAAAACCCCGATGCGAGCTATGCCGATGTGGGCTTCGAAACCTATATCGAGAGCTATCTGGATGCCATCGAACAGGTGAAATCCGAGACCGGCGTGGCCAAGATCAATGCCATCGGTTATTGCATCGCGGGCACCACGCTCAGCCTGACACTGGCGCTGATGAAAAAGCGGCGCGACCATTCCATCAATTGTGCGACCTTCTTCACCACGCTCACCGATTTCTCGGATCAGGGCGAGTTCGTGTCCTTCCTGCAGGATGATTTCGTGGACGGGCTGGAGGTGCAATGCCGCGTGGACGGGGTGCTTTCGAGCTACTTCATGTCGCGCACCTTCTCCTTCCTGCGCTCGAACGACCTGATCTGGCGTCCCGCGATCCGCAGCTACATGATGGGCGAGGCGCCGCCTGCCTTCGATCTGCTTTACTGGAACGGGGACGCCACCAATCTTCCGGGCAAGATGGCGATGGAATATCTGCGCGGCCTGTGCCAGCAGAACCTCTTTGCCGAGGACTGCTTCACCCTGATGGGCGAGGAGCTGAAACTGTCGGATGTGACGGTGCCGCTGATGGCGATTGCCTGCGAGACCGATCACATCGCGCCGTGGAAGGCGTCCTTCAAAGGAATTTCGCAAATGGGCTCGAAGGATAAAGAGTTCATCATGGCGCAATCGGGCCATATCGCGGGGATCGTGAATCCGCCCAGCAAGCAGAAATACGGCCATTATACCTCGTCCGCGCCGATCGAGGATGCCGATGAGTGGCTGGCGGCGGCAGAGTTCCACGAGGGCACATGGTGGCCGCGATGGGCCGAATGGCTGGCCGCGCAATCGGGTCGTGAGGTTGCCGCACGCATTCCGGGCGAGGGCGGGCATCAGATTCTGGGCGAGGCGCCCGGCAGCTATGTGCGCGAAACCATCGTGCTATGAGTGATCCGGCCCCCGATGCGGGGCCGGTTCCGTTTGTGCCTTACGCAATGTAAATTTTCTGCAACGCGGCACAAAACACTTGATTTGCTGCAGTGCAGCATATATCGTTGATTATAGCGAATAGGGCCGCGCAGACCGAACCACTGGCCCTTCTATCAAGAATGGAGCATCTACGATGGCCGCAACTACCCAAGACTTCACCAAGATCATGCAAGATATGATGTCCTCGATGCCGATGGACATGTCGAAGTTCCAAGAGGGCTTCAAAGCGCAGGCGGCCTTCTCCGAGAAAATGTCCAAAGTTGCTCTCGACGCCGCAGAGAAATCGACCGAGATCTCTGCCAAATGGACCAAAGAGACGCTTGCCAAGATGGGCGACATGACGGCCACCAAATCCGAGCCGGCTGATTACGCAAAAGCGATGAGCGATTTCGCTTCCGCTTCGGCCGAGATCGCTTCGGAAAATATCTCGGCTTTCGCAGAAGTTGCAAAGAAAGTTCAGATGGAAACCGTCGAGCTGATGCTGGCCGCAGGCAAGGATTTCTCGGAGGATGCGACCGCCGCCATGAAGTCGGCAACCTCCTCGACCGCAGCTGCCGCGAAGAAAACCACCGCAGCCGCGACGAAGTAATCTCTTCCTCCCGGATCTCTGACAGCATCCTCCCAGTCAGGGAACGGATCTGGGGCGGGCTTCGGCTCGCCCCTTTCTTATTGATTTCGTGACATTTGCGCCTCATGATGGCCACTCACTCGATATCCTGGGGAGGATCATCATGGCCGATGCGGAAAAGCCTCTTTTAATCAAACGCTACGCAAGTCGGCGTCTCTACAATACCGAGACGAGCGATTATGTGACGCTTGAAGATATCGCCCGCTTCATTCGCGATGGCCGCGAAGTGCAGATCGTGGATCTGAAATCGGGCGACGATCTGACCCGCCAATATCTGCTGCAGATCATCGCCGAGCATGAAAGCCGTGGCGAGAATGTTCTGCCGGTGGATGTGCTGACCGATCTTGTGCGCTCCTATGCCACTTCGGCGCAGAGCGTTGTGCCACAGTTTCTGGCTGCAAGTTTCGATATGCTGCGTCAGGGCCAGTCCCAGATGATGGAGAATATGGGCCGGATGCCGATTGCCTCCGTGCCCGGGTTCGACGCGCTCCAGAAACAGCAGCAGGCCTTCTTGCAGACGATGATGGGCGGTTGGCCCAAAGCGTCATCGGGTCCCGAGCGCGAGGCGCCTGCCGCCTCCGAGGATCGCGAGGAGCTGGAGAAGATCAAGAAACAGCTTGCAGAGCTGCAATCGAAGCTCTCCAAGCTCTGATCATCGCAGCCCCAATCCGTGCAGCACGATGCGCAGCGCGGCCTTGGGCAGGATCACCAGACAGGGGCCCGTCATCTTTAAGGTGACGGGCCCTGTTACCTTATTCGAAGTGCCGATCATCCCCACTGGATCGAGCCGCACCCCATCGAGAGGGTATTGCAATCCGGTCGAAGAGCCGTCGCAGGGCCCCAGAGGATAGAGCGAGAGCCGCATACCAACGGGCAGATCAAGCCGCATCTCGGGCGGGGCACTGAAAATGATGTCGCTCGCATCGAGCAGCAGGATGGGCCGTTCGGGAAACCGGACCAGAACCGAAAGAGCCGCAAGCGTGTGATCGACCCGCCGGCCGGTGAAGCCAAGCCCCAGATAGAAGGGCGCACAGGTCAACCGCAGCGCTTTCTCAAAATCGACGCTATCTTGTTCGGCGACATGGTGGATGCTGTCGGGAGCGATTCTGTTGCGGGCCTGCGCGGACAGGCTATCGAGATCGCCGATTACCGCTTCGGGCATCAGATCCAGCGCCATCGCCTTATTTGCGCCACCATCCGCGGCCACCAAATGTGGCGCAAATTCCAGAGCTTGGTAAACGTCTTGAGTGTCGATTTCGCCGCCACCCATGAGCGTAATACCGGTTTTTCTTGATAATACCGATGTTTCTGTCATCAAATAGCCCTGTGTGATGGTCCCGATTGGGCCCTGAATAGGTAAAATTCCTTGTAATTGCCATTATTCGTTCACTGAATGGCACCAATTTCGAAACATGGTTAGCCGAACGGAAGTCCAAAGAGGCGAGCATAATGGTCGGTGCAAATAAGATTCTGACGGTATCTTACGGAACGTTCTCCTGCACGCTGGAGGGCTTCGACGAACCGTTCCAGACGATGCAGGCGATTGCGGAATATTTCCGCGATCTCGCGGCCGAGGACCGCTATTTCGGCGCCGAACCTCCCCAGCCTGATGCGGAGATGCTGCACCGGATTGCCGAGCGCGAAATCCAACGCCGTGTGGAAGCAAAAATCCAGAAAAACGGCGTGATCCTGCGCGCCTCAGATGAGACGCCCAAGCTCGATCTGACCTCCAAGATCGCGGCCCCTGTCGCGGCTTCTGTCGCGGAGCCGGTCTCCGAGCCTGCCAAGGATGCGCGTCCGCAGTCTGCGGCACCTGCACCGACGGATGACAGTGTCGCGGCCAAACTGGCGCGCATCCGCGAGGTTGTGGCGCGTTCCAAAGCCGAAGCGACCAAGCCCGCGCCGACGCCGGAATTCCTGGAGGATCTGTCCGGTGCACCCGAAGCCCAGAATTTCGGCGGGAATGGCGGGTTTGGCGAGGCGCTGGATATTTCCGGTCCTGTCTCGGATGACGAGCTGAAGGCTATGGCTGAAAGCGACGAGGTCTCGCCTGACGTGCTCGCGGCCGAGGCAGAAGTCAAAGCCGCCGCTGAGGACGCTGCGCGTCAGGCAGAACTTGCCGCCGAGGAAGAGGCCGAGCGTAAGGCCAAGGAAGAGGCGGAGCGCGCCGAGGCAGAGGCCAAAGCCGCCGCAGAGGACGCTGCGCGTCAGGCAGAGCTTGCAGCTAAGGAAGAAGCCGAGCGCAAGGCCAAGAAGGAGGCTGAACGCGCTCAAGCGGAAGCCAAGGCCGCAGCCGAGGAAGCCGCGCGTCAGGCAGAGCGTGCCGCCGAGGAAGAGGCCGAGCATAAGGCCAAGCAAGAGGCGGAGCGCGCCGAGGCAGAGGCCAAAGCCGCCGCAGAGGACGCTGCACGTCAGGCAGAGCGTGCCGCCGAGGAAGAGGCTGAGCGTAAGGCCAAGCAAGAGGCGGAGCAGGCGGCCGAGAACGAGGCGCTTTCTGCCGAGCTGGCGGCGCTGGAGGAGACTGCGGAAGATGCGGAGCACTCCTCCGAGATCGCGCAAGCCGAGAGCCCCGAGGAAGCGTCCGAGGCGGTCCCGCGTCCGGTGCGTCCGGCGCTGCGGGCCCGTGTGATCAAGGTCCGGCGTGTCCAGCCAACGGTTGAGGCTCCGGTGGCAGAGCGTCCTGTTGTGCCGACCAACGATCTGCCCGGCGCTGACCTGTCGCCCGAGGATGAAGAGGATCTGCTGAAGGCGCTGGCGGAGCTGGATATCGACGAGCCCGCGTCTGTTGGGCAAGCGGAGGCGCAAGTAGAGATCGCCCCCGAGAGAGACGCCGATGAGAGTGATGCGGCGATCGCCGATCTTCTGGCGGCGGACGAGCCCGAGACGCAAGAGCCCATCGCCGAGGAACCTGCTCGTGAGGCGGCGGAACCCGATGCAGAGGAGGCGGTCGAATCGCCCAAGGCGGAGCCGGCACCCGAAGTCGGGACGATGAAGCCGTCTGCGGCGGACCCCGCCGCGCCGGTCGCGCCGCGCCGGGGTCCGAGCCTGACCGACATCCTGCGCCGTCGCCGCACCGAAGAGCCCGTGCGGACCGATGCACCTGCAAAAGACGCCGCGTCCGCTGCGGAGCCCGCGCAAGCGGAGGTCACACCGCCAGAGCCCGCGAAGAAGGCCACCAGCGAAGCCGATGTCTCGCGTCTGATGAAAGAGGCGGATAACCAGCTGGCAGGACGGGATAATCGCCGCCGGCTCTCGGCTATTGCGCATCTGAAGGCTGCGGTTGCCGCGACCGTGGCCGAGCGCCGTCTGAAAGGCGAGAAAGCCGAGCCCGACGAGACCAAGGCCTATCGCGAGGATCTGGATCGTGCCGTGCGTCCGCGCCGTCCGGTGGCGGGGGAAGAGCGGGACAGCCGTCCCGAACTGACCAGCCCCGCGCAACCCAAAGAGGATGCAAGCCGCGACGCGCCGCTGGTGCTGGTGTCCGAGCAACGGGTGGATAAGGACATTTCGGCGGCGATCATCGAGGAGGCTGTGCGTCCGCGCAGGGTCACCACCTCGGAGATTGCGCAGCAGATCGACGAGGCCGCCGAGGAGATCGAGGAGATGCATACCGCGGCCGCGACCAGCTTTGCCGAATTCGCCGAGCAGGCGGGCACGCGTGGGCTGGCCGATCTTCTGGAGGCCGCCGCCGCCTATACCGCGCAGATCGAACAGCAGCCGCATTTCACCGCGCCGCAGATCATGCGCAAGGTGACGGCGCTGGAAGAGGGGGCGGGCTATTCGCGCGAGGACCGGATGCGCAGCTTTGGCAAGCTGCTGCGTCAGGGCAAGATCAACAAGATCAATCGCGGGCAATATGTGGTGTCCGAGCAATCGCGCTTCTTCGAAGAGAAAAGTGCCTGAGCGGAGCGCAAATGTCTCTAGCCGAAATGAAAACAGCCGCCAGATCTCTGGCGGCTGTTTTTACTTGCTTTGGTCGGGATCGCTCCGGCCAACCCCCATGAAGACCGGCCTGCAAGGCCAGATCCATGCCACACCGAGCGCGATATAGAGCGCGAGTTCGGCCGAGAGGGGCAGGCGCCCGACGCGGGCTTCGAGCCAGTTGGCCAAGGTCACCGCGACCACGATATAGACCGGCAGGCCGAGAACCAGCACCAGAATCGCCAGCCTGCGCCGCGTCTTCCAGCTGAGGCCACGCCCTGCCATTACCATCAATCCGCGAAGGGGTCGGTGACGAGGATCGTGTCGTCGCGCTCGGGCGAAGTCGACAGGAGTGCCACCGGGCAGTCGATCAGCTCTTCGATGCGGCGGACATATTTGATCGCCGCAGCAGGAAGTTCGGCCCAGCTACGCGCACCTTCGGTCGACTCGCTCCAGCCTTCGATCTCTTCATAGATGGGCGTGCAGCGCGCCTGCTTGTCGGAGGCGGTCGGCAGATAGTCCAGACGCTCGCCATCAAGCTCGTAGCCCGTGCAGATCTTGATCGTCTCGAACCCGTCGAGCACGTCGAGCTTGGTCAGTGCGATACCGTTCACGCCAGAGACCGAGCAGGTCTGGCGCACGAGGGTCGCATCGAACCAGCCACAGCGGCGCTTGCGGCCGGTGACGACGCCGAACTCATGACCGCGGGTCCCGAGACGCTCGCCATCATCGTCTTTCAGCTCGGTCGGGAAGGGGCCTTCGCCGACGCGGGTGGTATAGGCTTTCACGATCCCCAGCACGAAATCGATCGAGCCCGGACCGATGCCGACGCCGGTTGCCGCCTGACCTGCGATCACGTTGGACGAGGTGACGAAGGGATAGGTGCCGAAATCGATATCCAAGAGTGAACCCTGCGCGCCCTCGAAGAGGATACGCTTGCCGGCCTTGCGCTTCTCGGCCAGCACCTTCCAGACGGGGGCTGCATATTTCAGGATCTCGGGGGCGACTTCATTGAGCTTCGCGATCAGCGCATCCTTGTCGATGGCCTCGAGGCCCAGACCGGCGCGCAGCGCGTTATGGTGCACGAGGGCACGGTCCACGCGCAGTTCCAGCGTTGCGGGATCTGCGAGATCCGCCACGCGGATCACGCGACGGCCAACCTTGTCCTCATAGGCGGGACCGATGCCGCGACCGGTGGTGCCGATCTTGGCAACCGATGTTTGCGCCTCGCGGGCACGGTCCAGCTCGCCATGGAACGGCAGGATGAGCGGCGTGTTCTCGGCGATCATCAGGGTCTCGGGCGAGATATCCACACCCTGTTCGCGGATCTTCTCGATCTCGCCCAGAAGATGCCACGGATCAAGCACGACACCATTGCCGATGATCGACAGCTTACCGCCGCGCACGACGCCCGAAGGCAGCGCGTTCAGCTTGTAAACCTTGCCGTCGATGACAAGCGTGTGGCCGGCATTATGCCCGCCCTGAAAACGTGCGATGACGTCGGCCCGTTCCGACAGCCAATCTACAATCTTGCCTTTCCCCTCGTCACCCCACTGGGCACCGACGACGACGACATTGGCCATGAGACTCTCCTTGGCGCTTCGAAAAACCTTGGGCGGTATACAGAAGCGATGCCTCGGGGGGAACCGATTTCTTGGCAAAACCGGCGGGAATACGATGAAAAATCACCCGCGCTCCCACAGGCCCCTATATATAGGGTATCTGCACCCTGTTTCGCGGCGTGAAGATGCGCGGGATAAGGGGTTGCACGAAGGGCGGCATATGAATAAGTAGGCGCAAGCTTTGCAAGAAGGTCCCTCTCCATATGCAGAACATCATCCTTACCGTTCACCTGATCCTCGCGCTGTTGATGATCGGCGTCGTTCTGTTGCAGCGCTCCGAGGGCGGTGGTCTGGGCATGGGCAGTTCCGGTGGTGGCGCGGGCGGTGGTGTGATGACCGGTCGTCAGGCGGCCAACGCGCTGTCGAAGGCGACCTGGGTTCTGGCAGCGGGCTTCCTCATCACCTCGGTGGCGCTGACCGTTCTGGCCGCAAACGAGGCGGGCGAATCCTCGGTTCTTGACCGGATCGGTGTGGGCAATGCGACCGCACCGGCCGCGGATGACACCAACACGACCGGCAGCGCGATCCCCGATGTGGATCTGACCCCGCCGCCGGCCACGGACTCGCCGGTAACGCCGCCTGCGGCCCAGTAAACGTGACCTTCAGTGCGCCCCCTCGGGCGCACTAGTTCTTGCGTATCTACGGATAAATTAGTCAACTGCTTGCGGTCCGATTGCGGGCTGACCGCGAATCATGTAAGCATCAAATCCCGTGATCCCGAAGCCATTGGCCTCGGGAATGTTTATAATTTTTGTCAGGTCCGTTGCTGGACCGGCAGACCCAAGCAAACTCACGGGGGCTTTCATGGCACGTTATGTCTTCATCACCGGCGGTGTGGTGTCTTCTCTGGGGAAGGGGCTGGCATCGGCGGCGCTGGGGGCTTTGCTGCAAGCTCGCGGCTTTTCGGTGCGACTGCGCAAACTCGACCCCTATCTGAATGTCGATCCGGGCACGATGAGCCCGTTCGAACATGGCGAGGTTTTTGTCACCGATGATGGTGCGGAAACCGATCTGGACCTCGGTCACTACGAGCGTTTCACCGGTGTTCCGGCGCGCAAGACGGATTCGGTCTCTTCGGGCCGTATCTATTCGGACGTGCTCGAGAAGGAACGCCGTGGTGAATATCTGGGCAAGACCATTCAGGTCGTCCCGCATGTGACCAACGGTATCAAGGATTTCCTCGCCGTCGGCGATGACGAGGTCGATTTCATGCTCTGCGAGATCGGCGGCACGGTCGGCGATATCGAGGGGCTGCCCTTCTTCGAAGCGATCCGTCAGTTCGCGCAGGAACGTCCGCGCGGGCAGTGTATCTTCATGCACCTGACCCTGCTGCCCTATCTGGCAGCATCGGGCGAGCTGAAAACCAAGCCTACCCAGCACTCGGTCAAGGAGCTGCGCTCCATCGGGCTGCAGCCGGATGTGCTCGTCTGCCGCTCCGAGCAGCCAATCCCCGAGAAAGAGCGCGCGAAGATCGCGCTGTTCTGTAATGTCCGCCCCGATGCGGTCATTCCGGCCTATGACCTGAAGACGATCTACGAGGCGCCGCTGGCCTATCACCGCGTGGGTCTGGATCAGGCGGTTCTGGACGCGTTCGGCATCTCGCCCGCGCCCAAGCCCGATCTGTCGCGTTGGGAAGACGTGATGGACCGGATGGATAATGCCGAAGGCGAGGTCAAGGTGGCCATCGTCGGTAAATATGTCCAGCTGGAAGATGCCTACAAGTCCATCGCCGAGGCGCTGACCCATGGCGGCATGGCCAATCGCGTGAAGGTCAAGGCCGAGTGGATCGATGCCGAGCAGTTCGAGAAGGAAGATCCCGCGACCTTCCTTGGCGAGTATAACGCGATCCTCGTGCCGGGTGGCTTTGGCGAGCGTGGCACCGAGGGTAAGATCCGTGCGGCGCAATTCGCCCGCGAGAAGAAGATCCCCTATCTGGGGATCTGCCTTGGTATGCAGATGGCGGTGATCGAGGCTGCGCGTAACCTTGCGGGGATCGAGGATGCGGGCTCGGAAGAGTTCGATCACGAGGCGGGCAAGCGCCGGTTCGAGCCGGTGGTCTATCACCTCAAGGAATGGATCCAGGGCAACCACCGCGTCGAGCGCAAGGTCAGCGATGACAAGGGCGGCACCATGCGTCTGGGCGCCTATTCCGCTGTGCTGAAGGCCGATTCGAATGTGGCCGCTGTCTATGGCACCACCGAAATCGAAGAGCGTCACCGTCACCGCTATGAGGTCGATGGCCGCTACCGCGAGAAGCTTGAGGAATGCGGTCTGGTGTTCTCGGGCATGTCGCCCGACAACCGCCTGCCCGAGATCGTCGAGCATAAGGACCACCCGTGGTTCATCGGTGTCCAGTTCCATCCCGAGCTGAAGTCGAAACCCTTCGCGCCGCACCCGCTCTTCTCTGGCTTTGTGAAAGCCGCGAAAGAGCAAAGCCGGTTGGTATAAGAAAAGGGGCCCTCGGGCCCCTTTTCATTTGGCGGTCTACAAACGCTTCTGTGCGGCCATTTGCATATTTCTTCCGCGTCTTTCGGGTGCATCAGGCGAAACCATGATCTAGCGTAACGGATTTCTGGGCGGATTTCTGGTCGGGTGCCCGGATCGGGCATATGAGTGATCGGGCATGCTATCTGACACCCGAACCGGAGGCTGACATGACGACCATTACGGTTTTTCTGGCTATTCTTGGTGCGGTCCTTCTGGGCGCAATGAGCCCGGGGCCGAGTTTTGTCCTGATTTCCCGCCTGTCCCTCGCGAATTCCCGACGAAGCGGTATGGCCGCTGCGATCGGTATGGGGGCGGGAGGGGCCGTGTTTTCCGTTCTCGCTCTGGTCGGGTTGATCGCACTTCTGCAGCAGGTTGAATGGCTTTACTGGGGACTGAAAGTCTGTGGCGGAACCTATCTGGTCTTCCTTGGCCTGAAAATCTGGAGGCATTCGCGAGGCGTTATGGATATGGCGGGAACGGATAGCTTGCAGATGCCGGGAGCCGCTAAGGCAAACAGACAGGATTTTGGGAGTTTCGGTCTGGGCTTTGTGACGCAAATGGCCAATCCCAAGACTGCTATCGTCTATGCCAGTATCTTTGCGGCGATGTTGCCGGAGAACCCTGAACGGATGCTCATTTTCGCGCTTCCGGTCGCGGTGTTTTTTGTTGAGGCGGGATGGTATGGGCTGGTCGCGCTTGTCTTTTCGGCGCCGGGACCGCAGCAGACCTATCTGCGGAGCAAGCGCTGGTTCGACAGGGCGGCGGGAACCGTGCTGGCGCTTCTCGGGCTGCGCCTGATCGTCGAGGAAATGCGCTAGGCCGCTGCGGCGCTCGTTTGCGGCGCTCGTTTGCGGCTAGGGCGGGGGCCGATTTGCATCGGGGCATCGAGCCCCGCCACAAATCGAAAAGGGGCGCGGTGCGCCCCTTTTGTCTTAGCCCATCCGTTCCGAGGCATAAGAGCCCGGAGAAGCGGGGAAGACCACGGTTTTATTGCCATTGATGAAGGCGCGGTGGTGGATATGGGCATGGATCGCGCGCGAGAGCACCTGCGCTTCGACATCGCGTCCCAGCGACACATAATCCGCCGCCGATTGCGCATGGGTGATGCGCACCGTATCCTGCTCGATGATCGGGCCTTCATCGAGATCGGCCGTCACATAATGGGCCGTTGCCCCGATCAGTTTCACGCCCCGCTCATAGGCCTGTTTATAGGGGTTCGCGCCCTTGAACGACGGCAGGAAGGAGTGGTGGATATTGATGATCCGGCCTGACATCTTCTGGCAGAGATCATCCGAGAGGACCTGCATGTAGCGCGCGAGCACGATGAGGTCGGTGCCGGTCTCCTCGACCAGCGCCAGCAAGCGGGCCTCGGCTTGTGGCTTGTTCTCCTTGGTGACCTTGATGTGGTGGAAGGGGATGTCGTAATTGACCACGACCTTCTGGTAATCGAAATGGTTCGAGACCACTCCGACGATATCCACGGGCAGCGCGCCGATGCGCCAGCGGTAGAGGATGTCATTGAGGCAATGGCCGAAACGCGACACCATCAGCATCACCTTCACACGCTCGGAGGGGTCGTGGAATTTCCAGGCCATGGCGAAGGGAGCGGCCACCGGATCGAAGCTCGCCGAGATATCCTCAAGCGCCATCCCACCCTCGCTGCGGAAGGTTACGCGCATGAAGAACTGCCCGGTGAGCGCATCGTCATATTGCTGAGCGTCGATGATATTACACGATTTTTCAGCCAGATAGGTGGTGACTGCGGCGACAATGCCGCGGGCTGTCGGGCATTGGACGGTCAGCACATAGGTCTGTTCGGCGCTCGGTTCGGCGGTTTTTTCGGGGGCGGTCATCGGAGATCCTCTCGCATGGCTGTTGCCATGACCTTCATCCGAACCGCCATTCCCTTCGCGGTGGTTTGCGACAGGCTGACGGGAAAAGGCGACGCAGGCTGGAGACATTCTCCAAAAGAAACGCCCGAAGCGCGGGCTTCGGGCGGGATCTGTCAGGTCTGTTTTCCGGTCAGATCTGCTTTTCCGGCAGTTGGACCACGAGGCCATCAAGCGCCTCGGTGACCGTGATCTGGCAGGTCAGGCGCGAGGTTTCGGGGTCGGGCTGATAAGCGAAATCGAGCATGTCCTCTTCCATGCTGTCCTTGGGCGTCAGCTTCTCGACCCATTCCTTGGCCACATAGACATGGCAGGTCGAGCAGGCGCAGGCGCCGCCGCAATCGGCATCGATGCCGGGCACGCCATTGTCGCGTGCGCCTTCCATCACGGTCAGGCCGGGTTTGACATCGATTTCGTGTTTCGTGCCGTTATGTTCGATATAGGTAATTTTTGCCATGGCTGTTTCCGCGCGCGCCCCGAAGTTTGCTTTGGTGTGTCTGGTGCTTCTGGTGTAGGGCAAGAGGGCGGGCTTGACCAGTGCATGCGGGCGCGCTTTGGTGCACAAGATCGGATGGATACCGGATGGCGTTGATGGGAAGATTTCTGGCGGGGCTGTGCACGCTTGCGCTCTTGGGGGGCTGCATGGATGGCGAGCGCCAGATTGCCCCGCGCGACGATGCAGAGATTCCACTGACGCTTGCCAATGAGTGGCGCGAGACGCCGCCCGACCCGAAGGCTGCGGGCTGCTATGCCCGTCAGACAAGCCCTGCGGTGGTGGAAACCGTCACCGAGCAGCGGCTGGTGAGCCCCGAGATCCGCGACCCGAAGACCGGCCAGATCACGCAGGCCGCCACATATCATACCGAAACCCGCCACGAGATCGTCACCGCCCGTGGCACACGCTGGTTTGCCGCGCCCTGTCCGCCGGTCTTCACGCAGGATTTCGTAGTGATGCTGCAGCGCGCGCTGGCGGCGCGGGGCTATTATCATGGCGGGTTGTCGGGGGTGCTCGATACGCCCACGGGGCAGGCGATCCATGCCTATCAGAAGGCGCGTGGGCTCTACAGCGCAACGCTTTCCACACGGGCAGCACAGGAGCTTGGCCTGACCATCTGGTCCGACCAGACAGCGCCGACATCCTCGGCCACGCCAGGCGTGGCATCGCCCTATCCGGGGCAGATGGGACCGAATTGACCTGAGCCCAACGAGAAAGGGCGCCCCGTGGGGCGCCCTCCGGTTCTTGGCAGAGGCGGTGTTACTTCACCGGAAGAGCCACGAAGCGCGGCGCCCCCTCACGACGGATCAGTAGAAGGATCGACTTGCGCCCCTCGTCGGTGGCTTTCTTGATACGGTCCTGAAGCTCGGCAACCGTGGTCACATCCTCCTGACCCGCCTGCGCGATCACATCGCCCGGACGCAGCCCCTTGTCGAAGGCGTCCGATTCCTCATCGATATCGCCGATCACCAGACCTTTGGCATCCGAGGACAGGTCCAGCTGGCCGCGCAGATCGTCATCGAGCGGCTGGATGGTCATCCCGAGCACGGTGTCCGAGGTTTCGTCAGGTGCCTGCGCGGCTGCGGGGATCGGCTGCGCCTCTGACGTCTCGCGGCGGCCCAGCGTCACCATCAGGGTCTGTTCCTTGCCATCGCGCAGCACGACAACCTGCACCTTCTGGCCGATCGGCGCCCGCGCCACGCGGCGGACCAGATCGCGGGTATCGGCCACTTCGCCACCATCGAATTTGACGATCACGTCACCCGATTTCATGCCGGCATCCTTGGCCGGACCATCTGGCACATCCGAGACCAGCGCGCCCTTGGTCGAGGACAGGTTGAGCGCCTCGCTCATATCCGAGGAGACATCCTGGATCTGGACGCCGAGCCAGCCGCGGCGGGTCTCGCCATATTCCTTTAGCTGGGAGACGACATTCTGGACGACATTCGAGGCCATCGAGAAGCCGATCCCGATCGAGCCGCCATTGGGCGACAGGATCGCGGTATTGACGCCGATCACCTCGCCGTTCATGTCGAAGAGCGGGCCGCCGGAGTTGCCGCGGTTGATAGCGGCGTCGGTCTGGATGTAATCGTCATAGGTGCCCGACAGCTCGCGGTTGCGCGCCGAGACGATCCCTGCCGAGGCCGAGAAGTTCTGGCCGAGCGGGTTGCCCATCGCCATCACCCAATCGCCGACCCGCATCTTGTCGCTATCGCCGAAGGGCACATGGGGCAGGGGCTTGTCGGTCTCGACCTTGAGGAGTGCAATATCGGTCTTCGGGTCGGTGCCGACCAGTTTGGCGGTCTTGGTCGTGCCATCGAAGAAGGCAACCGAGATATCGTCGGCATTCTCGATGACGTGGTTATTGGTGACGATATAGCCGTCTTCCGAGATCACGAAGCCCGAGCCGAGGGCCTTGGAGTGATGTGGCTTCGACGGGCTTTGCTGGCCCTGATCGGGGAAGCCGAAATCGCGGAACAGATCATCGAAGGGGCTGCCTTCGGGGAACATCGGGTTGTTCTGGGTAGGGGTCGAGACGGTCATCGAGGTGGTGATCATCACGACCGAAGGCGAGACTTTCTGAGCCAGATCGGCAAAGCTTGCGGGGGCGGCTTCCGCAAAGACGGGGGTCGCGTGGATCGGGCCCATTGCGAGCGCTGCGGCGATGGCTGCGGCACCGACGGCGCCACGAAGGCTACGGCTGCTGCGTTTGGCGGACAGGAAGGCGGGTGTCTGGATTGTCATGCTCTCTCTTGCTCCGAAGATGCGGGTGGCCGGCACCTTTCGGCTTCCGACCTCGGTGACACGATTTAAGAACGCCACAACGGAAATCACAAATGAAAGCCCCGTCGCGACGGGACAATTGGCTGTGAAACGCCGGTGACCACTAATCTGCCAGAGATGTGATTTGGCACAAGGGGGTTCGTGAGGCGTTTGTTACCCAAGCTTAACCTATTCCGGGTGGTCTCCCGTTCATGGTCATTGGTCTATATCGCGAGATGTCAAGGAACGGTAGACATATCTCATGCGTCCCCGAATTGCCCGGAGGCACGGGGACCCCAAGAGGCTGCCGCGACACGGCCGCGCTGCAACGGGTCGATAATACGCCGGTTGCGCTTGCAGGTCAGGAGCGGGCAACATCAGCCGACGGTCAGGCTTGTCCTTCTTGCCAGAGCCGATCACGTCCGCAGGACCAAACCGCTGGCGGATAGTTTCGTCGGCGCGCGGATCGGTCTGCGAACGGGGCAGGCTACCATCACATGCCCACCGACATGTGGCAGATCTGTCCGCGCTCGGGCCGGTGCGACCTCGGAGAGGATAAGGAAAAAGGCAGGCGGATCGCCTGCCTTTCCGGTTTTCACTTGGCCAAAATGCGATTGGGCCAAAACGCTAATGGGACTGCGTGTTACGGGGCCTGCGTGCTGCCCGTCGCAGGGGGGCTCCCCGCAGAGGCTGTCGTGCCAGCGTCGGTTGCCGCGCTTGTCCCGAGCGATTTCAGGAAGCGGTCATAGTCGAAATAGAGACTATCCGGCTTGACCACGATCCGCGAGCTGTCGGATTTCAGCGCCTTGGCATAGAAATCAAGCTGGCGCGTGAAGGCGAAGAAGGACGGGTCCTTGGAATAGGCATCGGCATAGATCTTGTTGGCCTGTGCCTGTGCCTCACCGCGCACGATCTCGGCCTGACGCTGCGCATCCGAGGTCAGCTCGGTGCGGGTCCGGTCGGCGC
The DNA here is from genome assembly GCF_045348365.1 of Thioclava sp. 'Guangxiensis'. NCBI lineage: Bacteria > Pseudomonadati > Pseudomonadota > Alphaproteobacteria > Rhodobacterales > Paracoccaceae > Thioclava > Thioclava sp. 'Guangxiensis'. The sequence continues at coordinate 314,997 of NZ_CP155822.1, read as the reverse complement.
TGGCACGGATCCGCTGAGCGGCCTCGTTACCACGCGCGATCTCGTCCGCCGCTTCCCGCTCACGCTCGGCGCGCATACGGGCATAGGTCGCCTCGAGGTTCTGGTCGGGCAGGTCGGTGCGGGTCAGACGCACGTCGATCACCTCGACACCGAGATCCTTGGCTTCCTCGCGGGCCTGATCGCGGATCTTCACCATCAGCCCGATCCGGTCATCGGACAGAACGGCGGTGGAGGGCACGCCGCCCAGCACTTCGCGGATCTGCGCGGTGATGATGTTATCGAGCTGCTGCTGTGCCCAAGGCTCGCCACGGCCACGGGTAGCGGTGTGGAATTTCACTACATCGGTAATGCGCCAGCGGGCAAAAGCATCCACCACGAGGCGGCGGTCATCGAGCGGTGTGACCTCCAGCGGGCGGGTGGTCAGTGACAGGATACGGTCCTCATAGGTGCGCACGGTCTGCACGAAGGGGATCTTGAAGCCGAGGCCCGGCGTCGTCTTGATCTCTTTTACCTGACCGAATTGCAGCACCAGTGCCTGTTCGCGTTCGTCCACGACGAAGAGCGAGCTGAGCCCGAGCGCGCCGACGATCACGACGGCGGGGATTGCGAGAGCGAGTTTCTGCATCAGTTCGACCCCCCGTTGGACGTAGTGGAGCTGGTATCGGAAGTGGCTGCGCGTTTCATGTCGGGCAGGGGCAGATAGGGCACAACGCCCTGACCGCCATCCGGCTCGTCGATGATGACCTTGTCGACGCCGCCCAGCACACCTTCCATCGTCTGCAGGAACATCCGGCGTTTGGTCACGTCGGGCGAATTGACATATTCGTTATAGACCGAGGTAAAGCGTGCGGCCTGACCTTCAGCCTCGTTCACCGTGCGCGCACGGTAGGCCTCGGCCTCTTCCTTCAGCTGGGCGGCCTGACCACGCGCCTGTGCGGTCACGCGGTTGGCGTAGGCATCGGCCTCGTTGGTCAGACGGTCACGCTCCTGTTGCGCGGCTTGAACCTGCCGGAAGCTGTCGATGACCTCCTGCGGCGGGTCGGCCTTGTTGAAGTTCACACGGATGATGTGGATACCCGAGTTATAGCTGTCGAGTGTGCCTTGGATCGCGCCTTCCAACGTCGAGCGGATCGCGCCACGGTCACGGTTGAGCACGGGCGCCAGTTCCGAGCGCGCGATGATGTCGCGCATGGCCGATTCGGCGACCGCGCGGATCGATTCCTGCGCATCGGCAAGGTTGAACAGGTATTTCGCCGGATCATTGATGTTCCAGACGACCTGAAACTGGATGTCGACGATATTCTGGTCGCCGGTCAGCATCAGGCCGGTATCGTTGGAGCCTGCACGCCCCATCCCGATATCGACGGTCTGTTCCAGATCGACGGGCAGGATTTCGTGGGTGACGATCGGCCATGGTGCGAAATTCAGACCGGCGGTCTTGGTGGCCGAGTATTTGCCCAGCGTCATCTCGACCGCTTCCTCGCCCTGCTGGACGGTATAGAGCGAGGACCAGCCCCACAGCAGAACCGCTCCTGCGACGACGATGCCGCCGATAGCCTTGAAACTGGGGCCGGGGTTCGGGCCGCGCGGGCCGCCAGTGCCACGGCCATTGCCGCCGCGTCCGCCCATCAGCACGCGCAGATGTTCAGAGCCCTTCTTCATGAACTCCTCGATCTCGGGGACATTTTGATCCTTGTTCGGACCGCGCTGTCCGGGGCGTTTGTCGGACCCGTTCGGCTTGTCGCCATTGTCTCCGCCGCCCGTTCCCCAGGGACCTGAATTGCTCATGAGACTCCTCACCTTTTCTTGATCTCTGCTGTGACTTGGGAAGGGAACCCAATTGTTTCAACCCTTAGCCCAGCAAAACTGCATGCGAGTTTGGCGCCCGCATGCGTTTTTTCGCGGAACCCGCCGCTCAAACGCTGCGGGTCGGGTTGCGCATGGTCACCAGCTCTTCGGCCATAGTCGGATGCACGGCGCAGGTCGCGTCGAATTGCGCCTTGGTCGCGCCCATTTTCATGGCGATCGCTACCATCTGGATCATTTCGCCCGCATCGGGGCCGACGATATGGCAACCGGTGACGACCTGGGTCTTCTGGTCGACGATCAGTTTCAGGAAGACCTTCTCGTCATTGCCGGCAAAGAGGCTCTTCATCGGCCGGAAGCTGGAGGTGTAGATATCGGCACCGGTGCCCTTGGCCTCTTCCTCGGTCACGCCACAGGTGCCGAACTCGGGCTGGGTAAATACTGCCGAGGCCACCAGATCATGGTCCATCTTGCGCGGGGTGGCGCCAAAAACGGTATCGGCGAAGGCATGGCCCTCGCGGATCGCCACAGGGGTCAGCTGGATGCGATCGGTCACATCGCCCACGGCAAAGATCGAGGGCACATTGGTCTGCGACCACTCGTCCACCAGCACCTCGCCACGCTGGCCCAGTTTTACGCCAGCCGCCTCAAGGCCCAGCCCTTCGGTCAGCGGCACACGGCCTGTCGCATATAGCACCGCATCATAGGTTTCCTCGGCTTCGCCCGCGATATGCACGGTGACGCTCTCGCCGGTTTTGGTCACGCGGTCGATCACATGGCCGGTGCGCATGGTAATGCCCGCGCGCTCCATCTGGCCGATGATCACATCGCGCGATTCCGCGTCGAACCCGCGCAGGAAGGGCGAGCGGTTGAGCACGCTGACCTCGGTGCCCAGCCCGTTCATGATGCCCGCGAATTCGCAGGCGATATAACCGCCGCCCACGATCAGCATTTTCTTGGGTAGGGTCTTGAATTTGAACATATCGTTCGAGGTCAGCACATGTTCGCGGCCCTCGAATTCGGGCACGAAGGGCTTGCCGCCCACGGCGATCAGGATGTGCTTGGCGGTGATGGAGCGCCCATCGGCCAGCGCCACCTCATGCGGGCCGGCAACGGTTGCGCGGCAATCATGGATGCTCACGCCCGCGCCCTCCTGCCCTTTGCGGTAGAGCCCTTCGAGCCGGTCCAGCTCAGCCTCTAGCTTGCCGTGGAAGATGCCCCAGTCAAACGCGCCGATCTTGGCGTCCCAGCCATAGGCCTGCGCCTCTTTCACCGCCTCCGGATAGCCCGACGCATAGACCATCAGTTTTTTCGGCACACAGCCGCGGATCACGCAAGTGCCGCCCATGCGGTATTCCTCGGCTAGCCCGACCTTGGCACCATAGCCTGCCGCGATGCGCGCCGCACGCACGCCGCCCGAGCCGCCACCGATGACAAAGAGATCAAAATCGAAATCGCTCATGGGATATCCTTTACTTGGCCGCGCCGGCGCGGCTTTTGGGCCGCCGTGACGGCCGCATGTCCTGTCTGTTGGAGCAGATATAGACCATAGCTTGGCCGCTTTGGCCAGTGCAGGGCCGCGCAGGGGGGATGGAATGAAAAAGGGGGCTGTCGCCCCCTTCAAGTCTCACGCGGTCTGGCAGGTTATTTCAGATCGCCGAAGATGTTCTCGGCATCTGCAAAATCGATCTTCTCATGGGCCACTGTGCCCGCATTGATGTCGCGCACTTCGACGCGGCCCTCGGTATCGCCAATGATGACCATGTCGCAGATATCGATGAAGAGCCCGCTTTCCACGACGCCCGCAATCTGGTTCAGCGCAAGCGCCAGCTGGCGCGGATTGCCGATCTTGTTCAGATGGCAGTCGATGATGTGGTTGCCTTCATCGGTGATCAGCGGCGTGTCGCCATCCATACGCACGGTCGTCTCGCGGCCCAGCACATCCATCGAGCTCAGCACTTCCTCGATCAGGGTGCGGGTCACCGGCCAGCCGAAGGGGGTCACCTCGACGGGCAGCGGGAAGGCCCCCAGATGCGCGACTTCCTTGGAGGCGTCCGAGATCACGATCATACGGTCGGAGGCGGTCGCCACGATCTTTTCCTGCAAAAGCGCCGCACCGCCGCCCTTGATGAGGTTCAGCTCGGGGTCGAATTCATCGGCGCCGTCGATGGTGAGGTCGAGCCATTTCGCCTCTTCGAGCGAGACGACCTTGATGCCCACTTCACGCGCCAGTTCCGCGGTGCGGGTCGAGGTGGGCACGCCGATAATGTTCAGCCCTTCCTCACGCACGCGCTCGCCCAGGCACCGCACCATCCATGCGGCGGTCGAGCCGGTGCCGAGACCGACACGCATCCCGTCCTCGATGAAATCCACCGCGCGGCGGGCGGAGGCGAATTTGGCCTTATCCATAGGGGAAAGCTCGGCGGGCATGGTTTTGCTCCTCAAAGATCCGTTCGCGCGGCTTATAGCAGACCTGCGCGCCCGTGCACGTCCAATTCATCCGCGTTTTGGATAAAATCGGCGCGGATCGCGCCGGTCAGACCGTCTGTTTTAGCCGCAGGATCCGCGCGGCCTTGCCTGTCGGGACGATCGGGCGGGCGGGCAGCGTGGACATGGGGTCGGCGTCCCGGATTTCGCGCAGGAAGCGTGCGGTGTCGGGGCCGACCGCGCCGAGCGCCGAAGGGCCGGGCAGCAGGCTCTCGGCGCGGGCATCCTCGGCAAACAGCACTTCGTGGCTTTCGAAGAGAAGATGCACCCAGTGGATACGGTCACAGGGCGCGCGGCTAATGCCGGGCTGGCCCACAAGAGCGCGGGCGGCCACCGGGATCTCCTCGCCCTTCAGCGGCCCGCGCTCGGGGCGGACCAGCACGCGATGCTGACCCGAGAGGAGGAGCGGGCGGCTATTGCCCAGAACACCGGTGGCAAAGCGCACCGGCGCATTGGCGCCGCGCCCGTTGACCAGCCAGCGCCCGGACCAGCGCAGCGGCTGGTAGCCGTTATCCATGGTCTGCACCCGCATGCCTTCGCGCAGCCGGTCCACCGGCATGGGCCCCTGTTTGGTGGCGATCAGGCTTCCGGCAGCAAAGCAGATCGCCATCGACGAATAGGCCACCACCGGATCATTGCTGTCGATGGCGACGATGTCGTAGCTCTGGCCTGCAAAGAGCCGCTCGGAGGAGGCGATACCATGCACCTGGCCTTCATATTCGAGCACATAGATGGTGATGTTATCGGCGGGATCGGTCGAGCCGGAGGGCCGGATGATATAGCTGTATTCGGTCTCTACGCTGTCGCCCGCAGCCCATGAAACCCCGTCGAAGACCGCGCCACTGGCCAGTTGCTGGCCGCTGTCGGCATCTTCGAAACTGGCGTCATTATCGTTGAGTTGGACCTGTTGCACTGCTGCCGAGGGCGAGATGGTAAAGCTTGTGGCTCCCACGGCGTCGCTTTCCGCAGTTGCATTGGATGCAAACGGATCTGGCCCCGTAATCGCGAGGTCGGAAAGTTGCCAGGCGCCAAAAGTCGGCATGTCACCATCATGTCAAGAAACGAACTATCTGATTATTTGACCGGATAACGGTAAATGTTCGACTAATGTTCTTGTTTATGCGGTGTGGTGCCGCGCGTTTGAGGCGTCGAATGTCGCTTTCGCACAGACCTGCCGGAGGGCTTGTGACATGGTCGGGGCAAGCAGGTGCAGCCGGTCTGCCACCACCTTCGAGGAGCGCGGAATGTTTTTGAGTGTGTTCGATATCTTCAAGATCGGCGTCGGGCCGTCCTCGTCGCATACAATGGGGCCGATGGTGGCGGGGGGCATGTTCCTTGACATGCTGAAGGGCTCGCATTTCAGGGCGCATGGGCTGCGCGCAAGGCTGCATGGGTCGCTGGCCTTTACCGGCAAGGGCCATGCCACGGACCGCGCGACCATTCTGGGGCTCGCGGGGTTCCTGCCCGAAAGCTATGACCACGAACAGGCCGAGGCTGTTCTGGCGCAAAACCGCGCCGATCATTTGCTGCGCCCCGAAGGGCTGGAGCCGCTGGTCTTCGATCCCGAGACCGATCTGGTCTTCGATTACGGCCCGGCGTTGAAGGGCCATGCCAACGGGATGGTGATCGAGGCGCTCGACCGTCAGGGCGATGTGCTGGCGCAGGAGACCTATTACTCGATCGGTGGCGGTTTCGTGATGAGCGCGCGCGCGATGGACGCCGTGGACGAGGCCGCGCTCGATGCGCCGTCTCCGGTGCCTTTCGCTTTCCGCAGCGCAAGCGATATGCTGGCGATGGCCCATGCTTCGGGGCTCGGGATCGCGCAGATGAAGATGCAGAACGAGGCGCGGTTCCGCACGAAACCCGAGATCGAGGCAGGGCTTGCGCGGATCTGGGAGGTTATGAACGGTTGTCTGCAGCGCGGGCTCGAGACCGATGGCATCCTGCCCGGGGGGCTGAAGGTCAAGCGCCGCGCCAAGGCGATCCATGATGCGCTACAGGCCGAACGCGGCCAGAACATGCAGGCGCCGCATGTGGTCAATGACTGGATCTCGACCTATGCGATGGCCGTCAACGAGGAGAATGCGGCCGGAGGGCAGGTTGTGACCTCGCCCACCAATGGGGCGGCGGGGGTTCTGCCTGCGGTGATCCGCTACTGGCTCGATCATGTGCCGGGGGCAAGCCGCACACGGGTGGGGGAGTTCTTGCTGACGGCGGCGGCAATCGGCGGGCTGATCAAGACCAATGCCTCGATCTCGGGGGCGGAATGCGGCTGTCAGGCAGAGGTCGGCTCGGCTGCGGCGATGGCGGCGGCAGGGCTTTGCGCGGTAATGGGGGGCACGCCCGAACAGATCGAGAATGCGGCCGAGATCGCGCTCGAGCACCATCTGGGCATGACCTGCGATCCGGTGCGCGGGCTCGTGCAGGTGCCTTGTATCGAGCGTAACGGGTTGGGTGCGATCAAGGCGGTCTCGGCGGCGTCCCTATCGTTGCGCGGGGACGGGACGCATTTCGTGCCGCTCGATGCGGCGATCGAGACCATGCGCCAGACGGGGCGCGATATGCACGAGCATTACAAGGAGACGAGCCTTGGCGGCTTGGCGGTGAACGTGCCTAACTGCTGAGGCGGGATGGCCCCGCCTTCGGGGAGGGTGACCCCTCCCGCTCAGGCGTGGCCCCGGGGCCGCAAAGCGCCCCCGGGCGCGCGGATCAGAGGGCGCGCCAGCCGATATCCTTGCGGCAGAAGCCTTCGGGCCAGTCGATCTGGTCTACCAGGGCATAGGCGCGGTCGCGGGCTTCCTGCAGGGTCGCGCCACGGGCGGTCACATTGAGGACGCGCCCGCCACTGGCGAGAATCGCGCCATCCTTGGCGGTGGTGCCCGCGTGGAAGACGGTCTCGCTCGAGGTGGAGGGCAGAGCGTCGAGGCCTCGGATTTCGGTGCCTTTGACATAGCTGCCCGGATAGCCGTTTGCCGCCAGCACCACGGTCAGCGCGTGGTCATCGGCCCATTGCGGCTGGACCTGATCGAGGCGGCCTTCGGCGCAGGCCAGAAGGAGATCGAGCGCCTGTGCGCCCAGACGCATCATCAGCACCTGACATTCGGGATCGCCGAAGCGGACGTTATATTCCACGAGGCGCGGCTGGCCGTCCTTGATCATGAGGCCCGCATAGAGCACGCCCTGGAACGGGGTGCCGCGGCGCGCCATCTCGGCCACGGTGGGCTTCACGATCTGTGCGATGGCCAGATCCTCGATGGCCTTCGAGAGGACGGGGGCAGGGGAATAGGCGCCCATGCCGCCGGTATTGGGGCCGGTATCGCCATCGCCCACGCGCTTGTGGTCCTGTGCGCCGCCGACCACGGCGATATTCTCGCCATCCGACAGGATGAAGAGCGAGGCTTCCTCGCCTTCCATGAATTCCTCGATCACGACCTCTGCGCCGGCCTCGCCAAAGGCGCCGCCGAAGATCTCGGTGATGCCGTCGAGCGCCTCGTCGAGCGTCATCGCCACGATCACGCCTTTGCCTGCGGCCAGACCATCGGCCTTGATGACGATGGGCGCGCCCTGTTCGGTGACATAGGCGCGAGCGGCATCGGCATTGTCAAAGCGCGCATAGGCGGCGGTGGGGGCATTACAGGCATCGCAGACGGCCTTCGTGAAGGCTTTGGAGGCCTCGAGTTTGGCGGCCTCGGCCGAGGGGCCGAAGGTCAGATAGCCCGCCGCGCGCAGCGCGTCGGCCACACCGGCGGCCAGAGGGGCCTCGGGGCCGATGACGACGAAATCGATCGCCTGTTCCTGACACAGCTCCAGCACGGCCTGCGAGCTGCACGGATCGATCGCGGCGCATTCGGCAATCGCGGCAATGCCCGCATTGCCCGGTGCGACGATCAGACGGTCGCATTTGGGGTTTTGCTTGATGGCCCATGCCAGCGCATGTTCGCGCCCGCCGCTTCCCAGAACCAGAATGTTCATATGTCGTCCCTTTGCCGCAATCTCGTGATCGCGCTCCGTTTACGGGGTCGGGCGGCGTCGGGCAAGTGTCATTGACGCCTTGAAGCGGCAGGGAGGATGGGCGAAACAGGGGTATGGATCTTTTTGAAGATGAATCGGGTCCCGGCGGCGGACCCAATGGCGGCAATGCCCATGATTACACCGTGTCCGAGATTTCGGGGGCGGTCAAACGTGTGATCGAGGGCGAGTTCGGTCGCGTGCGGGTGCGCGGCGAGGTCGGGCGCGTGTCGCGTCCGCGCTCGGGGCATATGTATTTCGACCTGAAGGATGACCGCTCGGTGATTGCCGCCGTCAGCTGGAAGGGGCAGGTGGACCGGATGCCGGTCGTCCCCGAGGAGGGGATGGAGGTGATTGCCACCGGTAAGCTGACCACCTTCCCGGGCCAGTCGAAATACCAGTTGATTGTCGATACCGTCGAGCCTGCCGGCGCGGGCGCGCTGATGGCGATGCTCGAGGCGCGCAAGAAGGCGCTGGCGGCCGAGGGTCTGTTTGACGCGCGGCACAAACAGCCGCTGCCATGGCTCCCCAAGGTGATCGGGGTCGTGACCTCGCCCTCGGGCGCGGTGATCCGCGATATCCTGCATCGGCTGCGCGACCGTTTCCCGCGCCATGTGCTGATCTGGCCGGTGGCCGTGCAGGGGCAGAATTGTGCGTCCGAGGTGGCGCGGGCGATCCGCGGCTTCAATGCGATGGCGCCCGATGGCCCGATCCCGCAGCCCGATCTGCTGATCGTGGCGCGCGGTGGTGGCTCGATCGAGGATCTATGGGGGTTCAACGAGGAGATCGTGGTGCGCGCGGCTTATGAGAGCCGTATCCCGCTGATCTCGGCAGTGGGCCACGAGACCGATACCACGCTGATCGATCATGCCTCCGACAAGCGGGCACCGACACCGACCGCCGCTGCCGAAATGGCGGTGCCGGTACGCGGCGAGCTGGCCGTGTGGCTGCAAGATGCCGGTGCGCGGATGGGCCGCGCGGTGCGGGCGCGGGTGGAGATCCAGCGCCAGCGCCATAGCGACCTGTCCCGTTCACTCGGGCGGCCAGAGGCAGTGCTTGACCCTGTGCGCCAGCGGTATGACTGGTGGGCGGACAGGCTCGATCCGGCGCTGCGCGGGGTGACCTTGCGCAAACGCTCCGAGTTCGGCCGGATCGAGGCGCGGCTCTCGCCCGGCCTTCTGACGCGCGGGCTGGCCGAGCAGGGGCGCCGTCTGGAGGGGCTGTCGGCACGGCTGCTGGCGGCGCGGGCGCGCAATCTGGATCTGGCGCGGATGCGCAATGCGCAATCGCGCGAGCGGCTCGACAGCCTGAGCCTGCGGATGACACAGGCACAGCTGCGCCGGACCCAGCAGCTGGGCGAGCGGCTTGAGCGGCTCGACCGGATGCGCCAGACGCTGGGCTATACCGAGACGCTCAAGCGCGGCTATGCCGTTGTGCGGGCGGGCGAGCGCGTTGTGACAACGGCGGCCGCGGCGGCGGATCAGGCAATGTTGCAGATCGAGTTTGCCGACGGGGTTCTGCCGGTGGCTGTGGAGGGTGTTGATGCACCCACGCCCATCGAGAAGCCCGCAGAGAGGAAGGCCCCGAAGAAAAGCGTGAAGAAAGACGATCCGCCCGAGCAGGGCAGCCTGTTCTAGGGCGACCCCTCTCGGGGGGGGCGCGTCCCGTCGGGGCATCGAACCCCTCCGGTCCGCGCGATGCGTTCCGCATCGGGGCGCCCGTGCCGGAGGGGCTCACACGCCGATATCGGGGCCCGGGCAATTGAGTGGCGTCTCACTTTCCTGTAGCGAGATCAGCGGCTCCGACGCGCCGCCATCGCCCATGAACTGGGCTTTCAGCCCGTCCTTCGTGTCGAAGAAATGCCAGCATTGCTTGCCATTCTCGTCCTGGTAATCGAAGCAGATCTCGTCGCCTTCCTGCGCCCATGTGCCCGTCTTGCATTCGCTTTGTGTGAACGCCCAGAGCACTTTACGGCCTGGCAGATATTGTTCGATCCCGTAAGGCAGACCACCTGCGGAATAGGTGATCGTCTTGCCGGTGGTGCGCGCTTCGAACCCTGCGGCATCAAGTGGTGTCTCGGCATCCTGCGCGAGGGTCATATGGCCGGTGAGGGCCACCATCAGGGCGAGGGTGAGCGTGGCATGGGGGCGCATTGGTCTGGCTCCGGCTTGGGCAATCAGGGCTATCTTTGCAAAGCAATGGCGCAAGGGAAACCCACAGAGCCGTGAGGAAGCTATCCCTGTGCCCGCCGCCGACTGTCCAGCGCATCGAGGCGCGGGTCCATGATTTTGCGCCAGAGCGTTGGGAAGAGGGCGATTACCGCCATGCTGGGCAGCGAGCGGGGCAGGATCGGGCGCTGGGCGGTGAGCGTTCCCATGCGAAGTCCTGCATAGGGGCGGGAGGGATGGGCATGATGGTCGCTGTGGCGTGGCGCATTGAGCATCCAGAAGGCCGAGGCCGGCGGGCAGGCATCCCAGCTATGGTGCGGGCCTACGGGCTCGTAGCGTCCCTCTCTCTTGACACGGCGCAGCCCGTAATGCTGGATGTAATCGGCCAGAAGAAGCTGGATCTGGGCATGGGCGCAGAGCGCCAGATAGATCGCGATCCCCCACGGGCCGAACAGCACCCCCACAAGGCCGAGCGACAGGGCTGCCCCCGCCAGATAGGCGGTATAGGGCGTGCGCCAGAGGGGGAGGGCGCGGCGCTGGCGCAGGCGGTTCTCGGCCTGCCAGCCCGCTTGCCAGGAGCCAATCCATGCGCGCGGCAGGAACCGCCAGAAGCCCAAGCCGCGCGGGGCGGAATTGGGGTCGAGCGGGGTGGCGACATGGATATGGTGCACGAGCCTGTGGGCTGAGGCGTGGTGGCCGAAGAGGAGGGTGATGTAGATCATCTGCCCGAGCCGCACGAGCCCTTTGCGGGGGCGGTGGATCAGCTCGTGGGCGGCGGGCACACAGAGCTGGCCCAGCGTGAAACCGCAGGCGGTAAATAGCGCGAGTTTGGCAAGTGCCTGTGGAAATGCGCGCATTCCCCAGCCGGTTAGCAACGCGTCGATGGCGAGCCCGACCGCCGCCAGATACCCGAGGGAAATCATCACGAGAAGCCCGTTGCCTGCGGGGAATTCCGTGCCCTCGGGCGCATCGGAGCGGGGTGCGGGATGCGCGAGATCGAGGAGCTGGAGAAAGGTCGAGGTTGCTAGGAGCGCCAGCAGGCACCACCAGCCGCCCAGACAGGCCGCCACGATCACCAGCCCCATGGGCACAAGCGTGGCGAAAACGAAGGGCAGGGTCTGGCGCATCAGCGGCGTCTCTCGTCAGGGTGGCATCTTCATACGCCGCCCGAGCGGCAAAATCGACGGAAATCGCGGTGTTTTAGGGCGGCGGGGGCGGTTTGGCCTGCCCAAGCCCTTCCATCGGTGGGCGGGATTGATTAGGTGGAACGTAATCTAACAGGGGCCAGTATGGGCCAATAGGGGCGAGCCATGTCGTTTTTCAAAAAGCTGAAATCCCGTCTGACGCGTTCTTCCTCCCGTCTGGAGGAAGGGATCGAGGATCTGGTGGCCGAAAAGCCCGCGCTGCCGGGACCGGAAGACGGGATCGACGAGGCGGTGGCCGGTCGCTCGGCTTCCGGGATGCCGTCTTCCGAAAGCCCCTCCGCTGCCCCTGTTGCCGCGCCTCCCGCCGGGAAACCTCCCGCCGGGCTCCCGCCTTCCGAGATCCCGCTCGGGCAGGTCCCTGACGAGCTGCCCCCACAGCCCCCGGAGGCGCCGGCTCCCGCGCCGCAGGAACTGCCCGACGAGACGCCGAAATCCGCCGCCGCACCTCTGGCCGACCAGATGCCTGCAGCCGTCGATCCGGCGCAAGCTGCCCCGCAACAGGCGGGTAAATCGGGCTTCTTCGGACGTCTGCTGGGCGGGGCTCGCGACGACAGCCCGCGCCGGGTGCTCGATGACGAGTTCCTCGAGAGCCTCGAGGAGCTGTTGATCGCCTCCGATATGGGCGTCGAGACCTCGTTGCGGGTGACTGCAAATCTCGCCGAGGGGCGGATGGGGCGCAAGCTGTCGGTCAACCAGATCAAGGAACTGCTGGCCGAGGAGGTCTCCCGCATCATGGAGCCCGTGGCCAAGCCCATGCCGATCTTCCCCAAGCGCCCGCAGGTTGTGCTGGTGGTGGGTGTGAACGGCTCGGGCAAGACCACGACCATCGGTAAGCTCGCGAGCCAGTTCAAGGCGGCAGGCAAATCGGTGGTGATCGCGGCGGGCGATACGTTCCGTGCCGCAGCCGTCGAGCAGCTGAAGGTCTGGGGCGAGCGCGCCGATGTGCCGGTGCTGACCGCGCCCGAGGGCTCGGATCCCGCAAGCCTTGCCTTTGACGCGATGACCCGCGCCGAGGCCGAGGGTGCCGATCTTCTGATGATCGATACGGCGGGGCGTTTGCAAAACCGCGCCGATCTGATGGAGGAGCTGGCCAAGATCGTCCGCGTGATCCGCAAGAAGGACCCCTCGGCGCCGCATAACACGCTTCTGGTGCTGGATGCGACAACGGGGCAGAACGCGCTCAATCAGGTGGAAACCTTCCGCAAGCTGGCCGATGTGTCGGGGCTGGTGATGACCAAGCTCGACGGCACGGCCAAAGGTGGTGTGCTGGTCGCGCTGGCCGACCGGTTCGGCCTGCCGATCCATGCAATCGGCGTGGGCGAGCAGATCGATGATCTGGCCCCCTTCGACCCGCAGGACTTCGCGCAGGCGCTGGTGGGCATCGAGCCCAAGTAACTGACACGAGTGTGAGTGGCGCCCCCGCGCCATTCGCGCCATACCCTTACACGGCCCCCTCAGACGAAACAGGACGGACAATGTCGGAACGCAAGATCAGCCCCGTGGTGAAAGCCGTTTTGGAATGGGGCCCCGTGCTCGTGTTCTTCGTGGTCTATATGAAGTTCAAGGATGCCACGGTGATGTTCCATGGCACCGAATATCACGGCTTCATTCTGGCGACCGCGCTGTTCATCCCGCTCCTGACGGTTTGCACGCTGATCCTGTGGAAACTCACGGGCCGCCTGGCCCCGATGCAGATTGCCACGCTGGTGCTGGTGATCGTGTTTGGCGGGCTGTCGGTCTGGCTCAATGATCCGCGCTTTTTCAAGATGAAGGTGACGCTGATCTATCTGCTGTTTGCGGGTATTCTGGGGCTGGGGCTGATGCTTGGCAAGCCGTGGCTGCAGCTGGTGCTGTCGGACAATCTGCCGATGAAGCCCGAGGGCTGGACAATCCTGACCAAGCGGCTGGCGCTGTTCTTCCTTGGCCTTGCCGTGCTCAACGAGGTGATCTGGCGCACGCAATCCGAGGAGCTATGGGTCAATTTCAAGACCTTCGGGCTGATGATCCTGATGTTCGCCTTCCTGATGGCGCAGGGCGGGCTTCTCAAACGCTATGCGCTCGAGGAAGACGAGACAGACGAGGGCTGAGCCCCGCCTGCTTTGTCCGCCTGCACCGGCTGCATCCCAGCCAATCCTTGACCGAGTGAGGCGATAGGCGTATCGCATCGGCCAATCGGGCCGTAGGGCGGCTTTTCGTCAAGGATGAGGACAAGATGACCAAGGATTGGAACACCCGCACGAAACTGGTTCACGAGGGTATTCGTCGCAGCCAGTATGGCGAGATGGCCGAGGCTCTGTTCCTGACCCAAGGCTTTGTCTATCCGTCGGCGGAAGTGGCCGAGGAACGCTTCCTGCATTCGGGCCCCGACGAGTTCATCTATGCCCGCTACGGCAACCCGACCACCCGCATGTTCGAGGACCGCATCGCGGCGATCGAGGGCACCGAGGACGCCTTTGCCTGTGCCTCCGGTATGGCGGCAGTGAATGCGGCGCTCTCCTGTCAGGTGAAATCGGGCGATCATATCGTGGCCGCCCGCCAGATGTTCGGGTCGTGCCTCTATGTTCTCAAACTCCTACAGGGGTTCGGGGTGGAGGTAACGCTGGTGGATGGTGTCCAGCTGGCCCAATGGGAGGCCGCGATGCAGCCCAACACCAAGATCTGTTTCTTCGAGTCGGTCTCGAACCCCGGTCTGGAAGTGATCGATGTGAAGGGCGTGGCGGATATCGCCCATGCCCATGGTGCGAAGCTGGTCGTCGATAACGTCTTCGCCTCGCCCGTCTTCTCGAAAGCGGTCGAGCTGGGGGCTGATTACATCGTCTATTCCACAACCAAACATATCGATGGTGGCGGGCGTGCGCTTGGCGGCGTGGTCTGTGGCGACCGCGAATTCATCCGTGGCCCGCTCGAGACCTATGCCAAACATACCGGCGCCGCGATGAGCCCCTATCACGCATGGCTGCATCTTTCGGGTATGCAGACGCTGGATCTGCGTGTGCGCGCCCAGGCCGAGAGCGCAGCCAAGATCGCGGCGGCAACCGAGGGCCATCCGGCCCTGATCCGCGCGATCTATCCGGGCCTGCCGAGCCACCCGCAGCATGATCTGGCGATGGCGCAGATGGGATCGGGCGGCACGATGGTGGCGCTGGATCTGAAAGGCGGCAAGGAGGCCGCGTTCCGGTTCCTCAACGCGCTGGAAGTGGTCAAGATCTCCAATAATCTGGGCGATGCGAAATCCATTGCGACGCATCCGGCGACCACCACGCACAAGAATCTGACCGAGGAAGAACGCGCCGAGATCAAGATCACCCCCGGCATGGTGCGGATCTCGATCGGGATCGAGGATGGAAACGATCTCGTGAAGGATATCGTCAGGGCACTTGACGCAGTTTGATAAGCATTTGTCGCTAGGAGGGTGGCATGAAGGTTCATGCCGCCCTATCTGTGCGGTCTACGGAAAGGATCACCCCGATGAACGTTGATCGCCGCATCGATGCCAGACTTGAGCGCGCCCGCGCAGCCCTGAACGAGCTACGGGACTGGGCAGGCTCCGTGACCCCCGAAGAGGTGGCGGCACTCGATCCGGCCATTGCACGTCTGCTGCCGGGGCGGGAAGTGTCGAACTATCCCGATCTGTCGCGGAGCTATCCCGAGGATTTCACGGTCGACGAGGATTACAAATCCACGATGCCCGATCTGCAGAATGGCCCGTCCTCGCTGATCGTGGGGGCCAGGGCTCGGATCGGCCATGTCGGAATTTCCAACTTCCGCCTGCCTATCCGCTACCGCCGCCGCGACGGCGGCGAGCGCGAACTCGAGACCTCGGTCACCGGCACGGTGAGCCTCGAGGCCGAGAAAAAGGGCATCAATATGAGCCGTATCATGCGCTCTTTCTATGCCCATGCCGAAACCGATTTCTCGCTCGATGTGATGGCGGGCGTGCTCGATGACTACAAAGCCGATCTCGAGAGCTTCGACGCGCGGCTGGCCATGGCGTTCTCCTATCCGATGCGCCGCGACAGTCTGCGCTCTGGGCTCTCGGGCTGGCAATATTACGATATTGCTTTGGAACTTATCGAGCATAGCGGACAGCGCCGCAAGATCCTGCATCTCGATTACGTCTATAGCTCGACCTGCCCCTGCTCGCTGGAACTGTCCGAACATGCCCGCTCGCAACGCGGCCAGCTGGCCACGCCGCATTCTCAACGCTCGGTCGCTCGGATCTCCGTAGAAACCCTCCCGGGAGACCGGCTATGGTTCGAGGACCTGATTGATATTGCCCGTGCCCAGATCCCCACCGAAACGCAGGTAATGGTCAAGCGCGAGGACGAACAGGCTTTCGCCGAGCTTAACGCCGCCCATCCGATTTTCGTGGAAGATGCGGTGCGGGTGCTGGCAGAGGGCCTCAAGGCAGATCCGCGCATCGGTGATTTCCGCGTTGTGGCCAGCCATCAGGAAAGCCTGCATAGTCATGATGCGGTTGCAGTCCTTACAGAAGGTCCGGTCTTTGCGTCCGAGAGCCTTGATCCGAAGCTGTTCTCGACACTTATCCACGGTGGATGAGAGGCTCTGCCTCTCTTGAGCCTGCGGCTCAATTCACTCCGGGATATTTAGAGACGCTGGAAAGGGAACGGCTTTTCCAGCGTCCCTGAAATATCCCGGGGGAGGCGCTCGGAACGAGCGACGGGGGCAGAGCCCCCTTTTTGTTGACCGGCATCTTTGCTATGACAGGAACAATGGTAGAACGGTTGGGGCCGGAATATGGCGCGATTTGACGAAGATGACGCATTCGAAGGCGCGGTCAGCCTCTCGGCCCGTGCAATGGCACGGACGGGGGCGGGCATGCGCCCAGAGCCCTATCTTGACGGGTTGAACCCTGCACAGCGCGAAGCGGTTGAAACGATGGACGGGCCTGTCCTGATGCTGGCGGGCGCGGGCACGGGCAAGACCAAGGCGCTCACCTGCCGGATCGCGCATCTGATGACCACGGGACGCGCCCAGCCCAACGAAGTTCTGGCCGTGACCTTTACCAATAAGGCCGCACGCGAGATGAAGGACCGGATCGGCGCGCTCTTGGGTGGTTCGATCGAGGGGATGCCGTGGCTCGGCACGTTTCACTCGGTTTGTGTCAAGCTCTTGCGCCGTCATGCCGAACTGGTCGGGCTCAAGACCAGTTTCACGATTCTCGATACCGATGACCAGATCCGGCTTCTCAAGCAATTGATCCTGGCCGCCAATATGGACGAGAAGCGCTGGCCTGCGAGGATGCTTGCGGGGCTGATTGACGGCTGGAAGAATAAGGCCCTGACGCCTGATCGCGTAACGGGTGGCGAGACGGCGGCATTTGATCACCGTGGCTCCGAGCTTTATGCCCAGTATCAGGAGCGGCTGCGCACGCTCAATGCCGTGGATTTTGGCGACCTTCTTCTGCATATGGTCACAATCTTCCAGAAATATCCCGATGTGCTCGAGCGTTATCAACGCTGGTTCAAATATATCCTCGTCGACGAGTATCAGGATACCAACGTCGCGCAATATCTCTGGCTGCGGCTTCTGGCGCAGGGGCACAAGAATATCTGTTGTGTGGGCGATGACGACCAGTCGATCTATGGCTGGCGCGGGGCCGAAGTGGGCAATATCCTGCGGTTCGAGCGCGATTTCGCGGGGGCCAAGGTGATCCGGCTCGAACAGAATTACCGCTCGACCGAGCATATCCTTGCAGCGGCGTCGAAACTGATCTCGGGCAATGAGGGGCGACTGGGCAAGACGCTCTGGACCGAGGCACAGGGGGGCGAGAAGCTGCGCCTCATCGGCCATTGGGATGGTGAGGAAGAGGCGCGCTGGATTGGCGAGGAGGTCGAGGCTCTGTCGCGGGGCACGCGGGGAATGGCGCCCTACGGGCTGGAGAGCCAAGCGATTCTGGTGCGGGCCTCGCATCAGATGCGCGCCTTCGAGGACCGTTTCCTGACCATCGGCATGCCTTATCGCGTGATCGGCGGGCCGCGGTTTTACGAGCGCATGGAGATTCGCGATGCGATGGCCTATTTCCGCCTCGCGATCAGCCCCGAGGATGATCTCGCTTTCGAGCGGGTGATCAATACGCCCAAGCGCGGGCTGGGGGACAAGGCGCAGCAGAAGATCCAGATCGAGGCCCGCGAGAATGGCGTGAGCCTCGTGGAAGGGGCGCGATTGTTGCTGGCGCAGGGTGGGATCAGCGGCAAGGGGGCAGGGCAGCTGCGGGCCTTTGTGGCCAATGTCGACCGCTGGAACGCGGTCGTGCGGGCGGCCTCGCCTGCCACTGCGCGCAGCCCTGCGGAGGATGATGACGAGCTCTTCGAGGTGCTCGACGATGCGGTACCGCCCGCAAATGACCATTCGCATCTGCGTCTGGCCGAGGAGATCTTGGAGGAGTCGGGCTATGTCGCCATGTGGCAGAACGACAAGACGCCCGAGGCGCCGGGGCGGCTCGAGAACCTCAAGGAACTGATCAAGGCGCTGGAGCAGTTCGAGAACCTGCAGGGGTTCCTCGAACATGTCGCGCTGATCATGGATAACGAATCGAAGGACAGCGAGGCCAAGGTCACGCTGATGACGCTGCATGGGGCGAAGGGTCTGGAGTTTCCGGTGGTCTTCCTGCCGGGCTGGGAGGACGGGCTCTTCCCGAGCCAGCGCAGCATGGACGAATCGGGGATGAAGGGGCTCGAGGAAGAGCGCCGCCTTGGCTATGTGGGGATCACGCGGGCCGAGGAGGTCTGCTATGTTTCGTTTGCGGGGAACCGTCGCGTCTACGGCCAGTGGCAGTCACAGATGCCCTCGCGTTTCATCGACGAATTGCCCCCCGAACATGTGGATGTGATGACGCCGCCGGGCCTGAATGGGGGTGGCTACGGGAGCGGCTACGGGCAATCGACGCTGGGTAGCCAGATCGATGCCCGCGCCGCAAGCGCCGATGTCTATAATTCGCCGGGCTGGAAGCGGTTGCAGACCCGCGGCGTGCAGAGCCAGACGCCCTCGCGCCCGCGCGCCGTAACGGTGGAGAACGAGTTCGATGTGGGCGACCGTGTCTTCCACAAGAAATTCGGCTATGGCGAGGTCATGGGCACCGAGGCCGACAAGCTGGTTGTCGAATTCGACAAGGCCGGCACCAAGAAGCTGATCGCCTCTTTCGTTGTGCCGGCCGATACTGCGGATGATGTGCCGTTCTAGAGCGATTTGAACAGGGTGGTGAGGCGTTTGGCCTCGCCATCCAGCCCGAAGGGCGGGTTGAGGATGAACATCCCCGACCCGATCATGCCATGCCCCTCACGGGCGGGCGGAAACCGGACCTCGTGCGAAAGCGCCTCCGGATATTGTCCCACAAGGCGTGCCACCATTCCGGCCTGCGCGCGGTTTTCCAGCACCGGATACCACAGCGCGATAATGCCGACATTCCAGCGCGTTACCAGCTTGTCGATCAGCTTGGGGATCGCGGTATAGTCGGTCTTCACCTCCCATGACGGGTCGATCATGATCATCCCGCGGCGCGGGGTGGGCGGGGTCATGGCCACGGCCATCTCCAGCCCGTCCTTGTTGTGCAGCCGTGCATGGCGCTTCATCACCGGAAACAGCGCCTGATATTCCTGCGGATGCAGCTCGCAGACCTGCAGGCTGTCGATCTCGCGCAGGAGGGTCGCGGCGATCATCGGCGATCCGGGATAGGCGTCGGGCCCGTGCAGTTCGCGGGTTTTGGCAATCGCGCGGGCATAAGGATGGTCGGGTTTGAACCAGCCTGCCACTTCGGGGCGCTGGATGCCCTGCGCGGCCTCGCCCGTCTTCAGGGCCTGCGCATCCGACAGGTCATAGAGCCCGCGCCCGCCATGGGTTTCCAGATAGCTCAGCGGTTTGTCCTTGCGGGTCAGATAATCCAGCATCACCGAAAGCAGCGCATGTTTGTGCAGATCGGCCAGATTTCCGGCATGGAAGGCGTGTTGATAGGACAGCATGGCTGGCTCCCTGAGAGCTTCGGGTTGGAGTCGGTGATGCCGCGATCGGGCGATACGCGCAAGGGGAGGGGTGAAAAAACAAAAACGGCGATGCCCGGGAGGAGATGGGCATCGCCGTTCATGTTGACCAGGGCACCCGGGAGGAGGAGTGGGCACCCTTGGAAACGGATCGGCCCTCAGGGAGGAGGAGGAGAGCCAATCCTAACACGCGCCTCGGGAGGAGGAGTGAGACGCGGTATGGGATGCGGTGCCCTCAGGGAGGAGGAGAGAGGTCACCGCTAACGATCAGCCCTAGGGAGGAGGAGTGGGCTGTCCGTGTCTAGTTGGGAAGAGGCTTCCCGTGTTTCAAGTGCCCCGTCCGCTTTGGATGTTCCGTATCCCTCGGGAGGAGGAAAGGGATACGGCAACCGGCAGACAGGGCCTTTAGTGGTGGCGGCTCTCAGGGAGGAGGAGAGAGAGCCGCCCATTCCTAAGGCTCAAGGGAGGAGGAGTGAGCCTATGGACGTTCGAATGTCTTAGCGACCGTAAGCAGCTTCGGCTGCGACGCGGGTCAGGGTGGCGCGGCTCATGCCCAGATCGTCGAGCTCGCGGACCGAGAGCGAGCGCAGTTCTGCGAGCGTCTCGTTATAGACTTTGCGGCGGGCGAGAGCGTCTTTGAGTGCTTCGATCAGACCTAGGCCGCGGCGGGTTTGGATGTCATGTGCGATTGCCATGTGCGTCTTCCTTTATGAGTTCGTGCTTTGTGGCGATTACGCCTCTTGTTGTCGCTAACATGGAGAAAATGCTGCTCATGCACAATGGCAGGGTTCACAAGCCCGTCATGCGAAAAGTGCATAACACATTCTGACCTTTTTCGGCCCTCTTGCGGATATTTCATTGCGCATGGGCGGGATGGGGGGCGAAAATCTGTCATCATGACGGGTGTAGGGCTTGAACCACGCGGCCAAATGGCCACAGTCGCCCAAATTCGAGTTCGGGAGCTCCCTATGTCACTTACCAAAGAAACGGTCCTTGCTGCGCTGGAGGAGGTGAAACTGCCTCAGGGTGACAGTGTTATCGACCGTAAACTGATTCACGCGCTGGCGGTCGAGGGCGGTGTGGTCCGCTTCGTGCTGGAAGGCGCGCCCGAGCCCGCGCTCGAACAGATCCGCGGCGTGCTCGAGGCGCGGTTGAAGGCGCTCGAGGGGGTCGAAAGTCTGTCGATCGTGATTCCGTCTGGCGGGAAGGGACCGCAGATCGGCGGTCATCCCAAAAAGCAATCCGGCCCGCTTCCCGTCGAGGGGGTGCGCCATGTGATTGCGGTGGGCTCGGGCAAGGGCGGCGTGGGCAAGTCGACTGTTTCCGCCAATCTGGCCGTGGCGCTGGCCAAACAGGGGGTAAAGGTCGGTCTGCTGGATGCCGATATCTATGGCCCCTCGCAGCCCCGCATGATGGGCGTCAACAAACGCCCCGCCTCGCCTGACGGCCAGACCATCCTGCCGCTCGAGGCGCATGGGGTTACGCTGATGTCGATCGGATTCATGCTGAAGGAGGATGAGGCGGTGATCTGGCGCGGACCGATGCTGATGGGCGCGCTGCAACAGATGCTGGGTCAGGTGAAATGGGACCATTACGGCCCGCTCGATGTGCTGATCATCGATCTGCCGCCGGGCACGGGCGATATTCAGTTGTCGCTATGCCAGAAGACGAAGCTCGACGGGGCGGTGATTGTGTCCACACCGCAGGACATCGCGCTTATCGATGCGCGCAAGGCGCTCGATATGTTCAAACGTCTGGAGACGCCGGTTCTCGGGATGGTCGAGAACATGTCCACCTATATCTGCCCCCAATGTGGCCATGAGGAGCATCTCTTCGGTCACGGTGGCGTCAAGGACGAGGCCACGCGGATGGGGGTGCCGCTTCTGGGTAGCCTGCCCCTGAATCTGGAGGTGCGTCTGGCCGCAGATGGCGGCATTCCGGTCGCCGTGGGCGAGAGCGCGGTGGCGGCGCCTTATGCGGAGCTTGCGGCGCAGCTTGTGGAGGTGGCGCGACTGAAAGGCTGAGCGCACCGGATCCCGTCGCAAATGGCCGGTTCCGGCGGACTACGGGAAATCACGGGATCGTCCTATGGGAATTCACGGGACGGGAAAAGACGGGAGAGGCCGGGCAGGTAACTGCTCGGCCGATTCTGATTCTAGGCAGGGTCATAAGAGGCCTGTTTTTGATTCGAGTATTGGGTGGTCTTTAAGCTTTGGAATGGATCGGGTAAGAACCGCCTCAATCTTTAAGGAATCGGCATAGCATCGTAAAAATTGACGTATTTTGCCTATGCTTTGCTGATTTTTCGCGTCTTGAAAGCTGCCGAAAAGAAGCAGGTTCACGGCGACTCGCGTTCCTGTGAGCTTGGTTAATTAATGGTTAATTTGCGCTAGACTCGTGGCTTTCCGGTGACATCCGTAAGGTCATCCTGGGAGAGCATGGGATTCCGTCGAATTTTTTTACCTACTACATTTAGTGGGTGATTTTATAGAAACCGCGATTTCTTACTATAGCGTTCTCTCAATGTTCCTAGAGTGTTAACTTATCCACAGAGTTACCCATGCTCGTTAACCAACTGTTAGCTAAAAACCGGTTGCCTCCCGTGAATTCCCATGGCATCCCTAACTCATCGCAAAGGCGGGAACATAGAGGCAAAAAGACCTCACGGCGAAAAGAGCAGTTTCATACAGGCACCCCCTGACGCGAAAGCAAGAGATCCGGCGCGCGAGCGAGCAGACATCCCCCAGGTGGCGCGTGCAGTCGGACAGCCCAGTCAAATGGGAACGAGGGCGGCGGATTGGGCAGTGGCAGCAGCTCAATCCGCCGTTTTCATTCAAAGGTCCTGAGGCAGGGACCGCAGGCAAGAAACCGGTCGGCTCGATGTGAACAGGGCGGACCAGCGTGGCAGGAGAGGGTTCGCAATTGGCGGGCATGTTCATCGGCGAATACACCTTCAAGGTGGACAGCAAGGGTCGCATGTCGATCCCGGCTGCATATCGCCAAGAGCTGGCCGATGGCGACCCTAACCGACCCAATCAGGATCGCCCCCGGATGGTCATCGTCTATGGGGCCGACAATCAGAAAATGCTTCAGGTCTACACGCAAAGCGCCTTCGAGGCGCTTGCTGCCGATATCGCGGCGCTCCCGCGTGGCTCCAAGCAGCGCACCATCCTGCAGCGCATGGTGCTTTCCAAATCGCAACCGCTGGAAATCGATCCGGATGGCCGCATGGTCCTTCCGGCTTTTCTGCGCGAGAAGATCGACCTCGGCACCGAGGCCTATTTCGCCGGTGTGGGCGAGACCTTCGAGATCTGGAAACCCGAAACCTTCGAGGCTGCCGATCAGGCGAATGTGGATCAATGGATCGACGAGATGGGCGATGATTTCGACCCGCTCTCGCTTCTGGGAGGCTAAGCCATGAGCGCGCCGGGCCGTCCGCATATTCCGGTTCTCCTGCGTCCTTTGCTGAAGGTCGTGGCCCCTGTCGAGGGCATCTGGATTGACGGCACCTTTGGCGCGGGTGGCTATTCGCGCGGGCTTCTGGCGGAAGGTGCGGCGCAGGTGATCGGCGTGGACCGTGACCCGCTGGTGTTCGAGATGGCCGAAAGCTGGCGCGGCGAGTATGGCGAGCGTCTCTCGCTCGTGCATGGCACTTTCTCTGAGATGGATGACTATGCCGCCGAGATCGCCCCCGAGGGGAAGGTCGATGGCGTGGTGCTCGATCTCGGGATCAGCTCAATGCAGATCGATCAGGCCGAGCGGGGCTTTTCCTTCATGCAGGACGGCCCTCTCGATATGCGCATGTCGCAGGACGGCCCGTCGGCGGCCGATCTGGTGAATACGCTGGGTGAGGAAGAGCTGGCCGATATCCTCTATCATTATGGCGAGGAGCGCGCCTCGCGCCGGATCGCCCGCAATATCCTCAAGGCCCGCGAGATCGAGCCGTTCACGACGACCAAGCAGCTGGTCGCGGTGATCGAGCGCTCCCTGCCGCGCCCCAAGCCCAACCAGTCCCATCCCGCGACCCGCAGCTTCCAAGCGCTGCGCATCGCGGTGAATGACGAATTCGGCCAGCTGATCGAAGGGCTGGAGGCGGCCGAGCGCGCGCTGAAACCCGGCGGGCTACTGGCAGTGGTCAGTTTCCACTCGCTCGAGGACCGCGTGATCAAGCGCTTCCTGCAGGCGCGTTCGGGCGGCGGCGGGCAGGGCTCGCGCCATGCACCGGTGGTCAAATCCGCGACACCGGGCTTCGACAAACCCTCGAAAGCTATTCCCCCCGATGACGAAGAGCTGGTAGAGAACCCGCGGGCACGGTCTGCCAAA
Source organism: Thioclava sp. 'Guangxiensis' (assembly GCF_045348365.1). Classification (NCBI taxonomy): domain Bacteria; kingdom Pseudomonadati; phylum Pseudomonadota; class Alphaproteobacteria; order Rhodobacterales; family Paracoccaceae; genus Thioclava; species Thioclava sp. 'Guangxiensis'. Next base: position 291,003 of record NZ_CP155822.1, on the reverse strand, counting down.
CTGCGCGTCGCGCGCCGTCTTGACACGCCCGCAACCCCGGCTGACCGCACCATATTGGGCCTTCCGGCCCCCGTTCTGGACCCCGCGGCCAAGCCCGCCTCGCATAAACGGAGAGCCCGATGAGATCGCTGATCTATCTCGTAACCGCGCTTTGTGTCATGGGGCTGGCTTTCTGGGCGTATCGGGTGAATTACGACACGCAGGACAAGCGCGACGAGTTGCGTGCGCTCGACCGCGAGATCGCCTCGCTCAACGAGGGTCTGGGCGTGCTGAAGGCCGAATGGGCCTATCTCAACCGTCCTGACCGCCTACGCGAGCTGGTGAACCTGAACTTCACCGATCTCCAGCTGCTGCCGCTACAGGCCGACCAGTTTGCGAGCGTGTCGGAAATTCCCTATCCCAATCCGGTCGAGATGGCCGATCCGGACGCACAGAAACAGCCGGATATCTTTGCTTTGAACGGGCAGGCACAAAAAGAAGGGCTCTAAGATGATCCGTATTCCGCTTCGTCCTCTGGCAAAGATCCTTCCGGCCCGTACCCGTGGCGAGAACCCCGACGCGATCGAACGCGAGAATACCCGCATCCGCTCCGAGGCCACCCGTGACCGCGCGCGCAAACGGGCCGAGGGCCGCCTTCTGGTCATGGGGCTGGCCTTTGTGGCCGTATTTACCGTTGTAGGCGTTCGGATGGGCACGCTGGCTGCCTCCGAGCCCAAGGAGCCGCGCGCCGCGATCAATAACGGTATCCACGCACAGCGCGCCGATATCGTGGACCGCGAGGGCCGTGTCTTGGCCACCAATCTTGTGACCCATGCACTTTACGCCCAGCCGCCGATGATGGTGGATCCGGTGGGCACGGTCGACAAGCTGGTGAAGATCTTCCCCGATCTCGACCATGACCGGTTGATGAAGGATTTCACCGGCAGCCGTAAATTCGTCTGGATCAAAAAGAAGATCTCGCCCGAGCAGATGCAGGCCGTGCATGATATCGGCGAGCCGGGTCTGCTGTTCGGTCCGCGCGAGATGCGTCTTTATCCCAACGGGGCTGTGGCAGCCCATATCCTTGGCGGCTCGCGCTTTGGCGCCGAGGGCGTGAATTCGGCCGAGATCGTGGGCACCGCCGGCGTCGAGAAGGAATTCGACGGCTGGCTGCGTGATCCGGCCAATAATGGCGCGCCGCTGAAACTGTCGATCGATCTCACGATCCAGTCGGCGCTCGAGGAGATCCTCGATGGCGGCATGAAGCTGATGAATGCCAAGGGTGCGACCGCGATCCTGATGCAGGCCCATACCGGCCAGATCGTCGCCATGGCGAGCCTGCCCGATTTCGACCCGAACAAACGCCCGCGTCCGCTGACCACGGGCGATGCTTCCGACAGCCCGCTCTTCAACCGCGCGGTGCAGGGGCTTTACGAGCTTGGCTCGACCTTCAAGATCTTTGCCGTGGCGCAGGCGCTGCAGATGGGGCTGGTCACGCCCAACACCATCGTCGACAGCCAGTCGCCCATGCGCATCGGCCGCTTCAAGATCCGTGATTTCCACAATTACGGCGCGCATCTGTCGGTGATCGACGTCATCAAGCACAGCTCGAACGTGGGCACCGCCCATATCGTCGAGATGTTCGGCCCCGAAAAGCAGAAAGAGTTCCTTGGCAAGCTGGGCTTCCTCAAGCCCACCTCGGTCGAGCTGATCGAGGCCGAGACCGGCCAGCCGCAGCTGCCGCCGAAATGGACCGATGTCTCGGCCATGACCATCGGCTATGGCCACGGTCTGGCGGCAAGCCCGCTGCATCTGGCGGCGGCCTATGCCACCATCGCCAATCACGGTATCCGCGTCGAGCCCACGCTTCTGGCAGGGGTGAACAAGGGCCATGGCGAGCGCGTGATGAGCGATCAGGTCGCCAAGGAAGCGCTTGCCTTGATGCGCATCGTGGTGACGCGCGGCACGGCCTCTTACGGCAATGTCAAAGGCTATGAGGTGGGCGGCAAGACCGGCACCGCCGATAAGGTGAAACCCACGGGCGGCTATTATGATGACAAGGTCATCGCGACCTTCGCCGGTGTCTTCCCGATTTCCGATCCGCAATATGTGCTGGTGCTGACGCTGGACGAACCTTCGGACAATTCCGGCTCGATCCCGCGCCGCACCGCCGGTTGGACCGCCGTGCCTGTCGCTGCCGAAGTGATCCGCCGTGTGGCGCCGCTTCTGGGCCTGCGCCCGCATGCCGCAGCCGACGAGATTGCGGGCATCAATGTCGCGAAAGATCCCAATAACAAGACGGTCGCGGACGAATAATCCCGCAATCGCTCTGCTGTGAGACAAGTGGTCGGATTTTGCCGATCTGGCCCTTTGCGGCGGGGTTGATGCGTTGACCTTTTCGGCCTGCCCGCGATAAATGGGGGGGAGGTTCGGGGCTGCGTCTCTGATGCTGTATCATGGCCGTTTTGCAGACGGCCGGATTTAAAAAAGAAAGCCATAATCATGCCGACAGATCTGCCGCAATCGAGCCTGAATGCATTGGGTCTGACCCCCAGTTCCGGTGCGGACCGCCAGATCACGGGGCTTTCGGTGGATAGCCGTCAGGTGAAGGCGGGCCATCTTTTTGCAGCGCTTCCGGGCACCAAGGTGCATGGGGCCGAATTTGTGCCCACGGCGCTTGCCAAGGGCGCTGTGGCCATCCTGACCGACCGTGCAGGCGCCACGCAGATCCACGATGCCGTGGCACAGGCCGGGGCCGCGCTGGTTGTGGCCGAAGACCCCCGACAGGCGCTGGCCTATGCGGCGGCGCTGTTCTTCGGGGCACAGCCCGCAACGATGATCGCGGTCACCGGCACCAATGGCAAAACGAGTGTGGCCACCTTCACCCGCCAGATTTGGCAGGTTCTGGGCTATGAGGCGGCCAATATCGGCACAACCGGCGTCGAGGGGGCCTATAGCGCGCCCTCCAACCACACCACGCCCGAACCCATCACCCTGCATCGGCTTCTGGGCGATATGGCGCACGCGGGGATCACCCATGCCGCGATGGAGGCCTCCTCGCACGGGCTGGCGCAGAAACGGCTCGACGGGGTGGTGCTGAAAGCTGCGGCCTTCACCAATTTCACGCAGGACCATCTCGATTACCACGCGACATTCGAGGAATATTTCGCGGCCAAGGCGGGGCTCTTTGCGCGTGTGCTGCCCGATGACGGCGTGGCGGTGATCAATATGGATGACCCGCGCGGGGCCGATATGGCCGCGATCGCCAACGGTCGTGGCCAGCGGGTGATCCGTCTGGGCCATGGCGAGGACTGCGAGATGCGGCTTCTGGGCAAGCGCCCTGATGCGTCGGGTCAGGACATCCGCTTCTCGTGGGAGGGCAAGCCGCAGATGGCGCGCCTGCCGCTGATCGGGGAGTTCCAGGCGATGAATGTGCTGACGGCGGCGGCGATGGTCATCGGCTGCGGGGCTGATCCCCTGTCGGTGGTGCAGGCGTTGCCGCATCTGAGCACGGTGCGGGGCCGGATGCAGCAGGTGGCGGTGCGCGATAATGGCGCGACCGTGTTTGTGGATTACGCCCATACTCCCGATGCGGTGGCCACGGCGCTCAAGGCGCTGCGCCCGCATGTGCTGGGCAAGATCGTGGTCATCGTGGGCGCAGGCGGCGACCGCGACCGCACCAAGCGCCCGCTGATGGGCAAGGCCGCGACCGAGCATGCCGATCTGGTCTTTGTCACCGATGACAACCCGCGCACCGAGGACCCTGCCGAAATCCGCGCCGCCGTGATGGAGGGCGCAGGCCCCACCGCCATCGAGGTGGGCGACCGCGCCGAGGCGATCCTTTTGGCGGTGAACAGGCTCGAGCCGGGCGATGCGCTGCTGATCGCGGGCAAGGGCCACGAGACGGGGCAGGTGATCGGCACCGATATCTACCCCTTTGACGATGCCGAACAGGCCTCTGTGGCCGTTGCCGCACTGGATGGGAAAATCTGATGACACTCTGGACCGCTTCCGAGATTGCCCGCGCGACGGGTGGCCGTGCCACATGCGAGGCCCAAGTTGACGGCATCTCCATCGACACCCGCTCGATCGCCAAGGGCGATCTGTTTGTGGCGTTGACGGCCGCGCGTGACGGGCATGATTTCGTGCGTCAGGCCCTCGATCAAGGCGCAGGTGCGGCTCTTGTCTCGCGCATTCCCGACGGGTGTAGCGAAGCCGATCCGCTGGTGATCGTGGACGATGTGCTGGAAGGCCTGCAGAATCTGGGTCGTGCGGGGCGGGCGCGTGCCAAGGCCAAGGTCATCGCCGTCACCGGATCGGTGGGCAAGACCTCCACCAAGGAGATGTTGCGCGAGGTGCTCAAGGGGCAGGGCAAGACCCATGCCGCCGAGGCATCCTTCAACAACCATTGGGGGGTGCCGATCACGCTGGCCCGCTTGCCGGCCGATGCCGATTTCGCGGTGATCGAGATCGGGATGAACCATCCCGGCGAGATCGCGCCGCTTGCAAAGATGGCGCGCCCGCATGTGGCGATGATCACCACGGTGGCCGCGGCGCATCTGGAGGCCTTTGACGATATCTCCGGCATCGCCCGCGAGAAAGCAACGATCTTCGAGGGGCTGGAGACAGGGGGGGCGTGTATCGTGCCGCTCGGGCTCGAGGTCTCGGATATCCTGCTGGAGGCGGCCAGGGTGGCCGGTGAGGTGATTACTTTCGGCGCGGATGCGCAGGCCGATTATCATCTGGACAAAGTGTCCATCCTTGGGGACACCACCGTGGTCGAGGCGCGGGCGCGGGGCGAGAGCCTTCTGTTCAAGGTCCAGAGCCCGGGACGGCATTTTGCGTCCAACGCGCTTGGAGTGATCGCGGCCTGTGGCGCGCTTGGTTGCGAGCAGGCGCTGATCGCGATGGATCTGGGCCGCTGGTTGCCGCCTGCGGGGCGCGGTGCGCGTGAACGGGTGCTGTTTGATGCCTTCAACCCCGAGATGGGGATCGATCTGTTCGATGACGCGTTCAACGCCAATCCAACCTCGATGGGCGTGGCCCTCGAGATGCTGGCCGCCCAAGAGCCGCAGGACGGTGTGGGCCGTGTGAAACATGGCCGTCGCGTGGCGATTCTGGGCGAGATGCTGGAGCTGGGCGCGGACGAGCTGTCGATGCATGCGGGGCTTGCGCGCCTGCCCGCGATGGCGGATGTGGATGTCGTACATATGGTGGGCAACCGTATGGCGGCGCTGCGCGATGCGCTGCCGCGCGCCAAGCGTGGCGAATGGTATGAAAGCGCGGATGAAATGGTGGCGCGGGCGCGCCATCTGGTCGATGCGGGCGATGTCGTGCTTGTGAAAGGCTCCAAGGGCTCGAAAGTCAGTCGTGTCGTCGAGGCGCTGCGCAAACTTGGTCAGCCGGTTTCGACCGAGGTATAAAGGAAAAGACGGAATGCTCTATTGGTTGACACATCTTTCGGACGGGGGCGACTTCTTCAACCTCTTCCGCTACCTGACGTTCCGCGCGGGGGCTGCGTTCTTTACGGCGCTGGTGTTCGGCTTCCTCTTCGGGCCGACGCTGATCGATTTCCTGCGCCGCACGCAGGGCAAGGGCCAGCCGATCCGCTCCGACGGCCCCGAAGGCCATCTGGCCAAGGCGGGCACGCCCACGATGGGCGGTCTCTTGATCCTTGCCTCGATCCTGTTTTCCACGCTTCTCTGGGCGCGGCTGGATAACGGTTATGTCTGGCTCGTGCTGATGGTGACTTTCGGCTATGCGCTGATCGGCTTTGCCGATGACTATGCCAAGGTCTCCAAACAGACCACCGCGGGTGTCAGCGGGCGGGTGCGCATGGGGTTGGGCCTGTTGCTGGCGGCGATTGCCGGTATCTGGGCGGCCTGGTTGCATCCGGCGGATCTGTCGGGGCAGCTGGCCGTGCCGGTCTTCAAGAATGTGCTGATCAATCTGGGCGTGCTATTCGTGCCTTTCGCGATGCTGGTGATCGTGGGGGCAGCCAATGCGGTGAACCTGACCGACGGTCTGGACGGGCTGGCGATCATGCCTGCGATGATTGCGGCGGGCACGCTCGGTGTCATTGCCTATATCGTCGGGCGCGCGGATTTCACCTCCTATCTGGATGTGCATTATGTGCCGGGCACGGGCGAGATCCTTGTGTTCACCGCGGCACTGATCGGGGCGGGGCTCGGGTTCCTGTGGTATAACGCCCCGCCTGCGGCGGTGTTTATGGGCGATACCGGTTCGCTGGCGCTTGGCGGCGCGATCGGGGCGATCGCGGTCTGCACCAAGCACGAGATCGTTCTGGCGATCGTGGGCGGGCTCTTCGTGGTGGAAGCCATGTCGGTGATCATTCAGGTGCTCTATTTCAAGCGCACCGGCAAGCGGGTGTTCCTGATGGCGCCGATTCACCACCATTTCGAGAAGAAGGGCTGGGCCGAGAGCCAGATCGTGATCCGGTTCTGGATCATCTCGCTGATCCTCGCGCTGATCGGTCTGGCGACGCTCAAGCTGCGCTGAGGGGAAGGGGGCTGTCTGCCCCCTCTTGGGCCTGGCGGCCCAATTCACCCCCGAGGATATTTGACGACAATGGAAAAGGGCGTTGTCGCCCTTTTTTGCATTCGCTAGACCTGAGCCGGGGATCGGCTTTTCGGAAGGGGCTTTGTCATGATTGCAGTGCGTGGTGTCGAAGGGCAGAAAATCGCGGTTCTGGGGCTCGGGCGGTCGGGGCTGGCCACAGCCGTGGCGCTGAAGGCGGGCGGTGCGGAGGTGCTGGCATGGGATGACAGCCCCGAGGGACGTGCGCGGGCCGAGGAGGCGGGATATGCCTGCCGTGACCTGACAAAGGCGGGCGCGTTCGAGGATGTGGCGCTTCTGGTCGTCTCACCGGGCATTCCGCATCTTTATCCGCATCCCAATCCGGTGATTGCCGCGGCGATGGAAGCGGGTGTGCCGGTGGATAACGATATCGGTCTGTTCTACCGCTCCTGGGCGAGCGAGGAGTGGGACAGTTTCGATACCATGCCGAAAACGATCTGCGTTACTGGCTCGAACGGGAAGTCCACCACCACCGCGCTGATCCATCATGTGCTGACCCATTGCGGGCGGCGGGCGCAGATGGGCGGCAATATCGGACGTGGCGTACTGGATCTGGAGCCTGCCGAGGATGGCGATGTGGTGGTGCTGGAGTTGTCAAGCTACCAGACCGATCTGGCGCGTGCGCTGACCCCCGATGTGGCGGTGTTCACCAATCTCTCGCCCGACCACCTCGACCGCCATGCGGGGATGGGGGGGTATTTTGCCGCCAAGCGCCGCCTCTTCGCCGAGGGCGGGCCGGATCGTGCGGTGATTGGCGTCGATGAGCCGGAAGGGGTCTATCTGGCCAACCAGATCGCTACCAATCGCGAGGATGACCGGCTGATCCGCATTGCCGTCTCGCGCAAGCTGGGCGATTGGGGCTGGTCGGTCTTTGCGCGTAAGGGCTTTCTGAGCGAATGGCGCAAGGGGCGGCAGGTGGCGTCCATCGATCTGCGCGAGATCAAGGGGTTGCCGGGGGCGCATAACCACCAGAATGCCTGTGCAGCCTTTGCGGCGCTGCGCGCCATCGGACTGGCGCCGCGCGAGATCGAGGCGGCCTTCCATACATTTGCGGGGCTGCCCCATCGCAGCCAGCGCGTGGCCGAGAAGAAGGGCGTGGCATGGGTCAATGATTCCAAGGCGACCAATGTCGATAGTGCCTCGAAGGCCCTGCAGGCGTTCAAGAATATCCGCTGGATTGCGGGCGGGCTTGGCAAGGAGGGCGGCGTGTCCTCGCTAGCCGGTGATCTGGACCATGTAAGGAAAGCCTATTTCATCGGCCATTCGGCGCGGGACTTCGCACTGCAACTGACCGGTCTCGAGCACGAGATCTGCGAGACGATGGAGGCGGCCGTGGCGGCTTGTGCCCGCGATGCCGAGGCTGGAGATACAGTGCTTCTGGCGCCGGCGGCGGCGAGCTTCGACCAGTATGGCAGCTTCGAGAAACGTGGCGAGCATTTCGTCGCGCTGGTGGGGCAGTTGCCCGAATAGGATTCGCCTTCACCTATCGCGAAAGGTGAAGGTTTTGCGATAGGTGCAGAATTGTCCCTTCACCTGCGGGTTGTGGCGTATGCGCGCCACACCAGAGCACAGAACCGCCTGGCGACGCCGCGAAATCCCGCGAAATGCGCCGTAAATCGGCCATAGTTTAACTAGCCATACAGTATGAATTGCGTTAGCATCGGAGACAGACCCGGAAAACGGGCATTTTTTCGAGGCAGTACGGCAGTAACAGCCCATGACAGATATGGTTTTCGGCACCGCGCCTTCGCGCGTCGGTGAACCTGTACTTCCACGCTGGTGGCGCACCATTGACAAATGGGCGTTGTCCTGCGTGCTGATCCTGTTCGGGATCGGAATGCTTTTGGGGCTCGCGGCATCCGTGCCGCTGGCTGAAAAGAACGGGCTCGAGCCGTTTTACTATGTGAAACGGCAGGCGTTCTTCGGCGGGTCGGGCATCATCACGATGCTGCTCTGCTCGATGATGAGCCCGCGTCAGGTGCGCCGTATGGGCGTTCTGGCGTTCTTTGTCTGTTTTGCGGCCATTCTGGCGCTTCCGTTTGTCGGCACCGATTTCGGCAAAGGCGCGATCCGCTGGTTTTCTTTCGGCTTTGCCTCGGTCCAGCCCTCGGAATTCCTCAAACCCGCTTTCATCATCATTGCCGGCTGGTTCATGGCGGCGGCCCATGAGGTCGCAGGCCCTCCGGGACGGCTCTATTCCTTCATCCTGATGGCGATCATTGTTGTGCTTCTGGCACTGCAGCCCGATTTCGGTCAGGCCTCGCTCGTGCTCTTCTCGTGGATGGTGATGTATTTCGTGGCTGGTGCGCCGATCACGCTTCTGGCTGTGGTGGGCGGTCTGACGGCTGTCGGCGGTGTCACGGCCTATAACTTCTCGGATCACTTCGCCCGCCGGATCAACGGCTTCCTGTCGCCCGAGATCGATCCGCGCACGCAGATCGGCTATGCCACCAACGCCATCCAGGAGGGCGGCTTCTTCGGTGTGGGCGTGGGCGAGGGCACGGTGAAATGGTCGCTCCCCGATGCGCATACCGATTTCATCATCGCGGTCGCGGCAGAGGAATACGGGCTGATCCTCGTGCTGATCATCATCGCGCTCTATGCGACCGTGGTCATGCGCTCGATGCTGCGCCTGATGCGCGAGCGTGATCCTTTCACGCGGCTTGCCGGCTGCGGTTTGGCGGCTGCCTTCGGCGTGCAGGCCTTCATCAACATGGCGGTGGCCGTGCGGCTTCTGCCCTCCAAGGGGATGACGCTGCCTTTCGTGAGCTATGGTGGTTCGTCGATGATCGCCTCGGGGATTGCGGTGGGCATGTTGCTCGCGCTGACCCGTTCGCGCCCGCAGGGGCAGATTTCGGATATTCTGGCGCGCCATAATCGCGGCTGAGAGGGGATGGCATGACACAAGAGGCAGCCCCTCTTCTTCTGATCGCGGCAGGCGGGACGGGCGGGCATATGTTTCCCGCCCAAGCGCTTGCCGAGGAAATGGTGCGCAAAGGCTGGCGGGTGAAACTGTCCACCGATGCGCGGGGTGCGCGCTATGCGGGGGGCTTTCCGCATGTGGTGCAGATCGAACAGGTGAATTCGGCGACCTTCGCCCGCGGCGGCCTGCTTGCGCGGCTGATGGTGCCGTTGCGTATCCTGAGCGGCATTGCCTCCGCTGTCGGGCGGAACATGCGTGACAAGCCCGCAGCCGTTGTGGGCTTTGGCGGCTATCCGACGGTGCCCGCGCTGGCCTCGGCCTATCTTCTGGGCCTGCCGCGCGCGATCCACGAGCAGAATGGCGTCATGGGCAAGGTGAACCGCAAATTCGCGCCCAAGGTCGGGGCGGTGGCCTGTGGCACATGGCCAACCGACCTGCCCGCAGGGGTGCGCGGCGTCCATACCGGCAATCCGGTGCGCGGGGCCGTTCTGGAACGTGCGGGGGCACCCTATATCGTGCCGGGCGATTACCCGATGTCGCTCCTGGTGATGGGCGGCAGCCAAGGCGCGCGCATCCTGTCGGATGTGGTGCCTGCGGCGCTGGCGCTTCTGTCGCCCGAGATGCGGCGCAATCTGCGTGTGGCCCATCAGGCCCGTCCCGAGGATCTCGACCGTGTGGTTGCGGCCTATAGCGAGGCGGGGATCGTGGCCGAGGTGCAATCCTTCTTCAACGATGTGCCGCGCCGCTTGACCGAGGCGCAGCTGGTGATCTCGCGCTCGGGGGCCTCCTCGGTCGCCGATATCGCGGTGGTCGGGCGTCCGGCGATTCTGGTGCCCTTTGCGGCCGCAGCCGGGGACCACCAGAGCGCCAATGCCAAGGGCCTCGCCGCGACCGGTGGCGCGATCGTGATCCCCGAGAGCCGCCTGACCCCCGAGGCGCTGGCCGAGCAGGTGGGTCTGGTGCTTGCAAATCCCGACGGTGCCCTGCAGATGGCGCGCGCAAGCCAGAGCTACGGCATTACCGATGCCACCGACCGGCTTGTGGAGATGGTCGAACAACTAACAGGAGGCGCGCGATGAACGCGACGAAGCTGCCCGGCGAACTCGGGCCGATCCATTTTATCGGCATGGGCGGGATCGGGATGTCCGGCATTGCCGAGGTGCTCTTGACCCAAGGGTTCACGGTGCAGGGCTCGGATGCGAAAGCCTCCAAGATCACCGACCGTCTGGAAGAGCTGGGGGCGACCTTCTTCGAGGGCCAGCGCGCCGAGAATATCGGGAATGCGGGTGTTGTGGTGATGTCCTCGGCCATCAAGCCGGGCAATCCCGAGCTGGAAGAGGCGCGCAAGCGCGGCCTACCGGTGGTGCGCCGCGCCGAGATGCTGGCCGAACTGATGCGCCTGCGTTCCAATATCGCCATCGGGGGCACACATGGGAAGACGACCACCACGACCATGGTGGCGACCCTGCTGGATCGGGGGAATTTCGACCCGACCGTTATCAATGGCGGCGTGATCCATGCCTATGGCTCCAATGCGCGGGCGGGCGAGGGCGAGTGGATGGTGGTCGAGGCCGACGAATCCGACGGCTCGTTCAACCGCCTGCCGGCAACGATTGCCATCGTCACCAATATCGATCCCGAGCATATGGAGCATTGGGGCAGCTTTGATGCGCTGCGCAAGGGCTTCTATGATTTCGTGTCGAACATCCCCTTCTACGGTCTGGCCGTGTGCTGCACCGACCATCCCGAGGTGCAGACGCTGGTCGGCAAGCTGACCGACCGTCGCGTGACGACCTTCGGCTTCAACGCGCAGGCCGATGTTCGCGCGCTGAACCTGCGCTACGAGCGGGGGATCGCGCAGTTCGACATCGCCCTTCAGGGTGAAGAGCATGACGAGGATGGCCGCCCGAAGCTGATCGAGGGCTGCACCCTCCCGATGCCCGGTGACCATAACGTCTCGAACGCGCTGGCCGCTGTGGCAGTCGCCCGCCATCTGGGGATGAAGCGTGACGAGATCCGTGACGCATTGGCGAATTTCAAGGGTGTGAACCGCCGCTTCACCAAAGTGGGCGAGGTCCTTGGCGGGGTCGCGATCATCGACGATTACGGTCACCATCCTGTTGAAATCGCAGCCGTTCTGAAGGCCGCGCGTCAGGCGGTCTCGGGTTCGCCCGGGGCGCGGGTGATCGCCGTGCACCAGCCGCACCGCTATTCGCGCCTGCATTCGCTCTTCGATGATTTCTGCACCTGTTTCAACGAGGCCGACGTGGTCGCCATCGCCGAGGTCTATTCGGCAGGTGAGGACCCGATCGAGGGCGCGACCCGCGAGGATCTGGTGGCCGGTCTGATCCAGCACGGCCACCGCCATGCCCGCGCCATCCTGTCGGAGGACGATCTGGCGCGGCTCGTGCGTGAACAGGCCCGTCCGGGCGATATCGTGGTCTGTCTGGGCGCGGGCACGATCTCGACATGGGCCAACGGGCTCCCCGCCAAGCTGGGCGCCTGAGAAGATCGGGGCGCTCGTTCAGACGGTGCGCCCGCATGTCATGCCAACCTCGTGAAGGGGGTGGGCTGGTAACGAGTAGAGGGCAAGCCGCCGGATTTGTGTGGCTTGTCCGTTGGATGGCAGAGACGTTCTCTGTCTCCGGACGATGCCGGTCTGTCCGCCGGAGCGGCATCGGACTGGGCCGGTCCCCTCGCGGGCCGGCCATTTCTTTCGAACCGCCCGTGTGATGGGCAGAGGAGCCATGCGCATGTCGCTTTCCCTTAGTCTTGCCTGCCTTTGGGTGGTCCTGGCCTCTGTCGCGGCGATGGGGCCGCAGCGCTGGCACTGGATGGCGGCATGGGCGCTGATTGCGACCGGCGTTCCCATTCTGGGCGGGGTTACCTATCAGCAGGGGCCGATCTGGGGGCTGGTTGTGCTGGCGGCGGGGATGTCGGTGCTGCGCTGGCCGTTGCGGCGGCTGATCCAGCGTCTTCATGCCGATGGACGCCTGCGCGACGAGCGTCAGGACGCCTGATCGCCCTTGTGCGCCTGCTGCAACCTGTCTTGGCCCTTGCTGTGCTCGGGTGGCTTCGCTAGGAAGCCTCTATGACCGATATGCTTTCTCCTTCCACCTATCAGCCGCGCGGCGCACTTGGCGCAGGGCGTGCTTTGTCCGATCTGACATGGCTGCGTGTGGGCGGCCCCGCGGACTGGTTCTTCCAGCCCGCCGATGCACAGGATCTGGCGGCGTTTCTCGCGGGGCTTCCCGAGAATATCGCCGTTTTCCCGATGGGGGTGGGCTCCAACCTCATCGTGCGTGATGGCGGCTTGCGCGCGGTGGTCATCCGGCTGGGGCGGGGTTTCAACGCCATTACATTCGAGGGCAACAGGGTGACGGCAGGGGCTGCGGCGCTCGATGCGCATGTGGCGCGCAAGGCGGCAGCCGAGGGGCTGGATCTGACCTTCCTGCGCACGATCCCGGGTTCGGTTGGTGGTGCCGTGCGGATGAATGCGGGCTGCTATGGCACCTATGTGGCCGATCACCTCGTGGAAATCGGCGTGGTGACGCGGACGGGCGCGGTCCGCACGATCAAGGCGACAGATCTCGGTCTGGCATATCGCCAGAGCGATCTGCCCGAAGGCTGGGTCATCACCCATGCCGTGTTCGAGGCCGCGTCGGGCGATCCGGTGGAACTGGAGGCGCGGATGGCGGACCAGCTGGCCAAACGCGATGCCTCCCAGCCAACAAAAGAGCGTAGCGCGGGCTCGACCTTCCGCAATCCGGCCGGTTTCAGCTCGACCGGGCGCGCCGATGACGTGCATGACCTTAAGGCATGGAAGGTGATCGACGATGCCGGAATGCGCGGCGCGCGTCTGGGCGGGGCGCAGATGTCGGAGATGCATTCCAACTTCCTGATCAATGCGGGAGGGGCAACGGCCTCCGATCTGGAGGGGCTGGGAGAGGAAGTCCGCAAAAAAGTTTTGCTCAATAGCGGAATTGAGCTACAATGGGAAATCATGCGCGTCGGAGAGAGATAAGGTCCGCCAAAGGACCGTCTTCTGGCAGTGACCGGCGGGCTTAACCAAAATACATAAACGGGGAAAACCCCGACGAGGCAAATGATGGCGGGTAAGTCGAGCAGGACGACCCAGCTTGTGGCGGTATTGATGGGAGGGGCATCGGCGGAACGCGATGTGTCGCTTTCGTCCGGGCGTGAATGCGCTATCGCCTTGCGGGCTGCGGGATATGAGGTGATCGAGGTCGATGCGGGCCCCGATCTGGCGCAGCGTCTCACCGAAATCAAGCCGGATGTCGTCTTCAACGCGCTGCATGGCCGTTGGGGCGAGGATGGCTGTGTGCAGGGCATGCTGGAATGGCTGCGTATCCCCTATACCCATTCGGGCGTGCTGGCTTCGGCCATGTCGATGGACAAGGACCGGTCCAAGACTGCCTACCGTCAGGCAGGTCTGCCGGTAGTCGAGAGCGTGATCGCGCCGCGCGACGAGGTGCGCAGCCGCCATTTCCTGCCGCCCCCCTATGTGGTCAAACCCAATAACGAGGGCTCCTCGGTCGGCGTCTATATCGTCAACGAGGCGGCCAACAGCCCGCCGCAGCTGTCGGATGATATGCCCGAGAGCGTGATGGTCGAGACCTATGTGCCCGGGCGCGAGCTGACCTGTGCCGTGATGGAGGATCGCGCCTTCTGCGTGACCGAGATCGTCACCACCGGCTGGTATGACTATCACGCGAAATATTCGACCGGCGGATCGCGCCATATCTGCCCCGCCGAGATCCCCGAGGAGATCGCGAGAGCCTGTCAAGACTATGCGCTGCGTGCGCATGTGGCGCTTGGCTGCCGGGGCATCTCGCGCACCGATTTCCGCTGGGATGACAGCCGTGGGCTTGCGGGACTGTTCCTGCTGGAGACCAATAACCAGCCCGGTATGACGCCGACCTCGCTCGTGCCCGAGCAGGCGCTGGAGGCGGGGATCGATTTCCCTGCGCTCTGCCGCTGGATCGTGGAGGATGCCTCATGCGGAAGATGAAGGCATCGCGCCTTCCCGAGGAGGGGAAATGGGCTGGCACCCATGCTGTTGGAGGTGTGGCGCGCGCCCAGCAGGGCCAGCTCTATGTCCGCCGGTCCTCGCGCCGCAAGGACCCCGCGCCCTCGCGGCTCGCTTTCCGGCTGCACCGGCTGTGGCTGACGCCCATCGTGCGGTCGCTGACGCGGATCGGGGTGCCCACCTTTATCGTGGTGCTGGGGCTCGGGATCTATTTCGGCGATGCGGGGCGGCGGGCGGATATGCTGCAGGCCTTCGATGACATCAAGACCTCGATCCAGAACCGTCCGCAATTCATGGTCAATTCGCTGAAGGTCGAGGGCGCGAGCCCCGAGGTCGAGCAAGCGGTTTATACGATGCTGCCCACGGGGCTTCCGGTCTCGTCCTTCAAGATCGATCTGGGCCAGTATCGCGACACGATCATGCGGCTCGACGCGGTGGCTGATGCCTCGATCAGCATCAAATCCGGCGGTGTGCTGGATGTGGTCGTGACCGAGCGCAATCCGGTCATGCTGTGGCGGACGGCGAGCGGGCTGGAGATGCTCGATGCGACCGGCCATCGGGTGGCGACGCTTCTGGACCGTTCCGCGCGCTCCGATCTGCCGCTGATCGCCGGCCGCGGGGCCAACAAGGCGGTCCCCGAGGCGCTTTCAATCCTGAAGGCGATGGGCCCGCTGTTGCCCAAGGCGCGCGGGCTGATCCGTGTGGGGCAGCGTCGCTGGGACATCGCGCTCGAGAATGACCGGCGCGTGATGCTGCCGCAGGAGCAGCCCGTGGCCGCCGTCGAGCGCCTTCTGGCGATGAATACCGCCGAAGATGTGCTTGCGCGTGACTTTACGGTGATCGACCTCCGTGACAAGGGTCGTCCGACGATCCGACTGACGCCCCATGCGATGGAAAGCTATCGCGCTATCGCTCATAACTACTGAGCCCCTAAGACCGAGACCCGACGTATGCCCGAATTCTACCAAGCCCAGAGAGCGATGCGCAGTATGCGCAAGGCCGCGATGCAGCGCGGTGTCGTGGCGCTATTGGATATCGGCACGTCGAAGATCGTCTGTCTGGTGCTGAAGGTCGAGGGAACGAACGGGCTGGAGCAGGTCGAGGGGGCGGCGCCGCTGGCGGGGCAGTCCTCCTTCAAGGTGATCGGCGCGGCCACGACCCGCTCGCGCGGGGTGCGCTTTGGCGAGATCGACACAATGGCCCAGACCGAGCGTGCGATCCGCACCGTGGTGCAGGCAGCGCAGAAAAAGGCCGCGATCCGCGTGGATCATGTGATCGCCTGTTTCGCGGGCGGGGAGCCGCGCAGCTACGGGCTCACGGGGCAGGTCGAGATAGCCGGCGATCAGGTGACGGGGCAGGATGTGGGCCGTGTGCTGGCCGCCTGCGATGTGCCCGATTTCGGGGCGGGACGCGAGGTGCTGCATGCGCAGCCGGTGAATTTCGCGCTCGACCACCGCTCCGGCCTGTCGGATCCGCGCGGCCATGCGGGGCGCAAGCTCGCGACCGACATGCATCTGCTGACGGTGGACGGTTTCGTGCTCCAGAACCTCGTGAATGCGATCCGGCGCTGCGATCTGGAGCTGGCGGGGGTGGCCAGCTCGGCCTATGTGTCGGGCGTTGCCTCGCTGGTGGAGGACGAGCAGGAGCTGGGAGCGGCCTGTATCGATCTCGGCGGCGGCGCGTCGGGCCTGTCGATCTTCATGAAGAAACATATGATCTATGCCGATGCGGTGCGTATGGGGGGCGACCACATCACCTCCGATATCGCGGCGGGGCTGCAGGTCTCGGGGCAGCTGGCAGAGCGCCTCAAGACGGTGCATGGCGGGGTCCACGCGACCTCGATGGATGACCGCGAGATGATCGAGCTGGCGGCCAATTCGGGCGACTGGGAGAAGGACAGCCGCACCGCGACGCGTGCGGAGCTGATCGGGATCATCCGGCCGCGTGTCGAGGAGATCTTCGAGGAGATCAAGGCGCGGCTGGATGTGGCGGGCTTCTCGCATATGCCCAGCCAGCAGATCGTGCTGACAGGCGGCACCAGCCAGCTGCCCGGCATCGATGGCATGGCCTCGCGAATCCTCGGTCATAGCGTGCGTCTGGGGCGGCCCCTGCGTGTGCAGGGCCTGCCACAGCAGGCCACGTCGGCGGGTTTCAGCGCAATTGTCGGCCTCGCGCTGCATGCGACCAATCCGCAGGACGAGTGGTGGGATTTCGAGATCCCCGTCGACCGGATGGGCGGGCGCAGCCTGCGCCGCGCGTTCCGCTGGTTCAAGGATAACTGGTAAGCGCCAGCGACTTGGGATGCGAAGTTAAAGTTAACGTAACGGTCAATGCGCCGGAAATCACGCTTTTCGGGGGTGATTTTGCCGCGCTCACAATATGCTGAGAACTGCGCGAAATACCGCTGAGTCTGGCATTAACCTAGCTATATTTTGTGTTTTAACTATGTTTTTCGCGTGACGGCGCGCCGATTTCTGGTAAATTAGTGGTAATTATTCAAACGGCCGGGACAGGGCCATTCATCACAAAAACAGGCGGACCTCTATGACCTTGAACCTCATGATGACCGATCAACAGGATCTGAAGCCGCGGATTACCGTCTTCGGCGTTGGTGGCGCTGGGGGCAATGCCGTCAACAACATGATCGAGCAGCAGCTCGAGGGTGTTGAGTTCGTGGTCGCGAACACCGACGCGCAGGCGCTCCAGCAGTCCAAGAGCCAGGCGCGGATCCAGATGGGGATCAAGGCGACCGAGGGTCTGGGTGCGGGTGCGCGTCCGTCTGTCGGTGCGGCTGCAGCAGAGGAGACGATCGAGGAGATTGTCGACCATCTTGCAGGTGCGCATATGTGCTTCATCACCGCTGGTATGGGCGGCGGCACCGGCACCGGCGCGGCGCCGATCATCGCGCAAGCCGCGCGCGAGCTGGGTGTGCTGACCGTGGGTGTGGTGACCAAGCCCTTCCAGTTCGAGGGCACGAAGCGCATGCGTCAGGCCGAGGAAGGTCTGGAAGCGTTGCAGAAGGTGGTCGATACGCTGATTATCATCCCCAACCAGAATCTGTTCCGCCTGGCCAACGAGAAGACCACCTTCACCGAAGCCTTCGAAATGGCCGATGATGTGCTCTATCAGGGCGTGAAGGGTGTGACCGATCTTATGGTCCGTCCGGGCCTGATCAACCTCGACTTCGCCGATGTTCGCGCCGTGATGGACGAGATGGGCAAGGCAATGATGGGCACCGGCGAAGCCTCGGGCGAGGATCGTGCGATCCAGGCCGCCGAGAAGGCCATCGCCAACCCGCTCCTCGACGAGATCTCGCTCAAGGGCGCGAAGGGTGTGCTGATCAACATCACCGGCGGCTACGACCTGACGCTGTTCGAACTCGACGAAGCGGCAAACCGTATCCGCGAGGAAGTCGATCCGGATGCGAATATCATCGTCGGTTCGACCCTCGATCCCGATATGGATGGCATGATGCGTGTGTCGGTCGTCGCAACCGGTATCGACGCGCTGGCCGCTCCGGCAGAAGTTCCGGTGCCGCGCCGCACTCTGGCAGAGCCGCTGCGCAACCCGCAGGAAGCGGCAGAGGAGGCGCGCGCCGCTGCGCCGCATATGCAGGATCCCGCGCCGGCCCCGCGCCAGCCGCAGGTTTCGGTGACCTCGGCCCAGCCGGTCCACCAGTCGCGTGGCTATCAGGCACCGCAGCATCGCGCCGCCGATCACCGCCCGGCACAGGCCGAGATGCGCCAGTCGGCTCCGCAGCAGCCCGAGCGCCAGTATGAGGCGCCGCGCCATGAGCAGCCGCGCTACGAGCAGCCCCGTCAGGCGGCTCCCGCACAGCCGCAATACGAGGCGCCCCAGCAGCCGCAATACCGCGCCCAGCAGCCCCGCGTGCAATATGCCGAGGACCAGCCGCAAGCGCAGCAGCCGCATTACCAGCAGCCCCGTCAGGCGCAGCCGCAGTTCAACGAAGCCGCCGAAGAGGCTGCTGAATATGTTGCACCGCGTCCGCGTCAGGCCGGTCAGCCCTCGCCCGAGGCCCTTGCCCGCCTGCAGGCCGCGGTCAATCGCCAGCCGGGTCAGGGAGCCGCACCGCAGGGTCGCCCGAACATGGCCGCAGAGCGCGCGCCCCAGCCGCAGGCCGAGAAGCCGCGTTTCGGGATCAACTCGCTGATAAACCGCATGACCGGTCACGGCCATGAGGCGCCCCAGCAACAGCCCGCACAGCAGCCGGTCCGCCAGCAGCAGCCCCGCGCTGCCGCTCCGGCACCCCAGCAACAGCCGCAGGCCCGCACCGAAGACTATGATGACGAGCAGTCCAACGAACAGGACCGCATCGAGATTCCCGCCTTCCTTCGCCGTCAGGCAAACTGATCGGTTTGAAAGATTTCGGTAAGAATGGCCTGTTGCGCCTGAAATACTGAAAAATTCCGATCACAAAATATCTAAAAAGGGTCAGGTTCGCCTGACCCTTTTTTCTTTTGTAATCATCAGCTTGCTCTGTCGCTGGCAGGGTTCCGCCGCAGCGTGTGGTTAATGTTTCATTCTGTTGCAAAGAGTGAGTTGAGAAAGTCACGGGTTTTTCTTAACTGAAGATGCGGCGGAACGAGGGACAGCTTTCAACCGTTCGTCGCCAAGAAGAGAAAGGAATTGATCGTGCAGACAAGCCTTGCAAAACCCGTGAGCTTCGACGGTGTCGGCCTTCACAAAGGCCAGCCTGTGCGCATGCGTCTTCTGCCTGCGCCTGCCGATCATGGCCTCGTGTTCAACCGTGTGGATGTGGCGGGCAATGGCCTGATCCCCGCGCTATGGAATAAGGTGACCAATGCCCGTCTCTGCACCCTGATCGAAAATGAAGACGGGATCACCGTCTCGACGATCGAACATATCATGGCCGCTCTTGCCGGTTGTGGTGTGCATAACGCGCTTATCGAGATCGACGGGCCGGAAGTCCCGATCCTCGATGGCTCCTCGGCACCTTTTGTCGAAAAGATCCTCGCCGCGGGTCTTGTCGAGGTCGGTGGTCAGCTGCGCGCGCTCCGTATCCTGCGCCCCGTCGAGGTGCGCGACGGTGCGGCATGGGCGCGCCTCGAGCCCAATCCCGCGCTCGAGATCGATTTCTCGATCGATTTCACCGACCGTGCGATTGGTCAGCAGCGCAAGCGCCTCGGCATGTCCAATGGCGCTTTCGTACGCGAACTGATGGACAGCCGCACCTTCTGCCGCCGCGCCGATGTGGAGATGATGCAGAAGAACGGTCTGGCCCTTGGCGGCACCTATGAAAACGCCGTTGTGATCGATGGCGACAAAGTGCTCAGCCCCGGCGGTCTGCGCCATAAGGACGAGGCCGTGCGGCACAAGATGCTGGACGCGCTCGGCGATCTGCTTCTGGCGGGTGGTCCGATCCTTGGCCGCTATGTTGGCAACCGCTCCGGCCATGCAATGACCAACAGTCTGCTGCGCGCGGTCTTTGCCAATCCTGCCGCCTATGAGTGGGTCGTGCTTGATTCCGATGCGGCCCATACGACCCCCGGGGCGGGTGTCTGTGTGCCTCAACTTTTCGCGGCGCAATAAGCGCCAGGCGAACTGCTCCAGAGATTGTGAAGCCCCTGCGCGGTCCCCCGCGCGGGGGCTTTCCCATTTGTCACAGGGATACTTGGCTTCTCAAGATGTTGACGATAGGAAGAGGAGACGAAAGGCGTTTTGCGCAGCCGATTTATCTGTGTTAAGCGGTGTTGGACGTAACTGCCTCGGGCAGGACTGTAAGAGATCCCGCCCATCGGGGCGCGGGCAAGAACAAAGGGCAGGGCATGATGCACGGCAAATCAGCGGCTACACGGGTCGGATGTCTTTTGCTGGTGGCGACGCTCGCCGCCTGTTCGGGTAAATCCGATGATCCCAAGGACATGCCTCTCGACAATTTCACCGCGCAACAGATCTATGAGCGCGGCGAATACCAGCTGGAGGTTGGCAATCCGCGCCGCCCCACCGATGCGCTCCATTATTTCCAGGAGGTCGAACGCCTCTATCCCTATTCCGAATGGGCGCAGCGTTCGGTGATCATGCAGGCCTATGCCCAGCACCGTGCGAAGAATTATGAGGAGGCGCGCTCCACCGCGCAGCGTTACCTCGATACTTATCCGGGTTCCGAGGATGCGCCCTATGCCAAATATCTTCTGGCCCTCAGCTATTACGACCAGATCGACGAGGTCGGTCGCGATCAGGGCCTGACCTATCAGGCGCTGCAGGCGCTGCGCGAGGTCATCGAGCAATATCCCGACAGCGATTACGCGCGCTCGGCCATGCTGAAATTCGACCTCGCCTTTGATCACCTCGCCGCCAAGGAGATGGAGATCGGGCGCTATTATCTGAAGCACGGCAATTATACCGCCGCGATCAACCGCTTCCGTGTGGTGGTCGAGCAGTTCCAGACCACGACCCATACGCCCGAGGCGCTGGAGCGTCTGGTCGAAGCCTATCTGGCGCTCGGCCTGACTGACGAGGCACAGACCGCAGCCGCGATTCTCGGCCATAACTTCCAGTCGTCGCCCTTCTATGACGATGCCTACAAGCTCCTGCGTGCCAAGGGGCTTGAACCGGAGAGCAAGGGTGATAACTGGCTATCGACAATCTATCGCCAGGTGATCCAAGGGAAGTGGATGTAACCGCTTCCCGACCCTGGCCCTATTGCAGGACCGCCCATGCTGCGCAGCCTTGAGATTCGCGACATTCTGATCGTGGAACGCACCGAGCTTGACTTCAGTGCGGGGCTCAATGTTTTGACCGGCGAGACGGGGGCGGGGAAATCCATCCTGCTCGACTGTCTGGGTTTCGTGCTCGGCTGGCGGGGCCGGGCCGAGCTGGTGCGCAAAGGCGCCGAGCAGGGCGAGGTGACCGCCGAATTCGGGCTGCCCGAGGGCCATCCGGTGCGCGATATCCTGCGCGAGGCGGATCTGCCGGTGGATGAGAGCCTGATCCTGCGCCGCGTGAACCGCGCCGATGGCCGCAAGACCGCCTATGTCAATGACCGCCGCGTGACCGGCGATGTGCTGCGGCGCCTGTCGGCCTCGCTGGTGGAACTCCACGGCCAGCAGGATGATGGCGGCCTTCTCAATGAGAAGGGCCATCGTGCGATGCTCGATGCCTTTGCCGAGAACGGCGCGCTTCTGGCCGAGGTGAATGCGGCGTGGAAATCCCGTGCGTCGGCACGCAAGGCGCTGGCGGCGGCACAGGCGGCACTGGCCGAGGTGCAGGCTGAGGAGGAATTCCTGCGCCATTCGGTGGCCGAACTCGACAAGCTGAACCCCGAACAGGGCGAGGAAGCCACCCTCGATACCGAGCGCCGCGTGATGCAGCAGGCCGAGAAGATCCGCTCGGATGTGGCGCGTGCCTTGCAGGCGCTTGGCCCCGAGGGGGCCGAGGGGCTGATGCGCGAGGCGGACCGCTGGCTGCAGGGCGCCGCCGACCGCGCCGAGGGTCGGCTCGACCAGCCGATGTCGGTGCTCGAGCGCGCGCTGATCGAGCTGGGGGAGGCGACGCAGGGCGTGGAAGAGGCGCTCGATGCGCTGAGCTTCGACCCTTACGCGCTGGAGGCCACCGAGGAGCGGCTCTTCGCGATCCGTGCTTTGGCGCGCAAACATGGCGTGCAGCCCGATGATCTGGGCGATTTCGCGGTGTCCCTGCGCGCCCGTCTCGAGGCGCTGGATGCCGGCGAAGGCCGGATCCGCGATCTGGAATCGGCGGTGACCAAGGCCGATCTGGCCTATCGCGAGGTGGCCGACCGTTTGGGACTTGCGCGGCGCAAGGCCGCGACGCGGCTCGATCAGGCGATGGCCGCCGAACTGGCGCCGCTGAAGATGGAGCGCGCGGTGTTCGAGACCCGCGTCTCCGCCGGTGATCCCTCTGCCGAAGGGTCGGATAATGTGGCCTTTACGGTTGCCACCAATCCGGGCGCACCTGCGGGCCCGCTGAACAAGATCGCCTCGGGGGGCGAGCTGTCGCGGTTCCTTCTGGCGCTGAAGGTGGTGCTCTCGAAAGGGGCGGATGCGCTGGTGCTGATCTTCGACGAGATCGACCGTGGTGTGGGTGGGGCGACAGCCGATGCGGTGGGGCGCCGTCTGGCACGGGTCGCCGAAGAGGCACAGGTTCTGGTGGTCACGCACTCGCCGCAGGTGGCCGCGCGTGGGGCGCAGCATTTCCGCGTGCAGAAACGTGTGGAAAACGGCATGACCCTTTCGGAGGTGGTGCCCCTCGACGAGACAGAGCGCCGTGACGAGATCGCGCGGATGATTGCGGGGGCCGAGGTGACCGAGGCTGCCCGCGCGGCCGCTGCCGAGCTTCTGGGCGGCTGATCCCCGCCTAAGCGCGCATCCGCACACCCTCGGCGCGCGCAGAATATGGCCCGTAGGGCTTTTCTCCGCTCGTGCAGAAGCCTAGAACTACGGCTAAAGACCGGAGTTCTATAATGGCACATGACGCAGCCCTTGAGGCATTGAAAACCCTTCTGGGGGACAGGCTTAACCTCACGCAGGCGGATCGCGATCTGCATGGCCAGAGCGAGACATGGTTCGCGCCGACACCTCCCGATGCGGTGGCATACCCGGCCAATACCGCCGAGGTGTCCCAAATCATGAAGATCTGCACCGCCCATAAGATGCCGGTCGTGGCATGGGGCACGGGCACATCGCTTGAGGGGCATGCGCTGGCGATCCATGGCGGGCTGTGCCTCGACATGAGCCGGATGGACAAGCTGGTGGAACTCTATCAGGACGATATGCAGGTGCGTGTCCAGCCGGGCATGACGCGCGAGGTGCTCAATACCGAGTTGCGCGCCACGGGGCTGTTTTTCCCCGTTGATCCGGGTGCGAATGCCTCTCTTGGGGGCATGGCCTCGACGCGGGCCTCGGGCACCACGACCGTGGGCTATGGCACGATGAAGGATAATGTGATGGCGCTCGAGGTCGTTCTGGCCGATGGCACCGTTATCCGCACCGGCTCGCGGGCGCGCAAATCCTCGGCCGGTTACGATCTGACGGCGCTGATGCTGGGCTCGGAAGGGACGCTCGGGATCATCACCGAGTTGACCCTGAAGCTGCATGGCCAGCCCGAGGCGGTGTCTTCGGCGGTCTGTGCCTTTGATAGCCTGCATGCGGCGGTGGAAACCGTGCAGATGGTGATCCAGATGGGCATCCGCATGGCACGGATCGAGTTCGTCGATGCGATGACGGCGCAGATCTTCAACAAAATGAACGGCACCGACCTCCCCGAGAAGCCACATCTGATGATCGAGTTCCACGGCTCCGAGGCGATGGTGGCCGAGCAGTCCGAACGCTTCGGTGAGGTCGTGAGCGAGATGGGCGGGGCCAATTTCGACTGGGCCACCACCACCGAGGACCGCACACGTCTGTGGCGCATGCGCCATGGGGCCTATCCGGCCTGTATCGCCTATCGTCCGGGCTGTATGGGGCTGGTCACCGATATCGTGGTGCCGATCTCCCGTCTGGCCGAGGCGGTGGAAGATACCCGCAAGGATATTGACGCAGCGGGCCTTGTCGGGCCTATTCTGGGGCATGTGGGCGATGGCAACTTCCATTCCGTCCTTCTTCTGGATCGAAATGACAAGGACGAGTTCAAACGCGCCAAGGCGGTTGCCGCCAGGATGTCCGAACGGGCGCTGGCGATGGGCGGCACGGTGACGGGCGAACATGGTATCGGTATCGGCAAGCTGGGCTATATGGAAGCCGAGCACGGGGCCGCATGGGGCGTGATGGGCGCAATCAAAAAGGCGCTCGATCCGTTGAATATTCTCAATCCCGGCAAGATTGTGCCGGATCAGTCGAATGCCGTCAGGGAGGCCGCTGAATGATATCGACCATCGAGGTTCCGTTTTCGAGCCCCGAAGATCTGCCGCGTGCCTTCACCCGCGCGTGGAGCTCGAAGGATGCCCGCTTGCTGGCCTCCTTCTTCACCGAGGATGCCGATTTTCTGGGGTTGACGGGGGAGGCCGTCGACGGCCGCCAGCAGATTGCCGAGCTTCTGGCAGGCGAGATGGCGGGGGCCTTTGCCCGCGCGCGTCTGGTCACCGGAAAGGTGCGGTTCCGTGCCGTCGGGCGCGATGTGGTGATCGTGCAGCAGCGCTTCGTGCTGTCGGGCATCGTCAATGCCGATGGCTCCGATGCGGGGCGCGTGGGTGCGGTCTTCATCTCGGTCATGGCGCGGGCCGGAAATGGCTGGCTGATCGTGTCGGGACAGTTCGTCGTGGAGAGCTGATCGCCCGGAGTGTGCAGGACGGGTGCCGAATCTATGGGGAAGCCCGCCTGAAAACCGGATCGATCCGCGCGGATCGGGCGCAAACGGGGCAGGAAACTGCCCCGTTTTTCATGCTCAATATATTGGAACTTTTAAAACTGCTTTTTGAATGGGCGGGGTAAAATCACCGAATTGGTCGTTTGCTTCGCTAAAGTTGCCGCATTCTGGCCAGCCGGTTTTCGATATGGTCAGGGAAATCAGCTATTTTGCCTTATTTCGTGGCAGAGGGTTGAATTAGAGGCAGAGGCTTGTTTAGCTGTGCTCACGGGAATGTAAGAACAATAAACCGAGAGAAATCCGACGGGGGCCCGATTTGGCTAAAAACAGTGATAACGACGGATTCGTCGTTTTCGACCGCGTGCAAAAAAGCTACGACGGCGAGAATCTGGTCGTAAAAGACCTCAACCTGTCCATCGGAAAAGGCGAGTTTCTGACCATGCTCGGGCCGTCCGGCTCCGGCAAGACGACCTGCCTCATGATGCTGGCGGGGTTTGAAACCGCAACCAATGGCGAGATTCGTCTCGACGGAACTAATATCAATAACGTGCCGCCGCACAAGCGCGGAATCGGCATGGTTTTCCAGAATTACGCTCTCTTTCCGCATATGACCGTGGGCGAGAATCTGGCTTTCCCGCTCGAGGTGCGCAAGATGGGCAAATCCGAGCGCGAGGCAAAGATCAAACGGGCTCTGGACATGGTGCAGATGGGGGCCTTCGCCAACCGTCGCCCGGGCCAGATGTCGGGTGGCCAGCAGCAGCGGATCGCGCTGGCCCGCGCGCTGGTCTTCGATCCCGAGCTGGTGCTGATGGACGAGCCTCTCGGCGCGCTCGACAAACAGCTGCGCGAGCATATGCAATTCGAGATCAAGGCTTTGCACGAACGTCTGGGCATCACAGTGGTTTATGTGACCCACGATCAGGGCGAGGCGCTGACCATGTCCGACCGTGTGGCCGTGTTCAACGATGGTCGCATCCAGCAGTTGGCGCCGCCCGATGACCTCTACGAACGCCCCAAGAACAGTTTCGTGGCGCAGTTCATCGGCGAGAACAACCGCTTGCCGGGCAAGGTCGAGGCCCTCGACAAGGAGGCAGGCCATTGCACCATCCGTTTGCAGAATGGCGAGAGGATCGCGGCCACCGCGGTCAATATCCGTCATGAGGGGCAGGACACGCTGGTGTCGATCCGTCCCGAACGTGTTGAATTCGACCCCGCTCGTATGGCGCCGGACTGGCACCTGATCGAGGCCGAAGTCATCGATGTCGTCTATATGGGCGATATCTACCGCACTGTCCTGCGCGTCGCCGGGACGGAAGATTTCGTGATGAAGACCCGCAACACACTGGGCGCCTCGATGCTTCCGAAAGGCCAGAAGATCAAGATCGGCTGGCATCCAGATGACGCAAGGGCACTCGATCCTCTGTGATCGAACCTTAACCTCGCGCAGCCCACTCTGCGCGGGTGCCGTTCTGGGAAGACGGCAAAGAAAAACGACCTTTTTCAACGGGAGAGACTACATGACTTTCAAGAAAGCCCTTCTGGCGAGTTCTGCCGTGGCCCTGTTCGCCGCGCCGCTCTCGGCTGAGGAAATGGCCAATTCCATGACCATCGTGTCTTGGGGCGGGGCCTATCAGAACAGCCAGAACAAAGCCTATGTTGAACCCTATGTCGCAGCCAATCCTGGTGTGACCGCCACCTGGGATGAATCCTCCAACGAAGCCGTCGCCAAGCTGCGTGCGATGAACGAAGCCGGCAACGTGACCTGGGATCTGGTCGATGTCGTGGCCTCCGATGCCATCCGTCTGTGCGATGAGGGTCTCGCGATGGAGATCGACCCCGAGACCGATCTGGCCAAGGGCGATGACGGCTCGAGCGCCTCGGACGATTTCGGCGATCTGATGGTATCGGATTGCTTCATCCCGCAGATCGTCTACTCGACCACCGTCGGCTACCGCACCGATATGGTTCCCGAAGGCACCGAGCCGCCGACCGATATCTGCTCGCTGTTCGATCTGGAAACCTATCCGGGCAAGCGCGCGCTCGAGAAGCGTCCGATCAACAATATGGAATGGGCGCTCTATTGTGACGGCGTTGCGAAGGACGATATCTACGACGTCCTCGAGACCGAAGAAGGTCAGGACCGCGCCTTCAAGAAGCTCGACACCATCAAAAAGGATGTCGTCTGGTGGTCGGCCGGTGCCGATACGCCGCAGCTTCTCGCCGATGGCGAGGTCTTCATGGGCTCGACCTATAACGGCCGTCTGTTCTCGGTGATCGAGGAGCAGCACCAGCCGGTGGCCATGCTCTGGGATATGCAGGTCTTCGATATCGACGGCTGGATCATCCCGACCGGTCTTGCCCCCGACCATCTGGCGCGTGTGAAAGACTTCATCATGAAGGAAACCACGACTAAGGCTCTGGCCGAGCAGGCGAAATACATCTCCTACGGTCCGGCGCGCGCCTCCTCGGCACCGATGGTCGGCAAACATGCCGAACTGGGCATCGAGATGGCACCGCATATGCCGACCGATCCGGCCAACTCGAAAAACACCCTTCTGTATAACTACGAATGGTGGGCGGATTACCGCGACGATCTGGATGCGAAATTCCAGGCATGGCTTGCCCAGTAATCGTCTGACGATCTGATCATCGCGGGGGCCGTTTGAGGCCCCCGCACTCCCAAACCGACCGGCCCGGACCAAGAGGCAGGCGGTTGAACCGACAGGGACCATTACCATGAGCGATACCGTCGAAAGCGCCGAACAGGTTTCCGCCGAAGGCAGCCGCGAACTCAAGCGCAGCCTCGCGCGGGCTCTGCGGGCCCAGAAGATGCGGGCTCTGGCCATGATTGCGCCGCTCCTTCTTTTCATTCTCGTGACTTTCATCGCCCCGATCGCGGATATGCTGTTCCGCTCGGTCGAGAACGAGATCGTCTCCGAAACATTGCCGCTGACGGTGGATGCGCTGGATGACTGGAGCTATGCGAGCGGCGAGGCCCCCTCCGAGACCGTCTTTGCCGCCTTCTATTACGATATGTTCGTGGCCTCCGAGCTGAAGGAACATACCCGTCTGGGCTCGCGCCTGAATTACGAGACAACGGGTATCTCCTCGCTCTTCCGCAAATCGGGCCGCCGTGTGGAGCGGTTCGATACCGATATTTATGCCGACCAGTTCAAGGCGCTCGATCCGGCCTGGGTCAAGCCCGCGACCTGGGTCGCGCTCTCCGAGGCGCTGGATGACGACCCCGAGGCACTGCCCGAGACCGCAGGTGCGCTGGCCGGGTTCGAACGTATGGTCGAGGCCGATGGCGACACGCTGGCCGAGACCAAACCCGCCGATATTCTCTTTACCGCGCTCTATCGCGATCTGGCGGCTGGTGCCAATGGTCCCGAGGGCGATCTGGCGCCGATGTTCGCACAAGCCAAATCCGCCGTGGGCAGCTTCAAGAGCGTCTCCATCCGCGACCAGTTCACGGATATCGACAAGGGCTGGCTCGATCCGGAAGTCTGGGGCACGATCAAGGCCTATGCTCCCACCGTCACGCCGGGCTACTTCCTGACGGCGGTCGATTACAAACTCAGCCCCGCAGGTATCGTGCCCCAGCCCGATGATCAGGCGATCTATCTCAAGCTGTTCTGGCGCACGCTGGTGATGTCGCTGACGATCACGGTGAGCTGTATCCTTCTGGGCTATCCGGTGGCCTATCTGCTAGCCAATCTGCCGATGCGCACCTCGAACCTGCTGATGATCCTCGTGCTGCTGCCGTTCTGGACCTCGCTTCTGGTGCGGACCTCGGCCTGGAAGGTGCTTTTGCAAAATCAGGGTGTGATCAACGATATCCTCGTCTGGGCGCATATCATCAGTGAAGATGGCCGTCTGGCGCTGATCAATAACCAGACCGGCACGATCATCGCGATGACGCATATCCTGCTGCCCTTCATGATCCTGCCCATGTATTCGGTCATGCAGACCATTCCTCCGGCCTATATGCGTGCGGCCAAAAGCCTGGGCGCGACCGACTGGACGGCCTTCTGGCGGGTCTATTTCCCGCAATCAGTGCCCGGGATCGGGGCAGGCTCGATCCTCGTGTTCATCCTCGCCATCGGCTATTACATCACGCCGGAACTAGTGGGCGGCACGACGGGGACCTTTATCTCCAACCGCATCGCCTATCACATCTCCAGCTCGCTGAACTGGGGTCTGGGTGCGGCACTTGGCACCATCCTTCTGGCCGCCGTCATGTTGCTCTACTGGGCTTATGACAAGATCGTCGGCATCGATAACGTGAAACTGGGATAAGAGATATGAGCGCACTTCCCCCCTATGCCTCGACGGGTCAGAAGATCTGGCATTATAGCTACCGGACGCTGTGCGGGCTGATCTTCTTCTTCCTGATCGCGCCGATCATCACGATCATCCCGCTCTCGTTCAACGCCGAGAATTTCTTCACCTTCACGCCGGGCATGCTGGAGCTGGACCCTGATGCCTATTCGCTCAAGCATTATGTGGATTTCTTCACCAATCCCGACTGGCAGCAGGCCCTGAAGAACTCGGTCACCATCGCGCCGGTGGCGACCATCATCTCGGTCTCGCTGGGCACGCTTGCGGCTATCGGCCTCAGCCAGTCCCATGTGCCGTTCAAACGCGCGATCATGGCGATCCTGATCTCGCCGATGATCGTGCCGCTGATCATCTCGGCGGCGGGGATGTATTTCTTCTATTCGCGTGTCGGGCTTCAGGGCACCTATATCGGGGTGGTTCTGGCACATGCGGCCCTCGGCATTCCCTTCGTCATCATCACCGTTACGGCAACGCTGGTGGGCTTCGACCGCTCGCTGACCCGCGCGGCGGCAAATATGGGAGCAGGTCCGGTGCGGACCTTCTTCAAGGTGCAGATGCCGCTCATCCTGCCGGGTGTGATCTCGGGGGCGCTCTTTGCCTTCATCACCTCCTTCGACGAGGTGGTTGTGGTGCTTTTCGTGGGCTCGGCCTCGCAGAAGACGCTGCCATGGCAGATGTTCATCGGGCTGCGCGAGCAGATCTCGCCCACCATTCTGGCGGTGGCCACGATCCTCGTGGTCTTTTCCATCGCGCTTCTGACGGCGGTCGAGCTTCTGCGCCGCCGCAACGAGCGGCTGCGGGGCGTCACCCCGCGCTGAGCGCGGCAAACCCGTCTTGCACAATCAAGGGCCGTCGCATTGTTTGCGGCGGTCTCTTTTGTTAAGGCAGGGCGCGACAAAACGGAGCCCGAGATGATTGTTACCAGCGAGTCCGATCTGCAGGGGCTGAAAGAGATCGGCCGGATCTGTGCCAATGTGCTGCAGGGCATGGCACGCGCCGTCGAGCCGGGGATGACCACGCTGGAGCTTGACGAGATCGGGCGCGCGATGCTGGAGGCGGCGGGGGCGCAATCCGCCCCCGAGACGGTCTACCAGTTTCCGGGTGCCACCTGTATTTCGGTCAACGAGGAAGTGGCCCATGGTATTCCGGGTAATCGGATCATCCGCGAAGGCGATCTGCTCAATATCGATGTCTCGGCCTCGAAAGACGGATTCTTTGCCGATAACGGCGCGAGTTTTGGCGTGGGGCAGATGCGCCCCATGCTCGAGCAGCTCTGCCGCGACGGGAAGAAGGCGATGCAGATCGGGGTGAGGGAGGTGGCCGCCGGTAAGCCTTTGGGCGGGATCGGCATGGCGATCGAGCGCTTTGCCAAACCGCGCGGCTATACGCTGATCCGCAATCTGGCAAGCCACGGGGTCGGCGCCTCGCTGCATGAATATCCCGAGGAAATCCCGACCTGGACCGAAAAACGCGAGAAGCGGATTATCGAGAAAGGGCTGGTGCTGACGGTCGAGCCCTTCCTGTCGATGGGGGGAGAATGGGCCGATGCGGGCGAGGATGGCTGGACGCTCTATGCCGAGCCCTCGGCCCCCACCGTGCAATACGAGCATACCGTGGTGGCGACCGAGAAGGGCGTGATCATCGTCACGGTGCCCGACGGGTCCAGTGGCCGGCCCGCCTGACTGTCTGGCCGACGGGCCCGCAGATCATGGCAGGAAGGAGATCCATGACCAGATGGTCAGCGTCGAGAGTGCCGTGCCCACCAGCACCGCCGAGGCCGAGACCCGTTTGCCCACGCCATAGATATTGGCGAAGAGATAGGCATTGACCCCCGGCGCCATGGCCGCCGTCATCGCGACCGAGCGTAGCTGGTCCACATTCAGGCCGAAGCCGAAACGCGCCAGCAGATAGGCGATGCCGGGATGCACGATCAGCGACAGAATACAGACCATCGCGATGGCGCGGCTGTCTCCTTCGGGCTTGTAGCGCACCAGAACGCCGCCCAGCCCGAACAGTGCCGCCGGAATAGCCGCGCCCGCCATCATATTCATGGCTTCCCAGATCGGATGCGGCAGTGCATGACCGGTGACATACTGGCCGAGCTTGATCAGCAGGCCGCACAGGATGCCGATGACCAGAGGCGTGCGGATCACACCTTTGAGGGCATTGATCCCCACCCGGGCAAGGCTGGTGCCGGTGCCCGCCGAGCGCGTGGCCTCCATCGCCAGAATGCCCACCGTATAGAGGAAGGGGGAATGGATCGAGATGATCGCGAAATTGCCCGCCAGCGCATCGGCGCCATAGGCGCGTTCGGTGATCGGGATGCCGAGCAGCAGCGAGTTGGAAAAAAGGCAGCAGAAGCCGATGGCAATCGCTTCGTCGGGACGGCGTCCCATCATCCGCGAACCGAGGATGCCCAGCCCGAAGGAGAGAAGCGCGCCCACATAGAAACTGACCATCAGCCGCCAGTCGAAGCTTGCGCCCAGATCCAGCTTGGCGATGGACCGCGCCAGAAGCACCGGCACCGCGAAATTCTGCGCGAACCGCATCAGCCCGTCGACGGCGCTGTCCGAGAACAGCTTTTTCCAGGCGGCCAGATAGCCAAGGCCCACGATCAGGAAGACGGGCAGGATGACATCGATCAATGCGCTCATCAGCTAGGGATCTCCAGAACCATGCCGTCATAGGCAGGCACGACATGGTCAGGGGTTTCGGCCATGACCGCGTCGTAATCGAGGTCGATATGCATAT
Organism: Thioclava sp. 'Guangxiensis'; assembly: GCF_045348365.1. Taxonomy (NCBI): domain Bacteria; kingdom Pseudomonadati; phylum Pseudomonadota; class Alphaproteobacteria; order Rhodobacterales; family Paracoccaceae; genus Thioclava; species Thioclava sp. 'Guangxiensis'. The sequence goes on along the minus strand of NZ_CP155822.1, from coordinate 259,060 downwards.
TGGTGATCACCCCGTGACGGTTGCCTGCACGTTCCATCCATTCAAGCGCCAGCGCCAGATGCGCATGGGTCGGATGCGGTTTGCGGCGCAGCCCGTCCAGCACCCAGATATCGAGATCCTGCAGGAAGGGCCATGCCACAGGCGGAATCTCCGAGACATCGGGGAGATAGGCAAGCCCGCCTTGCGGCCCGCCAATGCGGAAGCCCAAGGCCTTGATATTGCCGTGATCTACCTCGAAGGGCGTCAGCGGGATCTGCCCGCCCGCACCCTCGATAATGAAGGGGCCGGTGATCTCGTTCAGCTCGCAGATCGGTTTGTAATTGCTGTCTTCGGGCTGGACAAAAGCATAATCGAATGCCTTCACCAGCCGCCCCGCGGTCTCGGCATCGGCCCAGACCGGCAGGCGCTGGCCCATATTGAACACGATCTGGCGCAGGTCATCGAGCCCGTGGATATGATCGGCATGCGAATGGGTATATATCACCGCATCCAGCTCGCCCACGCCCGCATCCAGAAGCTGTGCGCGCATATCGGGGCCGGTATCGATCAGCACACGGGTCGTGCCGTTTTCGCCCACGCGCTCGACCAGCATGGAACAGCGGCGACGGGTGTTCTTGGGGTTTGCGGGGTCGCACTCGCCCCAATGTCCGCCCAGCCGCGGCACGCCGCCTGAAGATCCACAGCCAAGGATGGTGAAGCGCAGGGTCATTTCTGCCCCCAAGCCGCGGCCTTGGCAAAGAGCGTGTCGAAGTTTGTCTGTGTCTGGGCCGCGAAATCGGCATAATCCATGCCGAAGACCTCGGCGCCCACACGCGCGGTATGGGCGGTATAGGCGGGTTCGTTGCGCTTGCCGCGATGGGGCTTGGGCGCAAGATAGGGGCTGTCGGTTTCCACCAGAATGCGGTCCACGGGGGCCGAGGCGAAAATATCGCGGATCTCTTGCGATTTGGGGAAGGTCGCGATCCCCGACATCGACAGATAGATCCCCATCTCCAGCGCGGCCTTGGCCAGATCCGATCCCGAGGAGAAACAATGCAGCACGCAAGGATAGGTTTTCTGCGCCATGCCCTCGCCAAGGATCTTCGCCATATCCTCATCGGCATTGCGGGCATGGATGATGAGCGGCAGCTGGGTCTCCTGTGCGGCCTCGATATGGATCCGCAGGCTGGTCTTCTGCACCTCGGCGCTATCGGCCGAATAATGGTAATCGAGCCCGCTCTCGCCAAGCCCGACGAATTTCGGGTGCCGGGCCAGTGCCACCAGCTCCTCGACCGAGGCCATCGGCTCTTCGGCGGCGCTCATCGGATGGGTGCCTGCGGCGTAGAACACCTGATCATAGGTCTCGGCAATCGCGCGGACTTGGGGTTCGTTTTTCAGCCTTGTGCAGATGGTGACCATCCGGCTGACGCCTGCCTCGATCGCGCGGGCAATGACCTGATCGCGATCCTCGTCGAAACTGTCGAAATCCAGATGGCAGTGGCTGTCGGTAATTTGCGGAATATCGGTCTCGCGGGCCACTTTGCCTCTCTTTCCGGACGGCTTAGGCGGCCGCCGCTGTCAATTTAAGAACCATATCGACCACCAGCGCGGCAGGGTCAAGGTTCACCGCCCGCCCATGGCGTGCACGGGTGCCAAGTTCTTGGTGCAGTGCTGCCCATTTCATCGCTGCCAGCGGATCGGGCGATAGTCGCGCCATCAGCTTGGCCTCGCCCGCCGCCCCTTCGGGATGAGGGGGCCCCATAACACCGGCGCGGGCCAGCCGTGCCATGAACAGATCCACAAGCCCCAGCGCCAGCTCGAACCGCTCGGCATTCTGTTTGCCCGCAAAGCTCTCGGCCAGTGCCAGCGCCTTGGGCCGGTCGAGGCGGGGCAGGGTGGCCATGAGATCCACGATCTGGGCATAGGTCTCGAGGCCGCCCAGGTTTATCAACCGGATCGCCTCACCCACGGAGCCTGCCGATAGCGCCGACAGTGCCATCATATCCACATCGGGATCCATCGCCTCTGCCTGACCCAGCGCCTGCGCCATGGCCTCGGGGTCCAGCGCATGGAGCCGCAGCTCGCGGCAGCGCGAGCGGATAGTGGGCAAAAGCCCCGCAGGCTGGTGGGAGACCATGAGGAAGGTCACCCGCTCGGGCGGCTCTTCCAGAAGTTTCAGAAGCGCATTGGCGGCCTGCGTGTTCATCTCGTCGGCGCAATCGACGATCACCACGCGCGGTCCGCCATCGCTGGCAGACAGATGCAGGAAACTGCGCATCTCGCGCACACGGTCCACGCGGATATCCTGGCTGAGCGCCGAGCCGGTGGCATTGGGGCCACGCTTTAGCTCGAATACACCGGGTTCCGAGCCCGCCATGATCCGCCGCACCACGGGATGGTCGGGATCGGTGTCCAGCGTTTGCGGCGGCTCGGGGGCGAACATACCGCCGGGCGCGGGCTGCGACATCAGGAATTTGGCGATCCGCCATGCGAAAGACGCCTTGCCGATGCCGCGGGGGCCGGTCAGCAGCCAGCCGTGATGCAGACGCCCTGCGCGGAAGGCTTCCAGAAACTCGGCCTCGGCGCGGGATTGCCCGAACACGCTCTCGGCCACGCGTGGATGGGGCGCCCCGTCGATGCAGGAGGGATCGGGCAGGCCCGGTTCGGTCTTGGCGGAACGCGGAGCCATCAGGCGCCTTTCTGCAGCTCGGCGGCCATCTCGCGGGTGTAACGTAGCACGTCGGCGGCCACCAGCTCGGGGTCGCGCCCGCCATTGATCGTGCGGAACCGGTCGGGATAGTCATGCGAGAGGTCGATGAACCCCGCGCGCATTTTCTTTTGCAGATCGAGCCCGAAATCCTCGAAGCGTTCCTCGATGCCCTGCCGTCCCTTGGCGCGCGCCAGCCCGACGGCGGGGTCGATATCGATGAGGAAGGTCAGGTCGGGTTCGCGCCCGATCATCATGTCATGCAGACGGTCCACGAGGCCACGGATATCGCCGCGCGAGAGACCCTGATACATGCGCGTGCTATCGGCGAACCGGTCGCAGATCACCACTTTCCCCGCCTCGAGGGCCGGGGTGATGACGCGCTCCATATGGTCGCGGCGCGCCGCCGTAAACAGCAGCAACTCGGTGTGGGCCGACCAGCGGTCAGGCTCGCCCTGCAGCACGAGGGCGCGGATCTCTTCTGCCCCCGTCGAGCCGCCCGGCTCGCGCGTCAGAACGACATCGAGGCCCTCCTTGCGAAGAGCCTCTGCCAGAAGTCGGGCCTGGGTCGATTTGCCCGACCCGTCGATACCCTCGAAACTGATGAACATCAGAATCCCTTAGCTGTTTGCGGCCTCTAGGGCCTTTGCGGTCAGCCGCGACAATGCCGTTTTTACGCGGATCATGAAACCCCCCTCGGCAATATCTTCGCCCGCGACCAGATCGACGGTCTTGGGCTTGTCGATACCGGGGATGGTGATGACCAGATCACCCAGCTTGTCACCCTTGGCAATCGGTGCCTCGAGCGGACCGGTGTAATTGGCCACGGCGGTAATGGTGTCTTGCGAGGTGGCGGGGACCAGCAGATCGAGATCCTCGGCGGGCACCATGGACACCTGCGATTTCGAGCCCAGCCAGACGGGGGCCGATGCAATCTGCGTGCCGCTGGTGACGACCTTTTTCATAACGAATTGGCGAAAGGCCCAGTTGGCAACCGCCTCCGCCTCCTGACGGCGGGCGGCTTCGGAATCCATGCCCGCCAGCACGAAGACGATCCGGCGGTCGCCCATATGGGCCGAGCCCACCAGCCCGTAGCCCGCTTCCTGCGTATGGCCGGTCTTCATGCCATCCGCCGTCCAGTCGGCGGCCTTGATATCCAGAAGCGGGTTGCGGTTCTCGGCATTGGCCGGAGCGCGGTCCTTGTAGTTGAAGTTCGTCATGCCGAAGAACTTATAATATTCGGGGAATTCGGTGATGATGCGCGTCGCCAGAATGCCCAGATCATGGGTGGACATGCGCTGTCCCGGATCGGGCCAGCCCGAGGCATTGGCAAACATCGAGTTCTTCATACCCAGCTGATGGGCACGCTCGGTCATCTGCTCGGCAAAGGCGCGTTCGGATCCGGCGAGCCCCTCGGCCACCACCACGCAGGCATCATTGCCCGAGTTGATGATAATCCCGTGGATCAGCTCGCCCACGGTCGGGCGGTCCATCGTGTTGAGGAACATCGTCGAGCCGCCCATCGATTGCGCATGGGCCGAGACGCTGAAGGTGGTATCCATCGTCACCCGCCCGTCGCGCAGCGCCTCGAACAGCAGATCCAGCGTCATCAGCTTCGACATGGAGGCGGGCGGCAGAGGGATATCCGCATTTTTCGACATCAGCACCGTCTTGGTGGTGACATCATAGACCCAAGCCGCCGAGGCTGAGGTGTCAAACGCATGGGCCTTGTGGGCCGCAAACGGCACAGCCGCAGCGATGGTCAGGCACAGGGCCGCGATCCGGTGGGCGAGACGTTTCATCTTTCTTCCTTATTTCGAGACGGCAAAGGCGTCTTTGAAGCCCAGCCCCTTGATTTTCGTCAGCAACGTGTTGCGGTCGGATTGCGAGGCAGCAGGGCCCGCCACCACTCGCCAGAATTTCTTGCCTTGCCAGTTTTCCTCGATGGTCTGCGCAACCACACCGGATTTGGACAGGGTCTGGGTGACCTGCTCGGCATTGGCTTTTACCGAGAAGATCCCGATCTGGACCAACAGGCCGGTGGGTTTGGCCGCAGAGGGCTGCAGGGCAGGGGCCGGAGCCTTGGGAGCGGGTTTCGCTGCGGGTTTCTTGGGTTCCGCTGTTGCGGCCGCAGATGCCTGCGCGGGTGCCTTTGCCGCGGGCGCCGCTGCAGGCAGGGCACCGGTGGCGATCTTCTCGGGCGCCATCGCGTCGGAGGCGGCCACGACCTCGGCCTCGGGGGCGGGTTCGGCGCCCTCGGGTGCCGCTTCCTGACGGCGCAGGGCCACGACCGAGAGTTTGGCAGGGGCGCCTGCCAGCATTCCCAGCGCATCGGCCGCATCCGAGGAGACCTGAAGCTTGGGGCCCGGATTCTCGCGTTCGCGGCGGAAGAGCGCGCCGATCACGAATTTTCCGTTGGCGGTGTTACGGATGATGACCCGCTCGGGATCTTTCACGCTCGGATGCGCGACCCAGACACCGCCCAGCGAGGGGCGGCCATCCCAGAGGCCGTCTTCGGTAACGGAAAAGACCTGGGGCGCTTCGACATCGCGCTCGACCAGACGGGCCGAGGTCTGCTCGGTGACCGCGCCCTCATCGGGGTCCTTCTTGCCGAAGGGCAGACCCGTGGTCTGGCAGGCCGCAAGCGAGAGACCCGCGCCGAACATGAGGATCACCGGAGATAGTCGTCTGTGCATTCTGCCCTTCCCATTCGCAAGGCAAGACAAGGAGATCCCGTCTGCCCAAACATGCACGCCCTGCGGGGTCGTGATTATTATGCCTCGGTTGCCCGTCTCTTTCGGACGGATCGTTTGACGTGAGTGTAACGGTCAATTCCGTTCAAGGAAAGCACCTCGGCACATGCGATTGGCGGCAGATTGCTGGCGATGCCTCAGAAAAACGTGAGGGCGCGGACCCGCTATGGTCCGCGCCCCCGTTTTCGGGCATTTTCCCCTGTCTGTATTCGGACGACGGAGGCGGGGGTCAGCCCGCCAGACGCTGCGGCATCGCGCAGGCGGCGTGCTCTGCCTCGAGCGTGAATTTGGCGCTCTCGCTTGCGAGCGTCTCGGCCAGCGTCTGCAGCGCGGCCGTGGTGGCCGAAGCTTCCTCGAACATGGCCGCGTTCTGCTGGGTCACCTGATCGAGCTGGTTCACCGCCGTCTGGATCTCGTGCAGGCCGGTCGATTGCTCGACGGCAGAGTTTGCGATGTCGCGCACCACCTGATCGAGGGAGATCACGACATCCTGGATCTCCTGCAGCGACTGCCCCGACTGGTTGACCAGTGACACACCGGAATTCACATGGCGCTCGGAGGTCGAGATCAGATCGGCGATTTCCTGTGCCGCATCCGAGGAGCGCTGCGCCAATGCCCGCACTTCCGAGGCCACCACGGCAAATCCGCGTCCTGTCTCGCCCGCCCGCGCGGCCTCCACACCGGCATTGAGCGCCAGAAGATTGGTCTGGAAAGCGATATCCTCGATCACCGAGGTGATGCGCGAGATCGCCTGCGAGCTCTGGGCGATGGCATTCATCGCAACGATTGTGTCTTCCACGATCTGGCGCCCGTTCTCGGCACGCACCCGCGCCCCGCCGACCGATTGTTCGGCCGCTTTCGCCCCGTCGGCCGAGCTTTTGACCGAGGCTGCCAGCTGGTTGATGGCAGCCGCCGATTCCTCGAGCGAGGCCGCCTGTGCCTCGGTGCGCTGGCCCAGCTTGGTGCCTGCCTCCGCCAGATTTCCGGTCTCGGCGCGCAGGGAGTTCGCGCTGTCCACGATGCCGCCGATCAGCGTCGCGATCTGGTCGAGCGAGCTGTTCATATCGTCGCGCAGCCCTTCGAGGTCGCGCGGCACCTCCACCGTGATACGCCGGGTCAGATCCCCCTGGTTCAACGCCGTCACCACCTGCTGGAAATCCGCGATGGCGGCTTTGCGCAGGGTGATGTCGGTGGCGAATTTCACCACTTTCACCACATGGCCCGCCTCGTCGAGGATCGGGTTATAGCTGGCCTGGATCCAGATATCGCGGCCATCCTTGCGGATGCGCCGGTATTCGGCCTGCTGGAAGGTGCCCTCGGCCAGCTTCTGCCAAAAGAGCGTGTAGGCGCTGCTGGCGCGTTCGGCCTCGGCCACAAAAATACGGTGATGCTGGCCCTTGATCTCGGGCAGGGAATAGCCGAGCGCCTCGAGGAAGAGGGCGTTGGCGGTCAGGATCTTGCCCTCGGGGGTGAATTCGATCACCGCCTGCGAGCGGCCAAGCGCGGCGATCTGCCCTTCGGCATCCATCGTCTTCTGCTTGTCCTCCGTGATGTCATTGGCGATATTGGTCACGCCGATCACCGTGCCGCGGCTGTCGGTGACCGGGTTATAGCTTGCATTCAGCCAGATGTCGCGGCCCGCTTTGGTCCGGCGCTTGAACTCGCCCGACTGGAACTTGCCTGCACGCAGCTCGGCCCAGAACTGCGAATAGGCAGGCGTATGCGCCTCGCCTTCGGGCATGAACCGAGCATGATGGGTGCCTTGCAGATCGGCCAGCGTATAGCCCATCGCCTTGCAGAAGACGGGGTTGGCGAAGAGGATGTTTCCCTGCGGATCGAAGTCGATCACCGCGTTCGAGCGGTCGAGCGCCTCCAGCTTGGCCATCATCGCCCGTCGCGCCGTTTCCTGCTTGGTCACATCGCTCGCGGTTTTGATGATGCCGCCGATGCGGCCTTCCGCGGTTTTCCACGGCGTGTAGCTGGCGCTGAGATAAAGGCTCGCGCCGCTGCGGGTGCGGCGTTCGAAAATCGCGGTCTGGGCTTTGCCATTGCGCAGTGCCTCCCAGAAGAGACGATATTCGGTCTGCTCTGCCTGTCCGTCGGGCATGAACAGGCTATGGGGTTTGCCCACCAGCTCTTCCGCCGCATAGCCGGTCAGGGTGCAGAAATTCGCATTGACCTGACGGATCGTTCCGTCAGGGTCGAAACAGATCACGGCCTGTGATTGATCGACCGCCCATGCGACGGGCAACACGGTATCGTTCGGCCCAAGCCGTTTTTTCTTCAGAGTAAACACAGGGAGATGCTCCGTAATCGTTACGGAACTTAAACTAAGGTGAATTGATTAATGAACTACGCAACAACCATGAGCATGTGATTGATATACATGGAAAATATAGACAGGATATGTGATCGTAACATGCAAGAATCTTGCAGGTTTACCTTGGGGAAATGACTAAACCGCTCATTTATAAGGCAGATTTGGGAATATACTGCGAGGCAGGGGATTTCTATATCGACCCCCATCGCCCCGTTGCCCGTGCAGTGGTCACCCATGGCCATGCAGATCATGCGCGAGCGGGGCATGGTGCTGTTCTCGCTACGCGGGAAACCCTTGATATCATGAAGATTCGCTATGGTGAGAATTTTGCTGGCGCGACCCAGGCTATCAAGGGCGCGATTCGGGTCGGTGATGTCAATGTCAGCCTGCGGCCAGCGGGTCATGTGCTGGGCTCCGCGCAGGTGGTTATCGAGAAGGGCGGGCGGCGTGATGTAATTTCGGGCGATTACTCGCGGGTGGCCAATCCGGCCTGTGCGCCCTTCGAGCCGGTGCCCTGTGACCTCTTCGTGACCGAGGCGACCTTTGCTTTGCCGGTGTTTCGCCACCCTGATCCGGTTAACGAGATTAACCGTTTTCTGGCCTCGGTGCGCCGTTTTCCCGAGCGCCCGCACATCATCGGCGCCTATGCGCTTGGTAAGGCGCAGCGGGTGATCATGCTCCTGCGGCAGGCAGGATATGATGCACCGATCTACATACACGGTGCGCTGCAGGCGTTGTGCGACTACCACATCGCGCAGGGTATCCCCTTGGGGGATCTGCGGCCCGCCACGATGGACAAGGCGCAGGCGAGGGAGTTGCGCGAGGCGGTGCTGATCGCGCCGCCCTCGGCCTTTGGCGCGGCATGGGTGCAGCGCTTTGCCGATCCGGTGATCTCCTTTGCCAGCGGCTGGATGCAGATCCGCGCCCATGCCCGCAGGCGCGGGGTCGAACTGCCGCTCGTGATCTCCGATCATGTAGACTGGCCCGATGTTACCCGCACCATCGAGGAAATCGATCCAGAGGAATTCTGGATCACCCATGGCCGCGAGGAGGCGCTGATGCGTTGGGCGGCGCTCACCCAGCGCCGTGCGCAGCCCTTGCATCTGATGGGCTATGAAGAGGAGCCCGAATGATGCGCGCCTTTGCAGGACTTCTGGAACATCTGGCCTATACTGGCGGGCGCAATGCGAAACTCGCCTATCTGGCCGAGTATTTTGCCGCCAGCCCGGACCCCGATCGCGGTTATGCGCTGGCGGCCCTCACCGGCGATCTGTCCTTGGGCCGTGTGCAGCCCGCGCTCTTGCGGGCCATGGTGGCCCAGAGGGTGGATGCCGAGCTTTTCACGCTGTCCTATGATTTCGTGGGCGATCTGGCCGAGACGATCGCGCTGATCTGGCCCGAACCTGCCGCAACGATCGATCTGCCACTCGGGCGGGTGGTCGAGACGCTCCTGCCGATGTCAAAGCCCCAAGCCGCCCGCCAGATCGCCCATTGGCTCGACCAGTTGTCCGCGCCGGAGCGGCTGGCGCTCCTGAAACTCGCCACGGGTGGGCTGCGGGTGGGTGTCTCGGCGCGGCTGGCACGGGTTGCGCTCGCCCAGATGGGGGCCCAGATGGGTGGGCCTACGGTCGAGGAGATCGAAGAGCTCTGGCACGGGTTGGCCCCGCCCTATACCGAACTTTTCGCATGGATCGAGGGCGGCGCGCGTCCCGCCCAAGCAGCCTTTGCGCCCTTCCGCCCCGTGATGCTCTCGACGCCGGTGACTGATGCTGATCTGCCGAAACTCACCCCCGCCGATTATGTGGCGGAATGGAAATGGGACGGGATCCGCGTACAGGCCGTCTCCGAGAGCGGCACGCGCAGGATCTATTCGCGCACGGGCGATGACATCTCGGGCAGTTTCCCAGATCTGGTGGAGGCGATGGAATTCGAGGGCGCGCTCGATGGCGAGTTGCTGATCAGACGCGGCGATCAGGTGGCGCCTTTTGCCGATCTGCAAAAGCGCCTTGGCCGCAAGAAGCCGGGCGCAAAGTTGATGGCCGAGGCGCCCGCCGCGCTGCGGGCCTATGATATCCTCACATGGGAGGGGGAGGATCTGCGCGGTCTTGCCTTCGATGCGCGCCGCGCGCGGCTCGAGAGGGCGGTGGCGGGGCTTGATCCGCGGATCGATGCCTCGCCGCTGTTGCCCTTTGCCGATTGGGAGGCGCTGGCCGCCCTGCGTGCGGATCCGCCCGAGGTGGTGATCGAGGGCGTCATGCTCAAACGCCATGACAGTGCCTATCAGGCAGGGCGTCCGCGTGGCCCGTGGTTCAAATGGAAGCGCGAGGCGCGGCTGGTGGATGCGGTGCTTCTCTATGCGCAGCGCGGTCATGGCAAACGCTCCGGCTTTTATTCTGATTTCACCTTTGCCCTGTGGGATGGTGCGGCGCCCGAGGCGCCTCTGGTGCCGGTGGGCAAGGCCTATTCGGGCTTCACCGATGAGGAACTGCGCCGCCTCGACCGCTTTGTGCGCAGCCATACGCGCGAACGCTTCGGGCCGGTGCGCTCGCTCCAGCCGAAGCTGGTCGTGGAGGTGGCCTTCGAGGGGCTCAACCGGTCCTCGCGTCACAAATCGGGCGTGGCGATGCGCTTTCCGCGCATCAGCCGTATCCGCTGGGACAAGCCCGCCGAGGAGGCCGACCAGCTGAACTCTTTGCTGGATCAATTGCCGCCCGAAGGGTAGCGTTCTGGCCAACCAAGGGAGGCGACTATGTCCGAGAAATCCAACGCCCTGCGCATGGCGCGCTATAACAGCTGGCAGAATAACGCGATGATCGGGGCGGCCAACCAGCTGCCCGCGCCCGAACGTCAGCGCGATTTCGGCACGTTCTTCAAATCCATCGAGGCAACCTTCTCGCATATCTTCTGGGCCGACCAGATCTGGCTCTCGCGCTTTGGCGTGGTGGAGCCGATCAAGCTGGGGATCCCCGAAAGCACGGGGCTGATCACCGATTGGGACCGCTTCCAGACCGATCGCAAGGCGCTGGACCAGCAGCTTTACGATTGGGTCGAGGGGCTGGACGAGGGTTGGTTCGCGGGCGAGCTGGCATGGTATTCGGGCGCGGTCGGGCGCGATATGGTCAAGCCCCGCGCGCAGGTGATCGGCCATATCTTCAACCACCAGACCCACCATCGTGGACAGATCCATGCGATGCTGTCGATGGCGGGCGTCAATTCCGGTATCACCGATCTGGCGATGATGGAGGAGTAAGACGCGGGCGTTACGGTTGGGCCTTGCTCTCGGGCGCCGCCATTGGCGCGTCCGCTACATCTTCCGTGGTGGCTTCGGTGTCCGGTTCGGTCTCGGAGTCGGCCACAGCTTCGGGCAGGGCCGGGATCGGCACCCGCAGGATCTTGCGGCCCATCGCATAGGCGATACCGCCGCCCGTCAGCCGCGCAAGCTCGGGATGGTCCATCTCGAGCCCGCCGGTAAAGGTGCCGAATGCGGGCAGGATCATGTGCTCCTCGCCCACCAGCAGCGCCCGCGCCGTGCGCCCCGCGATACGGGTCTTGGGGTGGAAATGGGCCGAGATATCGGGGCCACGTCCCGATGGGCCGCCCGCCTGATGGCGGAAGGCCAGATTGCCGAAGCGGAGTTCGGGCATGATATCGCCAGGCAGGTCGTGCTTGCCCGGGTCATGGTTTCCGGTGATCCAGATCCAGTCGGTCACCTTGGCGATCGCCGCCAGCCGCGCTTTGACCGAGCGCGCCAGTGACCGCCCCGCCTCGTCGTCATCAAAGGCGTCACCCAGCGAGATGACACAGGCAGGCTTGGTGAAAAACAGCGTCGCATCAAGGCGGGCCAGAGTATCGAGATCGCCAAAAGGTGGCAGAAGGGCGCCGCCGCGCCGCGCCACCCGCTCGGCCTTGCCGAAATGCAGATCGCCCAAAATCAGCGTGCGCCGCTCGGGCCAGTAGAGCGCGCCGGTGGATAGCACCATGAAACTATGACCCGCAAAGCGCACGGGGGCAGTGACCAGCTTCTCGTCGAAATCGGGCAGAATGCTCGATACCCCATCTGTCATGTCAGTCCTGCCTCGGCCATCAGCCGTTCCGCTTCTTGTTCCATCAGACGCATTTCGCCCGTTCCACCACGGATCGCAACCCGTCCCGCTTCAAGAAGGAGTGGGGCGGCAAGCGGTGTCACGCGAGTGGCGGTAGTATGCGTGACGGACCGGTGTCTGCGCAACATCTCTTCGATACGCCCGAAATCCACCAGCCCGCGCTGCGCCTCGGCCTGCGTCATGCGCAGCATCAGGTGGTCGGGGTCATAGCGGCGCAGCGTGTCATAGAGGATGTCCGAGGAAAACGTCGCCTGTTTGCCAGAGCGCCGCCCGCCCGGCAGATTGCGCTGGATCAGCCCCGCGATGGTGGCCACGGTGCGGAAGGCGCGCTTCATCACCGTATTCCGGCCCAGCCAGTGCGCGAACCCCTCGCGCAGGTCCTGCGCCTCCAGAAGCGGCTGCGGGTCGGTGACCGGATCGACCGACCATATGAGGAGCGCATAATCGGTGGCGGTAAAGCCCAGAGGCCCGAGGCCCAGATCCTCCATCCGCTTTGTCACCAGAAGTCCCAGCGTCTGATGGGCGTTGCGCCCCGCAAAGCCGTAGAGGCAGGTATAGTGGCGGTCTTTGCGCGGGAAGCTTTCCACCAGCAGGTGATCGGGTTGGGGCAGGGCCGATACCTCTGCCTGCAGCTCCAGCCAGTCGCGGCAATGGGGCGGCAGGGCGCGCCATGCGCTCCGGTCGGCAATCAGCGCCTCCACCCGCCGCGAGAGCTGGGTCGAGGTGGCAAGTTTGGTGCCGGAATAGACGGCGATCTTGGGCTCGCGGCCGCGGGCGGGGGTCACCTCGACCACCAGATCCCGCAATCCCTCGTAGCGCACCACCTGACCGCCGATCAGGAACGTATCCCCCGGCGCCAGAGTGGCGGCAAAGGCTTCCTCGATTTCGCCCAGAGGCCCCCCGCCGCGCCGCGATTTCAGGCGGACCTTCAGTGTCTCGCTATCCACGATCGTGCCGATATTCATCCGCAGATCGCGTGCACTCCGCGGATCGCGCAGCTGCCAGAGCCCATGGCGCTGCATCAGCCGCTGCCAGCGGTCATAGGCCCTGAGCGCGTAGCCACCCGTCGCGCAATACTCCAGACAATCGTCAAACACGGCCCGCGTGAGCGCGGCATAGGGGCCCGCGCGGCACACCTCGGTGTAGAGCGTATCGGCATTGAAGGGGGCTGCGCAGGCCGTCAGCAGGATATGCTGGCAGAGCACATCCAGAGGTCCGTCCCCGCGCGGATCGCCATCCAGGTCATTCTCCCGCACGGCTTGCAGGGCGGCGGCACATTCGATCTCCTCGAACCGGTTGGCCGCCACGATCCGCGCCTTCGAGGGCGTGTCATAGCGGTGGTTGGCCCGCCCGATCCGCTGCACGAGGCGCTTGACGTTTTTCGGCGCGCCCACCTGAATGACCAGATCGACATCGCCCCAGTCGAGCCCCAGATCCAGCGAGCCGGTGCAGACCACCGCCCGCAGGCTGCCCGCCACCATCGCCGCCTCGACCTTCTGTCGGGCCTCGCGGGCAAGCGAGCCGTGATGGAGGCCGATAGGTTCGTTCGTGTCATTGACTTCCCAGAGCGCCTGGAAGAACAGCTCGGCCTGCGCACGGGTATTCAGGAATACCAGTGTCAATTTCGCCTCGCGGATCGCTGCCATCACATCGCGCACGGCATAGCGCCCGCCACCGCCCGACCATGGCGGCGGGTCAGTGGTGGCCAGCATCGCGATATCGGGGGCGGGGCCGGGGTCGGCCTGAATAATGCGTGCGCCGCCCATGAACGCTGCAAGCCCCTGCGGGTCCTCGACGGTCGCCGAAAGGCCGGTGACGGTAAGATCGGGCGCAAGGCTGCGCAACCGCGCAAGGCCCAGCATCAGCTGGTCTCCGCGGCGGCTTTCGGCCAGCGCGTGGATCTCGTCGAGCACCACCCGTTTCAGCCCCGCAAAGATCTTCGGCGCTTCGGGATAGGACAGCAGCAGCGCCAGCGATTCGGGCGTCGTCAGCAGGATATCGGGCGGGTCCACCCGCTGGCGCCTACGGGTCGTGGCGCTTGTGTCGCCCGTGCGATCCTCCACGCGGATATCGAGGCCCAGCCCGTCAATCGGGGCGTTCAGGGACCGCGCGATATCCGCACTCAGCGCCTTGAGCGGCGAGACATAGAGCGTGTGCATCCCGCCTTGCGGCCCATGCAGCAGATCGGCGAGGCTCGGCAGGAACCCCGCCAGTGTCTTGCCCCCGCCCGTCGGCGCGATCAGGAGCGCATCGCCCTGATGGCAGAGCACCTCCAGCTGATGCGGATGCGGGGTCCAGCCTTGGGCCAAGAACCAGTTTTGCAAAGCGGGGGGGAGCGAGGGCATCATGCCCCCGAGATAGGACAGAAAAACGCCTGCGCAAGGGATCCAGCGCAGGCGTTTCGACGTGATTTGATCAGTTGCGCACGAAGCCCATACGCCCCAGCACTTCCGACAGATCGCCGGTGGTATAGGGTTTGCGCATCAGCTCGGCTGCCGGGTAATCCTCGATCCCCGCCTCATTGGCGTCATAGCCCGAGGCCAGCACGATCGGGATGCCCATCCGCGCCAGATGCTCGGCCACTGGCAGCGAGGTTTCCTCGCCCAAATTGACATCGAGCACGGCAATCTTCGGACGGAACCCCTCATTCAGGATCGCCAGCGCTTCGGCCACGGAGGCGGAAGTGCGCACCGTATCTGCGCCCATATCTTCCAGCATGCCTGCCAGATCCAGCGCCACGATCATCGTATCTTCCAACACCAGCGCCGGTCCACCGACCCAGGGCTCGCCACTTGCAGGGGAATTTTGATCTTGCATTGTGATATCCGGATTACCTTCAAACGGGCGATGATCGATAACGGTAGTGGCGGGCAATGAGAAGGTGGCTTCGACACCCGCGGAGTTGTAACGCACCTCGGCGGCGCCTTTCAGCTCATGCGGAATGGTTTTCTCGATCACGGTCGAACCGAAGCCGCGCCGCGTGGGCGCGCGCACCACGGGCCCGCCGCGCTCGACCCAGGCGATGGTCCATGTGCCATCACGCTCCTCGCTCATGGTGATCTGAACGCGGCCATTGGGGGCGTGCAGCGCGCCGTATTTGACCGAATTGGTCACCAGTTCATGGAAAACCAGCGCCATCGGGGTGAAGGCATCGGGGCTGATGATGATATCCTGACCCTTGAACTCCAGACGGCTGGTATTGCCCGAGCCGAAGGCATTGGCCTCCACCTCGATCAGCTCGGCCAGCGGGATCGGCGAGAACTGGTCGCGGGTCAGCTGGTCATGGGCGCGCGAGAGCGCACTGATCCGCCCGTCCAGAGCCTCGGTGAACTGCCCCAGCGTCTCGGCCCCGTTGCTCGATTGTTTCATGATCGAGCGGATCAGATTGAGAATATTGCGCACGCGGTGGTTCAGCTCGGAAATCAGGAGCGCCTGCCGCTCCTGCGCCTGCTTGCGCTCTTTTTCGGCCTGATCGGTGAGTTTGAGCACCACCTCCAGAAGCGTGCCACGCAGCGCCTCGGCGGCGCGCAACTCGCTCGTGGCCCAAGGGGCGGAGTGACCATGCACCACCTCGCGCCATGCCTCGAAGCTTTTGCGGGGTGTCAGGCGGTCGCCATAGGGCCCGTGCTCCACAGGCTTCTCGGGATTGCCCGCCCATGTGACCGATTGCGCGATCTCGCGGCGGAAGAGCACCAGATAGTCCCGCGGGCGGCGCGATATCGGCAGGGCCAAGAGACCCGCGCAGCTGCTCTGATACTCGGAGGCGGCAGGGAAGTTCTTCGACAGGTTGTCGGTGGAGAAGACATGCGCCCCCGAGGCCGTATTGAGATAGCGCGCGAGCCGGTAGAACTGGTCTTCGCTCGGCACCGTGCCACGGGTTATCAGCTTGCCGTCACTATAGAGTGCGACACCGTCAAACTGGATAAGATCCTCGATCTGGCGGGTAATGTCGTTGAAATTCTCGGCCCATTCGCTGGTGTTGGACACCAGCGCCATGATCCGGTTGTGGGTATCCTGCGCGCGTAGGGCGGATTCGTTTTCCGCCTGCGTTTCGGCGCGGGCCAGCTCGTAGGAGAACAGCTGGCCGAACAGCTCGATGGCCGTGCGCTTCTCGTAATCCATGATCAGCGGTTCGGGATGGTGGCAGGCGATCAGCCCCCAAAGCTCGCCGCGATTGAGGATCGATACCGACATTGAGGCCTGCACACCCATATTGCGCAGATATTCCAGATGGATCGGCGAGACCGAACGGGCCACTGAAAGCGACAGGTCCAGCGGCTCGCCCAACGGGTTCTGGGCGGGGACGATAGCAGAGCCCGCATCATCCACATCACCGATCAACCGCAGGAGCGAGCGCATATAGAGCGCGCGCGCCTGTTTGGGGATGTCCGATCCCGGAAAGCGCAGGCCCAGATAGCCCTCCATTCCGGGGGCCAGCGCCTCGGCGATCACCTTGCCCGAGCCATCCGCGCCGAACTGATAGACCATCACCCGTGCAAACCCCGTCAGCCGGCGCACGCTCTCGGCAGCCGAGGCCGACATGCGGGTAATGTCGCGCATCGTGGCAAGTTTCTGCACCAGTGGCTGCACTACGGCCAGATCGCTGATATGGTTGACGGATCTTTTCACCTCGAATTCGAGAATGAACCCGTGCTTGTAGGCATGGGCCGCCACATCGAAATGCACCCCGCGACGTCCGATCTCGAGCCCGAAGAGACGTACACTCGTCTGGTCGAGGCTCAGCCGCGTGATATGGGCGCGGATCAACTGCTGGGTCTGCACCGGCAGCAGGTCCGAGATCGGCAGCCCCAGCAGGTCGTCCTGTTTGAGCCCCAGCATCCGGCTGGTATTTTCCGAATGGTGCTGCACGATCCAGTCATGGCTGAGCGCGATCAGGCAGGCCCAGCTTTGCACGCGGCCCAGCTGGTGGATCGGCTCGCGATCACAATTGGTCAGATCCGTCTCGACGGTCATGCTCTGGTTCTGTGTCATAACGGCGCTTTCTGTGCCCGCAGGTGGTGCTGCGGGTCAGTGGGGGGCGTAACATGTTGCGAAAGCGCCATGGAAAACCATCCAAAGCACCGCTCGGCATCCGCGATAATACAATCAGTCTGGCGATTTTCTACTGGAATATTGGTGGCTTGGTGAAGAAAACTCTGCCAGAGCCGAGGATCGAACGGATGGCACAGATAGCGATTGGCGCTCTCGGTGCGGCCCTTGGCAGCCAATGCCTTGACGCGGCGTTTGGCCAGCACCTGATTGCCGAGCCGTGAGCCGAAGAGGATGTAATCGAAGGCCAAAGGATGCAGGGGAGCGGTTGGTGGAGGCGCAGTCGGCGAAGCCGGCGGGCCGTCCAGTTCCCGCAGATCGGTTCCGATCGCGGCCAGAAGATCTGCAAGCAGCGCTGTGCCTGCGCTGGGCGGCTGACCCTGCATGGCCCGTGCCATTTGCATCAGGGCGTCATGATGGGCGCGCAGGAAAATCCGGTAATCCCCGTCCTCTGTCAGATCGAGGGTTGAGAAGGCGGTGTCGATGGAGGCATGCGCCGGAGCAAGCCGCAGGCGCAGGGCATCTCGCAGATTGGATGCCTCGCGTGGCGCGGCGGGAGAGTGTAGCAAGTCTGGTCTGGCCTTTATTTGACAAGAAATAGGGAATGGCATGGCACGGGCCGAAGAGGTGACGGCCGGCTGTCGGCTTGGCCTCTGGGAAGTTTCATCAACAGATGGCATGGGGGCTGGCTTTATGCTATGTCAAAAGACATATCTGGCACCTCTTTTTCTCCCTCATCTCGCATTTTTCCCCAGCGTTGCTGCTTGGTCCTGATCGGCCATGGTCATGAACGGGCCGCCGCGCGAAAAGTTCCGTCGCTTGGCAAATAAACTTATTGTGCAGCCGATATTGTCCGCAGTCTCCGCCGCGCCATCTGTGTGGCATCATTGGACCGCCTGCGCACTGCAGGCCAGAGGAGCCCTGATCATGATGCGCTACCGGTGTCCGTCCTGCGGGGCGGAAGTGTATTTCAACAACCAGACCTGTCTGTCCTGTAATACGGCGCTCGAATTCGTGCCCGGTCAGGGGTTCGGGGCGATGGGATCGGCGGCCTTGCCTGCCTGTGCCAACCGCGCGATTATCGGGTGCAACTGGGCGGCCGAGGAAGAGGGAGGGCTGTGTCTCTCGTGCCGCCATACGACGGTGATCCCCGATCTGTCGACCGAGGAGGATGTCACCCGTTGGGCCGAGTTCGAGGCCGCCAAGCGCAACCTGATGCGGATGGCGGTGCTGCTGGGCCTGCCGCTGACCGATACCGACGGCCAGACACCACGCCCGCGCTTCCTGTTCAAGTCGCCCGATGCGGGCGAGAAGGTGATCATGGGCCATGCCGATGGCGATATCACCCTCAACCTCTCGGAAGCCGATGACGATCTGCGCGCGGCCACCCGCGCGGAGATGGGCGAGCCCTACCGCACCCTGATCGGCCATCTGCGCCACGAGAGCGGCCATGCCTTCTGGGAGGTGATGGTGCGCCCATACGAGGACCGGCTGGCTTCGTGCCGTGCGCTGTTCGGCGATGATCGCGAGGATTATGGCGCAGCCCTCGAGCGCCATTACGCCAATCCCGCACCAGAGGGCTGGGAGCAGGAGTTCGTCTCCGAATATGCCACAGCGCATGCCTATGAGGACTTTGCCGAAAGCTGGGCCAATCTGCTGCATATTCTCGACGGGCTGGAAACGGCCCTGGGCCATGGTCTGATGCCCGAGGATCACCGGCTTGATGCCCCGTCCGATCAGCGTCAGGTCCTGCCATGGCTTCTGGAGATCCCGATGGCGGATCTGGTCTCGACATGGGTTGCACTGTCCTTGGCGCTCAATGCGCTCAATGACAGTCTGGGCCATCCGAGTTTCTACCCGTTCGTGCTCACCCCGAAAGTCTCGGAGAAACTCGACTGGGTGCGCCAGCTCATCCGTCAGGGGGCACCGGTTCCGGCCTGACCGGTATCCGCCGGATCGGCCCGACTTATTCCTGGACGAACCCGAAGCTCTTCAGCTCGTCTTGCGACAGTAGATAGATCTGGTCCGGCGGGGTGCGCATGGCAGGTTCCATCACCGCCGGATCGATGCCCATCGCGATCAGATAGGCCATCACCTGCGCCTGTCCGCGCTGCACGCTTTCGACTGCCATGAAGGCGGGCAGAATGGCGCTCGTGCCGAAACTGTGCTGGTGCACCCCCAATTTGCCATTGGCACTCACCTCGCGCGCGGTGCCGCCCGCAAAGAGATAGGGACAGGCCGAAAGGCAGATGGCCCCGTCACCCACGCGGGTGGCGATGCCGCTATCGCGCAGCACCTGCCCGATCTCCAGCGCATCCGAGACCGAGCCGCCGGTGGAATCGAGCGCGACCGTCTCGATGCTCTGGCCGGTTGCGGCGCGGCGGCGCAATTCTTCGGTAATGCGCGCGGCATCGCCCACGGCAATCTGCCCGGTCAGGGTCAGATCGGCCCCTTCGCCCCCCAGTTCGAGCCGCTCGGGCATCGGGCCTTGCGGCGCAGGCACGCCGGGGGCGGTGCCCGGACGGCGGTCGGGCGAATAGGGGCGGGTTGCAGGGCCTGCGGGCAGCGGCGATGTCAGCGGATCGCGCGCGCCCCAGTTCTGGCTCAGATCAATGGCCATCAATGCCGCGCCTATCGCCACCTGCGCCCCCACCAGTGCCACGATCACGCTGCGGATGCGGTTGCGGGGGGGCTCTGGCGACGGGTTGCTCGGGTGGGCCACCTCACTCATGCGCGCGCTCCACGGGCCGAATGGACGCGGCATGGACAGGCGCGGGGGGATCGGTGGCCGAGACGGGCATCGCGGGCCTGCTCGGCACCGGATCCGGTCCGATATTCAGGTCGCGGGCCGCCGCCAGCGCGGCGCGCAGCTCGGCCACCGTCATATGCTCCTCTGGCGCATGCGCACCCTGCGCCTGACGGATGGCCGATTGCACCACCATCAGGATGAAGACCAGTACCGCAGGCAGCAGGTCGATGGCAATCGCCCCTGCCCATGAGGGCACGAAATTGCCCGCATAGCGGATGACGGCATCCGCAGCCGAGAGCGCGGTATATTCGATCTCGGCGGGTTCGGGCAAAGCCTGCACCTCTTGGGCCGCGCTCTCCAGTGTGCTGGCACGATCCCCCAGAAGCGTCAGCACCGAGGCAATCGTGCTCTGCTGCGAATTACGCCCTGCATCGGTGCTGGCATCAAGATCGGGCAGCACCACCGAATCCCGCAGATCGGCGGCGGCCCGCATCACCAGCGGCGCCACGTTCAGCTGGCGCAGTCCCGCGATAATGGCCGAAAGCCGCACGGCCTCTTCGGAAAAACGCACCGAACGGCCCTCGACCGCTCCGGGCTCGACCGAGAGCGCCCGCATCCGCGACAGGATGGCATTGCCATTGGCAAAGGCTTCCTCCACCGCTTTGTCTTGGGCGGCAATCTGCGCCTCGAGCCCCTGCAACTCGTTGGATTTCTGGGTGAGGACACGGAACACCGCGCCACGCCCCGCAAGGCCCGACAGATCGCCCGTGGCCTCCTGCTCGGAGAGCCCGTCGAATGTGTCACGCACACGCGCCACATCACGCTGGAGCGCCTGACCGGCGATGGTATTGGCATGGGTGCGTTCGAGGGCTGTCTGGTATTCCTGCACGGTATGGGCCAGATGCTGCTCGACGGCGGCCGCGCCTGCAAGGGCTGCCGCATTGAGCCAGCTCGACATCGCGATGATGGCAAGCGACCCGAGCGCCATGCTCATAAGCAGGCCCAGACGCGAGGCCGCCGTGCGCATCGCGGGCAGCAGCCGCATCATGTAGGACCAGAAGACAAAGATCCCGACCGAGACGGCCAGCGAATAGCTCAGCGCCGCGAAGGTGGTCCATGCGCCGCTATCATCGAGCAGCGAGCGCACACCGAGATAGGTATAGATCCCCGAGGCCGCCGCCAGCACCCCCAGCGCGGCACCGGTGAAACTGTCGAGCCAGCGCAGATGGCGCGACAGCTCATGCGCATAGCGATGGGCCTCGCTATCGGAATGTGGGGCGGGGGAGAGAGGCGTATCGGCCAAGGGCGGCTCCATCATAGGGGCAGGGCTGGGGGATAGGCATATGGGGGAACAGGTCTTGCAAACCGGGCGCGTAAGAGCGCGGCGCCACAGTGATATGTTGCCATGAACGGGCGGTAATTCAAGGGTCAGCGCCCGATTTGGCATGGCGGGACACCGCCGCGGGACAGGCCCCGTGCCCCAATTCCCGCAGCCTGCTGCCGTTTGCCCCTTTGCTTTTCGCGCGGGCTACATATGTTTGAGGGCAAGCAAAGGAGATATCCATGAGCATCGAAAAGACCTATGCCAAGACCGCCGAAGCCATCGAGCGTCTGAGCCCCGAGCAGTTCCGCGTGACCCAGCAATCGGGGACCGAGCGTCCTGGGACGGGCGAATATCTCAATGAAAAGCGCAAGGGGATCTATGTGGACATCGTCTCGGGCGAGCCGCTCTTTGCCTCTTCGGCCAAATATGAAAGCGGCTGCGGCTGGCCGAGCTTCACCCGACCGCTTCTGGACGAGCATATCGTCGAGATCAACGACACCTCCCACGGGATGGTCCGCACCGAGGTGCGCTCGACCCATGGCGACAGCCATCTGGGCCATGTCTTCCCTGACGGTCCGCGCGATCAGGGGGGGCTGCGCTATTGCATCAACTCCGCCTCGCTCCGCTTTGTGCCGGTGGAGGAGATGGAAGCCGAAGGCTATGGCGATCTGATCGACCGTGTCGAGTGACATGCAGGCAAGCCTGTGAATGACTGCACAAAAGGCCCTGTTACGGGGCCTTTTGTCTGGCCGGACCCTATGGCAGGGTCGCGCCCGAACCTCCCCGAAGCTGTGTAAAACAGCCAAGAACAAGGACAAACCACCATGCGGAAAGTGAAACTCGGCCGGACCGATATCGAGGTCACCGAAATCTGCCTCGGCTCCATGACTTGGGGCTCGCAAGACAGCGAGGAGAATGGCCACGCCCAGCTGGATTACGCCCTCGATCGCGGCGTGGATTTCATCGACACCGCCGAGATGTATCCGGTCAATCCCGTGAAAAAGGAAACCGCAGGCCGCACCGAGGAGATCATCGGGAACTGGCTGGCCAAACGTGGCAAGCGCGATGATCTGGTGCTGGCCACCAAGATCGCGGGCGAGGGCGGTGCGGTGCGTGATGGCGAGGAGATCAACGCCAAGTCCATCCGTGGCTGCGTCGAGGACAGCCTGCGCCGCCTGCAGACCGACTATATCGACCTCTACCAGTTCCACTGGCCCAATCGCGGCAGCTACCACTTCCGCAAGACATGGAGTTTCGCTCCCGACAAGCAGCCTTCCAAAGACGCGATCCGCGCCAATATGGTCGAATGCCTCGAGACCCTTGATGCGCTGGTGAAGGAAGGCAAGCTGCGCGCCTTCGGCCTGTCCAACGAGAGCGCATGGGGCACCGCGCAGTTCCTCGAGCTGGCCGAGGCGGGTCACGGTCCGCGTGTCGCCTCGATCCAGAACGAATATTCGCTCATGTGCCGCTATTACGACCTCGATCTGGCCGAACTGGGCGTGCATGAGGATGTGACCCTTCTGGCCTATTCGCCGCTCGCGGCAGGGGCTCTTTCCGGCCAGTATTCCAAAGGCGCTGTGCCTGCGGGCTCGCGCATGTCGGTCAATGGCGATCTGGGCGGGCGTGCCAATCCGCGCGCTTTCGATATCGCCGACATGTATGTGAAGATCGCCCGCGATCACGGGCTTGACCCGATCACCATGGCGATTGCTTTCACGCTCGACCGTCCCTTCCCCTGCCTGCCGATCATCGGTGGACGCTCGGTTGCGCAAATCGAAAAATCGATCGACGCGGCGGGAATGGTGCTTTCGGATGAGGTGAAGGCGGCGATTGCCAAGGTGCATCATGATTACCCGATGCCCTATTAAGGTGCTCCTTCTGGGGGTGGCGCTCCTGGGTGCCGCCTCCTGCCAGTTCGACCTGCCGAAACCGGGCAGGTCTGCGGCAGAGCCGCTCCCCGCCGTTGGCAAGGCCCGCGCCACCCTGTTGCAGGAAGCCTGCACAAAGCGTGGCGGTGTGTGGAAACAGCGTTCCGATGGCGCAATTTGCGTGACGACGCCGAAAGATGCGGGTAAGTCCTGTTCCAAGGCGTCCGATTGCGAGGGCGAATGTCTCGCCCGGTCGAACACCTGTGCGCCGTTGAAGCCCCTGATGGGCTGCAACGACATCCGCACCGAAAACGGGATGAGTGTCACTCAATGTCTGGGATAGGCCGGAAACTGGTTCTTGCGGGCGGTCTCGCCGCTCTGGCGCTGGCCGGATGCGGTCACGCGCCCGAGCCTCTGGTGCGCGACCCGAAATCGGGCATCTCCTCGGCCTCGCTGTTTGACCCCAAACGTTTTGGCGGGGAATGGCTGGTCATGGCCTCGAACACGCCCAATTGCGCGGGTGCGAAACAGGTCTGGGCCCCGTTCGGCAAGGATAGCTACCGTCTGTCGGGCACCGATTGCACCGATGGCAAAGCGCCGCGCGTTCTGCACGGCAATGCCTTTGTCACCGGTCCGGGCGGGCGGATCACCACCACCGACAGCTATGGCCGCGAGCCGGTCTGGGTGCTGTGGGTCGATCAGGATTACCGGATCGTCGCGCTGGGCACGCCCTCGGGGCGCTGGGGCCAGATCATGGTGCGCCCCTCGGTCGGGCCGCGTTCGGACCTGATGACGGCGGCGCGTGAAGTCATGGCGTTCAACGGCTACCACCTCAACCTTATCACCAACTGATCCCGTTTTCGCGGGATCGTAACCACCAGCCTGCGCGGGGTCCCTGCGCGGGCTATTTTTCTTTATGCAAATCGGAAAGTTACGCATATGTGGATCCTCCTGACCCTTCTGGCCGCAGCCCTGCAAACGGGCCGGTTCGTGCTCCAGAAAAAGCTGGCGGGTTCGGGGCTATCGGCAGGTGGCGCCACATTTTCCCGCTTTGTCTTCGGCGCGCCTCTGGCGATCGCGGGCACGCTGGCGCTTGTGCCGCAGATGGCGGCCCCGCTGGATCTGTTTTCCAAGATGGGCGGGGTGTTCTGGGCCTATGTCATCATCGGCGGGGCGGCGCAGGCATCCGCCACGCTGCTGCTGGTGCGGCTGTTCCAGCTGCGCAATTTCGCGGTGGGGGTGGCCTTCACCAAGACCGAGGTGGTGCAGGTCGCGCTGATGTCGCTGGTGTTTCTGGGCGATCATGTGGCGCCGCTGGGCTGGGCGGGGATCGTGCTGGGGCTTGTAGGGGTGCTGTGCCTCTCTCGCCCGCCGCAAGGGGGCGCGGCAGGAAAGCCCGCATTCTACGGCATCATCGCGGGCGGGCTCTTCGGCCTGTCGGCCATCGCCTATCGCGGCGCCACGCTGGAACTCATGCCCTTCGCCTTCTTTGACCGCGCCTTGGCGACGCTGGCCTGTGTGACCACGGCGCAGACGCTTGGCATGGGGCTTTACCTGCGCCTGCGCGAGAAGGGCGAGCTGACCCGTGTGATGGGCGCATGGTCGCGCACGATCTGGGTCGGTATTCTCGGGGCTGCGGGCTCTGCGGGCTGGTTCATGGCCTTTGCCCTCCAGAATGCCGCCTATGTGCGGGCGCTGGGGCAGGTGGAGATGGTCTTCACGCTGGGCGCCTCGATCCTGATCTTCCACGAACGCCTGCACCGGCGCGAGATGGTGGGCATCGCCCTTGTGCTGGTCTCGGTGCTGGCGGTGGTGATGGCCGCCTAGAGGATCCGCTCGAACCGCGCCCGCGGCCCGCGCGTCTCGAAAAACGGCACGCCGTCCTGCGGCGTGCCTGTGAGAAGGGCTGCGACCTCGGCCAGAACCAACTCGGTGACAAACGGCAGGTCAAGGCGGCGCGCCTCGGCCAGCGGCACCCATGTCAGATGCGACAGCTCCCCATCGGGCGGCAGGGGCTGAGCTGTCTGCCTCAACGCCGAGGCCGGTCCCATCAGGAACCGCGCATCGAAGCGTCTGGAGCGTCGGGGCGGGGTGATCGCACGGAAGACGAATCGCAGATCCTGCGCGCGATCCAGCTCCAGCCCCGTTTCCTCGGTCAGCTCGCGCAGCCCGCAGCGGATCAGCGCCCCTGCCTGCGGCCCGAGCCTGCGCTGGCATTGCGCATCGAGTGACTGGAAGGGGGCGTCATGATCCGTGTCATCCAACCTCCCGCCGGGAAAGACGAATTTATGGGGCATGAAGCTCGCCCCCGCGCCTCGCTGGCCCATCAGCACGGCACTCCCGCGCGCGGTTTTCTTCCACAGGATAATCGAACAGGCATCATGGATGGGGGGCGTCTGCATGCGGATCTCCGCTTCTCGTGATGGCAATGTGATCGAAGCTTAAGCTGGCTTCAGGCTCACTTCAGGATCGGGCGTCAGAACAGGTCTTGTCGAAGGACATGAAGGACCTTCGGAAGAGTTGGAAACGCAATCATACGGCGCCGGATCTGCAACGGAAAGGCAGCTTGCGCCCGTAGAACGAGATAGGTCCGTAACAGGATCGGTGAGGAGTTCGAGATGAAAACGACGTTCAAGAAATCCATCGGTGCAGTTCTTCTGGCAACCAGCGGTCTTGCCGTGGCGGGTGCCGCCATCGCGCAGGACGCCCAGACCCAATCCGCGCAGACCAAACCCGCCCAGAGCCAGCAGGTCCGTGCGGAAGGTCCGATGGGCAAAGGTCCCAAAGGCGGTCCGGTAATGGATTTCTCGCGCTTTGACACCAATAAGGATGGCGTCATCACGCTGGAAGAGATGCAGGCCCCCCGCGTCGATAAGGCCAAGAAGCTTGACGCCAATGGCGATGGCTTCATCTCCGAGGAAGAGATGGTCGCCGCCGAGATGGCTGATGCGCAGGCCCGCATCGAGAAGCATGTGAAAGAGCGCTTCGAGATGATGGATGCCGATGGCGACGGCAAGCTGAGCGCGGCAGAACTGGCCCAGAAGCCCGAGCCGGGTCTGCGCTTCTTCGAGAAGGCCGATACCAATGGTGACGGCAAGCTCGAGGCTTCCGAGCTGGAAGCAGCACAGAAGATGATGCAGGAGCGTCGCGCCGAGATGCGCGGACAGCATGACGGCAAGCGCGGTCCGGGTGGCGATCATGGCCCGCGTATGGGCAAAGGCGGCGATCAGGGGTTTAAAGATCACGGGCCCAAAGGTGACCGTGGCCCGAAAGGCGATATGGATGGCCGTCCGCCGATGCCGCCCGCAGGCGATGCACCCGAGACCGAGGCCAACTAAGGCCCTGCGAGACAGGATTGACCGGCGCGCTCATGCGGGCCGGTCTTTTGCCGACCCGCCTTGCGTAAGATGCCGTATCTGCTAGGGGAAGGGTGAAAGGAATGGCATTCGATATGGAAGCAGACAAGTCCGACGAGGCTTTGCTTCTGGCTTATGGCCGGGGTGACCGTGCTGCAGCGCAAGCGCTGACAGTGCGCCTTGCGCCATTGAGCTTCCGCCTTGCCTGCCGGATGTTGCGCGACGAGACCGAAGCCGAGGATGTGGCACAGGAAGCCATGCTCCGGCTGTGGAAAGTGGCACCCGAATGGCGCGAAGGCGAGGCCAAAGTTTCGACATGGCTTTATCGCGTGACCTCCAATCTAGCGACCGACCGTCTGCGCAAACGACGCACGGCGTCGCTCGACGAGGCGGGCGAACCCGAGGATGGCCGGCCTTCCGTCGACGAGCAGATGCTTGAGGCGCAGCGGGCGCAGGCGCTCGAATGGGCGCTCGACCAGCTGCCCGAACGCCAGAAACAGGCTGTTATTTTGCGCCATATCGAAGGATTGTCGAATCCGGAGATCGCGGAAGCGATGGAAACCGGCGTGGAGGCCGTAGAAAGCCTGACAGCACGCGGCAAACGCGCTCTGGCCACTTTGCTGGGCCAGCGCAAGGACAGCCTCGGCTATGGCAAGGATTAGCAAACCCGTCTGTTCTGGTGTAGGGTGCAGGGCAGGAAGCGGGCCGTTATGGAGGGTGTGACCATGGTGGACGAACAAAAACTCGAGCCGTTCTGGCAGGCAGCGCGCGATCATGCGCCCGAGGCCTCGCCCGATTTTCTGGCGCGGATCATGGGCGATGCGCTGGAGGTCCAGCAGGGCTTCGGCGTCCCGCGCAAGGCGGGCGTGATGACGCGTCTGGGCGGGTTCATGCAGGATCTCGCACGCAACTGGCTACCCATGGGCGGCATGGTGGCTGCGGCCTGCACCGGTGTGGCAATCGGCTTCAGTAGCGGCAACCCGCTCGCGTTTTGGGGCAATGGCGCCGTGTCGAGCGCGCAGGCCACTACCATCGAACTCCTGCCGACGGGGGATCTGTTCTCGGTCTCCGGCTATGGCATAAGCCTTTCGGGAGTGAACTGAATGACGCAGGCGCGTAGCGGAAGCGGTCGCAAGACCCGTTGGGGGCTTGTTGCCTCGCTGACGCTCAATCTATTGGTGGCAGGGGTCTTTATCGGAGGGTTCTTCGCGCCGCGCCACATGCCGCCGCCCCCGCCGCCGCAGGTGGGGCTCGGTCCCTTCGACCGTGGTCTGACGGAGGCGGATCGCAAGACGCTGACCTCCATGGCCGAGAAAGAGGGCGTAGGTCTGGCCGCCATGCCGCAGGATATGGAGCGCTGGCTCGACGAGATCCTGACCCAAGTGGCCGCGGAACCGTTCGATGAGAATGCGGTGCGGGCGGCGCTGAGCGCGCATCGTATGCAGATCGTCTCGCGGATTCAGCTGGGTGAGGATCTGATGGTGGAATGGCTGGGCACGCTGACGCCCGAGGCACGCGATGCCTTTGTCAAACGTGTGCGCGAGAATGACGGCCCGCCGCCCCCGCCGCCGCAATAACCGCGGGACGCGTGTCATCATACGACGTCAGAACGATAAACCGCCTGTCCGTGTGTCACGGCAGGCGGTTTTTCTGTCGATATCCTTTCGCGAGGATCAGGCGGCCGAGGGGCAGTGATAGACCTGGACCTGATTGCGGCCGTTATGTTTGGACATCATCATCGCCTGATCGGCCGCCTCGACCAGATGGTCGATCGAGTGCAGACGGTTGTCCCCCAGCACCAGACCGATGGAAATGGTCACATGCAACGCGCTGCCATCGGCGCGCTGGAACGGGCGTTCGTTGATGACGCGGCACAGCAGATCCGCGGCCAGACGCGCCTCGCGGGCAGGACAGTCGGGGAGGGCTATCAGAAACTCCTCGCCGCCGATACGCGCCAGGAGGTCATTGCCGCCCAGCACGGTGCTCAGGCGGCGTGCGACCTCGGTCAGCACCATATCGCCCACCGCATGGCCATAGGTGTCGTTGATCTTCTTGAACCGGTCGAGATCCAGCAACATCACCGCAAATTCCTTGGAGCTGCGGCGGGCATGCTCGGCGATGCGTTCGAGCTGGGGCATGGCATAGCGACGGTTATAGAGGCCGGTCAGCGGATCGATCGTCGCCAGACGGAGCCCCTCGGTCAGGTTCTTGCGGCTCTGGTCGAGGCGGCGTTTGCGCGCCAGATGGCGGCGCAGGCGCAGGGTGATGTCCTCGGTGGTCTCGCGTGCACTCATGTCTGCAGGCAGCACGTCATCCGCCCCCAGATCCAGCGCCATTACGGCCGTCTCGCGCGCGGCATCCTCGGCGGCGATGCAGATCACGGCCGCTTTCGAGCCCGCCCGGGCGCGCAGCTCCGCCATCAGCCGCAGCCCCTCGTCGCGGCGCGACAGGTCGGCCGAGATGATCAGCGCATCGAAAGGCGATTGCGCCTCGGTCGCAAGGCTCAATGCCTCCGAGCGGTCCAGCACTGTGAGGTAATTCGCCGGAAGATGCCGTCCCAGCGCCTGTTTCCACACCGATGCCTGTGCACGGGTGGGCGCGATCAGCCCGATCCGCGAGGGGGCGGCAAAGGTGGTCGGCCCCTCGGCAAAGCCCAAATCGCGGAAGGTGCTCTCGCGCAGGCGCATCTCGGCATCGGTCGAGCGCGCCCGCAGCAGGCTGCGCAGCCGCGCCAGAAGCAGGATCTCGTCATAGGGTTTGGACAGGCACACATCCGCGCCCGCCCGCAGCGCCGCCAGACGTTGGGCGATGTCCTGCGCCTGATGCAGGAAGATCACCGGTATTTCGCTCAGAAGAGGGTCGGTCTTTATCCGGCGACACAGATCGACGCCGGTCATATCGGGCAGCGCCTGATCGATGAGGATCAGTTCGGGCCGCTCACGGATCGCGCATTCCAGCGCGCCCCGCCCGTCACTGGCCAGTGCGACATCGTAGCGTGCACCCGAAAGCTTTGCCTTGAGCATGATGCGATGGGTCGCGATCTGGTCTGCAATGAGGATCTTGCCTGCCATGACGCCTTGTTCTCCCTCGGCGTTAATTCTCTTGTGCATATTGCTTGGGATTAGGTTAATAAAATGTTTCGACTTGTCGGAAAGGGGGCCGGAATGCGGCAAGAATATGCCGAAGAAATCGCGCTCGGCGCTTTGGGGTGGCTTGCGGGGCAGGAAAGTCTGCTTGAGGCCTTTCTCAATGTCAGCGGCGCTGATGCCAGCCAGATCCGCACCATCGCGCAGGATGCAGGTTTCCAGACCGCGATCCTCGATTTTATCCTGACGCAGGATGAATGGGTTCTTGGCTGCGCGCAGGATATGGGGCACCGTCCGGAGGAGCTGGTGATGGCGCGGGCCGTATTGGGCGGCGGCGACCAGATGCACTGGACCTGAGGGAGACAGTATGGATATCAAGGCCCTGCTATTTGACAAGGACGGCACGCTGTTCGACTTCCACGCCACATGGGGGGTCTGGGCCGCGCGGCTTCTGGACCATCTTTCGGCGGGGGATACGGTCCTCAGGGCCGATCTGGCAGGGGCGATCGATTATGATCTGGCGGCATCGCGCTTCCGCCCTACCTCCGTGGCCATTGCCGGAACGATGGACGAGATCGTAGAGGCGATGCTGGCCCATCTGCCGAAACGCACGGCCTCCGATCTGGCGCGGGAGATGCATCTGATGGCGCAGGAGGCGCCGCAGGTGGCCGCAGCCCCGCTGGATGTGCTCTTGCCGCAATTGCGCGGGATGGGGCTGAAGCTGGGGGTCATGACCAATGATTCCGAGGCCTCGGCCAAGGTGCACCTGACCCGCGAGGCGGCGCTCGACTATTTTGACTGTGTCTTCGGGGCGGATAGCGGGCACGGGGCCAAGCCCGATCCGGCTCCGCTTCTGGCGCTAGCGCACAGGCTCGGGGTGGCGCCTGCGCATTGCGTGATGCTGGGTGACAGCCTGCATGACCTGCAGGCGGCGAAGGCGGCGGGGATGGTGCCGGTCGGGGTCCTGACAGGCCCTGCAAGTGCGGAGGATCTTGCGCCCCATGCCCGCGCGGTGCTCGGTGACATTGGCGAGCTGCCGCAATGGCTTGCACGGCAGGATTGTGATCTGTGTCCTGTGACGGGTTGAGGGTATTTTAACAGTCGGAGCCTAATGCTGGACGGAGATTACGTTCAATACGGGTCCGATTATCATGCATGGTCTTATAAACACCTCTATCCAGACGTTTCTGACGGGAAATTATGGTCCGTCGGTCTGGCTTGATGTTGCCTCCGATCTGGGGATTTCCCCCGAGGGTTACGAGGCGATGTTGACCTATGACAATGCGCATACCGATGCGCTTCTGGCCGCAGCCTCCGCACGGCTGAACAAGCCGCCCCTCGTTTTTCTCGAGGATCTCGGTGCTTATGTCGCCATGATCGAGCCTGTGCGCAGACTTCTGCGGTTCAGTGGCCCGAACTACCGGGAATTCCTGTCCTCTCTCAGCGAGTTGCAGGGGCGCGCCCAGATGGCGCTCCCCGATCTGGAGATGCCCGAGATCACCTGCTCTCTCGAGCAATCCGGTGTCTACCGGCTGCGTGTGCACAGTCCGGTTCTGGGCTGGGGCGCGGCGATTACCGGTCTCGTGCGGGCGATGGCCGATGATTACGGCGCGCTGGCCTTTATCGAATATCTTGATCAGGAGCACGATCCGGAAGCCCTGACGGACGAGGAGATCCGGGCCGAAGGTTTGCTACGGGAATCGGTTCTGGTAACCCTGCTCGAGGAAAGCTTTGCCGAAGGACGCAGTTTCGATCTGGCGATAGGTCAGTCATGATGTTGGTAAATTCCAGTGATACCGCGCGCAAACCCTCTCTGCCGCGCCTTTCGATCAAGGCGCTGGGGGAGCTGATGCCGATGTTCCTCTGGCTCGATGCCGAAGGGACGATCCTCGGGATGGGCCCGACGCTCTCGAAAGTTGTGGGCGGGCCATCGGCCATCGGTCATTCGGTGACCGATTGCTTCCAGATGGGGCGGGGACGGATGCGGCAGGCGGCGTTCGATCTGTCGCCCTCGCACCGGCTGCATCTGACACCGCGTAGCTGGCCCGACGTGTCGCTGCGCGGTGTGGCCGTGCCACTGGTCGAGGAGGGGCTGATGCTCAACCTCACCTTCGGGGTCCATCTTAACAAGGCCATCCGCGCCTTCCGCCTGACCGAGGCTGATTTCACTACCTCCGACCTGACGATGGAGCTTCTCTATCTGCAGGAGGCTAAAACTGCCGTGCTGGGAGAGCTGCGCGCGCTGAACAGCCGGTTGGAGCGGGCGCGCCGTTCGGCCGAGGATGCCGCGCGCACCGATCCGCTGACAGGGCTGTCCAACCGACGCGCCTTCGATATCGCGCTGGAGGCTACACTCGAGGCATCGCGCCGCGGCGGCGCACCATTTGCGCTGGCGCAACTCGATCTCGATCATTTCAAGGCGGTCAATGATACTCTGGGTCATGCGGCGGGCGATCATGTGCTGGCCGAGGTTGCCAAGATCCTGCGCGAGGAGACCCGCGAGATGGATGTCGTCTCGCGCGTGGGGGGCGATGAATTCGTAATGCTTCTGCGGGATTCGCTGGAGCCCAGCCGTCTGCAGCATATGGGCGAGCGCATCATCGCGCGGCTCGAGGTGCCGATCCCCTTCGAGGGGCATGAATGCCGCATCTCGGGCTCCATCGGTGTGGCCATGTCGAAGGATTACGCCGACCCGCTGGCCGAGGAGATGATGGCGGATGCGGATGCGGCCCTTTACAAATCCAAGCGCGAGGGGCGTGCACGCTGCACTCTCTCGACGCCGGGCATGGGGCTTGCCCTCTGAGAACACTGCCGATTTGCATGCCCGCGGGTGGCAATTTGTCGCATTAGGGCTTTCCAACCCCATGCGCTTTGGCTAGGTCTTCGCGCATGAGCCAGAATTTTCCCATAGCCCGTCCGGGCATGCGTATCGGTTTGTTGGGCGGGTCTTTCGATCCGGCTCATGCCGGCCATGCGCATATCAGCCGGATCGCGCTACGCCGGTTCGCGCTGGATGAGGTCTGGTGGCTGGTCAGTCCGGGCAATCCGTTGAAGCCGCAGGGACCGGCGGCGCTTGCCGACCGGATGGCGCGGGCCCGCGAGGTCATGCCCGACCCGCGCGTAAAGATCACCGATCTCGAACAGCGTTTGGGGACACATTTCACCGCCGATACGTTGAATGCGCTGCAATCGCATTATCGCGGCGTGAATTTCGTGTGGCTGATGGGCGCGGATAACCTGATCCAGATCGACCGCTGGGATCACTGGCGCGATATCTTCCACCGGATGCCGGTCGGGGTGCTGGCGCGCCCGGGCCTGTTGATGCGGGCGCGCTATTCCAAGGCTGCGCGGGTTTTTGCCAATGCGAAGCTGCCGGGGTGGCGTTCGCGCGAGCTGGCCGGGAGTGGCGCACCCCAATGGTGCTTCATCAATATGCCGATGTCGGCGGAATCCTCGACCCGTATCCGTGCCGCAGGCGAGTGGAAAAGTCCCGCGCGCGGCGCTTGAACCATAGCCCAGCCCGCGCTACCCTTGTGGCCATTCCACGAAAGGGCAGTTAGGCATTATGCAGGTATCTCGGCGCGGTTTCGTCACGGGTTTGGCAGCGACAGGCTTGGGGCTAGCGGCGCCACCCTCTATCGCTCAGGCGCAGGTGTCGTCCTCCGAGGCCTATGTGCAGGCCGCCCAGCTTGGCGGCGATGTGGGATTTGTGGTTATGGATGCGCGCAGCGGGCAGGTGCTGGAGCAGCGTCACCCCGATCTGCATATGCCTCCCGCCTCCACCGCCAAGACGGTCACCACCCTCTATGCCCTTGAAACCCTTGGCACCGATTACCGCTTCGGCACGCGTCTGATCGCGACGGGTCCGGTTGTGGGCGGGGTCATCCAGGGCGATCTGGTGCTTTCGGGCGGGGCCGATCCGACATTGTCCACCGATGATCTGGGGGCGATGGCGGCGGAACTGTCGCGCATCGGCGTGCGCGGGATCACTGGGCGCTTTCTGGTCTGGGGCGGGGCGATTCCCTATGCCGAGGAGATCGCGCGCGACCAGCCGGTCTATGTGAGCTACAACCCCGCCGTGTCGGGCCTGATCCTCAACTTCAACCGTGTCTATTTCGCGTGGAAGCGGGCGGGCAACGGCTATCAGGTGACGATGGATGCGCCGGGCGATGCGTATAAACCCCGCGCCTATACCGCCTCGATGACGGTCGCCGCGCGGCAGGCACCGCTGTTTTCCTATTCGGATCGGGGTGGCAAGGAGCAATGGTCGGTTGCGGCCTCGGCGCTGGGGCGCTCGGGCTCGCGCTGGTTGCCCGTGCGCCATCCGGTGGCCTATGCGGGCGATGTGTTCCAGACGCTGGCACGGTCTCAGGGCTGTCCGCTGCCCGCAGCCGAAGAGGCCAGATCGCAGCCTGCAGGCACGGTTCTGGTGACCCATGCCTCGCATCGCCTGCCCGATATTCTGGAGGATATGCTGAAATATTCGACCAATCTCACGGCGGAGGCTGTGGGTATGACTTCTTCGACCGTGCGCGGGCTTCCGGCCTCGGTCGGGCGGTCGGGTGCGTCGATGAGCCAATGGATTGCCGCACGCGCGGGCACGCAGGCCATCGATCTGGTCGATCATTCGGGGCTGGGCGGCAATTCGCGGGTCACGCCCCTCGACATGGTGCGGGTGATGGCCGCAGGTCAGCCGGTGGGGCTGCGCAATCTGGTGAAGCCGTTCAAGATGCGCGATGCTTCGGGCAAGACCTATGCCAGCCAGCCGTTCCGGGTGGATGCCAAGACCGGCACGCTGAATTTCGTCTCCACGCTGACGGGCTATATGACGGCCCCCAACGGGCGCGAACTGGTCTTCTCGATCCTGACCGGCGACGTGGACCGCCGCCGCCGGACCCAGGACGAGGATCGCCCTGCCGGTTCCGTGCAATGGGTCAAGCGCTCAAAGATCCTGCAATCGCAGCTACTTATGCGCTGGGGTGCCGTTTACGGCTGAGCGTCAGGCGGGCAGGGGCATGTGACGGGCGCGGGCACCGCGTTCGATGGCCGCCGCATGCAGCCGGTCGAGGCCCAGCTCGATGCGGGTCTCCTCCAGCATCCGCAGTTCGGGCTGGTTGAGCGTGCCATCGGCTGCGGCCACATCGCAGGCCAGCGCATAGGCGGTCTCGAATGCGGCGTCGGGCAGCGCCTCGCGCACAAGGCCGAACAGCGCCTCCAGCCCGTCCTCTTCCTCGAACAGCGCATAGACCGTGCGGGCGATCGTGCCGATACGGTCCGCGTCATAGCCGCCAAAGGCGGGCAGGTTGTTCACGATCCGCTCGATGGCGAGCA
The DNA here is from genome assembly GCF_045348365.1 of Thioclava sp. 'Guangxiensis'. Classification (NCBI taxonomy): domain Bacteria; kingdom Pseudomonadati; phylum Pseudomonadota; class Alphaproteobacteria; order Rhodobacterales; family Paracoccaceae; genus Thioclava; species Thioclava sp. 'Guangxiensis'. The sequence goes on along the minus strand of NZ_CP155822.1, from coordinate 224,435 downwards.
GTTCCGAGGTGCGGATCTCTTCATCGGAGGCGGAAACCGCCACCATGACCGCCACAAGGGCATCTTGCGGCGAAAGCGGGGGAAGGGCATCCGGCATTGTCTTTGGTCCTTTGCAACAGGGTTATACCTGCTGAGTTATTGACGACCCTGCCCGCGTTCAATAGGGGAAGGGCAACGGGGCGGGTTTTCGCCCATTTCCACTCTGTCGAGGTATAGCATGAGCACTCTGCGCGACGCCGCAATGAAGTCCAAAGCATGGCCCTTTGAGGAAGCGCGCAATATCCTCAAACGCTATGAGAAAGAGCCGCCGGCCAGCGGATCGGTGCTGTTCGAGACCGGCTACGGGCCTTCGGGGCTGCCGCATATCGGCACCTTTGGCGAGGTTGCGCGCACGACCATGATCCGTCGCGCGTTCGAGGCGATCTCGGATATTCCGACGCGTCTGATCTGCTTCTCGGATGACATGGATGGTATGCGCAAGGTGCCCTCGAACGTGCCGAACCAGGAGATGCTGCACGAGAATGCGCAAAAGCCGCTGACCTCGGTGCCCGACCCCTTCGAGGAATTCGAGAGCTTCGGCCATCATAACAACGCCATGCTGCGTCGTTTCCTCGATACATTCGGGTTCGATTACGAGTTCTACTCGGCGACGGAATTCTATAAATCCGGCCAGTTCGACGAGGTGCTCAAACGCGCCGTCGAGAATTATGATGCCGTGATGAAGGTGATGCTGAAATCGCTGCGTGACGAGCGGGCGTCCACCTATTCGATCTTCCTGCCGATCCATCCCGAGACGGGCCGCGTGCTCTATGTCCCGATGAAATCGGTGAATGTCGCGGATTACACGATCACCTTCGATGACGAGGATGGCCGTGAATGGACGCTGCCGGTGACGGGCGGCAATGTGAAGCTGCAATGGAAGCCGGATTTCGGGGCCCGTTGGGCGGCGCTTGGCGTCGATTTCGAGATGTATGGCAAGGACCATTCCACCAACACCCCGATCTATGACCGCATCTGCGAGATCCTCGGCGGCAAGAAGCCCGAGCATTTTACCTATGAGCTATTCCTCGATGCCAATGGCGAGAAAATCTCGAAATCCAAGGGCAACGGTATTTCCATCGATGAATGGCTGACCTATGCCTCGACCGAGAGCTTGGGTTACTTCATGTTCCTCAAGCCCAAGACCGCGAAGCGGCTGCATTTCGATGTCATCCCGAAGATGATGGATGAATATCACCAGCAGCTGCGCGCCTATCCCGAGCAGACGCTGGAGCAGCAGGTGGCGAACCCCGTCTGGCACATCCATGGCGGCCAGCCGCCGGAGAGCAAGATGGTGGTGCCCTTCTCTATGCTGCTCAATCTGGCTTCGGTGGCAGGGGCGGCCGATAAGGAAAGTCTGTGGGGCTTCATCCGCCGCTATGCACCGGAAGCAACGCCCGAAACCCATCCCGATCTGGATCAGGCGGCGGGCTTCGCGCTGCGCTATTTCGACGATTTCGTGAAGCCCACGCTCGAGTTCCGGCTTCCCAGCGATCAGGAGCGCGCGGCGCTGGAAGATCTGGTGGCCTGCCTGAAGGATCCCGCGCGTGCGGTGGCCGAGATCGTCAAGAAGAACGAGGCGGATGGCAAGGACGAGCCGGCGCCGGAAGCTGATATGACCTCGGACGACTTCCTGCAGACGCTGGTCTTCGCAATCGGCAAGAACCACGGGTTTGACAACCTGCGCGCGTGGTTCCAGGCCCTTTACGAGGTGCTTCTGGGCCAGTCGCAGGGTCCGCGTTTTGGCGGGTTCATCGCGCTTTACGGTGCCGATGAGACGGTGGTGCTGATCGAGCGCGCGCTGAAGGGCGAGCTGGTTGGCTGAACGCCATGACAGGTGATGCAAAACGCCCCGGGCCTCTGGCTCGGGGCGTTTTTGTTAACCATAGGTTGAGATCTATGAGCGAGAATTGGCCGATCTCCTGCCAGAGGTGCTGCCATGATCCTTCCGCTTTGCCTGACCTTTCTGATGATCAGCGCGTCTTTCGCTTACGCGACTGATCTGGAACGTGAATTCTTTCTCGAAACGGGTGTATCGAGCTTGGGGGCCTATGTCGCGCCGAGGCTGGAACTGACGCCGAATCTCTCGCTCAGGGTGCCGCTCTATCTGGCGCAGATGGGCGGCGTTTCTGTTAACCAAGATGGCACGGCGTTCAGGGGCGATCTGGGCTCGGTGCAGGGCGGTGTCATGCTGGAGTATGAGCCGTGGGATAACGGGGTCTATTTCTCGGGCGGGGTAATGGCGGGGGGGTATGATCTGTCGGGCGATCTGGAGCGGATCGAGACGGAGAGCGGCCCCGTCGACGGCCCGTTCGGCTTCGAGTTCATGCAGCCTCGGGATGTGGCACCGGTGGTGTCCATGGGCTACCGCTACCTGTCGGATGGCGGGCTGGTGGCAGGGGTCGAGCTGGGGGGCAAGATTGCTGCGCACAGGTTGCGGCTCGACGGGTTGGAGGGGCTGTCACCCGAGGATCGCGCGGCGGTCGAGGCCGAACGCGCGCGGATCAATGACGAGCTTGATGATCTGCCGGTCATTCCGTTCATGGCCCTCTCGCTGGGATTTGCATTCTAGGACCGCGTTGCGCGCGCTGTTGCGGGCGCACGGTGGCGTCGGACAATGTTCATGCCTCACGCGCAGCCTGTGATCAGGCGGCAGAAGATCCACGCAGTCGCGTTGGCCGGAGCGATCCGGAGCACGCAAAGCGGGTGATGCCGGATGATCCATGAGGAGGCTGCTATGAATGTCGCGATAACCGAGGGGCTGGATCTGATGCCCCCCGCATTTTCGGAAGGGCTGGATGTCTGGTCGTCGGAGAACGGCACCAGCGGGTCGGCGACATATGATGGTTCGGCGACGGCGGCCTATGTGCCCTCGGATGCCGATTTCGGCGGCTGTCTGGAGCTGCAGAAAACGCAGGCCACACAGAAGCTGCGCTGGATGGGGCAGGTGCCGATCCGGCCCGGTCTTTACCTGCAGATCACGGCACGGGTGAAAGCGGTGAGTGGCAATCTGCCGAGCGTGCGGATTGCGGGCTATGCGATGAGTGGCTCGGCCCATGTGAGCGGGCTGACCGAGGTGGGCACGGCGACCGCGCTCGAGACCTATGGCGAGGTGGTCACGGTGCGGGCGATCGTGTCGGTGGCCACCCGCGAGGGGGTCGATATGGGCTGGGGTATGGACCCTGCCTATGGGCATTTCGGGATCGACCTGACGGGCCAGACCGGCGGAGTGGTACGGATCGACGATCTGGTGATCGAGGATGTGAGTGATTACTTCTTCCGCGATCTGATCGGGATGGTCGATGTGCGCGACTATGGCGCGGTGGGCGATGGCACGACCGATGACAGGGCAGCCTTCTCGGCGGCCGATAGCGATGCGGGCGGGCGCAGCATTCTGGTGCCTGCGGGCATTTTCTACATCGGTTCGACGCTTTCGCTGCAATCGCCCATGCGGTTTATCGGCACGCTGGTGATGCCCGATGCGGCGCGGCTCGCGCTGATGACGAGCTATGATTTCCCGACTTATGCGGCGGCTTTTGGCGATGAGGAACTGGGGCTGCGCAAGGCGCTGCAGGCGCTGTTCGGCTATGTGGATCACAATGTGCTCGATCTGAAGGGGCGGCGCGTCGAGATCACGAAGCCTTTGCGGATCGAGGAATATGCTCCTGATGTAACCAGCTTTTCCAACCGCCGTATGCTGCAAAACGGGCAGCTGAATGTGATTGACGGCACCGCGTGGGACGATGTGAAGGTAACCTCGCAGGCAACCTATGCCATCGCCCAGCCGACCATGCTGACCGGTGTTGCCAATGTGGCCAATATCCCCGTGGGCGCGCATGTGACCGGCACCGGAGTCGGGCGCGAGGTCTATGTGCGGTCCAAGAATGTGGGTGCGCAGACCGTCACGCTGAGCCAGCCGCTTTACGGTGGGGCGGGCACGCGGACCTATACTTTTACTCGTTACCAGTATGTGCTGGATTTCTCGGGGATGGAGAAGCTCGACCGGTTCAATATCGCCAATCTGGAATTCCTGTGTAACGGGCTCGCAAGTGCGTGGATGTTCGCGCCCGATGGCCAGATGAACCAGATCCGCGACAGCTATGTGGTGCGACCCAAGGATCGGGTTTTCACCTCGATCGGGCGGGGGTGTCAGGATTTCCTGATCGACGGCTGCCAGTTCCTATCCGATGAGCAGTCCACCCCCGCCCAGGACCGCAAATCCGTGGTGCTGAATGTAAACGCCAATGATGTGAAGATCCGCGATAGCCGGTTTGTCCGGTTCGGCACCACCTTTGTGCTCAATGGCTCGGGGCATCTGATTGTGGGCAATCACTGGTTCCAAGGCGATAACGAGACCTCGGCCACGCGGGTGGCGGGGCTCGTCTTTACCCAGACCAATGTGCAATCCGCGGTCACCGGTAATTATATCGACAACAATATCATCGAATGGACCAACGAGCATGATGCCACGCCGGATTTCTCAAATGAATACAGCTTTGGCGGGCTGACGGTGACTGGCAATACCTGTGTGTGCATCAACACGGCGGCGTGGTTCACCTGGTTCTCGATCAAGCCCTACGGAACTGGTCATTTCATTCAGGGGCTGAATATCTCGAACAATGTGTTCAAATCGCTCAACGGCACCATCGACAAGATCGAGAAGGTCGATACGACTTTTGCCGACCTGGATTATTCGCGCATCCGCAATGTGATGATCGAGGGCAATATGTATAACGGGGTGACCAAGTTCACCTGCTCGCCGGTCACGCTGGAGATGAACCAGTCCACCGCGGCGCAGACATGGGTGCTCGATGCCTCGGCTTATCTGCCGTTTGGCGGATGGGCGCGCAATGTGGAGGGGCTGGTGGCCGAGGGCATGGTGCGAAATGGCAGCTCAGCCCGCGTGACAGAGATGCCCTATGTGCAGGTCGAGCAGGGCACGGGTAGCCAGCAGGTCTGGTTGAACTGGTCACAGGCGACACAGGGCCGCGTGCAGGTGCGGCTCAGGATGGACACACCGGTATGACATGGGCGGGCCGCTTCCTTCGGGAGGCGGCCTTCAGTTTTCGACGAGATCCGCGGGGGTGAGCCGGTAGCTGCGGGCAAAACCGCCATTGAGCTGGGCGGCGAGGATGCGGAATTCGATAAAATGGAAATCCCCCAGATCGATATAGAGTTTCGATTTGGGGTGATCGGCCAGCCAGCGGTCGCGAAGGCTGGGGTGACGCGGGTCGAGCCGGTCGAGCGGGATCGCCTCGACCTGCAGGCTGAGGCGCGGATGGGTCAGCGGATCGCCCTTGGCACCCGGAATGCCGATCAGGATACCGGCACGCGGATCGGCCTCGAGTGCGCGGGCATGGACGGAAATCCCCGAGACCAGCGACCAGAGCCCGCCCTGTGGCCCCGTGCCGATGGCGATACGCGAGACATGGGGAAAGCCGGTCTGCGGATCGAGGGTGCCGATGGCGGCGAATTGCGATTGGGCGATCAGCTTGCGGGCAAGGGCGCGCGAGTCCGCATCCGCCTCATGCACCGGATCGACGGGTTGGCGGGCACCGGAAAGGGGGATCTGGTCCTTGGGCAAGTCGATTGGTGTGGGCATCGAGATCCGCTCCGCTAAGGCCTTGGGGTAAAATGGTAGGTGCGGGAGACCCGCTTGGCAAGAGCGTGATGGCGCCCCCAATGCGGGACAGGACCGGGTGGGCCCGGGCGGTGACAGGGCTGTGCCCGCGCGACCCCGTAAAACGAATCACTTCTGGCAGGCTTTCACGCATCACACGCCTAACGTGTTTTTACGACTCATCTATGCGCGCGATGGCATCGGTAAATATGTCATTTTGATATACAGGCAAGAGACGGAACTTGCGGGGAATTTCGCGGCAAGGATGATAAAATTTACAAATACCGGTTTTGTGGCGTCAAATATTTGACAGAAAAAACTAGCTAAAAAAGGGGGTTATCAAAAATAGAAACTCATGTTTACACTTGTCCTTGGGGAATGGCGGCTCTGATGGAGGTCGGAGGCGCCGCGTGGTCCAGACGGGCCGCATGACATAGCTGAGGGAGGAAAGCTTATGGCTGCTCAGGAACAGGTGCTCGAGGCGCCGGATATGCGCGAGGTGCCCAGCCATTTCGGGCCGGCGCATGTGGATGCCGCGAAATACCGCGAGATGTATAGCGAGTCGGTGGAGAATCCGGAGGCCTTCTGGGGCCGCGAGGGGAAGCGTCTGGACTGGATCACCCCCTATACCAAGGTGAAGGACACCGATTTCACCTTCGGCAATGTCTCGATCAAATGGTTCCATGACGGGGTGATCAACGCCTCGGTGAACTGTGTCGACCGCCATCTGGCCAAGCGTGGTGACCAGACCGCGATCATCTTCGAGCCCGATGACCCGAAAGATCCTGCCCAGCACATCACCTATCGCGAGCTCAGCGACAAGGTGAACCGGATGGCGAATGTGCTGCTGTCCCAAGGGGTGATGCGCGGCGACCGTGTGGTGATCTATCTGCCGATGATCCCCGAAGCCGCCTATGCGATGCTGGCCTGTGCACGGATCGGGGCGATCCATTCGATCGTCTTTGCGGGCTTCTCCCCCGATGCGCTGGCCAACCGGATCAATGATTGCGGCGCGAAGCTGGTGATCACCGCCGATACCGCCCCGCGGGGCGGGCGTCGCACGCCGCTGAAATCCAATGCCGATGCGGCGCTCCTGCATTGCTCGGACAAGGTGCGCTGTCTGGTGATCAAACATACCGGCGACCAGATCACCTGGATCTCGGGCCGCGATGTGGATGTGAAGGCGATGATGGAAGAGGTCTCGCCCGAATGCCCGCCGCGTCCGATGAATGCCGAGGATCCGCTGTTCATCCTCTATACCTCCGGCTCGACCGGCAAGCCGAAGGGGGTGGTGCATTCCACCGGCGGCTATCTGGTCTATGCCGCGATGACGCAGGAATATGTCTTCGATTACCATGATGGCGATGTCTACTGGTGCTCGGCGGATGTAGGCTGGGTCACCGGCCACAGCTATATCGTCTATGGTCCGCTGGCCAATGGTGCGACCACGCTGATGTTCGAGGGCACGCCGACCTATCCGGATGCAGGACGGTTCTGGGAGGTCTGCGAGAAGCACAAGGTCAACCAGTTCTACACCGCGCCCACCGCGATCCGCGCGCTGATGGGGCAGGGGCCGCAATATGTGGAGAAATACGACCTGTCCTCGCTGAAGGTGCTGGGCACGGTGGGCGAGCCCATCAACCCCGAAGCCTGGGCATGGTATGACAAATATGTCGGGCGCGGCAAATGCCCGATCGTGGATACCTGGTGGCAGACCGAGACCGGCGGCCATATGATCACGCCGCTTCCGGGAGCCACACCCACCAAGCCCGGCTCGGCCACGCGGCCCTTCTTCGGGGTGAAACCGGTGATCCTCGACCCGACCACGGCGGTCAAACAGGACGAGACGGCGGCCGAGGGCGTGCTGTGTATCGCCGATAGCTGGCCCGGCCAGATGCGCACCGTCTGGGGCGATCACGAGCGCTTCCAGGAGACCTATTTCAGCCAGTATAAGGGCTATTACTTCACCGGTGACGGCTGCCGCCGTGACAGCGATGGCTATTACTGGATTACCGGTCGTGTGGATGATGTGATCAATGTCTCGGGCCACCGGATGGGCACGGCCGAGGTGGAATCGGCGCTGGTGGCGCATCAGGCTGTGGCCGAGGCCGCGGTGGTGGGCTTCCCGCACGAGCTGAAGGGGCAGGGCATCTACGCTTATGTCACCCTGATGAACGATGTGGAGCCTTCGGATGATCTGCGCAAGGATCTGGAGCGCTGGGTGCGCACCGAGATCGGCCCGATTGCCAAGCCCGATGTCATCCAGTGGGCGCCCGGTCTGCCCAAGACCCGCTCGGGCAAGATCATGCGCCGTATCCTGCGCAAGATCGCCGAGAACGATACCGGCGCTTTGGGCGATATCTCGACGCTGGCCGACCCGTCCGTGGTCGACGATCTGATCGCCAACCGTGCAAACAAAGGGTGAGCCTATGGCCGAGACCGCAACGACACCTGCCGTTCTGATCCTGCTTGGCCCTCCGGGGGCCGGCAAAGGCACGCAAGCCCGGATGCTGGAGGAGAAATTCGGGCTGGTGCAGCTTTCGACCGGTGACATGCTGCGCGAGGCGGTGGCCAAGGGCACGCCGGCGGGTCTGGCCGCGAAATCGGTGATGGAGGCTGGTGGGCTCGTGAGCGACGAGATCGTTCTGGCGATCCTGCGCGACCGGCTCTCCAACCCAGATACCCGTTCGGGCGTGATCCTTGATGGCTTCCCCCGCACGGCGGGGCAGGCGGCGGCGCTCGATGACCTGCTGCATTACACCCATCAGGAGGTCACGGCGGCGATCTCCATGGCGGTCGATGACGAGGCGATGATCGCCCGCGTCTCTGGTCGCTATACCTGCGCCAAATGTGGCGAAGGATATCATGACAGCTTCAAGCAGCCCGGGGTGGCGGGATGCTGTGACAAATGCGGCGGCACCGAGTTCAAACGTCGGGCCGACGATAATGCCGAGACTGCGCGCCATAGGTTGGAGGCCTATCACGCACAGACGGCACCGCTCATCGCGCATTATCGCGCCTTGGGCAAACTCGAGGTGGTGGATGCGATGGGGAGTATCGAATCTGTCGCCTCGGAACTGCAGGTGGTCATGGAGGAGAAGGGCGTGACCACAGGCGTCTGACGGATCGAAGGGCCGGTTGACCGACCGGCCGCCCGATCCGGTTTTAGGGAGGGGTTGGCCTCGCGCGGCATCTGTCCGTGCGCGGCTGGCTTATGGAGAAAATCCAAAGGGAGACACCAAAAATGGCTGATCAATCATCATCCAATGCCTATTGGAAGGCCAATATCCGCACGATCAAGATCTATCTGGTGATCTGGTTCGTCTGTTCCTTCGGCTTCGGCATCCTGCTGCGTCCGCTTTTGGCGGGCATCCCCGTCGGCGGAACCGATCTGGGCTTCTGGTTTGCCCAGCAGGGCTCGATCCTCGTGTTCCTCGTGCTCATCTTTTCCTATGCGGCAAAGATGAACAAGCTCGACCGCGAACACGGCGTCGAAGAATAAGGGGGGGGGCGACAGATGGATCAGTTTACCCTCAACCTGCTGTTCGTCGGCGCGACTTTCGCGCTTTATATCGGCATCGCGATCTGGGCCCGCGCGGGTTCGACCTCGGAATTCTATGCCGCAGGGCGCGGCGTGCATCCCGTGCTCAACGGCATGGCCACCGGCGCGGACTGGATGTCGGCGGCCTCCTTCATCTCGATGGCGGGGATCATCGCCTTCGGTGGGTTCAATACCTCGGCCTATCTGATGGGCTGGACCGGCGGCTATGTGCTTCTGGCTATGCTGCTGGCGCCATACCTGCGCAAGTTCGGCAAGTTCACCGTGCCGGAATTCATCGGTGACCGCTTCTACAGCCAGACCGCGCGCACCGTGGCCGTGATCTGCCTGATCATCGCCTCCGTCACCTATGTCATCGGCCAGATGACCGGTGTGGGCGTGGCCTTCTCGCGCTTCCTCGAAGTGTCGAACGAGACCGGCCTCTATATCGGCGCGGCGATCGTGTTCATGTATGCCGTGCTTGGGGGCATGAAGGGCATCACCTATACGCAGGTGGCGCAATATGTCGTGCTGATCATCGCCTATACCATTCCGGCGGTCTTCATCTCGCTGCAACTCACCGGTAACCCGATCCCGGGTCTGGGCCTGTTCTCCGAGAGCACCGCGACCGGCCAGCCGATCCTGCAGGAACTCAACGGGTTGCTCGCCGATCTGGGCTTTGCGAGCTATACCGCGCAATCGGACACGATGCTGAACATGTTCCTGTTCACCATGTCGCTGATGATCGGGACCGCGGGTCTGCCCCATGTGATCGTGCGCTTCTTCACCGTGCCGAAGGTCTCGGATGCACGGTCCTCCGCAGGTTGGGCGCTGGTGTTCATCGCACTGCTTTACCTGACCGCGCCTGCGGTGGGTGCGATGGCCCGTCTGAACCTGATCAACACGGTCTATCCCGAAGGCACCCAATCGGCTCCGCTCTCCTATGAGGCGCGTCCTGACTGGATGAAAAACTGGGAGCAGACCGGTCTTCTGAAGTTCGAGGACAAGAATGGCGATGGCCTGATCAACTACGTCAATGGCAAAGCCGAAGATCCGGCCTCGGCCAATGAACTGTCGGTCAATAACGACATCATCGTGCTGGCCAATCCCGAAATCGCCAATCTTCCGGGCTGGGTGGTCGCGCTGATCGCGGCGGGTGGTCTGGCAGCGGCACTGTCCACGGCGGCGGGCCTCTTGATGGCGATCTCCTCGGCGGTGAGCCATGATCTGATCAAGAGCCAGATCAATCCGGGGATCTCGGAGAAGGGCGAGCTGCTATCGGCGCGGATCGCGATGGCGGTGGCGATTGCGGTGGCAACCTGGTTGGGTCTCAACCCGCCCGGATTTGCGGCGCAGACCGTGGCACTGGCCTTCGGCCTTGCAGCCTCCTCGATCTTCCCCGCGCTGATGATGGGCATCTTCTCGAAGCGCATCAACAACAAGGGTGCCGTGGCCGGGATGCTGACCGGTCTGATCGTGACCATCATCTATATCTTCCTGCATAAGGGCTGGTTCTTCGTTCCGGGCACGAACAGCTTCGATGATACCGATCCGCTGCTGCTGTCGATCAAATCCACCTCCTTCGGGGCGGTGGGGGCCGTGATCAACTTCGTGGTCGCCTATCTGGTGTCCTCGGCCACCGAGGAGCCGCCGGAAGAGATCCAGGATCTGGTCGAGTCGATCCGTATCCCCAAAGGGGCGGGTCAGGCCGTCGATCACTGAACGGGAAAAGACCTACGGGCGGCCTCACCGCCCGTAGAGCGCCGGAGGCCGAAGGCCCATTCGGTTTCCGGCGCCCATTCCGATCCGCAATCATGACCAAAGAACGGATAAGATCATGCGTGACGATCTTGCCTCAGTCGTGACTTTTCTCGAAGGGGTCCACCCCTACGATACCCTGCCGCGTAACGATCTGGTCCGCGTGGCCCGATCCTTTGTCCGCAGGGAACTGTCCGAGGGCACCGAGATCTATCATCACGGCGTGCCGCTGGAGGGGCTCTATCTGGTCTGCTCCGGTGCCGTCGAGATCCGCGATGCCAATGGCGGGCTCGTCTCGCATCTGGGGCCGCGCAACAGTTTCGGCGAGCGCGGGCTGATGCGCGACGGGCGGGCGGCCACCACGGCGCGGATGGAGGAGGCCGGTTTGCTCCTGATGCTGCCTGTTGCCGAATTCACGGCATTATGCGCGGCCGTCGAAAGCTTCCACCGGTTTTTCGACCGCTCGCCGGCGGCCTCGCTATCGGCGCGCGCGCGGTCAGGGGCGGATCTGGCGGGTATGCGGGTGGCGGACCTGCTATCGGGCAAGGTTGTGGCCTGCCGCCCCGAGACCAATGTGGTGGAGGCTGCGCGGCTGATGCGCGACCATCATGTGTCCTCGCTGGGCGTAACAGATGCGGAAGGAAGGCTTCTGGGTATCGTTACGCAACGTGATATGTCGAATAAGGTTCTGGCCGGCAACTTCCCGACCTCGGCCGAGGTAGGCCGCGTGATGACCCCCGATCCGGTGAGCCTCGGTCCCGAGGCGCTGGGATCGGATATCCTGCACCGGATGTTCGAGCATGGCATCGGCCATCTGCCGGTGACCGAGGGCGGGCGACTGATCGGCATGATCACCCAGACCGATCTGACGCGTTTTCAGGCGGTCAGCTCGGCGGGGCTGATCCACGAGATCGCGCGCGCGCAGGATGTGGCGCAGATGGCCGCGATCACCGCCCGCATCCCGCAGCTTCTGGTGCAGCTGGTGGGGGCGCATCACGCCCATGAGGTCACTACACGGCTTATCACCGATATCGCCGATGCCGTCACGCGCCGCCTGTTGGGGATGGCCGAGGCGCAGCTGGGTCCCGCGCCCGCGCCCTGGGTCTGGGCGGCGTGCGGCAGCCAGGGGCGGCAGGAACAGACGGGCGTATCGGATCAGGATAACTGCCTGATCGTGGATGACAGCGCATCGGATGCGGATATGGAGTATTTTCGCAAATTCGCCCGTATCGTCTCGGACGGGTTGCAGGCCTGCGGCTATGTCTATTGCCCGGGCGATATGATGGCCACCAACCCGCGATGGTGCCAGCGGACCGAAGTCTGGGCGCGCTACTTCCGTAGCTGGATCGCCACGCCCAATCCGGAGGCGCAGATGCTGGCCTCGGTGATGTTCGACCTGCGGGTGATCGGCGGCACGGCGCCCGCGTTGTTTGAGGCATTACAGGCCCAGACACTGGTCAATGCTGCCAAAAACTCGATCTTCGTGGCGCATATGATCGCCAATAGCCTCAAACATACGCCGCCTCTGGGGCTGATCCGCGGCTTTGCCACGATCCGCTCCGGCGAGCATCGCAACCATATTGATCTCAAACATAACGGCGTGGTGCCCGTGGCCAATCTGGCCCGTGTCCATGCGCTGCGCGGCCGGCTTGTTGCGGTCAATACCCGCGCGCGGCTGATGGCGGCGCGCGAGGCGGGCACGCTCTCGGTCAGTGGCGGGCAGGACCTGCTGGCGGCCTATGATCTGATCGCCCAGACGCGGCTCGAGACCCAGGCCCGCCAGATCCGTCAGGGGCAGGCCCCCGATAATTACCTTGCGCCCTCGGCGCTTCCCGATTTCGAACGCTCGCATCTGCGTGACGCCTTCGTGGTGGTGCGCTCTCTGCAATCGGCCATGGGCCATGGCAAGGCCAATCTCGGCCAGTAGCAAGCGTCAGCTCAAGGAGACCCTTCATGATCATAGATTTTATCGCAATGTTCTCGGCGGCGGCACTGGCGGTGCTGGTGGTCTTCGCGGCGCGCCACGGGTTGCGCAAATGGGCCGGTGTGACTTTGCCCAAATGGGTGATGCCCGCGATGGCCGGTCTCGCCATGCTGGGCTACACGGTCCATGCCGAATATCGCTGGTATCCCGATCTGAAGGCGGGGCTCGGGGGCGATATGAGCGTGGTGATGACCGTCGAGGATAGCAATTGGTGGCGCCCGTGGACCTATGCCAAACCGGTCACCACACGGTTCATGGCGGTGGATCTGGCGCAGGTGAGTGACCCCGCCCCCGGCCTGCGCGAAGGGCGGCTATTGCTGGTCTCGCGCTGGCAGCCTGTTCAGGCGGTGCCGGTGGCCTATGATTGCGCAGGCCATCGCCGCGCCGATCTGATCGGCGGCGCGCAGCTGTCGGGGAGCGATCTGACGGGCGGTGACTGGCGCGATATCGCGCCTGATGACCCGGCGATGGCCGCGATCTGCGGGGGGGTGGGCCATGGCTGAACGGGGCGACGATGGCATGGCGCGGCGGATACTGATCGTCGAGGACGAGGACAATATCGCCATGGCGCTCGATTTCCTGATGGGGCGCGAGGGGTTCGAGCATGCGCGGATCTCGACGGGGGCAGGTGCTATCGACTTGATCCGCGACATGCGCCCCGATCTGGTGCTTCTCGATATCATGCTGCCCGAGGTGTCGGGCTACGAGATCTGCGAGGCCATGCGCCTCGATCCCGATCTGCGGGCGGTGAAAATCCTGATGATGACCGCGCGGGGCTCCTCGGTGGAGCGTCGCAAGGGGCTGGCGCTCGGGGCGGACGGGTTCATCGCGAAACCCTTCGAGCTCAAGGAGCTGCGCGCCGAGCTGCATCGCCTGCTCGATGAGGCCGCCTGATGGAGGCTTGGGGGGCGCGGCTGGGGTTGCGTTTGCGGGTCTTTCTGCTTTTTGCGGCTCTGGCTGTCGGTCTGGTGCTGGCACTGCTGGCCGGAGCATGGCTGGGCGGGCGGCAGGGGCAGGAGCGGCTGGTGGTCATGGCGCTGGTCTCGGGGCTTTTGGGGGTCACGTTGGTCGCGGGGCTGTGGCTGTTATTCGATGAACATGTGGCCCGTCCGATCGAGGCTCTTGCAGGCGCGATGCGTCTGGCCGGATGGGGCGATAGCGCCGCCTTTGACGCGCCCTATCTGGGCGATCTTGGGCCTGCGGGCGCCGCATTGGGCGAGGCGATGTCGGCGCAGAACACGCGCATGGCCCGCGAGGTCGAACAGGCGCTTGCCCAGGCCGCTACCTCGCAGGCGCGGCTCGAAGTGCTGCTCGCCGATATGCCGGTGGCGGTGCTGCTGTTGTCACGGGATCTGCGCGTCGTGCTCTATAATCCGCAGGCAGCGGCCTTGCTGGTGGCGGGGGAGGCCAGACCCGGACTGGGGCGCAATCTGGCCGATTTCGTGGAACTCGCGCCGATCCTGCATGCCATAGACCGCCTGTCGCACGAAGAGGATCCGGAGGCGCGCTCGGATCTTCTTTGCACCACCCATGCGGGGCAGGTCCTGACAGGCCATCTGCGCTGCCTGCCGGGAAGCGGTGCGGAGGGCGGTCATGTGCTGACCCTGCAGGATGTCTCGGCCCAGAGCTCGGCCAGCCGTGCTGCAATGGCCCTCAATGCCGAGATCCTTGCAACGATCACGCCCGCGATTGCGGCCCTGCATTCGCTGCTCGATACCCTGACCGATCCGCAGGGGCCGCAGGGCGAGGACCGCAGCCGCGTGCGCATGGCGGCGCAGGCGCAGGTCCGCAGCCTGACGCGCGATCTGCACCGGCTGGGCCAGCAGGCCGAGCGGATCCCCGACTGGACGATGGCCGAGATCCGTGCCTCCGATCTGGCCGAGGCCGTGCGCGCGCGGATCGGCCGCCCGCTGACGCTCGCCACCAGCTCGCTGATCCTGCGCGCCGATGCCGAGGCGCTGCTCGATCTCTGGGGCCGGATTGTTCCCGCCGTGGATCGCGACGGGCGCGGGGAGTTCCGGCTGGAAATCACGGCCGAGGGGGCGGGGGCGCTCATGGCGCTCGAATGGCAGGGAGCGCCATTGCCATTCGCACAGCTCGACGCGCTCCTGGGCCCGTCCGAACGGCAGGTGCTCGACCGCCATCGCAGCGATATCTGGCCCGAAACCCTGCATGACGGGCGGGCGCGGCTCTGTCTGCCGCTACGCGATCTGGCGCCGGCTGCGGACCGGCCCGACCGCTACCCCCGCCGCGTCACCTATGATTTCGACCTTCTCGACCGCCAGCCCCCGGGCGATATCCGCCTGACGCCGCTGGAGCAACTGACCTATGTGGTCTTTGACACCGAGACCACGGGGCTCGATCCCGAAACCGATGCTATCGTGCAGATCGCGGCACAGCGGATCGTCAATGGCCGCGTCTGCGAAACCTTCGAGATGCTGGTCAACCCCGACCGTCCGATCCCCGCCTCGGCACAGGCCATCCACGGGATCAGTGACGAGATGGTCGCTACCGCCCCGACCGCCGCCATAGCAATCGGGAGGTTCCATCATTTCGCACGCGATGCGGTGCTGGTTGCCCATAACGCCCCCTTCGATATCGGCCTGCTCCGCGCCGCACTCCGCCGCCATCCGCAACCGCTGACCTTCGAGCATCCCGTGCTCGATACGGTCCTTCTCTCGGCCATCCTGTTCGGCCAGAGCCAGTCACACACGCTCGATGCGCTCTGCGACAGGCTCGGCATCCTGATCCCGCCCGAGGCCCGCCACAGCGCGATGGGCGATACCGATGCCACCGCGCGCGCCTTCCTGCGCATGCTGCCTGCCCTCAAGTCCAAAGGTCTGCACCGGCTGGCGGACCTCATCATCGCCGCGCGCAAGCATGGGCGCCTGATCCGTGACCTGAACCTGTAAAAACGGGCGCCATACCGGCGCCCGCTCCTGCTTCCATTGTCGTCAAATATCCCGGGGGGAATTGGGGCCGTCAGGCCCCAAGGGGGGCAGAGCCCTCTCGCGCCGGTTTACTTGAAGAAACGGCTGTCTTTAAGCTGGTCCCATGCCCAGACGACTTCCTGCAGCATCTCTTCCTGGCTGCGGTCGCCGCCATTCATGTCGGGGTGAAGCACCTTGATCAGCGCCTTATAGGCTTTGCGCACCTCGGCCTTGGTCTCGGCATTGGTCACCTCGAGGATCTCGGCGGCCTTGCGTTCGGTCGGCGGTAGCTTGCGTCCCACGGACCGGCGGCCCGGGTTCTGTGTGGCATTATCGCCCAGGATCTCGTGCGGGTCGGTCACGCCATGGCGGGCGAGGCCCAGCTTCTCGTCATTGGCGCGGTTGAAGGGCTTGGTCGGGCGCTCCCAGACGGTGGCATTGTCGAGGAAGGCCTGGAATTCCTCCTCCGATTGGCCCTGGAAATAGTTCCAGTTCAGATTGTATTCGCGGATATGCTCTTTGCAGAACCAGAAATACTCGTCCAGAACCTTGGGGCTCTTGGGTGCGCGATATTGGGCCTGCTCCTCACAGCCTGCCTTGTCACAGACGCGGGTCGAGGTCTCGAATGCCCCCGACATGCCACGGCGGCCCTTCTGGCGGCGTTTCTTATCTGCCTTCGCCGAGATATTAAAACCAAACGGGTCGTTCTTTTCCATAAGGGGTGGGTCTCCGTAATCTGACGGCTCGGGGTATCTGACAGCATTCGGCGAGGCCCCGGGGCCCCTCCGACTCGGGTCACGCATTCTATGTTATTTTCAGGCGGGTGAAAGCCCCGGATGCCAAAAATTGATCGCTTCCCGGAAGCGCAATTCCGACCCCGCGCGCGGCCTCAGCCGGAAGTGCCGGGCGTGGCCGCGCCAAGCTTCGGCGTTGTGCCTTCCTGCACCTTGGCCGAGAGCGCGCGGGCACGGCGCTCGATGGCACTGGGGATGCGCAGCGGCTGCGGGCTGCCCGAAGGATCGCCCTGATTGGCCGGATCAAGCATCGGATCAGGGCTCTTGCGGGGCGCCAGAACCGGCTCGGCGCGCGGCGCCTCCTGCCTGATCCCGTCGGAGACGCTGCTCATGGATCTGGGCTCGGCCACAAGCGGGGCTTTGGCTGCGGGCTTGGCCGCTTGGGTCTCTTCCGAAGAGGCCGGTGCTTTCGGGGCGGCTGCCGGTTTCGCACGGCGGAACACCAGCATGTTGTGATACACAGTGGCCTTGCCACGCAGCCCGCTGCGCTCCTCGGCGGGCAGGGTCTCGGCGCGCAGATAGTCCCAACCATCGACGGCCATCGCATTGAGCGTTGCGGTCAGCGTGTTGGCAAACCGGTCCTCGGGCGTCTTCATGCCACGGTCTCGCTCGCCGCGCACGGGCGCGGGGATTACCTTATACTCGTACTCTTGCATCTCTGCCTCACACCCTCTGGCCCACACCTCTGGCTTTCGCCATGCTTCGGGGCAGACTTGTCGTGCATTCGGGCCCTTGGGTCAAGTGACACAAGGGTGAGGATCGGTGGAGTTCCGCCACAACATGCGCATGAAAAAGGGCGCCGGAGCGCCCTTTGCCTGCGGATGAAGCGCTGTGCTCAAAGGCCCAGCTTCTTCACAACAAGTTCGTTCACAGCAGCGGGGTTGGCCTTGCCGCCGGTGGATTTCATTACCTGACCGACGAACCAGCCTGCGAGTTTGGGGTTGGCCTTGGCCTTCTCGACCTGCGCCGGATTGGCGGCAATCACCTCGTCCACGGCGGTCTCGATGGCCCCCATATCGGTAACCTGTTTCATGCCGCGCTCCTCGACCAGCGCTTCCGGATCGCCACCTTCGGTATAGACGATCTCGAACAGATCCTTGCCGATCTTGCCCGAAATATCGCCCGATTTGATCAGCTTGACGATCTTACCCAGCTGCTCTGCCGAAACCGGCGAGGTAGTCACATCACGGTCGTCTTTCTTCAGACGGCCGAAGAGCTCGTTGATCACCCAGTTGGCCGACAGCTTGCCATCACCGCCCACAGCCAGCACCGCCTCGAAGTAATCGGCATTCTCGACATCGGCGGTCAGCACCGAGGCGTCATATTCCGACAGGCCGAATTCCTTCACGAACCGCGCCTTCTTGGCATCGGGCAGTTCGGGCATGGAGGCTGCGATATCATCGACCCAAGCCTGCTCGATCTCCAGCGGCAGCAGATCGGGGCAGGGGAAGTAGCGGTAATCATGCGCTTCTTCCTTCGAGCGCATGGAGCGCGTCTCGTTCTTGTCCGGATCGTAAAGGCGGGTCTCCTGCACGACCTTGCCGCCATCCTCGACGATGGCGATCTGGCGGCGGGCCTCGACCTCGATCGCGGCCTGGATGAAGCGCATCGAGTTCATGTTCTTGATCTCGCAGCGCGTGCCCAAAATCCCGAAATCGCCGGTCTCGATGAATTTCTCGTAATCGCCCGGCTTGCAGATCGACACATTCACATCGGCCCGCATATTGCCGTTCTGCATATTGCCGTCACAGGTGCCCAGGTAACGCAGGATCTGGCGCAGCTTGCCAACATAGGCGGCGGCCTCTTCGGGGCCACGGATATCGGGGCGTGAGACGATCTCCATCAGCGCCACACCTGTCCGGTTGAGATCGACGAAGGACATATGCGGGTCCATATCGTGGATCGATTTGCCGGCATCCTGCTCGAGATGGATGCGTTCGATACGGACCTTGCGGCCAACACCCGGCCCCATGTCGACGAGGATCTCGCCCTCGCCCACAATGGGATGGTAAAGCTGGCTGATCTGATAGCCCTGAGGCAGGTCAGGATAGAAGTAGTTCTTGCGGTCGAAGGCCGAGAAGAGATTGATCTTTGCTTTCAGACCCAGACCGGTGCGTACGGCCTGCGCGACGCAATAGTCGTTGATAACAGGCAGCATCCCCGGCATGGCAGCGTCGACAAAGGCCACATTCGAGTTCGGCTCGGCACCGAAGGTGGTAGAGGCACCCGAAAACAGTTTGGCATTCGAATGGACCTGCGCATGGACCTCGAGACCGATCACCAGTTCCCAGTCCGACTTGGCCCCTGCGATGACTTTCGGTTTGGGCGCTTCATAAGCGAGATGGTCGAGCATATCCGCATTCCTCGTGTCTTTGGCCGGGCTTTGCGCCCCAACGTGCTATCCGCCTTCTAGGACAGGGGCGATGCGGGGGCAAGTGCCTGCTTTGGCCGGATCGCGCGAGGGGGCTCTGCCCCCGCGCCTTGCAGGCGCTCCCCCGGGATATTTAGGGACGCTGGAAAACGGCATTCCAGCGTCCCTAAATATCCTCGGGGGTGAATTGGACAAAGTCCAAGAGGGGGCGCGAGCGCCCCCTGATGCTCGGGGTCAGCCCAAGAGACGCTGGGACATCTCGGAGAGATCGCGCGAGAGGCCGCGGGTCTGGGAAATGCGGGTGAGTTCCTCGCGGATGAGGTTCTGACGGGCGCTGTCATAGCGGCGCCATGTCTCGAAACTGGTCGACATACGCGCGGCTGTCTGCGGGTTCATCGGGTCGAGTTTGATGAGCCAGTCCGCAAGGAAGGCATAGCCCGATCCGTCCTTGGCATGGAAACCTGCGTGATTGGCGGTTAGGCCGCCAATGAGCGACCGGAAGCGGTTGGGGTTTTTCCAGTCAAAGGCCTGGTCTTGCGACAGCGCCTCGGCCTTTGCCACGGCGTCTTCGGGCGGGCAGGCGGCGACCTGCACCATGAACCATTTGTCCATGACAAGACGGTTGTCCTGCCAGCGGGCGCGGAAGGTTTCGGAGGCCTCATCGCCCAGACCTGCGCGGATCAGGATCGACAATGCGCCGAAGCTTTCGGTCATGTTATCGGCCGCATCGAACAGGGCCTTGGCGCGGGCACCGTTATCGAGTTTGGTCAGCAGGCTCAGGCAGGCCAGACGCAGGCCGCGTTTGCCGGCGGGTTCTGCATCGGGCGAGTAGGGACCTTTGACCTCCAGCGCATCATAGAGCGCGCTCAGGCGGGCCTCATGTGCGGTGGCGATGGCCCTGGAGAGGGCGCTGCGTGCGCTGTGGATGGCATCGGGGTCGGGGGTCTCGCCTGCGGCAAAGAGTGCCTGTGCCAGTTCATCCTCGCCCGGAAGGGCAAGGCAATGCGCGGTGAAGGCAGGCTCCAGCGTGTCATCTGCCAACAGGTTGCCGATCGCGTCGATATATCCCTGCGCCGGGCGCGCGCCCTTGGTCATCGCGATCAGGGTGCGTTGGGCAAGGCTGCGCCCTGCCTCCCACCGGTTGAAGCCATCTGTGTCATGGGCCAGCAGGAAGGCCTGTTCCTCGGGGCTCTGGTCGCGTTGCAGCACGACGGGCGCCGAGAAATCGCGCAGGATCGACGGTACGGGTCTTTCGGCCACATCGAAGCTGAAGCTCTGCTTTTCTTCGGTCATCTCCAGCAGTTGCGTGGACAGGACCTCGCGGCCCTGCAGGTCCAGAAGACCCACGGCAATCGGGATATGGCGCGGGGCTTTCTCGGGCTCGCCCGGAGTGGGGGGCGTCGATTGGCGGAAGGTCAGTGTGTAGCGACCATCGGCATAGGCATCGGTCACCTTCAGATGCGGCGTGCCTGCGGAGGTATACCACAGCGCGAATTGTGTGAGATCACGTCCCGTCACATCCTCGAAAACCTTCAGCCAGTCCTCGATCGTGCAGGCCTGCCCGTCATGGCGCTGGAAATAGAGATCGAGCGCCTGGCGATAGGCCTCGTCGCCCGCGAGCCGTTTGAGCATACCCACGATCTCGGCGCCTTTTTCATAGACGGTGACCGTGTAGAAGTTGTTGATCTCGCGGTAGTGATTGGGCCGGGGTGGATGGGCGAGCGGGCCTTGGTCCTCGCGGAACTGGCGGGTGCGCAGCGTAGCGGCATCCTCGATCCGCTTGACCGGCCCGAGGCGCACATCACGGGTGAAACTCTGGTCGCGGAAGACGGTCAGGCCTTCCTTGAGGCAGAGCTGGAACCAGTCGCGGCAGGTAATCCGGTCGCCGGTCCAGTTGTGGAAATACTCGTGTCCGATCACCGCCTCGATGCGCACATAATCGGTATCGGTCGCGGTTTCGGGGGAGGCGAGCACGAGTTTGGAGTTGAAGATATTCAGCCCCTTGTTCTCCATCGCGCCCATGTTGAAATCATCGACCGCCACGAGATTGAAGACCGAGAGGTCATATTCGCGCCCATAGGCTTCCTCGTCCCAGACCATGGAGCGTTTCAGGCTCTCGAGCGCGAAATCGCACCGGTCTTCATCGCCCGGACGGACCCAGATGTTCAGATCGACCTCGAGGCCGGATTTCGTGGTGAATGTGCCCGAGGTTGCTACGAGATCGCCCGCCACGAGCGCAAACAGATAGGCCGGTTTCGGCCATGGGTCATCCCATTCGGCCCATCCCTCGCCCGAAGCCCCCGCATTGCCATTGGACAAAAGCACCGGCAGGTCGCCCTCGATGCGCACATGGAAGCGCGCCATCACATCGGGGCGATCGGGATAGAAGGTGATCTTGCGGAACCCCTCGGCCTCGCATTGGGTGCAATACATGCCGTTCGACATATAGAGCCCTTCGAGGGCGGTATTGGCATTGGGCGCGATCTCGACCTCGGTCTCCAGTGTAAAGGCGCCTTCGGGGAGGGCAGCGGCATGCACGGTCAGCCCCGTCTCGGTCAGCAGATAATCGGCGGGCTGCAGTGCAGTGCCATCGATCCCGAGCGAGATCAGTTTCAGTTCCTCGCCATCGAGATGCAGCGAGGCCCCCTCGCCTTTAGGGGTCAGGTGCAGCCGCGCAAGGACGCGGGTCGCCGACGGGGCCAGCCGGAAGGTCAGATGAACCTGATCAAGATCGAACGGATAGGGCGTATAGTCTTTCAGGTAGATCGTGCCGTCCATCGGGGTGGCTCCTTTGCTTCGTCTCGTGACGTATTGTCTGGCGGCACAGGGTAGGCGCGGGCGCGGGGAGGTTCAAGACAGGGTCATGTGTTTGTGCGGGGGCCTTTGTGTCTCTGGACAGGGCGGCTATCTATCGTCAGGTTGTAAGCCAAGTTACAGATATAAGGAGGTCGCGATGGTCGAACGGATCGAACGCGCAGGATTGCAGGTTGCCAGGGAACTGGCCGAGTTCATCGAGGGGCGGGCCTTGCCGCAAAGCGGGGTCGCCCCCGCGCGATTCTGGGCGGGGATGTCGGTTCTGATGGCCGAGTTCGCGCCGAAGAACCGTGATCTGCTGGAAACGCGCGAGAAAATGCAGTCCCGACTGGATGCGTGGCATCTGGAGCGGCGCGGCCAGCCCCATGACGCGGCGGCCTATAAGGCCTATCTGGAGGAGATCGGATACCTCCTGCCCGAGGGCGAGGATTTCACCGTGGAAACCCCCGCGACCGATCCGGAATTCGCGCAGATCTGCGGACCGCAGTTGGTGGTGCCGATCATGAATGCGCGCTACGCGCTCAACGCGGCCAATGCCCGCTGGGGCTCCTTGTATGACGCCTATTATGGCACCGATGCGCTTGGCGACCTTCCCGCGGGCAAGGGGTTCGATGCCGCACGGGGCGCGCGCGTTGTCGCGGCGGCCAAGGCGTTTCTGGATAGAACCTTCCCGCTTGTGTCGGGCAAATGGGCGGATGTCACTGCGATCACGGTGGCAAATGGCGGGCTGTTCGTGACCACCGATGACATGACAGGCCTGATGAACCCCGCGCAATTCGCGGGCTATCAGGGAGCGCAGGATGCGCCGACCGCAGTGGTCCTGAAGAATAACGGGCTGCATGTGATCGTGAAGATCGATGCGAGCCATTCCATCGGGCGCACCGATCCGGCGCATATCTCGGATGTGGTGATGGAAGCCGCGATCTCGGCGATCATGGATTGCGAGGATTCGGTCGCCGCTGTCGATGCCGAGGATAAGGTTCTGGCCTATGGCAACTGGCTGGGCTTGATGGCGGGCGATCTGACCGAGAGCGTCGAGAAGGAGGGCCGGACCTTCACCCGTGCTCTGAACCCCGATCTGGAGATCACCTTGCCTGAAGGCGGAGAGGGTATGCTCAAGGGCCGCTCGATGATGCTGGTGCGCAATGTCGGACACCTGATGACCAACCCTGCCATCCTTGATGCGGACGGGCGCGAGATCCCCGAAGGGCTGATGGATGCGCTGGTGACCGTGCTTTGCGCCATGCCCGATCTGGCCAAGACGGCTGGTCCGCGCAACTCGGAAACGGGGTCGGTCTATGTAGTGAAGCCCAAGATGCACGGGCCGGAGGAGGTCGCCTTTGCCTGCGCGGTGTTCGACCATGTCGAGGAGGTGCTGGGCCTGCCGCGCTATACCGTAAAGCTTGGCATCATGGATGAGGAGCGCCGCACCTCGGTCAACCTGAAGGAATGTATCCGCGCGGCCAAACATCGGGTGGCCTTCATCAATACGGGCTTCCTCGACCGCACCGGTGACGAGATCCACACCTCGATGGAAGCGGGTCCGATGCTTCCCAAGGGCGAGATGAAGGGGCAGGCATGGATTGCCGCCTATGAAGATCGCAATGTGGATATCGGGTTGCGCTGCGGGCTGTCGGGACGGGCGCAGATCGGCAAGGGCATGTGGGCCATGCCCGATCTGATGGCGGCGATGCTCGAGCAGAAGATCGGCCACCCGAAGGCGGGCGCCAATTGCGCCTGGGTGCCGTCGCCCACTGCGGCCACGCTCCATGCCACGCATTACCACGCAGTCGATGTGCTGGCCCGCCAGCGCGAGATTGCTGCCGAGAACCGGCCTGCGCGCCTTGAGGATCTTCTCAGCATTCCGGTGGCCGTCGGGCGCAATTTCTCCGAGGAAGAGATCGCCCGCGAGGTGCGCAACAATGCCCAGGGGATTCTGGGCTATGTGGTGCGCTGGGTCGATCAGGGGGTGGGCTGCTCCAAAGTGCCAGATATCCATGATGTGGGGCTGATGGAAGACCGCGCGACCTGCCGGATCTCGGCGCAGGCGCTCTCGAACTGGCTCCATCATGGTGTGGTCTCGGAAGAGGCTGTGATGCATGGTTTGCGCGAGATGGCGGAAGTGGTGGACCGCCAGAATGCGGGGGATCCGTCCTATGTGCCGATGGCGCCCGATTATAATGGTGTGGCGTTCCAGGCGGCCTGCGATCTGATCTTTCAGGGCCGCAACCAGCCCTCGGGCTATACCGAGCCGGTCCTGCATCACCGCCGGCTGCAATGGAAGGCGGCCCACTGATCTCGGCGCCGTTCCGGATCTGCCTGCGCGGCGGGCAGATCCAGTTTTTATGTGCTCTTTTATCGGGCAGGGCTGTGAAATATGGCCTAAGGTGCGCAGAGCGTGAGGTCTCTTCGCCATTGCGCACATTTGCTGCGCATTTGAGGCCTTTTCCTGCGTAGCCGGACTGCCTAGCTTGTCCGTCAAAGGAGAGCAGGCATGACCAGACCCATCGTAGGCATCATCGGAAATACCGGACTGATCAATGATCGCTATCCCGTCCATGAGGTGGGCACGATGGTCTGCGATGCGGTGGCGGAGGTTTCGGGCTGTATCCCGATGATCATCCCGCCCGATCCCTGCTGGATGACCGTGGCCGAGCTGATGGAGACCTGTGACGGGTTCCTGCTGCCGGGCGGGCGGCCCAATGTGCACCCGTCAGAATATGGTGATGAGGAGACCGAGGCGCATGGCACCTTCGATCGCAAGCGCGACGCCATCGCGCTGGAGCTGGTGCGCGCCTGTGTGGCCACCGGCCAGCCGGTCTTCGGGATCTGCCGCGGGTTTCAGGAGATCGCGGTGGCGATGGGCTCGACGCTGCATCCCGAGATCCGTGAGCTGCCGGGCCGGCGTAATCACCGGATGCCGGTGGATGTGCCGCTCGATGAGGGCTTCTCCAACCGTCATATGGTGCAGCTGACGCCGGGCGGGCGGTTTGCGCGGATCTTCGGGGCAGAGGAGGTCGAGACCAACTCGCTGCACGGGCAGGGGATCATGATCCCCGGTCCGCGGATCGTGGTCGAGGGCCGCACCGAGGACGGCACGATGGAAGCGATCTATGTGAAGGACGCGCCGGGCTTCACGATGGCGGTGCAATGGCATCCCGAACATCGCGCGGCGCAAGATCCGGTCTCTCGGCCGCTGTTCGAGGCGTTCGGCCATGCGGTGCGGTCTTGGGCCATGGCGCGGCGGGGTGCGGCAAAAGTCGCGTGATCCGGCTGCCGATGCGGAACCGGCTGATGTAGAAAAGGGGGCGATCTCGCCCCCTTCTTTCATAGTCGGGGACTATGAAATTCATCCCCCGAGGATATTTAGAGACGCTGGAATGCTCAAAGACCGTTCTGGGCCTCGCGGCGCAGCGTGCGCGGCAGATGTTCCTGCGTGGCGAGGAAATGTTCGACGCGGGCGCGCTCGAACTTGGCCAGATCCGCCAGCCAGCGCCCGATGGCACGCGACAGCTCGACCGGTGCGCCGGGGGCAAGCCGTGCGGCCAGCGTCAGCAGGTGATCCTGCACGCGGTGGTCTTCGGGCTTGGGGTTGCGCAGCTTGGTATAGGGGCGCGTCATCAGGAAGATCGCGATCTTCGGACCGACAGGGCCTTGGGGTGGTTCGATTGCGTCATCATCGAGCTCGTCTTCCTCGAGATCGCCGGAGAGGGTCGGCTGGCCGTCGGCGGCCCAGGCATCGAGCTGGCTTAGGCGCGCCAGATTGCCCTGCAGGCGTTTGGCAGCCGGTTTGCACAGCGCATCGATCAGCGCGAAGCAATCGGCCTCCTCGATCCATTGGGTCAGGAGTTGCCATGCCATATCGTCAGGGCGCATCCGCGCCTGAGTCAGCAACTTGGCGGCGGCGATGCGGGCCTCAAAGATGCCCGATTGCCAGAGCTCGTGGGCCAGGCTCACGCGGCCCTCATTGTCGAGCGCCTCGCGCCACATGGCGGCCATATCGGTGATGCCGGTCGCCGTGACGCCGATCACGCGGCAGCTGGTGCCGGTCTGGGCCTTTATCTGGGCGGCGCGATCGGCATCCGCCCATGCCTCGAGCGCATAGAGCGCGTCCTCGATCGTGGGCGGAGGCAGGGCATCCTCCGCCTCTGCCTCTTCCTCGAAATATTCGTAATCGGCGTCGGAGGCGGCGTAAGCTGCGGCCTCGGCGCTGAGTTTTGCGGCTTCCTCGGGGGGCAAGCGGGTGCCATCATCCTGAAGGATCTCGGGTTTAGGGCCTTTGCGGCCCCCACGTTTGCGGCTCATTCGACAGTCACCGATTTTGCAAGGTTGCGGGGCTGGTCCACATCCGTGCCTTTGGCGATGGCGGTGTGATAGGCCAGAAGCTGAGCTGGTAGCGCATAGAGGATCGGCGCCCATGGTTCAAGCACTTCCGGAAGTTGCAGCGTGGCCCATGTGCCCTCGGAGGCCTCGGCCAGACCTTGGGCATCGGACACCAGCAGCACCTTGCCATGGCGCGCCATGACCTCCTGCATGTTCGACACGGTCTTGTCGAAGAGCCCGTCATGGGGGGCGAAGACGATCACCGGCACGGTGCGCTCGATCAAAGCGATAGGCCCGTGTTTCAGCTCGCCGCTGGCATAGCCTTCGGCGTGGATATAGCTGATTTCCTTGAGTTTCAGCGCACCTTCCATGGCCAGCGGATAAAGCGGACCGCGCCCGAGGAAGAGGATATCCTGCGCTTCGGCCAGCTGGTTCGACAGCTCGGCGATGCGCTCGCCGATACCGAGGCCCGCATTCATCAGGCCGGGCAGGGCGCGCAGCACCTCCATATGTTTACGGGCCGCCTCGGGGCTGAGATGCCCGCAGTCGAGCCCCGCCTTCAGCGCCAGCACGGCCAGCGTGAGAAGCTGGCAGGTGAACGCCTTGGTCGAGGCCACGCCCACCTCGATACCGGCATGGATCGGCAGGGCGATATCGGCCTCGCGCGCCATGGTCGAGGTCGGCACATTGATGACGGCGATGGTCTTCTCGACCTTCTCGTTGCAATAGCGCAGGGCGGCCAGCGTATCGGCGGTCTCGCCCGACTGGCTGACAAACAGCGCCACCGAACGGGCGGGCATTGGCGGCTCGCGGTAGCGGAACTCGGAGGCCACATCGATCTCGCAGGGAATGCCCGCGAGTTTCTCGAACCAGTATTTGGCGGTCTGGCAGGCATAGAAGGCGGTGCCACAGGCCACCAGCGTCAGCCGTTCGATCCCCGTAAAATCGACTGTTTCCGGCAGGTTGATCGTATCGCCCTGCAGATAATGGGTCAGCGCATCGGCCAGAACCACCGGCTGTTCGGCGATCTCCTTGGCCATGAAATGCTTGTAACCGCCTTTCTCGACGCGGGTCTGGCCCAGATCGATGCGGGCCTCGTCGCGATTGGCGCGGCGGCCCTCGTGATCGAAGATCTCGGCGCCCGCACGGGTGATGAAGGCGTAATCGCCCTCTTCGAGATAGGTGATACGGTCGGTCATCGGCGAGAGCGCGATGGCATCCGAGCCCACGAACATCTCGCCATCGCCATGACCGATGGCAAGAGGCGAGCCCTTGCGGGCGGCGATCATCAGATCGGCCTCACCGTCAAAGAGCCACAGAAGCGCGAAGGCACCCTCGAGCTTTTTCAGCGTGGCGACAGCGGCCTCGC
Organism: Thioclava sp. 'Guangxiensis'; assembly: GCF_045348365.1. Taxonomy (NCBI): domain Bacteria; kingdom Pseudomonadati; phylum Pseudomonadota; class Alphaproteobacteria; order Rhodobacterales; family Paracoccaceae; genus Thioclava; species Thioclava sp. 'Guangxiensis'. The sequence continues at coordinate 196,895 of NZ_CP155822.1, read as the reverse complement.
GCGGCGCCATGCCGCGATCCATCATCAGGCGGGTCAGCTGGGCGACGGTTTCGGTATCGGTTTCGGTCTCGGGGGTGATGCCGGCTTCAGCCAGCTCGGCCCGCAGCTCGCGGAAATTCTCGATGATGCCGTTATGGACCACCGCCACCGGACCCGAACGATGCGGATGCGCGTTGGCCACTGTGGCCGCGCCATGGGTGGCCCAGCGGGTATGGCCGATGCCCGATTTGCCCGGCAGCGGTTCGTGGACCAGAAGATCCGAGAGGTTCCACAGTTTGCCCACCGCGCGGCGACGGTCGAGGCGGCCCTCGTTGATCGTGGCAATGCCTGCGCTGTCATAGCCGCGATATTCCAGCCGCTTGAGGCTTTCGACCAGTAGGGGGGAGACTTCATGCGTGCCGAGGACGCCGATGATTCCGCACATATCTCAGCCTTTCGCTTTGGCGGCGCGCAGCTTCGCCATGAGTTTTGCTGCAAGACCGGGCTTGTTGACCTGCTGGCCGCGGGCGATGGCCAGTGCCTCGTCGGGGACGTTCTCGGTGATGACCGAGCCCGAGCCGGTCAGCGCCTGATTGCCGACGGTGACGGGGGCAACCAGCATTGTCGACGATCCGATGAACGCATCCTGACCGATCACGGTGCGATGCTTGAAGACGCCGTCATAGTTGCAGGTGATGGTGCCCGCGCCGATATTGCTGCGCGCGCCGATCTCGGCATCGCCCAGATAGGTCAGGTGGCCCACCTTCACGCCCTCGGCGAGCGAGGAGTTCTTCACCTCGACGAAATTGCCGACATGGACGTTTTCGGCCAGTTCCGCGCCGGGACGCAGGCGGGCGAAGGGCCCGACCGTCGCGCCACGCGAGATATGGCAGCCTTCCAGATGGCAGAAGGCCTCGATGGCGGCCCCCGACTCCACGGTGACGCCGGTGCCGAAGACGACATTCGGCCCCACGGTGACATCGCGCCCCAGATAGGTGTCGAGCGCGAAATAGACGGTGGAGGGGTCGACCATGCTCACGCCGTTCTCGAGCGCGTCGGCGCGCTGGCGGTCCTGGAACAGATCCTCGGCCACGGAAAGCTCGAAGCGGGTATTGATGCCCAGCGTCTCTTCCTCGTCGCAGGTCACCACCTCGGTGGTCAGCCCGCGCGCCCGCGCCATGCCCACGATATCTGTGAGATAATATTCGCCCGCCGCATTGTCATTACCCAGCCCCTGCACCAGCTCGGTCAGCAGCACCGCATCGCAGGCGATGACACCCGAATTGCACAGGGTGATCTCGCGTTCTTCCTCGGTGGCGTCCTTGTATTCGACGATCCGCTCGAGGGCATGGCCATGGGTTACCAGCCGCCCGTAGCGGCCCGGATCCTCGGCCTCGAACCCCAGCACGGTAACGGCGGCATCCGACTCGGCCATCGCTTCCAGCGTTTCGGGGCGGATGAAGGGGGTGTCGCCATAGAGCACGATCACCCGGCCATGATAGCCATCAAGATGGGGCAGGGCCTGCGCCACGGCATGGCCGGTGCCCAGCTGTTCGTCCTGACGCACGCATTGTGCCTCGGGGGCCCATTCCGCTACGGCCTTTTCGACCAGCTCGGCCCCGTGGCCGGTGACGGTCACCACGCGCTCGGGATCGAGGGCGCGCCCTGCGGCCAGCGCATGGGCCACCAGCGGCGCGCGGCCCACCTGATGCAGCACTTTGGGCAGGTCGGAATTCATGCGGGTGCCTTGCCCTGCGGCAAGGATGATCAGCGCGTTCGCCATGGGTCTGCCTTTTCTTCTGGCCTTTTCTTCTGCTCATCCCCGTTTTACCCATAGTCGGACGCGCCGCAAGGTGCCTGATCATCACGTCGTCTTTCGCCGTGTTTCAATTGGCCCTCGGTAGCGGGGCAGGAAGGACAAGATGGAAACCGTAGTCTTCGATCTGGATGGAACGCTCGCCGATACCTCGGCCGATCTTCTGGCGGCGGCCAATGCCTGCTTTGCCGAACGCGGTCTGGAGGCGCGGCTCGATCCGGAGGCGGATGCGCTCATCGCCTTCCATGGCGGGCGTGCGATGCTGCGCGAGGGGTTCGAACGGGCGGGGATTGCCGATATCGAGGCCGCGATCGAGGAGGACTTCGAAGCTCTCCTTGGCCATTACGACCAGCATATCTGCGTTCATACGCAGCTCTATCCGGGCGCGCGCGCAGCCATCGAGGCACTCCGCGCGGCGGGCTACAAGACCGCGATCTGCACCAATAAACCCGAGGCACTGGCCGTGAAGCTGGTGGCGGAGCTAGGCATCGCGCCGCTCTTCGATGCGCTGATCGGTGCCGATACGCTGCCCACCCGCAAGCCCGACCCCGCACCCTATATCGCCTCTGTCGTGCAGGCGGGCGGCGATGTGGGGCGCTCGATCCTGATCGGCGATACGGTGACCGACCGCAAGACGGCCGAGGCCGTGGGCGTGCCCTGTGTGCTGGTGACCTTCGGCCCCGAGGGAGAGGAGATCCTGCGGCTCAAGCCCGAGGCGTCGATGGCCAGCTATGCAATCCTACCCAATCTTGTGGCGCAGTTGCTGCCGAAACTTGCCTGAGGGTGCAAATGCTGCATTGATATTCGCAAGGCCAGAACCGCATCGCCAGAGGACGCGCATATGAGCGACGAGATCTTCCGAAAGCCCTTCACCCAGCAGGAGCCCCTGCCGGAGGCGGCGATCGCCCGCGCGGTGGAGGTGATGCGGCACGGGCGGCTCCACCGCTACAACACATTGCCGGGCGAGCATGGCGAGGTGGCCGATCTGGAAGTCGAGTTTGCCGATTTTACCGGGGCGCGCTTTGCGCTGGCTGTGGCCTCGGGGGGCTATGCGCTGGCCTGTGCGTTACGCGCGATCGAGCTGAAACACGGCGAGAAGGTGCTGACAAATGCTTTCACACTCGCCCCAGTGCCGGGTGCGATTGCGAGTGTTGGCGGCGTGCCGGTGCTGGTGGAGGTGACCGAGGATCTGGTGATCGATCTCGACGATCTGGAGGCCAAGGCGGATCAGGCGCGGGTCTTGATGCTCAGCCATATGCGCGGCCATATCTGTGACATGGACCGGCTGATGGCGATTGCCGGGCGCCACGGGCTGACGGTGATCGAGGATTGCGCGCATACGATGGGCGCGGCGTGGAAGGGCACGCCCTCCGGGCGGCATGGGCTGATCGGCTGCTATTCGACCCAGACCTACAAGCATATGAATTCGGGGGAGGGCGGGCTGATCGTCAGCGACGATCCGATGGTGATGGCGCGGGCGATCCTGCTGTCGGGAAGCTATATGCTCTATCCCCGCCATCGTGCCGCTCCCGCAAACGGGTATTTCGAGCATCTGAAATATGACACGCCCAATGTGTCGGGACGGATGGACAACCTGCGCGCCGCAATCCTGCGCCCGCAGCTGGCCGATCTGCCCGCGCAGATCGCACGCTGGAATGCGCTTTACCGGCGGATGGAAGCGGGGCTTGCAGATCTCGAGCGGCTGCAACTCGTCGCGCGGCCCGAGGGCGAATCCTTTGTGGGATCGTCTTTCCAGTTCCGGCTGCCGGGGTTCTCTGCCGCGATGGTGGTGGATTTCATCACCCGCTGCCTTGCGCGCGGCGTGGAGCTGAAATGGTTCGGCGCGCGCGAGCCGATGGGCTTTACCTCCCGCCATGAGAGTTGGCGCTATGTGCCCGAGGCAGATCTGCCGCGGGCAGGGGCGGTGCTCGATACCCTGGTCGATATGCGCCTGCCATTGAGCTTCGATCCCGAGGATATCTCGCTGATTTCGCGGATCATTCGCGCGGAGTTGTTAAAAACGCCGGTGATATAACCCAGGATTGTGCATAAAATCCTAGCGATGCTCAGTAATTTTGTAAAAAACCGCCTGAGATGGGACGGCTTTATAAAAAGTTCAAGAGGCATTTTTTCAAGCGAAACGAGTTGTTTGGCAGAAACAGGGTTAATCGATACATCTTTTTCACGAAAAGATTTCGTCATAAACGGTCGATTCACGCTTGCCCGCTAGCTGTCATATCATATCCTGAAAGGGGAGTTGGACGGCGAGGTGTAAACCGGATCTTATTGTCGATATTCGTTTTTTCGTGACCGGGCCGGAGGGCCGGATGCCTCGAAAGATACGAAATTACCCCGACATCTGTTGACCCCGGTGCGACACACGTCTATTGCTCACCGCAGCTTGAACCGGCGCGACGATACGTCGCGAGTCTAGGGAGCCAGACAGTGCACGACTACCTGCGCGAATATCTTCCCATCCTCATCTTTTTGTGCGTTGCCATTGCGTTGGCGCTTCTGCTTCTGGGGGCTGCTGCGGTCATCGCGATCCGCAATCCCGACCCCGAGAAAGTGTCGGCCTACGAATGCGGCTTCAATGCATTTGACGATGCGCGCATGAAATTCGACGTGCGCTTCTACCTCGTCTCGATCCTCTTCATCATCTTCGATCTGGAAGTGGCCTTCCTCTTCCCTTGGGCTGTGTCCTTTGCTGATCTGTCGATGACGGGGTTCTGGTCGATGATGGTCTTCTTGGCCGTGCTGACCGTGGGCTTTGCCTATGAATGGAAGAAAGGGGCGCTGGAATGGGCGTGATGACCTCTGCCAATACCGCCGCCGTGGACAAGGAATTCGCCACGCAAGCGATCAACAAGGAGTTGCAGGACAAAGGCTTCCTGCTGACCTCCACCGAGGATGTGATCAACTGGGCACGCAATGGCTCGCTGCACTGGATGACCTTCGGACTGGCCTGCTGCGCCGTCGAGATGATGCAGGTATCGATGCCGCGCTATGACGTGGAACGTTTCGGCATGGCCCCACGCGCCAGCCCGCGCCAGTCGGACCTGATGATCGTGGCAGGCACCCTGACCAACAAGATGGCGCCCGCTTTGCGCAAGGTCTATGACCAGATGCCCGAGCCGCGCTATGTGATCTCGATGGGCTCCTGCGCGAATGGTGGTGGCTATTATCACTATAGCTATTCGGTCGTGCGCGGCTGTGACCGCATCGTGCCCGTGGATATCTATGTGCCGGGCTGCCCGCCCACGGCGGAGGCGCTGCTCTACGGGCTGCTGCAGCTGCAACGCAAGATCCGCCGCACCGGCACGCTGGTGCGCTGAGGAGGGACGCAGATGACCACTGACGCAACCGATACCAAAACCGATGCGCTGGCCGAGCTGGCCGCGCATATCGAGATGCGCCGTCCCGATGACGTGCTCTCGACCGAAATCGCCTTTGGCGAGCTGACGGTGAATGTGACGCTTTCGGGGATCGCGAATTTCGTGGCCTTCCTCAAGGAAGACCCCAATTGCATGTTCTCCTCGCTCACCGATCTGACGGCGGTGGATTACCCGCAGCGCGCCAAGCGTTTCGATATGGTCTGGCAGTTCCTGTCGATGTATCGCAACCAGCGCATCCGCGTGAAGGCCGAGGTCCGCGCCGACGAGATGGTCCCCTCGATCACCGAGGTGCATAGATGCGCCAACTGGTTCGAGCGCGAGGTCTTCGACATGTTCGGGATCCTGTTCTCGGGCCATCCCGACCTGCGCCGCCTGCTGACCGATTACGGCTTCCGTGGCCACCCGCTGCGCAAGGACTTCCCCACCACCGGCTATGTCGAGGTGCGTTGGGACGAGGTGCAAAAGCGCGTAGTCTACGAGCCTGTGAAGCTTGTTCAGGAATACCGCCAGTTCGACTTCCTCAGCCCGTGGGAAGGGGCGAAATACATCCTTCCGGGCGACGAGAAGGGGGCGAAGTAATGGCCAAGATTTGCATGGAGATGGGCGCATGATGGACGGCGATATCCGGCAGAACCATTATGACGACGGCACGCAGGACGCCCTGACCGGCGAGCAGCGTATCCGGAACTTCAACCTCAACTTCGGTCCCCAGCACCCTGCCGCGCACGGCGTTCTGCGGATGGTGGTCGAGCTTGACGGCGAGATCGTGGAACGTGTGGACCCGCATATCGGCCTGCTGCATCGCGGCACCGAGAAGCTGATGGAAAGCCGCACCTATCTGCAGAACCTGCCCTATTTCGACCGGCTCGATTATGTTGCGCCGATGAATCAGGAACATGCGTGGTGCCTCGCGATCGAGAAGCTGACCGGCACCGAGGTGCCGCGCCGTGCCTCGCTGATCCGTGTGCTCTTCTGCGAGATCGGGCGTGTGCTCAACCACCTGCTGAACGTGACGACCCAAGCCATGGATGTGGGCGCGCTGACGCCGCCGCTCTGGGGCTTCGAGGAACGCGAGAAGCTGATGATTTTCTACGAGCGGGCCTGTGGCGCGCGTCTGCACTCGGCCTATTTCCGGCCCGGCGGCGTGCATCAGGATCTGCCGCCCGAGCTGATCGAGGATATCGACACATGGGCGAAGGAATTCCCCGCAAAGCTGGACGATATCGACACGCTGATCACCGAGAACCGCGTGTTCAAGCAGCGGAACGTGGATATCGCCATCGTCACCGAGCAGGACATTATCGACTGGAGCTATTCCGGCGTGATGGTGCGCGGCTCGGGGCTTGCATGGGATCTGCGTCGCAGCCAGCCCTATGAATGCTATGACGAATTCGATTTCGACGTGGCGGTGGGCAAGAACGGCGATTGCTATGACCGCTATCTCGTCCGCATGGCCGAGATGCGCGAGTCGGTGAAGATCATCCGTCAGGCGCTCGACAAGCTGCGCGTGGAAAAGGGTGATATTCTGGCGCGTGGCAAGATCACGCCGCCCAAGCGCGGCGATATGAAGACCTCGATGGAGAGTCTGATCCACCACTTCAAGCTCTATACCGAAGGCTTCAAGGTGCCGGCGGGCGAGGTCTATGCCGCCGTCGAGGCGCCCAAGGGCGAATTCGGCGTGTTCCTCAAATCCGACGGCACCAACAAGCCCTACCGCGCCAAGATCCGCGCACCAGGCTATCTGCACCTGCAATCCATGGACTATGTCGGACGGGGGCACATGCTCGCCGATCTGGCCGCAATCATCGGCACGATGGATATCGTGTTCGGGGAGGTCGACCGCTAATGCTTCGCCGTCTACATCACGAACAGCCCGAGAGCTTCGAGTTCACGCCCGCCAACCATGAATGGGCGTTGGCGCAGATGACCAAATATCCGGTCGGGCGTCAGGCATCGGCCATCATTCCTCTGCTGTTCCGCGCGCAGGAGCAGGAGGGCTGGCTGAGCCGTCCGGCTATCGAGTATGTCGCCGATATGCTCGAGATGCCTTACATGCGCGCGCTCGAGGTTGCGACCTTCTACTTCATGTTCCATCTGGCCCCTGTGGGCTCGGTCGCGCATATCCAGATCTGCGGCACCACGTCGTGCATGATCTGCGGGTCCGAGGACCTGATGAAGGTCTGCAAGGAAAAGATCGCGCCCAATCCGCACGAGCTGTCGGCGGATGGCACGCTGTCCTGGGAAGAGGTCGAGTGCCTTGGTGCCTGCGCCAATGCGCCGATGGCCCAGATCGGCCGCGATTACTACGAGGATCTCTCGGAAGAGAGCATCGGTGAGCTGATCGACCAGCTGAAAGCGGGAGAGCGCCCGGTGCCGGGCTCGCGTAAGGGGCGGTTCTCCTCCGAGCCGCTCTCGGGTCCGAATGCCTGTGTCGAGGTTGAAGGTGATAAGGAAGAGCATAATGCGACGACCTCCATCGCCCTGAAATACGGCACCTATCTGAAAAAGATCGACGGGACCGAAGTCGAGCTGACCGCGCCTTGGAAGGTGAATGGCCAGATCGGGCCGGTGGGTCTGATGGGGGCGGAACCGCGCCCCAAGACCGCCGCCCAGCAGGCCGCTGCCCGTGGTCCGCGCCCCGCCAAGGGTGTGCCCGCCGATAGCACCGGTATCACCGAACAAGAAGCCGAAGCTGACTCCAAAGGAAAACCGACCGAAGATTCCAAGCCGCTTTAACCGCCCGCGATAGGGCATGCCGCAGCCTGAAAGGCCTAATGAGATGCTGAACGAAATGAAGAGCCAAGCGCGACAAACAGCGACTCTCTGGGGCGCTGTTCTGGGCGTTGTCCTGTTTCTGTTCAATCTTGGCACGGGATTTCTGGCGGCGCTGTTTATCGGGTTGATCGGGTTCTTCCTGTTCCGTGGTTTCCTGAAATGGGCTTTTGTGGATGGAACGCTCGATCTTCAGGAAGCGGAGATCGAGGTGGGGCTGGCCGCGCGTGCGGTGCCGCCTGCCCATTCGGTTGGTCATGATGCGGTCCTCGCCTATACGCATAAAAGCGAGCCGGCAGCCGAACTGAAGGAGACGCTGGATGCGGATCTCGAGGCGGCCGAGGGGCAGGCCAAGGTCCATATGGACAAGGTCGATATCACGGCCGCCGAGGCCGAAAGCCGCATCCGTCACCAGAAGGACCAGCCCGGTTGGCATGATCCCGACGAGGAAGATGCGGAGGCCGAGGAGGCCAGCGGCGAAGGTGTTGCGCCTGTGGGGCTCGAGGCGCCGCGCGGGGGACAGGCCGACGATCTGAAGCTGATCGAGGGGATCGGCCCGAAACTGGAAGAGCGGCTGAACGCATGGGGCATCTGGCATTACGACCAGATCGCCGGATGGGGCCCCGACGAGGTGGCCTATGCCGATGCCAATGTGCCGCGTTTCAAAGGGCGCTGCACGCTGGACAAATGGGTCGAACAGGCCAAAGTGATCGCGCAGGAGGGCAAGGATGCCTTTCTGGAACGCGCAAAGACGAATGATTACTGAGCGCAAGCTCGACGAGTATACCGCGCTGGTCGGATCGGCGCATCTGCCGCCGGAAGTCCGGCAATATCCGGCCATGAGGGCCGCGGAAGTGAGGAAAGTGACATGCTGAAAGATCAGGATCGGATCTTTACCAACCTCTACGGGATGTATGACCAGTCGCTTGCTGGCGCGATGAAGCGTGGGCATTGGGACAATACCGCCGGTCTTCTGGCCAATGGTCGCGAGTGGATCGTGGACCAGATCAAGGCATCGGGCCTGCGTGGCCGTGGCGGCGCGGGCTTCCCGACGGGTCTGAAATGGTCCTTCATGCCCAAGGAAACCGACGGGCGTCCGTCCTTCCTCGTGATCAATGCAGATGAATCCGAACCCGCGACCTGCAAGGACCGCGAGATCATGCGTCATGACCCGCATACGCTGGTCGAGGGGGCGCTGGTTGCCGGTTACGCAATGGGCGCGCGCGCGGCCTATATCTACCAGCGCGGGGAATATACCCGTGAGAAAGAGGCGCTGCAGCGCGCGATCGATGAGGCCTATGATGCGGGCTTCCTCGGGCCGAATGCCTGCGGTTCGGGCTACCAGTTCGATGTGTTCCTGCATCACGGGGCCGGCGCCTATATCTGCGGCGAGGAAACGGCGCTTCTGGAAAGCCTCGAAGGCAAGAAGGGCATGCCCCGCATGAAGCCGCCATTCCCCGCAGGCGCGGGTCTCTATGGTTGCCCCACCACCGTCAATAACGTCGAATCCATCGCCGTGACCCCCACCATCCTGCGTCGTGGCCCCGAGTGGTTCGCGTCCTTCGGCCGCCCCAACAATGTGGGCGTGAAGCTCTTCGGTTTCTCGGGCCATATCAACACGCCCTGCGTCGTCGAGGAGACTCTGGGCCTGTCGATGCGCGAGATGATCGAGAAACATGGCGGCGGCGTGCGCGGCGGCTGGAAGAACCTCAAGGCGGTTATTCCGGGCGGGGCGTCCTGTCCGATCCTGCCGGCCTCCATGTGCGAGGACGCGATCATGGATTTCGACGGCATGCGCGAGAAACAGACCGTGTTCGGCACCGGCTGCATGATCGTCATGGACCAGAATACCGATGTCATCAAAGCCGTGGCGCGCCTGTCGAAATTCTTCCATCACGAAAGCTGCGGCCAGTGCACGCCCTGCCGTGAGGGCACCGGCTGGATGAGCCGCTTGATGGACCGTCTGGTGACCGGCGATGCCGAGATCGAAGAGATCGACATGCTGCAATCGGTGACCAAACAGGTCGAAGGCCACACGATCTGCGCGCTTGGCGACGCTTCCGCATGGCCGATCCAGGGTCTCATCCGCAATTTCCGCGAGGAGATTGAGGACCGGATCAAGGCTCGCAAGACCGGCCGCATGGGGGCGTTTGCAGCCGAATGAATGTGACGACCGGACATATGGCCCGCGGTATGGCATTGGGGGCAGCGCTTCTGGCTCTTGCCGCCTGTGACACCAAGCCGCTCGTGGCCCCCGAGACACCGGTTCCGGTGTCGCGCGGGGTGCCGCAGGGCTACCAGATCGCCCAATCGCCTTCGGGGCTGATCGTGCAGCGGGTGGCCACGCCCTTCCGCGCCGATGAGGGCATCGAGGCCAAGCGGACGGTCAATGGCTGGTGCGGCCCGAATGGCGTGAATTCGGGTCTGGATGACCGGTTCGAGGACGGGTCCTGGATCTTCCCGGGGGGCTGTAAGTGATGGCCCTTCGCACAGATATCACCGCGCGGATGACCGCGCCCGAGCAGACTGACGGATTGTGACATGGCAGACCTCAGAAAGATCAATATCGACGGCACCGATTACGAGGTGGATGGCGGCCTGACACTTCTACAGGCCTGCGAGGAAGCAGGCATCGAAGTGCCGCGGTTCTGTTATCACGAGCGCCTGTCGATTGCCGGTAACTGCCGGATGTGTCTGGTAGAAGTCGTGGGCGGTCCGCCTAAACCCACCGCCTCCTGCGCGATGCAGGTGCGTGATTTGCGTCCCGGCCCCGAGGGCCAGCCGCCGGTCATGAAGACCAAATCGCCCATGGTGAAGAAGGCGCGCGAAGGGGTGATGGAGTTCCTGCTCATCAACCACCCGCTCGATTGCCCGATCTGCGATCAGGGCGGCGAATGCGACTTGCAGGATCAGGCCGTGGCTTACGGCGTCGATTTCTCGCGCTACCGCGAGCCCAAACGGGCCGCGACCGAGCTGAATCTCGGCCCGCTGGTCGAGACCCATATGACGCGCTGCATCTCCTGCACCCGTTGCGTGCGCTTCACGACCGAGGTCGCGGGCATCAGTCAGATGGGCCAGACCGGCCGTGGCGAGGATAGCGAGATTTCCTCCTATCTCGATCAGACGCTCGACAGCAATCTTCAGGGCAATATCGTCGATCTCTGCCCCGTGGGCGCGCTGGTTTCGAAGCCCTATGCCTTTACGGCCCGTCCGTGGGAGCTGACCAAGACCGAATCCATCGATGTGATGGATGCGCTTGGCTCGAATATCCGCGTCGATACCAAGGGCCGTCAGGTCATGCGTATCCTGCCGCGCAACAATGATGCGGTGAACGAGGAATGGCTGGGCGATAAATCGCGCTATGTCTGGGATGGTCTGAAACGCCAGCGTCTCGACAAACCCTATATTCGCAAGGACGGCAAGCTGACCCCTGCAAGCTGGGGCGAGGCGCTTTCGGCGGCGGCCGAGGCGATCAGGGGCAAGAAAGTTGCCGGTCTGATCGGTGATCTGGCCTCGACGGAAGCCGCTTTCTCGCTGAAACAGCTGATCGAGGCGCAAGGTGGCCGCGTGGAATGCCGCACCGATGGTGCGCGTCTGCCCGTGGGCAACCGCTCGGCCTATATCGGCAATGCCGCGATTGCCGATATCGATGGCGCCAAGGACATCGTGATCCTCGGGTCCAATCCGCGTATCGAGGCGCCGGTGCTCAATGCCCGAATCCGCAAGGCCTGGCTGAACGGCGCGAAGATCAGGGTGATCGGCGAAGCGTCGGATCTGACCTATGATTACACGCATCTGGGCACCGACCGTGCCGCGCTGGCCGAATTGTCGGTGGGCGAGGGCGCGCTGGTGATCGTGGGGCAGGGCGCCGTGAACGAGGCCGATGGCGAGGCAGTGATCGCCGCTGTCATGGCCACGGGCGCGAAGATGCTGGTGTTGCACACGGCGGCTGGTCGCGTGGGCGCAATGGATGTGGGCGCGGTCACGGAAGGCGGTCTGCCGGTCGCGATCGAGGGCGCCGAGGTGATCTATAACCTCGGGGCCGACGAGATCGAGATCGCGCCGCGTTCCGAGGGTGGCCCGCTGGTCATCTATCAGGGCAGCCATGGCGACCGTGGCGCCAACCGCGCCGATATCATCCTGCCCTCGGCCTGCTATACCGAGGAAAACGGTCTCTTCGTGAATACCGAAGGCCGTCCGCAGCTTGCCTTCCGCGCCGCTTACCCGCCGGGTGAGGCGAAGGAGAACTGGGCGATCCTGCGGGCGCTTTCAGCCGAGCTGAACGCCAAGCAGGAGTGGGACACATTGGCGGGGCTTCGCCGCGCGATGGTGTCGGCCGTGCCGCATCTGGCGCGCGTCGACGAAATCGTCGAGAGCGAATGGACGGCCCTCGAGACCCGCGACATGGGCCGAGCGACCTTCCGTCCGGCGTTCCGCGACTATTACCTGACCAACCCGATCGCACGGGCTTCGGTGCTGATGGCGGAGCTGTCCGCCAGTGCCAAGGCCCGCGCCAACGCGCCGCTCGCGGCGGAATAAGGACATCCGATGCGCTCCAGCCTTAGCCAGATCGCGCTCCTGACCGCCGGCCTTAGCGCCGGACTGTCGGGCTGTGCCTCGGCCAAGGCGGCGCGCAAGGGGGTGACCTATCAGCCGGTCGAGACGCGGCTTCTGCAGGATGATCTTGTGGAATTCCGTGCATCGGTTGGCGGTCCGGGCGCCGATGCGGAGGCTGCGACCGAATTCGCGGCCTGTGCGGCGGCACAATATTCCCTGATCAGGGGCTTCGGGTTCGCGCGGCATATCCGCACGACCCTTGATGACAAAGACGGTTTCTGGCGGGCAGATGCCGTATACACCATTTCACCCGCATTGCCGCGGGGCCTGCGCACCATCGATGCCGAAGTAACGGTCTCCGATTGCGCGGATCGCGGCATCCCGACGGTTTAAGAGAAGGCGATCTGAGGAACACCATGGCCGAGTTTATCGCTACACCCTTTGGCACATTCGTGATCATCCTCCTGCAGGCGGTCGCGTTGATCGCCTTCGTGATGGTTGCATTGATCTTTCTGGTCTATGGCGACCGCAAGATCTGGGCAGCGGTGCAGATGCGCCGTGGCCCCAACGTTGTCGGTCCGTGGGGTCTGTTCCAGACCTTCGCCGATGCGGGGAAATACGTTCTCAAGGAGATCGTGGTTCCCGCCGGTGCCGATAAATTCGTGTTCTTCCTTGCGCCCTTGATGTCGATGGTGCTGGCCGTTCTGGCATGGGCCGTGGTGCCGATGGCCGATGGCTGGGTGCTGGCCGATATCAATGTGGCGATCCTCTTCGTCTTCGCGATCTCCTCGCTCGAGGTTTACGGCGTGATCATGGGCGGCTGGGCGTCGAACTCGAAATATCCGTTCTTGGGCTCGCTGCGCTCGGCGGCACAGATGATCTCCTACGAGGTCTCGATCGGTCTGATCATCATCGGGGTGATCATCTCGACCGGCTCGATGAACCTGTCCGACATCGTGCGCGCGCAGGATGGCTCGTTCGGCCTCTTCAACTGGTACTGGCTGCCGCATCTGCCGATGGTCGCGCTGTTCTTCATCTCGGCACTGGCCGAGACGAACCGCCCGCCCTTCGACCTGCCGGAAGCGGAATCCGAACTGGTTGCGGGCTTCATGGTGGAATATAGCTCCACCCCCTATCTGCTCTTCATGGCGGGCGAATATATCGCGATCTGGCTGATGTGTGCGCTGATCTCGATCCTGTTCTTCGGTGGCTGGCTCTCGCCGATCCCTGGTCTGCCCGATGGCGTCTTGTGGATGTTCCTGAAGATGGTCTTCTGGTTCTTCATGTTCGCCATGGTGAAAGCCATCACGCCGCGCTATCGCTACGACCAGCTGATGCGCATCGGCTGGAAGGTGTTCCTTCCGCTCTCGCTGGGCTGGGTCGTGGTGATCTCGTTCCTGGCGAAATTCGAAATCCTCGGTGCCTTCTGGGCCCGCTTCGCGATTGGAGGCTAATATGGCATTCGATTATGCCCGCGCCGCGAAATACTTCCTGCTTGTCGATTTCATCAAAGGCTTCGGCATCGGTATGCGGTATTTCTTTAGCCCGAAGCCCACGCTGAACTACCCGCATGAGAAGGGGCCGCTCTCGCCGCGGTTCCGTGGCGAACATGCGCTGCGTCGCTATCCCAATGGCGAGGAGCGCTGCATCGCGTGCAAACTGTGCGAGGCCGTGTGCCCCGCGCAAGCGATCACCATCGATGCCGAACCCCGCGCCGATGGCTCGCGCCGCACCACGCGCTACGATATCGACATGACGAAATGCATCTATTGCGGCTTCTGTCAGGAAGCCTGCCCTGTGGATGCCATCGTCGAAGGCCCGAATTTCGAGTTCTCGACCGAGACCCGCGAGGAACTCTTCTACGACAAGGCCAAGCTTCTCGATAACGGCGCCCGCTGGGAAGCCGAGATCGCCCGCAATATCGAAATCGACGCCCCCTACAGGTAAGGTGCCATGACGCAGGATTTCACCAAACTTTTCCAGACGATGATGGAGCAGGGGGCCGAGATGGCCCGCCGCTTCAATCCCGCATTGGAGAGCTTCAATCCTGCGGCTTTCGATAGCTATTTCCCCACCATGTCGCGCGACATGATGGAGATGTGGTTTGGCAATACATTCAATCGCGATGGTCTGGATGCGAAGACGCGTCTTCTGCTGACCCTCGCGGCACTGACCGCCATGGGTGCGCAGGCCGACGGCCAGATCCGGCTGACGATCCGCCACGCTATGGAAGCCGGTGCAACACAGCGGGAGATCGCCGAGACGATCTTCCAGATGAGCATGTTTGGCGGGGTGCCCGCCATGAGCCGTGCCTTCGAGATCGCCAAGGCGGTCTTTGCGGAGCAGGCAGAAGAATCTGCGGGAGATGACGCATGATGGTATTTTCGTTTTATCTCTTCGCCATCCTCGTGGTGGTGTCGGGGTTGATGGTTGTGCTGGCGCGCAACCCCGTGCACTCGGTGCTCTGGCTGATCCTGGCCTTCTTCTCGGCGGCGGGGCTGTTCATCCTGATGGGCGCTGAATTCGTCGCGATGCTGATGGTCATCGTCTATGTCGGCGCGGTCGCGGTGCTGTTCCTCTTCGTGGTGATGATGCTCGATGTGGACTTCACGGCGCTCAAGAGCGGGATGGTCAAATATCTGCCCATCGCCGTGCTGATCGGGATCGTGATCCTCGTGCAGCTGGGCTGGGCGATCGGGACGTGGAAGATGGCCGATGGCGCAACCAGCCTGCGGGCCGCCGTGGCGCCCGAGGGAGTGGATAACACCCGTGCGCTCGGTCTGATCCTCTATGACCAGTATCTCTATCTCTTCGAGGCCTCGAGCCTTGTGCTTCTGGTCGCGATGATCGGGGCGATCATGCTGACCATGCGCCACCGTGTGGATATCAAGCGTCAGGATCCGATGATGCAGATGCAGCGCGACCCGAAAGAACAGCTGAAGCTGATCGATGTGAAGCCGGGGCAGGGGCTCTAAGCCTGCCGTGACACAGATCGGGCGCGGAACCTCGCGCCCCAAAGAATTCGGCAGGATGCCTGCCAAAGACGGAGTACGGGGCGATGACCCGGAGGGACAACGATGATCGGACTTGAGCATTATCTTGGGGTGGCGGCGATCCTGTTCGTCATCGGTATTTTCGGAATTTTCGTGAACCGGAAGAACGTCATCGTCATCCTGATGTCGATCGAACTCATGCTTCTTGCGGTGAATATCAACCTTGTCGCCTTCTCGACCCATATGGGCGATCTGGTGGGGCAGGTCTTCACCATGTTCGTGCTCACCGTGGCTGCGGCCGAGGCCGCGATCGGTCTGGCGATCCTGGTGGTGTTCTTCCGCAACCGTGGCTCGATCGACGTCTCCGATGTCAACGTGATGAAGGGATAAGCGATGCCGACGATCATTCTGTTCGCGCCGCTCTTGGGCGCGCTTATCGCGGGCTTTGGCTGGCGGATCATCACCGAGAAGGGGGCGATGTATGTCTCCTCCGCGCTTCTGGTGCTGGCGGCCTTTCTCAGCTGGGTGGTGTTCCTGTCCTTCGATGGTCCGACCCAGCATATCGAGCTGTTCCGCTTCATTGAGTCGGGTGATATCGACAGTTCCTGGGCAATCCGTCTGGACCGTCTGACCACGATCATGCTGGTGGTGATCAACACCGTCTCCGCACTCGTCCATGTCTATTCTATCGGCTACATGGCGCATGACGAGAATTTCGGTGAGGGCGAGCAGTATAAAGCGCGCTTCTTCGCCTATCTCTCGCTCTTCACCTTCATGATGCTGACGCTGGTCACCGCCGATAACCTGATCCAGATCTTCTTCGGCTGGGAAGGTGTGGGTCTGGCCTCCTATCTGCTGATCGGCTTCTATTACAAGCGCCCCTCGGCAGGGGCGGCGGCCATGAAGGCCTTCATCGTCAACCGTGTGGGTGATTTCGGCTTCCTGATCGGGATCTTCGCGCTGTTCTTCCTGAGCTCGTCGGTCGATTTCGATACGATCTTCCAGATGGTGCCGCAGCTTGCCGAGCGCAGCATCGATTTCTGGGGCTTCTCGGTGAATGCGGTCGAGCTTTGCGCGATCTTCCTCTTCATCGGTGCGATGGGCAAATCGGCGCAGCTTCTGCTGCACACCTGGTTGCCCGACGCAATGGAAGGCCCGACGCCCGTCTCCGCGCTGATCCACGCAGCGACCATGGTCACCGCAGGTGTGTTCCTGCTGTGCCGGATGTCGCCGCTCTTCGAGTTCGCGCCCGAGACCAAATCCTTCATCGTCTTCCTTGGTGCGACCACGGCCTTCTTCGCCGCGACCGTCGGCCTCGTGCAGAACGACATCAAACGCGTGATCGCCTATTCGACCTGCTCGCAGCTGGGCTATATGTTCGTGGCCGCTGGTGTGGGGGTCTATCCGGTTGCCATGTTCCACCTGCTGACCCATGCGTTTTTCAAGGCGATGCTGTTCCTCTCTGCAGGTTCGGTGATCACCGCGATGCATCACGAGCAGGACATGCGCAACTATGGCGGCCTGCGTAAGAAACTGCCGCTGACCTTCTGGGCGATGATGGTGGGCACGCTGGCCATTACCGGCGTCGGTATCCCGCTGACCCATATCGGTTTTGCAGGCTTCCTGTCGAAAGACGCGATCGTGGAGAGCGCATGGGCGGGCACCGCAGGCGGCTATGCCTTCTGGATGCTGGTCATTGCGGCGCTGTTTACCTCCTTCTACTCGTGGCGCCTGATGTTCATGACCTTCTTCGGCACCGCGCGCGGCGACAAGCACAAGCATGAGCATGCCCGTGAGAGCAAGCCCGTGATGACCGTGCCGCTGGGCATTCTTGGTCTGGGGGCCGTGCTGGCCGGTATGATCTGGTATGGTCCGTTCTTCGGCAACGAAGAGAAAATGGCCAAGTTCTTCAACATGCCGACACATGAAGTGGCCGCTGTCGAAGCTCCCGAAGCTGCCGAAGGGGCTGGCGCGATTGTGGCGACCGGTGCCGAGGCAACGGAGGCAGGTGACGCCGCCGAGAGCGCGCACGAGATGCCTGCGATGGGTCCGACGGGTGAGGGGGCTGTGTTCATCGCGCCCGATAACCATGTGATCCACGATGCACATGAGGCCCCTGCCTGGGTGAAGGTCTCGCCCTTCATCGCGATGGTCATCGGCTTTGCCGTGGCATGGGTGATGTATATCGCGCAGCCCAAGCTTCCGGCGAAAATGGCCTCGACCTTCTATCCGCTCTACAAATTCCTGCTCAACAAGTGGTATTTCGACGAGCTTTATGAATACATCTTCCGCCGTCCCGCGGTCGGCCTTGCGCGCTTCTTCTGGAAGAAGATCGACGAGGCCACCATCGACGGTGCCATCAACGGGCTCGCGTTCAAGGTCATTCCCGCGCTCACCCGTCTCGCTGGCCGGATGCAGTCTGGCTACCTCTTCCACTACGCATTCACCATGGTCATCGGCATCGTGGTGCTCATGTTCTGGGTCGTTCTGGCCGGAGGGTCGCAGTAATGCAGAACCTGCTTTCCATCGTCACCTTCATCCCCGCGCTGTCGGCGATCATCCTTGCGGTGGTCATGCGCGGGGGCACCGAGGCGGCAGACCGTAACGCGAAATGGTTTGCGCTGACCGCCACGCTGGTGACGCTTCTGGCCTCGCTCTTCCTGCTGGCAGGCTACGACCCCTCCAACCCTGATTTCCAGTTCGTCGAACAGGCGGAATGGATCCTCGGCATGAACTACAAGGTCGGGATCGACGGCATCTCGCTCGTCTTCGTCATGCTGATCACCATCATGATGCCGATCACCATTCTCTCCGCATGGGTCAATGACCGCCGCGTGAAGGAATATATGATCGCCTTCCTCGTGCTGGAAACCTTCATGCTGGGCGTGTTCACCGCCCTCGATATCGTGCTGTTCTACCTCTTCTTCGAGGCCTCGCTGATCCCGATGTTCCTGATCATCGGTGTCTGGGGCGGGCGGCGCCGCGTCTATGCGACCTTCAAGTTCTTCCTTTACACCTTCGTGGGCTCGGTCTTCATGCTGGTGGGGATCGCGTGGATGTTCGCCATCACGGGAACCACCGATATCCCGACCCTGATGAGCTATGATTTCTCCTCCGAGGCCTTCTCGGTGCTGGGGATCAACATTCCGGGCGGTGTGCAGACGCTCCTCTTCCTTGCCTTCTTCGCGTCTTTTGCTGTGAAGATCCCGATGTGGCCGCTCCATACATGGCTGCCCGATGCGCACGTTCAAGCGCCAACGGCCGGTTCGGTCGACCTTGCAGCGATCCTGCTGAAAATGGGCGGCTACGGCTTCCTGCGCTTCTCGCTGCCGATGTTCCCCGTGGCCGCCGACCTGATGTCCGATTTCATCATGTGGCTCTCGGTCATCGCGATCATCTACACCTCGCTCGTGGCGCTGGCGCAGACCGATATGAAAAAGGTCATCGCCTATTCCTCGGTCGCCCATATGGGTTTTGTCACGCTCGGTATCTTCTCCTTCAACAAGCAGGGGATCGACGGCGCGGTCTATATCATGCTCAGCCACGGTTTCGTGTCGGGCGCGATGTTCCTGGGCGTCGGGATCATTTACGAACGCCTGCATACCCGCGAGCTGTCGGCCTTCGGCGGCCTCGTCAAGCGGATGCCGGTCTATGCGCTCTTCTATATGTTCTTCACGATGGCCAATCTTGGCCTTCCGGGAACGGGGAGCTTCGTGGGTGAGTTCCTCGCCCTGACCGGTGCCTTCAAGGCGCACACCATTGCGGCGACGCTGGCGACGCTAGGTGTGATCCTGTCGGCGGCCTATGGCTTGTGGATGTATCGCCGGATCTTCTTCGGAGAGTTGCTGAAGGAAAGCCTGAAAAGCGTGAAGGATCTCGATGGTCGCGAGATGTGCATGATGATCCCGCTGGTCGCGATCGTGCTGCTGCTCGGTGTCTATCCTGCCTTCCTGACCGATATCATCGGCCCGACGGTTGCCAATCTGGTCAATAACTACCATGCCGATCTCGCCGCCGCTGGCGTGGCCGTGCAGTAAGGAGAGCCAACAATGACTTCTACGGATTTCGCCACGGTGATGCCGGAGTTCCTGCTGTCGCTTTACGCGATGGTGGCTCTGCTGGGTGGTGTCTGGCTTGGCAAGGACAAGGTCGCGGGGTTCATCCTGTGGCTCACGGTCGCGATCCTTGTGCTCTTCGCGGCGCTGATCGGTCTCAACAATCTCACGAATGTGGCCTTTGACGGGCTCTTCATCGAGGATAACTTCTCGCGCTTCGCGAAGGTGCTGATCCTGCTCTCGGCGGCGGCTGTGCTGGCAATGGGTGTGGATTATCAGGAACGTCGCGGGTTGATGCGGTTCGAATATCCCATCCTCATCACGCTGGCCGTGGTGGGTATGATGATGATGGTCTCGGCGGGCAACCTGATGTCGCTCTATATCGGGCTCGAGCTGCAATCGCTATCGCTCTATGTGGTAGCGGCATTGCGTCGCGACAGCACCCGTTCTTCGGAAGCCGGTCTGAAATACTTCGTCCTCGGTGCGCTCTCCTCGGGGATCATGCTCTACGGTGCCTCGCTCACCTATGGCTTCGCCGGCACGACCGATTTCGCCGGTATCCTGTCGGTGGTCAAAGAGGGGCAGATCCCCGTGGGCGTGCTCTTCGGCCTTGTCTTCATGATGATCGGGCTGGCCTTCAAGGTCTCCGCCGTGCCGTTCCATATGTGGACGCCGGATGTCTATGAGGGCTCGCCCTCCTCGATCACCGCCTTCTTTGCCACCGCACCCAAAGTGGCGGCGATGGCGCTCTTCGCGCGGCTCCTGTTCGATGCCTTCGGTGGCGTGACCGACCAATGGGGTCAGGTCGTGGCGCTCCTGTCGGTGGCCTCGATCCTTCTGGGCTCCATCGGTGCGATCGGGCAGACCAATATCAAACGTCTGATGGCCTATTCCTCGATCACCCATATGGGCTTCGCGCTTCTGGGGCTGATGGCGGGCACCGAACAGGGTGTGGCTGCGATGCTGATCTATATGGCCGTCTATGTGGCGATGAATATCGGCATGTTCTCCTTCATCCTGTCGATGGAGCGCGACGGCCAGCCGGTCACCGATATCAAGGCCCTCAGCATGCTGGCGCGCCGTGGTCCGATGCGGGCATGGGCGCTGCTGATCCTGCTTTTCGCGCTGGCCGGTGTGCCGCCGATGATGGGCTTCTGGGCCAAGTTCTCGGTGCTGGTGGCGGCCGTTCAGGCGGGTTATGTCTGGCCTGCGGTCTTTGCCGTGATCGGCTCGGCCATCGCCGCCTTCTACTACCTGCGTATCGTCTACTACATGTATTTCGGTGACGAGGAAGAGCTGGGCATCGACAAGCGCATCGCGACACCGCAGCGCGTGCTCCTCATCGGGTCCGGGATCATCATGGTGGCAGGTTCGATCAACCTCTTCGGTATCGAGGGTGTCGCACAGGCGGCAGCAGCAGCACTTGTCCACTGATCTACCCCAATGGCCCGAGGCAGTGGCGCGCAAGGTCCTGCCCCGGGTCGATAGCACGATGGCCGAAGCGGCCAGAATGGCTCCGCAACAAGCGGGGCCAATCTGGATTCTGGCGCATGAGCAAATGGCGGGTCATGGGCGGCGGGGACGTGCATGGGTGCAGCCCTCGGGGAATTTCTCCGCGAGCTATCTGTTCCGGCCCCGCATGGAGCCCGCCCGGGCGGCGCTATATTCCTTTGTCGCGGCGCTGGCGCTCGACGAGGCGCTCGGCCAGATCTGTGGGCCTCAGGCGCAACTGGCGATCAAATGGCCCAATGACGTGCTTCTGAACGGTGGCAAGGTGTCGGGCATCCTGCTCGAGACCATCGGACAGGGGCCGGAGGCATGGCTCTGCATCGGTATCGGCGTCAATCTGGCACAGGCGCCCGAGGCGGGGCTCGTGGAAGCGGGCGCCGTGGCGCCGGTAAGCGTGGCACAGGCCTTGGGATATGCGCCGACGCCGGACGAGTTTCTGGCCTATCTCGCCCCCGCTTTCGACCGCTTTGCCACAGATTACCAGACCTATGGTTTTGCGCCGATCCGCACGGCTTGGCTGGCACGTGCCGCGCGTATTGGCCAGCCTATCCGCGCACGGACGGGCACCCAGAGCCATGACGGCATTTTTGAAACCATCGACGAGAGCGGTGCGATGATCCTGAACCGTCCCGAGGGACGGCTGGCAATCTCTGCCGCTGATATCTTTTTCTGAAAGGGGGGCGCGATGCTTCTCTGTATCGATTGCGGGAACACCAATACGGTCTTCTCCATCTGGAACGGTTCCGAGTTTCTGAGCACCTGGCGCATCGAGACCAATCACAAACGCACGGCCGATGAATATTATGTCTGGCTGACCTCGCTGATGATGCTGCACGATATGAAGGTGCGGATAGGGGCGGTGGTGATTTCCTCGACTGTGCCGCGTGTGGTGTTCAACCTGAGGGTTCTGGCCAACCGCTATTTCGACTGCCGGCCGCTGGTGGTGGGTAAGCCTGAATGCCAGCTCCCTGTGGCGCCGCGTGTCGATATCGGCACCACCGTTGGTCCGGACCGGCTGGTGAATACGGTGGCAGGTTTCGACCGGCATGGCGGTGATCTGATCGTCGTCGATTTCGGTACGGCAACTACCTTCGATGTGGTGGCGCCCGACGGGGCCTATATCGGCGGTGTCATTGCTCCGGGCGTCAATCTGTCGCTGGAGGCGCTGCATGCCTCGGCGGCGGCCCTGCCGCATGTGGATGTCACCATGCCGGAGAAGGCTGTGGGCACAAATACCGTCGCCTGTATTCAATCCGGCGTCTTTTGGGGCTATATCGGTCTTGTCGAAGGCATTGTGCGCCAGATCCGGCTGGAACGTGCGCGCCCGATGAAGGTGATTGCCACCGGCGGGCTTGCAGAACTTTTCGAGCAAGGGTTTGATCTCTTTGACAGTGTCGAGTACGACCTAACCATCCATGGTCTGCGATTGATCCATGATTATAACAAGGGGCTGGCAAGCGCATGAGCGACAGGCTGATCTATCTCCCGCTAGGCGGGGCAGGCGAAATCGGGATGAATGCCTATGTCTATGGCTATGGTCCCGAAGGGTCCGAACGGCTGATCGTCGTCGATCTGGGCGTGACATTTCCGGATATGGACGGATCGCCGGGTGTCGATCTGATCATGGCCGATGCGGCATGGCTGGAACAGAATGCCGAGCGCATCGAGGCGATCTTCATTACCCACGCGCATGAGGACCATATCGGGGCGCTGCCCTTCCTGTGGCCCAAATTGCGCAAGCCGGTCTATGCGCGTGCCTTTACGGCGAGCCTTGGCCAGCAGAAACTCAACGAGAACGGCGTGAACACGCAGATCAACGTGGTCGAGCCGCGTCCGCACGTGATCGAGGCGGGTCCGTTCAAGGTGCAATTCGCGCCGATCTCGCATTCGATCCCCGAAAGCTCGGCGCTGATCATCGACACGCCCGAAGGCCGGATCGTCCACTCGGGGGATTTCAAGCTCGACGCAAATCCGATCGTCGGCGAACCCTTCGACGTGCAGATGTGGCACGAGATCGCGCAGGAAACGGGCGGCATCAAGGTGTTGACCTGCGATTCCACCAATATCTTCAGCCATCTGCCGGGCAAGTCGGAGGCGACTCTGATCGAGCCGCTGACGAAGCTCATCCAGATGCAGGATGGCATGATCGTCGCGACCACCTTCGCCTCGAACGTCGCTCGGTTGAAAACGCTGGCCGATGCGGGGGTCGCGGCGGGCCGATCGATCTGCCTGCTCGGCCGTTCGATGAAACGGATGGTTCAGACCGCCAAGGAAACCGGCGTGCTGAAGGATTTCCCTTCCGTGGTGCAACCCGAAGAGGCCGCCGACATCCCGCGCGAAAACCTGATGCTGATCGTGACCGGCTCGCAGGGCGAGCGGCGCGCGGCCTCGGCGGCGCTGTCGCGCGGTAAATATCTGGGTCTCGAGATGAAAGAGGGCGATGCGTTCCTCTTCTCCTCGAAAACCATTCCCGGCAACGAGATCGGCGTGATCAAGATCATGAATGCCTTCTCCGAGATGGGGGTTGAGGTGATCGGTGATCGCGGCGGGCTCTATCACGTTTCGGGCCATGCCAACCGTCCCGATCTGGAGGCGGTGCATGATCTGCTCAAGCCCAAGACCCTGATCCCGATGCATGGCGAGCACCGTCATCTGCGCGAGCATATGAAACTGGCGCAGTCCAAAGGTATCGCCTCGGAAATCGCAACCAACGGGACCATGCTTGATCTGACCGGCGACCAGCCGAAGGTCGTGGAATATATCGAGACGGGCCGTCTCTATCTGGATGGCACCGTTCTGATCG
The DNA here is from genome assembly GCF_045348365.1 of Thioclava sp. 'Guangxiensis'. NCBI lineage: Bacteria > Pseudomonadati > Pseudomonadota > Alphaproteobacteria > Rhodobacterales > Paracoccaceae > Thioclava > Thioclava sp. 'Guangxiensis'. Next base: position 173,016 of record NZ_CP155822.1, on the reverse strand, counting down.
GCGCGCTGGACGGTGTGGTGCGCGAGCGTATCCGCATGGCACTGAACGGGCATATCATGGTGAATGTGATCATCGACGAAGACGGGGCGCCATTGGGCGATCCGTGGGTCGAGACGATGGGCCTGCCGGTCAAGGGCCGTTCTGGCATCGCGCTCGAGGAGGTTCTCGAACAGGAACTCTCCGAGGCACTCGATCGCGCACCGGGCAAAGTGATGAAGGATGACGACAAGATCGAGGATGTGCTGCGCCGCCAGGCCCGCACCTGCTCGCTCGAGGAGATCGGCAAGAAGCCGGAAGTGACCGTCGTCGTCTCGCGTCTGATGGACGAATAGGCACCCAATACCTGCCATTGATACCCGCCCGTGCCTGGCACGCGGCGGGTATTTTTATGTCGGCCCATTGCGGCGCGTGACGATAGAGCAGACATGAAAAAGGCGGCCCGCGGGGCCGCCTTTCTTGCATCTGGATTGATCGATCAGCTTTCGCTGCTTTCGCTCGGCGTTTCCGCTGCCGGAGCGGCGGTGGCGTCCCCTGCGGCCTCGACCGGTTCATCGGTCTTCTTCTTGCGGCTGCGCGTGGTGGTCGCCTTGGGCTTGGCTGCGGCCTTGGTGGTCGTGGTTTTGGCCTTGGGCGTTTTGGGCTTTGCCGTTGTCGAGCGGGTGCGCGTGCGCTTGGGCTTTGCAGCGGGTTCCTCTGCCGCAGCTTCGGCAGATGCTGCTGTCTCTCCTGCAGGCTCGGCTGCAACCGGTTCCGCGGGGACGGCTTCGGAGGCTACGTCCGCCTCGGGCGTTGCGACCGGAGCAGCCGCGTCGGTCGACGCTTCGACTGCCGCCTCGGCGCTGGTCTCTTCGGCCTTTTTCGGAGCAGCCTTGCGGCGACGCGAACGGGTGGGTTTCGGCGCTTCTGCCTCTTCCTGCACCTGCGTTTGAGCCTCGGCCTGAATATCGGCCTTCGCCTCGACCGGGGCTGCCGGAGCCGCGGCCTCGACTGTCACCTCGGCCGTCGTTTCGACTACGCTGTCCTCGTCATGCTCGTCATCCTTCGGACGCGAAATCACGAATTCGCGCAGCAGGAATTCCGGCACATGGTCGCCCATGCCGACCACATCGGGGCCATCATCACGACGATTGCGGCGGTAGCGGTCGGAGCCATGACGCTCCGGCTGCGCACGGCCGTGTTCGTAGGATTTTCCATGATCATGGCGGGGGCTGCGCGGGGTCTCGGCTTCGGCGCGCGGAGCCTCTTCGCGGCGCTCGCTGTCGCGGCGGTCATCGTAGCGGCGTTCGGCGGTTTTAGCCTCGACGGATTTTGCCTCGGGGACAGCCACGTTCAGCGGCTCTTTCGACGCTTCCTGACCGTGATCGGGGACGGGACGTTTGTGGTCACGTCCATTGCGCCCGCCGCGTTCGCTGCGCGAGGAGGACGAGCGGCCACCACGTTCGGTGCGCGGGCGCGGAGCCTGGCTTGCGGCGTCGGACAGCTCGAACCCTTCGGGAATTTCCGCGCGGGGCAGGGTCGTCTTGACCAGATCCTCGATCTGGCCGAGGAATTTCTCGTCATAAGGCGTCGCCAGCGAGATCGCGGTGCCCAGACGGCCCGCGCGACCGGTTCGCCCGATGCGGTGCACATAGTCTTCGGCATGCATCGGCAGATCGTAGTTGAAGACGTGGCTGACGCTGGGCACATCCAGACCGCGGGCCGCCACATCGGAGGCCACAAGGATTTTCAGCTTGCCATCGCGGAAGCTTTCCAGCGTGCGGGTCCGCTGCGACTGGTCCAGATCGCCATGGATCGGCTGCGCATCAAAACCGTATTTTTGCAGCGATTTCGAAACGATATCCACATCCGTCTTGCGGTTGCAGAAGACGATCCCGTTATCGAGCTTCTCGCCCTCGGCGGTGATCACCGCGCGCAGCAGTTCGCGCTTGGTCTTGGCGGCCTGATCCTTGCGGGGCGGGGTGATCTCGATGAGCTTTTGAGTGATGGTCTGCGAGGTGGTGGCCTGACGGGCCACTTCCACGCGCACCGGCGCCTGCAGGAAGGTATTGGTGATACGTTCGATCTCGGGAGCCATCGTTGCCGAGAAGAACAGCGTCTGACGGGTGAAAGGCGTCAGCTGGAAGATGCGCTCGATATCGGGGATGAAGCCCATATCCAGCATCCGGTCAGCCTCGTCGACCACCATCACCTTCACATCGGTCAGGATCAGCTTGCCGCGCTCGAAATGGTCCAGAAGGCGGCCCGGAGTGGCAATAAGCACATCCACACCCTTGTCGATCAGCTTGTCCTGCTCGCCAAAGGCCACGCCACCGATCAGCAGGGCGCGGGTCAGTTTGGTATGTTTGGCATAGAGGTCGAAATTCTCGGCGACCTGCGCGGCCAGTTCGCGCGTCGGTGCGAGCACCAGCGACCGCGGCATCCGCGCGCGGGCACGGCCACGGCGCAGGCGGGTCAGCATCGGCAGGGTGAAGGACGCGGTCTTGCCGGTCCCGGTCTGGGCGATCCCCAGAACATCCTTGCCCTCGAGGGCAGGGGGAATCGCTTTTTCCTGAATCGGAGTGGGCGAAGTGTATCCCGCCTCTTCGATGGCAAGAAGAACCTTGGGGTCGAGTTTCAGCTCGGAAAACTTGGTCATACGCGTCCTGATAACAGCAGAGCAATGTCTGCAGAAAATAAGGGACGCGACGGTTCAGGCGCCCCGGCTAGCTCCCACCGGATTATGGGATGGCGTGTGCACTAGCCGAATTTCAGCAAAAGGTCAATGTAAAGGGCCATGCAGCGGCGGATGTAGCGATTGTTTCGCCATAATGGTGGCCATTATGCCTGCAATGCAGCCCGGCGGACCCGTGCGACCGATCAGCGCAATTGCCTGCGCCGTCCGGGAGCGCTATCTCCTTGCTTTGGTTTTGACAGCCATGACCCAAGGTGACAAAGCTTGGCGTCCCCCCGAAAGCGAGGACTTGGAATGACTTCAGAGATCGTCACGCATGCTGCAGGCCTCGGTCCTGTCATGGCCTTCGCCACGGTGGGCGCGGTCGGCGTCGGTGCCCAGTGGCTGGCATGGCGGCTCCGCCTTCCGGCCATCGTCTTCATGCTGATCGCGGGCGTTATCGTCGGGCCGGTGACGGGGCTCATCGACCCGATGCGCGATTTCGGTGACCTGACCGGCCCATTGATCAGTCTGGCGGTGGCGGTGATCCTGTTCGAGGGGGGCATGTCGCTTGACCTCCACCGACTGGGCGATGCGCGGGCCGGTGTGATGCGGCTCGTGCTGATCGGTGCGCCTCTGGGCTGGCTGATGTCGACGCTTGCCCTGCGGCTGGCAGCCAATCTCTCCTGGGAAAGCTCCGCCGTCTTCGGTGGCATCATGATCGTCACCGGCCCGACGGTGATCGCACCACTTCTGCGCTCCGCGCGTCTGGCACGGCGACCGGCACAGCTTCTGCAATGGGAGGCCATCGTCAACGACCCGATCGGCGCGCTGGCTGCTGTGCTGGCCTATGGGGTCGTGTTGGTGTTCCATGCCGATCTGGGGCTGGGCGAGGCCGCGCTCGAGACAGGGCTCGGCATTCTCTTCGCGCTGGTCTTCGGCCTTGCCAGCGGGCGGGCGATGGTCTGGGCGTTCGAGGGCGGGCGGGTGCCGGAATTCATGAAGGTGCCGGTGCTGTTCGTGGCGCTGCTGTTTACCTTCGCGCTGAGTGATGCGGTGCTGCATGAAAGCGGGCTTCTGGCAGTGACCATGATGGGGCTGGTGATCGGCAATGCCGATCTCCCCTCCTATACCGAACTGCGCCGGTTCAAGGAGCATGCCACTGTTCTGCTGGTGTCGGGGGTGTTCATCCTGCTGGCAGCGAGCCTCGATATCTCGCAGCTGCGGCTCCTGAACTGGAAGGCACTGGGCTTCCTAGTGGCGGTGATCGCCATCGCGCGCCCTGCTACGGTGCTTTTGTCGCTTCTGGGCACCAAAATCCCGTGGAAAGAGCGCGTCTTTATCGCCATGACCGGCCCGCGCGGGGTGGTTCTGGTGGCGGTGGCGGGGCTCTTCGGGCAGCGTCTGGCCGATGCCGGCGTGGCCGATGGCGCGATGATCGCGCCGCTGGCCTTCCTGCTGGTGACGGTCACGGTGGTGCTGCACGGGTTCACACTGGCACCTCTGGCGCGGGCGTTGGGACTGGCCGATACCGAGAAGCCGGGCGTGCTGATCGTGGGCGGCTCGCGGTTTTCCACCCGTCTGGGCGAGGCGTTGCAAAAGGCCGATGTGCCGGTGCTGATCGCCGATTCCAACCACCAGCACCTGATCCGGCCACGGGCGGCGGGGCTGAAGACCTTCTATGGCGATATTCTGGGGGAGGCCGCCGAGGATACGATCGAGCGGCTCTCCTATTCCAATGTTCTGGCGGTCACCGATAACGACGCCTACAACACGCTGGTCTGCACCGATCTCGGCGCAGAGCTGGGCCGTGCCAACGTCTGGCAGGTCGCCCGTCAGCGCGAGGACCAGCGCCGTCATGCGCTGCCTGCGCAGCTGGGCGGACAGCCCTTCGGGGCGGGGCGGACCTTCGATATGTTCCGCGATATGGTGCGCGAGGGCTGGAGCTTCCGCGTGACCCGCCTGACCGAGGAGTTCACGCTGGCACAATGGCGCGCGCTGCGCCCGATGGCCGTGCCGCTTCTGCGGATTTCTCCAAAAGGGGAGATCGGTTTCATCGACAAGCCCGAGGAGCTGAAGGCCGATGCGGGGGTGCGGATACTGTCGCTCCTGCCGCCCGATGCAGGCTCCGACGAGGCGGCCAGCGTGGCGGTGACCGAGGTAGACGAGAAACCCGACACCGCCCCCGGTCCGGTCGCGCCGCTGCCCTGATGTGGCGCGATACGGGGCAGTGACCCACGCAAAACCCCGTGGTCCGTGCCGCAACAGTTGACCTTGACCGCCGCCTCTGGCAGTGGAGAGGCAACCAGAGGAAGACCCAGATGAACCTGTTTGCCAATATCCGCGCGGTCGTGATCAACGCGCTGAACGAGATGACGAAGGACGGCACGCTCCCCGAGGGGCTGGACCTGAGCAACGTAACCGTCGAGCCGCCGCGAGACGCGCTGCATGGCGATATGGCGACCAATGCCGCGATGGTGCTGGCCAAGCCCGCAGGCGCCAAGCCCCGCGATCTGGCCGAGGCGCTGGCTGCCAAGCTGCGCGAGGAGCCGCGTGTGACCTCCGCCGAAGTGGCAGGGCCCGGTTTCCTGAACCTGCGTCTCGATGCGTCCGTTTGGGGCGATGTGGCCCGTGCGGCGCTCGCCGCAGGCCCTGATTTCGGCCGTGCCGATCTGGGCAAGGGTCTGAAGGTCAATGTCGAATATGTCTCGGCCAATCCGACCGGTCCGATGCATGTCGGGCACACCCGTGGCGCGATCTTCGGCGATGCGCTCTCGAGCCTGCTGGATTTCGCGGGCTATGATGTCACGCGCGAATATTACATCAACGATGGTGGCGCGCAGGTCGATGTGCTGGCGCGCTCTGCCTATGAGCGCTACCGGGAGGCCTGCGGCCTCGAGCCCGAGATCCGCGAGGGTCTCTATCCGGGCGATTACCTGATTCCGGTGGGGCAGGCGCTCAAGGATAAATATGGCGACAGCCTGCTGGAAAAAGGCGAGCAGTTCTGGCTTGAGGATATCCGCGAGTTCGCCACCGAAGCGATGATGGAGATGATCCGCAGTGATCTGGCGTCGCTAGGTGTGAAGATGGATGTCTTCTATTCCGAGAAATCGCTCTATGGCACGGGCCAAATCGAGGCGGCGCTCAAGCGCCTAGAAGATATGGGTCTGATCTATGAGGGTGTGCTTGAGCCGCCGAAGGGCAAGCTGCCCGAGGATTGGGAAGAGCGCGAGCAGACGCTGTTCAAATCGACCCAGTTCGGGGATGATGTCGACCGTCCGGTGAAAAAATCCGACGGAAGCTGGACCTATTTCGCGCCCGATATCGCCTATCACTGGACGAAGGTCGAACGCGGTTATGACATGCTGATCGACGTCTTCGGCGCCGATCACGGTGGCTATGTGAAGCGGATGAAGGCGGCCGTGGCGGCGCTTTCGGACCGTCGCGTTCCGCTCGACATCAAGCTGATCCAGCTGGTGAAGCTGTTCAAGAATGGCGAGCCCTTCAAGATGTCCAAACGTGCAGGCACCTTTGTGACCCTGCGCGATGTGGTCGAGCAGGCGGGCGCCGATGTGACCCGCTTCCATATGCTGACCCGCAAGAATGACGCAGCCCTCGATTTCGATTTCGACAAAGTGCTCGAGCAGTCCAAGGATAACCCCGTTTTCTATGTGCAATACGCACATGCGCGGGTCTGTTCGGTCATGCGCAAGGCGGCGGAAGCGGGCTGGGATCTCAATGATGCCAAGCTCTCGCAGGCCGATATCATGCTTGAGGATGCCGCACAGGCCACGCTTGCACGCAAGATCGCCGAATGGCCGCGTCTGGTGGAAATCGCCGCCCGTGCCAATGAGCCGCACCGCGTGGCCTTCTTCCTCTACGAGCTGGCCTCCGACCTCCACAGCCTGTGGAATCGCGGCAATGACAAGCCCGAATTGCGCTTCTTCCAGGAAGGTGACGAGGCTGCGACCACCTCACGAATCGCTCTGGCCCGCGCCACGGCGGTTGTGATTTCTGCCGGACTTGGTATCCTTGGTGTCACTCCGGCTGAAGAGATGCGCTAAAACGCACGCCGCTGGATGAGAAGGTAGTGGACCGGGAAACCGGCGGCGAGGCGGAATATGGCAGTCTTTCACAGACCCTTCGAGGGGGATGATGCCTCCTATGAGGAGGAAGCATCCGGAAACGAGAGCGCGCGGCCACGGCGGCGCGCTTCCGGCTATTCCATGCCGTCGGCAGGGCGTATGCGGCGCGATTCTGTGGGCGCTGGTGGCGAGTCGAGCTTCTTCATGCCGTCTCAGGCGTTCCGGCCACGCGACGATTACGATGTGGATGACGAGGCGCTGGAATTCGGCGCCTACCGTCCCAACCGCCAGCCCGACGATCACGAATTCATCACGGCGGATGATGATTACGATCCGTGGGAGCAGTCCGAACAGGGGACAGAGCCGCAAGAACCCGTAACAGCGCAAAGCGAGGCGCGCACGGCACCTGCGCGCAGCTTTACCCCCAATTACAGCAACCAGCCGCATCCCTCGCAAGCGCCTGCCTTCGATCCCCGCTATGGCGCGGAGGTGTTCGAGGACGAGGAGTTGCCCGCTCGCGCACGCCCGCTGCAGCGCTGGGTCAATGTGGCAGGGGCACTGACCTCGGTCGCGCTGATCCTCGGTGTGGTGGTCTGGGGCTACAAGCTCGCGATGCGCGACATTCAGGGCGTGCCGGTGATCAAGGCGATGGACGGCCCCGCGCGCGTGGCCCCCGAGGATCCGGGTGGCGAGCTGGCCGAGCATGTGGGCCTGTCGGTCAATGGCGTGGCGGGCACCGGTGTGGCCGCTCCCGCGCCCGAGCGCGTAACGCTCGCCCCGCCCGAGGCCGTGCTGGCCGAAGGCGATAAGGCGATGTCCGACCTGAAGCCGATCGATGCGGCGACCGCTCCGATGGAAGCCGAGGACGCGCCCGATCAGGTCATCGTGCCGGTCCCCGATAGCGATGCCGCGCCCACGCCCGAAATGCAGAGCGCGACCCGCTCGCTGGCCGTGCCCAATGCGATCGATGAGGATGCGGCAGAAGATGCCGATATGACCGATAGCACCGCTCTGGTGGTCGATGATGCCGAAGAGGGCACGCAGGAGGCGGTGGCGCCGCCCTCGGCCGATGCGATCGCCGACACCATTCCCGGTGTGATCCGTTCGCCGCGTCCCTTGGCCCGCCCCGATCATGATCTGGTGGCCGAGGCGGTGGCCGCCTCGCTGGGCGGTGGCGGGGCGTCTGCCTCACCCTCCGAAAGCTCCGGTCCCGTGGAGATCGATGCGGGCAGCCTTCCGGCAGGCACGCGGCTCGTGCAGATCGGGGCCTTCGACAATATCGATCAGGCGCGCAGCGCCTGGGACCAGACCGCCACCCGTTTCGGCCCCCTGATGGAAGGCAAGAAGCGCGTGGTGCAGGAGGCCACCGCGGGTGGCCGGACCTTCTTCCGCCTCAGGGTGCAGGGCTTCGATGATCTGGCGCAGGCGCGCCAGTTCTGCGCGGCACTTGTCGCCGAGGGTGCAACCTGTATTCCGGCAACGGTGCGATAATGACTTCAGCCACGATCCTTGGACTGTCGGGCCTGACCCTGACCGAGACCGAGCGCGCATTTTTCCGCGAGGCGCAGCCTTGGGGGTTCATTCTGTTTGCGCGCAATATCGATACGCCCGATCAGGTGCTGCGCCTGACCTCCGATCTGCGCGAGGCCGTGGGCCGGGATGCGCCGGTGCTGATCGATCAGGAGGGCGGGCGCGTTCAGCGGATGCGTGCGCCCCATTGGCGCGAATGGCTGCCGCCGCTCGAACAGGCGGCATTCCCCGATCCCGAGCGCAGCTTCTGGCTGCGGGCGCGGATTATGGCGGACGAGCTGCGCGCCGTGGGTGTCGATAGCAATTGTGCGCCCTGCTGCGATATTGCGGGACCGCAGACACATCCGTTCCTGCGCAACCGCTGTATGGGCGAGGATGCCGCCACCGTGGCCCGCAATGCCCGTGCAAGCGCGATGGGCTTTCTGGCAGGCGGTGTGCTGCCGGTGATCAAGCATATTCCGGGCCACGGTCGGGCCACGGCCGACAGCCATAAGGATCTGCCGCTGGTCGAGGCCTGCGCCGAGGATCTGATCGCACAGGATTTCGCGGCTTTCCAGCCGCTCCATGATATGCCGATGGCAATGACCGCCCATATCCGCTTTGCCGCTTTCGATGATGCCCCTGCGACCCAGTCGCCGGTGATGGTCGATTTGATCCGGCAGGTGATCGGGTTTGACGGTCTGCTGATGTCCGATGATCTCTCGATGCAGGCGCTCTCGGGCAGCATCCGCCAGCGCGCCGAGGCCACGATGGCTGCGGGCTGCGATATTACGCTCCACTGCAATGGCGAACGGTCCGAGATGGAAGAGGCCGTGGTGGGAGCAGGGACATTGAGCGATGCCGCCAAGACCCGTGCCGCAGCGGCCATCGCGCGCCGCGCGATGCGCGAGGCCGTGGATATCGCGGTGCTGGAGCGGGAGCTTGCAGACCTCTTGCAGGCAAGCGGGGTCTGATGGCCACGTCCCCCAAACCCCAGGATATGCGCGTGGCCGAGCGTCTGGCCGCCGAGGCGCTGATCATCGATGTGAACGGGTTCGAGGGCCCGCTCGATCTCCTGCTGACGCTTTCGCGCAGCCAGAAGGTCGATCTGCGCAAGATCTCGGTGCTGGCTCTGGCCGAGCAATATCTGGCCTTTGTCGATCATGCGCGCGAACTGCGTATCGAGCTGGCCGCCGATTATCTGGTGATGGCAGCGTGGCTGGCCTATCTGAAATCACGCCTGCTGCTGCCGCCCGAGCCCGATGCCGAGGGCCCCTCCGCCGAAGATATGGCCGCCCATCTTGCCTTCCAGCTGGAACGGCTGGAGGCGATGCGGGATGCAGCCGCGCAACTGATGGCGCGCGACCAGCTGGGGCGCGATATCTTCCCGCGCGGGATCTCCGAAGAAGTGGTGCGGGTGAAGAAGATCACCTATTCGGCCACGCTGATGGATCTGATGCGCGCCTATTCGCGCGTGCGCACACGCGACGAGTTCCGCCCCTATGCGTTTGACCGGCATAATATTTTCAGCCTCGAACAGGCGCTCGACCAGCTGCGCGATCTGATCGGCTTCTCGGGCGAGTGGATGGATCTGTCGAGCTATCTGCCCGAGAGCTGGCGGGTCGATCCCGCGCGCAGGCGGTCTGCGACAGCGGCCACTTTTGCCGCCTCGCTGGAACTGGCCAAACAGGGCGCCATCGAGATCCGCCAGAGCGATACCTTCTCTCCCATCTCAATCCGGAAGACATCATGAGCGATCCCGTAGAGACCATGGTCGAAGACCGCGAACCGCAGCTCTTCTCGGCCCCGCCGATGGAGGCGCAGGAGCGGATGGTCGAGGCGATGCTCTTTGCCTCGCCCGAGCCGATCACCACACGCGAGATGCAGACGCGTATGCCCGTGGGCGCGGACCCGCGCGAGGCTCTGGAGCGCGTGCGTGCCCGCTACGAGGGGCGCGGCGTGCATGTGGTGCGGGTGGGCGAAGGCTGGGCCATGCGCACCGCGCCCGATCTGTCCTTCCTGTTGCAGAAAGAAACGGTCGAGAGCCGCAAACTCTCGCGCGCGGCCACCGAGACGCTGGCGATCATCGCCTATCACCAGCCGGTCACCCGCGCCGAGATCGAGGAGATCCGTGGCGTGGCCGTCTCGCGCGGGACGATCGATCTGCTGCTGGAGCTGGACTGGATCCGGTTCGGTCGCCGCCGTATGACGCCGGGTCGTCCGGTCACATTTGTGGTGACCCAAGGATTCCTTGACCATTTCAGCCTCGAATCCGCCCGCGATCTTCCGCAGCTTGCGGAACTTCGCAGCGCCGGATTGCTTGATAGTAGACGCATGCCCGGTGAAGATGAGCCCGAGGATGACGATGACGAGGTCTCGGATAACGGTGCAGGGCAAAGCGAGATGTTCGAGGAATAGGAGCCTTAGAAATGAACCAGATCCTGCGAATGATTATGAATCAGCTGATCCGCAAAGGGGTCAATTACGGCGTCAATCGGGGGATCAAGATGGCCTCCAAACGTGGCCGCAATGCGGGCGACGACACTCCGATGACACCCGAGGAACGCGAGCGCCAGAAAAAGCTGCAGAAGATGGCAGGGGGCGCGAAGAAGCTCTCGCGCATGACCAAGATGGGGCGGCGCCTCTGAGGCTGCTCAGCTCGCCCGGAAATGTTTGGCGAGCTTCAGGCCCTGTCCCTGATAGTTCGACTTGAGATCGGCGCCATAGAGACGCTTGGGGCGCTCGGCCATGTGCTCGTAGACCAGCCGGCCCACGATCTGGCCATGTTCCAGAACGAAGGGTGCCTCATGGCAGCGCACTTCCAGCACGCCGCGCGAGCCTTGCCCGCCAGCGGCCCCATGCCCGAACCCCGGATCGAAGAAGCCCGCGTAATGCACGCGGAATTCGCCCACCATCGCCAGATAGGGTGCCATCTCGGCCGCGAAATCGGGCGGAATGGTCACCGCCTCACGCGAGACAAGGATATAGAACGCGCCGGGATCAAGGATGATCCGGCCCTCGGTCGTGCGCAGCTCTTCCCAGAACTCGGTCGGATTGTATTCGCCGATCCGGTCCAGATCGATCACGCCGGTATGGGGTTTGGCGCGGTAGCCCACCAGATCGCCCGTCTCGGGGCGTAGATCGACCGAGAAGCCCAGACCGTGGTCAATCACCGCCTGACCGCTGACAAGCGGCTCCAGCATATGCAGGGCGCGCAACTCGTCATCCGAGAGTGCCGCCTGACCGCCCGAGAAACGGATCTGATTAAGCCGCATTCCCGGTCGCACCAGAACCGAGAAACTGCGCGGGCAGATCTCGGCAAAAAGCGGGCCGCTATAGCCTTCGGGGATACGGTCGAATTCGGTGCCGTGATCGGTGATGACGCGGGTCAGCAGATCCAGACGACCGGTGGAGGATTTGGCATTAGCCACCGCGCTGATGCCCTGCGGCAGCGCAAGCGATTCCATCAAAGGCACAAGATAGACACACCCCTTTTCGAGCACCGCCCCATTGGAGAGATCCATCCGGTGCATCTCGAAATCGGCAAGTTTGTCGGTCACACAGATGCCACGTCCCGCAAGGAAGGAGGCGCGCACCCGATAGGCCACAAGGCCCAGCCGTAGGTCGAGGCTGGCAGGCTGTATCTGCTCGGGAGTTACCGCAATATCGGCGGAGATCTCGCCCTTGGAGATCATCGCCTCGATGGCGCTGTCGGAAAGAACACCAATCGTCACGGGGCGGATCTCCTTCGGGAAATGTCTTTCGAAAACTGTCGGTTAGATACAGGAAAGCCCACCCCGAAGGGTGGGCTGTTCTGATGGTCGGGCCAGCGAGATTCGAACTCACGGCCTTCCGTCCCCCAGACGGACGCGCTAACCAGGCTGCGCCATGGCCCGACATGAGGCGCATATAGAGGGAAAGCGGCGCGGGGTGCAAGAGCGAAAACGAAGATTTTTCCGTCTTTTTTCATCTGCTTTCCCGGGCCCCCTAAAAACACGTCAGGGACGGATTTCGCGCGACAGTTCACGGCGCAGCGCATGCAGTTTGTCGGCGGCGCGGCGCAGGGCAACCTGTTCGGTGCGCGTCATCTGCTCAGGGCGGATCGTGGAGATTCGCGCAACGACCACCGAGATTCGGGTGGGCGGCAGATGGTCGGGTTCCTCGGCGCTGGCCTGCGGCGCCGAGATCTCGGCAAGGGCTGCGGCGCTCTGCTCGGGGCTCGGGCGGGGCGCGGGCGGCATCACGGCCTCTGCCTGCGGCACAGGGGCATCGACCGGGGCATCGACCGGGGGTGTTTCCGCTCCCCGCGCGGCGTCGTCCCCGGCAGCGGCTTCTGTTTCCGGCGCGTCGGTCTCGTCCTCGATCAGCGGGGAGAAGTCTTCCTCCTCCTCCGGCTCATCGTCGAAAAGCGGTGTCTGCGCCCAGACATCGTCAAAGCTTGGCGGCAGGTCTGAAGGGGAGGCGGCGTCGTGCATCCCGGGGGCGGCTTCGGCCGTGTCTTCGGGGACGCTGTCCATGACCTCTTCGCCGGGAAGGGGGTCAAATTCCGGCAGGAAACTATGGGGCTGATGCGGGGCGTCGTCTTCGACCGGAGCAGTTTGTGGCGCTTCATCGTCTGCGGACAGCACTGGCATGCTGTCAGAAACCGCATCGGCCTCTTTGGCCTCGCGCTCTGCCAAGAGGTTTTCGGACGGCTCCATCAGCGGCTCTGCCGCCTCAAGCCGTTCCCGACCCAAATCGCTCACATGCCGGATGCCCTGTTCCTTCAGCACTTTCTGCGCGCCGCGGATGGTCAGACCGTCCTCGTGGAGAAGCTGGCGGATACCACAGAGCAGGGCAATGTCGTCCGGACGATAATAGCGGCGGTTGCCCGCGCGCTTGGTCGGCTTGATTTGCGGGAATTTCCCCTCCCAGAAGCGCAGGACATGCGAGGGCACGCCCACAATCTCGGAGGTCTCGGAGATCGTCCGGAAGGCATCGGCAGATTTTGCCATGACTTGTGAATTCCTTTCCCGAAAATCGGATATTCCCGGGCCTATATAGCATGATGCGCCCCTTGCGGGGCGCTGATCATCGGTTATGGATTATTTCGAGTTACCTTCGGCCACGCGATCCTTCATCAGATGCGAGGGGCGGAAGCTGAGCACACGGCGCGGGCTGATCGGAACTTCCTCGCCGGTCTTGGGATTGCGACCCATACGCGAGGCCTTGTCGCGGATGGAAAAGGTGCCGAAAGAGGAGATCTTCACGGTTTCGCCCGCGACGAGCGCATCGGAGACATGCTGCAGCACATCTTCGACCAGCTGGGCCGATTCATTGCGGGAGAGACCGACTTCACGGAAGACGGCCTCGCTGAGATCCATACGCGTCAGTGTCTTGGACATGGTGCCCCCTGAAGAGAATTTTCATTCAAGGATGGGCATGTCAGCCAGCAAAGTCAATATCGCCAGTGGCTTGGCAGGGATTATTGCGATATTTCGCGCGATTGTCCCGTAAAAGCCGCCCGATTACCAGCGAAGGACGGCCGAACCCCATGCCAATCCACCACCGATCGCCTCGACCACGACCACATCGCCGGTCTTCAGCTTGCCCTCGGAAGCACCGACCGAGAGGGCCAGCGGGATCGAGGCAGCCGAGGTGTTGCCATGGTCCTGCACGGTGACGATCACGCGCTCCATCGGCACGCCCATCTTCTCGGCGGTGGCCGAGATGATCCGGGCATTGGCCTGATGCGGCACGATCCAGTCGACATTCTCGCCGGTCATGCCCAGCTTGCCCAAAGCGGTATGCGCGGTCTGGGCGAGCTTGGTCACCGCATGGCGGAAGACCTGATTGCCCTGCATGCGCAGATGGCCCGACTGGCCGGTGCTCGACACACCGCCATCGACATAAAGGAGTTCGCGGTAGCGCCCGTCCGAATGCAGATCCGAGGCGAGGATGCCGCGGTCATCGGAGGTGCCGGTGCCATCGGCGGCTTCGAGGATCAGCGCGCCTGCGCCATCTCCGAAGAGCACGCAGGTAGAACGGTCTTCCCAATCCATGATCCGCGAGAAGGTCTCGGCGCCGATCACCAGCACGCGCTCGGCCTGACCCGACACGATCAGCCCGTTGGCATTGGTCAGCGCGAAGATGAAGCCTGCGCAGACAGCCTGCACATCATAGGCAAAGCCGTTGGTCGAACCGAGACCGGCCTGCACCATGGTGGCGACAGAAGGGAAGGTGAAATCGGGAGTGGATGTTGCCACGACGATCGCATCGATCTCATTGGCCTCCATCCCGGCACTTTTCAGCGCGGCCTCGGCGGCCTTGACCGCCAGTTGCGAGGTGGTTTCCCCTTCGGCGGCGAAATGGCGCCGCTCGATGCCGGTCCGCGAGCGGATCCATTCATCGGACGTCTCGAGCGTGGCCTCGAATTCTGCATTCTCAACAATGCGTTCGGGCAGGTAATGCCCGACACCACGGACCACGGCTCTGATCGTCATAGGGTTACTCGTTTTTATAAGTGGCAGCGTCGGTAGTTGCGGCATCCTGCCCAAGGGGGAGGTCACTTGCAACCCGCGCCGCGAGTCTTTCAGCAAAGCCCGAAGCGGCCAGACGTGCCGCCAGATCGATGGCGGCTGCCACCCCCAGCGCATCGGCCGAGCCATGCGATTTCACCACTGTGCCGTTCAGGCCGAGGAAGACCCCGCCATTGGCACGACGTGGATCGATCCTTTCGGACAGGCGTTTGAGCGATTTCATGGCAAGCATCGCGCCGAGTTTGGACATCACCGAAGAGGTCAGCGCCTCCTTCAGAAGACGCCCCGCAAGCTTGGCGGTGCCCTCGCCGGTTTTCAGGGCGATATTGCCGGTAAACCCGTCGGTCACGATCACGTCAGCCTTGTTCGACGACAGATCACTGCCCTCAACAAAGCCTACGAATTCGAAATCACCGCGCTCTTGGGCATCACGGCACAGGCCATAGGCCTCGCGGATCTCGGCGCGGCCCTTATGTTCCTCGGTGCCGACATTCAGCAGGCCCACACGCGGACGCTCGATATTGAGCGCGTTGCGGCAATAGGAGCTGCCCATCAGCGCATAGGTCAGAAGGTCGGGCGCATCGGCTTTGATGTCGGCGCCCATATCGAGCATGACGCACCAGCCCGCCGTATTCTGCGAGGGCCAGAAGCTTGCGATGGCCGGACGGTTGACCCCCGGGAGTTTGCGCAGACGCAACATCGACAGCGCCATCAGCGCGCCGGTATTGCCGCAGCTCACGGCAACCTGTGCAGATTTCTCGCGCACGGCATCGACGGAGGCCCACATGGAGCTGTCCTTGCCATTACGCATGACCTGGGAAGGCTTGTCCTCCATCCGCACCACGTCTTTCGCGTGGCGGATGGTCACAATATTCTCCAGACCGCGTGCCGCAACGAGGCTGCGAAGCTCCGCTTCGGGGCCATTGAGCAGGAAGCGCAGATCAGGAGACTTCTTCGCGGCGCGCGCGATACCGTCGACCACGACAGAGGGGCCATGATCGCCCCCCATCGCGTCGACAGAAATGACGATAGCGCCGGATTGCTCCGGCGCTGCGGTCGCATCGCGACCCTGCGTCACAGCAGTCGTATCCTGCCCTGCGTCCAGCGACTGGTCTTGCCGGTTAAGCATGCCGATAGCTGTATCGTCGGGCAACGCGGCTTATGCCGCGTCGTCGTCAAGATCGACTTCGTCAGCAGCTGCGACGACTTCACGGTCGTCGTAGTGGCCGCAAGCGCCACAAACGTGGTGCGGGCGCTTCAGCTCGCCGCAGTTCGGGCATTCAGCCGGATTTGCAGCGACAAGTGCGTCATGCGCGCGGCGCATGTTGCGGCGGGAGCGCGTGACTTTATTCTGAGGGACAGCCATGTCTCAACCTCGGATGTTAGGGGGCGCATCGCCCGCGGTGATTGGCCATATGGCCTTGATTTTCCTAGGTTTCACGGGGTCTCCACAAGGGACGACTCTGGTGTGAACCCAAAACTCGAATGAGGCCGGGAACATACTGCGATTTTCCCAGCGTGCAAGCCCTTTATTGAGGCGGTGACGCAGAAAATTCGCGGCAAGGTCCGGCCTGCCCATAGAGAGGGCAGAATGATCGTGCGATGCTCCGTCCTTCGGGGGCTTGGCCCCTGCCGTTCGGCCTTGTGGAAGGGCCGGGATTCGCGCGTTCACCGCCCGCTTACGCGTTTCCGCCCTTTTTGTCCATCAAAGCCTTCAGGTTTGCGAAAGGTTTGAGATCCGCGTCGCGTAAAGGTGCCTCGCCGGGCTTGGTAACGACGGTCTCGCCCAGTTCCACACCTTCCTTGCGCGGATAGAGCGGCAGGCCCAGCTCGAAGGCCTCGAGTGCCACATGCGCCAGATCGATCACAGCAGGCAGGGCCTCGGCACTGTCATCCTCGGGGATCTCCGATTCTTCTGCCGTGGGCTCGACCCAGTCACGCAGGTAGCGGCGGCTGACCGATTCCCGCACCTCGCCCGGCACCGGCTCGAGCGTGATGACGCAAGATTGCGTGATCTGGGCGATCAGTTTGCCGGTCAGGATGAAATCATGCTTGCCGGCGGGAGCAAGCTCGCCCTTGAACATCAGCGTCCCGACCGAGACGATATCCGCCCAGTCGGCGATGGCCTTGCGCTGCGCCTTGTCGGGCGAGATTTCGAAGCGCAGGGGCTTGCGTGCATTAAGGTCTTTTACCGTCACCGGATGGGACCAAGGCATTTCGAGTGGCGTGCCGTCTGTCATGACGCGTGTCCTTCTATGGGGGCTGTCCGGCAGGGTCGGGCAGCCTTTCGGGTCTGTTATCGGCCGTGTGCGGCGGAGGGAACGCCCCCCGAGCGCCGCAAAGGCGGGTTGTTTTCTCCGGCAATTTCCGGCACCAAGCATCCTATAACCTTGCGGTTACGGTCTTGAGGGCCGTGTGCAGGTATTGTAATCGAGATAAAAGGCCAATGGCCGCGAGGCAAGGGGGATACAGTGAGCATTGGTTTCGCACCGCGCCGCCTGATGCAGGGGGCAGCCCTTTGTGCAGTGATCGGGCTTGGCGCATGTTCGCCTATCTATCGCAATCACGGCTATGTGCCGACCGACGAGGACCTGTCGCAGGTGAAAGTCGGCCAGACGACCAAGGAAGAGCTCGATACACTTGTCGGGCGTCCCAGTTCCTCGGGCGTGCTGGAAGGATCCGACTGGTATTATGTGGGCTCGCGCTGGAAGCGGATGGGCTGGAGCGCGTCGAAAGAGATCGACCGTCAGGTGCTGGCTGTCAGCTTCACCCAGTCGGGCGTTGTTTCCGATATCGAGCGCTACTCGCTCAAAGATGGTCATGTGGTCTCGCCGACCCATCGTGTGACCGAAGCGAATGTGAAGGGCATCGGCCTGATCCGCCAGCTTCTGGGCTCGGTGGGCCGCATGGATGCGGGGTCGCTCCTCGGGGATAATAGCCCGAGCAACTGATCTGCTCTCGGGTTGCGGGTTTTACGAAACGCGTCGCATCTGCGGCGCGTTTTGCATTTTCGCCTGTAGTGTGGCGCGAAAAGCGGCGCGGGGCGGAGTGGCGGGGTATATGACGCGTTTTCTTCACGCGCGAAAGCTAGTCTTGGAGTAGTATGGACGCAGGACGGTCAGGGCCGTGAGGCGGTATCGGAGGCATGGATGAGCTATTCGCTGATGAGGGGGCGCTATCTGGCGCGGCTGGCAGGCTCGGCGGAGGATCTGGCGGCTGTGCAGGCGCTCAGGGGGCTGTGCTTCCGGGGGGCAGGGGCGGTGGATGCCGATGCCTATGATGCGATCTGCCAGCATGTGATGATCGAGGAGAGCGGCTCGGGGCAGCTTGTGTGCTGTCTGCGGCTTTTGCAGCTCGCCTCCGGCGCGCAGATCGGGCGGAGTTATTCGGCGCAGTTCTACGGGCTGGATCCTTTGCGGGCCTATCCTGCGCCGATGGTCGAAATGGGGCGGTTCTGTATCCATCCCGAGCATCATGACGCCGATATCCTGCGTGTGGCATGGGGGGCGGTTACCCATTTTGTGGACGAGGCGCAGGTGGGGATGCTGTTTGGATGCTCGTCGTTCAAGGGGACCGACTGGCGCGCCCATGCCGATAGTCTCGTGCATCTGGCGCAGGGGTATCTGGCGCCCGCGCGCTGGCTGCCGCAGGTCAAGGCTGGTGCAGTGGTGCCCTATGCCCGCGCGCTCTCGGGTGTGGCAGGGGACCGGAAACAGGCCCTGCTGCGCATGCCGGCGCTGCTGCGCAGCTATCTGGCGATGGGGGGATGGGTGTCCGATCATGCGGTGATCGATCCCGATCTGGGCACGCTGCATGTGTTTACCGGTCTCGAGATCGCGGCCATTCCGGCAGCCCGTGCCCGGGCCTTGCGGGCTGTGGCGGGCTGAGGGGGAGGGGCGCTGCCCCTCTTGGGGCTTTGCCCCAATTCACCCCGGGATATTTATGGACATTGGAAGAGGGCCGCCGTGCGAAGGGTGATTGACCTTTGCGCGACGCGTGATTAGCTGCGCCTTATGGCACGTGCACCTATTTTACAGCTTTCCGATATTTCGCTGGCCCATGGCGGCGATCCCGTGTTCGACGGTCTCGATCTTGTTGTCCAGCAGGGCGACCGTGTGGCGCTTGTGGGCCGCAACGGCACCGGCAAGTCGACGCTCATGAAGGTCATGGCGAAGCTTGTCGAAGCCGATCATGGCGATGTGGTGATCCCGCCGGGGATCTCGGTCGGCTATATGGAGCAGGAGCCCGATCTGTCGGGCTATGCGACATTGGGCGAATATGCGGCCTCGGGGCTCGATCCGGCCGAGAGTTACCGGGTCGAAATGGTGGCCGAGGGGCTGAAGCTGAACATGGAGGCCTCGCCCGAGACGGCCTCTGGCGGCGAGCGCCGCCGTGCCGCTCTGGCGAAACTGCTGGCCGAGGCGCCCGAGTTGATGCTTCTGGACGAGCCGACCAACCATCTTGATATCGAGGCGATCGGCTGGCTGGAAGAGGAGCTGAAATCCACCAGAGCCGCTTATGTGGTAATCTCGCATGACCGGGCCTTCCTGAAGGCGCTGACGCGGGCGACCCTGTGGATCGATCGCGGGAAAGTGCGGCGCCTGGAGCGCGGCTTCGAGCATTTCGAGGAATGGCGCGAAGAGGTTTGGGCGGCCGAGGACGAGGCACGTGCCAAGCTGGACAAGAAGATCAAGGTCGAGGCGAAATGGGCCGTGGAGGGGATTTCCGCACGGCGCAAGCGCAATCAGGGGCGTCTTCGGGCATTGCAGGATATGCGCGCCGAGCGCTCGAGCCAGATCAAGCGGCAGGGCGTGGCCGCGATGGAGATCGATTCGGGCAAGGCCTCGGGCAAGCGCGTGATCGAGGCCAAGGGCCTGACCAAGGTCTTTGGTGGCAAGACCATCGTGGAGGATTTCGACCTGCGGGTGCTGCGTGGCGACCGGATCGCCTTTGTCGGCCCGAACGGGGTGGGCAAGACCACGCTTCTGAAAATGCTGATGGGGCAGCTTGAGCCTGATGCCGGCACGATCACGCTGGGCACCAATCTGGAGATCGCGATTTTCGACCAGACCCGTGCGGCGCTCGATCCCGAGCAGACGCTGTGGGAGGGGCTGGTGAACGACCCCGATATGGCGGTGCGCGGGGCATCGGATCAGGTGATGGTGCGCGGCACACCCAAACATGTGGTGGCCTATCTCAAGGACTTCCTCTTTGACGAGGCCCAGGCGCGCGCGCCGATCAAATCGCTTTCGGGCGGCGAGCGCGCGCGGCTTTTGCTGGCACGGATTATGGCCAAGGCCTCGAATGTGCTGGTGCTCGACGAGCCGACCAACGATCTCGATGTGGAGACGCTTGATCTTCTGCAGGATATTCTGGGCGATTATGACGGCACCGTTTTGCTGGTGAGCCACGATCGTGATTTCATCGACCGGGTGGCCTCGACCACGATCGCGATGGAGGGCAATGGCCGTGCGGTGGTCTATGCCGGTGGCTGGAGCGATTACCGTCACCAGCGCTCGCTGACCGCGGCGGAGGAAAAGGCCGGCACCAAGCCTTCGGCATCCTCGACCAAGCCAGCTGCGGCCGCCGCCGGGCCTGCCGCCGTATCCGTCGCGAAACCGGAGGCCAAGCTGAGTTTCACCGAGAAGCACCGGCTGGAAGAATTGCCGAAAGTCATTGAACGGCTCGAGGCCGAGATCGCCAAGCTGGAGGAATTTCTCTCGGCGCCCGATCTCTTTGCCAAGGAACCGGTGAAATTCCAGAAAGCCACCGATGCGTTGGTCGAGCGGCAGGATGCCTTGTCCAGTGCCGAGGAGGAATGGATGGAGCTGGAAGAGAAGGCTCAGGGCTGAACGGACCGCAAACGGGGGAGCCTGACAGAGCATGGCCCGGAAAAGTGATGACAGGGCGGGAATTGTCGCCTTGTCAGATGCGGGTCCGGCGACTAGCTTTCACAAACTGTTGAGCCTGTGACCTTTGCCCTGAGTGAGTGAACGAGACGACCATGCAAGCCCCGCTGCACCCGCGTGAAGCCGAGCGCCTGAAGGCGCTGCGTTCTTATGATATCGTCGATACCGAATTCGAGGCGGAATTCGAGGAAGTTGTCGATTTCGTGCGCGAGGTCTGTGATGTGCCTGTGGTGCTGATCTCTCTCGTGGAAGAGGATCGGCAATGGTTTAAGGCAAAACGCGGGCTGGAAGCTGCCGAGACGCCGCGCGAGCAGGCGATCTGCGCGTATACCGTGCTGCAGGACGACATCCTCGAGATCGAGGATACGCTGGCAGATCCGCGGACACAGACCAATTGTCTGTGCACCGATGATCCCGATCTGCGGTTCTATGCGGGGATGCCATTGATCAACAAGGACGGTCTGGCTATCGGCAGCCTTTGCGCGCTCGATCACCGTCCGCGTGTGCTGAGCGATCTGCAGCGCCAGACCCTGCGGGTGATGGCGCGTCAGGTGATGGCCCAGCTGGAATTGCGCCGCACGCTGCGGCTTGCGCGCGAGTTGCGCGGCGAGGTGGATCATCGCGTGAAGAACTCGCTGCAATCGCTGGCGGCGCTGGCGTCGATCAAGGCGCGTAACGTAGCCTCCGACGAAGGGCGGGAGGCTTTGCGCGCGATCCAGCGCCGGATCCAGACGGTCGCGATGCTGCACGAACAGCTCTATCGTTCCGACAGCGGTGCGGCGGTCAATCTGGGGGTCTATCTGACGGATGTGGCGCGCTATCTTGAAGGGCAGACGCCCGACCGCGTAAGTATCGCCTGCGAAACCTGCGATCTGGCTGTGGTGGCCGAGCAATCAGCGGCCTTGGGCACGCTGGTCAACGAGTTCGTCGCCAATTCCATCAAACATGGCTATCCTGACGGGCGTCGCGGCAATATCCGTGTGGTTCTGCGTATGCTTGGCCCCGAGGATGCTTCTCTCGAGCTGTCCGATGACGGGGTCGGGTTGCCGGAGGGGGGCGTGAAACGCAAAGGATTGGGGCTGCAGATCATGGAGGCCTCCGCGGCGCAGGCTGCCGGAACCTACGAGATCGTGCCGGTCGCGGCGGGCTTTGCGGTGGCGGTCCGCTTCCGGCCGCGCGAGACCCGCGATCCGGTCTGACCGCCTGTCGGGCGCGCTCTGTCGCGCTACGGTTGACTTACGGTCTGTGATCTTGCATAAGGCGCCAACCCGGCATGATTCTGTCTGCCGGGTTTATCATTGTCATCGCTCCGAGAGGGGCGCGCTGTCCGAAGGCGGCCTCACGGCCAAGGAACTCCGCAAGGGGCCATAGGACGCGGAAACGTAAAGGAAGACGCGATGTTTGCGGTCCTCAAGACTGGCGGCAAGCAATACAAGGTTCAGGCGGGCGACGTGCTCCGCGTGGAACTGATTGCAGCCGAAGCTGGCGACAAAGTCCAGTTCAATGAAATTCTGATGGTTGGCGGCGACAATCTGGTCGTCGGCGCGCCCTTCGTCGAAGGTGCAGCCGTTCAGGCCGAAGTGATCGATTCGATCAAAGCCGACAAGGTCATCACCTACCACAAGCGCCGCCGGAAGCACTCCTCGCAGCGTACCCGTGGTCACCGCCAGAAGCTGACGCTGCTGCGCGTCACCGACATCGTCGCCTCGGGCGCAGATGCTTCGGTCAAAGAAGCTGTTGGCACCGCCGTCGCACGTCGTGCGGCTCACGAAACCAAGTAATCAGGGGAGTTAACCACCCATGGCACACAAGAAAGCAGGCGGTTCGTCCCGTAACGGTCGCGATTCCGCAGGTCGTCGTCTTGGCGTCAAGCTCTATGGCGGTCAGGCAGCTATCCCGGGCAACATCATCGTGCGTCAGCGCGGCACCAAAGTCTGGGCCGGCGAGAACGTCATGATGGGCAAAGACCACACCCTCTTCGCCGTTGCCGAAGGCAAGATCGAGTTCAAGAAGGGCCTCAAGGGCCGCACCTTCGTCTCGGTTCTTCCTGTTGCGGAGGCGGCCGAGTAAGCCGACCTTTCCGTCATACGGAACATCGAAAGGGGATCGGCATCTGCCGGTCCCCTTTTTCTTTTCTGCATTGTGGAGGAGCAATGCGGGAAAACCTGCCGAATACTCTTGCGCAAGTCGGTTTGTCCGACGGGGTGACGTAAGGTCTTCATATGATTTTTACCTTGGCATACTAATTGCCATCTCTCGCCCCGAAAATGGATTAAACTCAGGGGCATCACGGAGGACGACATGTATCAGGAAGCGATCCCTGACCAACCTGTAATCGAAGCCGGAAGGTTCATCCTGCGCCCGCTGCGCAAATCCGACGCGGGCCTCATGACCATGTATACTTCGGACAAACGTGTCGCCTCTGGCACCCGCGCCATTCCGCATCCGCTGCCACCGGGCGCCTCCGAGCAGTTCATCGCGCGGATCCTTGGCAAACAGGGCGACGAGGATGTCTGGGCCATCGACGGTTCGGCACAGGGCTCCAGCGAATTGCTGGGCGTGGTCTCGCTGACCCGCATCTCCGAGACGCAATCCGAAGTGGGCTTCTGGCTCGGCGCGGGCTTCTGGAATGCGGGCTATGCTTCCGAAGCGGTGCAGGCCATCGTCGATGCCAATCCGCATGGCGCACGCACCCTTCTGGCCGAGGTGTTCCAGGACAATCCCGGCTCGGGTCGCGTCGTAACAAATGCGGGCTTCGAATATCTGGGTGATGCCGAAAGCTGGTCGGTGGCGCGTAATGCCTCGGTGCCGACCTGGACCTATCTGCGAAAAATGGCCTGACCCATGATCGGGACGCGCCAGGATACCATGGCGCGTTCCCTTTATACCTCGCGCCTGAACCTTCGGGCTTTCCGGCCCGAGGATGCCCCCGATATTGTCGCAGGTCTTTCGGATTTCGAGACCACGCGCTGGTTGGGCCGTGCGCCGCATCCCTACCGGATGTCCGATGCCATGGCCTTTCTCGAGCGGAGTATGACCAGTGATCTGGTCTGGGCGATCGAGGATGCGCGAGGCTTTGCCGGCATGATCGGTATGGTGGGCGAGCTGGGATACTGGATCAGCCCGCATGCGCGCGGCTATGGCTATGTCTTTGAGGCCGCGCATCTTTTGGTGGCGCGTCATTTCGCAGATCCGCGGGTTCTTGACCTTGCTGCGGGTTATTTCATCGGCAATGGAGCCTCGGCCCGCATCCTGCACCGGCTGGGCTTTCAGCCCGATGGCGCCCCCGACAAACGGCTCAGCGTCGCATGGGGCAGTCTTCGTCCGCATCAGCCGCTCCGCCTGTCCCGCAGCGATTGGGCGGCACGCGCCGTCCCGCGCCTGATAACCGACCGTCTGGAGATCACGCCCCTCAAGAGCAGCGATGCAGGCGCCTTCCACCGGCTGGTCACCCTGCCGGAGGTCGGGCGTATGTTGCAGATATTTCCTGCCGACTGGGCGCTTCCCGAGGCGCAAGGCTTCGTTGCGCGCGCTGCCTGGCAGGCAGCGCGGCCCTGTCGTCTGGCGCTGCGGCGAGAGGGACGGCTCATAGGCTCCATCGGGATCGGCCTCGGGGACTGCCCGCATCTTTTCTATTTCCTCGACCCCGCCCATTCGGGGCAGGGCCTTATGGGCGAAGCCCTCGCAAGCTTCATCGCGTGGCTCGAAAGCTTCTGGGGGCTTCGCCAATTGCAAGCGCGCGTCTTCACCGATAACCCCGCCTCCCGCCACCTTCTCGAAAAGGCGGGTTTCCGACATACGGGCTCCGGTCGCGGCCAATCTGCGCAGCGGGACCGGTCCGCCTCTGATTGGGAAATGTGCTACACTGCTCCCGATCCGGTCTTCCACTGTCCATAAATATCCCGGGGGTGTGGGGGCTGGCCCCCACTTCCGACCTTGATCCGCGCGCGCAGGCAGCGTATCCAGCGCGCTTGGTATCAACGCCACATCACGCCCCAAATCCAAGCCGAACCCCGAAGGGACCTATCCGATGAAATTTCTCGACCTCGCCAAAGTCTATATCCGTTCCGGCGGCGGCGGTGCCGGTTGTGTCTCCTTCCGGCGCGAAAAATTCATCGAATTCGGCGGTCCCGATGGCGGGGATGGTGGTAAGGGCGGCTCGGTCTATGTCGAGGCGGTTGAGGGGCTGAACACGCTCATCGATTTCCGCTACCAGCAGCACTTCTTCGCGAAAACCGGTCAGCACGGCATGGGCAGCCAGCGCACCGGCAAGGATGGCGACGATATCGTACTGAAGGTTCCGGTGGGCACCGAGATCATCGAGGAAGACGAGGAAACCGTCATCGCCGATCTGACCGAGGTCGGGCAGCGCATCCTGCTGGCCAAAGGCGGGAATGGCGGCTGGGGCAACCTGCGCTTCAAATCCTCCACCAACCGCTCGCCCTCCAAGGCCAATCCCGGTCAGGAAGGCGTCGAGCGCACCATCTGGCTGCGCCTGAAGCTGATCGCGGATGCGGGGCTTCTGGGCATGCCCAATGCGGGCAAATCGACCTTCCTCGCGACGGTCTCCAATGCCCGCCCGAAAATCGCGGATTACCCGTTCACGACGCTCGTGCCTAACCTCGGCGTTGTGGGTGTGGATGGGCGCGAATTCGTCATGGCCGATATTCCGGGTCTGATCGAGGGCGCCTCCGAGGGCCGTGGGCTGGGCGACCAGTTCTTGGGCCATGTCGAGCGCTGCTCGGTGCTGCTGCATCTGGTCGATGGCACCTCCGAGACGGTGGCCGAGGATTGGGAGACCATCGTGGGCGAACTGGAAGCCTATTCCGAGGCGCTCTTCGACAAGCCCCGCGTGACCGTTCTCAACAAGATCGACGCGCTGGATGAGGATACCTTGGCCGAACGCAAGGCCGAGCTGGAAGAGGCCGTGGGCGGCAAGGTCTATCTGATGTCGAGCGTCGCGCAACAGAATGTTCAGGGGGTGCTGCGCGCGCTCTGGGCGCAGATTGTGGAAGACCGCGGCGGCAATGGCGAGGATGAGGGCGGATCGTGGCAACCCTAACTGCGGGCATCACGGCAGGGCAGGCACCGCGCCTGTCGCAAGCCAAACGGGTAGTGATCAAGATCGGATCGGCCCTTCTGGTCGATCAGGCCGGGCTCAGGACTGCCTGGCTACAGGCGCTGGCCGAGGATGTGGCGTGGCTCAGAGGGCAGGGGACCGATGTGGTGCTGGTGTCTTCGGGCTCCATCGCGCTTGGACGCCGGATCCTGAAGCTTGCCTCGGGCGATCTCGCGCTGGAGCAGTCGCAGGCAGCCGCAGCCGTAGGCCAGATCCGGCTGGCACAGGGCTATCAGGAGATGCTGGCGCCGCATGGGGTGACCACCGCGCAGGTGCTGATGACGCTCGATGACACGGCCAATCGCCGTCGCTATCTGAACTCGCGCGCGACGCTCGAAACCCTTTTGGGGCTCGGTGTCGTGCCGATCGTCAACGAGAACGACACCGTGGCCACCGACGAGATCCGCTTCGGCGATAACGACCGTCTGGCCGCCTCGATCGCGGTGACCATCGGGGCCGATCAGCTGGTGCTCCTGTCGGATGTGGACGGGCTCTATTCGGCCAATCCGAAAACCGACCCCTCGGCGCAGCATTTCCCGATCGTGCCGCATATCACCCCCGAGATCGAGGCGATGGCGGGCGATCCGATCTCCGGCGTCTCCAAGGGGGGCATGAAGACCAAGCTGCTGGCGGCCAAGGTGGCGGTGGCAGGCGGTTGCGCGATGGCGATTGCCGATGGGTTCGTGCAGCACCCGCTCAAGGCGCTCGAAGAGGGCGCGCGCACCAGTTGGTTCCTGCCCGAGGGCGACCCGAGAACCGCGCGCAAACGCTGGATTTCGGGGATGAAACCACAGGGCCAGATCCATGTGGACCAGGGCGCGGTGCAGGCGCTTGCACGGGGCAAATCGCTGCTGCCGGCCGGTGTGACCCGCGTGTCGGGGCAGTTCGGTCGTGGCGAGCCGGTGACGGTGATCGCGCCTGACGGGCAGATCGTGGCCAAGGGTCTGACCCGCTATACGTCCGAGGAGGCGCGCGCCATTGCGGGCCACCAGTCGCAGGAGATCGCCGAGATCCTGACCTATCCGGGACGGGCGGCGCTGATCCATCGTGATGACATGGTCTCGCTGACCTGAACCGGATCAACGGATTGAAAAGGCGCGTGGAGCGATCCGCGCGCCTTTTGTCATGTCAGGCCCAGAACATCAGCCAGACGGCCAGCGCCACGGCGCAGGTGGCGGTATAGAGGCCGTTCCAGCGCCAGCTGACCGTAGCCGGGGTTACATCTCCGAGCCGCGCCACCAGCATGACCGAGGCGGTGAAGGGCGAGGTTACCCCCGACAGCGCCCAGCCCGCGGTGATCGAGAGCACGATGGCGGTGGGCGAGATGCCCAGCTCTGCTGCACTCGGCAACAGCGGCCCGAACAGCGAGACAAAGAGGATCGGGTTCATCCCCAGCTGCCCGCCCAGCGGGATCAGCAGGATCGGCAGGATCAGGAGGAGCCAGACCGGCAGCGCCGCCAGATCAAGGCCGCTGGCCGCGACGATCGGTGCCAGCATGGTGCCTGCGGTCGAGCCGATGAAGCCGGCCATCGACAAAAGCACGATCTCGTTGCGGAAGGACGGCAGCTCGATAAAGCCGAATTCGCAGGCATGGAGCGCAAAATGGTGGCCGCGCTCCTTGGGGGGCGCACCCACCAGCAGCCAGCCTGCCGAAAGAAGCGGGATGATCAGCAGCACCGACATTGCCGCCGAAAGCCCCGCCACCAGATCGAGCACGATCACCGGAATGGCGATCAGGATGATCAGCCACAGGACAGGCAGGAGGTCGCGGGCAGTGGTAGGCAGAGTGGCCGAGAGAGGCGTGGCGTGATGGCCTGCGGGGATGGTGGGTTTGAAGATCTGGTCCATCGTCCAGCCCACCCCGATCAGGATCGCGGAGGAGACCAGTGCGGGCAGGATGATATGGTTGATCTCGGCACCATCGACGATGGAGGTGGAGATGACCATGGCAAAGCCGAGTGGCGACCAGCACAGGCTCGCGGCAAAACCACGATGGACAGCCTGCAGCATACGGCGGATGCGGATCTTGCGGATTTCGGGGTCGGGCTCGCGGTCCGAGGAGGCCCGTGACATCCCGCCCAGAACCGAGATCGCGCCGTAATTCAGCATCGGTGCAAAGGCCTGCACCCCGAGCGTGAGCGCGCTATAGCGCCGTCCGGGGGGCTGGCTGGCCAGAAAAACCGCAGCGCGGGTGATCTTGTCGGAAATGCCCGCAACGTGGCGCAGCGTGGCCAGTGCGCAGAAAAAGGCAACGATGAAGCTGGCCCGCGCAAGCCCCTCGGAAATTACGGTCCAAGGCGCGCTGTAGAATACAAAGGCATAGACCACCAGTGCGAAGGCCACCACCACGAAGACACGGCGCGATCCCTTTACGCTCGGCACCAGCGCCAGCACCGAGAGCACGGTCAGCACTTTGGCGGCAGGCCCGGCAAAGAAAAACACGTCCCAATTCGACAGAATGGTGAAGACGATGATCAGCCCGAGCATGACCCCTATGGTTTTGTCCAACAGCTTTGTGGCTTTGAGCTGTTCGAGGCTGGTGGCCATGATCGGGGTCCTTATGGAAAAGAGGCTAATCGTGAAAGCGGTCAGGCGTTAAGGGTGATCCAGACGGGCACATGGTCCGAGGGCTTATCGCGGCCGCGGATCTCGCGGTCGATCTGGCAATCGGTCATCAGATCGGCGGCCTGCGGGCTGAGCAGCAGATGGTCGATGCGGATGCCGTTATTGCGCGCCCATGCGCCTGCCTGATAATCCCAGAAGGAATAATGACCGGGGCCGAAGGTGCGGGCACGGAAGGCTTCGGTGAAGCCGAGGTTCAGGATTCGGCGGAAGGCGGCGCGGCTTTCGGGGAGAGCGAGGGCATCCTTCTGCCAGCTCTCGGGCTTGGCGGCATCCTCGTCTTGCGGGATAATATTGTAATCCCCTGCAAGAACCAGCGGCTCTTCCAGCGCCAGAAGCTCGGTGGCGCGGGCGTGCATACGCTCCATCCAGCCGAGTTTATAGCCGTATTTTCCCTCCGCAATCGGCGTGCCATCGGCATCGAATTCGACGGGATTTCCATTGGGTAGGTAGAGCCCGCAAACGCGCACCGCGCGATCCCCGATCACGGTGGCCTCGATCCAGCGGGCCTGTTCGTCGCTCTCGTCTCCGGGCAGACCGCGGATGATGTCTTCGAGCGGAAGTTTCGACAGGATCGCCACACCGTTGAAGCTTTTCTGGCCATGGGTTTCGACACGGTAACCCAGATCTTCGATGATCTCGCGGGGGAAAGCCTCATCGACGGATTTGATTTCCTGTAGAAGGGCCACATCGGGATCGGCTTCCTTGAGCCAGTCGACCAGCGCATTGATACGCGCCTTGATACCGTTGATGTTGAATGTCGCGATCTTCATGCGGCTCTCCCGTTCTTTTCCCCGTGATAGGCAAGAGGCGCTGACGTAACAACCATGAACCGTGCTGAGAAACAGGATTTCCTGCTGAATTGATCTCAGCAGATTGGCTTAGAGATCGAGGACAAGCCTCTGGCCTTTGTAATGGCCACGGATCAGTTTGATGCCGCGTTTGTGACGGGCGAACTGATCGAGCCAGTCGCGATAGCGGTCATTGGTGATGACAGGCGCGCCGAGGCGGGTGGCATGGCGCAGGATCTCGGGATCGGCGGGGGCGCCACGATCGACAACCTGTATCTGGTCGGGCTCGAGGCCCAGCAGCGGCGCAAGTTCGGCCTCCGACATATAGTGATCGGAGATCTTGTAGCCGATATTCGCGTCGAAAATCACGAGAGGCGTGTAATGGGCAGCCTTGGCACGGGCAATGACGCGCTGGAGGGGCAGGAGTTCGGGCAGGTTCCTGCGCCAGTGGATGACGTTCGATCCGTCGATGACGACGGGTTTGCGTCTGCGAACGGGGGGCTTGACCGGACGGGGCCTTGCCGCACGTCTAGGTCGCGAGAACGCGCCTCGGAAAAAATCGCGCGCAGAGATCCCGCGCAGGGCGAGGATCAGGGCGGCAATCGCGGCAAAAACAAGAACAAGCGCAAGGTCGGGCTGGTTCAGGGTAAAGGCTGTAATTGCGCCAATCACCGACCCGACAAGAAGAATGAACGGTATCCGCATGGGCGGCCTTCAAAAAGAGCGGACCTCCGGAATACTGGAGGCCCCCTTGTTATCACATCGAGAAGGAGATCCCGCAGCCGCAGGATGACACCGCATTGGGGTTGTTGACCACAAAGCGCGCGCCGATCAGCTCGTCAGTGAAATCGATCACCGCGTTTTCCAGAAACGGCAGTGAGACAGGGTCGATCAGGACCTTCTGGCCTGCACCCTGCAGGATCAGGTCGTCCTCTGCGGATTGCTCCTCGAGTTTGATGTCATACTGGAAGCCCGAACAGCCGCCGCCCTCGACGGCCACGCGCAGCGCGCGCGGTGTATCGGCATCTTCGTTGATCTCGGCGAGCCGCGCGAAGGCGCGCTCGGTCACTTTTGGCGGAATCTGCAGCATTTTCACACGCTTTCTGCCCCGATGGGCCTGTTCTTCCCTAGTTCTTCCCTAGGGTGGGGGATATAGGTAGTCTCATATGCCGCGACAAGAAGAGGTTGCCGTGCTCAAGCCTTATGCCTGTCACCCCGAAAAGACTCGGGGCCGACTTATTCCGGAAAGTTATTCCACGTTCCGCACCGCGTTTCAACGGGACCGCGACCGGATCATCCATTCCTCGGCCTTCCGACGGCTCAAACACAAGACGCAGGTGTTTGTCGAACATGAGGGCGATTACTACCGCACGCGCCTGACCCATACGATCGAGGTGGCGCAGGTGGCGCGCACGATTGCCAACCATCTGGGGCTCAATACCGATCTGGCGGAGACCGTGGCGCTGGCGCATGATCTGGGCCATCCGCCCTTCGGCCATACCGGCGAGGATGCGCTGCACGAGCTGATGGCGCCCTATGGCGGCTTTGACCATAACGCGCAGGCCCTGCGCATCGTGACCAAGCTGGAACGCCACTATGCCGAGTTCGACGGGCTGAACCTGACATGGGAAGCCCTTGAGGGCATTGCCAAACATAATGGTCCGGTGATCTCCGACAAAGGCGGAAGCCACACCGTCGCACGCCGCGAGGATCTGCCTTACGCCTTGGCCGAGGTGGATGCGATGTGGGATATGGAACTGGCGTCCAATGCCAGCGCCGAGGCGCAGGTGGCGGCGGTGGCCGATGATTGCGCCTATAACCACCATGATCTGCATGACGGGTTGCGCGCGGGGCTCTTCACCGAGGATGATCTGTGCGAGCTGCCGGTCATTGGCGAGTGTTTCGAGGCGGTCGACAAGCTCTATCCGGGGCTCGACCGTTCGCGCCGCCAGCATGAGGCCCTGCGCCGTGTCTTCGGCGTGATGGTCGAGGATGTGATCGCGGTGGCGCAGAACCGGCTGGAATCGCTGCGTCCCGAGACGGTGGATGACATCCGCTCGATGGACGGGCCGATCATCCGCTTTTCGAAGCCGCTCTACCAGAACCTCAAGGCGATCAAGCGCTTCCTGTTCACCCGTATGTATCGCGCGCCCTCGGTGATCGTGGAGCGCAAGCGGGTGACCACGATGGTTAACGGGCTCTTCCCCTATTTCATGGAGAACCCGCAGCATCTGCCCTCGGATTGGCAGGGCGATGTGGGCAAGGCCTTGGCCTCGGGTGGTGATGCCGAGATCCTGCTGGCGCGGGTGGTGCTCGATTATGTGGCAGGCATGACCGACCGTTTCGCCATTCAGGAATATCACCGGCTGATCGATCCGGATCTGTGAGCCGGGTCCGGGAGAGCTGACGGAAAAGGGGGGCGCAGGCCCCCCTTTTTATTGGTGCCCGAGGGCCGGCGGCAGGGCTAGCCAGCGACCACGGTGAAGGGCGGATCGCAGGGGACCTCCTCCAGATTGGCGCCCGCGCCGATACGGTCGACCACGGCAAAGAGGCCCGGCCCGTCGAGCGGCGTCAGCACGCCATGCCATGTGCCACGGTGGAAGTTGATCGCCTGTGCGCCATCCGACAGGAAGGCACGCGGTGCGCCCGGTGTGCCGCCCGCATCAGGGGCCACGATAATCAGGAACGGGTGTTCCGACATCGGAATGAAACACTGGCTGCCATCGGGATGACGTTCCAGCAGGTCGCAGTCATAGGGCAGGGTGCGGATCTCTGCCTTGAAGATCGACACACCCGCGCGGCCCTCGAAGAAACTCAGATTGGCGCGGTCGTGATAGCGTCCGCATTTGCCCGCATTGATGATCTTGTCGGGCGCGCCCGTCGCATCAAGCACATCACCGAAAGGGGCGAAAGCCTCGGCGGTCAGCGGTTCGGTCCGGATCATCGGCCCAGCATCCCGCGCAGGGGCATATGGCGGTTCACGTCCTTATAAAGCAGGTAACGGAACGGTCCGGTGCCGCCCGCATAGCAGGCCTGCGGGCAGAAGGCGCGCAGCCACATGAAATCGCCGCCCTCGACCTCGACCCAGTCCTTGTTGAGCAAATAGACACCGCGCCCTTGCAGCACATAGAGCCCGTGTTCCATCACATGGGTCTCTGCGAAGGGGATCGTGGCGCCGGGCTGGATGGTGACGATATTCACATGCATGTCGTGGCGCATGTCATCGGGTTCGATAAAGCGGGTGGTGGCCCATTTGCCCTCGGTGCCCTCCATCGGGCGGGCGGCGGTCACCTGATCGGAGGTGACGAAGCTTTCGGGTTTCGCGATGCCCTCGGCAGGCTCCCAGATCTTGCGGATCCACATCAGCGAGACGGGCGCATCGGAAGTATTGGCCAGTGACCAGTCCTCGCCCGGTGCGAGGAAGGCATAGCCGCCATCGCTCATCTGATGCGTCTCGCCCTTAAGGGTCAGCTCAAGCGCGCCTTTGAGGACAAAGATCACCCCTTCGGCCTGCGCATCGGGTTCGGGCTTTTTCGCCCCGCCGCCCGGGGCGATCTCGACGCTGATCTGGGCGAAGGTCTCGGCAAAGCCCGACATCGGGCGCGCCAGCACCCATGCGCGGGATTTCTCCCATCCCGGCAGGTAGGAGGTGGTGATATCCGACAGCGTATGGGCGGGCAGGAAGGCATAGGCCTCGGTGAAGACGGCACGATCGACGGTGCGCGAATTCTGGTCGCGCAGACCACCCGGCGGGGCGTAGTAAAGAGAACTCATCAGATATCCATATCGTTCAGGCGGTGACGCGCGATCCGCTCGACCTGCTGGCAGGCGGCCTTGAACTCGGTATCGGCGTCATGGGTGAGGCGGGTGCGGAAGGCGCTCAGGATCGAGGCCTTGTCATGGTCGCGCACGGCGATGATGAAGGGGAAGCCGAATTTCTCGACATAGGCGGCGTTGAGTTCCTCGAAGAGGCCGCGCTCGTCATCGGTGAGCGCGTCAAGCCCTGCGCTGGCCTGTTCGGAGGTGCTCTCGGCGGTCAGGCGCTTGGCTTGGGCCAGTTTTCCCGCCAGATCGGGGTGGGCGCGCAGGACGGCCAGCTGTGCCTCATGGCCCGCGCTGCGGAAGATCCGCGAGAGCGCATTGGCAACGCCTGCGGCACAATCATGGGCAGGGCCCAGCTCCAGCTCCCATGCGCGCGAGGCAATCCATTCGGAATGCTCGAAAATATGGGCGAAGGTCTTGGCGAAGCTCTGTTGGTCCATCTCGCTCGGGCGCGGTTTATGGACCGGCGGATGCGCCTCGGCCCAATGCGCTGCGATCTGGCCACGGGTGGCAAACCAGACACCCTCATGGGCGCGTGCATAATCGAGAAAGCGCCTGAGTCCCGCGATTTTGCCCGGACGCCCGATCAGGCGGTTATGCAGGCCGATCGAGAACATCTTGGCCTGCCCTGCCACGCCTTCGGTATAGAGCGTGTCGAAGCTGTCCTTGAGATACTGGAAGAACTGCTCGCCCTCGATATAGCCGGGCGCCGTGGCAAAGCGCATGTCATTGGCTTCGAGCGTGTAGGGGATCACCAGTTGATCACGCCCATCGAGCGTCAGCCAATAGGGCAGATCGTCATCATAGGTGTCCGAGATCCAGTCGAACGCGTGGGTTTTTGCAGTAAGCGCCACGGTATTGGCAGAGCAGCGGCCCGTATACCAGCCCTTGGGCGGGGTGCCCACGACCTCGGTATGCAGGCGGATCGCCTCGGCAATCTGGCGCGTCTCCTCCTCGGCGGGCATATCCTTGTGTTCGACCCATTTGAGCCCGTGACTGGCGATCTCCCATCCGGCCTCTTTCATGGCATCGACCTGTTCGGGGCTGCGTGCCAGCGCTGTGGCGACGCCGTAGATGGTGACCGGAAGGTTCATACGGGTGAACAGGCGGTGCAGCCGCCAGAAGCCCGCGCGTGCGCCATATTCGTAGATCGATTCCATATTCCAGTGCCGCTGGCCGGGCCATTGGGCCGCACCTGCGATGTCGGAAAGGAAGGCCTCGGAGGCGGCATCACCATGCAGGATGTTGTTCTCGCCACCTTCCTCGTAGTTCAGGACCAGCGATATCGCGATCTTCGCGCCGCCGGGCCAGGCGGCATCGGGGGCGTTGCGGCCATAGCCACGCATGTTTCTGGGATATCGGGTCATTTCGCTCTCCTGTCCTGCGGTGATCAAACGTCCAAATGCGCGGGGTTTCAAGAGCCCGCTTACGGAAACGGGCGCGACAAAGCGGCAGAGAACGGGTTGCACCTTCCCCGCGCCCGCGCCAAGCTGTGACAAAACGAGGAGGCTCCCGATGAGCGGCTATCTGACCACACATGTTCTGGACACCGCGCGGGGATGTCCGGCGGCAGGCCTGCAGGTGACGCTTTACCGGCTGAAGGGCGAGGCCCGTGAAAAGCTTGCCGTGATGCGCACCAATGCCGACGGACGAACGGATCAGCCGATTCTTCCAACGGAGGGTTTCGAGGTGGGAACCTATGAACTGCTGTTCGAGGCGGGCGAGTATCTGCGCGAGAGCGGACAAGGCGGGCCCGAGCCGCTCTTTCTCGATCAGGTGCCGATCCGGTTCGGTATCAGCGATGCGCAGGCGCATTACCATGTGCCGCTGCTGCTTTCGGCCTTCGGTATGTCGACCTATCGAGGCAGTTGAGGCGATGACCGAAATTTATACGGTGACAGATGAAAATTTTGACGCCTTCGATGCGGAACGGTCCAAAGCGGTTTGGGCTGAGCTTGCAGTCACAGGAAAAATCGAGAGGTTTTAATACGAAAGCGTTGAGCAAACCGTGAACGTCCCTTGCGAAGGGCGGTGCGCGATCATAAGACTCAAGTAACGATTTTGGCGTTAGACATGTCTGACTAATGACAGGGAAGGGCAGATTTCCATGAAAGACCCGATGGATACCTACATGAACACGCTCGTGCCGATGGTGGTCGAACAGACCTCGCGCGGTGAGCGTTCCTACGACATTTATTCGCGCCTGCTGAAAGAGCGCATCATTTTCCTGTCCGGCCCCGTGCATGATGGCATGTCGACGCTGATCTGCGCGCAGCTTCTGTTCCTCGAGGCCGAGAATCCGTCGAAAGAGATTTCGATGTATATCAACAGCCCCGGCGGTGTGGTGACGGCAGGTCTGTCGATTTATGACACCATGCAATACATCAAGCCGAAGGTGTCGACGCTGGTCATCGGTCAGGCAGCCTCGATGGGCTCGCTTCTGCTGACCGCAGGCGAAAAAGACATGCGTTTCTCGCTGCCTAACTCGCGTGTCATGGTCCACCAGCCGTCTGGCGGGTATCAGGGTCAGGCGACCGATATCATGATCCACGCACAGGAAACGGCAAAACTGAAACGCCGCCTCAACGAGATCTATGTCAAGCATACCGGCAATGACTACGAGACCGTTGAAGCCGCACTCGAGCGCGATAACTTCATGTCGGCAGAGCAGGCCAAAGACTGGGGTCTGATCGACGATATTCTCGAAAATCGCGGGAAATCTGAAGAGAAGAAGTGACCCTCCCTTAACCGGGAGAGGTAATTTGACATTGGCATGACGGTCGGGCTGCCCTAGACTTTGGCAGCGGGTGGCCCGCCGCCCAGAAGGTCCGGACCCGCCCGGCCGTTACTGCAGAGGGATATCATGGCGAACACTACAGGCTCCGACAGCAAGAACACCCTTTACTGTTCCTTCTGCGGCAAAAGCCAGCACGAGGTCCGAAAGCTGATTGCCGGGCCGACTGTATTCATCTGCGATGAATGCGTTGAACTTTGCATGGACATTATCCGCGAGGAAACGAAATCGGCAGGGCTGAAATCCTCCGAAGGCGTGCCGACCCCGCGGGATATCTGCAACGTGCTGGATGATTATGTCATCGGTCAGGAGAAGGCCAAGCGCGTTCTCTCGGTCGCGGTGCATAACCATTACAAACGTCTCAATCACGGCACGAAACAGGATATCGAGCTTGCGAAGTCGAACATCTTGCTGATCGGCCCGACCGGCTGCGGTAAAACGCTTCTGGCCCAGACACTGGCACGCATTCTCGACGTGCCCTTCACGATGGCCGACGCGACCACGCTGACCGAAGCGGGCTATGTGGGCGAGGATGTCGAGAATATCATCCTGAAACTTCTGCAGGCGTCGGAATATAACGTCGAGCGCGCGCAGCGCGGTATTGTTTATATCGACGAGGTCGACAAGATCACGCGCAAGTCCGACAACCCCTCGATCACCCGCGACGTGTCGGGCGAGGGCGTGCAGCAGGCGCTTCTGAAGATCATGGAAGGCACCGTGGCCAGCGTTCCGCCGCAAGGGGGGCGCAAACATCCGCAGCAGGAATTCCTGCAGGTGGATACCACGAATATCCTCTTCATCTGCGGCGGCGCCTTCGCGGGGCTCGACCGGATCATCGCACAGCGCGGCAAGGGGTCGGCCATGGGCTTCGGCGCCGATGTGAAGAACAATGATGACCGCGGTGTGGGCGAGCTGTTCAGCGAACTCGAGCCGGAAGATCTGCTGAAATTCGGGTTGATCCCCGAATTCGTGGGGCGTCTGCCGGTCATCGCGACGCTGACCGATCTGGATGAAGAGGCGCTTGTCATCATCCTGACCCAACCGAAGAACGCGCTGGTCAAGCAATACCAGCGTCTGTTCGAGATCGAGGGCGTGGATCTGACCTTCACCGAGGATGCGCTGTCGGCGATTGCCAAACGTGCGATCGAACGGAAAACCGGTGCGCGTGGTTTGCGCTCGATCCTCGAGGATATCCTTCTGGATACGATGTTCGAACTGCCGGGCATGGACAGCGTCAACGAGGTGGTGGTCAATGAAGAGGCTGTCACCCAGACCAGCGCCAAGCCGCTGCTGATCTATGCGGATGCCAAGAAAGAAGGCAGTTCTGCCAGCTGAGATCATACGCCGCTCCAAGGGATTGGGGCGGCGTTTTTGTGACCGGATTCCGGTTGCTTGAGGATATCTGCGCACTGGACGTTATCCCGTGCTGCGATATAAGGGGCTTCGGGAAAGCCTGCGGAGGAACAAGATGAAAACCCTGCTTCAAATTCTGACTTGGTGGAATGGCCAGACGCTTAACACGCGGATCTGGTCGTCGCGCAATGGCAAGAAAGTCGGCGAGGACGAGCAAGGCAACATCTTCTACCAGACCAAGGACGGCAAGCGTCGCTGGGTGATCTATAATGGCGAGAGCCAGGCAAGCCGCGTGTCGCCCGATTGGCATGGCTGGCTGCACCATACCTTCGCCGAGCCGCCGACCGAGCGCCCTATGGTCCATAAGACATGGGAAAAGCCGCATGAGGAAAACCTCACCGGCACGCCCGCAGCCTATGCGCCGGCGGGATCGTTGCGCCGCGTAATGCCGGTCGAGCGCCGTGATTACGAAGCCTGGCAGCCCGAGTAAAAGAATGCGTATTCTGACGTCTCTTTGTGTGGCCGTTCTCGGCCTTTCTCCTTTTGCTGCCATGGCACAGGAGACCGGCGTGATGACGGGGTTGGCCGATGCGTCGGGCGCGCAGCTGCGCGGGCTCGACAAGATCAATGGCATCGCCTCCGATATTGCCCTGAAAACGGGGCAATCGGTGACCTATGGCACGTTGGAAGTGACGCTGGACCAGTGCCGCTATCCGTCCGACGACCCCAGCTCCAACGCTTTTGCCCATCTGACAATCCATGACAACCAGACCGACAAGACAGCCTTTTCCGGCTGGATGATCGCGTCGAGCCCTGCGCTCTCGGCGCTGGATAACCAGCGTTACGACGTCTGGGTCATCCGCTGCACCAACTCCTGAGCTGATGGTAGAGGGCGGCGCGCGAAGTCGCCCTTGACCTCCAGAGCCTGTTCCAGCTGCGCACGATACTGCGCGCGGGGGATCTCGATCCCGCCGAGGCTGGCGAGGTGCGGTGTCAGATACTGCGTATCAAATAGCGTGAAGCCGCAGGTTTTGAGCCTGTCCACCACATAGGTAATCGCGATTTTCGACGCATTCTTGCGCCGCGAGAACATCGATTCGCCAAAGAATGCGCCGCCAAGGCTCACCCCAAAAAGCCCGCCTACAAGCGCATCGCCGTCCCAGACCTCCATCGAATGGGCAAACCCATGCATGTGGAGCTGGTCATAAAGCGAGAAGAGCGCCTCATTGATCCATGTCTCGTCGCGCGCGGCGCAGCCCTCGACCGTGGCGCGGAACGCGTAATTGACGCGGATCCGATAGGGCATGCGCCGGATCTCGCGGGCCAGCGAGCGCGATAGGTGGAAACCCTCAAGGGGAATCACTCCGCGCAGTTTCGGCTCGAACCAGTAGAGGCGTGGGTCGTCGCGGCTTTCGGCCATGGGGAAAATGCCATTGGCATAGCCTGCAAGCAGGAGCTCTGCGGTCAGCGATTCTGCCATTTTATTGCCTGCATTATCGTTTTAGGGTCGTGCTATTGTGAGGATGGACCGAATTGAGAGCGAGCGCAAATAATGGGTTTCTTTGACTTTCTGCCGGAGATCGACCGGTATTCCGAAGATCCGGGAACGGTGGCGCGGATGAATGCCCGCCATCGCATGGTCATCAAGCCGCTCGAGGCCGAGATTGCGGACAAGCGTGTGCTGGATCTGGCCGCGCATGATGGCCGCTGGGCCTATGCTTTTGCGGCGGCGGGTGCGGAGGAGGTGGTGGGGATCGAAGGCCGCCAGCCATTGATCGACCGCTTTGCCGAGTTTCCGCGCGAGCATCTGAAGAAAAAGGTCACGCTCAAATGCGGCGATATTTTTGCGGGTATGCAGGCCGAGATCGATGCGGGCCGGCGCTATGATGTCGTGGGTGTGCTGGGCATTCTCTATCATGTCATGGACCATATGCGGCTCTTCGATCTGGTGCGTCAGCTGGGGCCGAAGCTGGTGGTGGTCGATAGCGAGTTTCTCGACCGACCGGGTGCCGTGATCGCGCTGCAGCGCGAGCGGACGCATAAGGACCTGAATGCGATTGCCCAGTTCGCGGGGCAGGAGGTGACGGCGATCGGGATCCCCTCGCGCAAGGCAATGGACCTGATCGCCGAGGTGCAGGGCTTCGATATCGAAT
The DNA here is from genome assembly GCF_045348365.1 of Thioclava sp. 'Guangxiensis'. Lineage (NCBI taxonomy): Bacteria > Pseudomonadati > Pseudomonadota > Alphaproteobacteria > Rhodobacterales > Paracoccaceae > Thioclava > Thioclava sp. 'Guangxiensis'. The sequence continues at coordinate 133,691 of NZ_CP155822.1, read as the reverse complement.
GGGTCGATTGGGCGGAACTGCCTGAAGGCCAGCGCGATTTTGTGGGGGATTACTACCGTGCAGGCGAGAAACGGCGCTATACCTGCCTGCTGCGCCCGAAGGATCTGTAGCGCCGCAAACCAAACGGAAAGGCCGCCCTGAACGGGCGGCCTTGTTGCTATTCTGGCGCCTGTGGCACCGTCCGGACAGGACGCGAAACCGTTACTCGTATTTCGCTTTCAGCCATTTCTCGAGCCAGTGGATCGAGTAATTGCCGGACTGGATATCGGGCTCCTGCAGAAGCGCATCAAATAGCGGGATCGTGGTGTCGATCCCGTCGATAATCATCTCGCCAAGCGCGCGGTGGAGGCGGGCAAGCGCTTCCTGACGGTCGGCACCATGCACGATCAGCTTGCCGATCAGGCTGTCGTAATAGGGGGGGATCTTGTAGCCCGCATAGAGCGCGCTATCGACCCGCACACCCAGACCGCCCGGTGCGTGGAAGGCCGTGACCTTACCGGGGCAGGGCGCGAAGTTCGGGATGCGCTCGGCATTGATCCGGACTTCGATAGCATGGCCGTTGATCTTAAGGTCGTCCTGCGTGAACTCCATGCCGAGACCTGCCGCCACACGGATCTGCTGGCGTACAAGATCGACGCCGAAGATCGCTTCGGTGACGGGATGTTCGACCTGCAGACGGGTGTTCATCTCGATGAAGTAGAACTCGCCCTCCTCGTAGAGGAACTCGATCGTGCCGGCGCCGGCATAGCCCAGCTCGCCGATCGCGTCGGCGCAGATCTTGCCGATACGCGCGCGTTCCTCGGGGGTGATGCAGGGGCCGGGGGCTTCTTCGAGCACCTTCTGGTGGCGGCGCTGCAGCGAGCAATCACGCTCGCCGAGATGGACGCCACGGCCCTTGCCATCACCGAAGACCTGGATCTCGATATGGCGCGGCTTCTGGAGGTATTTCTCGATATAGACCTCGTCATTGCCGAAGGCGGCCTTGGCTTCCGAACGCGCGGTGCGGAAGGCTACTTCGAGATCCTCGAGCGAGGTCGCGACCTTCATGCCGCGCCCGCCGCCGCCTGCGGTGGCCTTGATGATAACGGGGAAGCCCATACCCTCGGCGACCTCACGCGCGGTCTCGATATCGGGCACACCACCGGCAGAGCCCGGAACGACCGGAATGCCCAGACGTTTTGCGGTTTCCTTGGCGGTGATCTTGTCGCCCATCATGCGGATATGTTCCGCCGAGGGGCCGATGAAGGTGATGCCGTGATCTTCGAGCGCCTGCACGAAGGCGGCGTTTTCGGACAGGAAGCCATAGCCCGGGTGGATCGCCTGCGCGCCGGTGACCTCGCAGGCCGCGATGATCTGGCTGACTTTCAGGTAGCTCTCGGAGGACGAGTTCGGACCGATACAGACCGACTCGTCCGCCATGCGGACATGCATGGCATCGGCATCGGCGGTCGAGTGGACAGCGACCGAGGCGATGCCCATTTCGCGGCAGGCGCGGATCACGCGCAGCGCGATCTCCCCCCGGTTCGCGATAAGGATCTTGTCAAACATTGGCTCTGCCTTATTCGATGATCATCAGGGGCGAGCCGAACTCGACGGGCGATGCGTCATCGATGAGGATGCGCTTCACGGTGCCCGATTTCGGCGCCGGAATGTGGTTCATGGTTTTCATCGCTTCGATGATCAGCACGGTCTGGCCTTCCTTGACCTGCGCGCCGACGGTCACGAAGGCGGCAGCCCCCGGCTCGGGCGACAGATAGGCGGTGCCGACCATGGGCGAGGTCACCGCACCCGGATGGGCGCTGAGATCTTCGGCGGCGGGAGCGGCAGCAGCAGGGGCGGCAGCGGGAGCTGCGGCAGGTGCGGGCGTCGCAACAGGTGCCGCAGCTGCGACCTGGGTCACAACAGTCGACTGTTTCGAGACGCGCACCTTCAGGCTGTCATCCTCGCCATATTCGCGGGTGACGGAGATCTCTGCCAGATCATTCGTATTCAGAAGCTCGGCTAGCGCCTGGATGAAGGCGACGTCGGTTTCACGGATATTGTTGCTCATGAGGTCCTCGAAAGGTGCGTGTTATAGCCTGTGTGGAATGCCAATGATCCTTTGTCCACAGGCGTTCTGGGGGGCTTATACGCCAAGCATGGCGCGGTGAAAAGCGCCAAGAGCCATCTCGGCGCTGCTGAAAATCACGGCAGTGAGAGGGTCATCGACCAGTTCTTTGGCAATGATCGAAATTTTTGCCGCATTTGTTATTTTACCATTTGATAAAAAATAAAAGGTGCGCAAGCTGGGAAAAAGTTGCAAGCAGGGAGGGCATCATGTCCAACAGCCAGCTCACAGCCGGAATAGTGGCGGGGCGGACCGACGCGGAGGCTCTGGCCTCGAATTTTAGCGATCTCCATCCGCCTCTGGATAACCACGAGGCGCGGGTGGCCGCGGACCGGTGCTATTTCTGCCATGACGCGCCCTGCGTCACGGCCTGCCCGACCTCCATCGATATTCCGCTGTTCATCCGGCAGATCTCGACCGGCACGCCCGAGGCTGCCGCAAGGACCATCTTTGACAGTAATATTCTGGGGGGCATGTGCGCGCGCGTCTGTCCGACGGAAAACCTTTGTGAAGGTTCCTGTGTGCGCGAGACGGCCGAAGGCAAGCCGGTGGAGATCGGCCTGCTGCAGCGCCATGCGACCGATACGCTGATGGCAAAACAGAGCCATCCCTATACCCGCGCGGCGCTGACGGGGCGCTCGGTGGCCGTGGTTGGCGCAGGGCCTGCGGGCCTGTCGGCGGCGCACCGTCTGGCTTTGAAAGGCCATGAGGTCACCATCTATGATGCCCGCCGCAAGCCCGGTGGTCTGAACGAATACGGGATCGCCTCCTATAAGGCGCCCGATGATTTCGCGCAAAAAGAGGTGGCGTGGCTGATGCAGATCAGCGGCATCACGATGGTCGAGAACTGGATGCTTGGCCGGAAGGGGGACGGCGATCTGGCCGAACTGCTGGCCGAGTATGATGCGGTCTTCCTTGGCATGGGGTTGTCGGGGGTGAATGCGCTGCGCCTCGAGGGCGAGGAGAAGGACGGCATCCTTCCGGCGACGGATTTCATCGCCGATCTGCGTCAGGCCTCCGATCTGGCCGCGTTGCCGATCGGGCGCGATGTGGTGGTGATCGGGGGCGGCATGACGGCTGTGGATGCGGCGGTGCAGGCCAAACTTCTCGGCGCGCTCAACGTCACTATCGTCTATCGCCGCTCGCGCGCCGAGATGCCGGCATCAAGCTTCGAGCAGGATCTGGCGCTGTCCAAGGGCGTGCGGATCATCGAACATGCGGCGCCTGTGGGGATCATCGGGAATGGTGCGGTCCGCGAGATCGAGTTTGCCTATACCAAAGCTGGTCCGAACGGGCTGGAGATGACCGACGAGACCTTCCGTCTGAAGGCGGACCAGTGCTTCAAGGCCATCGGTCAGACGCTGGGTGACACGCCCGAGGAGATCAAGATTGCGGGTGGCAAGATCATCACCGACGGGATCGGGCGCACCAGCATGGCCCGCGTCTGGGCGGGGGGCGATTGCACCCATGCCGGCGAAGATCTGACCGTGACGGCGGTCGCGCAGGGGCGCGATGCGGCTGAAGATATCCACTCTTTCCTGATGGAGGGCTGAGACATGGCCGATCTGTCGAGCACTTTCCTCGGTATCAAATCTCCCAATCCGTTCTGGCTGGCCTCCGCGCCGCCGACCGATAAGGAATATAACGTCCGCCGCGCCTATGAGGCCGGTTGGGGTGGGGTGGTCTGGAAGACCCTCGGGATGGAAGGCCCGCCGGTCGTCAATGTCTCGGGGCCGCGATATGGCGTGGTCTATGGGGCCGACCGCCGCTTGTTGGGGATCAACAATATCGAGCTGATCACCGATCGCGACCTGCAGACCAATCTCGACGAGATGACCCGCGTCAAGAAGGACTATCCCGACCGCGCGCTGATCGCCTCGATCATGGTGCCTTGCGAGGAGGAGGCATGGAAGGCGATCCTGCCGCGCGTCATGGAAACCGGCGCCGACGGGATCGAGCTGAATTTCGGCTGCCCGCATGGCATGGCCGAGCGCGGCATGGGCTCTGCGGTGGGGCAGGTGCCGGAATATATCGAGATGGTCACCCGCTGGTGCAAACAGTATTACGATAAGCCGGTGATCGTGAAGCTGACGCCCAATATCACCGATATCCGCAAGCCCGCCGAGGCCGCCAAGCGTGGTGGCGCCGATGCGGTGAGCCTGATCAACACGATCAACTCCATCACCAGCGTGGATCTGGACAGTTTCGCGCCGCAGCCGACGATTGATGGCAAGGGGTCGCATGGCGGCTATTGTGGCCCTGCGGTGAAGCCTATTGCGCTGAATATGGTGGCCGAGATCGCCCGCTCGCCCGAAACCGCAGGTCTGCCCATCTCGGGGATCGGTGGTGTGACGACGTGGCGCGATGCCGCCGAGTTCATGGCGCTCGGGGCGGGTAATGTGCAGGTCTGCACGGCGGCCATGACCTACGGGTTCAAGGTGGTGCAGGAGATGATCTCGGGTCTGTCGCAATATATGGACGAGAAGGGCTTCACCTCGATCGACGAGCTGGTGGGCCGCGCGGTGCCCAATACCACCGACTGGCAGTATCTCAACCTCAACTATGTGACCAAGGCCGAGATCAATCAGGATGACTGTATCAAATGCGGGCGTTGCTATGCGGTCTGCGAGGATACCAGCCATCAGGCCATCGCCGTCAGCGAAGATCGTGTCTATTCGGTGAAGGATGAGGAATGCGTGGCGTGCAATCTGTGTGTCGATGTTTGCCCGGTGGAGTGCATCACAATGCGCGAGCTGGAACTGGGCGAGATGGATCCGCGCACGGGGCGCGAGGTCGCGCCCTATGCGAACTGGACGACCCATCCCAATAATCCGGCCTCGCAGGCAGCGGAATGAACGAAAGGGCCGGAGCGATCCGGCCCTTTTCCATTGTAGGGATATCGTGTCACAGGGTGGAGGGGCTCAGTGCTTGTTCTTGTTGGAGATATCGGCATCGGGCTCGGTCACGCCGATCCCCGTATCGGGATTGATGGCGTTGAGCGGACCTTCTTGCACGGGCTGCGTGACGGAAGGGGTAATGGCCTTGGTATCGGTCATCATCGGCAGTTCCGAGCCCAGCAGCTCGGCCCCGTCATCGGGATTGGCGAGCGCTGCGTCGACATTGGTGCCATCGGGCATCTGCTCGGTGGTGCCCTCGACATCCGCGCCCTTGGCGCCTTTCTCGGAGCAGACATACATCGTGCCGCCCACGGCCACCGCTGTCACGGCCACGGCGGCAAGGCCGACCGGAGAAGCCGCCGCAACGGCCGCCACGCCCGCATCCTTCAGCCGCCCCTTCAGCTTGTCGCCCGTGGTCTTGACCACGATGGAGCCGATCTTGTCGCCTGCGACATTACCTGCAACATCTTTGGCAAAACCGTTGGTATTCTCGGTCATCTGCTTGGCGGCGTCGCCAGAGCCGTTGACCCTCTCGCAGAAGCTACGCGAGGGTTGCTCGCAATGGCCGAACCCGTCACGCGCGCCCTGCGCATAGCCAATATAGGTATCGGCATCCTTGTCCCATTGCAGGCAGAACGGCGCGCGGCCCGTATCGTCCAGTTCGGGCGTCATTGCACGCAGGGTCACGATGCCGGGGCAGGTGACCTTGCCGCGCGAGCCGAAGATCTTCTCGCGCAGGCTGAGGCTTTCTTCCACGCGCGGGTTGCTGTCGTCATAGACGAACTGGCTCGTCTTGCCGCGGATCGAGGTTTCGCAGCTCTGCAAGGCCGCATGGGCGGGCAGGGGCAGAACTGTTGCAGGGAAGGCTGCCACCAATGCACCGGTCAGCAGGTAGGGCAGGGAGCGTGATCTCATCATATGCACCGAAAAAGAATTGCGCCAAGCATCATATCAGCCTCTTTGTGCTCCAGCCAATGACAGTTTCGCGCGGAGGGGCATTTCCGGTGTCATGTAAGGGCATTTTTCGAGATGGAAACTTGATGAAATCTGTATTGCTGGCTATGCCGGAAGGGAAGCCCGGAGGAAATGAGTGACCGATAAGAATTTGTCTGCCGCCAAGCAAAGCAAGACCACCGGAGCAAAAGGGCCTGTCTCGACGGCGGTGCAGGCTGCTGCGGGCAAAAGCAGTGGAAAACCCCTGACCCGTATCCAGAAACGCAATCGCCAGACAATTCTCGAGGCGGCGCTGGAGGTATTTTCGGCACATGGATTCCGTGGCGCGACGCTGGACCAGATCGCCACCGAGGCGGGGCTGTCGAAGCCAAATCTTCTATATTACTACCCTTCGAAAGAGGCGATCCATGTGGAGCTTCTGTCGGGGCTCCTGGATCTGTGGCTGGCGCCGCTGAACGAGATGACAGCCGAAGGTGATCCGAAGACCGAAATCATGACCTATATGCGCCGCAAGCTGGAAATGTCGCGCGAAATGCCGCGCGAATCACGGCTGTTCGCCAATGAGGTTCTGCAAGGCGCGCCACGTTTCCACGAGGGGCTGGCAGGACAGCTTAAGACTTTGGTGGATGAGAAGGCAGGTATCATTCAAACATGGATCGATCAGGGAAAGCTCGCCCGCCTTGATCCGCATCATCTGATATTCTCCATCTGGTCACTGACGCAGCATTATGCGGATTTCGATGTGCAGGTTCGCACCGTTCTGGGGCAGGAGCGCGATCCTTTCGCCGAGGCGGAGGTATTTCTGGAGTTCCTATTCAACCGGTTGCTTTCGGTTGATCCCTGCAAGGACGCTCGGGACGATTCACTATAACCCCGTCTTTCTGCAACACTTAAGGTTTCGGTAACAACTCCGAGTCACGCTTTGAACGTGGGGGCTCTTGGGAAAGGGCCATGGTGATGGATCGCATATCGGGTTTTCTGCCCCCGGTTGGTTGGTCGCCGCTATTGATGTCGTCTCTGCCGAAAGTCGCTCCTGCGACGACGGTCGAAGCCATGGTTGGGGCGTCATCAACCAATAGCGGGCAAGGGGCAAATGTAGACACGCAATCGGGTCAATCCGGTTCTGGCAGGGCCGAGGCTCTGGCAAAGACCGTTGCGGCGCGCGACACGCTCTCCGATAGCCTGTCGGAAGAAGACGTCGAGACGAATGTGGCGGATAACGAGATCCTGTCCCTGCCTGCGGGGCCTAGCCCCGCCTTTCGCGTGTCCCTGCTCGAGCAGCAGGCGGCACGGGTGCGGGCGAGCACCTTCCCGAGTCAGTCCTCTGCCGAGATGGAAACTGGATTTGGTGCCGCCTATTCCAGTTTAACCCATGAACTCTTCCAGACAGAGACGGGCTGGTCCGTGTCTGTAGACCCTTCCGTGGACGTGGTTTCGGGGCCCGCAGATAGGGTAGGCGGCGCGTCGCCTCATGCAGCCGAGAGAGCTACGGCGATGACCGTGTTGGATGTAACCCGCTAGGGCGCGACTGCGGAACTATCGTGGCTTCCCGCGCTGGGCGGTGCCAGGCCCGAATGATGACGCATGGTCCGCATAAACCTGTTTCTGCGCCGCAAGAATATCTCTTACGCCGGGAGCTGCCTTTGGCAGGCTTCCGCATTGGTGCGTGAGGACGTCCGATCCGGCTTGTCTGCAAACGGAGACAGAGCTAGGCGGGCACATCATGGCCCGACTCGTCCATAGCGCATCGCTCTGCACTTTTTGCGTCTGGCGCAGACCGGCATTGCAGCCACGGACTGGCCCTGCGGTCTAGCGTCTAGCATCGGGATATCGCTGGAGGTGGGTGCCAAAAAAATAGGCGTCTTTTCGCAGTTTTTTCGTTCATCCCGAGACAGATCCGGCAAAGCCTTGACCCGTTTCGGGCAGGGGTGCTCAATAAAGTTGACCACTTGGTCAGAAACGAATTCGTCACAAAGAGAGCGCCCCCGCAAGACGCTCCGGTGACAGGGAGTATTTGAATATGTCTGCACCCGGAGAAAACCTCCGCATCGATTCCGCACGCCTTTGGGATAGTCTTATGGAAATGGCCAAGATCGGGCCGGGCGTCGCGGGGGGCAATAACCGCCAGACCCTGACCGACGAGGATGCCGAAGGACGCGCCCTGTTCCAGAGTTGGTGTGAAGCGGCGGGGATGTCGATGGGCGTCGACAAGATGGGGACGATGTTTGCCACCCGTGCGGGGGAGGACCCCGATGCGCTTCCCGTTTATATCGGCAGCCACCTCGATACCCAGCCCACGGGCGGGAAATATGACGGGGTGCTGGGCGTGCTGGCCGCGCTCGAGGTGGTGCGCACTCTTAACGACCTCAATATCAAGACCAAACATCCGATCGTGGTGACCAACTGGGCCAATGAGGAGGGCGCGCGCTTTGCGCCTGCCATGCTGGCCTCGGGGGTGTTTGCCGGAGAAATCAGCCTTGATCACGCCTATTCGCGCAAGGATCTGGAGGGCAAGACCTATGGGGCCGAGCTGGAGCGTATCGGCTGGAAGGGCGAGGAAGAGGTTGGCGCGCGCAAGATGCATGCCTATTACGAATATCATATCGAACAGGGCCCGATCCTTGAGGCCGCCGAGAAATCCATTGGTGTTGTAACCCATTGTCAGGGTCTGTGGTGGCTCGAGTTCACGCTGACCGGCAAGGATGCGCATACGGGCTCCACGCCGATGGATATGCGGGTGAATGCGGGCCTTGCCATGAGCCGGATCTTCGAGATGGTGCAGGATGTGGCCATGAAGAACCAACCGGGCGCCGTGGGCGGCGTGGGGCAGGTGACCTTCACCCCCAACTCGCGCAATGTGCTGCCGGGCAAGGTGGTGTTCACGGTCGATATCCGCACCCCCGATCAGGCCAAGCTCGATGCGATGCGCGCCGAGATCGAGGCCCGAGCCGCCGAGATCTGCGCCGAGATCGGTGTGGGCTGCGCTATCGATCCTGTGGGCCATTTCGACCCTGTGACCTTTGCGCCGGAACTGGTGACCAATGTCCGCAATGCGGCCGAACGTCTGGGCTATAGCCATATGGATATTATCTCGGGGGCCGGTCACGACGCCTGCTGGGCGGCGAAAGTGGCGCCGACCACGATGATCATGTGCCCCTGTGTGGATGGTTTGTCGCATAACGAGGCCGAGGAAATCAGCCCCGAATGGGCTGCGGCCGGTTGCGATGTGCTGTGCCACGCCGTGCTGGAAACCGCGGAGATCGTGAGCTGACGTATTTTGCGGATAATGTGGCATCCAATGGCATTCGCCTGACGCATACCAGCATTTTCGCAAAGCCAGACCTGCAATAAGGATGCTTGAAACATGGGGCTGATGGACCGATCTCATTGCCAAGAAGACGCGATCCCGAAGGGTTGCGCCATTGCGACAATGAAGGAGAGACCAAATGCCGATTATCCAGTTTCATGTCATCGAGGGCCGCCCCGAGACCGAGATCAAAGCCATGCTCGATATGGGTCACGAGGCGGTTCTGGAAGCCTTCGGGGTGCCGGAGGGCGACCGCTACCAGATCGTGACGCCGCACAAGCCGGGCCATATGGTTCTGGAGGATACCGGTCTGGGGTTCAAGCGCGGTCCCAGCCCGATCCTCGTGCAGGTGTTCTCGTCGCCGCGCACCGACGAGATGAAGCAGAAATTCTACGACATCCTCAGCACCAAGCTGGAGAAAGCCATCGGGCTCGATCCCAAGGATCTGATGGTGTCGGTCATGTCCAACACCAAGGCCGACTGGAGCTTCGGCTTCGGTCAGGCGCAATTCCTGACGGGCGAACTGGCCTGATCTCTCCCTCGCGGGACGGGATCGGGGATTTCCCGCCCGTCTCGCGATACCAAGGGAGAGTTCAATGACGACAACCGTCATCAAGGGCGGCACGATCGTGACCGCCGATCTGACCTATAAGGCCGATGTGCTGGTCGAGGGCGGCCAGATCATCGAGATCGGCACTGGCCTCAAGGGCGATAAGGTGCTCGAGGCCGAGGGCTGCTATGTGATGCCCGGCGGGATCGACCCGCATACCCATCTGGAGATGCCCTTCATGGGCACATATTCGTCGGATGATTTCGACGCAGGCACGGCGGCGGCGGTTTCGGGCGGCACCACGATGGTGATCGATTTCGCCCTGCCTAATCCGGGCGAGAGCATGCTCGATGCGCTGCGTAAATGGGATAACAAGGCTGCCCGCGCGCATTGTGACTATAGCTTCCATATGGCGGTGACCTGGTGGAGCGAGCAGGTCTTTGACGAGATGAAGACCATCACCGAGCGCGGCATCAATTCCTTTAAGCATTTCATGGCCTATAAGGGCAGCCTTATGGTCAATGATGACGAGCTCTTCGCCTCGTTCAAGCGTTGTGCCGAGCTGGGCGCGCTGCCGATGGTCCATGCCGAGAATGGCGATGTGGTGGCCGAGATGTCGGCGCGTCTTCTGGCCGAGGGCAATACCGGCCCCGAGGCCCATGCCTATTCGCGCCCGACGATTGTGGAGGGCGAGGCCACCAACCGCGCGATCATGATTGCCGATATGGCGGGCGTGCCGCTTTATGTGGTCCATACCTCCTGCGAGGAGAGCCATGAGGCGATCCGCCGTGCCAAGATGCTGGGCCGCCGCGTCTATGGCGAGCCGCTGATCCAGCATCTGGTGCTCGATGAGAGCGAGTATTTCGACAAGGATTGGGACCATTCGGCACGCCGTGTGATGTCGCCGCCCTTCCGCAACAAACAGCATCAGGATAGCCTTTGGGCGGGGCTGGCCTCCGGCACGCTGTCTTGTGTGGCGACCGATCACTGCGCCTTCACCACCGAACAGAAGCGCTATGGCGTGGGGGATTTCACCAAGATCCCCAATGGCACCGGCGGGCTCGAGGACCGGATGCCGATGCTCTGGACCTACGGGGTGAATACGGGCCGCATCACGATGAATGAATTCGTGGCGGTGACCTCGACCAATATCGCCAAGATCATGAATATCTATCCCAAGAAGGGCGCGATCCTTGTGGGTGCGGATGCGGATCTGGTGGTCTGGGACCCGCAGGCCAGCAAGGTGGTTTCCGCCAAGACGCAGGTATCCTCCATCGATTACAATGTTTTCGAGGGCAAGGAGGTGAAGGGCTTGCCGCGTTATACCCTTTCGCGCGGGGTGGTGGCCGCGACCGAGGGCCGCGTCGCGGCCCCCGAAGGGCATGGGCAGTTTGTCTCGCGCCCGCCGGGGACGGCCGTGTCCAAGGCGCTGTCGACATGGAAAGAGCTGACCGCACCGCGGCCGGTCGTCCGCGCCGGTATTCCGGCCAGCGGCGTCTGAGATCTCTTGCAGGATGCCCATAAACTTGGGCATCCTCACCTACAGAGCCCGGAAAACGGGTCGGATGGAAGAACGGGGAAAATGAAGAAACCGATTATTGAAGCCCGCGGCGTCAATCTGGTCTTCGAGACCAATGACGGGCCGGTGCAGGCGCTCAAGGATGTGAACCTCTCCATCGAGCGCGGCGAGTTCGTGTCGTTTATCGGGCCATCGGGCTGTGGCAAAACGACGTTTTTGCGCTGTATTGCCGCGCTCGAGACGCCCACATCGGGTGCGCTGACGGTGGGTGGGATCTCGCCCGACGAGGCGCGCAAGGCGCGCAGCTATGGCTATGTGTTCCAGGCAGCGGGGCTCTATCCGTGGCGCACCATCGCCGGAAATATCAAGCTGCCTCTGGAGATCATGGGCTATCCCAAGTCCGAGATGGATGCGCGGGTGGAAAAGGTGCTGGAGCTGGTGGATCTGAAGGGCTTCGGCCGCAAGTTCCCGTGGCAGCTGTCTGGCGGTATGCAGCAGCGCGCCTCGATTGCGCGGGCGCTGTCCTTTGATGCAGATATCCTTCTGATGGACGAGCCCTTTGGCGCACTGGATGAGATCGTGCGCGACAAGCTCAACGAGGAGCTTCTGGCGCTCTGGGCACGGACCGGCAAGACCATCGGCTTTGTCACCCATTCGATCCCCGAGGCAGTTTATCTGTCAACCAAGATCGTGGTGATGAGCCCGCGTCCGGGGCGGATCACCGATGTGATCGAGAGCCCTTTGCCGCGCGAGCGCCCGCTCGAGATCCGCGATACGCCCGAATTCCTCGAGATCGCGCAGCGTGTGCGTGAGGGTCTGCATGCAGGGCATGCCCATGTGTGAGGGGTCCATGCGCGACGATATGATCAACCGATGGGGGGCGCTGCCCCCCAAACCCCCCGGGATATTTAGGGACGCTGGAAGGGCGGACCTCGGGAAGGAGGGGCGCGCATGACGCGGGTTTTTCCGGTTCTGACGGTCATTCTGGCGATTATCGCTCTCTGGTACGGGGCGGCGGTGTGGCTCAATAGCGCATGGGTCTATGATCAGGCGCAGCGGGCGGGGCAGAGCGTGGGCTTTGGCGAGATGGTCGGACAGACCATGGCGCTCGACCGCCCCGTATTGCCTGCGCCGCATCAGGTGGTGATAGGGCTATGGGACGGGATCACGGGGCAGAAGATCACCTCTAAACGGTCTCTGGTCTATCATGGCTGGATCACGCTGGAGGCCACGGGGCTCGGGTTTATCATCGGGACGGTGGCGGGGCTTTTGCTGGCGGTGGCGCTTGTGCATAACAAAGCGCTGGATATGAGTTTCATGCCCTGGGCGATTGCGAGCCAGACCATCCCCGTTCTGGCGATTGCGCCGATGGTGATTGTGGTGCTGGCCTCCCTCGGGGTGAAGGGGCTGCTGCCCAAGGCGCTGATTGCGGCTTACTTAAGTTTCTTCCCCGTGCTGGTGGGCATGGTGAAGGGGCTCAGGGCGCCCGATGCGATGCAGATCGATCTGTTGCGCACCTATGGCGCGCCGAAAGCCGCGATGTTCTGGAAGCTGCGGCTGCCGTGCTCGATGGCCTATTTCTTTGCCTCGCTGAAGGTGGGGGTGGCGGCGGCTCTTGTGGGCACGATCGTGGCCGAGCTGCCTGCGGGCGCTGTGGCGGGGCTCGGGGCGCGTCTGTTGCAGGGCAGCTATTACGGGCAGACGATCCAGATCTGGGCGGCGCTGATTGCGGCGGCCTGTCTGGCGGCGGTGCTGGTGGCGTTGGTCGGGCTCGTCGAGAGGATCGTGTTGAAGAGAATGGGGCTGGCAAGATGAGCGTTCTGATCTGTGCGATTGTCTTCTGGATTGCGGCGATTGCGCTGAATTCCTTCATTGCCGCGCGTTGGCCGGAACGCCGTTGGGCGCGCTATTTTGTGCCCGCTCTTTTCGGGGTGACGCTTCTGGTGCTCTGGGAAGGGATCGTGCGGGGCTTTGGCGTGAGCCAGGTGATCCTGCCGGCTCCGAGCCTGATTGCCGAGCGTTTTGCCGCCTCGACCGGCGTGCTCTGGATCGATTTCCGCCAGACCATCCTCAAGGGTGCGCTCTCGGGCTATATCATGGGCTGTGTCGCGGCCTTTGTGGTGGCGGTTCTGGTGGACCGCTCGCGGTTTCTGGAGCGCGGGCTGATGCCGGTCGGGAACTTCTTGGCCGCCTTGCCGATTGTGGGGATCGCGCCGATTTTCGTCATGTGGTTCGGCTTTGACTGGCAGTCCAAGGCAGCGGTGGTGATTGTCACCGTGTTCTTTCCGGTGCTGGTCAATATGGTTGCGGGCCTCAAAGCCACAGATCCGCTGCAGCGCGATCTGATGCGCACCTATGGGGCAAGCTATATGCAGACGCTGGTGAAGATGCGCCTGCCGGCGGCGCTGCCGTTCCTCTTCAACGGGCTGAAGATTGCCACCACGCTGGCACTGATCGGGGCCATTGTTGCTGAATTTTTCGGCTCTCCGACGCGGGGAATGGGTTTCCGCATCTCGACGGCGGTGGGGCAACTCGACATGGCGCTCGTTTGGTCGGAGATTACCGTGGCAGCACTGGCAGGGACCGGATTCTACGGGCTGATCGCGCTTGTGGAGAAAGGGCTCACCTTCTGGCATCCGTCGCAAAGGGGATAAGCGGCGGGGGCTTCAGGGATATGGAAATAAACGATAATCAACAGGAGAGTAAGATGAAGAACTGGATGATGGGCGCGGCGCTTGCAGCCCTTGCCACCGCAAGCCCGGCCTTTGCCGCCGATGTGACGCTGCAGCTGAAATGGGTCACGCAGGCGCAGTTTGCGGGCTATTATGTCGCGAAGGACAAGGGCTTTTACGATGACGAGGGGATCGATGTGGATATCCTCGCCGGTGGACCCGATATCTCGCCCACGCAAGTGATGGCCGGTGGTGGCGCCGATGTGACCGTGGACTGGATGCCCTCGGCGCTGGCCGCACGCGAGAAGGGGCTCCCGCTTGTCAATATCGCGCAGCCGTTCAAATCTTCCGGTATGATGCTCACCTGCCTCAAGGAGAGCGGCATCACCTCGCCCGAGGATTTCAAGGGCAAGACGCTGGGCGTGTGGTTTGGCGGCAATGAATACCCGTTCCTGAGCTGGATGAGCACGCTGGGTATCCCGACCGATGGGTCGGAGGGCGGCGTGACCGTGCTCAAACAGGGCTTCAACGTCGATCCGCTGCTGCAGAAGCAGGCGGCCTGTATCTCGACCATGACCTATAACGAATACTGGCAGATCATCGATGCGGGGATTTCGCCCGACGATCTCGTGACCTTCAAATACGAGGACGAGGGCGTGGCCACTCTGGAAGACGGTCTCTATGTGCTTGAGGATAATCTAAAAGATCCGGCCTTCAAGGAGAAGATGGTCAAGTTCGTCCGGGCTTCGATGAAGGGCTGGAAATGGGCCGAGGAGAATCCCGACGAGGCGGCCGAGATTGTGCTCGATAACGACATGACCGGCGCGCAGACCGAAGAACACCAGAAGCGCATGATGGCCGAGGTCGCCAAGCTGACCGCGGGTTCGAACGGCGCGCTTGATCCGGCAGATTATGATCGCACGGTCGAAGTGCTTATGAATGGCGGTTCCGACCCGGTCATCACCAAAAAGCCGGAGGGAGCCTATACGCTGGAGATCACCGACGAGGCGCTCGAATAAGGCGGTCTTGATCGGGAAAGTCCAGGCGCGCGGGAGTAATCCCGCGCGTCTTTTACATTTTAATCGTATTTTCATCGCGCTCTGCGACTCTGGGGCATAGAGGCCCAAAGGAGGGCGTGATGAGTAGATCGAGACCGTATCAGGAAGAGGGGCTTCCCGCCTGGGTCAAATGGGGGCTGTTTCCGGCCATGCTGGGGGGCTTTGGCTGGGCGTTCTATGCCGTGTCGCAAAGCCAGTTCGCCGCACCTGCCTCCTATCTGTTCAACACACCTTCGGAGGCTGTGGAGGCGGCCTATTGCATGGTGGTGGCGGAGGATGTCCATCCCAACCGTGTGCCGCCCGGGTCCTATCTGAGCGAGGCGCGTAATTTCTGGATGACGCGTCTGCGCGAAATCAGCGGGAGCGGCATGGGCGCTGCGCTTGTGAAGGCGCGGGTGCAACTGACCCGCGATATCGACCGTGTGCAGCGGCCCAATCCGCGGAAGGAATGGCTGGAATTCACGGTCGGCGAATGCAGCCACAAGGCCACGAATTACGGTATGAAATTCCGCGAGTTCCAGTGATCAGCCCAAGGGGGACAGATTGTCCTGCAGGCTGCGTCCTGTGCCCGGCTCGGCATTGATGCTGGCCTCTGCGCGGGTGCGTGGCAGGGCATGGGGCATCTCGCGCTGGATGTAGTCGATGATCGCCTCGCGGGTCTCGCAGCGCAGGTCGAACACGCGCGGCGCCGTGCGCGCCGAGACCAGCACACGGATCTCCATCACCCGCTCGCGGAAATCCGTGACCTGCATCGCATAGACCTTGCCATCCCAGAGGCGGTTCTGTGCGACCAGTTGTTGCGCGACTTTGCGCAGCTTGCCCACATCTGCGGAATGGTCGAGATAGAACATGCAGGTGCCGATCAGTTCTGCATTGTCGCGGGTCCAGTTCTGGAACGGCTGCTCTATGAAATAGCTCAGGGGCACCACAAGACGGCGCCAGTCCCAGAGCTTGAGCACGACATAGGCCGAGGTGATCTCCTCGACCCAGCCCCATTCCCCCTCGACAATCAGCGCATCATCGATGCGGATCGGCTGGGTCAGGGCCAGCTGGATACCGGCGATGAGGTTTTTCAGGATCGGCTGGAGCGCAAGACCCACCACGATACCGGCGGCACCACCCGCCGCCAGCAGCGAGACACCATATTGACGGACGGCGGGCACCGTCATGAGTGCGGCCGCCACCGCCAGCACGACGATGGCCACATTGGCCACCCGCAACAGGATACGGGTCTGGGTCACATGTTTGCGCGCCAGAAGATTGTCCTCGGCATCCAGCTTGAACCGGCGCATATGCAGCGTCGTCCAGATATAGAGCGCGGTATGGCCGATCCATGCCAGACAGAGGATGAAGGCCACCAGCAGAAGATGGCTGAACAGCCGCGCTGTCTCGGCGGAGATCGGGGCGGCATTCACCCCCACGCCAAGCGCGATGATGATCAGCAACAGCCGGAGCGGCTTGGTCGAACGCGTCACCAGAGAGCGCCAGAACAGATCCTTGTTGCGCACCATCCGGTCCAGTGTCGAGCGCACCATCCGGTGCAGCGCGAGCGCAGCAACAAAACATACGACGAAAACCATAACGGACACGGTCCAGTCCGGCAGGTAGAGCGTGGCCTGATCGACCGCTGTCTCCATCACATCGCTCACCGCCGTCTCGAGGGTCTGCAATCCGTCGGGTAACGCGTCCAGCGCCTCGGGCGTGGTGTCGGTGGCCATAGTCTTCTCCGCTGATGGTTTGCCTATATGCTGCGGCGCAGCGCGCTGATGTCAAGGCAGGTGCCTGTGATAAGCGGCATTTTGCTTCCAACATGGGGTTTGGTGCGCTATCCCTTTGAGAAGAGGCCCCGAAAGGGGTTTGGGGGAGAATGGTATGGCACGCGCGGCATTGACCGGCACGCGCATCCGCGAAAGGCGGATGGCACTTGGTATGAAACAGGCGGATCTGGCGCAGCGCATTGGCATGTCGGCGGCCTATGTCAATCTGATCGAGCATAACCGCAGGCGGGTAGCCGATCCGCTTCTGGTCCAGATCGCCGAGGCTCTAGAGATCGAAACATTGGCGCTGGCCGAGGGGGCGGAGGGGGCGCTGTTTGACAATTTGCGCGAGGCGGCGGCCTCCCTGCCGACCGAGGCTGCCAGCCCGGCCAGGGCGGTGTCCTCTCCCTTGGCGGCGCCTGTGGCAGAGCTTGACCGGATCGAGGAATTTGTGGGCCGTTTTCCGGGATGGGCGGCGCTCCTGTCGGACCGCCAGCGCCAGATTACGGGGCTCAACCGGCTGGTCGAGCAACTCTCCGAACGGCTGTCGGAGGATCCGTTCCTGATCGACGGGCTGCATGAGGTGATCTCGGCCGTCACCAGCCTGCGCTCTACGGCGGCCATCCTGACCGACGAGCCCCAGATCGAGCCAGAATGGCAGGCGCGGTTCCTGCAGACGATTTCCGGCGAGAGCCTGCGCCTGTCGGGCGCGGCGGAGGCGCTGGTGGGCTATCTCGACAGCCAGAGCGGAGCGGATCTCGCCCAGTCCGGCCCTTTCGAGCAGATGGAAGCATGGTTGCGCGAACGGGACTGGCATGTGGCCGAACTGGAGGCCGACCCCGCTGCCGGTATCGATGCCATCGTCACGGGCGCGCGCAGTCTTGCCTCCGAGGCGGCGCGCGCGCTGGTGCGCAACTGGCTGGGGCTCATGCGCGAAGATATCAGGGCGCTGCCGATGGCCGCGCTGGAGGCGGCGCTGGCGCGGCACGGGCTCGCGCCCGGGGCGATTGCGACGGATCTGGGCGTGCCCGCCGGTCTGGTTCTGCGCCGTCTGGCCCAGCTTCCGGCGGGCCATGTGCATGCGCCCGAACTGGGTCTCGTGATCTGCGATGCGTCGGGCGCGATCATCTTCCGCAGGCCCTGCACAGGCTTTGCCTTGCCGCGTTACGGGGCGGGTTGCGGGCTCTGGCCGATCTATGAGGCGTTGCGCCAGCCGATGCAGCCGCTGCGCCATGACGTAGAGATCGCGGGACGGGTGAGCCAGAGTTTCGCCACCTATTCCATCGCCGTGCCGCAGGCGGCGGGGCAGGGATTTGGCCAGCCGCTGGTGCTGCATTCGCATATGCTGATCGTGCCGCTTTCTCCCGCGCTGGCCAGCGGTCCGCGCCGTCCTATCGGGGTCACCTGCCGGATCTGCCCGCGCACGGCCTGCACCGCACGGCGGGAACCCTCGATCCTCGGCACCGTGCGCTCGGATCTGGGGTAGCGTGGGGTGTCGGGAAGATTTGACATGGTTCCCCTCGCGGGGGATAGTCGGAGCGGGAGAAGGAGACGGGCATGCCGAAAGACCATGTTCTTCTGATTGAGGACGAACCGAATATCACCGAAGCGCTGCGGTTCATTCTGACGCGGCGCGGCTTTGCGGTGTCCAGCGAGGCGGATGGTGCGCGGGCGATGGCGGCCATTGCCGAGACGCGGCCCGATGCGATCATTCTGGATATGATGCTGCCGGGATGCTCGGGGCTCGAGATACTTGCGGCCCTGCGCGCGGATCCGGGTCTGAAGGCGATCCCTGTCCTGATGCTGACCGCACGGGGACAGGCGCGTGACCGCGCTGCGGCCGATGAGGCGGGAGCTACGGCCTTTCTGGCCAAACCCTTCGCCAATGCCGATCTGCTGGAAGCGATCGACGGGATTCTGGCCCCGGGGCGTGGCACGACGGAGACCGGCCTGAACCAAGGGCTCTCGCATGGCACCGGCTAAGGCCCCGCTGTTTCTGGCGCGGCGCTCCTATCGGCTGCGGAGGGTGATGGATGCGCTGCGGCTCCTGCCGCTTCTGGGGCTGGTCCTGTTCGTGCTGCCCGGGTTCTTCGTCCTCCGGCCCGCACATGTGGCGGTGCTCGGGCTCTATCTGTTTGCCGTCTGGGCCGGGCTGATCGTGGTAACGGCAATCCTCTCGCGCAGGCTGGAGCATGTGCTGGCCGAGGCGGGGACGCAGCCAGAGGACCGCGATGACTAGCGCCCGGATGACGGGCGTCTTCGGAACGGGGCTGGAGCAGGCGACGCTTACGGGCATGAGCTTTGATGGGCTGATCCTCGTCTGTCTGGCCTATGTGATCCTCCTGTTCGGGGTGGCCTTCTGGGCCGAGGGGCGGGCGCGCCGTGGACATATGGGCATCCTGCAAAGCCCGTGGGTCTATACACTGTCGCTGTCAATCTATTGCACTGCATGGACCTTCTACGGGGCCGTGGGCTATGCCGCGCGCTCCGGGCTGGAGTTCGTGACCATCTATCTGGGTCCGAGCCTTGTATTTTGCGGCTGGTGGTGGCTGCTGCGCAAGCTGGTGCAGGTGGGGCGGGCGCAAAGGGTGACCTCGGTGGCCGATCTGATTTCGGCCCGCTATGGCAAATCGAACAGTCTCGGCGTGGTGGTGACCCTGCTGGCTGTGCTGGCCGCCACCCCCTATATCACGCTGCAGCTGCAATCTGTGACCGAGAGCCTGAGCGCCTTTGCGGTGCCCGTGGCCGATGGCGGAATGGTCCCGGTAAGTGATGCCAAACAGAGTTGGGCGATGTGGATTGCCATCGGGCTTGCGGCATTTGCCATCCTTTTCGGCACCCGTAATCTGGATGCGAGGGAGCGCCATCATGGGGTCGTTATGGCGATTGCGCTCGAGGCGGTGGTGAAACTGGTGGCGGTGCTGGCGGTGGGCGGCTTTGTCGTCTGGGTCCTGGGGGGCGGCTGGGGGCCGATCATGGAGCGCATCGATCTGCACGCGACGCAGGACTGGGTGCCGCAGCCGGGCCGCTTCATGGGACTGACGCTTTTGTCGGCGGCGGCGATCCTGACATTGCCGCGGATGTTTCAGGTGCTGGTGGTCGAGAATGTCGAGGAACGGCATCTGGCCTTTGCCGCATGGGCCTTTCCGGCCTATCTGGCGCTGATCTCGGTCTTCGTGCTGCCGATTGCGGTGATGGGGCTGGAGCTTCTGCCGGAGGGCGCCAATCCCGATCTTTTCGTCCTGACGGTGCCATTGTCGCAAGGCCATGACTGGCTGGCACTGCTGGCCTTTCTGGGCGGGTTCTCTTCTGCGACCTCGATGGTGATCGTGGCGGCCATTGCACTGGCCACGATGATCTCGAACCAGATCGTGACGCCGCTCTGGCTGGCGCTGTGGCCCGCCCATAACAGCAATCTGCGCCATATCGTGCTGATGTCGCGCCGCGTGGCGATTGCCTTGGTAATGGGCTTGGGCTTTGGCTATTACCGGCTGTCGGGTCAGGGGGCGCTGGCCGAGATCGGGCTCATTGCCTTTGTGGGCGCGGCGCAGACGCTTCCGGCGCTCCTGGGCGGGCTCTACTGGCGCGGTGGCACCCATCAGGGCGCGCTGACAGGGTTGCTCTTGGGGGGCGCGATCTGGGTCTATACGCTCTTTGTGCCGTCCTTCGGGGAAGGGGGGCTGATGTCGGCGCAGATGCTGGCAGAGGGGCCGTGGGGGATCGGCTGGCTCCGTCCCGAGGCGCTTTTCGGGCTGGAGGGGATGGACCCTCTGTTACATGCGCTGTTCTGGTCACTGTTTTTCAACGTGACGGGCTATGTGACGCTGTCGCTGCTGTCTTTCCCGCCGCCTCTGGAACGTCTGCAGGGCGTGGCCTTCGTCAATATCTACGAGGAGGGGCCGGGGCCGCGGGGCTGGCATATGGCGGTGGCCGAGGCTGAGGATTACCTCTCGATGGCGCAGCGTATCCTTGGCGCGCAGGTAGCGCAGCGTTTCTTTCAGGAAGAGGCCGCACGGCAGGGTAAAACCGGCTGGCTGCCTGACCCCACCCGAGATTTCCTGACAGCGCTGGAGCGGCGGCTGGCCGGCTCGGTGGGCTCGGCCACGGCCCATGCGATGCTGGCGCAGCTATCGGGCGGGCGGGTGATCTCGGTCCGGGATCTGATCAATATGGCCAGCGAAGCGGCTGACATAAAAGAACATTCCTATCAGCTCGAGACCAAATCCGAAGAGCTTGCGCAGGTCGCGCGCCAGCTGCGCGAGGCCAATGACAAACTGACCCGCATCTCGGTGCAAAAAGACGCGTTTCTGGGCCAGATCAGCCATGAGCTGCGCACGCCGATGACCTCGATCCGCGCATTCTCCGAGATCCTGATGGAGCCGGATCTCCCCGAGGCGATGCGGCGCGACTATGCGAAGATCATCCTCGACGAAGCCCGGCGCCTGACGCGGCTGCTCGATGATCTTCTGGATCTCTCGGTGCTTGAACATCGCAAGGTGCAGCTACATATCGGGGCCACGAATTTGCATGATCTGCTGGACCGCGCGACACAGGCCGCAGGGCCGGAGGCGGGGCATGAGGCGGGCCAGTTGCGCATCGAACGGGACTTCCCGAGCGAACATGTCGGGCTTATTACCGATGGCGACCGGCTGGTGCAGGTCTTCATCAACCTCATCACCAATGCACGCAAATGCTGCGCTGCAGCAAAGCCGGTTCTGCGAATCGAAGTGCGGCGGGACGGGGAGTTTGCCCAGATCGATTTCATCGATAACGGGCAAGGCATTCCAAAGGCCGAGCAGGATCTGATCTTTGAGAAATTTTCACGACTTACCGATACAGCTAAAGCAGGCGGGGCCGGGCTGGGTCTTGCGATTTGCAAGGAGATTCTGGGTAATCTGGGCGGGTCTATCGACTATCTTCCGGGGCAGGGCGGGGCCGCGTTCCGGGTGCGTGCGCCGCTTCGCAGCGTAAAAAATGTGGTTGATGTGAAAGATGGTTTGTAATCATTGCTGCGTTAAAGGTTTTGTAAACCCTGATCTGCGAGGCTGCCCTGTGTCACCCTCGGTTCGGGTACAAGTGGGATAACATGGTGGATCAGAAGCCTTCAACAATCTTGCGAAAGAAGACGGATGCGGCCAAGGCTGCAGCCTCTGGCGGCCCTGTGTCGCCCGAGCGCGCCATCCGGTATGTCTTTGCAAAGGTTGCGCAAGATACGCTGGATCTTCCGCTGCAGGTGTTGCGTGTCGAACAGAGTCAGGTCTCGTTGACCGAATTGATGGAAGTTTTTCCCGAGCAGCCGATGCTTTGCGTTCTGGAAGGGCCGAAAGAGGCGTTTGGCGTTGTGGCCTTGCCGCCGATCACGTTCTCCTCGCTTATCGAGGTGCAGACGATGGGGGTGCTGTCGCGGATCCAGCCCGGGCCGCGACGGCCCACGCGGGTCGATGCTTCCATGGTGCAGGGCGTGCTCGATTCGCTCCTTGAAGGGCTGGAAGAAGCGCTCGCCGATAGTGACGACATCATCTGGGCGGGCGGGTTCCGCTATCTGTCCTTTTTCGACGATCCGCGGCCACTGTCGCTGATTCTCGAAGAGATCACCTACCGTGTTTTCTCGATCACCATGCAGATCGGACAGGCGATGGACCGCGAGGTCTCCATGCTCTGGGCTGTGCCTGCGCGGGGCAGGGGCGAGCGTGTCCTGGCGGCCACCGCCGAAGATGCGGGTGCCCCCGAGGCCGAGGCGCTCTGGGCGCAGCAGATGGAGAGCACCGTGATGGGCACGCGGGCGGAACTGACGGCTGTGCTGCATCGCTGGTCGATGCCGCTGTCGGGTGTGATGAGTTTCAAGCCCGGTGTCGAGATACCGATCCCGCGTGAGGCGTTGGAAAAACTACGCGTGGAAGGGGTGGACGGCCGCCGTATGGGCACCGCAAAGCTTGGCCAGCATAGCGGGCGTCGCGCGCTCCGGCTGACCGCCAACGAGGCTGAAAGCACCGAGATCAACGAGCTTGACGAGCTGACCACCCGACCCGATCTGGGCGCGATGTCGGTGGGCGATAATCCCTTCGGCGGAATGACCGGAGCGGAGGGTGGCTTCCCTGCAATGGGCGGTGACGCGGACGAGGGTGGTTTCCCCGCGATGGATCTGGGCGGCCTGGGCGGCGATGATGCAGGCGATGGCGGCTTCCCCGCGATGGATTTCAGCGCCTTCGAGGAGGACGAGAACCAGCGGACCGGCACCGGCGGCTAGACCCCGCGGCGATCCGGACCTGAATTTGAGGAATTTGCGCAGCTCTGACTTGCGAGACGCCCACTGCTTGCCGTAAGCGGTGGGCAGGCAGGGCTGGATTGGCCTTGTCCGCGTGGGATTTTGCGAGGCGGGGCGGTATGGTCAGGCGGATCAGAGTACAGCGATGCGAGGGGGTCACGTTCCTGACCCTGCCCGATGCGGGGGCTCGGGGCTTCGATGCGCAACTCCGCCGGTCTCTGGGCGCGGCCCTCGATATGTGCCGTCATGACCCGGATCTGCGTGGTGTCGTTATGCGCGCTGCGGCCGGTTGGCCCTGTGCCGAGGATCCCGAAGCCGATTTCCACGAAGATGCGGAGGCGCCTTCACTTGCGGCGCTGGCGCAGAGCCTGAGCGATCTGTCCTGTCCAGTGGCGGTCGTGCTTGATGGCCGTATCCGCGCGGGGGCCTTGGCACTGGCGCAGGCGGCAAAACTGCGTCTGGCGCTCGATACCGCGAGCTTTGATCCGGTGGAGCCCAGCCTCGGCTACCTTCCGGCAGCGGGCTGTCTGATCCGCTATCTGCGCCGCTCGGGTCCGCGTCAGGTGTTGTCCTTCCTCAAGGCGGGGCGTCCGGTGGCCGCCCTGCAGGCGGTCGAGCTGGGTGTCTGCGATGCCGTTGTGCCTGCCGAAGCGGTCGAGATGCAGGCGCTTGCCGCCACGCTCGAACAGGCTTTTGGCGAGGTCGGTCTGGTGCCGGATCCGAACGGGGCGAGCCGGTTGACGCAGAGTTATTTCACCGAGCTGGATGCGCTGCGCGAGGCAATCGAGACCGGTCCGCAGCATGTCGTCTGGGACAAGGCGCTGGCGGTGGCCGAGGCGGCGGTTCTGCTGCCGATGGGCGAGGCGCTCGATTTCGAGGCGGTCGCGCATCTCGATCTTCTCTCCTCACCGGCCTCCAAAGCGCTGCGCCATCTGCGGGCCTCTGCCGCGCGCGCCCATGCGCAGGAAGCCCTGCCCATCGATGCCGCGACGCTGGGGTGCCGGATCGTGGCCGTCTGGAACCCGCCTGACGGGCTCGTCTATGCGCTGGCCGATGCGGGGCATCGGGTGATCTGGGCCGAGGCGATGCAGGACCGGCTGGAAAAGGGTCTCTCGAACCTTGCCCGTGCGCAGGAGGCGGCCGTTCTTCTGGGGCGGATGAGCGGGGAGGCGCGCGATGCGGCATGGGATCGGGTGAGTGCGACCACCGATCCGCTGCAGGCTTTCGCGCAGGCCGATATCGTTCTGGCAGAACCCGCCGCGCAGGAGCGCGACGATATCGCCCATGCGCTCGAGGGCGTGCGCGGGGCGCTCGTCGCCACGACCCAACCCGATTGCGCCCTGCGGATCGACCGCTACGGGCGCCATGTCGAGGTGCATGGGGCAGCGGTCGAGGATACGCTACTGGTGGCTGCGCTCCTGCGTGCGGGTGGTGATCTGGCGCTCGGGCTGCCGGGGGTCGATCCGGGGCTGATCGCGCGTCTGCAGGCGGCGATCTGGGTGGCGGCCGAATATTGCGTTCTGGCCGGCGCTGCACCCGAAGAGGTGGATCAGGCGCTGCAGGGGTTCGGCATGCAGGCACCGTTTGCGCAGATCGACCGGCTGGGGGTCGAGGTGGTCATCGCACGGCTGAAAGCCGCGGGCTTCCTGCCGGGGCCTTTGCTGACCTATCTGATGGTCGAGGGCTATGGCGGTCTGCGCAAGGGGCGCGGGGTCTATCTCTATAGCGACGGCGTCGCACGTCCCGATCCGCTGGAGCCCGCGCTTCTCGAGGCGCTGCGGGCCGAGGCGGATTATGTAGCGCGTCCGCTGACGGGCGCGCAGATCATCGAGCGGATCTGGCTCGCGATGGCGGCAGAGGGGGCCAAGCTGTTGCAGCTGGGGGCTGTTGACCGGCCCGGTGATCTGGATCTGAGCGCGGTCAATGCGCTCGAGTTTCCGCGCCATGAAGGCGGGCCGATGTTCATGGCCGACCAGCGAGGCCTCGAGGCCTGTCGCGACCAGCTGATGCAGCTGGCGGCGGGCGGTGCCGCAGAGCCCGTGACGCTCTGGGATGTGCTGATCCGCAACGGGCGCTGCTTTGGGGATCTGGATCGCGCTTAGCGCAGGAAGATCCCCACCACGACCATCATCAGCCCGATGACGGACACGAAAAGTGCCCCCAGATTGACGGCGACGATGCGCTGGAGTTTTGCGCGCATTGCGTCCTCGTCCAGCCCTGCGCGCTTGGCCTTGCCGACGGTGACGATGCACCACCCCAGTCCGACAAGCCCCAAAACCGCGATGAACGCGCCGATCCAGATCAGGAATTCCATGCCGAGGCCCTTCTAAGAGAAATACTGTCGGGCCCGCGCTTAGCGATTTCATGCCACTGTGACAAGCCTTGGCTGCCGCTCCCGCCACGCTTGAGGCTTGCGACGCAGGCGCGGCTGGCTTAGGGAACGGGGCAAGTGGACTATGAGGAACATAAGATGCCCAATGATGCTGCCTATCAAGTGACCGCCGACGAGCTGCGCCAGTTCATCGAGCAATTCGAAGGCCTCGAAGCCGAGA
Source organism: Thioclava sp. 'Guangxiensis' (assembly GCF_045348365.1). Classification (NCBI taxonomy): domain Bacteria; kingdom Pseudomonadati; phylum Pseudomonadota; class Alphaproteobacteria; order Rhodobacterales; family Paracoccaceae; genus Thioclava; species Thioclava sp. 'Guangxiensis'. The sequence continues at coordinate 108,053 of NZ_CP155822.1, read as the reverse complement.
AAAAAGATATTGCCGAGCAGCAAAAGGACATCATGTCCGAAGCCAAGGCGCGCGGCTACGACACCAAGGTGATCAAGAAGATCATCGCGATCCGCAAGCGCGACAAGAATGACGTGGCCGAGGAGGAAGCGATCCTCGATATCTACAAGCAGGCGCTTGGCATGGAATGAGCGGCCCCCGTGTCGCAACCGGAATGTCGCAACCGGAAGGCCTCCCGTCGGGGAGGCCTTTTTTTATGAAGGATCCATCCTTGCCCCGCATCACGCTTGGCGATTACGGCGCGATGAAATCGACGCCTGCCATCTGCGCGATCGCATCGATATCGGCCTCGTAGAGCGCGGTGATCTCGTCGATCATCGCCTCGTCCCATCCGGGCAGCGCGACATCCATCTCCAGCTCCTCAGGTTTGGCGAATTTGTCAAGAAACGCCATCGTCACCTTGCGGCGCTGCTCGAGTGTTTTCGGCGGGTTATTGAGGATATAATCGGCATAGCGGCGGAATCCGCCCTCGGTCATGATCGTCTTCAGGATCATCTGCTCGCCATTGAGTGTCACATCGTCGCCGATCCCGCTCAGGCTATGCATGATCTCGGGCCAGATCAGGGGCGCGTCCTCGTTGCACCAGACCACGACCTTATGGCCCTGCGCCGCATCGACCATGCCTTCCACCACCGTCCGCCAGCGCAGATCGCGCGGATCGCGTCCGCACATCAGATCCTCGTAGCTGCGCTCGGGGTCGCGTTGGGCCAGTGCGGGGATCAGCGTGGCGGGATTGATCATCGCCAGATGGAATTCGATCTCGGCATCGGGGAAGATATTGGCCAGAGGCTCCAGCTTGCCCGGCACCATCGCGTAGAACCCTTTATCGGTCACCACACGTTCGGGAATGCACATGAAATATTCATGGCTGAAGATGATGCGGTTGATGTCTTCCTTGTCGGTCACGGCGGCGAGCACAGCATCCGAGGTCTCGATATCGGCCTCGGCGCCTTTCAGCGTCAGCAGCGTGTCGCGCAGCACCATCCGGTAGCGGCGGGGATGGGGCACGACCACGCCGTTTTCCTCAAGCACCCGCGGGTTTCGGGCCAGACAGCGCACCAGACTGTCTTCATCTGTTGCATGTGCACCCAAGTGATAGACGACCTGCATGTTTTTCCCCGCTCGATTTATGGGGTTAGATTAGAGCAGCTTTTCTTTACAGGCAAACGGCTTTCGGGCTATGCGGGAACTTGTGTTCCTGATTGATCAAGTCGGATATAGCCCATGGCGATGACTGCATTCTTAACGCGCCTGCGCCGCGGCAGGGCCTCCGGCACCGGCGGCTGGTCCGCACTGGCGGTGGTGTTTGCGGCGCTGATCGTGGCACCCATCGCAGCGGTGGTTTGGCTTGCGGCCCATCCCACGGAAAATATCTGGCCACATCTTCTGGCCACGACCCTGCCGCGCTATCTGGAAAACTCCGCCGTGCTTGCTGCGGGGGTAGGGGCGCTGACCGCCTGTGTGGGCGCAGGGGCTGCGTGGATCGTGGCGATGTATCGCTTTCCGGGCCATCGCTGGCTCGAATGGGCGCTGCTGTTTCCGCTGGCGATCCCTGCCTATGTGACGGCCTATGCGCTCGTGGATTTTCTGGATTATTCCGGGCCTTTGCAGGGGCTGTTGCGGGATATGTTCGGCTGGCAATCGGCGCAGGATTACTGGTTTCCGCAGGTGCGCTCGCGTTGGGCTGCGGTGGTCGTGCTGGCCGCGAGCTTCTATCCCTATGCCTATCTGATGGCGCGCAATGCCTTCCGCGAGCAGTCGGGGGCAAGCTACGAGGTTGCCCGTGCGCTTGGTGCCGGGCCTCTGGCGCTGTTCTGGCGGGTTGGTCTGCCGCTTGCCCGTCCCGCCATTGTAGCCGGGGCGGCCATCGCCATGATGGAAACCGTGGCCGATTTCGGGGTGGTCGATTATTTCGGCGTGCAGACGCTGACCACGGGGATTTTTACCACATGGCTCGAGGCCGGGAATGCCGGTGGCGCGGCGCAGATCGCGCTTGTGATCCTCGGCGTCGTGTTCGCGCTTTTTGCGATCGAGGCCTTGGGGCGCAGACGCTCGCGCTATTACCAGTCCGCCCGCCAGAGCCGCCCCGTCACGCCCATCCACCTGAAAGGCTGGGCGGGGGGCCTCGCCTTCGCTCTTTGTTTTGTTCCCTTTGCTATCGGGTTCGTTCTTCCGGTCGCGGTAATCGGCGCACATGCGCTGGCCAATCCCGAGGGCTGGATCGGCGCGGGGCTTTTGCTGGCGGCGTGGCATAGCCTGCTGACGGGCGGGGTCGCCTCGCTTGTCTGTGTCGCGATGGCGCTGGTGATGGTCTATGGCATGCGGCTTTCGGGGCAGGGATTGCCACGGCTGGTGATCCCGCTGACCGCGCTGGGATATGCCGCCCCCGGGGCTGTGCTGGCCGTGGGTATCCTGATTCCGCTGGCCGCGTTCGATAACTGGCAGGCCGATACGATCTGGGCGCTGACCGGCCATGATCCGGGGCTTGTTCTGACGGGGACGGGCGTGGCGATCATCCTCGCCTATGTGGTGCGCTTCTTTGCCGTGGCGCAGGCCTCGACGGATGCCGCCTTCGGGCGGGTGCCGCCTTCTTTGCCGATGGCGGCGCGCTCGCTGGGGCGGGGCTTGGGCCAGATCCTGCGCGAGGTCTACCTGCCGCTCATGCGCGGATCTGTCGGCTCGGCGCTTCTTCTGGTGTTCGTGGAATGCGTGAAGGAACTGCCGGCCACGCTGTTGCTGCGGCCTTTCAACTACGAGACCCTTGCCACACGCGTCCATGAGAAGGCGAGCCTCGAGAACCTTGGCGATGCAGCACCCGCAGCGCTTCTGGTGATGGCGGTGGGGCTTGCCGCTGTGGTGGTTTTGGCACGCGCCAATCTTTCACGCAGATAGCCCGATCAGGGGCTTGCCAGCGGCCCGACAAATTTGTATCTGGTCGCATGTGCCTCCATAGCTCAGTTGGTAGAGCTGCGATTTTGTAAGTCGAGGGTCGGGAGTTCGAGTCTCTCTGGGGGCACCACCTTTGAAATCCCATGATGGCATAAAGTAAGAAATCCCCTTGATATAAGGGCTTTTGCGGTTTCTCTGTTGTGCTATGAATGCGTAATTCTTCCAAAAATGTGCATTCGACTACGCACAAATTACGCATGGGATTACGCATGGCCTCGATCGCGAAAACCGCCAACGGTTGGCGAGTGCAAGTTTACAAGCGTGGAATCAGAAAGAGCAAAATCTTTCCGACGAAGCAATCGGCTAAAGACTGGGCTGCGCGGACCGAATGGGAACTGGAAAACTCGGAGGCCGTGGCATCGGCGCAGCCCTTTGGCGAGATCATGGACCGCTATGTCCGCGAGGTGTCGCCTTCGAAGCGTGGCCATCGATGGGAGCTTGTGCGGTTAGAAAAGCTTCAGCGCGACAGCTTGGCCAAGATCCGCATGGGAGACCTGCGTGCGAACGATCTGGCCGACTGGCGCGACCGGCGGCTGACCGAGGTTTCTGCTGGATCTGTGCGAAGGGAGATGACGCTGCTCGGCGCAGTGCTGACGCAAGCGGTCCGCGAATGGGGTTTAATCAAGGAAAGCCCGCTCAAAGATGTGCGCAAGCCAGCACAACCCAAGGCCCGCGACCGTCTGCCGACCCATGAGGAATTCGAGCGGTTGGCATTGGTTGCCGGGGATGACCTGAGCCACGCAACCGCGCGGGCCTATCACGCGTTCCGTTTCGCCTGCGAGACGGCCATGCGGGCGGGCGAAATTGTCGGGTTGCGCCGCGAGGATGTCGATCTGGAGAGCCGTGTCTGCCGCCTCCACATGACCAAGAATGGCTCGGCCAGAGAGGTGCCGCTATCCTCTGCTGCCGTGGAGTTGTTGCGTATGCTTCCGGATCTGGATCCGGTGTTCGGCCTGACATCGCAGCAGATCGATGTTCTCTGGCGGAAGGTTCGAAGCAAGGCCGCGATTGAGGGCCTCAATTTCCACGACAGCCGCGCCTATGCGCTGACCAAGCTATCGCGGAAGGTGGATGTCATGACGCTGGCCAAGATCTCTGGTCACCGCGATCTGTCCATTTTGCTCAATACTTATTACCGCGAAACCGCGTCAGATATTGCACGACGTTTGGAATGATCGAGCGCTAATGCTGCCGTGAGTTGGGGCTCAATAAATGACTTTGCGTAAGATAGCGTGATAGCTGAACGGATTTTTTGTAAACGAACTAAGCGAGAAGCCGATCAAATCTGGGATGATGACAAACTGGATCGCACGCAGGACGCGGAGCTTTAGCAGCGCTTTACAGCGGGTCATTTGGATATCCAGTAAAAGGCGGGTTTGCTGCGTACTTGCGTGCTTAACTTGGATGCGAAATGGGGTAGCGGTAAGTCGTTCTTTCAGTGCTGGTCCGAATTTCCGCGACTACCTCTGACATCGCCGCCATTCGCCACAACGGCTCGATCTGTGTCGCGATTGCCAGACGTTTGGCAGGAGGGGCGGGAAGCGGAAGTTCGCTGCTGCTTGCGCCAATGTCCGCAGTGCGGACAAAGCGGTCGTTGACATGTGGCCGAATTGTTGCGACGAACCTTGCATGACGATGAAAGCCGCCCTCTTCGTAACCTATTATCGCCGCCTCATCTGAGCGCGGTGCATATGAACATGCTGCCGCCGTATGGTGGCAGATAGTTGACTCCTACGGCGACAAGGAGCCAGCAATGCTAAAAAGCAATTTCCCCCTAACAACTGATTTCGGACTGATCCGCTTTGCCCGGCAAAGCGACGCAGAGCGCATTCTCGAGATGGCCGGAAAGCTCGCCGATCATCACGGAGATACTCCAACCCTGACGGTGGACGACCTTATCCGGGACATTTCAGGAGAAAATCCATGGCTGTATGTCCTTGTCGCGCAAACAGATGGCGAACTGGTCGGCTATGCCGCCCTTTGCCGACTGACCCGACTTCAGTTCGGATTGCGCGGGGTGGACATACATCATTTATTCACCGAAGCCTCGCTCCGGAGGAAAGGCGTTGGGCATAGCCTCGTGGACGCCTGCAAGATCACGGCACGCGCCCTGTCTTGCAGTTACATGACGGTCGGCACCCATCCAGATAACCACAAGGCACAAACGTTCTACGAAAAATTGGGGTTCGAGCGTAGGGATGCCCATCCTCCCCGCTTTGCGATCCGGCTTTGAGATTGAAGGGCGGTTAGGGCTCGAAGCGGTCATTGGCCTTCGACGGGTGTTATATCGCGCCCTAGCCTGCACGAGGCATCCGCCAAAAAAGTCCGCAAAGGGGACAGAGCGGGAGTTCGCTGCATTTTGAACGCGGTGCTGCTTCCGTGGATTGGACCGACCAGTGCTGAATGTGTATTAAGGCGTTATGACATGGACCATCCACATTGCAAACTCCTCAGGTCACCTCGACGGCCTTGTGTCCCCGATCCGTGCCGCGATTGATCGTGCGCAAGCGCGTGCAGAGGCCGTTACAGAAACCGTAGATCTTGACGTGGTGGTACAGGCTTGGCCGGGCCGCGTCATCGCGCATCTGGGGCACGCGGGCTATGCCCCGACCGCCGATATGATCCAACTAACCTTCGATCCGGCCAACTCGAACTGTGCGGGAAATCTGGGCGAACCGCTTGAGCGAACGGTTGTTCACGAATTGCACCATGTGCTTCGGTGGCGCGGACCGGGTTACGGCCGCACGCTGGGCGAGGCCCTCGTCTCCGAAGGGTTGGCAGGTTATTTGCGCAACAGCTCTATGGGGGGGCGCCTGAAAAGTGGGAGTCATCACTCGATGACGAAGCCCTTGCGCAAGCCGCAATTGACGCAGCCGTTGCTTGGGACGATGCAGCCTACGACCACGCCGCATGGTTTTTTGGAACGGACCCCGCGTGGCGGGGCTACGCCCTTGGATATGCCCTAGTTGGGAGGCATCTGATTGCGCACCCGAACGAAACGCCAGCCACGCTGATCCACGCCGAAGCGGCCAGCTTTCGCGGCAACCTTGAAATTGGCTCTTGATAGAACAGCGCAGAAGATCATCGACATTCGATAGCCGCCGTTTGTATCGATTATAGCATATTGTAAGAAGAGCTCGAAGCTGCCTTTGGCCTTCAACCGGGTATTATGGAATGCGAATGCGGAGGGACCGGAGTCGCTGAAAACGAGTACTGAGAAGTGTCACAAATTGGCTGATCATAGCCTTCAATGCAGACGCCTCATGCGAGTATCACGCCACCCACTCAGCCGCCGTATGATCGGCCCCTTTATCACGACTAAAGAAACTCACGTCTTCAAGCAGCTGCTCGATCCTCTGATTGAGCGCTACCACGGCCGCATTAGTTTCTTCCGCCATCGCCGCATTCTGCTGGGTCGACCTATCCAAATCAGAAACTGCACTGTTCATCTCAGAAAGGCCGCTCGCTTGCTCTGAAGCAGAGGAGGCAATGGTCGCGATCATCCCGTTGATACTTTCGACGCGCTGGACGATGCTCTTGAGCGCAGAACCTGCGCGATCGACCATTGCGCCACCTTCTGCCACGCACTTTTCGGACTCGACCAGAAGAGAGCCGATCTCCCGCGCAGCCTCAGCGGATCGCTGCGCCAAAGCCCGTACCTCAGATGCGACAACTGCAAACCCTCGGCCAGCATCTCCCGCGCGAGCGGCTTCAACACCTGCATTCAGCGCAAGAAGATTGGTCTGGAACGCGATGTCATCGATGACGCTGGTGATGGAGGAAATACGGCGAGAAGAATCTGCAATACCCCCCATCGCCTCAATCGCCTCATCAACAACCTTCGCCGAACTATTTGCTTCAGCAGATGCCCCTTGCACTTCCTGGCGAGCCGAAACTGTCATCTGGGTGGCCCCAGAAACTGAACTGGTCAGCTCTTCAAGCGCGGCAGCACTTTCTTCCAGAGTGGCCGCCTGCGTTTCTGTCCGGCGTGACAGTTCATGACTGCCCGATCTGATCGCTTGGGCTTCCTGCGCCAGATCTCCCGCACATAGTGTCACTGCATCGATCACCGACTGAAGCTTTTCGACTGTAAGGTTGAGAGACTGCTTTAGGCCGTTTAACGGCCCGAGATCGGCCTGAACCCTTGCTGTCAGATCACCGCTTGAAACGCGGTCCAATGTCGCACCCACCTCGGAAACGGCTGTCTGGAAAATGGTCGTATCGACGGCAAACTTCACGACTTTTACAACACGTCCAGAGGCGTCCTTGATCGGATTATAGCTCGCCTCGATATAGACGGGTTTTCCATTTTTTCTGATACGCTTGAACTGGCTCGCATTGGCTTTGCCAGCTCCCAGGCTTTTCCAGAACTCAATGTAATCGGCGCTTTTTGCGTAAGCGTCCTCGACAAAGATCGAATGGGGTTTGCCAATGATCTCTTCTTGGTCGTATCCCATAGTTTGACAGAAAAGATCATTGGCATAGGTGATCTTCCCATCCGCTGTGAATTCGATAACCGCCTGAACCTGCTCGATAGAAGCCAATTTTGCATCACATTCCGCTTCGCGGTTTTTGCTGGCTGTAATGTCGAACGCATATTTCACGACCTTGAAGGGTCGGCCCTCTGGATCGGTCAGGGTTTCATAGGTGGCCTCAAGCCAGCAGACTTCGCCGGATTTGGTCTTGCGACGGACCTGTCCGTTCTTAGACGCACCTGCGCCAAGCTCCTTCCAGAAATTCGCGTAAGCCGGTGTGTCGGCTTCACCGGATAACATGAAAATACGGTGGTGCTTCCCGACGATCTCTTCCAGCGTGTACCCTGCAGCATCCAGAAAATGCTGGTTGGCCATCAGGATGTTTCCTTGCAGATCAAACTCGATCACCGCCATCGTGCGTGACAAAGCATCGACTTTTGAACGGTTATCCCTCCGGCGCAGGTGCATCTCGGTGATATCATGCGCCAGAAGCAGAACCTCGTTCACAGCACCATTCGAGCCGACAAGAGGCAAATAACTAACGTCAAACCACCGTTCTTCACCAGCTTTGTTTAAACGCGGGCGGATAAACTGCGCCGGGACGCCTTGAGCCAAATCTGCCCAGAGTTTTTTATAATTGGTATCCTGTTGGTCCTTCGGGCGCACCAGCCGCATATAGTCCGTACCGATAAGCTCTTCCCGAGCATAATCAACCGCTTGCAGAAAGCGGTCATTCACATCGATGATCTTTTTCTCAAGCGACAGCCTGCACGTCAGATAGCTGCGTTCGACAGCATCGAAGCAGGACACATGATGCGAGACGTTCGATGGCTTTCTTGTGAAAAGCGAACTCAAGATACGCATAAACACCTCCGTTAAGTCAGGGGAATCATGGCGCATCTTCGATAATTTTGATTTAATCCTCAGGTAGATAATAATCTAAAACAGTTCGTTTCGAGCAGATAAAATCATAAATTACTCATTTATAAGCACTGCTATACGGGTGTTATGTCGTAAACAGCCGACCCTTATTATCTGAGTTTACTATGCGATGTTGCGAACGACCGTTTCGGAGGAGCCGCGCCACAGCAGAACCAAATCTACCGAAGGTCGACTCAGGGCCGAAATTACCGGTGCAGTATTTCTGCATCTGCAAAATGCTGCATCTGGTGGTCTGGGCTCGAAGCGATTTTTCGCTGCGCGATCAATGAGTGGTTGCGCTGGGGGCGGGCATTCACCGGCCAGTCTCAGCAAGACTTCGCGGTCTATGTTATCGAGAGTGAGAGACAGTTTGCTGATAATACGCAATAGTCCCACGACAAGCTTTGATGGCGCGGCGCAGACGCTTTGAAACTCGTCGATTAGGCTAATTTTGTCCGGTCTTAAAAAACTCATAGTTTGTAACGTCGCGCTTTACCTGTACCCCTTGCTGCGATCTCGCCGCTTGTGGCTTTGCGCCAGATCGTCTGGGTGCTTACACCGAGCTGCTCTGCGGCCTGCGCGGCTGTGAGCCATTCATCCTTGGGCTTGATGTTCGAAGCTTCCAGTAGCCGGCAGAGGTTGCGCAGCTGCGCTTCCATTGCATTGAGGCGGTTCTCGTCCACCATGACCATCATGCGGGGCTGCTCACCCATCCTGCGCCTCCTGTCCAATAAATACTTCGGCGGGGTAGGCTTCTTCGCGCAGGAGGCGCAGCTCTTCCGCGATTACCTTACACATGAGGTTGCCAAAGGCTTTTCCGCTGATCGGCCTGCGCGCCAGTCCGTTGGTAAGGGTCGGCTGGCGCGGAGCTGTTTCGGGGCGATCCGTCAGCTTGCCATCGGCAGTGTCCCAAGGGGCACGCGCCAAGCTGACGACGCGGGTGCAGTAGGCGGTATTTCCGAGGCCGTCCGGAATGATGACCGCTCGTTTCTCTATGATGCTATGTTGATGCGAAGCCATGTTGCTCCTTTCATGATGGTCGACGGACGCGGCAGGCCTCCGAACTGGTTGCCGCATCCGCCTGTCCGGCGCGCGTGGGACACGCCGAATTCCTGAGTTTGGGGCAAAGCCTGATAGGTGCTGGCCGAAACTCGGGATCTTGGGGCGGCGCTGGTGGGTATTAAGCGCCGCCCCGTATCTGGCCCCGGGAGGAAAGGGGATGGGGCCGGATGCTGTCAGTCCATGCCGAGCGCCTGCTTATAGATGTCCATGATCGCCTCTTCTTCGGCGATGTCGTTCTTGTCGCGCTTGCGCAGAGCGATGATCTTTTTGAGGATCTTGGTGTCGTATCCGCGGGCTTTGGCCTCGGCCATCACGTCCTTCTGCTGCCCGGCGATATCCTTTTTCTCGGCCTCGAGGCTCTCGAACTGCTCGATGAACTGGCGCAGCTCGTCGCCGGTCACTTGATAGGCTTTGTCCTCGGCCACCTTGAAATCCGCGTCGGGTTTGGTCGGCAGCTTGCCCGCATTGGCGCGGCTGATGTTATGGGCCGTGCGGGCGAGGAACTCGGGCGTCTCTGTGTCTTGGGGAATGGGCGTCATGGCGTTCACGATGGGCTCCTTGAGAAAAGGCCGGACGGTGTCAGGCAGCGCACCGCCCGGCAGTTGGGTTGCGAGCAGTAAACAGGCAACCGATCTCAGAAAGCGGGGTTCTCGGCCTGCCATTGGGCGCAGGTCGCTTGCGCGATGGGGTCGAGATAGATCAGCAGGAGCAGGAGAGCCGCGCAGGCGCAGACGATTGCCCCGAGGGGCTTCCGTGAGTGTTTGGCTTGATAAAAGGTTTGCATGACGCGGCTCCATCTTGAGGGGCGGCAGGCTCTTGTGTCGCTGCCGACGAGATGAACGTTAGCTGCTGGCTAATTAGTTTGCAACGAAAAAATTAGCCTTAAGCTAACAAGTTATTTCTGGTAGCTAGCAGATAGGAAATTGGTGAGGGTAAGTGGCGTCATGCCTCAGTGTTTGCCTCATTTGAAACAAAATGAGAACACCGAACTTGACCCCTAAGCCTGATCAGATATGATTTTGCTTATAGAATTGGTGAGATTTCAGCGAATACGCTGATTTCGTAGCTGTGTAAGTGTGAGACTGATCTTTGGACGACGACGAATTTTCGCTCGAGCTGCGCCATGCATTGCTATGCATGAATACTGAAGCGCAGCGTAAATTTTGGAGGGACGTTAGTGCTTCGAGGCGAGTGCCTGAGCATGCCGTATTACGGCCATACGCTCTTCGTCGCTCATCGATCGAAGAAGTTCCGCGTGGTCCCGGATTTGCTCGTCGACTGAACTAAGGGGAGTATCATCTAAAAGTTCGTTGGCGCTTACGCCGTATATTTCTGCCAGACGACTGATCATCTCGACGGATGGGTTGCGCTTTCCGTTCTCGGCGTTGCCTAACGTCGGGCCAGCGTAGCCCGACAGCTTTCCGAGCTGTTGAAGCGTATATCCACGCTTTTGCCGATAATATTTCAGTTTATTGCCCATGCTATTTTTTCGCACTGGGTAGAAAAACTGGCAATTAGCTTTAAGAAGATGCGCGCTTGCCATCATATTAGCCATCAGCTAATAAAAGAGTATGGAGAAACTTCGCGCATATATCACTGGTCGTAGCTTGACCCTTGAGGCCTTCGCTAAAAGCGTGGGCTGTAGCACCGTTCATATCAGTACGATCGTGAGGGGGAAGAAGCGGCCCAGTTTGGATCTCGCGATTGCAATCGAGGACGCAACCTCTGGAGAGGTTAGAGCGATCGACTTCAAGCGCGGTGATCAATGATGCTGCCGGATTTCCCATGCTCTCTTTGTGACGCGGGTCGCGTCCAGTTCCTAGCGAACAGTTTTTCCGGAGGTTCACATGCGCCCTGTTGAGGCCGGTTCGATCCAAGATGTGGTGTCGGACGTTTATGACGTGTTTGGCGGGGTGCGGAAGGCCTCTGCCGCTACGGGGCTCGCGCCTTCGGTCCTGAGCTATGGCACCGAGATGCGCGAGGATCGTCCGGGCGGATTGGGGGTGAACTACCTCGACCGCATGGCGCGGATGGACCCCGCAGCGGCGGCCATTCTTGCAAGCCATTTCGCGGCGCTTGCGGGCGGCGTGTTCCAGCCGGTCGAGGTGGCAGTGATGGAGGAGCTTACGAGCGCCTGCGCCGATGCCATCAAGGAAAATGGCGAGGCGATCTTCTTTGCCTTGCAGGCCGCGCGGTCTGGCCGGTGGGAAGACGCACAAATAGCGCTGCCGGAAGTCGATGAATCGATCACCGAGATGACCGGGCTTCGCGCGATCCTGATGCAGACGATCCAGACGAAGGGGGGCAGGTGATGGGCGCCCCGTTTGATGAATGGGCCGCGCTGTCGCATTCGGTCAAACCGCAGGACTGGTCCGGCCCGATCGTCTTTGGGGTCGGGCCTTCGGAGGTTGTCGGGCGCTCAGGCGGCAAGCCGGTGTATGTGACCTCGACTGTCCGCCTCGATCTCTGCCAAGTCACCGAAGCCGACGCGCTCTCGGCGGCGCGGGCCTGTGCCGAGCTGTCGCGCCTGGGCATCTGGGCGGTCTCGCCCGTGATCCTCGGGGCGGCGATGCTCGAGGTCGATATGCATCTCAAAATCAACGAGCCGGTCGGCTGGGCCAAACAGGTCGCAGGTCTCCGCAATGCGGCTGGCGCGCTCTGGGTGCCCGCCTGCCGTGGCTGGGCAAGCTGCCCGCAAATCTGGGCCGATGTGCAATGGGCCGCCTCGCATGGGGTGCCCGTCATGGTCGAAGCGAAAGGGGTAATGTGATGGGTGCGGAACGCAGCTTTACGGTGGTGGGCGATAACAGCATGCCATCCTATCCGATCTCCGCCGAAGAGCGGCTCGATAGCCATTTCTTTATCCAGTGGAACCTCAAACGCTGGCGCAAGAGCGAGTTCCGCCAACTGGCCGAGCCCGATGTGGGCTGGTATGGCTTCCAGCTCTTCTGCGAGGCGCATGACGAGACGCCGGTTGGCACCTTGCCCACGAATGAGCGGCTGCTGGCCAAGGCGCTGGGGATCACGCTCGAGCGCTGGCAGCAGCTTTGCGAACGCGACATTACCCCGCTTCACGGCTGGTACAAGGTGCGCTGTGACAATGGCGAGGTGCGCTATGCCCACAACGTGGTGACCGAGGTGGCCGAGGAGGCGCTGAAGTCGAAGCGCCGCAATGCCGCCGATGCCGAGAACCGCAAGGTGGCCAAGCAGCTCAAGGATCTCGAGGCGATGATCAAGGAGCGGATCGGGGCAGGGCAGCTGATGAACAACCCGATGTTCCTCGATAGGTTCAACGCATTCCTGGAGGAGCATTACCCCGGCAAGCAGCGGCGCGAGGCGCTGGTGCGGCAGGCTCTCAACGAGTTCATGGAGGCCCAAGGGTGATGCGGGGTTTCTGTGTAATCAGTGATATTCTGTTACGGTTACAGAATATTCCGGAACGGTTACGGAAAATCACGGATCAAAACGGAAATGACACGGAATTTTCCGTGAATATCCGGCTGTCTTCCCTTTTTTTGCGCGGTTTCTGTAACCGCCGAAAGGAGAAGAAAAGAGATGAAAAGAAAAGAGAAATACCGGATCGCACCGCCCTGAGCGTCCCGCTCGCGGCGGGCTTTCGGCCATTGCTGAGAAAGGAGCGGTGACATGGACAGTGTGGAACAGGCGACCGGCGAGAAGCGTGTGCGGGCGGTGCTTTTCGAGCCGCTCATGCGGCTGGGGCTCGGGCGGCCCTCGACCGTGACGAAGGCAGGCTTCGAGGAGATGATCGAGGAGGTGAGCGGCAAGCTTGCCTATATGTCCGAGATCAATCTCGATGCGCTCAAGGAAGAGATCGTCGCGCATCCGGGCGGGGCGCGTGGTGATCGGATCTGGGCAGGAGCGCAGATCCTGAAGAAAGCCGCCGAGATCGATCCGCCCGAAGAGACCGGCAGTCCGCTGATGCGCGCGGTCTTTGCAAGCGCGATGGGGCGCGAGGCCCTGCGCGATGGTTGGGCCCCCGAACTGCGCCGCGCGGTCAAGGATACCCGCCGCTGGCCAAACGCTTTTGCTGCCAGCCAGCTGCGCGAGAAGGCCCGGGAAAATCTGCGCCGCCTGATGCTGATCGAGGAGAACATGGCCGCGGGCCGGCAGGTCTCCGATGACGACATGGCCTTCCGCCACCGGCGGCGGGTTGCGATGAACCAATGCGAGAAAATCGCGAAGCTGGCAGGGGCAGAGCAATGATGATGACGGATGTGCGGCGGGGCCGGATCGTGGCGGCGGGGCCTCGGGTGATGAGTGTGCGCTCGGCGCTGGAATGGGCCTTCGGGCCGGAGAATGCGCGGATGGATTTCGACCATAGCGGGGCGCATGAGTTTGATCGCGTGGGCGTCTCGCCCGAATGGCGGATGATGCAGCAGGCCAAGCTCGGCTGCCGCGTCGATGGCGGTGGCGCTGGCCTGGCGCCGCATGTGCATCCCGACGCGGCGATGATCGCGGCAGCGGTCGAGGCGCTGGAGCTGAACCCGATGTTCGGGCGCAAGATGGCGGTGCTGGTGGCGACCCATGCGCGTGCAGGGACTGCGCCGGATTGGCGGGGATCTGCGCGCCGTCATGTGGTGCCGGTTGGTTGGGATTTCGACAAAGAGGGCGCATCGATTGCGCTCGAGGCTAAAGGTGATGACTGGTCCTATCGCTCGGCTCGGTCGCGCAACCTGCGGAAGGTTGGCAGTCGATGCTGCCCGATCTCTTTCGTGGGGGGCGGTTCGGAGACAGCAAAGCGCCGTCGAGCCTATCTCGATTGGTGTGGTGCGCTTCTTGAGGTGGCTTCGCAGCTTCGCGTTCCTGGCTATCTTGACACCATCATCGTTACCAGCGCCCAGCCTGTGCTCTCTCCGTGGAGAAATAGGAGTTGACTGCATCAGTCCGATTTGACATTTTGCAGTCACCACACGAGCGCCCGAAGGTTGAAAGACCTTGCGGGCGTTTTCCATTTCCAGACATCGGTGGCGATATGCATAAGGTTGAACGGGTATGGTTCGACCCGTCGGAGGATGGGCGAGGGGTGCGGATGCGCCTCTCTTTCAAGGCTTCGGCTGTCGCGCCGGTTGAGACCACGAATGAATGGTGCTGCCGGATGGTCGGGCCGGAGGGACCGATCGGCTATCTTGTCCTGCGCTTCTTCGGCTTGATCGGCGGGTGCGCGGTCTTCAATGTCTCGCGCCTCCTGCCGGCCAATGCCGAGCTAGAGGCCGAGGAGGTGATCTTCCCGCACTCGCCCGAATGGTTCCGAGATGCCTAGCCCCATCCTCGACGTCTCGGGCTTCACCACGGCACTCGACACGCTGGCCAAGCGCGATGTGGTGATCGCCTCGACTTGGGCGCTCAATGATACGGTGGAGGAGGCGCGAGCGCAGGTGGCGGAGCGGATGACGGTGGTCTTCGACCGGCCCACGCGGTTCACGCAAAACGCGTTTAGGGTTCGCAAAGCCCGCAGTTCCGATCTGGAGGCTGCGGTCGAGGAGCGGGCGGTGATTGGCCGGCGCCATTACCTGAAGGTGCAGGAAGAGGGCGGGCCGCGGGGCCAGACGGGCTTCGAGAAGCTTCTGGCGCAAAACCTCGCCTTTGAAGGCATCATCCAGTCGGTGATCCCTGCCGAGGGCGCGCGGCTCGATGCTTATGGCAACTGGTCGACGGGGGAGCGCAATCAGGTGCTCTCGGCGCTGAATGCCCAGCGGGACCGCGCGGCCAACGAGACCAAAGCCTCGCGCAAACGTAAACCCAAACGGGCGCGCTACTTCGTGCCCAAAGCGGGGCTCACGCAGGATATCTATAAGCGCGGGCCGTCGGGCATTGCCGAGCGGGTGGCGATCCTGTCGGACAAGGTGCCGGTCTATCACAAGCGCCTGGGCTTCTTCGCCGAGGCCGAGCGGATCTACGAGACGCGGCTGCCCGCGCATCTTGGCCGGACGCTGGCCAAGATGATCGCCAAACGCTTCGGCTAAGCCCGCCCAAAGCCCACGGGTCCTTCCAGGGCAAAGCCCGCATGCGGGTAATTCGCACCCCGTGACGTTCACCTGTTTCCGGGTTTTCCGCAGGTGGGGTTGGGGTTGTTGTTGTTATTCTTGAGATTGGAGGGAGCGTCCGATGGACAACCTTGTCACGCTGGCGGACGGGAGCGTGCTCGATACCGCGCTCTATCCGCTGCCCGACGGGCTGTCGGATGGGGTGATGAACCGCGCGCAACTCGCCATCGCCTTCAATGTCTCCGAGAACTCGGTGACCAAATGGGTGGGTCAAGGCATGCCGGTGCTGACAGCGGGTCAGAACGGGGTGTCTTACGAGTTCCAGCTCTCGCATTGCTATGCCTGGCGCAGGACGCGGGACGAGCAGAGCCGCGCGACCAAGGCCACGCGCGATGCGCATGCGATGCAGGCCTCTCTGGCCTTCCGCAACCTCGATGAGGAGCAGGAAGAGGAAGAGGGCGGGCTGACCGCCAAGCAGCTGCGCGAATGGTCCGAGGCCGAGTATCACCGCAACCGCGTGGCCGAACAGCGCGGCGAGCTGGTGCGGGCGGCCAAGGTCTCCGAGCTTCTGGAAGATCTGATCGGGGTGGTGGCCACGGCCTTGGGCACGATGCCCGACCATCTCGAGCGCGATCTCGGGTTAGGGGTCGAGGAGGTCGCGAAGGTCGAGGCGCGGTGCGACAAGGTGGTGATGAAGATGCGCGAGCGGATCGAGCGCTCGATCCTTGGCACGGGCGCGGTGGAAGATCTGGCGGAGTACCGTCAGGACGAGATGGGGCTTTAGGATATGGTCGAGATGATGGATCGCGGGGCGTCGGTGCTGAACATCCCGCCGCTGCCCGCCTGGACGCAGCCGCGCGAGCTCCTCGCCGATGCGCTGCCGCTTCTGGATCCGCCCTCGCGGATCTCGGTGACCGATGCGGCCGAAGAGTTCATGCAGGTGCCGATCGGGACGGACTGGTCTTTGTTCGACCGCTCGGTTGCGCCCTATATGGTCGAGCCTGCCGATATCACCCAGTCGCGCAAGTTCAAATCGGTCTGTTTCGTGGGGCCATCGCAATCGGCCAAGACCACGATGCTGATCACGGTGGCGGTGCATTCGGTGATGTGCGCGCCGGCACCGGTGCAGATCATCCATATGTCAAAGCCCGATGCGGATGCCTGGGTGGAAGAGAAGCTCGACCCGATGATCGAGCATAGCCGCAGGGTGCGCGAGCGGCTGGGACGGGCGCGTGATGACAGCACCTTCTCGCGCAAGCGCTTCAAGGGGATGCGGCTGACCATCGGCTATCCGGTGGCGCGCCAGCTGTCGTCGCGCTCGCAGCGGCTGGTGCTCCTGACCGATTACGATCACATGCCGCAGGTGCTGGGCCCAAAAGATGCGCCCGAGGGCAGCCCCTACGGGATGGCGCGCCAGCGGATCCGGACCTTCATGTCGCGCGGCTGCGTGCTTCTCGAGAGCACACCGGCCTTTCCGGTGACCGACGAGACCTGGAAGGCGGGGAGCTCGAACCCGCATGAGCTGCCGCCCGTCTCGGGCGGGATCGTGCGGATCTATAACGAGGGCACGCGGGGGCGGTTCTATTGGGAGTGCCGCGAGTGCGGAGAGCTGTTCGAACCGCACTTCAAGCACCTGCGCTATGACAACACGCTCGAGCCTGCGGTGGCGGGCGCCAGGGCGGAGATGGGCTGCCCGCAGTGCGGCACGCTTTACAGCCATCGCCACAAGAACGAGATGAACCGCCAGATCCTGAAGGGGCGCGGCGGCTGGCTGCATGAGGGCACGACCGTTGGCGCGGATGGCAAACGGGCGCTGGTCACGATCGATGATCCGGATCTGCGCGCCACCGATGTGGCGAGCTATTCGCTCAACGGGGCGGCGGCGGCCTTTGCCAGCTGGGAAGGGATCGTGACCTCTTATGAACTCGCGCTCCGGCAGGCCGAGCAGTTCGGCGATTATACCGAGCTGAGCCGCGTCTACTTCACCGAGCGCGGCGAGCCCTATGTGCCGCATGGGTTGCAGATCGAGGGCGAGCTGACCACCACCATGCTCTTCGAGCATGCGGTGCGGCTCGATCGCAGGACCGCGCCCGGCTGGACGCGCTTCATCACCACTTCGGTCGATGTGCAGGGCAACCGCTTCGAGGCGCTGGTCATGGCCTGGGGCGCGCAGGGCGAGCGGGTGATCATCGACCGCTTCGCGCTGGCGCAACCGCCGGAAGGGGCACCACGGGCCAAAAACGACGACGGCGAGTTCCGTGCCCTCGATCCCGGCCGTTATGCCGAGGATGCAGGGGCTCTCACCCAACTCGCGGGCCGCACCTATCCGGTCGAGGGCCAGCCCTGGGCGCTCGCCCCTTGCGCGCTCGCCGTGGACTTCAACGGGCCTGCGGGGTGGTCGGATCATGCCGAGCGCTTCTGGCGCGGGCGGCGCAAGGCGGGCGAGGGGGAGCGGTGGTTCCTCTCGCTCGGGCGGGGCGGGCCGAACCTCTCGGACCGGGTCTGGTATGCCGCCCCCGCGCGGGGCTCAAAAGGCCGCAAGGCCCGTGCGGTCCGGCTCCTCAATATGGCGACCGACCGGCTGAAGGATTCGGTTCTGGCGGCACTGGGGCGCTTCGAGCGGGGCCCCGGCGCCCAGCACACGCCCGACTGGCTGGAGGAAGAGCATCTGGCCGAACTTCTGGCCGAGCGCCGTGGCCCCAAGGGCTACGAGCTGAAGGCCGGCGTCAAACGCAACGAGACGCTCGATCTCTCGGTGCAGGCGCTGGCGCTGGCCGAACATAAGGGGCTGAGCCGGATCAACTGGGAGGCCCCGCCCGATTGGGCGGTGCTGGGCGTGGCCAATCCCTTTGCCGTGCGGCTGGCGCCGGAAGCGGGCGAGGTAATCGAGCCAGAGACACAGACAGAACTGGAGGCGGCGGGAGATCCCGATGCGCCTCCCTACACACCGCGCCCGCAGCCTGCGGGCATGGGCATCAGATATCTTCGGAGACGCTAGAGATGGCTTGGACAGCAGCAGATATCACCCGCATGGAGCGGGCCATCGCGACCGGCGCGCGGGTGGTGCAGATCAATGGCGAGCGGGTGGAATACCGCACGCTCGACGAGATGCGCGCCACGCTGGTGATGATGAAGGACCAGCTCTCGGGCGCAGGCGCGGGCCGATTCTCGGTGAGCTATCCCAAGACCCTGCGGGGGCTCTGAGACTGATGAACCCGATCGACCGTGTTGTGTCCTTCTTCAGTCCTGAAGCGGGCTATAAACGGCTGCGCGCCCGTGCGGGGGTCGCACAGCTGATGAACTTCGATGCCGCCTCGCGCGGGCGGCGCACCTATGGCTGGAAAGCCCCGGGCTCCTCGGCCGATGCCGCGGCCTTCGGCCATCGCGCGCGGATGCGCAATCTCTCGCGCGACATGATCCGCAACCGCCCCTATGCGGCGCGCGGGCGCGATGTGGTGGTGGCCAATGTGGTGGGCGAGGGGATCACCCCCTCGATCCGCATGGAAGGCGGGCAGGACAAGACGCAGGTGGAGGCGGCCCTCCAGCATCTTCTGACCCCCGATATCGATGCGCTTGGCGAGTATGACCTCTTCGAGATGCAGGGCATCGTGATGTCCACGGTCTTTGCCGATGGCGAGGTGCTGGTGCGTCGGCGCATGCGCAATCCGCGCCATGACCCGCAGCTGCGGCTGCCCTATCAGGTGGAGCTGATCGAGGCCGATTATCTCGATATGACGGTGCAGTCGCATGGGCAGAACCTCGTGGTGGAGGGGATCGAATACGGGCCCACCGGCGCGATCGAGGCCTATCACCTCTATAACGAGCATCCGGGCGCCGTGCAGAACCGCAAGGCTCTCAGCTCCACGCGGGTGCATTGGTCCGACATCCTGCATATCCGCCGCTTTGACCGCGCGGGCCAGCTGCGCGGTGTGCCGTGGCTGGCGCCGGTGATGATGACGCTGGGCGAGTTGGGCGATTATCAGGAGGCGCAGATCCTCAAGCAGAAGATGGCCGCGCTGATGGCCGTGGTGGTGGAATGGGAAGACAATGCCACCCGTCCGGCCAATGCGGGCGCGGGGCTCGAGGAGCTGGCCCCGGGGGCGGTGGTCAACCTCCCCGCGGGCGCAAAGCCCAACTTCACCACCCCGCCGAGGATCGACGGCTATGACGAGTTCATGCGCCGCGGCCTTGGCATGGTCGCGATGGGTCTGGGCATCAGCTACGAGGCGCTCGCGGGCGATCTGAAAGGGGTGAACTTCTCCTCGGGCCGGATGGGGCGGATGGAGATGGACCGGCTGATCCGCATGTGGCAGCGCGGGCTGATGATCGGGCAGTTCTGCCGCGGCATGGAGCGCTGGTTCCGCGAGGGGCTGGCGGTCAAGGGGGCGGCGCTTCCTGCCTTCACCATCGACTGGACACCGCCCCGGCGGATCCTCGTCGATCCGACCAAAGAGATCCCCGCGATGATCGAGGAGGTCGAGGCGGGGCTGAACTCGCGCCAGCGCACCCAGCGCGAGCTGGGGCGCGATCCCGACACGATCCGCGCCGAGCGGGCGCAGGACCACGCGGCAGACGCGGCGGCAGGGCTTGATCCGATCCAGCCCAAAACGGCCTCGGGCACACAGAGACAGGAGAGAGATGATGAAGGCGAGTGACCTGATCGTGGGCGGCGAGCTGATCCTGAGCGGGACGGTGCTGCTTGATGACTATGCGGGCTATATGCTCGAGAGCGATATCTTCTTCGCGCCGCGCATGGTCCGCGAGGCCCTGCAGATCATGGGCGAGGGGCCGGTGACCGTTCGGCTCAATTCGGGCGGCGGCCATGTCTGGGCGGGCGAGCAGATCCGCGCGATCCTCGCGGCCCATCCGGGCGGGGCGACCATCGTGGTCGAGGGGCTTGCGGCGTCGGCCGCCTCGCTTCTTCTGATGGCGGGGACCAAGCGGGTGATGTCGCAAGGCTCGCAGCTGATGATCCATGATCCGTCGGGCTTCGTGTTCGGGACGGAAGCCGAGATGCGCCGCGAGGCCGATGTGATCGGGGCCTCGGCCAATACCTATGCGGCTGTCTACGCGAGCGCCTCGGGCAAGACGTCTGACGAGGTCCGCGAGATCATGAAGGCCGAGACCTGGTATGGCCCCGAGGAGGCCGTGGCGCAGGGCTTTGCCGACGGGATCGCGGGCGAGGACAGCACCGCTGCCACCTCCAGCCTGACAAGATTTGCCACGATGGAGGCCGCGCGAGCGGCCTTCATGAGCGCAGGTGCCAGCTTCGAGCAGCTCCTGTCCCGTGTTCCCCAAATGCCCAATGTAAAGGAAGCAACCATGACGACCCCGAATACCCAGACCCAGGCGCCGCCCGCACCGCAGGCACCGTTGATGAGCACCCCGCCGCAAACGCCGCTCGCACCAGCACCGCAACCGGCCCCCCGGATGGCCACCCCGCAGCCCGATCCGGTGGCGGCCGAGCGGGCGCGGGTGAAGGGCATCCGCGAGATGGCCGCGCCCTTCCTGAGTTCGGGCCGGCTGATGCAGGCCGATATCGATGCGCTCATCGATGATGGCACGGCGCTCGTTGATGCCGGCACCCGCTTCATGGCGCAGATGGCCTCCGCTGAAGCGCCCTCGCGCAGTCATTCTCCCGCCCGTATCACTCGCGACGAGACCGACACCCGCATGGAGGGGATGATCGGGGCGCTGATGAAGAAGACCGACGGGCCGGCGGCCGAGTATCGCGGGCTGCGGATCAAACGCATGGCGATGGATCTGGGCGGGGCCACGCGCGGCTATGATGAGGCGGCACAGGTCAAGCGCGGCATGATGGCCACCACCATGACCGGCGGGGCGCTCGGCGTCAGCGATTTTGCCTATATCACCACCGAGGTGATGAAGCGCACGCTCCTAGCCGCCTATCAGCGTCGCGCGGCGAGCTGGCAGCTGGTGACCGGTGCGCCGATCTCGGCCGCCGATTTCCGCGAGCTGCATGCGGTGCGCTTCGGCGGTGACTTCCAGCTCAAACCCGTGGGCGAGAATGGCGAGTATAAACAGGCCCGTCTCGTCGATGAGGCCGAGGGGCTGAAGGTCGAGCGCCGTGGCCGCACGATCAACCTCACCTTTGAATCGGTGATCAATGACGATATGGGCGCCTTCCAGCGTATCCCGACCGAGTTCGCCACTGCCGCGCGGCTGATGGAAAGCTCCATGGTCTGGACGCTCTTCCGCAATAACGCCAAGCTCAAATCCGATGGTAAGGCGCTCTTCCATGCCGATCACGGCAATCTCGCGGGCACCGCAGCGGCGATCTCGGTCGCTTCGATTGCCGCCGCGCGCAAGGCGATGTGGGAGCAGCGGGCGTTCGGCTCGAAAGACAGCGATGACTTCCTCTCGATCGAGGCCGACCGGCTGATCGTGCCGCCCGCGCTCGAGATGGTGGCGGGGCAGTTCATCACCACGATCACCCCGGCCAAGACGGCGGATGTGAACCCGTTCTCGAACTCGCTGACGCCCTCGACGGTCGGGCATCTGGGCGCCGCGGCCGGTGGCTCGGATACCGCTTGGTATCTGGTCTCTTCCGACATGCCGCCGATCCAGCACGCCTATCTCGAGGGCTATGAGGCCCCGACGGTGGAGACGCTCGACGGGATGAACCCCGATGTGGTGACGATGAATGCCCGCCACATCTTCGGGGCGGCGGCGGTCGAGTATCGCGGGACCTATAAGAATGCGGGCGCCTGATCGGGCGTGAGGCAACGAGACTGACCTGACGAACGGGCGCCCTTTGTGGCGCCCGTCGTCATTTACGACCCATGCGAGAAGGAGATCGCGATGAAGACATATGTGCAAGCGGGTGAGAACATCACGCTGACGGCGGAGGCCGCAGTGGCCTCGGGCCAGCTGGTGAAGATCGGGGCCATCACGGGGGTGGCGCAAGGCAAGGCGGCAACCGGAGAGCCCGTCACGCTGATCCGGCGCGGCGTGTTCGAACTGCCCAAGACCTCGGCGCAGGCATGGACGGTGGGCGCCAAGATCTATCTGGCGGCCGCGGGCGATGTGGTGACCACGGTGGCCTCGGGCAATAGCCTTGTGGGCGTGGCGCTGGAGGCGGCGGATGATCCGTCCGAGATCGGCATCGTGCTCCTTGATGGCACGATCCGGTGACGGGTGTCTTTGCCGGCATGGCAGGGGTGCTGAGCGCGGCCTTTGGCGATGTGGTCACCTACATGCCCAAAGGCGGGGCCCCGCGCGAGATCCAGTCGATCTTCCGCGCCGCCCCCATCGAGATCGAGGGCGCAGACGGCACCCCGATCGTGATTGCCGCGCCCACATGGCGGGTCAGCCGCGATCTGGTGCCGGAGCTCGCCCGGGACGACCGGATCGATCCGGGGCAGGGTAAGATCTATCGCCTCGCCACGATCCACCCCTCGGGCTCACCTGCCGCAGATGCGCTGATCCTCTGCGAGCTGAAGGAGGTCTGACATGAGCCGGACGCAGTTCCGCGAGCTGGCCAAAGCCGCGCTCGCGAGCGCCCCCGACCTTGCGGGCGTCACGCTGGTCTCGGCCTGGGCGGGCAACTTCTCGGCCACTGACCTACCGGTGATGGGCGTGGCCACCCCGCGCGAGCGGGGGAAGCCTGGCACGCTCGCTTCCTTCGAGCGGGAGGTGCTCCTGCAGGTGGTGATCAAGCGGCTCGGGGCCGATGATCTGGAAGACCAGCTCGACCGTGATGCCGAGGCGATCAAGGCGGCGGTGATGGGGGCGTTTGGGGGCCAGCGCGTGACCCTCATGCCCGAGGAGGTCACCACAACGCTTAATGGCGAGGGCGAGTCGGTGATCGGCACCGCCGTCGTCAGCTTCACGCTCCAATATCTCAAACCCCTGCGCCGGTAAGGCGCGGGGATCCTTCCTCACAACAAAGGAGCTTCGCAATGCCGAAGGTCAAGAATACCGGGTCGAGCGATCTGACCCTGCCGAGCGGGCATATCCTGCCCGCTGGCAAAGAGACCGAGCTGCCGCAGGCCGTGCTCGATCTGATCGATAACCGCAATGTGCTGGGCGGGCGGATCCGCTCGGGCGCGATCATCATAGCGGCGGAGGCGAAAGCCGCCAGCGCCACCCCCGAGAAGAAAGGCTAACCCATGACCCAACGCACCTATATTGGCGCCACCGTTGAAGTGGCCGAAGGCAAACCCGCCACGCTCGATGCGGCGGGCTTTGGCGCCCTCACAGGCTTTGCCGAGGTGGGCGAGATCACCGAGTTCGGCGAGATCGGCGATACGTCCGAGGACACCACCGAGACCACGCTCAAGGGCCGCACGCTGCACGTCAACGGCGCACTCGATGGCGGCACCTGTGACTTCACCTTCCTGCTGACCGGCGAGACCGATGCGGGTCAGGAGATCCTCAAAGCCAAGTCTAACACCAATGAGGATGTCTCGGTGAAGATCACCGATCCCGATGGCGAGGTGATCTACTTCCACACCAAGGTCGCCAATATCCGCGACCGTTCGCGCACGGCCTCCACCGCCAAGGGCATGACCGGCCAGTTCCGGATCAACTCGGCGCTCGTGCGGGTCGCTGCGGCCTAAGCCAACAGACAGAGATCTCCGGCACGGGCTTGCGCCGGAGCCGGGCGGTTGCGGGCGTGGTTCACCCGCAGCCGCCCTTTTTCTTGAACCCGAACCTCAAGGATATGCCTCATGGACTTCACCAAATTCGACAGCCGCTCGGCCGCTGACAAACCCGCCCGCCTGCATCTCAAGGACCCCGCCTCGGGCGAGGAACTCTTTGCCGATGAGGCGCGGTGCAAGCCCTGCGTCGTGCTGGTGCGCGGCACCGAGAGCCGTGCGGTGCAATCGGCCCTGCGCGCGGTCCAGCGCGCCAAGCTGAAGGACAAGCCGAAGAAGGAAAGCGAGGAGGCGCGCACCCTCGAGGATCTCCACGCCCAGATGGTCGATGGCGCGGTGCCCCTGATCACCGGCTTCGAGAATATCGCGCGCGGCGAAGCGGCGCTTAGCACCTCCGAGGACGATCTGCGCTGGTTCCTGAATCTGCAGATGATCAACGGTCAGGAGGGCGAGAAGAGCTTCGCCGAGCAGGTGCTGGCCTTCGCCTCCAAGCGTGAAAGTTACTTGGGAAACGCAAACGCGCGCTGATCGCCTATGCCCGACAGCTGGGTTATCTCCATTCCACGCCCAAATCGTGGAAAGAGACCCGGCTGGCTTTCGCCGAGCGTATGGGCCGCCCGCTCGGGCTGCCCGAACTCGATGCCGGCAGCTATCTGGTCGAGGCGATGATCCGCCTCGATCCGGTCCGCTCCACCGGCCTCGATCTGCGCGCCACCGACTGGCCCGAGATCAGCGCCTTCATGCAGGCCACAGGCCGCATCACCGAAGGCTGGGAGGCCGAGCTGCTGTTCGAGATGTGTGCGGGGTATTATGCGGCCCGGCAGGCGGGGGAGGATCCGTTGGCTGTGGGGAGATGTTTCAATGGCGAGTAGCCTTTGAAATATACCGCTTCTATGATCCGGATCGCAGAGCCCTCTTTACATTTTGGAACTGGAGGCGCCTTTACCAGTGCAAAGCTGCATCCAGTCGGGGTATGTGATGACAGAAGTTACGCTTTACATCACGGGCGATAAGATCGCTTCTTATGCAACTGCCTCCTCTCAGGGTAATGCAAACAATAACTCTGGTGACGATCTGAAAGTGACTGTCACTGGGGTCAAGGCGTTGGGAACCGCTAGCGATTACTTCAAGGTCGTGGTGACACAAGTCAACGGCGACTATTTTGCCAATGGACAGTGGGTAACGATTTACGATTCCTCGGGCAATACCGTCGCGTCGCAGCTTAATCCCCAAGATGACGTGTTCAGCGGTCGTGCTTCCAGCTCGACCTATGAATTCCTATTCGGTGGAAGCTCTGGATATCTGATCGACCTAAGTGGTATTACGGATGGGACAATGACCTATGGGCCCACCTTCCCCGAACGGACGGAGACGAAGCTTCCATTCTCATCCATGTCCTCGACCGAGCCAAGTGTGGATGATGCGGGTGACGTGCCATGTTTTACGCCCGGGACACTTATTCGCACGCCTGAAGGTCTACGCCTAATCGAGGATTTAAATATCGGAGACATGGTGATGACCCGCGATCATGGCGCGCAACCGATCGTCTGGTGTGGACGGACAGAACGTATTGGAATTGGACGCAACGCTCCGATAATGATCATGGCCGGTGCTTTAGGTAATAACCGCGACATGCTTGTCTCCCAACAACACCGTATGTTGGTCGAAGGTTTTCAAGCCGAATGTTTGTTTGGAGAGGACGAAGTTCTGGCTAGTGCCATACACCTCGTGAACGGGACGACGATCCGTATCGATCCGAGGCCAAGCGTGAGCTACTTGCACATAGCCTGCGAGCGACATGAGATTATTGAAGCGGACGGAGCCGCAACCGAGACGATGTTCTTTGGTGACAGTATCCTGGCCCAAATGAATGGCGAGCTACGGGCCGAACTCGAAGGTCTTTTTCCTGAACTCACTGATATGCACCTTGCGCCAGCAAGGCGTTGCTTACGGGCGTACGAATCCAAGCTGATAGCCTAACGCCAGATAGAGTGTCGCCCGCATCCTTTCGAATTGCCGTTACGGCCGGTGCTCTTGCTCGCTTGCCCACGCAGCCTAGCTCGAAGCTAGAAAATTGTCGCATGTCGCCGACGGCGGTTCATGGGGAGGGTTTACGGAAATGGCTAATGGCACCGTGAAGTGGTTTAACAGCACCAAAGGCTACGGCTTTATCGAGCCTGATGATGGAGGGGTGGATGTATTCGTCCATGTGACAGCGCTGGAGCGCGCGGGTTTGCGTGGTCTGAAGGAGGGTCAGAAGATCAGCTTTGATTCCGAGACTGACGGCAACGGCCGTACGGCCGCAACCAATCTGGTGCAACTATGAGTACTTCTGAGGATTTCTTCCATAAGGTGGAGCGGACCGAAGTCATCGCGACGAAACTGCCAGTATCTGGCGCGATGGAGACAAGCCAAGCCGACGCTGAGAGCATGCTGAGCGACGCTGCGCGCGTCCGCGACAAAAAGCGCATCAGAACCGATGCATCTTTCAAGGTCCTCCAAGCGGAGGAGCTCAAGAAGCGCTCCGAGAAAACTGCGCGGCTTAAAGCGGCGAGACTTGCCCGCGACGCAGCGCGTTAACGAGCCAGGCTGCTGAGCCGTCTGGGCGTTCTTCAAAGATTTACAAGATCGCTGCCTCGCGCGGCACTAACCCCAAGGGGCGGACCTCACGGTCTGCCCCTTTTTCTATGCGAAAGAGGTGTGCCATGGCGATGGGCCAGATGGGTGCGATCCAGGCGAAGCTCGGGCTGGACCTGAGCCAGTTCCAGTCGGGGGCGCGGGCGGCGAGTGCCGAGGCGCAGAAGATGGCGGGCAATATCAATCAGGCCTGGGCGGGGGTGCGCAATTCGGTCGAGGTGAAGGCCGCGCGGTCGTTCGACCAGCTGCGCGCCTCGATCGATCCGGCCTTTGCGGCAAGCCAGCGTTACGCCGACATCCAGCGTCAGGTGGCGGGGTTTGTCGACAGCGGGGTGGCGAGCCAGCGGGCGGCCAATCAGGTGCTCGAGCAGGCGGCGGCCAGGTATCTCGGCGTGGCCACGGCGTCCGATCGCGCGGCACAGGCGGCGCGGGCGGGTGAAGCGGCACAGGCGGAGGCCGCGCGCACGGCCCAGTCTGCTGCACGGAGCTACGAGAGCCTGCGCGCCTCGGTCGATCCGCTTTTCGCCAGCTCGCAGCGCTACAAGCAGGCGGTGGAGGTGCTCAATGCCGCGCAGGCGGCGGGGGTGGTCGATGACCGCGCGCGGGCCAATACGCTGCGGCTTCTGGGCGAGCAGCTCTCGGCCACGAGCGGCGTGATGCAGCGCACAGGCGGGATCTCGGGGCGGATGTCTTCGGCCTTCTCCAATGCGTCGTTCCAGGTGCAGGACTTCTTCGTGCAGATCGCGGGCGGCACCGATGTGATGCGGGCCTTCGCCATGCAAGCCCCGCAGCTGCTGGGGGCTTTGGGCTTCTCGGGCAAGCTGGCGATGATCGGGAGCGCCTTGGGCACGCTGGTAGCCGTGGGCGCGGTGGTTCTGCCGATGCTCGGGGATTTGGGCCGCAAGGCGAAGGATATGGGCGAGGCGGTGGGTGACCTCGAAAGCTCGCTCGGCGATCTGCGCGCGGCCCTCGATGTCGCGGCGATCCCGATGGCGGCGCTGCGCAAGGAGTTCGGGCTCAATGCCGAGGCCGCGCGGGAGATGAACCTTGCCATGTTGGATCTGGCCCAGCTGAAGGCGATGAATGACCTTGATGCCTCGACCGAGGCCTTGCGCACCCGCTTTGCCGATCTCGTGGCGCAGGTGGACCGGTTCGATGCGGCGACCCGTCAGGCGGGCGGCGCGCTGCGCGATGACTTCCTGACCATGGCGCAGACCAGCATCCGCCAGCTGCAGAGCCAGTTCGGGCTGACGATTATTCAAGCGCGCGGCGTGGCCGATGCGATGTCTAAGATCAACTCCGGCGATGTCGATCAGGTGGCGGCCGGCGCCAAGGATCTGACACAGGTGCTCATGGCGGTGAAGGATAGCGCGGGCCGCATTCCGCCTGATCTGCAGGAGGCGGCTGAAGCGACCATCAAGACAGGTTTGGCGGCGATGCGGCTGGCGGGCTATACCGAACAGGCCGAGAAGATCGCGGCTAATCTGCCGGTGGGGCTCAACAGCGCGGCCGATGCCGCGCAGCGTCTGGCCTCGGCCATGGCGGCCGCGACCGGCTTTTCGGCCAATCTCGACAATCAGATCGCCATGCTCGATGTGCAGATCGAGGCCACGCGCAACAAGCAGAACGTGGCCAATGCCACGCGGATCGCAGGGCTCGAGCTGGAAGCCCAGGCGCGGCGTGATGCGGCGGTGGCCGCGGGCGAGGATGCGCTAGCGGCCGATGCGCGGCTTGCCATCGATCAGGCACAGATCAAGACGATGTCCGACAAGCTCGCGACGCTCGATCAGCTGACGGCGGCCCAAAAAGCCTCGACCAAGGCGGGTACGGCAGGCGTCAAGGCCGCGCAAAATCTCGCGAAGGCGCAGGCGAAAGAGGCCGAGCGCTGGCGCGATCTGATCGATCCGATGAACCGCTATCGCCGCGAGCTGGGCGAGCTGACGGCTCTGGCGAAGGAAGGCCTTCTGACGCCCGAGGAAGTGCAAAAGGCCATGGCGCAGCTCAATGCCGATCTGGCCGATAGCCTGCCGCTGGTGGGCGACCTCACAGACACGCTGGTCGATGGGCTCTTTACGGGGTTCCGGACCACTTTGGGGAGCATTGGCGATATGTTCAAATCCTGGCTCAAACAGATGATCGCCACGGCGGCCAAAAACCGCATTCTGGTGGCAATGGGGGTCACGGGCGCGACCGGAGTGGCCGGCACGGCAGCGGCGGCTTCAGGTTCTGCGGCGGGCGTCATGCCCGGCGGCAGCCTCGGCTCGATCGCGACCAGCGGGCTGGGGCTCGCGGGTGTCATCGGCACCTCGGTCAATGCCTTCATCTCGGGCGCGGGCGGGCTGGTCACCAGCCTCACCGGCGCGGGCGGTGGCTTGGCGGCGGCCGGCACCTATCTCACCTCCGTTCTGGGCGGGGCGACCTCCGGGATTGCGGGTCTCTCGGCCGCGATCGGGGCCATCGCGCTGCCGGTGGCGGCGGTGGGCTTTCTGATCTCGGGGCTGATCGGCAAGACCAAGGTGCTCGACACGGGCATCCGCGCGCTGATCGGCGGGAGTGATGTGACGGTGCAGACCTATGAACGGATCGAGAAGTCGAAGTTCTGGGGTCTCTCCAAATCGAAGCGCACGACCTACTCGGCGGCGTCCTCAGAGATCGCCGATCCGATCCGCCAGGCCGTCTATGGCGTGCAGGACAGCATTGCCGTCGCGGCTTCGGCTTTGAATATCGGGGCGGAAGCTTTCGATGGCTTTGCTTATGAGCTGAAGTTTTCCACCAAGGGGCTCTCGGAGGACGAGGCGCTGGAGGTGCTGCAGGACAAACTCACAGAGTTGGGCGACGCCTATGCAGGTCAAGTGACGGGGCTCGAGGCATTTTCGGCTTCGGGCGAGGGGGCGATGGAAACGATCAACCGTCTGGCCTCGGCTCTGCAAACCGTCAATGCCGCGATGGATACGCTGGGCAATAGCTTCCGCGCGACGGGGCTGGTGGGGGCTGATATGGCCAGCCAGCTGACGCAGCTCTTTGGCGGCGATGAGGCCTTCGGCACGGCTGTGAGTACCTATTACGAGGCGGTCTATTCCGAGAGCGAGCGGCTCGCCACGCTGACCTGCCAGACGACCGAGGCGCTCGCCGAGATGGGCCTCGCGATGCCCGAGAGCCGCGATCAATACCGCGCGCTGGTCGATGCGATGGATCTGACCAGTGCAGGCGGGCGGGAGCTCTGGGCGACGCTTGTCGGGATGGCGGGGGTCTTTGACGAGATCCTGCCGCAGGTCTCGGCCTTCACCGCGCAGATCGAGGCGCTCTCGGGGCAGGTCTCGACTTCGCTCGATGGCGCGATCACTGCCTATACGGCGGCGCAACAGGCCTCGGCGCAGGCCGCGACCAATTGGTATAAGGCGGCCGACAGTATCGCCGAGTTCGTGGCCGAGATGCGGGGGACGGCTTCGGCAATGACCTCGCCGCAATCGGCGCTGGCCTTCTCGGCCGCGCGCTATCAGAGCACGCTGGCCTCGGCCAAGGCGGGCGATCTCGATGCCACAAGCGGGCTGACCGGTGTGGCGCAGACCTATCTCGATCGAGTGTCTGCCACGGCCACCAGCGCGCTCGATGTGGCCCGCGCCCAGGCGCGGGTGGCGTCTGATCTGGGGCAGGTGGAAGGCATTGCCCAGATCGAGGGGGCGAAGTCCGAAGCGATCGCCAGCCTCACGCAGGCCCAGGTCGATCTGATGACCGAGGCGCGGGACTATCTCGCGGCCGGCAATGCGTTGACCGAGGAGCAGATCACTACGCTCGAGACCCAGCTGGGCAGCCTTGATGACGCGATCCAAGCTGCCGCCGAGATCAACTATGCGAGCCTGCAGAAACAGATCGATCTGGCCATCGATGTGGTCGAGGATGCGAAGATCCCCGATTACCTGAAGGCGATGCTGAGGGACTCGGCCTCGGGCGTGACCCGCTATGTCGACTTCATCACCCGCTCCGACCTCTCGGCTGATCAGAAATGGCTCGCGCTGACAGGCGCCTCGGAACATGTGAAGACGATCAGCCTGATCGCGGATCAGGGGCAGATCAGCGGGGATCTTCTGGATCTGGCACTCACCTCGGCCGATACGCTGGTCAAGACCATCAGCTATATGTCGGGGACGCTGCTGCCGGCGGACCTGCAGGCGCTGGCGCTCGAGGATGCCTCGAGCCTTCTCAAATCGATCCGCTGGGTGGCACAGAGCCTGCCGGCGGATCTGCGGGCGATCGTGTTCAACGATATCGATGCGCTCGACAAGGTGATCAACTTCCGCGTCGGGCAGTCGGTCCCGGGCACGGTGCAGAAGCTGGCCCTGGGCGAGGCGGAAGAGTTCCGCCGGATCCTCGATCTGGTCTCGGGCAAGCTGGTCTCCTCCCGAGTGCAGGCGCTGGCGCTCGACGATCCGACCGGCTTCCGGCGCAGCCTGTCGATCGTGGCAGGTGTGCTGCCCTCGGGGCGGGTGCAGACGCTGGCCCTCGATGCGGCCAAAGCCTTCACGCGTGTGCTCGACTTCCAGCTCGGGCGCACACCGCAGGCGAAAATCTGGTCTCTGGCGCTGGCCACCACCTCCAAGCTGCAGAAGACGGTGAACCTGCTGACGGGCCGCACGCTCGATGCCGAGACCATGCGGGTGGCGCTCGCGGGCAATAGCGAGCTGGCGCGGGTGGTGAATGTGGCGCTGTCTTCGAAAGCCGATGCACGGGCGGTGACGCTCGCGCTCGGTAATCTTGGCGCCTATGCGGTGACGGTGAATGCGGCCTTGGGCAAAGGCATCACCGGCGATCTGCGGCAGCTCGTCTTTGCGGGGCAGGGCAGCTATGCGGCGATGATCGAGGCGGCCTTCTCGAAAGGGCTCACCGCCGATCAACGCCGGATCCTGCTCACCCAGCAGGGCGGCTATATTGCGCGGATCACGGGCGTGCTGGCGGGCAACCAATCGGCGCAGATCAAGGCGCTGCTTCTGAATGCCAACACCTCGGCTGCGCGGGCAATCACCATCCGCGCGGCGTTTGCCAAAGGTCTGAGCTCGGATCAGCGGGCGGCGCTCTCGAGCGCGGCGCTGACCGTCTCGCGCATCATCGCCGGCACGGTGCGGCTGGGCTCGCTCTCGGGCGACCAGATCCGCATGCTCAGGGCCGCAAGCGGGACACTGACCCGCACGCTGAAGGGCACGGTCGATCTCTCGGGGCTGACCGCCCAGCAGCAGAGCCTGCTGGCGGCGGTCTCGGGCAGCACAGCGGGCAAGATCACACTGGGCGGATCCTTCCGCTTTGATCCGAGCTCGGCCTTCGCGAGCCTGATGACCAGCTCGGTCAAGGCGCCGATGGAGGCCGCGCGGGCCAGCATGGTGGGGCTGCGTGCGAGCCTCACCAGTCTTCGCAGCGCAGTGATTGCGCAGAGCGATCTGCTGAAAGCGCAGCAGAAACAGGCGCAGGTGGCTGCCGCACAGGCGAGCTATGACAGCCTGATGGACCAGCTGGCGAACTTCACGCCCGATCAGGCGGTGGGGGCGCCGAGCAAGCTCTCGACATGGTCCTCGGGCGGGCTGGCCGCACTGGCCACCTATCAGGTGGGCAACAAGACCTTCAGCGCGCAGGACACGCAAAAGCAGCTGGTCATGCTCGACCGGAAGGAAGACAGGGCGACCTACAATGCCATCGTCGCGCAGCTCAACACCACAGCCTATGAGCAGGCGATGGCCTATGCCACGCGGCTCAATGATGCGGCGGCCGCGAGCGACCTGAAGGAACAGGCGCTCGAGACCTCGCTGCAGGAGGCGGCCCGCGCGCTGCGCGATCTCGGCGTCGATATCGAGATCCCGCAATTTGCGGCGGGCGGCCATCACGCGGGCGGGCTCAGGCTCGTGGGCGAGAAGGGCCCCGAGATCGAGGCCACGGGCGCCAGCCGGATCTGGTCGGCCGATCAGACCCGCCGGATGCTCTCGGGCGGCGGCGGCGGGCAGGGCGGCGGCGGGCAGGGCAGTGACACGGCGCTCGTCGCAGAGGTGAAGGCGCTGCGCGAGGAGTTGGCCGGTATGCGCAGCGAACAGCGCCAGCTGGGGCTGAGCGGCACCAATGACATGCGCAAGCTGCGCATGATCGAAGAACGGCGGGAGGCCGAGACGCAATGACACAAGCCCTGATGATCATCCCCGTGCCCTTGGGCGCGGGGAATATGCAGGCCTCGAATGTGGCCGAGGATGACTATGGCAATTGGGCCTCTGGCACGGCCTATGCGGTGGGCGATCGGGTGATCCTCACCGCCACCCATCGCATCTATGAGGCGCTCGCGCCCGGATCGGGCGTGCATCCGGTCTCGGGCGCGAATGCCGGAGATTACTGGGTGGAGGTCGGCTCGACCAATCGCTGGCGGGCGTTTGACGCCACGCTGGGGCAGGCCACCACGCGGGGAGAGAGCATCACCTATACGCTGGGGCTGCCCGCGCGGGTCGATGCGATCGCCTTCATCGATCTGGTGGCGATCTCGCTGCAGGTGGTGATCCGCGATGCGGGCGGCGGCGTGGTCTATGACCGCACGGCCGATCTCCTCGACACAAGCCAGATCCAGAGCTGGGCCGACTTCTTCACCTATGAGGACACATTCGACCCGGAGCAGGTCTTTGTCGATCTCGGCGCGCTTTCGGGCTTCACGCTCGAGATCACCATCTCCAATCCGGGCGGCACGGCCTCGGTGGCCGAGATCGTCATGGGGCGGGGCGAATACCTGGGCGATGTGCTCGATGGCTCGCGCTCGGGCTTTACCGATTACTCGCGTCGCGAGACCGATGACTATGGCAATGTCTCGATCGTCAAACGCCCGACGGCCCGCAAGGCCGAATGGCAGCTGGCCTTTGCCTCCTCGGCCAACCGCCGGATCCAGCGCGCGCTCGAGCAGGCGCGCGGGGCGCCGGCTTACTTCTACCCGGGCGATGGCATGACGCCTTTTGCCCTCGCCGTCTACGGCGTGGCCGATGACTTCTTCCCCGCGCTCTCGGGCGGCGGGCGCACGATTGCAACCCTTACCCTGACAGGAGTGGCCTGATGGCAAAACCCACCTATACCCCACCACCCAACGAGGCCCCGATCCTCGGAGATCCGAGCTTTGCCGCCAAAGCCCAAGGGTTCCTCGGCTGGTTCCCCGTCATGGGCGAGTACATGCAGGGCATGGGCGAGTGGATCGAGACGATGATCGGCGATGTGCCCTCGGACAATATCGCGGCCTTCGCGCATCTGGGAGGGGCGGCCAACAAGCTGCCCTACTTCACAGGGGCCGGCGCGATGGCCATGGCGGATCTGACGGCAGACGGGCGCAGCCTGATCGGCCAGAGCGGGGTGCTGAAGGCGTCGGGTGCGCTACTCGCGGGCACCGGTGTCACGCAATCGAACTACGACACGACTGCCAATCGTCTGCTGAAAGTCGGTGATGCCGGAATTCTCGGAAAAGCGTATAATGCAAATGGATTGAGCTCTTCGTTCAATTGCGATGACGCGCCGAGCGGGATGTGGATGTCCATCAGTCCCTCCGCGACTAACTCGCCTTATGTGGGCGGAAGTGGGATGGCTGGGTTCTTATACACCCTCGAGTGGAATACGGGTGTAAAAACCCAGACATTCATCGCGACTTCCCCGGCATCCGTCGCGGGTCGCGAATACCGACGCAGCTATGATGGGAGTGCTTGGAGCGCTTGGAGCGTGGTCTATGGCGGTGATAGCGCAATAACGTCGTCCACAGCGGATGGTGTGCAGCCGCTCTTCCAGCGCGGATCAAACTCCAATGGCGAATATGTGCGCTTTGTCGATGGGACGCAGATTTGCTGGCGGCGCTCTTCTCACAGCGGATATACTTGGACAACTGCCGATGGTGCCCTGTTCATGCAGGGAAGCTCCTCCAACTGGACTTTCCCCGCAGCGTTTTCAGCGATCCCATCGGTTAGTGGCGCTGCAGAGACTGCGGCGGCATCTATCACGGGAGTGGCATTCGGTACTGCGACGACAACCGTGGTGCCTTTCCGGCCATGGAGCTCGACCTCTTTATCGGGGTCGGTTGAGAAATATGTGCACACTTGCGCTGTCGGCCGTTGGAAGTAAGGAGCAGACCTTGAATATCATCTTCTCACCCATCGTCCGCCGTCCGGGCACCGATTACGAACTCCACATGCTGTCCGTGGAGGGCGACACGCTAACCGTCAACGGCACCGAGTTCACTCTGACTGCGCTGGAATACGATGAAGAGACGGGCCTTGCCGGCTACATCCTGAGCGCCACGCGGGATGCGACAGACGGTTGGACCGTCACGCTGCTGCTGCCGATCGGCGACAATGCCTCCGAGGCGCAGCGCTTCCCCGAGCCGGTCACCGTGACCAGCGGGCCGGTGCCGCTGCCGGCGCCGCCCGAGGAAGAGGCCGAAGAGACCACTACGGCAGAGGCCGAATAACCCGCCCCCGAGGCGGGATTTTTTATGAGCATGAGGCAAGACATGGATAAGACACAGGCGCGCAAGGCGGGGAAGTTCTTCGGCGACGAGCTGGCGAAGTTCGCTGTGCGCTGGATGATTGGGGCGCTCACCGTCGTGATGGTGTGGATCTTCACGCCGGTGAAGGAACGCGCTTTGCGGTTCTGGGAGCTTCCCGATCGGGTGGATGGTTTCGAGACAAAGCTCGATACCGTGACCAAGGCAGTTGCTTCGGCCACGGGCGCGGATCGGGTCATCCGTGAGCCATTCGGCATGGCCTATATCGAGGAACCGGTACAACAGGGGCAGAACGTGGTGCTGCATCTTTTCGTGCAGCGTACAGAGTTGGGCGAGGGGTGCCAGCTGAGGCAATGGGTGCCGCTGTTTCGCGATGTGACGAATGTGGATCTTCCGGGCATGCGCGCGTCCTCGGCACCGATCCAGCAGATCGGCACGGATCTCTCACGCGTCAGGATCGAACTGATCCCGCCAGCGGCGCTCTATCCGGGGCGTATCACGGTCCAGCTGCAGCTGCAGTATGACTGTGACGGGAAGCTCATTCCCGAGAAGACCAAGCCGGTGGCCTATCGTCTGCTGAAGAAGGGATGAAAAAGGCGCGGCTCGCTGCCTGCGACCGCGCCTTAGTGCTCTCTACGGAGTAGGTGTAACATAGCCCAGAGCCCTGCACGAATTAGGGCAACGCTTTGCCCTGACAAGATCCGATTTTTTGCTCCGCCATCGAGCGGGGATTGATCGGCTTGGTTTCTTTGTCGTGTTCGTGAAGCGGCGATATGAGCACACAAGGAGGTTTGTTATTTAGGTTCCGCTGTCTTCGTGTTGCTGGAATGGCAGGACGACTGCAGCAACGAAGAGGTTAATGAACAAGACCAAGAAGCAGACTGCCGTGTAAAATGACATTTTCTGAAAGATGAGAGGGCACGCCGATGTGCCAGGCACAAAACGACAAAGAATGAAAACAGCAATAATCAGCAGAACACCAGCTATCGCGCCGGACAAGTGGAGTTCGAATTTCCGCAGCTTTTCGGAGGCGAGCGACAAAATCGTAGCGGCGCAGACGAGAATGCACAGAATAGTGCCTTCGGACATCTGATCGTCCGCCATGACATTGGACACAAGGTGATCTAGGTCCGGAAGCGAGGACTTCCGTAAGCTGATATTGATCAACGCAATTGCGGCGGCCATCAAACTGCAGATTTTTGCGGCAGCCTTCTTTGCCGGTCGAGATAAGACTGCCGCACTGCCGATAAATAGAAGCGCAATGCTAACGGCTGTGCTGGGCACCATTGCTGCATCTGGAAATCGGATTAAGGCCTGAAGATTCAGGCTCCATCCCAAGATGTTAAATACGACGACGAGCGAGCCGCAGACAAAGAGGGCTTCTCTGGCGTGACGTCGAACGGACACAGGTTGATGTCTTAGCATGCAAACAGGCCATAACTGAAACTACGCCGAACGCGGCGATTCGTACATAAATATCAAATTTTTGGGCTTGATGAGTGAAATTTATCGATCACCTCAGGAAGTCTAAATTCAACCTTACGCCCCGCCATCGAGCGGGGCTTTTTCATGGAGAAATGGAATGTTCAAACTCTTGCCCGACTGGCGCGAGGTGCTTCTTCGCGCCTGGTCGATCCGCCTGATCCTGTTGACGGCGGTGCTCTCCGGCCTCGAGGTCGTGGTCTCGCTTCTCGATGCCGATCTTCTCGGCATGCCGCCCGGGGCCTTTGCCGCATTGGCGGGCCTCATCTCGATCGCGGCCACCATCGCGCGGCTGGTGCAGCAATCCGGCATCTGGTCCGAGGATCTCGCCCGCGACGAAAGCGGGGGGCTGCGCAAGCGGCACGCGGCGGGCGTGGCCGGTGTGGCGACCGCCATTGCGCTCGCGATCACCACGATCGCGCCTTGGGAAGGCAGAGAGCTGCGCGCCTATCGCGATATCGTCGGCATACCCACAATCTGCTTTGGCGAAACCGAAGGCGTGAAGATGGGCGATGTGGCAACCGACGCTGAGTGCTGGACGCAGCTCGCCACGCGCGTGGCGCAGTTCGAGGCCGCGATCCGACCCTGTCTGCCGGCACGCCTTCCGGAGCGGACCCGCGCCGCTTTCATCAGTGCGGCCTATAATATCGGGTCACATGGCTTCTGCCGCTCGAGCATGTCGCGCCGCGCTCTAGCAGGCGATCTGCCCGGGGCCTGCGATGCGCTCCTGATGTGGAACAAGGCCGGTGGCCGCGTGGTGCGTGGCCTGACCAACCGGCGCAAGGCGGAGCGTGATCTATGCCTGTCCGGGCTGTAATCGCGGGCGCCGTCCTCTTCCTTCTGATGACTGCGAGCTTCGGGGCAGGGTGGGCCGTGCAGGGCTGGAGGCTCGGTGCGCAGCTCGCGACCAAGCAGGCGGCATGGGACGCGAAGAAATCCGCAGCCCTGCTCGCAGAGCGCCAGCGCAGCGCCGAGGCGATCAAGAAGACCAACGCCGCCAACGCGGCGCTGGCAGAGGCTGATCGGGCCCTGACCATTGCGCAGGGCGAACGCGACACAGCCCGAAGGAGGTTTATCAATGAACTTGAAGCAGATTCCGATCTGTCTGGCCTCGGCATTCCTGCTGGCCGCCTGCAGTCAATCCGCGACCACTGGTCCGGTGGTGCCCGATGAAACGCCGCGGCCGCAGGTGGTGCTGCCAGCCGCCGCCCGCATCCCCTGCGCCTCTCCGGCATCCCTGCTGGCGACAGGCGGGACGCTGGCGGATGACGCGGTGAGCATTACTCGGCTTGGCGACGAGCTGATCGCTTGTGATGGGCGGCGTCGGATTGCGGTGGAGGCGTTTGAACGTATGGTTGAATGAAGCACTCGGCCCTTTGCCGACATTCGAACTAAGCGCAGCGAAAGACTATCTCCCCCGACCTCGTGGGCACTTGAACCGCCACGGTTTTGCCGGAGGCTGATTGTCGTTAGTTACGCTGCCATGTCTTCGGTTTCCAGAGTTGCCTAGAAGTTCGCCTCTGCCTCGACTGGTGGGATATTCCCGATAGGCTGAAAAAGGCGCCGGTTGTTGAACCCGTCCACCCATTCCAGCGTGGCATATTCGACGGCCTCGAAGCTGCGCTAGAGACCACAGCGATGTGAGGTGGCCTTGTAGAGGCCATTGATGACTCGGCCAAAACGTTGTCGTAGCTGTCACTCACACTGCTGGCCTCGCCCAGTTTTTCCGTGTAACGAATGGACAGGTATTGCGACCCTCTGTCGCTATGATGGACCAGCCCCATGCCCTTTGTCGGCCGCCGGTCATGGACCGCTTGCTCCAGAGCATCAAGGACGAACCCGGTCTATTCAGAAGTGCTGGCACGCCAGCCGACGATCTTGCGCGCATAGGTATCGATGACTAAGGCGACATATACAAAGCCGGTCTAGGTGGCGACGTAGGTGAAGTCGCTCACCCAGAGCATGTTCCGCGCGGGGACGCGGAACTCGCGGTTCACCTTGTCCAGCGGACATGGGGATTTTCTGTCAGGGATCGTCGTTTTGTGCGGCTTGCCACGGATGACGCTTGAATGTCCATGTCCTTCATGAGCCTCGCCACCGTGCAACGCGCGACATCGAACCCTTCCCGGACGAGCTGCCGCCAGACCTTGCGGACGCCGTAGACGCGACAGTTCTCTTCGAAAACGCGTCGGATCTCGGGCCGCAAAGCAGCATCACGGCGCGCGCGGACCGATAACTGCGCTGGGTCGGCCCGCTTCGCCAAGTGATTATATTAGGTGGAGGGGGCGATCGACAGCACCTTGCTGATCTGCTCGACCCCATGCGCATCTCTGTGCACCTCGACGAAACCCTCCATCACTTCGGCCGGCGGTCGAGCTCCGCCATCGCAAAATAGCGCTCGCCTTGCGCAGGATCTCAATGGCCTGTCGGAGTTCTCGGTTCTCCCGCTCCAAGGCCTTCATTTTGTCAGCCATGTCGCTCGGAATGCCGACATGCTTGCCGCCGTCGATCTAAGCCTTCTTGACCCAGTCGCTTAACGTCTTCGCCGAACCCCCGATCTTCACAGAAATCGACGTGATGGCCTGCCACCGAGAGCCATGCTGCCCTTCATTGTCGTGAACCATCCGTGCGGCGCGTTCGCGCACTTCTGGGGAAAACTTGTTCGTTATCTTTCTCATGATGCTCTACCCGAATCAAGAGTTGGAGCCTCCGGCAAACCCGGGGCGGTTCAGTATCGTCATACTGCAATGACCCTTAGGTCCTTACCGTGTATGACAGGATCGAAGTCATCCCGATCAAGGTGAATAAGGTCGAGCTCATGGCCATAGTCGGCAAGGCTGGTCTGGATGCTTTCCAGAATGGCGGCGCAGTAGCTGCCCTCGTAGGGTTGTTTGAGGACAACAAGAACTTTCATGGTCGGTTTCCATCACGAAAAAGTTGGAAAGGGTCAGGCGGTGATTGGCGCCACGAGGGATGCGAAGTTGTTGATCGCCGCGATACGGTCATGGGTTGCAATTTCGCCGATGTAGCCGTCCGGTCGGATCAGGATAAGCGTGTCTGCCGCGATGCCATAAATGGACCGGAAGGAGCCCTGCGGATCGCTCAGCGAAAGCGCTTCCCCGGCCGTTCCGTCGATGGCTACGCGGGTCAGTCCGGCGCCGTTCTCGGGCCAAGTGACGGCTGCGAGTTCTGCCCGGGCTTCCTGCCCAATGGCGAACAGTGTGAAGGCTGGGCCGCGGGTTGCATCGAACAGGCGCAGGGGGGTGCGGTCCTGATCCGCGAGCTTCGCGTCGGGTGCACGGTCTCCCGATTGTAGTGTCGTGGTTGCCTCGGCTTCGGAGCTGGCCAGCGGGCCGCCCTTGTAGGTGATGCCGAGTTGCTTTTCATCCGCGCCCCGCTTGATGCTGGCAGGATCGAGCCGATTGAGGGCCTCGTATTTCGCGGTCGACAGGCCGAGCACCCGCGCGGCGATCGGTTGCCGCTCGGCCTCGTAGCTTTCAAGCAGCGTCTCGGGGGCACCGGCCAGGACCTGACCGAGCTTCCAGCCGAGGTTGTAGGCATCTTGGATGCCGGTGTTCAACCCCTGGGCCCCCATGGGCGTGTGAACATGCGCCGCGTCGCCTGCCAGGAATACCCGGCCTTCACGGTAACGCGCCGCCAGCCGGATATTGGGCCGGAAGACTGTTTTCCACTGTATGTCGCTCAGCCGCAGCTTGCCGGAGTGGGTCTGCTTCCGGAACCGCTCGTTCAACGCGGCATCGGACAAGTCGGGCGCCTCGCCCGGCTGCAGGCGGATCATCACCTGAAAGAGGTCGCCATGCGGCAGCGGGCAGGCCCCGGCAAACCGGCCCCCGAGGCCGGGCCAGACGTGCCAGTGATTGCGTCCCAGGCCTTCGATCCGGCAGTCGAGGATGATCATCCGGTCGGCTTCGTTGGTCTGCCCCTCGAAGGCGATGCCAACGCTCTTGCGTACTAGACTTGCGCCTCCATCGGCCCCCACAACATAGCGGGCGCGCAGCTCTTCGGGTCCGGAGGGGCCTGCGATCCGCGCCGTCACCCCGCTGTCGTCCTGCTCGACCCCGAGAAGTTCCGTGCCGTATTCGACCTGCACCCCGAACGGCGCGAGCTGCTTCTGAATGATCGAGTCGGTGCTGAACTGCGGGATCAACCAGGTGTCGCGGTAGGGAGTAGCGTCGCTTTCGGGCGCCGGCTTGGACATCCGCTTGGGGATTCGGACCGGCCCCAGATGGATGCCCAGAGGTGGGTAGGGAGACCCGGCAGCGAGGATGTCGTCCAGCGCGCCGAGGTCTTCGAACACTTCGAGCGACCGGGGCTGAATGCCCTTGGCGCGCGATCCGGGAAATCCGTGCGGACTCTTGTCGATGATGCGGGTGCTCACGCCGCGCCGCGCAAGGTCGACGGCAAGGGTCGACCCCGCCGGTCCCGCGCCGACGATCAGAACGTCCAGGTCTTCAAGCATTTGCAATTCTCCGTATTATGTGCAAAATACACATAATTAAATCTGTCGATTCTGCCAAGGATAAATATGCAAAATACACACATCTCGACACTTACGCGCCAACTACATATCGCGCTGCTCGATATCATGGCCCTGATGAACAACCCGCAGGTTGATGAGGAGATGCTTCGAGCATCTGGACTTAACCTCGACCGCGCCCTCTTCGCATTGCTTGTCAGCGTCGAGAGGTTCGGCCCCTTGGGTGTTGTGGAGCTGGCAGACCGCGTCGGTCGTGACTACACGACGGTTAGCCGGCAGGTGGCCAAGCTTGACGACCTCGGCCTTGTCAAGAGGCGCGGCAGTGCGCGCGACCGCCGCATCCGCCAAGCCTGCATCACGCCGCATGGGCAGTTGATGACTGACGCCGTCGATGCTGCTCGCGCCAGGATGGCCGGGGTAATATTCGAGTCCTGGGACGAGGGAGAGGTTGGGGAGCTCGTTCATCTTGTGCAGAAGCTGGCGAAAGGAATGCGCGAAGTGACCGGCTCGATACCGTTTGACACGCCATAGCGTAGATTATTGAGATCGTTAAGCGGACTTCCTCTACAACTGAACCGTCCTGCCGGTGTGGGCGGATGTTGTTGAAAAAGTCGGTCGAAATCGCCGATTTTGAGGCTCGCCGCCGCCGGGCAAGGCTATTGCGTTCGGGCGATCGCCCGTCGACCCGCCTCAAGGCGGTAATATGGCCGCTCAGCTCATGCTGCGGCCTCCTGTCGGACGCTTCGCGGGCGGAGCTTCGCGAGTTTTCGGAGATTCTGTGCGATGGCAGCGAGCAGAAATTCGTCCTTGGCGCCGTTTGGACCACGGAGCCGCAACCGTGTTAGGCCAAGAATACGCTTGAGGTGCGCGAAGAGCATCTCGACCTTCTTCCGTTTGTCGCGCGACACTTTGTAGGCCTTGGTCTTGCGGCACTCTCTGGCGAACTCGCGCGCCTCTTCATGGGGCTCACGCGTGACATACCGGGCATCGGCTTTCGGGCAGCAGATCTCCTTGGATGGACAGGCTTGGCAGGTTGCCTTCAAGCAGCGGTATTTCTTTCGCCCACCACTATCCTGGCCTCGGTTCGGATCGGAATAGTTGCGTCTGAACTGTTTGAGGGCATGGCCTTCGGGGCAGATATACTGATCATTCGTCTCGTCCCACTGGAAGTCTGAGCGGGAGAACGTTCCGTCGGTCCGTTCCGACTTGTCGATCACCGGGATGAAGGGAATGATGCTGCGCTTCTCGACCAGCCAGCCCAGGTTCTCGGCATTGCCATAGGCCGTATCGGCGGCCAGCCAGTCCGGCTTGATGCCAAAGCGTTTTTCGGTCCTGTCCAGCATCGTGCGCGCAGCTCCAACTTCGACTTGGCGGATGGCTCTTGTCGCTTCAACATCCATGATCACCGAACTCTTGGTGTCGATCAGGTAGTTGGTGGCATAGGCAAAATAGGGGCGACTTTCCTCGGCGCGGGTCCATTGTGCTGCCGGATCGGACTTGGCCACGAACTTGGGCTGGACAGGCGATGCGGCCCCGAAGCGGCGTCATCCAGTGTCTCCAGATATTCCCGTGCCGCCCTGTTGCCAGCGTCCCGCGCGGCCTCGGGGCTCCAGTCTTCCGCCGCGATGGAGCGGATCTTGTTGGCATCTGCCGAGATCAGGCTCGCATCGACCGCGAAACCTTCGCCCGACACCAGATTTTCTTTCAGGCAGCGTTCAACGGTTGTCTCGAAAACCTGCCGCAGCAAGCCACTTTCCCTGAACTTGCCATGGCGATAGCGGGAGAAGGTCGAGTGATCCGGGACATTGCCTTCCAACCCCAACCGGCAGAACCAGCGATAGGCCAAGTTCAGGTGAACCTCATCACAGAGCCGGCGCTCCGAACGGATCCCCATGACATACCCGATCACCAGCATCCGGATGATCAGTTCCGGATCGATCGAGGGGCGACCAAGATGGCTGTAGAATGGGCGCAGCGCCTCGCGCAGAGTGTCACCATTCAGGAACAGGTCGATCTCGCGCAGCATGTGATTGGCCGGGACGTGCCGCTCCAGATCGAAATCGTAAAACAGCTGCGCCGGTGCTTCTTGCCTGCCCATCATGACGAAATCCTCCAATCTCCTCATAGTCGAGTGAATCGAAAGACTTGCCGCAGCGCAACAAAGACTTTTTCAACAGCATCGGCGGAAAGCCGACTTTCTCTGCAGGCGCTAACGTACCGTGACGCGATTGCGGTAGCAGTCGTCCGATGTGTGTGGCTGGTGGATTTTCGTCAGCGGGAAGCAGCCATCTGTGAAGATATAACGTACGTTGGTCCGCTCAAGCATAGTTCTTGCTTGAAGGACATAGGGAAACCGTATCAAGTATCCGACGATGTTTTAGACGAGGGGGCAAATTTGCCGGACCGATATATATTTCGACAGGTTCATTATGAAGACCTTCCGACGTTTCTTGCAGATGGTGAGATTAGGGCGAAAAACCACTCTACGCCGCAAAGTTGCCACCAGACCTCGTATCAAGATATTGTCAATCGACGTGGTACGGGCGAATTTGAGATGCCCAACGGCTGCGTAGTCAACGACTTTGTGCCGTTCTATTTCAGCCCCATCACATCGTTTACTTATACTATTTACATGAAAAACGTACCATTGGTCTCCCCGGCGGGAGTGGAACTTCGCAAAGCATGCGAGGATGATCGGATCTTCTTGGTCAGCTCACCACAAGCATTCGTAGGTACCGGTTTGTTCACTTGTTTCAGCGACTATGCATTGAATTCAAGAGCACCGATGCCAACGATTGAAACCGACCTCACGAAGCTGGAAGAACACGTTCATTGGAACGTGTTCGATGACGACCCGAGAGTCGCTACGATTCACGAGATTGGCTACCATGGCGTTTGCCGCTGGTTCCAGGATCGCGCGACCCCGCCAGAGCGGATGACGCGCAGTTCCAAGCGGATGGCTGAGTTCTTGGTTCACAGTTCTGTACCACTGGACAAAATTGGGTGTATCGTTGTCAAAACAGATGATATGCGGGCACGACTGGAAG
Source organism: Thioclava sp. 'Guangxiensis' (assembly GCF_045348365.1). Lineage (NCBI taxonomy): Bacteria > Pseudomonadati > Pseudomonadota > Alphaproteobacteria > Rhodobacterales > Paracoccaceae > Thioclava > Thioclava sp. 'Guangxiensis'. The sequence goes on along the minus strand of NZ_CP155822.1, from coordinate 63,823 downwards.
GGATGATGGCTGCTTCGGCATGGAACATCCCGATCCTGACAAAACGCGGGTGCTACTACGGATGACGATACGGACGAAAAAAGGAGATATGTTCGCTGAGCCTGTGGAGGCTCTGGTGAACACCGTCAACTGTGTTGGCGTCATGGGAAAAGGCGTCGCTTTGGAGTTTAAGAACAGATGGCCCGCGAACTTCCGGGCGTACAAGTCTTTGTGCGATGCCAAAGGCTTGCATCCCGGAAAAATGTTCGTGTTTGACACGAAGGAACTCTTCACCTCCGAAGGCCCGCGCTACCTAATCAACTTCCCAACGAAGGCCCACTGGCGCTCGAAGTCGAAGATGGAGTACGTCGAGGATGGCCTCGACGCGTTGGTTGAGACCATCCGAGAGCACGAAATCAGGTCCATCGCGATCCCCCCCCTTGGGTGCGGCAACGGTGGTCTGGACTGGGCAGATGTAAGGCCTCTGATCGAAGCGAAGTTGTCGAATCTCGATGATGTTGACATTGTTTTGTTCGCGCCCAAGGATGCAACTGACGCGCCTGAACATGTTCATTCGGGTCTTTCGATGACGTTCCCGCGCGCCATTCTGCTCAAAGCACTGAATGATCTTGAACGCTTTTTTGACGGATCTTTTGACAGAATTTCTCTGCAAAAAATCGCGTATTTTCTTCAAGCCTTGGGCGTGGAGTTCAAACTGAAATTCGCCCGTAATCTGCACGGCCCCTATTCGGAAACCTTGAAGCTCGCCTACGTCTCTATGGAGCGTCATGGGATGATCGACGGTTTCCTGAGGGGCGAGCGTCAATCGCACGTGACGCCCAGCGGGTGTGCATTGGCCAATGAGTATTTGAACACCACCGACCGAAAAGCTGATGATGTAATTGATCGTTTGAGCAAGCTCGTTCAGGGGTATGAAAGCCCCTACGGGTTGGAGCTTTTATCCTCTGTTCATCTGCTTGCTCATCATGAAGGTCATTTCCCTGTGGAAAAGATCATTCAAGAGATGCAGGGATGGAGTGAAGCCAAGCGGAACAAATTCAGCGAGGACGCGATTCGGGCTGCATACAGTCGCCTGAAAGAAGATGGCCTATTGAATTAGTTGCTGCCCAATGACCACCAATTTGAAAGTCAGTCAGCGGTTTTCTGCTTGCGCTTGAATGTCTATTCGGCTTGCGTGTGATTTTGCGCATGCGGCGAAGGGCAGGACCGACGGGCCGCATCGCAGCATGCAGCTCCCTCAGTGGACGTCCGCTTAGGGCCGATCGCGTAGGTAGGCTGGCGCGGCCCTCGTGATGGGGCCGCCGTACCGCCGCATGACCGCTTCGAGCTCTTAGCGGACTGTCAGGTTGTGCTGCACATGACAGGACGAAAGTTCTTACTTTTGGTCGAAGTGTGATTGTGTCATGTCATGTGAACTTAGTTTAGAAATATGAAGAGGCACTTTTGTCTTATTCCGTTCGCCATCAAGTATTTGTCAGCTCAACGTTTACCGATCTTGCGGCTGAGAGGGCTGAGGTTATCCAAGCGATTTGGGAGCTGGACTGCATACCAACCGGTATGGAGGCGTTTGTGGCATCCAACGAGGGTCAGTGGGATGTGATCAAGCGCGTTATTGATGAGTGTGATTACTACGTCCTTATTATCGGGGGACGCTACGGCTCGACGACTTCCGAGGGCATAAGTTACACAGAGAAAGAGTATCGCTACGCAAAGAAGATAGGGCTGCCGGTCTTGGCCTTTGTCCATGGCGAACCTGAGAGCATTCCAGTAGGGAAAGCCGAAAAGGATGAGGCTTCTCGACAGAAACTTGAATCCTTTCGATCCGAAGTCATGTCTACTCATCCAATAAGAAACTGGAAGACGCCATCTGAACTAGGCGGCCTTGTTTCGCGCTCGTTGGTCAGAGAAATCAAAATTTCCCCTAGGCCCGGCTGGATACGAAATGACGGTTCATCCCCAATCGCACTTTTGGAACGAATTAATACTCTTACGGAGGAAAATCGGCGGCTCCAGGATCAGCTTGATGCCCAAGAGGCTGAAGAAGACGACGATAGCCTTGAATCAGGTGACGACAAAGTAACCGTTTACGGTATCCGACGTGAAACTGATGATGGTTGGAATATTTTTGACGTTGAATGGAATGTCGAGGTTTCTTGGAACGACCTGTTCCGCGACATCGGCCCAGCGTTGATCAACGAAACCACTGAAGACAAACTGACCAACCTCATTGCGAGGTTTCACTCACTACAGCCTACCAAGAATAGTGTCCGGAGCGCGACAGTTGCTGTTGAGTGTTGGAGTGAAATACTTGTCCAGTTCCGCGCCCTCGGCCTTATGGTTCAAGGCACTAAGAAGCGTGGAGTTAATGACAGGGGAAGCTATTGGGGCATCACCCCAAAAGGTGACCGTCTGCTGATTAAGCTTCTGGCCCGCCGTAAGGCCACACCCTCGACCGCCACCTAATCACCCGGTGCAACCTCTAATGTTATCGTCCATGATGACAATGCCGCAAACGCCCGCTCCGTCCGCATCAGCTACATTCATCTTCCGAGAATGCTGCGCAATGGACGAATGGCCGGTCTGGTGAAGCTGCACCGCGGCGGTCGACTAGGGACTGAACGGCAGGAAAGGGCCGAACGCGTCGATAGGGTGGCTCAGCCCTCGTGATGGGACCGCAGCGCCGCCACATGACCGGTTTGAGCCCAAACTACATTGTTTGCATGGCGGGTCCGCTTTATTCCTTAGCAACTGACCGAAAGTAGGAATAGAAGAGAGAATGGCATGGCTTATGAAATCCATATAGAACGAGACAGTGGCCGGCCAATCAGCCTAGATGAATGGACAAAGGCCGTAAGCAGTGTTGAATACGTTAGGTTAGCAGATACGGCGACCACGATAGTGACGAACCCCGTTACTGGAGAAAAGATATCGAATCCTGTAACGCATGGAACGGCTGAACTGTTTGACCCTACTAGTCAAACTTGGATCAGAATGTTCAGATGGTTCAATGGACGGATTTCAACTCGTCCTTCCCCTGATTTTCAAACGTTCAATAGTCAGCAAAGATCAGCAATGCGGGCTTTGGCTGCGCAGCTAGGTGCCCAGATCGTGGGTGATGAAGGAGAGATTTACGAGTAGAGGGACAGTGGATTGCGCCATTCACGTGAATGACCGCTTCGTCCGGATTGGCGCCGTCGAGCAACCGGATCGTGCTGCACAGTGCCACGAATGGCTGGTTCAGTGAACTACATCACCGCGTAGATCGGCCCGATGAATGTCCGAATAGGGCCGTTTGTGCAATTTTAAGAAAGTGTCTCATTCGCTTTTCGAAGGAGATACTTTTCGCCTGATGCTCTGAACTTTTTTGTGCGCGAAAATCGAATTGGTAGGCGCGAAGTGATTTGAACCACGAATCTGCTTCTTAGAATAGGGCGGGAAGCTATTTAGACTATCTCTTTGAGATGATAGTTACGATACGCATTTTTCTCCCGTATTTTTTCTTAATATTCTGATTTTAAATAATTTTATTATGCTCTCTGGGGGCACCATTTATCAATGTCTTCACGCCTTCTGCAGCTTTCAGATTGCCGGAAAATCTTGATCTTACTTTCCCTCTCGGCCTTGCAGACCGTGTGGCGGTGGACCGAAAAGTAGCGCTGGACCCCTGTCAGCCGAATCCAGCTCGGGATCTGGTCCGACTCATCTTCCGGGGTGAACCTCTCGTCCCTGCTCGTTGGCGCTCCTTCTTCTCGTTCCGGCGGGCGAAGTGCGCATGGAAGGTCTGTTAGTCGTGGCAGTTCCTGCCAGGCATCTGAAACCGTTGATGCCTCGGAGATAAGGGGCGCTTGTCCGATCGGAAAGCTGGGTAGGACTGGATCGGGTTCACGCGGGGCCAGACAGGTGGGGTGCGTCTGTCGCCACTCGGGCGGCATGAACCTGAGGCGTTGTCGGGCCTCTCCGATAGGTCACGCCCAGAGGAGATGGCGTAGGCTATGGCCTATTGCGGGCAGCAGCTGCCCGCGCCGCGCCACGTTTTCGGGGGCTTGCGAGAAGAGATGGCGGGTCAGGGCCTGACGCGCCGCCGTATCGGGCATGAACTCCAGTCTGAGGCTCTGGCGTCCACCATGGGCGCGCAGGATCCCGATCCGGCAAGGGATCTCGGGCAGCCCGTCAAGTTCCAGAATACACACGCTGTTGGCGGTCAGCCGCTGGATGCCCTGTGCCATAGTGGCGCGGGCGTGTTCGACGCTCAGCCCTGTAAGCCGCAGATCCAGTATCTCCGAGCCGTAGCGGAGCTGGCCTGCCAGATCCATACGGATCTCCACCTCGTTGCCGGGGCGGGGGCGCTCATAGCAGATCCCGAGCGCCATGACCGAGATCAGCATCGCAACCGCCGCCCATGTCAGGTTGAAGAGATCCTTGGCCGAAGGTTCGGTGATCGCGAGCGGCCCCACCAGATTGAGTGCGATGGCCAGCCCCAGAGCCATGGAGATCGCGCCGAAGAAGGTGGCTTGCGGAATGTTCACCTTGACCGATGAATGGTCGCCGCCCTTGTCGGTGACCTTGAAGGGTTTGCCGAACGGGTTTCTGAGCGCGGCAAGGAGGGTCATGGTCACGGGAAGGGCGGTCAGCGCATGGGTGACCTCGGTCAGAAGCGGCAGCGTGCGCCCGCCCGAGACCCAAGTCGAGTAGACCCAGAAACAGATCAGCGCGGGGAGGCCGAAGCTGAGAAAGGCCAGCTCGTCCGCGTGATAGGCGGGCAGGTCGAAATACCAGTAAAGCACGGGGGCGATCAGCATTAGCGGGATGAAGGGCTTGGACAGCCATGACATCAGCCCGTGCACATAATGCAGCCGCTGGCGCAGGGTGAACCGGCCTTTGGGCGAGAGCGGCCCGTCGGGCATGCAGCCGATCTGGATCGTGCCCAGACACCAGCGCGTACGCTGGGTGATATATTCGCCCACACCCTCGGCAGAGAGCCCCACCGAGAGCCTCTCGTTCAGCCAGCGGGTCTGGTAGCCCAGCTCCATCAGCTTGTAGCTGAGCCACATATCCTCCGAGAGAACGCCCTTGGGGAACCCGCCCAACTCGGCGATCAGATTGCGCCGGACAACGAAGGATGTGCCGACGCAGAAGGCGCAGCCCACCGCGTCTTTTGCGGGCTGGAAGATATCGAAGAACACGCGCTGGTCATCGACGAAACTGTCGCTCAATCCGAAGGCATGCTGGATCGGGTCGTTGTTGTAATAGAATTGCGGGGTCTGGACGAGGCCGACGCTGGGTTCCTCGAACATGCCCACCACGCGGCGCAGGAACTGTCGCTGGGGCGCGAAATCGGCATCGAGCACGAGGATCAGATCGCCTTTGCCCGCATCATCGGTCAGCCGGTAGGCATTGTCGAGATTTCCGGCCTTGGCATGGGCATTGTCGGGGCGTGTCAGGTAATTGGCACCTACCGCCTCACAATAGGCCCGCAGGGCGGGACGGCGGGTATCGTCACAGACAAACACACGGAAATCGGGGTAATCCATCGCCAGCGCGGGCAGGATGGATTTCTCCAGCACATTGATCGGCTCGTTATAGGTGCAGATGAAGACATCCACGCGGGGCCAGTCCTCGCTGGCTTCCAGCATCGCCTCGGCCCCATCGGCAAACTCGCCATTGTCGCGATGGTTGAACAGGATGACGATCGAGGCGAGCGAATAGGCGATGGCCGCCATCTCCGCCGCCCAGAAGATCCACGGCCAGAGCCCTTTGAGCGTGAACGAGAACTCGGGCAGGGTCTGGGTGGTGCGCCAGACCGCGTAGAGGATGACCGAGAGCGCGGTGAGCGATCCAATCAGACGCCGTGGAAAGGGCCTGTCGGAGGGCAGCCCCAGTGCAAGCGCCAGCATCAGGAACAGCAGCCCGAGATTATAGGCAAGGATCGAGGACATATCCGCAAGCGTAGGAGAGATCATTGGAGAGGCTCCGGAGAGGGGTCTTGGGAAAGGGGCAGCGGGGCCGGTATGAAGGGATTGCGGTCCTGCAGGGCCAGAAGCGCCCAGGCGGTGGCCCCGAGATGCGGGCGGGGCGGATAGGTGAAGGCGATCTCCCCGCTCGATCCGATCCCGATGGAGAGGCCCGTCGAGAGGGTGGTGCCATCCGTGGCGAGAAGGTAGCCGGTCGCGGGATCGACGAGCGTCGAGAGGGTGATCATGAACTCTGTTGCCTGTGCGGTCAGACCCAGCCGGTTCAGGGTGAGGGCTGCCTGTGCCGTGCCTTCAGCCCAGATGCCGTCGCGGTCGTCGTTGAAATCCAATCCGTTCCGCCCGTTTCGGGTGACAGTGAGCCCTTTCAGGATGTCGGCCACGGTTGCAGGGCGGCCGCTGATCCGGCCCAGTTCGGGGAGTGCCAGATAGGGCCAGACCTGCACATCGAGCATCGTGCCGCCGTTCTCTGAGGGCTGCCCCTCTGGAGTGGTGCCGGTCAGGAAGGCTCCGCGCGCGGGGCGCCACATTTTCAGAACCATCTCGCGGGCGGTGGCCTCGATCCGTTCGAGCCGCGCGCCATCGTCCGGCGGCAGGGGGGGCGTGCTGGCCATCAGGGCCCGTGATAGCGCGACGATATCAAGATTGTGCTCGGTTGAGGACCATGGCGCGCGGGCAGGGTCGGGCTCGAAGCCGAAATAGCCGCCCAGATAGCCCCGCTTCATCCCGTTATCGGGGCGCATATGGTCATCGATCCAGTAGGCAAGCCCCAGCGCCGCCGCGCGCCATTTCGGGTCATGGCTGGCGGCAGAGAGATGCAGATAGGCCAACCCCACCCATGCCATATTGCCGCTCGTCGTGCCGACCTGATAGGCATCCTCGATCCAGCGCCCCTCCTTGTCCGACCAGTAACCGGGGGGCAAGGCAGGCCGGGCGGAAAGGCCCGCGCGATAGGCATTGCGCAAGCGGCCATCTCTATAACTGCGATCCGCCTCCTGCGCCTGCAGGAAGGCTGCGCCGATGCGCTGGGCCGAGGGCAGGTCCCCGCAGCCCAGAAGAGCGATCACCGCAAGGGCGTTGTCATAGACAAAGCCCGCATCGCGCAACGCCGGATCAGGCTGCGAGACGCCCGCGCCGCGGTTGGGCTGTTCAGGCCAGCTGGTCAGAAAACCCGGATCAGGCCCGGCAGGAAGGCTCGTTCGCAGGGAGGTGCATAATGTCTCCTCCAGCTCCGCAGACGGAGAGGCCATGGCAGCGGGAAAAAAGGAACTTGTTACAAACACGCCCAGAATGCCGCCGAGCAGGGGGGATCTAAAGCCCCGAGGCGACATCATGTGCGATCTCATGTCGGGGGAACGCCGTGTCCTCAGAGGCGGCCAGCGCCGAATTCGGCTTGATCGCGGCCAGAGCCGTATCGAGCAGACCGCGCACGCCTGCGCTCAATTGCGGCAGGGTGCCCTCCTGAAGCTCCGCCGTGACCCATGCGCCAACGCCGCAGGCCATGCCGCCCGTCTGCGGCGGGGCAGCTTCGGGCTGGATCATCACATAGAACTCGCGCCGTTCGGTGGGCGGGAAGGGCAGCACATAGCGGGTATCCTCGGTATCCGTGGTGCGCGGCAGGATCGAGGTCACCTTGGCTGGCACCGGTTCCAGCCAATCGGGGGAGGAGATCTTCATCGCGGTGCCAGGGCCGAGTTTGCTGGCGGTGCGTTCGGGGAAAATGGCCACGATCACACGCTGATCACAACGCACTGCACGGGCAAGGGTATCGCCTGCGCGCGCCGCCATCCCGTCCTCGATGGCCAGCGTCGTGACCTCGGACTGGCCCTGCACCTCGACACTGGTCTCGCTCAGCAGCGAGACGCGGTGCTCCTCGGCATCGCGCATGGCGATCACCGCGCGCAGACCGTCTTCCTGTGTCGAGATCTCGCCCTTCAACAGCGCGATCGCCTGTGTCGCGCTGCGCCATTCGGCCTGCAGGGTGGGCACCTGCCCGCTATCTATCCCGACGATGATCCCCTTGCGCGCGGCGTTCAGGCGCTCGACGAGCTGGCGTTTGCCCAGTTGCAACTCGTCCAGCTGGCTCTGGACGATATCGGCGGTCACCAGTTGGTCCTCGGCCACGGTCTTGGACACGATACCGGCCGTCTGCAGCTTGGCCTGACGGGCGGCCGCCCCTTTTGCCAGTCCCAGCGTCGCCTCGAGGCGCTCGATGCGGGTTTGGTTTATGGCCAGCTCGTTCTCCAGATTACCAAGCACCTCGCGCTGCATGCGCAGCACCTGATCCGACAGCTGGGCGGCCTGCGTCTCGAAGGTCTTCAGGCGCAGATTGCGCTGTGTGATCTCCTGTGTCATCTCGCTGACCCGAAGCCGCAATTCGACCAGTTTGGCCTGATCGACCGAGACATTGCGGATGCGCGCGACCGTCTCGCCGTCGCGTAGGCGGCTGCCGCTGTTCATGGTCATACCCTGCACGACCCCGTCAATGGGGGCGGTGATCAGATAGGAGGGCGCATTGACAATGGCGCGTTCGGATCGGGTCGTCAGGACCGGAGCGAGCGTATTAGACACCATCAGAAGCCCCAATACCGAGGCAGCACTATAGGAAAAGACCCGCATACCAGCGAGACCAGTGGAAAAGGCCATGGGAGGGCTCCATTTCTCGATGTTGAACGTCTGGAGTAAGGCAAAGAGGTCTCGAGCGCCGACCTGAAGGGTCGGAGCTGAATAGGTTCTCCTCCGACGCGCAGTGCGCCGGGGCGAGAAGTCGTGGAGGATCTTGCTTTATCGTCTAAACCGGACAATCCCGGTTTACCTTTCGTTAAGTAAATGACAACACGTGACCGATATCCGATCAAGTGCCGCCATTTACTTTTTGCATTTACGAATATTAATCATGAAATCTTATTAACTTTTAGCCTCGAAATTGACGAAGCGCAGAGCGGCAACCCGTTCTATCTGATCACAATTATGCGCTGCCATCGAAGATGTTTAAAAAATGTGCGTGGGTGTTTCAGAAACGTATTTCAGAAGAGTTTCAGATTTTTTCGCTCGAATCAGTAAGTTATAGAACAATTTTGAGGATTTTCATTGTGTCACAATACACGCTTTGGTTGATTTACGTTGCGCGGCTTCGGAACGCGTAAGCCGTCCGGTAGGAGCTGAAACAGGGCGTGCGTGCAAGGTGTGGGCCGGAGTTGGAGTGCCAAATTGATATGTTTATTATATGGAACACATACTTCGGAAAACCGCTGCACTGTTCTCATGCTGCTATGAGTTTCACCGATTTGGGGCAGAACGGTGCAATGCCTCGGCGCCTTTAACCGGAGATTGTCACAATTGGACCGCATTTACTTAATAGTTTTTTAACGATTGACGCGATGCCGACCCGTTCAGCAATATCGGTGTCACGAAACTGTCATATATCGAGGGCCGGACCGATTCCGAAAGACAACGACATAATTGCGAAGAGCGCGCCCCTGCGCGAGATGATCGTGAGCGATATGCTGACGCTGGATGTCGATGTGCCGCGTGGTAAGGCCAAGCTCAGCGGGTCGTTCATCGTCTCGGACGCGTTCCCGTTGAACGCCGGTGAGGACGCTCCCGTTCTGGTCTTGCGGGGCGAGGAGGGCACGCTTCCCGTGGTCTTCAACGACAAGCGCACCCCCAAGCTCGCGCGCCGTTTTACCGATGGCGGTAATGCCGATCGCGCGCGGATCGTGTCGCAATTCATCGATCTGCACCGCTTCCCGCTGCATCTTTTCCTCGAAACGCCCGACGGGCGGCGCAGCGACTATATCCGTAGCTTCGATCTGCCGGAACTGCGCGATGCGCGGATGGTGGCGCTGATGGAGATCTACGCGCGTAGCGAACCCGAAGCCCGCAGCAATACCTTGTTCAAGACGCTCTACAAGCGGATCGATGGCCGTCCGACGACATTGCGCAACCGGATTGCCCGCCGCTGGCTCTACGGGCTGTTCGACAGACGTCCGGCGCGTGGCCGGATGCATATGACCCATATCCGCAAGGCGTTCGAGACACAGGGGCGACCGCTGGCCTTTGATGCGCTCACCGAGCATATGACGAGCCATGGCGTGGCCATCGCACCGCATGGCGGGATGACCTTCGACGGGCTGGAAAGCGCGACCGTCTGGGAGGCGTTCGACGTGATGGCCGAGCGGCTGGCCGAACTGGGACTGACGGTTTTCCTCAATTCCGGCACGCTTCTGGGCGTCGTTCGCGATGGCGATTTCCTGCCCCATGACGATGATATCGATGTGGCCGTGCTTCTTGATGCGCGTAACGAGGAGGAGGCGGCCGAAGCCTTCTCGCAGCTTCGCACGCTTCTGGAGGAGGAAGAGCTTATCGATCCCGAGGCCAATGTCTCGGCCGGTATCCACAAGCTCAAGCGCGTGGGTCCGGTGCAGGTGGATCTGTTCCCCGCATGGATCAGCGAGGAGGGCAGGCTGTTTGTCTATCCCTATAGCTATGGCGATGTCCCGCGCGAGGCCTTGATGGATCTGGTGCCGTGGCAGGGTAATCCGCGCCGCCTGATCCCCAAAGACCCCGATACCGTCCTGAGCGCCAATTACGGCGAGGGATGGCGGGTGCCCGATCCGTTTTTCGTATTTCCCTGGACCAAGGCGAAGAAGAGGTTCTCGGCTTTTCTGAGCCTGCTTGAGAAGGAACTGAAATGACCCTAAAAGTGATTACTTACGGCACATTCGATCTGTTCCATCATGGCCATGTGCGGCTGTTGCAGCGGCTTGCCGATCTGGGCGACCATCTGACGGTGGCGGTCTCGACCGACGAGTTCAACGCGATCAAGGGCAAGCGCTCTTCCATCCCCTATGCCCATCGCGCCGAGATCGTGGCGGCCTGCCGCTATGTCGACGAGGTCATTCCCGAAGAGCATTGGGAGCAGAAGCGCCGCGATATCGAACGTCTGGAGATCGATATCTTCGCGATGGGCGATGACTGGGCCGGCCATTTCGATGACCTGTCCGATCTGTGCGAGGTGATCTATCTCGAGCGCACGAAAGATGTCTCGAGCACCGAGATCAAGCTCTTCGTCCGCAGCGCCTGAACGCAATCTCCCGCCTCAATGGGCGGGCGGCTTGCCCTGCGCCTTTGGCGGCTTCATCGCGAGCGCCATTAGGGCGAGACTGGCAAAGAGGAAGGTCAGCACCACGAATGTATCGATGAAGGCCATCACATGGGCCTGTCCCTGCACCCGTGCGGCCAGTTGCGACAGTGCCGCCGTGGTGCCGTCGAGCCCTGACTGGCTGTAGATATTGGCGAGAAGATCGCGCTGGCGAAGCGCTTCCGGATTGGCCCAATTCACCGCCTCGGCGAGCCGCGCGTCATGCAGCGCCTGGCGGTCGGTCAGCATCTGGTTGATGACCGCAAGCCCCACCGCACCGCCAAGGTTCCGCATCAGGTTATACAGCCCCGAGGCGCCCTTGATCTTGGCGGGCGGTAGCGTGCCGAGCGCGAGATTGTTGATTGGCACCATACAGATCATCAGCGACATGCCGCGCAGAACCTGCGGCCAGAACAGTTCCCAGAAATCCCACTGGTCGGTCATATAGGTCAGCATATAGGTCGAGAGGCCGAAGCCCAGGAACCCCGCGACCATCATCACCCGCAGATCGACTTTCGAGGCCAGCATGCCGGTCAGAGGGGCGGCGATGAACATCGCGATCCCCGAAACGAAGACCGTCTCGCCGGTCATCAGGCTGTCATAGCCACGCACGGAGGACAGGTAGAGCGGGTAGAGATAGGTCATCCCGTAAAGCCCGATGCCCATCACGAAAGAAAAGAGCGAGCCGAGCGAGAAGTTGGCGTCAGTGAAAGCACTGAAATCGACGACCGGATTCTCGCGGGTGAAGGCCCGCCAGAAGGTGGTCACGCAACCGATTGAGGCAATGATAAACAGGATGGCCACGGCCTCGTCCTGAAACCAGTCATTGCCCGGACCTTCCTCCAGCACATATTCCATCCCGCCAAGGAAACAGGCCAGCGCCAGAAGGCCCCACCAGTCGAAGGTCTGGAACAGCTTCCAGTCGGGCTTGTCGAAATCGATCAGGCTGAGCGCGCCAACGGTCACCAGAATGCCGGCGGGCACATTGACCAGGAACAGCCAGTGCCACGACAGCGCATGGGACAGGTAACCGCCCACCGTGGGGCCGACGGTCGGGGCAAGTGTGGCGATCAGGCCGATGATCGGCGAGACGATATTGCGTTTGGAGGGCGGGAAGATGGTGAAGGCCGCAGCAAAGACCGAAGGGATCATGCCACCGCCCAAGAACCCCTGAAGCGCCCGCCAAAGGATCATCTCGTTGATCGATCCGGCGGTGGCGCACATGAAGGAGGCCGCCGTGAAGCCCGCAGCCGAGGCCGCAAAGAGGAGCCGCGTGGACATCATCCGTCCCAGAAGACCCGAGAGCGGGATCATGATCACCTCGGCGATCAGATAGGCGGTCTGCACCCAGGAGATCTCGTCACGCGAGGCGCCGAGCCCCGCCTGGATCTCCGACAGCGAGGCGGAGACGATCTGGATGTCGAGAATGGCCATGAACATGCCGAAGACCATGACCATGAAGGCCATGATCCGGCGTGGCGTCAGCTCCGGCGTGTCGGTCATTTCGAGGAGGCCGTCTGGGTCTGGCCCTCTGCGGGCGAGGTGCGGCGGTCGATCTCGATCTCGGCCGAAAGACCCGCGCGCAGCGGCACCTGATCCTCGGGCAGGGCGATGCGCACCGGCACACGCTGCACGATCTTGGTGAAGTTGCCGGTCGCGTTATCGGCCGGGATCAGCGAGAAGATCGCCCCCGTGGCCGGTGCGATCGAGGTCACGGTCCCTTCGATCGGATGGTCCTTGTCGGCATCGAGCACCACGGTCGCCTTGGCACCGGGGGTGATACCGGCCAGCTGGGTCTCCTTGAGATTGGCCTCCACATAGAGACCATGATCGGGCACGACGGCGGCAAGGGTGGCGCCGATGCTGACCAGCTCGCCCTCTTCAATTGCGATATTGGCCACGACACCATCATAGGGCGCGCGGATCACGGTGTGCTCGAGGTCGCGCTGCGCCTGATCGATGGCCAGCTGCAGCTGCTTGCGGCTCGATTCACTCTCCGCACGCTCGGCGCGCAGAACCTCGACATCGGCCTCGGCCCCCGCGATGGCAGCAATGGCGGCGGTCCTGTTGGCCTGAGCCGTGGCAAGTGTCTCGTTTGCGGTGTCGAGATCGGCCTGCGAGGTCACGCGGCGCGCGGCCAGATCCTTGGCACGTTTGGCATTGGTCTGGGCATTGGTCAGCGCCGCCTCGGACGCTCCGAGCTGCGCCTTGGCCTGTTCCACCGAGGTTTCTGCCGCCGCGATCTGCGCGTCGATCCGTGCCAATGTCCGCTCGAGGGTTGGCAGTTTGGATTGCGCAAGCTCCAGCGCGATCTTGTAGTCACCATCATCGATACGCAGCAGAACGTCGCCCTTGGCGACATGCTGGTTGGACTTCACCTCGATCTCGGAAACATAGCCCTGCAGCTTGGAGGACATCAGCGAGACGTCGGCCTGCACATAGGCATCATCGGTTTTCACCATGAAGCGGCCGTGGGTCCACCAGCTGACGCCGAACCAGCCAACGGCCACGATCGCGACAACGGCCACGCCTGCAAGAATCTTTTTCTTGCGGCCTGCCGGTTTGGAGGCGGGGGCGGGATTTTCGACGGAAGTATCAGGAGCGGAGGACATTATGGGCGCTTTCGGAACGGATGATCGGTGCGGAACGGCAGGCATGACAGGCGGGCGGAATCAATCGAACCGCTCGGTTCGATGTGGATAAGGCAAGTCCGCTTACCAATCAAGGGCTTTATCGAACCAAGCGGTTCGATTATATTCACCGAAATCTCTCGGGGGCAGTAATGCACGAAAACGATTCTTGTTGTGACGGCCAGATCCGGCGTCACGCTGCGGGGCAGGACCCCGAGAAGCGCGACCAGATCCTGGAAGGCGCATGGAAGATGTTTCTCGAGCGCGGTTATGACGCGACCACCATGAGCAGTATCTGCAAGGCTGCGGGCGTGTCCAAAGGCACGCTCTATGTCTATTTCGCCGATAAGCAGGATCTGTTCGTCGGGCTGATCGAACAGCGCAAGCGGATCTTTTTGGCGGGTGTCGACGAGGTTCTGGCGGGGCCGGGCAGTGCCGAGGAGAAGCTTCTGCACTCCGCGCGGCTGTTGGGGCACAAACTGTGTTCGGAAGATGTCGTGCGCGGCCAGCGTATCGTGATCGGGGTGGCCGAGCGCATGCCGGAACTGGGCCAGCGTTTCTACGAGACCGGCGCACGGAATTTTCTGGGCGTGCTGTCGGACTGGATGTGTCAGGAAAGCGCCGCGGGGCGCTTTGCCATTGATGATCCGTTGATGACTGCCCACCGGTTTTCCGAACTGGTAACGGCAGGGCTATGGCGGCAATGCCTGTTCGGGTTCCGCGCGGCCCCGCCCGCTGACGACGAGATCGAGGCCAATTGCCGCGAGGCAGTGCGCATTTTCATGGCGGCCTATGGGCGCCCCTGAGGCATGATGTTCCGGTCTCAGAGCCCGTGGAAAATCAACATCGCATCGGTCACCGGCGCCCCGACAGAGGAGGCAGGATCGACCATAGGGAAAATCTCGATCCGCAGGAAATTGCGCCCATGCTCGCCCTCGGCCCGTTGGGACTGCCCTGTCCGGATCGCTTCCTGCGTCAGCTCTGCCAGATCCACGAAAGAGAGTTTGGGCGAGACCACCGCCAGTGCGCGGTTCACATCATGCGCCTCCAGCAGGAACTGCGCTCCGATCAGGTCGCTGAAGCGGCGGATGCGCAGGTCGGTATCTACGAAGATCACCCCGAGCCCGAGATTGCGCAGCACGGTTTCGGTCTGCTGGTTCAGCTCGGACAGCTTGTCGATCTGGATCTCGTGCTCGGTGCTTAGCGTCACCAGTTCCTCGTTGACGGCATGCAGTTCCTCGTTCGAGCTCTGCAATTCCTCGTTGGAGGCCTGAAGCTCCTCATTGGAGGCCTGCAATTCCTCGTTGGAGGCCTGAAGTTCCTCGCCGCTCGCCTCCAGCCGTTCGGTCACATGCTGCAGCGTTTCCTCTGTCAGACGCAGATCGCGCTCGAGTTCCTGAATGCGGCGTGTCAACAAAAGCGTATCCTCGTTCTGCTGGACGTTGGCCCGCGTCGCCTCGCTCGGTGCAGGCTCGAGGATCTCGTCCTGCGGATCATCGCGGAAGCTGATATTCGCCAGCATCAACCGCGCACGGCCCAGCTGATCGAGCGGTTCGAGCCGGAGCGTTACCATCCTCTGGCGGCCATTGCCCATATCCACCGATACATCCCGGCTCGAGGTGTCCACCACGCCCTGTCGCAGCCGTTCTATTCCCACCTTGATTGTGAATTGCAGGTCGCGATGCACGATCTGGTCTACCGTCCATTCGGCAAGATTATTCATAGTGTCGATAAAGGCGCTCGCCGCGCCGAACCAGCTGAGCACCTGCCCGTCGGAGGTCAGCAGAATGGAGGAGGGCGCATAGCGTTTGAGAAGCGCGTCATACCCCGCGACAAGCATCTCGCGATGCGTCATGTCCAGAAAGCTTCCATTGGTATAGGCGACATTGCGCGGAGCGTGACGCGAGGCGGAGAGTTTGCTGGAATGGGCCATGGGCAAGTCGTTGCGCTCGCTCTGGCGACTGGCGCTGCCGAGCTGGTTCGACAGCATAGTGCGGTCGAGAACACGGCGGCTCGAAGCTTTCTGGAACAGGCGCCAGCGGGTATGGACCTGTTTGAACTCGCTGCCGAAGCGACCGACGGATTCGGATGGCCCCAGCAGCAGGTAGCCGTTTTTCTGCAACCCGAAAAGGAACATCGAGATCACCCGCGCCTGCGGCTCCTCGTTCAGATAGATCAGCATATTGCGGCACGAGATCAGGTCGAGATTCATGAAAGGTGGATCGCTGAGCGCATCATGCACCGAGAAGATGATGGATTGCCGCAGCTTGGGTTCGACGATGAACTGGTCACGATGGTGGATGAAATATTTGGCGCGTAGCGCTGGCGGGACTTTGGCCACGCTTTCGGCCGAATAGATCCCCGCCGAGGCGATGTCGATGGAACGGCGGTGGACATCGGTGGCGATCACACGGAACTTGCGCTCGAGTTTGGCCTGTTCCAGCGCCTCGGACAGTTCGATGGCGATCGTATAGGCCTCTTCGCCGCTGGCGCAGCCGGGGATCCAGATCCGGAGGGGGGCATCGTCATCCGACCGCTCGACGAGCTTGTCGAGCGCCTCCCTACGGAGCACATAAATGGCTTCCTGATCGCGGTAGAACTCGGTTACGCCGATCAGAAGGTCTTGATAGAGTTCCTCGAGCGCGCTGTCATCAGACGTTAGGAGCGCGTGGTATTCCTCGACGGTGGATATTCCGCGCAGATGCTGACGGCGGTCGATGCGGCGTTGCACATTGACCGGTTTATAGGCCGAGAAATCGATATGGTATTTGCGTTCCAGCGCCTTCAGGATCGCTTGTGATGCGGTGCCTTTGATCTCCAGTATCGCGTTACGGCCCGATTTTCCCAGCGAGAAGATCATATTGATCGCTTCGGGCATTTCCTCGACCGACAGGACACGGTCGGCCGCCCCGGCGGCCAGCACCGAGCGCGGCATGGAGGAGAAGGCCGCCTGCGAGGGCACCTGTGCTAGTACGGTGGCCTCGGCCGCATGCAATGCCTGTGCGCCGCGCGTCCCGTCGCTTCCCGAACCCGACAGCACGATCGCGACGGTCTTTTCCGTATCCCGCGTCGCCAGCGATTTGAACAGTGAGTCGATCGGCATGGGCGGTGTCAGGCCACGCGCGCCATAGGCGGTGACGATGAACCGGTCCTCGCTCAGTTCGACCGTCTGGTTGGGGCTGTTGAGATAGATCGTGTCCGGCTCGATCCTCATGCCGTCTTCGATGTGGATGATTCGCAGATTTGTGCGGCGGCTCAGGATCTCGTCCATCATGGAGCGGTAATCGGGCGAGAGATGCTGGATGACGACAAAGGCCCAGCCGGAATATTCGGCGCAATTCGCGAAGAACGTCTCGAGCGGCTCGAGCCCGCCTGCGGAGGCCCCCAGTGCCACAAGAGGCAATGCACCGGTTTCCGCAAATTGAGCATCCTGCGCATCGTGCATGGGGGAAGTCCTTGTCGCTCTTGAGTTAATTGAAAACCTATCACATACTCTGCAAGCTGCAACTTTAAGGACACCCGTTTGGCTAGAATTCTGATCGCCGATGACGACCAAGACTACCTGATTGCCTTCTCGCAAGGCATGGATGCGTATGGTCACGTCACAGTAGGCGTTACACAATCGGATCGGCTCATTCCCAATATCGAGCTTGGTGGCATGGATATCGTATTTTTGGATGTCGTGATGCCCGGTGGTGGGGCCATCGTGGCGCTCCATAAGATCCGCGAGATCGCGCCCGATCTTCCGATCGTCGTTCTGTCGGGGATGTCGGAGGTGGTCGATTCGCCCATTTTCAGACTGGGCATGCGCGAGGCGAATATGCGGGTGCCGAAATCCACCTCTCTGGCCGAGTTGGCGCGGCTGGTGGATCAGCTCGTGGTGTCTACCAGTACCTGATCCGTTTCTCCCCCTGCAGGGACGGGCGTCTTAACGAGCTGAACTTCAAGCGGGATGGGGGAAGGATTTTAAATGAAACGAATGTTTCAGGCGCAAGACCGCAATGTCGCGGACGCGCAGATATTGCCGAGTGTGTCTGTTGCCTGGGCGCTTCTGGCCGCATGTCTCGCGCTGGCCATGCTGGTGCTTGTTGGCGGGTATGTCTTCGAGAGCGCGGCTCTGCGGCAGCTGGCCCCCACATGGCCTGCGATGGTTCCGCAAACGGCATGGGGGCTCGTGACGCTGACGCTGGCGCAAGCGTTCTGGCTGCGCGGCGAGGGCCAATGGAACCGGCGTCTGCGGCTTTTATTCCTGTTTGGTGCGCTCGGAATGGCGGTGATCGGGATTCAGGACCAGATGTATCCGCTGCCTGATCCCGATACCACGCCGCTCAGTATCAATCCGCTGCGGCTCGCGCCGACCGGCCGGATGGCGCCTGCCACCATTTCGGGCGTCTTCCTGATGGTGGTCATTCTGGGGCTGCAAGGGGTGCGGGGCCGCTGGGCGCGCTATCTGCACGCGGCATTGGCCAGTGCCGGTATCCTGCTCTGTCTCGTGGCGATGGTGGCCTATCTGTTCGATGCGCCCGCATTGGCCAAGGTGACCTACCTGTCGGATATGGCCTTCCATACCGCGACGGGGTTTCTCCTCCTTTATATGGCGGCGCTCTGTGCCAGCCCCGAGGGCAGCTGGTTGCCCGATCTTCTCGCCGATAGCATGGGCGGGCAGATGGCGCGGCTTGTTCTTCCGCTCGCGGTGATCGGGCCGATCCTCCTATGTTATCTGGCGCTCAGTACGACGGAACACGGGCTGATTTCTCCCAATCTGCGCTTGAGTGCACTGGCGATCTGTCTTTTGTTTCTGGCGGCAGTCACAGCCTTGCGGGGGGCGCGTTACCAAAATATCGCCGCACGCCGCTCGGTGCTGGAGGAAAAACGCCTGCGTGATGTTCTGGATGGTCTCGACAAGGCGGTCTTCGTGATCGACCTGCAGGGCAGATTGCGGATGATGAACCTTGCTGCCGAAGCGATGGCTGGCGAGAGCCCCGAGGCCTTCCTGCACGAGGGACGGTTCCATTCCATCGATAACCGCCAGCCCCTTCTGGGCGCATCGCACCCGTTCCGGCGCTTACTGAATAGCCCGACGACGCGGGAACTCCATTGTGGGTGGATCGACGCTGAAGGGCGCGAACATGCGCTGAAGATTACGGCGACGCTCACGCGCAAAGGGCAGGGCTTTGCCGAGGCGCTGCGCATTCTGGCGATCGAGGACCAGACCGAAAGCTGGATCTTCCGCGAAAATATCTCGCGCACCGAGCGGCTCGATGCCATCGGCCAGATGGCGGGCGGGGTGGCGCATGAAATGGCCAATATCCTCGGCGCTGCGCGGCTTTCGGTCGATACGATCCTGCTGGAGACGGAGGGGCTGAGCGAGACGCAGCGCGCCAAGGTCCTCGCCGTCCGTTCGGTCTGCGAACGTGGCACCAATCTGACGGAGCGGCTCCTCAATCTCACCCGTGACCGTGCCAGCGAAAAAGAGGCGATCGAGTTGACGGCCAAGCTCGTCACCATCGTCGATCTGGCGCGGCAGGCCATCCCCTCCGCAGTGCTTCTGCGGCTCGATATGTCTCCGACACCGGTCTATATCCGCTGTATTCCGACCGATCTGGAAAGTGCGATCCTCAATCTGGTGCTCAATGCCAGTCATGCGATCATGGAAGGCAGCGGCCATGGCGAAATCACCCTGCGCTGTCAGACCATGCCCGGCGGCAAGGTCGCGATTGCGGTGGTCGATAACGGTCCGGGCATGTCACAGGCCCTTCTGCGCCATGTCCGCGAGCCGTTCTACACCACGCGCGAAAGTCTGGGCGGAACGGGACTCGGGCTGCCAATGGTGGAAAATTTCGCCCGTCAGGCGGATGGCAGCTTCGAGCTGAGTTCCATAGAAGGCAAGGGCACGGTCGCTACGCTCAGCTTCGAGACTGTCACCGACGTGCAGAACTCCGCGCCGCAAACCGCGCTGCGGCTGCCCGACCTGTCCGGGCTGTTGTTCATGGTGGTCGAGGATGATCCGCATTTCCACGATATTCTCGCGCAATCCCTGCAGGTGCTCGGGGCGGAAGTGATCTCCGCCCGTTCGGCGGCAGAAGCTCTCGGGAAATGCACGACGGGTCTGGAAAAGGCGCCCGATATCCTGATCAGCGATATCATCCTGCCCGGAGGGGTGGATGGCTACCGGCTGGCCACAAAATGCCGCCACCAGTGGCCCGAGCTGAAGGTGCTCTATATGTCGGGCTATACCGACCAGCTCAGCCGCTCGGGGCGTCTGGTCCAAGGGCTTTTACTGCGCAAGCCGCTGGCGCTCGACGGGTTGGTCAATGCGATCGAGCTGACGCTCTCCAACCCGCCGGGAGTTATGCTGGCGCCCGCGACAGAGGCGACCGGATCTCCCGCGTAAGCCGGCTCAGTTGACCGTATGCGGAGCCACGATATATCGGCTGGGCGCGCGGGCCAGATCCGCGCTCGACATCGGACGGGCGAAGAGGAACCCCTGCACCCTCGGGCAGCCCAGGGCACGCAAGGCGTCCAGCTGGCTCGGTGTCTCGACGCCCTCGGCCACGACCTGATAGCCGCAGCGCTGTGCGATCAGCAATATTCCTTCGGCGATAGCTTTGTCGGATGCGGTCTCGGTGATCTTGGCGCAGAAGCTGCGGTCGATCTTGAGGATATCCACCGGCCAGTCCGCCAGATGGCGCAGGCCCGCATAGCCGGTGCCGAAATCGTCGAGTGCCACCGTTGCTCCCCGGGTGCGCATCTCCTGTAACGACCGCAGCATCTGGCCCGAGCGCTCGTCCAGCATCACCTTCTCTGTCACCTCGATCGTGATCATATCCCACTCCAGCCCATGCGTGTTCAACATCAACTGCATATCGAAGACGAATTCGGGGTTCAGAAGATCGAAGGAGGTGAGGTTGATGGACAGCGTGACCGGAGGGCCGGGCTCCCGCTCCAGCCCGGCTGAGACATAGGCTGTCAGGGCGCGCTGGATCATGGTTCGGGTCAGCGTCTCGGCCAGCCGGTAATCCTTGAAGACAGAGGCGAACGCATCAGGCATCAGGATACCGCGTTCGGGGTCGCGCCAGCGGGCGAGGATCTCGTAGCCCAGCCGGGCGCCGCTCGCGGTGGAGATAATCGGCTGGAAATAGGGTTCCAGAAGATCCTCCGCGATAGCGCGTTCGAACCGCCGCCCGATAGCGCGCGAATTGAACTTGTCATGATGGCTTTCCGAGAAAACGGTATTGACTGCACGTCCGGCATGTTTGGACGCATAAAGCGCGCTATCGGCCAGCTCGAACAGCTCGCCATAGGTCTCGCTCTGCTCCGGAAACAGGCTTGCGCCGATACTCACCCGTCCCAGATCGCCCTTGCCAAGCATTGCCGCCCCGCGCTGGACGGCGGCTCGGCAGCGCGAAAGCAGCATCTCGAGATAGATCTCCGAGGTGTAGCCTGTCTCGACCAGAACGCCGAATTCGTCCCCTCCAAGCCGTCCGATCAGGGCGGGCGGCGGAAAGGCCGAGCTGATGGCCGACGAGATTACGCGCAGATATTTATCGCCGAAACTATGGCCGTAAAGATCGTTGATCGATTTGAAATGGTCGATATCGAGCATGATGAAGGCGGCGCGGCTGCCTTTGGTGCGCAGGATCGTCAAGCGCTCCTGGACCTTACGCTCGAAAGCGGAATGGTTCTCGACCTGTGTGAGCGGATCGACCTCGGCCTGACGCTCGAGCTTTTTCTCGCGCAGTTGGGACGCTGTGTAATTCTCCTCCAGCGCCTGCTTCTCGATATGTATCGTCAGCACTTGTCCCAGCAGATCTGCCGTGGTTTCGAGACAGCTCCTGCGCGCGCTATCGTCGGGGGTCGATTTGGGGAAAACCACATTAAGAAAACCCAACGGGTGGCCCGCGTCCGACAGAAGCCGCAAGCGGTAGTAGCTGTGGTTGCCCGACAGGGAATGGAAGATCTTGCGTGTTCCGTGGGGGGCGTGTTTGTCTTGTATGCTTTCCGCCAGGGCATGCGCTTCCAGATCGCCAATCCGCTCCGTCGTGGCCTCGTGATGGCCGGTGTCCAGAAGTGTGATCGAAGTGTATTCGGCCCCCGTCAGCCGCTTGGTGTATTCTGCCAGGGTGATCAGAGCGCTGGTGGGATGGGCAGGGGGGGGGATGTCGATGCTGTGCCTGCCATCCGCGGCTGGTCCACAGTCCCGCGTGTGGCCGCTCTGGAGATTGCGCAGCTCCAATTCGCGGAGCTTGTGGCGGCCGCGGACAGCAGGCTGGTCCAGCGGCATACTGAACAGGCTGGAAGCTGTATTTTTCGGGCAGGTTTTTTGCGGCATGGATAATGTCCTGTGCATGAAAAACCGTTTGCACTCGTGACATCGATATTTTGAGGCCGAAAACTCTGATGATAAAATAACAGCCGCAAACCGTAACGGACTGTTTTACAACTTTAAGAAGATCATTACTTCGGGGTTATCGTCAACGGTTTTTTAATAAATTTGCCGATTTTCGAGTTGGGAGAGCGGGCGTTGCGCGTATTATTGCAAAAATGATGCAGGGCAGGGGCTTGTGCCTGACTTGCGCATCACGCAATCTACAGGCCGGTTTCCCTCTGAAAGACGCAACCATGCCTATCAAGAACCGTTTTGCCGAAATTCTCCCCGAGATTACCGCATGGCGGCACGACTTCCACCAGCATCCCGAACTGATGTTCGATGTCGAACGCACTGCCGGGCGGGTGGCCGCGCTGCTACGCGAATTCGGATGCGACGAGGTGATCGAAGGGATCGGGCGCACGGGAGTTGTGGGCGTGATCCACGGTCAGGCGGGGGGCGGTCAGGCGGGAAGCGGGGACCGCGCCATCGGCCTGCGCGCCGATATGGATGCGCTGCCGGTGCGTGAGCAGGCTGATGTGCCCTATGCCTCGAAAGAGGCCGGAAAAATGCATGCCTGCGGCCATGATGGCCATACCGCGATGCTCCTTGGTGCGGCGAAATATCTCTGCGAGACGCGTGCCTTCAAAGGCCGCGCCGTGGTAATCTTCCAGCCTGCCGAGGAAGGCGGTGGCGGCGGTCTGGAGATGTGCCGTGACGGTCTGATGGAGCGTTTCGGCATCGAGGAGGTCTATGCGATCCACAATATGCCCGGCATTCCGGTGGGAGAATTCGCGATCTGTGACGGCCCGATCATGGCGGCCTGCGACCAGTTCGACATCCGCGTGGTGGGCCGTGGCGGTCATGCCGCGACGCCGCATGATGCGGTAGATGCCGTTGTGGTCTCGGCGCAGATCATCATGGCGCTGCAGACCATCGCCTCGCGCAATGTGAACCCGCATGATCAGGTGGTGGTTTCGACCTGCGCGATAAAATCCGACAGCTCGGTCCATAATGTCATCGCGCAGGAGGTCATGCTGCGCGGCACTGTGCGCACCATGCGCCCCGAACTGCGCGATTATGTCGAGGAGCGCGTGAACCAGATCGTCACTGCCACCGCCGAGGCATTCGGCGCGCGTGCAGAGATCGCGTATGATCGCGGCTATCCGGTGACGTCGAACCGCCCCGAATATGCGGCGCTTGCGGTCGAGGGCGCAAAGCGGGTCACCGACAAGGTGAACCCCAACGTGACGCCAATGATGGGGGCCGAGGATTTCAGCTATATGCTGGAGGCGCGCCCCGGGGCCTATATCTGGCTGGGCAATGGCGATAGCGCGATCCTGCATAGTGCGGACTACATCTTCGATGACCGCGCCTTGCCCTATGGGGCAAGCTGGTTTGTCGAGATGGTAGAGGCGCGTCTTCCGGCGTGATGCTCCGCGCAAGAGGCTAGAGAAGTGGCCGGGTCGCCTGACCGGGCAAGACGATCTCCTGCTCGCGGGCGAGCCGCTCGGGATCGGGCAGGGCCAGCCAGCCGCGTGACCATTCGGCCAGTCCCGCGCGTTTCAGTTTGGCCAGCGTCTTGTTGGTATGCACAAGCGACATGCCGAGCGCATTGGCCAGATCCTGCTGTTTCCAGGGCATAGGCACCCAGAGCCCGTCATGCTTGCTGCGCGACGCACCGAGTTCGGCCTGCCGCGTATAGATTTGCAAAAGGGCCCAAGCGATCCGGCTGCTTGCGCCACGCTGACCTATCGTGGCCAAGCTCTCGCCCAGAAAATTCTCCTCGCGCGCGGCGATCCATGTCAGGCTATGGGCGCGCTCAGGCTCGTTGCGCAGCAAATCCCAGTAGCGCGCACGGTCGAAGACGCATAGGCGCATCTCGGTCGTGGCCTCGAAACCGTGGCACATCTCGCCCATGACAGCGGCCTGCAGTCCGATGAAATCCCCCGGAAAGACAAAGTTCAGCACCTGACGGTTGCCGTTAGGCAGCGATTTGTAGCGGATACCCAATCCGCTCAGGACGGTATACATATGCTGGCTGGCCGCACCTTCCGTTATGACGGCACTTCCCGCCGCAACAGAGATCTCGCCTGTTTTGAACTTCTCCATGAAAGCCAGTTCGCGCGCGCTGAAATCCTCGAAACAGGGATTGTTCTGTAAAGGGCAGGCCGCACAGGACGTGCTATGGACGTGACGCGGGCTGGGCTGCAACATGGTCGGGCTTTCTTTGCTATGTCAGAAGACATAAGCGCGAAATGCCCTCACGGTTCCCTCAGCCGCCGGTATGGCTCATATGGCGCGGCATCTGGCCCTCGACCTTCTGGCGCGAATAGTCGAAATCATGGCCCTTGGGCTTGCGCGAGATCGCCTCGCGGATCGCCTGCACCAGATCCGCATCTTGCGCACTTGCCCGCAACGGTGCGCGTAGATCGGCACGGTCCTCTTGACCCAGACACATATACAGCTCGCCCGTGCAGGTGATCCGCACACGGTTGCAACTCTCGCAGAAATTATGGCTCAACGGCGTGATGAAGCCGATCTTCTGGCCGGTTCCGCCCACCGAGACATAGCGGGCAGGGCCGCCTGTGCGATGGGCCAGATCGACCAGCGTGAAACGTTCGGCCAGACGCGCGCGCAGCTGGCTGAGCGGCCAATATTGGTCCAGCCGTTCCTCCTCGCCCATCTCGCCCATCGGCATCACCTCGATGAAGGTCAAATCGAACCCTTCCTCGCCACACCATCTCACCAGATCGAACAGTTCGTCCTCGTTGAACCCTTTCAGCGCGACAGTATTGATCTTCACCTGCAGGCCGGCAGCCTTGGCCGCCTTCAGACCCTCGAGCACCTGATCGAGCCGTCCCCAACGGGTAATGGCCGCAAACTTCGCAGGGTCGAGCGTATCCAGCGAGACATTGATCCGGCGGATACCGATGGCGGCCAGTTCGGGCGCGAAACGCGCAAGCTGCGAGCCGTTACTGGTCAGGGTCAGCTCCTCAAGCTGTCCGCTGTCCAGATGCCGCGAGACCGAGCGGAAAAATGTTATGATATCGCGTCTCACCAAGGGCTCACCGCCCGTGATGCGCAGCTTTTTCACCCCCAGCCCGATAAAGGCCGAGCAAAGCCGGTCGAGTTCCTCGAGGCTCAGAAGCTCCTTTTTAGGCAGGAACTGCATGTGTTCGGCCATGCAATAGGTGCAGCGGAAATCGCACCTGTCGGTCACGGAGACACGGAGGTAGGAGATCGGGCGGGCGAAAGGGTCGATGAGAGGTGCGCTATCCATGGCGGAAATCTAGGGTCGACGGCAGGTTTCGGCAAGCGCGCAATAGGAATTACAGAATGCGATTTGCCCCGGCATGGGGGCTGCGCTAGCTTGAAGCGGAGATCGAAGTCGATCACGATTTGCAAGACAGAGAGGACGGGCGAATGAACGTTGCGCAAGGGACCGGTAGAGTGGCACGGAGCGGGATGCGGGGCGGAGTGCGGGGTGGCCTTGTCGTGGCGCTGGCCGCGCTGGGTCTTTCGGCATGTTCGCATCTTGGAGGCCCTTCGGCGGTCCAGCCCGGTCCAGCCCCCTCCACCGGCCTGACCAAGAGCCCGATCCCGCAGGGTGCCGCCCAGACCGCGCAAGCGCTCGACACCGCCACGGCTGACGAGCGTGCGGCAGCCATGGCGCAGTCGAGCGGTGGCACCAAGCTCGGCACAACGGTTGCCAGCCTCGGCGATCCGACACAGGGTGGGTTCTGGCTGAAAACCTCGCTGGTGAAAGCCGAAACCAAAGGGCGGGTCGTCCTGTCCAACGGTAAATCGGCGCAGGTGACGCTCATGCCCGCACCGGCGGGTGAGAGCCAGCTCTCCCTCTCGGCGCTGCGGATGCTGGATGTCTCGCTGACCGACCTGCCGACCCTTACGGTCTATTCCCTCTGATCACGGCTATGCCCTCGGGGGCATTATGTGCCGGTCCGTTTCGTTACGGGCCGGCATATCTTTTGCTCTCAACTTGGTTTTAATTCAGGACCTTATTAAAAATATGGCAGCAAAGCTGTCTTATATTCGAGTGTTTCCGCAAACAGCTCGCGTCACACTGTCGCAATCGAAAAAAAATAGGACAGTTATTATTCCATATTTTAATTTCATGACCTGGAAAAAGCGCCTGATAACAGGTTGAAATCGAATAGAAAAACTAACGCATACCGTTGTATGCTTCGGTATACGTTAGTATTCACTCATAATCACGCTGTCTTTCCAAGGATTTCGGCGATGGCGGCGCTTGTGAAACAATCTTGCGCAGTCTAAGCATTTGGCAAGACCTGTCTGTTTGGGCAGGTCACTTGTTACCTGACACCGCGTCAAAAGGGGGGATCAACTTGAAGATCGGTGCTCCAGAGGAGATTTATTCGGGGGAGTCGCGTGTTGCGATGACGCCGGATTCGGCGCTTCAGCTTCAAAAGCTGGGGCATGAATGTTTTGTGCAATCGGGGGCCGGCCTCAAGGCAGGCTTCATCGATGCGGCCTATGAGGCTGCTGGTGTGACCGTTATCGACGGTGCCGAGGCGCTGTTTGACGCCGTCGATTTCGTCGTCAAGGTGCGCCCGCCGGAGGAGGCCGAACTGAGCCGCCTGAAGGCTGGCCAGACGCTGATTTCGTTCTTCTATCCCGCGCAATCGCCCGAGATGCTGGAGGCCGCCAAGGCCACCGGCGCGAATGTGATCGCGATGGATATGGTGCCGCGGATCTCGCGCGCGCAGAAGATGGATGCGCTGTCGTCGATGGCCAATATCGCGGGCTACCGCGCGGTGATCGAGGCGGGCAACAACTTCGGCCGTTTCTTCACCGGTCAGGTGACGGCGGCGGGTAAGGTGCCGCCGGCCAAGGTGCTGATCGTCGGCGCGGGTGTGGCAGGTCTGGCCGCCATCGGTGCCTCGACCTCGCTCGGTGCGATCACAATGGCCTTCGATGTGCGTCCCGAAGTGGCCGAACAGATCGAGTCGATGGGTGCCTCCTTCGTCTATCTGGATTTCGAGGAAGCCCAGACGGATGGCGCGGCAACGGGCGGCTATGCGGCCCCGTCTTCCCCCGAATTCCGCGAAGCACAGCTGAAGAAATTCCGCGAGCTGGCGCCGGAAGTCGATATCGTCATCACCACCGCTCTCATCCCCGGCCGCGATGCGCCGGTGCTCTGGACCAAGGATATGGTCGAGATGATGAAGCGTGGCTCGGTGATTGTGGATCTGGCCGCCGAGCGCGGCGGCAACTGCGAGCTGACCGTCAAGGACGAGCGCATCGTGACTGAGAATGGCGTGACCATTCTGGGTTATACCGATCTGCCCTCGCGGATGGCGACGCAATCCTCGACGCTCTATTCGACCAATATCCGCCATATGCTGGCCGATCTCACGCCGGAAAAAGACGGTGTCATCAACCACAATATGGACGATGACGTGATCCGTGGCGCGACGGTCGTGCATCAGGGCGAGATCACCTTCCCGCCGCCGCCGCCCAAGATCAAGGCGATTGCCGCGCAAAAGCCGAAGGAGAAAGCCAAGGAGCTGACCCCCGAGGAATACAAGGCGCAGGAAAAGGCGGCCTTCCGCAAGCAGACGATCTCCCAGGTCACGCTGCTGGTGGCGGGCACTGTTCTGCTGCTTCTCGTTGGGGCTGTCGCACCGGCAAGCTTCATGGCGCATTTCGTGGTCTTTGTGCTGTCGTGCTTCGTGGGCTTCCAGGTGATCTGGAATGTCTCGCATAGCCTGCACACGCCGCTCATGGCGGTCACCAACGCGGTCTCGGGGATCATCATCCTCGGCGCGCTGTTGCAGATCGGGGCAGGTGGACAGGTCTCGGGCGGCTGGCTCGTGGTGATCCTCTCGGCGCTT
Organism: Thioclava sp. 'Guangxiensis'; assembly: GCF_045348365.1. Classification (NCBI taxonomy): domain Bacteria; kingdom Pseudomonadati; phylum Pseudomonadota; class Alphaproteobacteria; order Rhodobacterales; family Paracoccaceae; genus Thioclava; species Thioclava sp. 'Guangxiensis'. The sequence goes on along the minus strand of NZ_CP155822.1, from coordinate 35,837 downwards.
TCGATCCTGATTGCCACGATCAACATCGTCGGCGGCTTCCTGGTTACGCGCCGGATGCTTGCCATGTTCCAGAAGTCGTAAGGGGGTGGGATCTATGGATATCGCTCTGATCTCGGCCGCCTATATCGCGGCGGCCATCCTGTTCATCCTCTGCCTGGGCGGCCTTTCGGGCCAGGAAAGCGCCAAGCGCGCCGTATGGTATGGCATCTCGGGCATGGCGCTCGCGGTGATCGCCACTGTCTTCGGCTCGGGGCTCGGCTTCGGCTGGCTCGTCGTGGTGCTCGTGATGCTGGTCATCGGCGGGGTCATCGGTGCGCAACTGGCGCGCAAGGTGGAAATGACCGCCATGCCGCAGCTGGTGGCAGCACTCCACAGCTTCGTGGGTCTGGCGGCCGTGTTCATCGGCCTCAATACCCATATCGTGCTGGCCTCGGTCATGCCGATCATTCTGGAACATGCGCAGACCGGCGTGATGCCTGCGGCCTATGACCAGCTTTCGGGTTTTGCCGCGATCGTCGCGCATAAGTCGATGGCCGAGGTAAATATCCTCAAGGTCGAGACCTTCCTTGGCGTGTTCATCGGCGCGGTCACCTTCACCGGCTCGATCATCGCTTTCGGCAAGCTCGCGGGCAAGATCAACGGCAAGGCACAGAAGCTGCCGGGCGGCCACTTCCTGAACGCGGGTGCGGCGATCCTGTCGCTGGCGCTCCTGCTGTGCTACATGGGTGGCGGCGGCGCATGGACGCTGATCGTGATGGCGCTTCTCGCGTTCTTCATCGGTTATCACCTGATCATGGGCATCGGCGGCGCCGATATGCCGGTGGTGGTGTCGATGCTCAACAGCTATTCGGGCTGGGCGGCTTCGGCCATCGGCTTCTCGCTTGGTAATGATCTGCTGATCGTCACCGGCGCGCTGGTGGGCTCCTCGGGTGCCATCCTGAGCTACATCATGTGCAAGGCGATGAACCGCTCCTTCGTGTCGGTCATCCTTGGCGGCTTCGGCACGACCACGGGGCCCGCGATGGAAGTCGAGGGCGAGCAGATCGCCATCGATGCGGGCGGTGTGGCCGATGCGCTGCATGATGCCGATAGCATCATCATCGTGCCGGGCTATGGTATGGCTGTGGCGCAGGCGCAGAACGCGGTCTCCGAACTCACGAACCTGCTGCGCTCGCGCGGCAAGAACGTGCGCTTCGCGATCCACCCCGTGGCAGGCCGTCTGCCGGGTCATATGAACGTGCTTCTGGCAGAGGCGAAGGTGCCCTATGACATCGTGCTGGAGATGGACGAGATCAATGACGACTTCCCCTCGACGGATGTGGTCATCGTCATCGGCTCGAATGACATCGTGAACCCGGCCGCCCAGGAAGACCCGAACTCCCCCATCGCGGGCATGCCGGTCCTCAAGGTCTGGGAAGCCAAGCAGGTATTCGTGTCCAAACGTGGTCAGGGCACCGGTTACTCGGGCATCGAGAACCCGCTCTTCTACAAGGACAACACCCGCATGTTCTACGGCGACGCCCGTAAATCAGTGGATGAACTCCTCCATCTGATGAAAGCATAAAGGGCCCGCCTGCCGTCGAACTGACACAGGCTGCCAACCGCAATAAAGCCAGGGCCCCGGGAGACATTCCGGGGCCTTGTGCTTTGGCCGATGCAGTTTTGCCAGTATGCGAAAGTATGCCTGCAAATATCTGATCATACAGGATAAATTTATTTACAGCTGGTCGCTGATGAGGCAGGATTTTCCGGTCGTAACGAGGAAATACCGCTATGCCGATGCCGCCGGAAGAAGATCACCCGCAGCGCTACCCGATGGTGGCCGAGCTCCATGCGCGCCCGTTCCCCAAGATCTCCGTGCCCTCGCATGTGGTCTATCTGGCGGTAAAGGAGCCGGTGGAGGCTGCCGCGCGCCCGCGCGAGGCCGATTTTGCCCATCTGTGTGATCTTCTGGGGCGTCATGGCGCGCCGCAGCCACCCTTGGGGGCCACCCATCATGCCGACGGGATCGGGCGCTACCAGCTCTCATGGGAGAGCCACACCGAATTCGTGAGCTATCTGGCGCAATGCGATGGCGTGTCATCGCGGCCCTTCGATCCGGCGGAAACGGCGGTCTTTCCCGATGACTGGCTGCGGGCGGCACCCGGAAAGCGGTTGGTGGCGGTACATATCCGGATCGAGGATATGCCGGAGGATCCCGCCCAAGTGACGCGGCTCGTCGATGACTGGTTCGTGCCCGAAAATCTCGTCTGCACATGGGTGGTGGATGAGGACATCATTCTGGCGGGCGATTTCCGGATCGATCCGGCGGGGCAGATGCGCTTTGCGCTTTTCGTGCGCCCCGGCACAGGACCCGGTCGGGTCGGGCGTGTGGTTCAGCGGATCTGCGATCTGGAAGCCTACCGCGCCATGTCGATGCTGGGCCTGTCGCGGGCGCGCGATCTGACGGGACGGCTCAACTCGCTCGATCCCGCGCTATCCGCGCTGATCGCCTCGATGCGCGATGCAGATACAGCCCCCGAGCTGGTTCTCAACGAGCTTCTGGATATCTCCTATGAACTGGAGACGCTGGCGATGCGGCTCTCGTTCCGGTTCGGGGCAACACGCGCCTATGCGGCGCTGGTGCGCGAGCGGGTGGAGATCCTGCGCGAGACCCGTTTCGAGGGGCGCCAGAAGCTGGGGGAGTTCATCCTGCGCCGCTATGATCCGGCGATCCGTACCGTTTTTGCGGCGGAAGGGCGGCTGAATGCCATGCTCGAACGGGCCAGCCGTGCGGCAGAACTGCTGCGCACGCGGGTCGATGTGGACCGCTCGGCGCAGAACCAGAAGGTGCTGGAGAATATGGACCGCCGCTCGGACCTGCAGTTGCGCCTGCAGCATACCGTCGAGGGGTTGTCGGTGGTGGCGATCAGTTATTACGCGGTCAGCCTGTGCGGGTATCTTGTCTATCCGCTGGCCAGAGAGCTGGGTGTCAGCAAGGAGATGATGATCGCGGGGCTGACACCTCTGGTCGTGCTGGCGGTCTGGCTGATGATCCGCCGCATCAAGAGGGGCATGGGCGCGCATTGACGCCCATGCCGCGATCTCAGGTAAAATCGGCGGTAGCAGGGTCTGGCCCGATCCGGCCATCCGCGCGGTCGAGCGTGGCGATCTTTGCCATATCCTCGGCATCGAGCGTGAAATCGAACACGTCGATATTTGCGGCGATCCGCTCCGGATTGGCCGATTTCGGAATCACGATCAGATCGTTCTGCACATGCCAGCGCAGCGCGATCTGCGCCGGTGATTTGCCATGTTTCTCGCCGATTTCGGCCAGCTCCGGGCGCGAGAGCACCTGCGACTGACCAAGCGGTGACCAGCATTCGGTCTTGATCCCGAGCCTGTCATGAAGGGCGCGCATCTCGCGCTGCTGGAAGGCGGGATGCAGCTCGATCTGATTGAGCACAGGCACCACACCTGTGGCATCGATCAGCCGCGTCAGGGTGTCGGGCGTGAAGTTCGACACACCGATCGAGCGCACACGGCCCTGCGTTTGCAGCTCGATCAGCGCCTTCCATGTGTCGATATAGGTGTCGCGCGCGGGCATCGCCCAATGGATCAGATAGAGATCGAGCACCTCGAGGCCGAGCTTTTTCATGCTTTCGTCAAAGGCGGTCAACGTGCGGTCATAACCCTGATGGTCGTTCCAGACCTTGGTGGTGATCCACAGGTCCTCGCGCGGAATGCCGCAGTCGCGGATACCGCGCCCGATACCGGCCTCGTTCTCGTAACGCGCGGCGGTGTCGAAATGGCGGTATCCCGCATCGGTGGCGGCCTTGATCAGGGCGGGGGCGTCCTCTTCGGGCATCTGCCAGACCCCGAGACCCAACTGCGGGATCTTGTTGCCATCGTTGAGCTGAATGAGCGGTGCTGCCATTTTCAAACCTCCTGAGCCAAAAAACATAGGGCATAAGCTAATGGCTTTGAGGGGGAGAACAAGCTGCCCTTAGGGAAGAAGGTCGAGGATGGCGCCCGCAGCCTCATCATAGAATTTTCCCAGATGGTGGCCGCCGTCAAAGGCCATCGGAAGAGCATGGCGGGTGGCGGGGCATGCGCTATGTTTATCATCCTCGCCGAAAAGGCATAGGGTGGTCATGGCCTTGGGGAGCGCGTCCAGTGCCGCGACCACATCCTGCGATCCGGTCTTCTGGCCGAGCCAGCCGCCCATCACCACCTCGAAACCGGTATGGGTCTCGGGCGATAGGAGCGCGAGACCCAAGACGCGCTCGGCCATCGTCTCTGGCAGCAAGGGCGCATAAAACGGCGTCACATTGGCCCCAAGCGAGAACCCCGCAAGAATGACCCGATCGGTCCCGAAACGGGCGGCAAAACTCCGGTCGATCCGCGCCATGTCCTGCGCGATCTTGGCTGGTTTGCGCTCCTGCCAGAGATAGCGCATGGAAGAGATCCCGATCACCGGCAGGCCCGCCTTGGCCAGCCTGTCGGCGATTTCCTCGTCAAAATTGGCCCAGCCGCCATCTCCCGACAGGAAGATCACATAGGCCGGCGGTGGCGGCGCGTCGGCTTCGGGCAGATGCAGGGTGATGGGCAGATCATCAAGGCCCTCCGCGCCGGTATCGGTGTCAAAGGCATGATCGGTGCCGGCAAGCGCCAGATAGGCCTTCACCTGCGCGGCGCGCGTCGCCTCGGGGCTTCGGTCCTCGGGCGGATAGAAGCGCACGCCCCTGACGCCCGCCAGAGCGGACGTCTCTTCGGAGGCGACCTCATGCCAGCGCAGCACAGTCTTGCGGCCGGTTTCGGGAAGCGGCGTCCTGCACGGATCGGGCAGATCGCGCGCAAGCCCCGCGGTCACCAGCCCCTTGAATCGGTTGGGTGCCTGCGCGGCTGCGGCCCGCGCCACGGCGGTCCCTGCCCCGATCCCCACCAGAACAGGTGCCCTCGGGGCGGCGCCACGGCGCTTTCCGATCTCCTCCGAAATGGAAAGCAGGGACGGCACCGCCCCGCTGCATCCCCCGCCCAGATCCAGAAGCCAGTCGGCCTCGATCAGGATGACGAGGGTATTCATATCCGCAAGTGTCCGCGCCAAAGCGGTCAGCTCGGCGGCGTTCTGGTCGGCGGCCCCACCTGCAATCATCAAGGCTGTGGACCGGATATCGGTATTGGGCGCGAAGACGCCGGTCACAGCGTGCTCGGCCACCCCCTCCGCGCGGGCGGCACCAAGGCTGATCACAATCATCGATAGGAAAACGGTAAGGCTGCGCAAAAACATCAAGGCCATCTCCTGCAATGGCCAAAGACATAAGGCGAAATCTTTGCCCAAGGGTTAAGCTACGGGTTGTTTTCGCCTCTGGGGGCGGAGAAGGCTGGATCGGCGGGGCGAAAACGTCTAGGCATCGCGGGAAAGACCTCAGGAGGATGTCATGCAAAAGATCGATCTGCCCGAACGCGAAGGCTGGCGCGAGATGGCGCAGGAGGTGGGGTTCACCTTTGCCGATATGCATGGCGAGCCCTATTGGGACGAGACCTCGGCCTATGAATTCACGCTCCGCGAGATCGAGGACCGGATCGAGGACCCTTCGACCGAGCTGCATGCGATGTGCCGCGAGGCGGTGGACCGGATCGTAGACTCCGAGGAGCTGATCGGGGTGATGGGCCTGCCTGAGGCGCATTGGGATCTGGTGCGCAACAGCTGGCGCGACAACCAGCCCGAGCTCTATGGCCGCTTCGATCTGGCCTATGACGGCAAGGGGCCGGCGAAGATGCTGGAATATAATGCCGACACGCCGACCTCGCTTTACGAGAGCGCGGCCTTCCAGTGGCAATGGCTCGAGGAACAGATGCAGGCGGGCGTGCTGGAGGACGGTTGCGACCAGTTCAACGGCATCCATGAGGCGATTGTCGAGCGGTTCCGCCAGCTCTTCCAGCCCAATACGGATCTGCATTTCACCGCGATGGGCGGCAATCCCGAGGATTATGCCACCGTCGAGGCGCTGGGATGGGCGGCCCGTGAGGCGGGGCTTGGCGCGCATTATTTCGACCTCGAGAAAATCGGGCTCAGCGAGGAGAAGCAGTTCCTCGATGACGAGGACCGTGTGATCGGCACGCTCTTCAAGCTCTATCCGTGGGAGGATCTCCTGCGCGACGATTACGCGCAATATCTGGCAGGCGCGGGGGTGCAATATCTCGAGCCCGCATGGAAGGCGCTGTTGTCCAACAAAGCGATCCTGCCGATGCTGTGGTATTTCTTCGAGGGCCATCCGAACCTGCTTCCGGCCTATTTCGAAGAGGATGTGGCGGGCGCGCTGGCGGGCAATGGCCGCCCCGCACCCGAGATCGGCGAGAGCTTCGCGCGCGCCCATAACCAGCTCCTGAAAGGTTATGTGACCAAGCCGATCTTCTCGCGCGAGGGGGCGTCGGTCTCGATCATCGAAGGGGCTAAAGTCGAGAAGGCCACGCAGGACGGCTATGCCCAGCATCCGCGCATCGTGCAGGCCTATCAGCCGCTGCCGGAATTTGACGGGTTCCGTCCGATCATTGGCGCGTGGATCGTGGGCGAGACCTGTGTGGGGATCGGCATCCGCGAGGACCGTTCGCGCATCACCCAAGACCTGTCGCGGTTCAAGCCGCATTTCATCCGCGGCTGACCGCAGCCCCAGTTCGACGAAGGATCACAAAGATGACAAAACATTTCCGTCCCAAACGTTCGAGATATGTCACGCTGACCATCATGGGGGCCGCTGCCTTTGCACTGGCGGGGTGCAAGGATGACAGTCAGGTCGATGCGCAGGCCTTCCCCGATCTGGCCTCTTGCGAGCAGGCCGCGGGCGCGGGGGGCGAGTTCACCGCCGAGCAGTGCCGCACCGCCTTCGCGCAGGCGCAAGAACTGAATGTGGAATCCGCGCCACGCTATGACAGCCTGCAGGTCTGCGAGGAAGAGCATGGCGCGGGCAATTGCGGCTCCGAGGAACAGGCCACCGGTCAGCAGAGCAGCGGCGGTATGGGCTCGATCTTCATGCCGCTTCTGGCGGGCTATCTGATCGGCAATATGCTGGGCGGACGCGGCTCGGCGCAGCCTCTCTATCGCAACGGACAGGGCGGCTATACCAATGCCGACCGCTCGGCGACCTTCTCGACCAATAACGGCAAGGCCAAGCTCAATCAGGGCCTGTTCAAGAAACCGGCCTCGACCATCGGTAAGGCGCCGATGACCAAAGCCACCGCTGTCTCGCGCGGGGGCTTCGGGTCGAGCGCCACGACGCGCAGCTTCGGCGGCTGAGCCTTCGGCGGGTTCCCGCCAGCAGACTGAGAATCTTGTGATCGGGATGGCGGAACGCTTTTCGGCCATTCCGAGTTGTCTGTCCAAATGCGGCCAACAGCGCCGCCCGTGAATAGACGAGGAGATACGAAGATGCTCAATAAGACCAAAATGACCGTCGCTGCGATTGCCACACTGACCACCGCCGGCATCGCCACCACCGCATCGGCCTTTCCGGCCATGCTGGGCACCGACGGTTCGCTGCGCGCAGGCCCGGGGGCGGATTACTCGGTGAGCATGAGCGCGCCGCAGGCGGCCAATATCGAGGTCGATGGTTGCATCGCGACCGGCAGCTGGTGCCAGGTGACCTATGAAGGCCAGACCGGCTGGACCCCCGCATCGAACATCGCGATCAATCAGGGCAACAACGTCGTCTATCTTGCCGACCGCCCGAAAAATGTCGAAGTGACCACGATCACGGCGCCTGACCCAGATGCCGAGGATGGTCAGGCCGCAGGTGCGCTGGCAGGGGCAGGCGCCGGCGCCGCAGCGGGCGGTGCGATCGCGGCGGGCACGGCGATGGGCGGTCCGGCAGGTGCCATTGTGGGCGCAATCATCGGCGGGGCACTGATTGGCGATGCGGCCAAGCCCGAACCGGCCACCGTGACCTATGTCGAGAAAAACCCGGTAGAGCCGGTCTATCTGTCGGGTGAGGTGAAGACTGGCGCGAAGCTGCCCGAGAATGTCGTGCTCAAGCCCGTGCCCGATAGCCAGTATTCCTATGTCAATGTGAACAAGGAACCGGTCCTCGTGGACCCGCAAACCCGCGCCATCGTCTATGTCTTCAAGTAAGACATCCATGACGCGTGATTGAAAAAGCCGGCCTCAGGGCCGGCTTTTTGCATGGCGCGGGGCGCGATCAGCCGCGCTGGTCGTCCACCATCTGTTTCATGGCTTCCTCCGGCGCATAGCCGCGCAGCATCTCGTCGCCGATCACGAAGGAGGGTGTGCCCGACAGGCCCATCCGCTGGGCGAGCTTGTAATTGGCCTCGATCACCGCCTCGACCCCGGACGAGTTGGTGGCCTTCTGGATCGCCTCGCCATCGAGGTCGAGCTGCTTGGCCAGCGCGCTCAGGCTCTCGTCGGTGATATCGCCGCGCAGGCGCATCAGCGCGTCATGGACCTTCTCGTAGGCCGCATCGCCCGCCACCTGCTTGGTCGCGATCGCAAAGCGCGCGGCTTTTACCGAGGCATCGCCGAGGATCGGGAATTCCTTCACGATGAAGCGGATATTGCCATCCGATTTCAGCAGCGAATTGACCTCCGGATAGGCCTTCTTGCAATAGCCGCAGCGGTAATCCATGAACTCGACAATCGTCACATCGCCATCGGGATTGCCGCCGACCCATGAATTGGGATCGTTGAGCAGATCGTCCTCATTGGCCGCGATCATCTGCTGGTCGCCCTCGGCCACCTGCGCGTTCTGTTTTTTCTCCAGCTCGTTGATGGCCTCGACCAGCACTTCGGGATTGTCCATCAGATAGCTGCGCACCGCGCGCCCGAAATCATCGCGCTCGGCGTCGGTCATCGAGCCCAGATCCAGCGCTCCTGCGGGCTGGGCCATGAGCGCGGAAAGGGCGAAGGCGGGAATAAGTTTGCGGTTCATCGGGTCCTCTGTCGATCCTGTCTCCGGCACATGGGATGAGGTGCGGAGGGTTGGGCCCCACAGTGACGCATGCGGCGCTGCGGAGCAAGGGCCTGCCGCAGGTTCGGGGGCGGCGGCATTGACGCTGCGCGGCCCGTGGCCTATCGCGGCAGGGTCGAAGCCCGAAAATGGAGGCCCCCCATGCGTTTCTCAAGCCGCGGACAAGTTGATCCTTTCATCGTGATGGATGTGATGGAGGCCGCTCGCGCGGCCGAGGATGCGGGCCGCGATATCGTTCACATGGAAGTGGGCCAGCCCTCGACCCCCGCCCCCGAAGGGGCGCGCCATGCGCTGGCCAAGGCGCTCGACGATCAGGCGATGGGCTATACGGTGGCGCTGGGTCTTCCTGCGCTGCGCCGCGGGATCGCGGAGCTTTACCAGCGCTGGTATGGCGTCGATCTGGACCCCGCGCGGGTGGTGGTGACCTCGGGCTCCTCGGGGGCCTTTGTGCTGGCGTTTTCGGCGCTCTTCGATGCGGGGGACCGTGTGGCTCTGGGCGAGCCCGGATATCCGAGCTACCGTCAGATCCTGCGCGCGATGTCGGTCGAGCCGGTGGGGATGCCCGCATCGGCTGAAAACCGCTATCAGCCGGTGCCACAGGACATCCCCGAGGATGTGCAGGGGCTGATCGTCGCCTCGCCGGGCAATCCCTCGGGCACGATGCTGGGCAAGCCCGAACTGAAGGCGCTGATGGATCTGGCGCAAGCCCGCGATCTGGCCTTCATCTCCGACGAGATCTATCACGGGCTGCATTACGAGGATCGCGCGGTGACGGCGCTGGAGGTCTCCGATCAGGCCTATGTGGTCAATTCCTTCTCGAAATATTTCTCGATGACGGGGTGGCGGGTCGGCTGGCTCGTAGTGCCCGAGGACCATGTGCGCACGGTCGAGCGCTTAGCGCAGAACATGTTCATCTGTCCGCCCCATGCCAGCCAGATCGCGGCGCTTGCGGCACTGGACTGTATCGACGAGCTGGAAGCCAACCGCGCGGCCTATGCCGAGAACCGCCGCCTTATGCTGGAGGTGCTGCCGCAGATCGGGTTTGACCGGATCGCGCCGCCCGACGGGGCCTTCTATATCTATGCCGATGTCGCGCATCTGACCGATAACAGTCTGGCCTTTGCCGAGGAGATCCTGCGCGAGGCGGGGGTGGCGGTCACGCCGGGGCTCGATTTCGATCCCCATCGCGGGGCGAGCACGCTGCGCTTCTCCTATGCCCAGTCCACACCACGGATCCGCGAGGGGCTGGAGCGGCTCAGGGCTTTCATGGCGGCGCGGTTGGCTGGCTGACTTGCGATGCGGTTTCGGCTAGCGTTGCCATCAACAAGAACCAAAACGGAATCGGGCAGAATGCAGATTTTGGGGCGAGCACTCCTTGGCCGCTGGGCGCTGGCTTACGCGGTGCTTATCGGCCTTGCGCTTATGGCTGCTCAGGGCCATGCGCAGGATAACCGGCTCTCGGCGCTGGCGCAGATGGATCCCGCGCGCAGCAGTATCACCGGAGATGCCAAAGAAACGCGGCTGCGGCTGGGGATCTCCCAGCCCGTGGCGTGGCGCGCCTTCCTGCTCGACAGCCCCCCGCGGCTTGTCGTGGATTTCCGCGAGGTCGATTTCGGTGGGCACGATCCGGCGAAAATGCTGGGCAGGGGCGGTGTCAGTGCGCTGCGCTGGGGGCCGTTCCGCCCGGGCTGGTCGCGGATGGTGGCCGAGCTGACGGGGCCTATGAAAATCGCCTCGGCGCAGCTGCATACGGGCGAGAGCCCCGATGTGGATATTTCCCTGACCCCGGTCAGCAAAGACCGGTTCGAGACGGCCAAAGGAGATCCGGATTCCGCGCTTTGGGATCTGCCGCAGCCAACACCGGTCACGCCGCCGATCCTGCGGCAGGACGGCACGCGGGCGCTGCGTGTGGTGCTCGATCCCGGACATGGCGGCATCGATCCGGGGGCGGAAGCCGATGGCACGACGGAAGCCGTGGTGGTGTTGACCTTTGCCCGCGAGCTGAAAGAGGCGCTGAGCCGGGCGGGAATCGATGTGGTGATGACGCGTAACGAAAACACATTCGTGCCGCTGGAGACGCGCCTGACCATCGCACGTCAGGCCGAGGCCGATCTCTTCATCTCGCTGCATGCCGATGCGGTGCAAAGCGGCCATGCCAGCGGCACTACGATCTATATGCTGGCCGATAAGGCTACGGATTCCGCTTCGCAGAAACTGGCCGAGCGCCATGACCGCGCCGATATTCTGGCCGGCGTAGATCTGGACGGACATGGCGATGACGTGGCGCGGATTCTGATGGATCTGGCGCGCACCGAGACCCGCCCGCGGACAGTGCGCTTCACGCAGGTGCTGGCAGGCGCGATGAAGGCGGGCGGCATCTCGCTTTACAAAAATCCCGTGCAGGGGGCGGATTTCTCGGTGCTGAAATCGGCTGATTTCCCTTCGGTGCTGATCGAGCTGGGCTTCCTCGATGCAACCGCCGACCGCAAGAAACTGCTCGATGACACATGGCGCAAACATATGGCGCAGGTGATCACGCAGGCGGTGCAGACATGGGCGCAATCGGATGCCGCAGAGGCGAGACTTTTGCGCAAATAGCCCTAAAACCCTGACAGCGGGCCGCTCACATGAGCGAGATGTGAGCGCGATCCCGCCTTGATGTGGTATAACTTGTTTTGACGCCCCGAGCCGTGGCGGCTATAGGCAGGCACAATTGCGGGTAATTCCCGAAAAACGGGCATCCCCCGGTAAGGAGCGAACCTTGATCCGATTTATCCTGTCCTTCTTCGGCAGCATCTTTTCGTGGATAGTCACGGCACTGTTCTTTGCTGCGCTGACCATCGGGGCCGTCTTCTGGATGTATTCGCGCGATCTGCCAAGCCACGAGCAGCTGGCGCAGTATCAACCCAAGACCATCTCGCGGATTTATAACAGCGAAGGCCGGTTGATCGACGAATTCGCCACCGAGCGGCGGATCTTCGTGCCGATCGACGAGATCCCGAAAGTCGTGCAGGATGCGTTCGTCTCCGCCGAGGACAAGAACTTCTGGTATCACGCGGGCTATGATCCGGTCGGGATCGCGCTGGCGGTCTTCGAGGCGGTGAAAACCGGCGGACATGATATCCGCGGGGCCTCCACTATCACGCAGCAGGTGATGAAGAACTTCCTGCTCTCCTCGGACCGCTCGGTCGAGCGCAAGATCAAGGAACTCATTCTGGCCGCGCGGGTGTCAAAGGCGATCCCCAAGAAGCGGATCCTCGAACTCTATCTCAACGAGATCTTCCTCGGCCAGAACTCCTATGGTGTGGCCGCCGCCTCGCTGACCTATTTCAACAAGCCGCTCTCGGAGCTGAAGCCCTATGAGGCCGCCACTCTGGCCTCGATGCCGAAAGCGCCCTCGAACTACAATCCGGTGCGCAATATGCAGCGCCTGAAAGACCGCCGGAACTATGTGCTCCACGAGATGTGGCAGAACGGCTATATTTCGGAAGAGACCTATAAGACCGAGCGCGAACTGCCGGTGAAATCGGTGCAGAACGGCGATTATGCGCCCTTCCGTGACCAGCTGCCGCCGCGCGATTATTTCACCGACGAGATCCGCCGCCAGCTGTCGCGCAGCTTCGGTCAGGACGAGTTCTTCTCGGGCGGTCTGACCGTGCGTGCCACCGTCGACCCCGATATGCAGGCACAGGCGGCGCGCGCACTGCAGCACGCGCTGGAGGAATACGATCGTGGCCGTGGTGTCTGGCGCGGCACGGGCGTGACCATTCCCAAGGACAAGCTGGGCACCGAGGCCGACTGGCGGGCCGCACTTGCCGATGTGCATAGCGACAAGGTGCCGCGTGATGTTGAGGGCTGGATGCCTGCTGTCGTGCTCGAGCTGACCTCCGAGGATGCGCGGATCGGTATCGAGGGCATCAAGGAAGAGGGCAAGGGCAACTGGATCCCTGCCAAGGACGTGCAATGGGCCCGCAAGCTGAACAAGGATGGCAAGCTCGAGCGCAAGGCGCGCGTGGCCTCCGATCTGCTTGAGGTGGGCGATGTGGTGATGGTCCGCGCCATGACCTCCGATAGCGATGGCAGCTTCATCCGCTGGACCCTGCGGCAGGTGCCGCAGGTCGAGGGCGCCTTCATGGCTATGGATGTGCATACCGGGCGCGTGCTGGCCATGCAGGGTGGCTTCTCCTACCAGTCCTCGGTCTTCAACCGCACGACGCAGGCCGAGCGCCAGCCGGGCTCCAATTTCAAGCCGATCGTCTATGCGGCCGCACTGGATTCGGGCTTCTCGCCCGAGACGGTGGTGGTCGACGCACCGATCGAGGTGAACACGCCGCAAGGTATGTGGCGCCCGAAAAACGCCTCGAACCGCTATTTCGGCCCGACACCGATGCGCACCGGTCTGGAACAGTCGCGTAACCTGATGACGGTGCGGATCGCGCAGGAGATCGGCATGGATACCATTGCCGATCTCGCCGAGAAGCTGGGTGTCTACCATCCGATGAAACGGTTCCTCGCCAATGCGCTCGGGGCGCAGGAAGTCACGCAGTTCAACCTGATTTCCGCCTATGCGATGTTTGCCAATGGCGGCAAGCGGGTGGAGCCGACGCTGGTCGACCGTGTGCAGGACCGGTTCGGGCGCACGATCTACCGTCATGACCAGCGCGTCTGTGACGATTGCTCGGCCCAGACGCTGCCCGAAGGCGAGGGCCCGCGCATCGAATCCAATGCCGAGCAGGTCATCGACCCGATCACCGCCTACCAGATGATCTCGCTGATGAAGGGCGTGGTCCAGCGTGGCTCGGGCCGTGGCGTGAACCTGAACGTGCCGGTGGCGGGTAAAACGGGGACCACCAACGACTCCAAGGATGTGTGGTTCACGGGTTTCACCTCCAATATCGTGGCCTCGTGCTATATCGGCTATGACAATCCGCGCTCGCTCGGGGCACATGCCTTCGGCGGCACGCTCTGTGTGCCGGTCTTCAACGAGTTCATGAAGGAAGCGGTGAAGAAATACGGTGGCACCGAGTTCACCGTGCCGCCGGGAGGCCATTGGCAGAACTTCAACCGCTTCACCGGCGAGATGGTCTCGGCGGATGCGACGGGCGACTATGTGCAGGCCGAATATATCCGCGATGGCCAGTCGACAGCAGGCATGGGGCTGGTGGTCGATGGGGGCTTCGGTATGGGCTCGAACCTGCCGCTCTTTGCGCCCGGTCAGACCGATGAGAGCGGGAGCACCTCGGTGACGACCTCCTCGGGCAAAACCGCCATCATTCCCAAACAGCGGGCCAATTTCGGCACGATCAGTGCCGGCGGGCTTTACTAACACGCGCAGGACCGGATTTTCGGCCCCTTCGGCAACTTGTCGAGGGGGCCGTCTTTCTGTATGACCGGCCAGAACAGGAAAAGGACGTTGCGACATGCGCGCTGAGACGCAGAACATCGTTGAACAGATCAAGAAATCGCTCGAGCTTCTGGGCCAGCGGATGGACCTCGAGACGGCGCCGCACCGGATCGAGGAATTCAACGCCATGATCGAGGACCCGACGCTGTGGGATGATCAGGCGCGCGCGCAGAAGCTTATGCGCGACCGTCAGGCGCTGCTGGACAAATACGAGACCTATCAGCGCATCAAGCAGGAGCTCGAGGACAATATCGAGCTGATCGAGCTGGGCGAGATGGAAGATGACGCTGATGTCATCACCGAGGCGGAGACCGCGCTGAAGGCCCTCAAAGAAGACGCTGCCGCCAAGGAGCTGGAAGCGCTTCTCAATGGCGAAGCCGATAGCAACGATACCTATCTCGAGGTCCATTCGGGCGCGGGCGGGACCGAGAGCTGTGACTGGGCCTCGATCCTTGCGCGGATGTATGTCCGCTGGGCCGAGAAAAAGGGCTACGAGGTCGAGCTGGAATCCGAGACCGCGGGCGAGGAGGCGGGCATCAAATCCGCCACCTACAAGATCACCGGTCCCAATGCCTATGGCTGGCTGAAATCGGAATCCGGCGTGCACCGGTTGGTCCGCATCTCGCCTTACGACTCGGCAGCGCGTCGCCATACCTCGTTCAGTTCGGTCTGGGTCTATCCGGTGGTCGATGACAATATCGAGATCGAGATCAATCCTTCCGATATCCGTATCGATACCTACCGGTCATCGGGGGCGGGCGGCCAGCACGTCAACACCACCGACTCCGCCGTGCGGATCACCCACTTGCCGACCAATATCGTGGTGACCTCCTCGATGAAGTCGCAGCACCAGAACCGCGAGATCGCGATGAATGCGTTGAAATCGCGTCTCTACCAGATGGAGCTCGACAAGCGGAACGCCGCGATCAACGAGGCCCACGAGAACAAGGGCGAGGCAGGCTGGGGCAACCAGATCCGCTCCTATGTCCTTCAGCCCTACCAGATGGTGAAAGACCTTCGCACCGGCTACGAGACCTCCGACAGCCAGGGTGTTCTGGATGGCGATCTGGACGGTCTCATGGCGGCGACGCTTGCGATGGGCGTTGAGGGCAAATCCCGCGCGGATGCGCAATCGGCGGATTGATCCACGGGCGGTTCCGCGAATCTCTGCTGACAGATTGAGCAAAAGGGGAGGGCGAAGGCTCTCCTCTTTTCCAATTTGATGAATGAAAACTGAATATATCTGATCTAATTGCGCAGTTTTTTACTGCAAGAGCGAGATGTGATCGCTGAACGGATTGATTTTCTTAGGCCGATGGAGGAAATTGTAAACACTAAATGACTGCCTACAGGGCCCTTTAACGGGAAATTTAGGAGGCTTCATGACGCAACGAATTTATATTACAGGGGCTGCCGGCGCCGGTTCTACCTCCCTCGGCAAGCAGCTCTCCAAAACGCTTCAGATACCCTATATCGATACCGATGATTGCTATTGGGCCGAGACCGATATTCCCTTCACCCGCAAGCGCTGCGTAAGCGAGCGGTGCGATCTGATCCGTGAAGCACAAGGGGACGCGGGCTGGGTGCTGGCGGGGGCCTGCGATGGCTGGGGGGACGAAATCCTCTCACAGGCCGATCTTGTGATCTTCCTGCGCACACCTACGCCCTTGCGACTGACACGGCTGCGCAAACGCGAGGTGCTGCGCTATGGCACCCGTGTGGCACCGGGAGGCGATATGGAGCAGATCTACCGCAAATTCCTGAACTGGGCTGCCAGCTACGACGACCCCTATTTCTGTGGCCGGTCGCTGAACCGCCATCGCGAGTGGCTGAAGAGCCAGCCGGCTCCGGTGCTGGAGCTGTCGGGGGGGCGGGCGATCACCGATCTCGAGAATGCCGTCCTCGCCGAGCTGGGGCATCTGGTCGCTGCGTAAGCATCAGGGAACTCCTTGTCCGCTCCGGCGTAGGGAATGGAAAGGAGATGCCCAATGGATTTCAAAGATAAAGTGATCTGGCTTGTCGGCGCCAGCTCGGGGATCGGCGAGGCGCTTGCGGTCGAGCTGGCTGCGAGAGGGGCACGTCTGATCCTGTCAGCGCGCTCCGAAGAGCCGTTGCGCAATCTACAGGACCGGCTGGGGCCCGCCCACCGCGTCCTGACGGTCGATCTGTCGGAGCGGGCGAGCCTAGACGCGGCGGTGGCCGAGATCGGGCAGGGGCAGCTCGACGGCATGATCACCACGGCAGCGCTCTATGATCCGGGACTGGTGCGCGAGATCGACTGGGAGAAGGCCGAGGCGCTTTTGCGGGTGAACCTCTTGGGCACATTGGGCTTTGCACAGGCGGCGCCGGTTGTGCTGCGGCAGGGCGGGCAACTGGCGATCTTCGGCTCGGTCGCAGGCTATTTTGGGCTTCCGAAGGGCCAGTTCTACTCGGCGACCAAGGCGGGCGTCATCAATCTGGTGGAATCCCTGAGGGTGGAATACGCGCCCGACATCGATGTGCGCCTTGTCTCGCCCGGCTTCGTGAACACGCGGCTCACGCAGAAGAACCAGTTCGACATGCCCTTCATTATCGAGCCGGAGGAGGCGGCGAAGGCCGTGGCCGATGGGTTGGCGGGCGACGGGTTCGAGACCCATTTCCCCAAGAAGCTGACATTGGGGCTGAAGCTCCTGCAACGCTTGCCCTATGCACTATCGCTGCGCCTGACGAAACGTCTGTTGTAATGTAAAAAGGGCGACCCGTTGGCCGCCCTTTTCACTAATCCTCTCGCGAGAAATCAGTCTTCGCTTGCAGCCACCGGCGGGGCAAGTTTGGGCGTGGTCTCGCCAGTCTGCAGCGGGTCTTCCTGACGCTGAACAGAGCCCTCGAAATGCGCACCGGATTCGATCGCGATGGTCTTGTGGATGATGTCGCCTTCGACCTTGGCAGTCGAGGTCAGACGCACCTTCAGGCCGCGCACGCGACCGATCACACGACCGTTGACCACGATATCGTCGGCCACGATCTCGCCACGGATGGTCGCGGTCTCGCCCACGGTCAGCAGATGCGCGCGGATGTCGCCTTCGACAACGCCCTCGACCTGCACATCACCCGTGGTGCGGATATTGCCGGTGATGGTCAAGTCCGAAGACAGAACCGACGCGCCGGGTTTCGCGCGGGCCGGCCCCGACGAGGGAGCGAATTCGCTGCGCGACGGCGGCATGCCGGTGTCGGGCTTGCTGATTTCGGTGTCTCCGGATTTGGAACCGGGCTCGTGGATTTTGCTTTTAGAAAACATTCTTGGCAGCCTTGATGAAGGTCATCGGATCGACGGGCTTTCCGCCGAGCCGGATTTCATAATGCAGATGCGGTCCGGTCGACCGACCAGTATTACCCGTATCACCGATCCAGTCACCTTGCGAGACCTTTTGGCCTTTTTTCACACGGCGTTTCGACAAATGCCCGTATACGGTCGAAACACCGAATTCGTGCTGGATTTTTATGACGTTGCCGTAGCCGTGCTCGACCTCGGAGGCGATCACGACGCCATCGGCAGGGGCCAACACATGGTTGCCGACCGGCAGGGCCATATCGACGCCCGCGTGCAACCGGCCCCAGCGGTAGCCATAGGGCGAAGAGTAGCGGAATTGCGATTTCAGCGGCAGCTGGAAGGGCAGTTTGTCGGCGGCGATGCGATACATATTGATCTCATCGAGCTTCTTGAGGATCGAGGCTGCGCGCTTGTCATCCTCGGTCAGGGCTGCCGGGCTCTTGGAGGACATCGTCACGCCCAAAGGCCCGCCGCTCCCCGAATAGCCCTTGCGGATCTCGGCAAGGATCTTGTCGGTATTCAGACCCGCCTGTTTGAACATCTTGTCGAACGGTGCCATCGAGATCGTCACGGCATCCTCGAGCGTCGAGAAGATCTGGTCGTTGCGCTGCTCCAGCTGGCGCTTCGACAGGGCCAGCTGCTCGGTCTCCTGCCGTGCGGCCTCCGCCTCTTTGGTGGCATCGTCCCGCTCGGTGGCGACATCGCCCAGAGCGTTCGAGAGCATCTTCACCGTCTCGGACATATCAGCGGTGCGGGCGGCGGGGTTGACGCTGCCGTCGCTGCCGGTCTGGAGGCCCGCCAGCTCGTCCTTGGCGGCATCGCGCTCATTCATTACACGGCGTAGGGTCTGCTGGACCACATGCAGGCCGGTTTCCAGTTCGCGCCGGTGCTCTTCGGACTGCAGGAGCGCCGATTGCATCTGGCTCACCTGACCCAGCGCCGTCTGGAACCGTTCCTGCGCGGCCAGCGCCTCGGAGGCGCGGCTGTCACGTTCGGAGGACAGGCTGTCGAGGCGGTCCTCGAAGGCTTTCTGCGAGATGGCCGCCTGCTGCTCGGACGAGCCTTCCGAGATATTGTCGATGAACAGGAGCGAGGTGGCCACGATGGACCAGCCAAACAGGACCGTGCCCACTGCCAGAACCGATGCCTGTGTCAGGGGGCGCAACCGCAGGAAACGGGTCGAGTCGTCCGACTTCATGAAAAGGCGCTGCTCCGGAAGGAAACGCTCCAGCGCAGAATTGGTTCGATCCAGTAGACGTCGGGGCAAAGGGGCTGTCCTGCTCTTCGATATGGGCCTGTCCGTCTGGCGGATGTGGCCGATTTGTCACCTGTGCGACTTCATTGATGTGGCGCTATTGCGCGCGGCTGGAAAGGGATTACCAACCGCGCACCCCCCGTGACAACCTGATTCCTTGTCGCACCGGCGCCGTTTGGCGGCACAATCCTTCACATCAGCGAAAACTCGCCGAGAGCGCGGCGGCGATAATTAACGGATTCAGGCCAGTTCTTTAGCTTTTGCCAGAACCTCTGCTGCATGGCCCGCCACCTTGACCTTCGGCCAATGCGCGGCAATCGTGCCGTCGCGGTCGATCAGGAAGGTCGAACGGGTGATGCCCATATAGGTCTTGCCATACATGGATTTTTCCGCCCACACGCCATAATCCTCACAGGTCTGCCCTTCGGCATCCGACAGCAGGATGACGTTCAGATCATGTTTGGCGCAAAAATTCTCGTGTTTCTTGAGACTGTCCTTGGACACGCCGAGCACCACGGTATCGGCACTTGCGAAATCTTCCGACAGTCGCGTGAACTCCAGCGCCTCGGTCGTGCAGCCGGGCGTATTGTCCTTGGGGTAGAAATACAAAATCACCTTGCGGCCGCGCAGTGCGCTCAGGCTCAGCTCGGTTTCGCTGCCGCCATTTTCTGTGCGCGGCAGGGTGAATTCGGGCGCCAACTCGCCGATAGTCGCCATTTTCTATCCTTTTGCTTGTCTCTAAGCCCAAACACGGCCTAGATGATTTCCGGACGAACTCTATCTGTCAGCCCGTGGGAGGCAAGAGCCTCTTTCGCGGATTGGTCCCGTTTTCCGGTTATGGCTGGCGGTGAGGGATGGGGTTGGCCGAAAACAGGTCGGCACCCGCCGTCCGGCATAGGAGCGGCCCGCAAGGGCTATTGCGTGAAGGCGGTCAGGCCGCAACAGGACAGGCGCGTGAGCATAGAGAGTTCCGATCTTCCGAAGACGGCCGAGGCCGGTCAGTCACCGCCGCCCAAGCGGCGCCCGCTGCGCAGGGCACTTTTGTGGCTATTGGCGCTGGTGACCATTCCTGTTGTGAGCCTCTTCGTGGTTCTGGTCTGGGCGGCGCTCACCCATCATCCGATGCGGGTGCCTGCCAGCGTGACCGCCAAGATCGAGACGCGCGTCAATCAGGCGCTCGGGGCGACATTGCAGGCGCGGTTCTCGGGCGGGATCGATCTGGTGATCGCAAGCGGGCTGCGCCCGCAGGTGCAGCTGAATTCGGTGCAGCTGCTCACCCCCTCGGGGCGGCCCATCGCCGTGCTGCCCGAGGTTCAGGCCGCCGTGATGCCCACGCCCCTCCTGCAGCGCCGGATCGCACTGTCCTCGGTCACGTTGAAGGGGGCGGCCATCGCGATGCGCCGTCTTGCCGACGGCTCTTTCGATATCAATCTCGGGCAGGGCGAGATGCAGCATTTCGAGATCGACAGCCTGTCCGATGTCACCGATGCGATCGAGGCGGCCTTTGCCACACCCGTGCTGCGCGATCTGTCCGAGGTCCGCGCCGATACCATCGATATCCGGCTCGATGATGAACGTCTGGGCCGTGTCTGGCGGGTCTCGAACGGCCAGTTCCGCCTGACACAGGAAGCCGACCGCATCTCCGCCAGCCTGTCGCTGAATGTTGGCGACCAGAACGACCGGCCTGCGCAGCTGGCCCTGGGCGCTACGACCTACAAGAACTCCCCGCGCGCGCAATTCGGCGCGGCAGTCACCGGTGTGCCGGCGCGGGATCTGGCGGTGCAATCACCCGCGCTGGCGGGGCTGTCGGTGCTTGATGCGCCGATCTCGGGGTCGCTGCAAAGCTCGATAGACGATCAGGGTGTTGTCTCGGGGATGGTGGCCAAGCTTGATATCGGGGCGGGGGCGCTGAGCCCTGTGGAAGGCTCGCAGCCGATCCCCTTCGAGAGTGCGGCGCTTGAGCTGCATTACGACCAGCAGGACCAGCGCATCGAGATGAGCCGTCTCGAGGTCCGCAGCGCTGCCGCCGCCGTTCAGGCCAACGGCTCGATCCTCTTGCGCGATTTCAGCAAGGGCCTGCCGCGCCAGATGCTGGCGCAAGTGGCGCTCGATGATCTGCAGCTCGATCCCGAGGGCGTGCTCGAGGAGCCCGCGCATTTCTCGGAAGGGGCCATTGACCTGCGTATCGGTCTGGACCCGTTCCGCGTGGATATCGGACAGGCCCAGCTGATCGAGGACCGGACGCGCCTCTCTGCCAAGGGCAGGATCACCGCAAGCCCGCAGGGCTGGCAGGTCTCCCTCGATAGCGGGATCAGCCGGATTTCCTCGAAGGGCCTGCTGGCGCTCTGGCCGCCGAAACTGGTGGCGCATACCCGCACATGGGCCGAGGAGAATATCGCCGATGGCACGCTCTATAATGTGCGCGCGGCGATCCGTATCGCGCCCAGCCATGATCCGCGCATCGATCTGGGCTACGAGTTCAGCGGTGCCGATGTGCGCGCGGTCAAGACCTTGCCCCATATCGAGGACGGGCGCGGGTTTGCCAATCTAGATGGCAAGACCTATTCGATGATGGTCGAGGAGGGGCAGGTCACCGCCCCCAATGGCGGCCCGATCGAGGTGGCCGATACCACCCTGAAAGTGCCCGATATCAAACTCAAGCCCGCGCCGATGCAGGTCGATCTGGTGACCCGTTCGCCGATCCCCGCGGCGCTCTCGCTGATGGATGAGCCGCCCTTCAATTTCCTGTCGAAAGCGGGCAAGAGCACCGATATTGCCACCGGTTGGGCCGTGGCGCGCACGCATCTGGAGTTTCCGCTGGAGAAACATCTCCAGCCCTCGGATTTCAAATATGATGTGCGTGCGACGCTCACCGATGTCTATAGCGACAAGATCGTGCCCGGAAAGGTGCTGCGCTCGCGCGAGATGAAGCTGCTGGCCGATTCCGAGAACGGGTTGCGCATTGGCGGTCGCGGTCTGTTCCAGGACCAGAAATTCGATGCATGGTGGATCAAGAAGTTCAGCCCCGAGGAAGCGGGCCATTCACAGGTTCAGGGCTATCTGAATATCACCCCCGACGGGCTGAAAGCTCTGGGCGTGGCGCTGCCCGACAATATCCTCTCGGGCGAGGGATGGGCCGCGCTCGATCTGGATATGGTGACGGGCGATCCGGTGACCTATTCCATCCGCAGCGACATGAAGGGGATCGGGCTCTCGATCCCGCAGATCGGCTGGAGCAAGGCGCAAGGCTCGTCGGGAAGTCTGGCGATCAGCGGCGCGCTGACCCAGCCGGTCAAGGTGGATCGCATCGCTCTCGATGTGCCGGGGCTCAAGGCCGCAGGCTCGGTCTCGCTGCGCGCCGATGGTCAGGGGCTGGAGCGAGCGCGGTTTGACACTCTGTCGATCGGCGGCTGGTTCAACGGGGCGGCGGACCTGATCGGGCAGGGGCGCAACCTGCCGCCGAAAGTGGCCATCAGGGGCGGGCGGCTGACCCTGTCGGATCTGCCCAATAGTGCGGGCGGTGGGGGCGGCAGTTCGGGCACCACACCGCTTTCGGTGCGGCTCGACCGGCTTCTGGTGACCGACGGGATCGAACTCACCGATCTGGTGGGGCAGTTCAACACCCGCGCAGGCTTCAACGGGACATTCGATGCGCGGCTGAACGGTGGCGCGGTTGTGTCCGGCGCGGTTGGACCTTCGGCCTCGGGCCGTCCCGCCGTGCGGGTCGAGACCCGTGATGCGGGCGGTGTGCTGGCCTCGGCGAAACTCTTCGACAATGCCCGCGACGGGCAGATGACCCTGAACCTCTCGCCAACCGGCGACCGGAGCTATCAGGGCCAGTTGCGCGTCAGAAATCTCAAGATCATCAAGGCGCCGGTACTGGCCTCCATGCTGTCGGCGGCCTCCATCGTCGGACTTCTCGAACAGCTCAATGGCGACGGGATCGTCTTCAACAATGCCTCCGCCGATTTCAAGCTGACGCCCAAAGGCGTGTCGATCAGCGAAGGCCGCGCCACGGGGGCCTCGATGGGGGTCACGCTCAACGGCAATTACTTCACCCAGTCCGGCGTCTTCGATATGGAAGGGGTGATCTCTCCGCTTTACATCGTCAACGGGATAGGCCAGATCCTCAGCCGACGCGGAGAAGGCCTGTTCGGCTTCACCTATACATTGCGGGGATCGAAGACCGCGCCCAAAGTTTCGATCAACCCGCTTTCCATCTTCACGCCGGGGATGTTCCGCGACCTGTTCCGGAGCGATCCGCCCGCGCTGAGCACAGAATAAGACGATGATGCATCTTTCGGATTTCGACTTCGACCTGCCCGAGGGCCTGATTGCCACACGGCCCGCCCGCCCGCGCGATGCGGCAAAACTGTTACTGGCCCAAGGCGGCGGGATCCGCGACCTGCATGTGCGCGATCTGGTCGATGTGTTCCAGAAGGGCGACAGGCTGGTTCTCAATAACACCAAGGTAATCCCCGCGCGGCTTTCGGGCACGCGCACACGCCAGTCCGCGCAGGGCGAGGTGACGGCCAATGTGGAAGTGACCCTTCTCGAGCCGCGTGCCGATGGTGCATGGGAGGCGCTGGCCAAACCGCTGCGCAAGGTAAAAGAGGGCGAGGTGATCCGCTTCTCCGCCGATCTCTCGGCCGAGGTGGTGGAGATGACCGAGGGCCGGTTGGCCGTGCGGTTCAATCTGTCGGGCGAGGATTTCGACGCGGCACTGGCCGAGGCGGGCGCGATGCCGCTGCCCCCCTATATCGCGGCGCTGCGCAAACCCGATGCGCAGGACAAGGATGACTACCAGACGGTCTTTGCCCGCCATTCGGGGGCCGTGGCCGCGCCCACCGCGAGCCTGCATTTCACCCGCGAGCTTCTGGAGGCGCTCCATGCCAAGGGCGTGGAGTTCACCGAAGTCACGCTGCATGTGGGGGCGGGCACCTTCCTGCCGGTGAAGGTCGATGATGTGACCACCCACAAGATGCATAGCGAATGGGGCGAGATCACCACGCAGGCTGCCGCCGAGATCGCCGCCACCAAAGCCGCAGGCGGGCGGGTCATTCCGGTGGGCACCACGGCGCTGCGCCTGATTGAATCGGCCGCCCGCGATACAGGGGTCATCGCGCCTTTCCGTGGCACCACCGATATCTTCATCTATCCCGGTTTCACATTCGCCGTGACCGATGCGCTGATGACAAATTTCCACCTGCCCAAATCGACGCTGATGATGCTGGTTTCGGCGCTGATGGGCCCCGAACGTATCCGCGAGATCTATGCTCATGCGGTGGCGAATAACTACCGGTTCTTCTCCTATGGCGACAGCTCGCTTCTGATCCCTTGACCCTTTAGTCAAACTTGCACCGAAAATGGGCAGACTAAGCTGGACAGTGAGGACCATGAGGGCTAGCTGACCGCCAAGCGGGGATGTTTGATTCTCGACATGGATGTCGGCTTTGTGCCACGGTTCGGGCACAGGATTGGGAGCTTTCGATGTTTGCTGCGGTGAAGGATAGCTGGGCACTGTTGCTGGGTGTGATGTTGCTCATGGTCGGCAACGGCATGCAGGGCACGCTTCTGGGGATCCGTGGCCAGCTGGAGGGGATCGGCACCTACGAGATGTCCATCGTCATGACGGGCTACTTCGCGGGGTTCCTGATCGGGTCGCGCTCCATTCCGGGGCTCATCGGGCGGGTCGGCCATGTGCGGGTCTTCGCGGCGCTTGGCTCGCTGATCTCGGCTGTCCTGATCGCCTATGCGGCAGCGCCCAACTGGATCGCCTGGTCGTTCATGCGCGTGCTGATCGGCTTCTCGTTCTGCGGGGTGTATATCTCGGCAGAAAGCTGGCTCAATTCGAGCGCCGACAAGGAAAATCGCGGCCAGCTTCTGGCGGCCTACATGATCGTTCAATCCATCGGGATCGTCTCGGCGCAGCTGATGCTGAATGTGGGCGATCCGTCGGGATATTTCCTGTTTGTCATCCCGTCGATTCTCGTGTCGCTGGCCTTTACGCCGATCCTGCTTTCGGCGGGGCGCGCGCCCGATTTCTCGACAGAGACGCGGATGAGCTTCCGCAGGCTCTGGACGGTCTCGCCCTTCGGATGTGTCGGAATCTTCCTGATGGGTGGTATCTTCTCGGCTCTGTTCGGGATGGTGTCGGTCTGGGGCACGCAGGCGGGGCTGAATGTGAAAGAGATCTCGCTCTTCGTTTCGGCCATCTATGTCGGCGGACTGGTTGCGCAATACCCGCTGGGCTATCTGTCCGACAGGCTCGACCGGCGGCAGATGGTGACCGTGCTGACGGCAATTGCCGCCGTAGCCATGTTCTACCTGTTCATCGCCACACCCGGTTTCGCTGTGCTGCTGCCAATGGCAGCCCTCTTGGGGGCAATCTCCAATCCGGTCTATTCCATCCTTGTGGCCTATACGAACGACTTCCTCGATCGCGCCGAGATGGCGGCGGCCTCTGCGGGGCTGATGTTCCTCTACGGGATCGGCTCGGTGGCGGGGCCGGTGGTGACCGGCTGGATGATGGAAACCTTCGGCCCGCAGGCCTTTTTCCTGTTCATCAGCGTGCTCTTTGCCTGCCTGACAGCCTATGGTCTCTACCGGATGACCCAACGTGCGGCGCCGTCCTCGGATGATACCGGCACCTTCGCCGTGCTCTCGCCCACCGTGACGGCCTATGCGGTGAACTATACGCTCGATGCGGTGACCGATGACCCCGATGCCGAGGCCCGCGCCGAGGCGGAAGCGCATGACAATCTGCGCGCCGCCGAAGCCGCCTCTGGTATGGCGCTGCCACTGCCGGCTGATCCCCAGGAAGGGGATACACCTTTCGAGGGGTCTGCCGATCCGGCATATGGCACCAATACCGAAGAGCGTCAGGGATAGGCGGTTCCGGCCGCTGAGGCCCTTGCTTCTGGGCTAATCTCCGTGCCCCTGTCTTTCAGGGCTTGCAACACGGCCAGAACATGACAGGCTCCTCCCTAAAGTGGAATTGGGGAGGTGAGGGTTTGGAGCAGATTGCCAATATCACCGGTTTCTGGTGTGCGCAGATGGGCCCCGAGCGCTGGTTCGGGGAGGATGGCGACCTTGATGAGGAGATGCGCCGCCGCTTTGCGCGGCTCTGGCGGAAGGCACGGGTGGGCACGCTTGATGGTTGGCTCGAGAGCGCGCAGGGGGCATGGGCGCTGATCATTCTTCTGGACCAGATGCCCCGCCATATGTTCCGCGCCGCGCCCGAGGCTTGGGCCGCCGAAGCGCAGGCGCTCGATATGGCGCATGTCGCGACCGCGCGGGGCTATGACCTGCAGGTTGCCGGGCCGCTGCGCCAGTTTTTCTATTTTCCCTACATCCATGCCGAGGATCCCGTTGCACAGGCGCATGGGGTGGCGC
The DNA here is from genome assembly GCF_045348365.1 of Thioclava sp. 'Guangxiensis'. Taxonomy (NCBI): domain Bacteria; kingdom Pseudomonadati; phylum Pseudomonadota; class Alphaproteobacteria; order Rhodobacterales; family Paracoccaceae; genus Thioclava; species Thioclava sp. 'Guangxiensis'. The sequence goes on along the minus strand of NZ_CP155822.1, from coordinate 9,513 downwards.
TGTTCCGTGACCGGATGCCCGAAGGGTCGGTTCTGGATGCGCGGTTGCGTCAGGCGGTCATCGCGCGGTTCGGACGCTTCCCGTGGCGTAATGAGATCATCGGCCGCCGCTCGACCGAGGAGGAGGCGCGGTTTCTGTGGAATGGCGGGCATGCCTTGCTGCGGCAGGGCGAAGAAATGAGCATAACCCTTCCCGCGGCGACGATTTCGCGCGAAGACCAGTTCTAGGGCAAGCGGTGATTGATCCGGTGACAGAACTAGTTTAATACCAAACTAGTTTTCAGATGGAGGAATCCGCATGGCCGCCAAAAGCTTCGACATGATCGTGATCGGCGCGGGCCCGGGGGGGTATGTTGCTGCGATCCGCGGTGCACAGCTCGGGCTGAATGTCGCCGTCGTCGAGCGTGAGCATCTCGGGGGCATCTGCCTCAACTGGGGCTGTATCCCGACCAAGGCGCTCCTGCGCTCGGCCGAGGTATATCACCTGATGGAGCGCGCGAAAGATTTCGGCCTGAGCGCCGAGAAGATCGGCTACGATCTCGACAAGGTCGTGGCACGTTCGCGCGGTGTGGCCAAGCAGCTTTCGAGCGGCATCGGCCACCTGCTCAAGAAGAATAAGGTCACTGTCTTCATGGGCGAGGCGACGCTGCCGAAAAAAGGCACCGTTTCGGTGAAGACCGACAAGGGCGTCGAGGAACTGACCTCGAAAAACATCGTGCTGGCCACCGGTGCGCGGGCGCGCAACCTTCCCGGTCTTGAGGCCGATGGCAAACGCGTCTGGTCCTACAAGCACGCGCTCAACCCGCCGCATCAACCGAAGAAACTTCTGGTGATCGGCTCGGGTGCGATCGGTATCGAATTCGCCTCCTTCTTCAATACGCTTGGCGCCGAGACCACCGTGGTCGAGGTCATGGACCGCGTGCTGCCGGTGGAAGACGAGGAAATCTCGAAATTCGCCAAGAAGCAGTTCGAGAAGCTGGGCATGAAGATCCGCGAGAAGACCAATGTCAAATCGCTCGACCGCAAGGCCGATAAGGTCATCGCAACGCTGGAAAAAGACGGCAAGACCGAGACGCTCGAGGTCGATACCGTTATCTCCGCCGTGGGGATTGTGGGCAATGTCGAGGGTCTGGGCCTCGAGGGGCTGGGCGTGAAGGTCGACCGCACCCATGTGGTGGTGGACGAGTTCTGCCGCACCGGTGTGGACGGTCTCTATGCCATCGGCGATATCGCGGGCGCACCGTGGCTGGCCCATAAGGCGAGCCATGAAGGCGTCATGGTGGCCGAGCTGATCGCGGGCAAACATGCCCATCCGATCAAGGAAGGCACCATCGCGGGCTGCACCTATTGCACGCCGCAGGTCGCAAGCGTCGGCATGACGGAGGCCAAGGCGAAAGCCGCGGGCCATGAGGTCAAGGTCGGTCGTTTCCCCTTCATCGGCAATGGCAAGGCGATCGCCTTGGGCGAACCAGAGGGCATGGCGAAGACCGTGTTCGATGCGAAAACCGGCGAACTGCTCGGCGCGCATATGGTGGGCGCGGAAGTGACAGAGATGATCCAGGGCTTCGTGATCGGGCGCACGCTCGAGACCACCGAGGAAGACCTGATGCATACCGTCTTCCCGCACCCGACCATTTCGGAATCGATGCATGAAGCCGTGCTCGATGCCTACGGGATCGCGATCCACTTCTGAGTGCCGGATCCATAACCATGAACGCCCGCCTTTTCAGGCGGGTGTTCTGCATTTCGGGATGATTTGCGGTGGAATTCCGCCCGCAGGCGGGGGGCTCGCGCAAGAACCCGCGCACTGGCCCTTGCGGGGCCGGAAAACAGGAATTTCGCCTTGTGGTTGTTTCCGGTCTTGCCGCAACTACGCGCAGATCTGCAAGGAGGGATATATGGCAAAGGTCGTGAATGTTCTGGTCGTGGCGCTGATCGCCGCAATCGTGATGGCGGGCGGGCGCTGGTATATGTATGTCACCAATTCCGATACGCCCTATGACGAGGTGGGGATCGCGCTCAATCGCGTGATGCCCGCGCCGGTCGCCGCATGGGGCTGCGCGAAGCTTCATGTGACCTTTGGCAAAACCCTGCCGCCTGTAGGCTGCGCCGCGCCCGATGGGGGCTGGTTGGGTTGAGGATCTCGCGGGATAGCTACCTGACTTGGGTCAGGCAGTTATCTCGCCACCCGCATCCTGCCAGTAGCGCAGGCTGACCATCGTATAGACCTCCGTATAGCCCATCTGCAGCATCATCTTGGCCGCATTCTCGGCGCGGGCACCGGAGGCACAGTAGAGCGCGACAGGCGGGCAGGTCTCGAGCGCGGGCAGGCATTCCGCGCTCTCGGGATGCGCCAGTTTCAGGAGCGATCCCACCGGAATATGCAACGCGCCCTTGGCGCGTCCGGTCTGGCGCAGCTCGCCGGCCTCGCGCACATCAATCAGGGTCAGCGTGCCTGCACGCACCCGCGTGAGGGCCTCGGCTGCATCGATTCTGGGGATGGCGCTGCCGCGGCGGCGCAGGAAACCGAACATGTCATGCTCCTTGGAAATTTCCTGTGACATGGTGCCAATGCGGGCCCATATGCAAGGGGGTGCCTGAGGCATGGGCGGAAATTTGATCAGCACATCGACCATCTTCCGGTATTTCTGCCTCTTGGGCAGGCGTCGCCGTTGATCGCGGTGGATTTGCACAAGTTCCTTGGCTGACGTTCGTAATTTGTTCACTAAATCCCATTGGCGTTTTGCCTGCATGCGCCTATCTATGGGTCCAAGGCAACCGGAGGTCCAAATGCCCGATCTTAAAACCATCGAAATCCGTGGCGCACGGGAACATAACCTGAAGAATGTCGATCTGGATATTCCGCGGGACCAGTTCGTGGTGATCACCGGTCTTTCGGGGTCGGGGAAGTCCTCTCTGGCATTCGACACGATCTATGCCGAAGGGCAGCGGCGCTATGTCGAGAGCCTCTCGGCCTATGCGCGCCAGTTTCTCGATATGATGGGAAAACCCGATGTGGACCATATCTCGGGTCTGTCGCCGGCAATCTCGATTGAACAAAAGACCACCTCGAAGAACCCGCGCTCGACGGTCGGCACCGTGACCGAGATCTATGACTACATGCGCCTTCTCTTTGCCCGCGCTGGCACGCCCTTTAGCCCCGCAACCGGCCAGCCCATCGAGGCACAGCAGGTGCAGGATATGGTGGACCGCACGATGGCGATGGAAGAGGGCACGCGCGGCTATCTTCTGGCGCCCATCGTGCGCGACCGGAAGGGCGAGTATAAGAAAGAATTCCTCGAACTGCGCAAGCAGGGTTTCCAGCGGGTGAAGGTCAATGGCGAGTTCTACGAACTCGAGGAGCCGCCCGTTCTGGACAAGAAGTTCCGCCATAATATCGATGTGGTGGTGGACCGGATCGTGGTGCGCGAGGGGATGGAGACACGGCTTGCCGACAGTTTCCGCACAGCCCTTGATCTGGCCGATGGCATTGCCATTCTCGAGACCGCGCCGCGTGAGGGCGAGGGGGAGCGGATCACGTTTTCCGAAAAATTCGCCTGTCCGGTGTCGGGCTTCACCATCCCCGAGATCGAGCCGCGGCTCTTCTCGTTCAACGCGCCCTTCGGGGCCTGCCCCGTATGTGACGGGCTGGGCGTCGAGATGTTCTTCGACGACCGCCTGGTGGTGCCGGACCAGTCGCTCTCAATCGCGGGCGGGGCGCTGGCGCCGTGGGCCAAGACCAAGAGCCCCTATGTGACGCAGACCATCAACGCTCTGTCGAAACATTACGAATTCGACAAGAAGACCCCGTGGAAGGATCTGCCCGAGAAGATCCAGACCCTGTTCCTGCATGGCTCGGGCAAGGAGGAAATCCCCTTCCGCTTTGACGAGGGCGGGCGTGTCTATCAGGTCGAACGCACTTTCGAGGGCATTATCCCCAATCTCGAACGCCGTTGGCGCGAAACCGAAAGCGCATGGTCGCGCGAGGAGATGGAGCGCTATCAGAACACCCGTCCTTGCGGGGCGTGTCACGGCTACCGTCTGAAGCCCGAAGCTCTGGCCGTGAAGATCGCGGGGCTGCATGTGGGGCAGGTGGTCGAGATGTCGATCAAGGATGCCTTTGCATGGGTCGATACCGTGCCCTCGCAGCTCAGCCACCAGAAGAACGAGATCGCCCGCGCGATCCTGAAGGAGATCCGCGAGCGTCTGGGGTTCCTGGTCAATGTCGGTCTCGATTATCTGACGCTTTCACGCGCGGCCGGCACGCTCTCTGGCGGCGAGAGCCAGCGGATCCGTCTGGCCAGCCAGATTGGTTCGGGGCTGACGGGCGTGCTCTATGTGCTCGACGAGCCGTCGATCGGGCTGCATCAGCGCGACAATGACCGCCTGCTGACCACGCTGAAGAACCTGCGCGATCAGGGGAATTCGGTGCTGGTGGTCGAGCATGACGAGGATGCGATCCGCCATGCGGATTACGTCTTCGACATCGGTCCGGGGGCAGGTGTGCATGGTGGCCGTGTGGTGGCGCATGGCACGCCCGAGGAACTGGCCAAGGATCCGGCCTCGATCACCGGACAGTATCTGTCGGGCAAGCGCGAGATCTCGGTCCCCGAGACGCGCCGCAAGGGGAATGGTAAGAAGATCAAGGTGGTCAAGGCCACCGGCAACAATCTGAAAAATGTCACCGCCGAGTTTCCGCTGGGCAAGTTCGTCTGTGTGACGGGCGTGTCGGGCGGCGGGAAATCAACCCTGACATTAGAGACTTTGTTCAAGACGGCATCCATGCGGCTCAATGGTGCCAAGCAGACGCCTGCACCCTGCGAGACGATCAAGGGGCTTGAGCATCTCGATAAGGTCATCGATATCGACCAGCGTCCCATCGGGCGCACGCCACGGTCGAACCCCGCCACCTATACCGGCGCCTTCACGCCGATCCGCGACTGGTTTGCCGGTCTGCCGGAGGCGCAGGCGCGCGGCTACAAACCGGGGCGGTTCTCGTTCAACGTGAAGGGCGGGCGCTGTGAGGCGTGTCAGGGGGATGGCGTCATCAAGATCGAGATGCACTTCCTGCCCGATGTCTATGTCGAATGCGAGACCTGTCACGGTAAACGCTATAACCGCGAGACGCTGGAGGTCCAGTATAAGGGCAAGTCGATTGCCGATGTGCTGGATATGACGGTGGAAGATGCGCAGGAATTCTTCAAGGCGGTGCCCTCGATCCGCGAGAAGATGGATGCGCTGATGGAAGTGGGGCTTGGCTATATCAAGGTGGGTCAACAGGCGACCACGCTTTCGGGCGGCGAGGCGCAGCGGGTGAAGCTGTCAAAGGAACTCTCGCGCCGTTCGACGGGCCGCACGCTCTATATCCTCGACGAGCCGACCACGGGTCTGCATTTCGAGGATGTGCGCAAGCTGTTGGAAGTGCTGCACGAGCTGGTCAATCAAGGCAATACGGTTGTGGTGATCGAGCATAATCTCGATGTCATCAAGACGGCTGACTGGCTGATCGATATCGGCCCCGAAGGCGGTGATGGCGGTGGCGAGATCGTGGCTGTCGGCACACCCGAGGATGTGGCTACAGTTTCGCGCAGCCATACGGGGCGGTATCTTGCGCCGATGCTGGGGCTGAAAGTCGCGGCTGAATGATCGCGGATCACGCTCAGGACCGGATGTGGCGCCGCCTCGAAGGCCTCGCGGTTGGCGGGGCGGCGCTTTATCTGGCCTATATGCTTGAGCCCGATTGGCCGTGGTGGGTCTGGCCGGTAATCTTTCTGGCGCCCGATCTATCGTTTTTCGGCTATCTCTTCGGCCCTGCCACGGGGGCGATCACGTATAACCTGTGCCATATCTACGGATTCGGTCTGGGGATCGCGGCACTGGGCGCTGCGGGTTGGGGAGCCGACACGGCCACTCCGTGGCTGGTGGCGGCAGGGCTTGTTGTGCTTGGCCATGCAGGCATTGACCGCGCGCTCGGCTTCGGGCTGAAGCGGCGCGCGGGATTTCAGGACACCGATCTTGGGCAACTGGGGCGCAAGGGTTAGTCGAAGCTGCCTTTGACCACGGCGATCACCTTCTTGCTACGCGGGTCAACGCGGTAGATATGGCGTCCGACTTTGTAATAGCGCCAGTCGCCATCCACGTCGGGCAGGCTGTAGCGGCGCAGATCCATCAGCATCGAATGCTTGTAGATAGGAAAGCTGTCGCCCACGGCGAAATCGGGCTTCTTCTCGCCCTGCAGAACCCAGCGCCCTTTGGTGCCGTCCGTTGTGGGGACACGGCAGAAAGTCGAGCCGGTGGAAAGCGTCTTGCAGGTCCGCTCGCTTTCGGGCTGCTGGCGAACCAACTCTGCCCCTGCAAGGTTTTTGGGGGCATTCAACGCATTGCCGCCGTTTATGACGGTCTGGGCGGCCAGAGGTGCTGCCAGAGCCACGCTCAGTAAAACACCCCCGGCGGTCGCGCCGAGGGTGCAGATCATATTGGGTGTCAAACGGGACATGCCGTCTCCGGTCAGTTGAGGATGGAGCTTACCGCTCCGATCAGTGCCAGCATCTGGCCGGTCTTGTCGACACGATAGACCTGATCGTAGCTGCGATAGTAAGTGTAGCGCGGATCCAGACCATAGCGGCGCGGGTCGTTGATCACAACATAGTCGCGGTCGATACGCTCACCACGCTGCCAATCGTGGCGCGCACGGGCCCCGTCGCGATAGCCATCGCGGTAATCATCGGCGCGGCGGTCATCGCGGTCGCGGTCAATGACGATCACCCGGTCATCATCGTGATGCCCGTGATCCATTTTCTTGGCGATCCCAGGGGGCAGGCCATGGCCGTTCTTCTGCCACGGCGGATCTGCCAGCGCCGCCAGCGGTGCCAGCGAGAGAGTGGTGGCGAGGATCATCGACGTTTTAATGGTCTTGTTCATGACGTACTCCTTTCGAGTTGGGTAAGAAATGCGCATAGCCCTGAAAATGTTCCATAAGCGGAATGTGGCTTGCGCGGCTTGTTGCCGAACTCCGCCAAGAGCATTGGCGAAAAAAAGCCGGGCATCGCTGGGATGCCCGGCCGGGAAAGACAGGCAAGTGCCTTAGTTGCTCAGCAGCGCGCTGACGAGGCCAATGGCCGCCACGGTTTTCAGCGTATCGCTGTCGATGCGGACAACCTTGTCGTTGACGATACGGTATTCCTGACCTTTCGGCGGAGCCGGCAGGCGCTTGAGTTGAGCGGCTGTAGGGGCATGACCCGGAGCGCTATGGCCCGAAGCTTTGGTCGCTTGTGCGTGCTGTTCGCCTTTGGCCTGCGGCTTCTGGCTGTGGTTATCCACTTTCTGCGATTGGCCGGGGGGGCATTTCTGACCCGGGGCGCAGTTATTTGCACCATGCTGGTCGGCGAAAGCCGCGCCGGACATTGCAACGAGGGCGACAGAGGCGGACATCAAAAAGCGTTTCATATAACAGCTCCGTATTTCTATTTCAGATGTCCTTTAAACGTGTTCCGTCGGATTTTTGTTGCTGTTTTTAAAAGAAAAACTTTTTTGTGTCGAGGGAACTTTTCAGCTTTGCTTAAGCTGGGGCTGCTTGTGCGCCAAAATCGATAGCCAATCCTTCTGGAAGCGGTGACAGGAGCGTCCCGAGCCGGTCCTCCGGCACGTCACCCGCCTTGAATTGCCAGATCGGTCGGCGGTCCTTGTCGATGATCTGGGCACGCACGCCTTCGATGAATTCGCCATACTGGCAGGCGCGTGCGGTGAAGCGGAACTCGTTCGAAAGAGCCTCGCGGATATCACGCGCCTCCCGCGCCATGCGGATCAGCCACAGGGTGGCCGCCATCGACAGTGCCGATTTCTGCTGCATGGTCTTCAGTGTCTCGAGCGCGAAACTGTCGCCTGCGGTTTCCAGCTTCAACTGGATGGCGGCGATATCCTCCCCCCAGAAACAACGATCGATCGTCAGGCGCGCCCGCGCGATCGGTCCGTCCCCGAGCGTCTCGCCCGCGGGGAGTGCTGCGACCGTGCCAGTGTTGCAAAGCTCGTCGATCAGCGCGGGCCATTGTGCCTCGCGGATTGCCCTGTCGGCAAAGCCCGCGAAGATCGCATCCGATGGTCCCATACGGGCGCCGGTCAGCCCCAGATATTCGCCGATATGTCCCGGTGCGCGCGCCAGAAGCCAGGTGCCGCCCACATCGGGGATCAGCCCGATGCCGCATTCGGGCATGGCGACCTGTGTCGAATGCCCGATGATCCGGTGGCTGACATGGCTGCCGAGCCCGACACCTCCGCCCATGACGAAGCCCTGCATGAAAGACACGATGGGTTTGGGGTAATGGGCGAGCTTGTCATTCATGCGGTATTCGTCGCGCCAGAATTCCTGGCCCAGGGCATAATCACCCGCGCGGCCCGCATGATAGACAGCGGCAATATCGCCGCCCGCACAAAAGGCGCGCTCGCCCTCGGCATCGATGATCACCAGATCGACCGCGCCGTCCTCGCGCCACTGATCAAGCGCGCGCTCGATCTCCAGACACATTGGGTGGCTTAGCGCATTAAGCGCCTTGGGGCGGGTCAGGGTAATCCGGCCCGCACGGCCTTGGATACGGGTCTGCACGTCGTCCATTCGGGGTCCTCCTCGTTCGGGGCAATGGTGGGGCAGGTGGTCGATGGCCGCAAGCTCATTGTGCCTGCATCTGCGCCACAGCCTCGTCCCACCACAAATCATAGTCCATGAAATCCATATGGGACTTGCCGTCGAGATAGGTGATGGTCACGCTCTCCAGCCCGTAGCGCTCCACCAGATCGGTCCGGAAACGCTCGGCCCCGTTGCGTGGCACATGCTCGTCATCGCCGCCAAGAATGAAGGCGATGCGCGGGCCGTGGGCATAGCGTTCGGGATGGGTCATCGGGTCCAGCGCATCATGGAAGAAGCGCGCATGCCAGTCGGCCTTCCCGAGATCCATGAAGGTGGTCTGGGTTTCGAGATCGCGTGCGGCGGGGCGGGTCCAGTCGGGCGTGCCCACCACAGCGGCCAGTCTGGTGATGCGCTTGTCCATACCAATGGCCACCACGCCAATATCGCCACCCATCGAATGGCCGGTCATGGTGACGGGCGCATGGATGCCGAACTCCGCCTCGGCCCAGTCGAGCACCCGTGGCACCTCGATCGCGGTCTGGCCGAGGATCGGCCAGAAATTGCGCCGGAAATTGGCAAAGATCCGGGCGCGGCGGGTGTCGTCATCGGTGTCTTCGGGGATGGTGCGCGCGCCCATCATCCAGGGGTCGAAACTGACACCCAGATAGCCCAGACGCGCGGCACGCTGCAGGACGGGGAGCGCATCCTCCTTCGACAGCTCATAGGCCGGAACATGCAACCAGATCCCGCGGATCTCTCCTGCGGGCGGCTGCGCCAGCACGGGGATGCCGTCCAGATCATGGCGGATCGGCTCGGGGAATGTGGCGGTGGGTTTTGACGTATCAAACATGGGGAGATCCTTTCTCCCGCTCAACCCCGCCGTGGCCGCAGCTG